>NZ_QBKG01000001.1 GCF_003054025.1 Capnocytophaga leadbetteri
CATTATTATTTACAGCAATGAAATGTCCTCGTTGTAAAGGAGAGCCTGTACTAGTAGGAAGATATGAAGAGGAAAATAGAAAAAAAGTAAGAATTTTCCCTATATATTTATATCGCCCAAAAGGTAAAAAAGAATTAGAAGTTATAAGATAAATGAAAGGCACTTACTACAAAACTCCCATTGTTTGCAAACGCAAGCAACCTTTTTTTAATGGGTAAACCACCAAATTTGCGCATCGCCAAATTATTTACTACCTTTGTACGCTATTATGAACGAATCAGTAAAAACATATACGGTAGAAGAGGCAAAGCGGCGTTTAGAGCGCTACTGCGCATACCAAGAGCGCTCGCACCGACAAGTGCGCGACAAGCTCCGCGAGATGCGTATGATTCCGCTAGCTATCGACGAGGTTATCGTGCATCTTATCAAGCACGATTTCCTCAACGAAGAGCGCTTTGCTCGCAGTTACGCCCGCGGTAAGTTCCGCCTTAAAAAATGGGGACGGGACCGCATCACCCGTTCGCTTTACGCTATGGGGCTCACCGACTACCTTATAGAAGCAGGCTTAGAAGAAATTGATGAAGATGAGTATCAAGAAGTATTCGATGCCGTAGCCGAAAAGAAATACACCTCGATAAAAGACACAAACCCTTATAAAGCAAAAGCAAAATTAGCTAATTATCTACTGTATCGCGGTTTCGAACCCGACTTAGTATACAGCAAAATAGACGAATTATATGAAGAGTAGAGCACAAGAATCAACTAACGCTATTGAGCGTATGTACGTTACTATGCGTCACCTATTCACCCGCGGTTTCTACAAGCCTATGGGCGTATCGGGCGAGGCATTGCGCGAATCATTATTGGTATTGCGCCCCGAAATATACGGCTCTATAGCCGAAAATAAAACCGAACTCAACGGACTTATTTACGTACTCGACCGCCTGCCCGAGGGCATCGAGCAGTGTTTGTATATCAACCTTATAGCCGATGAGGGTTACCGCAAATCGCATTTTAAACCTATCATTCCGCCCAAGCGCCGCCGCAACTGCTATCGTATAGACGACCAGCAGATGAATATCGAAATCACCCGTGGGCGTTCCGACATCTACGATTTGCTCACGCATCTAACGTTTTTATTCATAGAGTCGCATAAGATAGCCGACCGTATTTTGTTAGACGACAATAAGATTTCTCACGATTGGGAAAAAGTAACCGTGGCGGTGAATAAGCCCAAGCTGACGCTTGCCGAGCGCGAAGCCTGCTTTATACACATAGGCAATCTGTTGGGGCGTACTTTTGAAGAGGTACTCGAGGCGCATAATGCCCTTTCTACGGTAGCGCAACCCAATCGGTTTATACATATTATCTATTGGTTAGGCAAAATAGCGGTGAACGAACGCCTTAACGATGAGCGTCGCACCATCACCTTTAGTACCGTCTTGCGCGAGCGCATTGGTCACCACCTCCACGGCGAGATTTGGGCAGAGCATCTCAAACACCTCCTTCTCAAACGCGGATTGCTGCACCGCCCTATACATATTATAAGTGCCAATATGCACAGCGTGATGAACAGCCTATTTGCCCAAAAAGCGATAGGTACAGAAGCACAGGCAGACAGCCAAATGGCGCTATTCGAGTCGCTCAGCAAGCACGAGAACGAAGAGCTCAGACAGAAAGTGAAAAACTATGCCCACTCGCATGGTATGATTTCGGTAGACGATACTTCGGGCACCAATATAGATGTGCAGCTGTTCGATACCGCCAAGATAGACTTTACAGGCACTCCTTATGATTTAAGTCACCTAAAGGAAGAAGAAAAGCCAGTGCTCTTAGTAATGGACTATGCTTTTGGCGAACAAGCCTACGAAACGATAGACGAACTTTTGAAGCCTTACCACAAGGGCGGGGATACTCACTTTTTAGATGTAGTATCCGTATCGATTATGGGCAAAGCAGGTATTTTAGAGGGCGACAAAGGCGATATAATGATACCTACATCGCATATTTTCGAGGGTACCGCCGATAATTATCCTTTCAACAATGAGTTTTCTAAAGCCGATTTTGAAGGACACGGACTAAAAGTATTTGAGGGGTCTATGATTACTGTATTAGGCACCTCGTTGCAGAACAAAGATATACTGAAGTTTTTCTTACACTCTACGTGGAAAGCTGTAGGATTAGAGATGGAGGGCGTACACTATCAGAAAGCAATACAATCGGCCTCGAAGATACGCAAGAGCATACGCGAAGATGTAAAGGTGCGTTATGCGTACTATGCCTCTGATAACCCCCTAGAGACCGGTAGCACCCTTGCCTCAGGCGGTTTAGGCACCATCGGAGTAAAACCCACCTACCTTATAACCCTAAAGATATTGGAGCAAATTTTTTCTAAAGCCTCTTAAAAAGAATGTACAAAAAACTTCCTAAAAAGCGTTACGAGCGTACCCTTGCCATACTCAAAAAGTACGCTCCACAGGGGGCTACTATCTTAGATGTAGGAGTGGTAAACCCTTTTAGCGAACTGATGCAAGCCGAGGGCTACACAGTGCGCAACACTCAGGGCGAGGACTTGGACTTTCAAGCCGATTGCCTGCAGTCGCTCCCTGCCGATTTTGCTACCGCGCTCGAAATACTCGAGCATTTAGTCAATCCGTTGGCGGTTTTGCAGCAATTGCCTACCGATAAGCTATTAGTTACCGTGCCATTGCGCTTGTGGTTTGCCAGCGCTTACCGCAATACTAACGACCCTCGTGACTGCCATTATCACGAGTTTGAGGATTGGCAGTTAGATATGTTGTTAGAAAAAGCGGGTTGGCACATTGTATATCGCGAAAAATGGACGCATCCTGTAGGCAAATGGGGTATACGCCCATTATTGCGCCTATTTACCCCTCGCTATTACGCGGTTTATGCCGTTAGGGGTTAGTTGAATGTATTAGACAATTTAAATTGAAAATATAGTTATGAAAAGAAATATAATCGCAGTCATTATCTATATAGCCCTAATACCATTATCTTTCCCTCAAAATACTATCTCAAAATACCTTGTAGATAAAGATACTAAAGCACCTCTACAGTCTGCTACTATCCATAATGTTAATGATTACACCATTACTAATGCTGATGGGTACTTTGTGTTCTATTCTACTAATGACAGCATTACTATAAAAATGTTAGGCTATGAAACACTCAAAACTACTTTTAAAGCCCTTAGCCACACTAAAGACACCTTGTATCTTAGCCCTAAACCCTTTCAGTTAGACGAAGTAACTCTTTCTAACAAAAATATTCTTCAAGAAGCCTATAATCGTGCCTCCACCAATTATCCTATGGAGCCTTTTGCAGAAGATTTCTTTTTGCGTTGCGTACTTAAGCGCAATGGCGAACTCGTAAAAATAGAAGATTTTAGTGGGCGTATCAAACGAGATAAACTTTTTGCTGCTGAAAAGAATTATGCTTTTCAACTATTTAATATGCGTAAATTTGGTATAGAAAAGAAAGGTTTACGAACTGATGATTTTGAGTTGCCTTCCCTAAATGGTATTTTTGATTGGTATAGTAATTACTTCTTCTTAGATCCAAAGGAGTACCGTTTTTCATTCCTTAAAGTTATAGATGAAACACATCAACAAGTAAGTCATACTTCTAAAAATGAAGAGGATTACAAAAAAGGAATAGGTCATTTTATCATCAGTACTGATGATTATGCTATCAAAGAATGTATTTATAAAATCAATCCTAAAGTGGTAGATAAAATACCTTTTACTAAAAAGTTGTCAGGAAAACATAGGGTTATTGATTACTATTTGAAAGAAAAAAGTGAGAAGGACACTGATAAGAATAAGTATTTTATAACCAATGCTATAATGAGCCAAAAAATAGAGGGTTATAATAATGGTGAAAGAATAGTATATGAGGTAAGTTTCGAGCTCATTGTTACTCACCCTTTTTCAGACTTCAGTACTTTTAAAGCCAATGTAAATGGTAAAAAAGAATTGTTTAAATTAGAGATACCTTATAACAAAGAGTTTTGGGAAACCCAAAACCAATTGCCTCTTACCAATGAAATGCGTAACTTTATCAATAAAGCTCATAACCAAAAAGAATATCGTGTAATATCTAATTTTTAAAGATACTGATACGGTTAGCATTTAGCTGTTAATAATGAGCAACTTAGGAGAGCTTTCTGACGGCTAACGACTAAAGACTAACCACTATTTTTGGTCATTTTCAAAAAAAGTTGTACTTTTGCCGCCGAAATAATTTTAAGCAGGTGTTTTTCCGTGCGGAGAAACGCTGTCAGTCTTAAAGAAAACAACTTATATGAATTTACAAAAAAAGAGGTATTTATTTGTGATTATGGTATTTTTCTTTTTAGGATTTACCATTAAAGATGAAGAAACTAAAGCTACTGTTGTACCAACCAATTTCTTAGTAGAAACGCCTCAGCTGGCTACCGCTATGCCAGAAGCTACCAATAATGAGGAAACTATTACTTTCAGTGCCCTACACGCTGGTAAAACCTTTGTAGGATTTAAAGAAGCCTTAGCCTATCGCGAGTCGCGAGGCAGTTATACGGTAGTAAACCGTTTTGGATATATGGGCAAATACCAATTTGGCAAACGTATCTTGCGCTTTTTTGGGGTAAATGATATGGACGAGTTTCTCAACTCTCCTGAGCAGCAAGAACGGGTCTTCACCCTCAGCCTACAGCGCAGCAAGTGGTTTTTGCGCAAGGAAATAGAAAAATATGTAGGCAAAAAAATCAACGGAATAGAAATAACAGAATCAGGTATTTTAGCAGCTGCACACTTAGCAGGGGCAACCTCCGTTCGCAAATATTTTAAATGCCAAGGCAATTATGATTTTGCTGATGGCAATGGCATTACACTGCAACATTATCTGAAGCTCTTTGCAGGCTATGACACCTCGCACATAGTGCCAGAAGAAAAACCTAAAATATAACTTTTTTCAACTCGATATAATTACTTTGTCAAGAAAGGAACTGATATACAGTTTTTTCTTGACAAAGTTTTTTTATCAAAAGAAAAATACAATTTATTTTAGTACCTTTGCCCCCTAAAACCCTTAATAATCGCCGTTATGAAAAAACGCCTATTTTTACTCGATGCCTACGCCCTTATTTTTAGGGGCTACTACGCTTTTATTAAAAACCCGCGCATCAATTCCAAAGGACTGAACACCTCAGCCATTTTGGGCTTTATGAATTCCCTTTTCGATGTGATGAAAAAGGAGCGGCCTCATCATTTAGCCGTAGCATTCGACAAGGGCGGTAGTGTAGCGCGCACCGAGCTTTTTGCCGATTATAAAGCTAACCGCGAAGAAACCCCTGAGGCTATCCGCATAGCCATTCCTTATATACATCAGATTCTCAATGCCTTGCATATCCCTATTATAGAAAAAGAGGGCTACGAAGCCGACGATATTATCGGCACTCTTGCCAAACAGGCTGAAAAGCAAGACTATCAGGTGTATATGGTTACCCCCGATAAGGATTACGCCCAGCTGGTGAGCGACAATATCTTTATGTATCGCCCCCCTCGTGGAGGGAATGATGTAGAAATATGGGGAGTGAAAGAGGTACAAGAGAAATTTGAGGTACAAAACCCCTTGCAAGTGATAGACTTTCTGGGTATGATGGGCGATGCGGTCGATAATATCCCTGGCCTCCCAGGGGTGGGCGAGAAGACTGCCAAAAAGCTCCTTGCCGACTTTGGTTCTTTAGAAAACCTCCTTGCTAATACCGACCAGCTCAAAGGCAAGTTGCGCGAGAATATAGAAAACAATAAAGAAAAAGGTATCCTCTCTAAACAGTTGGCTACCATTATGCTCGATGTGCCCGTTGTTTTTGATGAGAAGGACTGCGAAGTCTCTACCCCCGATTTCGAGGCGGTAGGCAAACTTTTTGAAGAGTTAGAGTTTCGTCAGTTATTAGTCAATTTCCAAAAGGTATATCAGCCAGAAGCGGTAGTACAAAGCAACCAGAAAGTCGCCTCAGCCCAGTTAGATATGTTTGCCGTACAAGGCGACTTATTTGCTCAGCCCCAAGTAGCGGTCGAGAAGAAGACAGCCGCCAATACCCCCCATTACTACCAGCTGGCAGATACCCCAATGGCACAACAACTACTCTTGCAGTCGCTATTGCAGCAGACTGAAGTCTGTTTTGATACCGAAACCACTGCTATTGATGCTCTCGAAGCTGAATTAGTAGGTATTTCCTTCTGTTGGACGGCGCACAAAGGCTATTATGTACCATTTCCTGTGGATAAAGAAGAAGCTACAGCCCTGCTGAATACTTTTCGTCCGTTTTTTGAGGATGAAAAGATAACCAAAGTAGGTCAGAATTTAAAATACGACCTCAAAGTACTCGAAAATTACGGTATAAAGGTACAAGGGGCGCTATTCGATACGATGATAGCCCACTATCTTATCAACCCTGATATGCGCCATAATATGGACTTGCTTTCGGAAACCTATTTGGGTTATACCCCGATTGCTATCGAAAGCCTTATAGGCAAAGGCAAGGCGCAACGCTCAATGCGTACCGTCGCTTTAGAAGAGGTGAAAGAGTATGCGGTAGAAGATGCTGACGTTACTTGGCAGCTGAAGGACGTCTTTAAGGCAGAATTGCCTAAGGTAAATGCCCAAAAAGTGTACACCGATTTAGAGATGCCTCTGCTGAAAGTATTAGCGGCAATGGAGCGCGAGGGGGTAACCCTAGATGTGGCGTATCTGAAAGAATACTCTAAAACCTTAGACGCAGAGATAGCACAATTAGAAGCCACTATAGCCGAGCAAGCAGGTACGCCTTTCAATTTGGCATCGCCCAAGCAGTTAGGCGATATTCTCTTCGAGAAACTTAAGATAGACAGTAAGCCTAAGAAGACAAAAACAGGGCAATATGCTACTTCCGAAGAGGTGTTAGCTCCTTTTGCTGCTAAACATAAGATAGTAGCCGATATATTAGAGTGGCGACAAGTACAGAAGCTCAAATCTACTTATGTAGATGCGTTGCCGTTAGAGGTGAACCCCCGCACAGGGCGTGTGCATACTACCTATATGCAGACGGTAGCCGCTACGGGGCGCCTTAGTAGCAATAATCCTAACTTGCAGAATATCCCTATCCGTACCGAGCGTGGGCAACGAGTGCGCAAGGCATTTATAGCTCGCAATGATGATTATGTACTCCTTTCTGCCGACTATTCGCAGATAGAGTTGCGCATCATTGCCGCCTTAAGCGAAGAGCATAATATGATAGAATCTTTCTTGCACGGCGAGGATATTCACTGCGCTACGGCAGCCAAAGTGTTCAACATACCTTTAGAGGCAGTTACCCGCGAGCAACGCAGCCACGCCAAAACGGTAAACTTCGGTATTATTTATGGCGTATCAGCTTTTGGGCTTTCAGCACAAACCGATTTGAGCAGGTCGCAGAGCAAAGAGCTGATAGATACCTATTACGCTACTTACCCCAATCTGCGTAACTACATACAGAAGCAGATACACTTTGCCCAAGAGCACGGCTATGTAGAGACCGTACTGGGCAGGCGTCGCTACCTGCCCGATATACATTCGCGCAACCAAGTAGTGCGAGGGGCAGCAGAGCGCAACGCCGTAAATGCGCCTATACAAGGTTCGGCTGCTGATATTATCAAGATAGCGATGATACGTATCTATGACCTACTGCAAGCCCAGCAATTGCAAACCCGTATGCTGCTGCAAGTACACGATGAGTTAGTATTCGATGTGCCTAAAACCGAATTAGAGATAGTGAAACCCCTCATCAAAGAAGCGATGGAAAGCGCCTTTACTCTTGCCGTTCCGTTAGTCGCTGATTTAGGTATAGGCAACAACTGGCTAGATGCTCATTAAAATGATTAACAAATAACTAAATAATGAAACAGAAATTAAATATAATAAGCATTATACCGCTACTGATATTCGTAGCAATATTCTTAGGGAGTGGTTTGTATTTCGATAACTTTTATTCGCTTCCAGCACCTATTATAGCGCTTTTTGCAGTAGTGATAGCGCTTCTTATTTATAGGGCTCCGCTTAATGAGAAAATAGCTCTCTTCTTTAAAGGGGCAGGCGATAGCAATGTATTGCAGATGTGTGTTATCGCCCTCTTGGCAGGGGCATTTGCGTCAGTAGCCAAAGCCTCTGGTAGTATAGACAGTATCGTGAATATGGGTATGTACTACATATCGCCTCAGTACTTTCCGGTAGGTATTTTTCTTATAGCTTCTTTTCTGTCGTTTGCTACAGGTACTTCAGTAGGTACTATTATGACGCTTTCGCCTATTGTCTTCAACCTCGCTACCGAAAGTCACTCTAATACGGCTCTTATTGGGGCATCGCTGTTGTCAGGGGCTATGTTTGGCGATAATCTCTCGCTTATTTCTGATACTACCATTGCCGCTACCCAGTCGTTGGGTTGTAAGATGAGCGACAAGATGAAAGCCAATGCTAAGATTGCCCTACCAATGGCATTGCTTTCAGTGATTGTTCTTTTGTTTATAGGCAACCCCGAAGCACAGACTTTTATCCATAGCGAGGCATATCACGACTTTAATGTAGTGCTTATTTTGCCGTATATAGCCGTAGTGATTATCTCGCTTTTTGGAGTGAATGTGTTTGTGTCGCTTTTCTTGGGAGTGCTCTTATCAGGAGTGATAGGACTATCTTATGGTAAGTTTGGCTTTTTAGACTTTACCCAGCATACCTACAAAGGTTTTATGGATATGGCTGATATTTTCTTCTTGTACTTTATCATCGGTGGATTGGCTCTTTTAGTAGAGCATTTTGGCGGTATACAATACCTGATGAATCTCATCGCTAAGCATATTAGGAGTGGGGCATCGGCATTGCTCGGTATGGGCTTCCTTGTAACGGTAGCCGATGTATGTGTAGCCAATAATACGGTAGCGATTCTTATCGTATCGAAGATAAGCAAGCGCATCAGTGAGCAGTTTAACGTGTCGCTGCGCAATGCCGCTTCGGTGCTCGATATCTTTTCTTGCTATGCTCAAGGTCTCATTCCTTACGGGGCGCAGGTTATTGGGCTTTATCAGTTCGCCCACACAATGGATTACCCTCAATTAGTGATGTACTCAGTATATTTACACCTGCTGCTGATTGGTACTTTGGTATATATTTACTTTAGTCGGAAGAAAGCACAAACGGTATAATTTATAGTGAAATGTACATCAGTTACCACCCTATCTATAATCACCCAGTGCCAGATAATCATCGCTTTCCGATGCAGAAGTACGCCCTTTTGCCGCAACAGCTTCTGCACGAAGGGATAGCCGATCCTACTGACTTTCGTACCCCCTCTAAGGTAAGTCTGGAAACGCTCTGCTTAGCGCATACCCCAGATTATGTGCATAAGTTTGTGCAGCTACAGCTGTCGCATAAAGAGGCATTGCCTATTGGTTTTGTCCAAAATCAGCAGTTAGTAGACCGCGAACTCACCTTAGTACAAGGCACTATTGAGGCAGCCCTATGGGCACTGCGCACCGCTGAGGTAGGGTTTAATATAGCAGGGGGTACGCATCACGCGTTTTCTGATAGGGGAGAGGGGTTCTGTATGCTCAATGACCAAGCGGTGGCGGCTGCCTATTTGCTGGCGCATACAGCTGTTAGAAAAGTGCTTATTATCGATTTAGATGTACATCAGGGCAATGGTACTGCCGAGATATTTAGGCACGACCCGCGTGTCTTTACCTTTTCGATGCACGCAGAGGGCAATTACCCTTTTGTAAAAGAGCAGTCCGATAGAGATATCGCCCTACCTACAGGCACGTCTGATGCGGCTTACCTTTCTGTACTTACTTCTGTTTTGCCCGAAATTATTACTGTTCATCAGCCTGATTTTGTGTTTTACCAATCGGGAGTAGATGTGCTTAGTAGCGATAAACTAGGTAAACTATCGCTGAGTGTGCAAGGCTGTGCTGACCGCGACCGATTTGTATTCAACCTTTGTCGCCAATACCATTTGCCGGTGCAATGCTCTATGGGTGGAGGCTATTCGCCTCAGCTTTCAGCTATTCTTAGAGCGCATACCAATACTTTTATGATGAGCCAATAACCCTTAATATTCACTAAAAAACAAATGAAAAAAAAGAATTATTTAGGCATCTTTATCAAGTTTTTCTTTCAAGGAATTCTTATTATAGGCCCTCTTAGCGCTACCGTGTGGATTATATGGTCTATCTTTAAGAGTGTAGATAACTTAGTGCCCAACATCTCTCGCCAATACCCAGGGGCTGTATTTGCGGCTGTGCTGTTTGGTACCGCACTTATCGGCTTTGTAGGCAGTAAGCTTATTTTGGGGCAGCTATTCGTTAGCCTAATGGACTATATAGTGGCACATATCCCTGGGGTGAAGATTATCTATTCGTCTATTAAAGATATGTTGGCTTCGTTTGTAGGCGATAAAAGGAAGTTTACCAATCCTGTGTGGGTGCGGGTTAATGAAACCCCTGAAATATGGCGTATAGGCTTCCTTACCCAGCATACTATGAATTTTACAAATCTGGAAGGTATGGTGAGTGTTTATCTGCCACACTCTTATGCTATATCGGGGTGGGTAATCGTTACTTCTGCCGAAAATATTAAACCAGCTGAGGGTTTTACCGCCCAAAAAGCTATGGAGTTTGCCCTGAGTGGGGGTATCCTTAAAAATGATAAATAATAAAAAATGCCCATTGGCTGATTAGCTAATGGGCATTTTTTTAATTATTAAAGCTGAATTAGTACCGCCAAAACCAAATGAATTGCTCAAGAAAGCATTGATGGGCTTTTGTTGTGTACTGCCGATAATATTTAGCTTGGCACTGTCTTCATCGGGGGTTTCGAAGTTGATATTAGGAGCTATAAAGTCGTGTTGCATCATTAGTATGCTGTATATGAGCTCGCTTGCCCCTGCCATCCAGCATTCGTGTCCCGTCATTGACTTGGTAGAGCTTACAGGCGTTTTGCTGCCAAATACTTCGTAAATAGCCTTTGCTTCATTGGCATCGCCTATAGGGGTGGAAGTAGCGTGCGCATTGATATAATCTATCTCGTGGGGCTGCATACCTGCATTTTGGAGCGCTCGCCTCATCGCGCGGGCGGGGCCTTCTACACTTGGGGTAGAGATATGAGCGCCGTTAGACGAAAAACCATAGCCTACTACTTCGGCTATAGGGGTAGCCCCACGCTTTAGGGCGTGCTCATAACTTTCGAGTATAAGGGTGGCAGCCCCTCCGCTAGGTACTAAGCCGTCTCGATGTGCATCAAACGGACGAGAGGCAAGTGCAGGTGCCTCTTCGCGTATTGAGAAAACTCCTAATCCGTCGAAGCTGCCCATACAATAAGGATTTACCTCTTGGGCTCCGCCGCATATGATACAATCTTGCATACCACTCTGTATTAGCAAATAGCCTAACCCTACGGCGTGCGAACCGCTGGCACAAGCCGCGCTAATGCTCATATTGACTCCGCGCAGCTGAAAGAGGGTAGAGAGGTTCATTGTAACGGTAGAGTTCATTGTGCGAAATACTGCCCCTGAACCGAGCAATGCTGTGTCTTTCTTCTCGCGTATCTTGTCGTGTGTAAGGACTACCGATTCGGCTACACTATCATTTCCGTAGAGAATACCTACTTCATTCTGGCGTAGAAAGTCGAGGTCTATTTGTGCCGCGCTAAGGGCATCGCGGGTAGCCATATAGGCGAACTCACTTTCCTGCCCCATAGAAATGCGCTCTCTGCGCCCCAATATACCTTTGAGCTCTGGGGTAGGTAGAACACCTGTAAGGGCTGACCTATAGCCCATCAGCTTGCGCTCGGGCTGTACTACAATACCCGACTTCCCGTGATATAATGAGCTATAGACCTCGCTTAACGAAGTGCCTATACACGAATAAATCCCCATTCCTGTTATGACAACCCTCATAAGAATTTTGAACTATGATTAGAGTGATGAAAGGTCTTTACCAATGTCTCTTCGGTAGTAAGCCCCTTCGAAATGTATTTTGCTGATACTGTGGTATGACTTCTGTAGGGCTTGGTGAAAATCAGCTCCTAAGGAGGTGATTGCCAATACTCTGCCGCCTGCCGTTAGCAGTGCGCCCTCTTTTAGGGTAGTGCCTGCGTGGTATACCATACTATCGGTTACACTTTCTGTGCCGGTGATAACCTTTCCTTTTTCGTATTCCTCAGGATAGCCTCCTGATACCATTACCACTGTGGTAGCACTTTCTGGGGTTATTTTTAGCTCTTGTGCAGCCAAAGTGCCGTTGTAAAGGGATTGGAACAAAGGTACTAAGTCGCTTTCTATGCGAGGTAAAACCACTTCTGTTTCGGGGTCGCCCATACGCACGTTGTATTCTATCACGTAAGGTTCGCCTTCAACTTTTATAAGTCCGATGAAAACAAAACCTTTATAGACGATGCCTTCTGATTGTAGTCCGTTGATGGTAGGTTTTACGATGCGCTCTTCTATCTTCTGCATAAAAGCGGCATCGGCAAAAGGCACAGGCGAAACCGCCCCCATACCTCCGGTGTTGAGCCCTGTATCGGCTTCGCCAATACGCTTGTAATCTTTGGCAGTAGGCAATATCTTATAATCGACGCCATCGGTTAGCACAAAGCAGCTAAGCTCTATACCTTTGAGGAACTCTTCAATCACTACTTTGGTGCTAGCTTGCCCGAATTTAGCATCGATGAGCATACGGCGAAGTTCGGCTTGTGCTTCGTGTAGGTCTTCGAGTATTACCACCCCCTTGCCTGCCGCCAATCCGTCGGCTTTAAGCACGTAAGGGGCTTTCATCGTGCTGAGGAAAGCACAACCCTCCTCAACCGTTTCCTTAGTAAAGCTCGCATATTTAGCCGTAGGAATGTTATGGCGCACCATAAACTCTTTAGCAAACTCTTTACTGCCCTCGAGGGTAGCGCCGTGCTGCGAAGGGCCTATTACTTGCACGTGTGCGAGGTCTTTGTCGCTAACAAAGAAATCATATACTCCTTTTACTAAAGGGTCTTCGGGACCTACTACCACCATTGCAATCTCTTTTTCGAGTACAAAGGCTTTCAGGGCAGGGAAATCGGTAGGGCTAATAGCTACATTGGTAGCTACGTGGTGAGTGCCCCCATTGCCAGGGGCTATGTAAAGCTGGTCGCAAAGTGGACTGCTGTGTAGTTTTACGGCAAAGGCGTGTTCGCGACCGCCAGAGCCTAAGATTAGTATGTTCATTTTTGTCAATTTGTCAATTTGTCAATTTGTCTTATTTGTCAATTTTGCAAATGGGTATGGGCTGCATTTTGTGTTGGTTGGCACGGTTGAGGCGGGTGTATATCTCGAATACTTCGCGCTGTCTGCCTGTGAAGGCTTCGGCAGTTTGTCCTTGCTCGGTTTGTAGCATTGCCCACTCTAACTCGTCATAAGTGGCTTTTAGCTGGTCTTCATCGCTGCGGTCATCGCCAAAAAGTCCGTCAGAGGGTTTTGCTTTGAGAATGCTTTGAGGCACCTGTAAGTACTCGCCAAGTTTGTACACTTCACTCTTCATCAGGTCGGCTATAGGACTGATGTCTACGCCCCCATCGCCGTATTTGGTGAAGAAGCCTACGCCAAAATCTTCTATCTTATTGCCTGTGCCTACTACGATATACCCCTCTAAACCAGCGAAGTAGTAAAGAGTCGTCATTCGTAGGCGGGCACGGGTGTTCGCCAAAGCCATTTCGTAGGTGGGCTTATCGGTCAGCGGCACTTGCACTACGAATTGGTCGAATACAGGGGTGAGGTCTACCCGCAAATTAGTGACGTTAGGGTAGTGCGCCTTGAGGAAGCTGATGTGTTCTTCGGCTCTGCTTACGTGGCTTTCTGCCTGATGAATGGGCATTTCGAGGCAAAGAGTTGGTAACCCCGTACGCGCGCAGAGAGTAGAGACTACGGCAGAGTCTACCCCTCCTGATATGCCTATCACCAAGCCTTTGACACGGGCTTGCTGGGCGTAGTTTTTTATCCAATCAATGATTTGAGAAGCTGTTTTTTCCATATGATTCTAAAAAATATCACTTGTGTTTATCTTAAGGGTTGGAAATTTTACTGAGGTTATTTCTTTGCCCTCTACAATAGGGGCAAGTCCGCGATATTTGCCATTTTCTAATACAAAAACATTTACTTCTTTATTAGAAGGGCGCACAATCCAATACTCAGCAACCCCTGCTTCTTCGTATAGGCAAAACTTATCGCTTAAATCGCGTTGAGAGTTGCCTGCCGAAAGTATTTCGATTACTAAATCGGGGGCACCTAAGCAACGTTTGCCATCGGCTAATTTCTCAGGCTCGCACACTACACAGAGGTCGGGCTGTACGACACTGTCTTCTTTGCCTTCTGCATTAGGAAGTACCACATCAAAAGGTGCGGCAAACAGTTCGCAAGTCTTTCCTTTGAAGAAATTATAGAGTTCGCCCGACAACTTGCGAGATACTCTCTGGTGAGGTATTGCAGGGGCAGGGCTCATCTTAAAAATCTTCCCTTTTAGCAACTCTATACGCTCTTCTATTTTCCAAAGGAAATAATCGGCATAGGTATAAAGTCCGTTTACAAGGTCTAACTGATTGATATTAGTAACTTCCATTAGTGTTGAATTTGAAAATGATGTTTAGGGTATTCCCTTACGATAGGAAATTTACTATAGCCTCGCCGTTTTGGGCGGCTGTGGCGAAAAACTGTTGCAACTTTTCGAAGTGATACTTTAGGTAAGAAAAATCATCTTCGTTCCACTCTAATGAGGGGTAAAGCTCTTCATTGGCAGCCATCTCTTCGGGATTATAGTTTTCCCTTAAATCTGCTTCGGACATAGCACTGAGTCGCTTACTGAGTGCCGCTACTTGAGCGGGGGTAATGTAGTGCGCAGGTCCAAATCCATAGAGGTCAGACTGCTCATCAAAAAGCTGTCCGCTGAAAAAGAGGCGAGATACATCATCGTCTTCATCTTCTTCGTAGCCACAGACGAAAGCACTGCCTGTGAGTAGGTACATAATACCACTCCACGCCTTATCAACATCAAATAAGCGTTCATTGGTTTCTTCAACCTCGAAAAGCGTATGAATCTCCTCTTCGAGTGCCTTAGGTTCTTTTAGATATTTGTCAAACTCCGCCTTAGGTACGCGGAGGTAGTTCATAATCATACCCATAATATTGCTGTTTTACTATTGAAAGCACAAAGATAGTAATTTAATGACAAATGGCAAATGGCGAATGACAAATTAGGATATTTTTCTGTTTTCGGGTTTTTTGGGAGATATTTATACTTTGGGCGATGTTGTGCTCTTCCTGTATTGTTCCTATATCGTTCCTATATCGTTTCTATATTGTTTGTATAGGGTAAGTAAGAACAGAAAAAATTTCGGTGGTGTTTCAAAAAGTATGATGAAAAACAACAAGTCTTGCGAAAAGCTCGTTTTATTCTATGTCTCAATTTACAGTTATTCCCCTCTATCCCAACAGTATATGCTTTTCCTATTAGATGATTATCCTCTTTAAAAGTTGTTTTAAAACTTTTCCAATCATCAGTTGCTATAGAATCATAGGTAATATTCAGTTCTTTAAGTTGCTTCCTTAACTTTTTAGCTGTTCTTAAATCTCTTTTACCCCAAACATAAGTTATAATTTCTCGTGTTTCTCTGTCATAAGCGTATATAAGCCACTGTTTGTTCTCTTTTTTCTGAACATAAGTCCAAAATTCATCATACTTTTTAAATCACCTCCAAATTTTTTTATCTATGATAGAAAGAAATTTTTGATACGTTTGTATATCTGTTGATTATTTGTTATTTTTGTAGCCCAAAATTAAGCCCTATGGCTACATACAAACTACCCTTGCATTTTTGATGTAGATACGGACACTGATTACTTTTTGGGGCATCTGGTGAATATCAGGCTCGATGATAACTACCGCCTTCATTTAGAAACGATTAGTGGATAATAAACCTATGAAAAAACTTACTTTTGAGAAATATGGCTTGAGTCCGGAGAAAGTGGAACAGCTCAGGGCTTATAAGATTTTGCCCGATAAACAAACCCTAAAAAACCTCATCAAAGCCTACGAAACGGACAAGGCGGAAGAAACAGAAATTGCTGATTTTCAGAGAGAGCTGAGCCAGCCTATCGATGAGGAATATATTCGTTTTCTGTTGGAGCACAACGGAGGCATTCCTTCTAAAAACAGGGTGAAAGGCAGTAAGGTGGTAATAGACCGCTTTTTGGCTTTTCGGTCGGCTTATAAGTTTCATTCGCTGATAGACTTGTATACTGACTTTCAGAAACAGGGAATACCGATTGCGCGCACTCCTGCGGGCGATACGCTTCTATTAGCAGAAGACCAGCAGATTTATCTTTTTAATCATAATATACAAGACATAGAGCCCTCTCCTATTGCTACTTCTTTTGCCGATTTACTAATGAAACTTTATTAATTTGCAATGATTGATTACACTCCCAAAGAACATGGCTGGTTAGAAGTCATAATCAGCAATGGCACTGCCGAAATAGCTTTTGTAGCCTCTCACTTGCACGATAGTAGGCAGGATTTGATACGCTCGGTAGCAACCTTAGAAAAGTATAAAGAAGCAACCGTTGTTTTTCAAGACGAACCCGATGGTTATGTACTCCACTTAGAGTGTGAGGACAAACATTGCCATTATACCCTTCATTCCTTTAAAGGTTATGACCCAACAGCCCTCTGCGAGTTGGTTTTAGAAGGAAACATCAGTTTTGCGAGTTATAAAAACGATATAGCAAAGATTAAATAATACTATATGGAAATCACACAAGCCCTTAAAACAGAAATTTACCACACCCTTACCGACTTTTTAGAAGCCTATAAAGCCGAAGATACCCAAGTATTAGCTGAAAAGTTTGATATTTCGGGAGAATTTTTAGAAGAAATCTATGAAATGCTTGACTTTGTAGAAGATAAAAGCGTGTTGCACCTCTTTCCTATAGAAGAAATGGATAAAGAAGAGGGAGGAGGGGTGAATTTAGAGGTGTATAACTTCAACAATGATGATACCGCTGTGGGAATAGAAGCCCACTTGTGGGATGATCAAGAATATTTTGCCATCATCAAAGGATATTACAACCTTGGTGACCAATTTCCTAAGTTTGTATTTCACTACTTTAGTTGTTAATACACCCGTTGAGGCTATCTGAAAAGTCTCAAAATCGCTTTTGCGTCGCTATACTTTTGCGAGTTATAAAAACGACATAGCAAAGATAAAATAACACTATATGGAAATCACACAAGCCCTTAAAACAGAAATTTACCATTTAAATCACCTCCAAAATTTCTAAGTTTAAAGCATAATTCCGTTTTCTACTAAACTTTCATAGGCTTTCTCGGTGATAATTACGTGGTCTAATAGTTTGATGTCTAAGGTTTCGGCTGCTGTTTTTACTCTCTGGGTTAGCTGTATATCGTCGTGGCTGGGCTCGGTGCTTCCCGAAGGGTGATTGTGTACTAAAATAATTGCGACGGCACCTTGCTCTAAGGCGTTTTTGAAGAGAAGCCTTATATCGACGGTAGTATGCGTGATGCCTCCTGAAGAAAGTCGGCATTTGTGAATGACGCGATTGGCACTGTTGAGGTATAGCACCCAAAACTCTTCGTGAGGGAGGTCGCCAATAAGGGGTTGCATTAAGGTGAAGATGTTATGAGGGGCTTCGATTTTAGGTTGTGGCTCAGGTGTTTCGGCAGCACGCCTACGTCCGATTTCGGTGGCGGCGAGAATTGTGATTGCTTTGGCTGTTCCGATGCCTTTGAAGGCGGTGAGTTGTGCGAGGGTTTGTTTGCCCAAAGTGGTTAGGCTATTGCCTACTGAAGCCAATATGCGTCTGCTTAAAGCAACGGCACTTTCATTGGCAGCCCCTGAGCCAATGAGAATGGCTAAAAGTTCGGCATTGCTTAATGCGGTTTTGCCTTGCGCCATCATCTTTTCGCGAGGTTTATCGGTGTCTTCCCAGTTTTTAATCGTCATAATTTAGTGCTTTGGGTTGGGGGTGTTAATAATACTCTATGATTCTCTTTATTGTGGTTGTGAGTTTGCCGTCTTCGTATTCCTTGACGAGAGTGGCACTGCCTTGGGCATCGTATTCATACTCGTAAGTGGTAGTAACTGAATAAGTAGCATACTTCCGTTCACGTTTTTCTAAATAGTCCTTGCTGTTGTAGGTACATATAGAGGTTAAAAAAAGCTCATTTTCGCTGCCTATGTAAAACTCTCCTTTAATGACTTGTCCTTTTTTGTTATGGGTTAGTACGTTTTTCTGCTTACTTCCGTCCTTGTGTTCAATATTTATTTCTCTCTTGAGATTCTTATGGTCATAAGTGGAGTTCATTACAATCTTTTCGTCCTCTTTTTTATAAACATCTGTTCGGGTAAGCTCTAAGCCTTCCGGGTTTAGCTTACTTATGCTTTGGTATAGGATGTCTCCATCGCTGTTGTAAGCGGTTGTTTTTACTTCGTAGGCAGTGCGAGTAACGTAGATTTTTCTGGGTGTCTGTTCGTCCTCGTCATCATTAGGGGGAGTTAAGCGAACCGCTTCGGTATAATAGCCTTTTTCATCAAAAATATACAGCATTGAATCAGAGGCTTTGGTCATCTCTTCAAAAAACACTCTATCAACATTACCGTAGTAATAGGTCAGTTCGAGCATTTGTTTTACCTTGCCGTGCAATTGGTTGTCGTCTAAATCTGTAGCGGGTTTAATGCGTGTTTGGCAGCCTACAATGGCTATTAAGGTGGTTAAGATGATTAGTGCTTTCCTCATAGTTTGTTAGGGTTTGCTTTGTGTTGTTGATAATTTATTTGCCAGCCAGCTTACGTAGAACAACTGAAAGCTGTGATATAGCATTATGGGTAATAGAAACATTACCTTATTATCGTCAGGGATACCTAATACCATCATAAACAAGCTGCCGTGTACTAAAGATTTCTTAGAGCCGCAGAAGGTGGTGGTGATAGTATCTTCGCGGTTGAAGCCTAAGCGCTTAGCTGCCCAGCCTAATACGTGATAGACAATAAAGAACAGTCCTACTGATGCCCCTGCGATAATAAGAAACGTTACGGCAGGTACGCTGCTGAAGACTTCGTTTACAAAAGCAGTTGAAAAACTCTCATAGACGATTAGTAAGATGATAAGTCGGTCGAACTTGCCGATGAGTTTTCCGTAACGGGTAATGAACTTACGGCATAAGGGGTTTAGAAGCAAACCTAATACGATAGGTAAAAGTACTTTTAGCAATAGTTGTTGGATGATAGAGGCTTGGTCGACTGTACTGTTGCTGCTGTTATCCATAAAGGGCTGCATTAGCATAGGAGTGGCAAAGATACCAATAAGTCCTGATATAGAGGCGTTGAAGATAGCTGAAGGTACATTGCCTTTTGCGATAGAGACCATCACTACTGACGATGATACGGTAGAGGGCAGGCAAGCGAGGAAGTATATGGAAAACCATAGGAGGTAGAAAGTAGTACCTTTTGCCAGCGGATAGAAGGCAATGACCAAAAGGGGGAAAAGCACAAAGGTAGCCAGCTGCACCAATAGGTGTAGTTTCCAGTTTTTGATGTCGTTTACTACCTCGCGGATATTGAGTTTAAGACCATAGAGGAGGAAGATAATCACTATACCCCAATCAATAAAAGTACCTAAATTGAAGTAGGCGTTGTAGCTTTCGCGATAAGGGATGAGTTTGCCCAACAGTACCATTAGTACTAAGAGCCAAAGGAAGGCGTTTTTGCTAAAAATTTTGTTCATTTTCTTTTGTATTACTAACCATTAGTTGCTTATTGTGATTTAATAGCGCAAAAATATAAAAAACTTTTGAAGAAACTATAAAAAAATCAGAGAAAGAAGCAGAAGGGTGTGTATGATTGTGGGACCCCTTCTGCTATTCTCTGAAATATTGCCCGACTTCCTGAGGAGAATAGAATAGATGAAAGAGAAGGAAAGCCGGGACTTTTAGAAAAGCAAATATCTTGTGTATTTTCGGGGGCAAAGATAAGCATTTTACCCCCCCCTATATGTTAAAGCTATGTTAAATTTTAACGCAATGCTGTTAAAATTTTTGATAGCTGTCTAAAAAATGTACTACTTGTTGTTGGCGTGTGTGTAAGTCGCCTTTGAGGATAATATAACTAATGTGGTGTAGGTCAAGCATTTGTTGGAAGAAAGCAAATACTTCATCGCGTTCGTTGGGTTTATCGCGTAGGTCATCGGCTACCCAAGGTACATCGATGTAGGTTAGGAAGATAAAATCGTAATGGTGAGAGAGGGCTGCCTGCTCTATACAAGGGTCGCAATAACCGTAGTACAGATAAGAGTAAATCATCAGCTCCAGCAGACAGGTGTCGCAGAAGAGGAAGCGATGGGCTTGAGCAGCGAGCTCGTTTTCGGTGCGCATCTGTCCTTCGGCTATAGGCAGTACATCGTCAGGGGTGCAAGTAAGTCGCTGCTCGTCCCACTTGTGTTGCAGATAGGTGCGCATATACTCCTCTACATATAGGGTATGGTAGTGTTGCGCCAATAGCGCGCTTAGGGTAGTTTTGCCTGTGCTTTCAGGGCCTATAAAGGCTACTTTTGTGAGGGGACTGGGGTGTTGCGCAAGTGTCGTTTCCATTCTATATAACCCATAATAGCAATAATGGTGAATAAAAGGTATTGGAATGAAGTAAAGAGCATTCCTTTTTTGAGGTATAGGGGTACAGAGATAAAGTCGCCTACAATCCAGAAAATCCAGTTTTCAATTTTGCGTTTTGCCATTAGCCACATACCCACTAAGAAGATAGCAGTGGTGAATACATCAACGTATTCGGTAGGTAAGAAGTGTTCAAAACCTAATGCTACGCCTTCCATAGAGAAGTTGTTTTGTATAAAAGGCTTGAAGTAATAGACTGTAGTAACGAAAGTGAGGCTGAAGAGCCCTAAGCCAGCACAGATATACCAATCGCGAGAAGTAGTGCGACTGATAGTAATAACGTTGTTATGAGCGTTTTTAGCCCATAGTACCCACCCGTAGATACTCATTGCGGTATAATAAGCGTTGATAAGCATATCACCCCACAGCACATAGTGCCAAAGCAGATAGACAAAGAGTATAGTGCTGATGATACCTGTAGGGTACACCCATATATTCCCTTTTTTAGCAAACCAAACGCTTAAGAAGCCGAAAAAGACTCCGATAATCTCTAAGATTACCAAGTGAGTTTCTACCCCTTGGTATTGAGCAAATAAATCAGTCATCGGTAGTTAGTTAAGAGAAAGGAACGTAGTCGTGGCGGTCAGACTTTACTATTTTCACGTACATAAGTCCGTGTTCTACCAAATCAAGAGCTTCTTCTATTTCGGTAGTGAGGAGGCTCATCACTTGGGTGTAATCGCCGTAGACTTGGGTGCTTAGCGGATTTTCTTTGATAATAAGTCCTGAGGCACGTAGTTTTCTGATGAAGTGCTGAATAGGTTTTTCAAAATCGTCTTGCAACGGACTAAAGGTTAGTTCTACAGATATTTTCATAATGGTTATTAGTTTTTGTTTACGTGCCGCAAATGTAAGAACTTTTTCTTAAAACACAAGATACTCCTTAATAATTTACTACCACATTTAAGCGTTTGGCTAATAGCTTCTGTAGCTGTAAGTAGCTCTTTACGGTTTCTAAGAGTTCTCGTTTCTCCTCTTCTTCTGCTGAAGCAAATTGCGCTTGTATCTCCTGAATAAGGTGGCGCACTAATAGGGTGCGAATGTTTAAGATGATATCGCCTACCATCGCGTTGATGTGCGCATCTTTGTCTTTAGCGATGATGTCACGCCGCTCCCAGTCGTCTAAATGGCGGTTTTCATCTTCCATTATTAGGTCTGATACTTTTTCTGATAGGTCAATAGGCAGTTCGTTAGCTATTCTATCTATGTTGTACTCAGGGTCTTCGTTTAGCTTCTGCATCAGCAGCTGGTATATTTGCTTAAAATCGGGATTGGCAAGCTCTATTTCGTCTTCTTGCAATTCTAAGAATACTTTCTCGTATACCTTTAGGGTCTGCTGTACTTGCTTTTCCTTTAGGTTGCCTTCTTCGTCTTGCTCGAGTATGGTATCGATAAACTCACACTCGCGATTAGCGTATAGCAACAGCGTTTTGATAAGGTCGTGCTCAAGGGTTTCGAGTTTGTTGATGCCGCGCTGCTCTACCGCTTCGGGCGTTCTGTTTACCTGCATAGTAGGCTGCTTGCGCTCTACTTTTTGCCCTTCGTAAAGGTCTTTTTTGAGCATTTGCGAAAGGGTACTAAAGAGCACCTCTTCCGAAATGTCCATTATCACAGCACACTCGCGCACATACACTTCGCGTTTGATAGCATCGGGTATTTTGGCGATGCTGTTTATCATATCGCGTATGGTTTCGGCTTTTTTGATAGGGTCGTCTTGCGCCTCTTGCATCAGTAGAGAGGCTTTGAAGCGTATAAAGTCGGTAGCGTGGTCTTGCAGATATATCACAAGGTCTTCGTACGCGGTCTTGCGCGCAAAGCTATCAGGGTCTTCGCCATCGGGGAAGGTGCAGACCTTTACGTTCATACCTTGTTCAAGAATAAGGTCTATACCGCGAATAGAAGCACGCAACCCTGCGGCATCGCCATCGTATAGCACCGTGATGTTAGGGGTTAGGCGGTGTATAAGCCTTATTTGGTCGGGGGTAAGAGCAGTACCGCTCGAGGCTACCACGTTTTCAATACCTTTCTGGTGCAGCTGTATCACATCGGTATACCCCTCTACAAGGTAGCAGTTATCAGCCTTAGCAATCGCCTGCTTGGCAAAGAAAATACCATACAACACTTTGCTCTTGTGATAAATATCACTCTCGGGCGAGTTGAGGTATTTAGCCTGTTTTTTGTCGTTAGTAAGGATACGCCCCCCAAACCCGAGCACGCGCCCGCTCATAGAGTGTATGGGGAACATCACCCTGCCTTTGAAGCGGTCGAACTTGCGGTCGCCATTAACAATCGTAAGTCCTGTTTTCTCTAAATAAGGCAGTTGATAACCTTTGGCAAGGGCAGCATCAGTAAAGGCTGTCCATTCATCGGGCGAAAAACCCAAACAGAACTTTTTGATAGTATCATCGGTAAAGCCGCGCTCTTTGAAATAAGAAAGTCCGATGGCTTTGCCTGCCTCAGTGTTGAGCAGCGAGTCTTGAAAAAACTGCTGTGCATACTCCGACACTATGTAGAGGCTTTCGCGCTCATCGGCTTTCTCTTTTTCTTCTGTAGATGGTTGGCTTTCTTCAATCTCAATGTGATATTTCTTAGCCAGATAGCGAATGGCTTCGGGGTAGGTAAAATGCTCGTGCTCCATTAAGAAAGCGATAGCATTACCCCCCTTGCCACTGCTGAAGTCTTTCCAAATCTGCTTCACTGGCGAGACCATAAAGCTGGGCGTCCGTTCGTTAGAAAACGGACTTAAGCCTTTGTAGTTAGAGCCGGCGCGTTTGAGTTGTACAAAGTCGCCGATGACCTCTTCTACTCGCATCTGGTCATATACTTTATCGATAGTGTTTTTGGTAATCACGTTTGTTTTTGACTAAGAAAGTTAGGCAAAAGTACTATTTTATGTTGAGATACACAAAAATTACTTATCCATACGCACAATGCGAGGCTGAAAGCGCCCTATTACCTCTACCAAATCTGTTTGCGATTGCATTACCGCCTCGATGTTTTTATACGCCATAGGGGCTTCTTCGGCATTGCCCCCGATAAGGGTAATATCTTTGGCTTTCAGTACTTTCTTAATGTCTGAACTGGTAAAGCGATTTCTGCTCTCATTGCGCGAGAAGGCACGCCCAGCCCCGTGAGAGGCTGAAGCAAAACTCTCAACATTGCCCTTGCCTCGCACTATGTAGCCAGCATCGGTCATCGAGGCAGGGATAATACCCAATACCCCTTCGCCAGCAGGAGTCGCTCCTTTGCGATGCACTACCACCTCTTTGCCATCGTGAATTTCTTTCCACGCAAAGTTATGATGGTTCTCAATACGCGCCCTCAATCGTCCGCCTACTGCGCGAATAAGTCGGCGGTGAATATCATCGTGACAAGCCGAAGCGTAATCGCCTGCAAGGTTCATAGCCGTCCAATACTCTAACCCTAAGTGAGTGCTGAGGTCGAGCCACGCAAACTGCTGAGCTTCTTTGGGTAGCGGACATTGTTCGGCAGCCACGCGCACGTAATACTGCGCTATCTCTGCTCCGAACCCGCGCGACCCGCTATGCGAAAGGATACCCAAGTA
Organism: Capnocytophaga leadbetteri; assembly: GCF_003054025.1. GTDB lineage: Bacteria > Bacteroidota > Bacteroidia > Flavobacteriales > Flavobacteriaceae > Capnocytophaga > Capnocytophaga leadbetteri. The sequence continues at coordinate 24,337 of NZ_QBKG01000001.1, forward strand.
TTTACCTTTAGGTACCCCTATTTGTGGGTCGTCTTCTAAAAGTTCTACCTCGCCAAACTCTACAAAGTGGTTGCCACTGCCCGAAGTACCCATCTGCTTGATAGCTTTGTCCTTCAATCGTTTGAGGATAGGGATAAGCGAAAAAGTATCGCGGTCGAAAATCTCGTGGTCTATGTGTGATTTGTGGGTTTCGTACATACCAAACTTCGTATGCTCGGCAAGGGCTTTCTCGTACTTATCGCGTGCCCCCGAGAGGTACGACACAGGTATATCCAAGATACTGAGGCACATACGGCAACCGATGTCCAAGCCTACCCCATAAGGAATGACCGCATTCTCTACTGCCAACACGCCCCCTATAGGCAGCCCATAGCCACTATGGGCATCGGGCATCAGGGCACCACCAACCGAAATAGGGAGTTTCAGAGCCGTATAGAGTTGCGTTTTTGCCTCTTCGGTGATGTCTTCGCCAAAGATGTGATAAGGCGCGCGTGTAGCGTTGAGCTGTCGTTTTTCGGTTTTGGTAGACGAAAGCAGCGCTTCGGCTATCTGACCAAAAGTAAGGTGCCCTTCGTACTGTGCAGGATTTTTTAGAATATCCTCAAGTACCGACTTTACATACGCTAAGTTTTTAGTAGCGTAATTGCGTTTCATCACTTCCAACGCTACATTAATAGATTGATTATTCGGGAAACCTAACTTCAGTAGGTCTTTCCCCTTGAGTTTTAAATTTGCCATAATAATTTGTTGATTTGTCAATTAGCAAATTAGTAAATAGGTAGTAATATTACTTATTGGCTCATTTTCAAATTTGCTAATTTTTCTTTCCATTTTGGATAATCAAAGACAAAGGTATATTGCTTCCCTACTTCTTTCTCTAAAAGTTCTGCTGAGATGAGTACACGATTTACAAATATATACTCACTTACGGTATCTTTGAAATCGGATTCAGGAGGGTAATTGTCATTGAAAATCTCTTGATATAAGTTGTTGAGTTCCTCTAATTCTTCTTTTAGATACGGATTGATATCCAAATCTGCAATCTCCACATTGTGAGGGATAGGATTCTTCACGTTTTCCTCTATCCAAATAGGGGAACAAAAGAACTCAAATTGGTATTTAAATTCAAACTTTTTCATAAAACAGTTGTTTATTGTAAGCCCTTGACAACTAAAATTAATGAATCAAATCTGTTAAGGTATAATCTGTTTTCAGTATATCACCATCTTCTATCTCAAATATATAAAGTGAACTATTGTTCTGACTATCTACAAACAAAAGGCGTTCATTCTCATACCCTATGGAAAGGCTTTGTGACAATCTTTCTAAGGAGAAAGCACCTTCTTCGTAGCCGACCTCTTGTAGGGTAGTAGCATAAGCCTTTAGCTGAGTAATGATAGTACATCGATGCTTGTCAATAGTTATCTCTTTGCAAAGTTCTTCCAATGAATACAACATAAATGGTGCTTCCTCTGAAAAGACAGGAAAATAAACAGTCTCTTTCTGTGCTTTTAGATAGTTTATATATTCTTGGGATAAAGATTTAACTTCCTTATTCCGAAGCAATAACCTTAGACTTTTAGGGCTACTTGTATGATTTTCCTTACTTTGAGATAGTGCAGAAGGCGATATCCATTGCATAGGATTAAAATCAAACATAGCCGTACAATGAGGACAATGTAAAAACATAAACTGCATTTGCTTCCCGATAGCTTCCTTCAAAAAATTAAAGCCATAATCAGAAAGTGTTTCCGGCAGGAAGGTTCTGTTACAATTAGGGCAGGTAAGTTCTTTCATTATATTGCTTTTAATTTAGTTCCATAGGGTTAGTTATTAACTTATACATTATCTTAGCGATGTTATAAGCATCGTCTTTGCCTCGGTGGTGGGTTCCTACAAGGGGTATTTTGAGATAGTTCAATGCCTGATGCATTCCCAATCGCTTTGGGTGCTGGGTTACCTCTTGGAAGAGTTCCTTTACATTGATATGCTCATTGCGCATTGGGTAAGGTAGTTTCCTAAGTGCACATTGCTTTTGGAGCATATTTTTATCGTAATTCCCATAACTCGCCCAAGTGTATTGATAGGCTTGGTATTCCTTTTTAAGGATTTGCAAGGCTTCTTCAAAACTCACGCCTTCCCGTGCTACGAGTTCGGGGGTAAGGGTGGTAAGTTGGGTACAAAAAGGACTGATTTTGGAATGTGTAGGCTTTACCAAAATACCTCTGTTATCGCTAATCTCACCCGTGAGGGTATCGAGCAGGCAAATGCCTATTTCTATTATTTCGCTGACTTCTCCTTTTGGGGGTATTCCCTCCCAACAAGTCGCTTCTAAGTCTATAATAATGATTTTATTTGTCATTGTTTTAATTCTTTAATGTGGAAAAGTATAATTGCCGTGGAGTTCATCTATCCACACCACTTCTCCATCTTCAAAACAAATTTCTACTTCCAAAGGGAATTCACTATCCTCTCTATCCCAATTGGTAAAAGCTCCTACATAAACAATGTTTTTAGAGGTTTTACACTGACTGGGGATAGCTACAAACTCAAAATCAAGCTCAAAATGGTGTTCATTCTTTCGCTCCAGCTCTCCTTTGTTAACTAGCTCTTCGTAAAAGTCCCGCAATTGCTCTTTGAGTTGTTCCCAATAGGAACTGTGATAAAAGAACTGTTCAAAGGCAACTTCTTGCTTAGGCGAAAAGAAACCTGCTTCTCCTGCTTCATTATATATCCATATAGGCAGTGTTACACCCAAACTCGGAATCAATATATCGCTAATCGTAGAGGATATACCCTCTTCTTTTTCAAAAATAATTGTTCTGATCATATTGTTTTTAGTTTTTACTCAACTTCGCCAAAGGTCGTAGCGATACAATCATTTGCTAATCGACTAATTTAACCTCTCTCTTAGCAGCAGCGCGTTCCTTCTTATAACTCTTTTCTACATAAGTGCTTTTGAAGTCAGAGCCATTAAAGGTGCGTGTAGGATTGCCCCGCTGCACTTGGGTGTGATTGTTCCAATGACTCTGCGCTTGCTCGGCAAGTTGCTGAAGCTCTATTTCGGCGAGTTTTTCCTTCAGACGGTTGAGGGCGAGCTTCTTATTGTCGAGTTGCGAACGCGAATCTTGTGCAAATACGCTTACCCCAGTAGGCAGGTGGGTAGCGCGTACTGCCGAATTCACCTTGTTCACATTCTGTCCGCCATTGCCTTGCGAGCGAGTAGTTTGGAACTGTACATCTCGTTCCGAGAAAGGCTGGTGCTGCAGTTGGTCGAGGACAAAAACGCCTATATACCAATTGCTGCGCTGATGGAATTTGCGAAAGGTGCTCTTGCCAACCCAACAAACCGTACCGAGCCAACTTTTTAGGAAAGCCGATAGCTCCTTGCCTTTAAGTTGCACAGTAACCGATTTTATAGTCAGATTAGCATCGCCTTCCTCTCGGCTGACGATAGTATAGTCAATGCCCTTTTGAGTAGCCTCTTGCAAAAAGACTTTCAGTACTTTGGCTACTACCCATTGGCATTCTAAAGGGCCACGCCCTGCAGTGATTTGTATGATTTTTTCTTCCATTTTTTCTTTTGTTTATAATTGCACATACGGCTTGCACTCTAAAAGCATCTCCCCAATTTCGATTGCTGAGGTGTGATACTTAAGGGCTGTGATTTCTTTCAGCGGGGTGCGTTTGTACTTTTCCTTAGGCGTATAGCGCTTTTGGTATTGATTCCACGAATAACTGCCTCCATAGATTTTGCTATGGATAATCCCCCAGTTCTTATGGTCATTTATGATCTTATCAAGCTCGGCGAGTTCTCGTTCTATGGCTATATCTACCGGACGGTAATGCGTAATCATATTAGGCTTTACACGCAATTCAAAACGCCACGCCTCGGTAAACTCGTAATGGATTTCAAAACGGTCTTTTTGCCGATTGAAACACTCTATTTTTGCAAAATAGGCGCGTTCTTTTTGGGTGAATTTTCCCCTTTCAAGGGCTCTTTCCCATTCCCATTGACTAAAAGTGTACAATTCCTGTTTGCGAGCTATATAGACACGCTTGCCACGACGCTTTTTCTTCTTCTGGAACTTGCGTGTATCGGCATATTGATAGGTGTTGATTTTCTCCAAAAGTGTCGCGAAAAAGTCGGCTTGCTTGCCTTGTCGCACATCTTCCCTCAGTACAAAGAAACGCACATAGCCCTTTTGGTAGGGTTTTTCGAGTGGCACAAGCGGCAGTTCACGGCGTTGTTTAAAGAGTACTTTTTGGCGTTTGATACATTCGCGCAAATACTTCTCGTGGTCTTCTCGAGCAATGCGCTTGCGAGAACGCAAATTGCGGAGGCCAGAAACGCCTTTGGGGGTAATATATAGATTTCCCATTTTTCAATTAACAATTGATAATTAATAATTAACAAATCGCTTCGGGAAAATCTCCCTCTCCTTGGGAGAAGCCAGCGAGGGCTCACAGCTGGGTATGTGGTAACGAGGTGAGGAAAAACAAAAAGCCCGAAGCGGGTGCTTCGGGCTCTTCTATATTTTATACTATTATTCTAATCAAGCGGATACGCCACGAAGCGTTACCTTGTGCAAAGGTAATACAGATGCGATATGTAACTTGATGTAGGTCATTTCTTCGTGTGTATTTATAAGGTTAAACAATGATTTGTTTTATAATTCGGCGGCAAAGGTACTACTATTTTCTCAATTAGCAAGAAAAAAAGAAGAATTATTTTTTAAATAGTGTTGTTCCCTAAATAGTTAAACATAAATTTATAAGCTATATTTCTGTTGGCTTGTTCTGAAAGTTCTTTTATAAGCTTATCTTTTTCAGCATTGGTTAGTTTTTTTTAGCTTCTTTTTTAGCGGGTTTAGCTGTTTTTGTAATTAATGTCTGCATAGTATTTTAGTTTTTATGGTTACAAAGGTAATAATAAAATCTGAACAAACAAAGCTTAACGATAAAAAACTCATACTTCAATAGCCCTTTGCCCCTCTGCTACATAGCCTGTAGCCAAACGGTATTTAAACATAAATGCCGTGAGAAACGGATACAATTCACTGGGTATTGTTATCGTAGTACGCTTCGAGTGCCCCATTTGTTTTCGTTGAAATACTGTTGCTTTTGCTGTAGAGGTGTTAGGTTGTGCTTGGGGAGTATCCACGTTTCAATGCCCCCATTCACACAACTTCTACTATTGATAGCCGTATCAATAGCTTTTTGACAGTGTTTAGCAATCTCATCTTTTTTGCCAATATGAATAAAGAACTGCATTATTTGCGCCAAATCGTCAATATCAGGAGCTATTTCTTGTACGGTGGGAAAGTATTGCCAAGCGCCTACTTCGGGATTGATACGCTCCATAAAGTAGTGGTATTCCTCCTCAAAGAAAGATGTAATGGGCAACCGGTATCTTTGAGCAATAGTGTACGAGCAATCGTCTAATAGTGCACGCTGGAAAGTATCGGAAGTATGTACCTGACAAGTGTTCTCAAAGCCTTCGGCATTACCTATACATCGTCATAGAGCTGAAACCCTACTGAAAAATAGCGATGTGACAATAATAATTTTTCGTACACAGTCTTGTTTTGAGTGTTGCTTTGTACCCAAAGGCTATCTATAGCTATTTTGCCAAAAGCCGACTTATCATCTGCTAAGCTACTGTATTGTTCAAATGATACTTCAGGGGTAGTAAGCAGGCGTTTTTCGGTTTGTATAGCCTTAAAGTACTCCGCTTTACGCTGTTGCCATAGTTCCCAAAAAGGCGATTTATAACCGTAAATACTTGTGAGAATTTTAATTGTTTGCTCTTGCAAGGCAAGCATTTCCACCAATGCTTTTGTATCACCTTCATCTACTAAGGCGTCTAAACAAAGCACTGCATTGTAATAGGTATAACCCGCTTTGCAGAGCAAATGTAAGGTTTCAGCACTTACAGTAGGAAAATAAGTGTGAAACAAAGTGGGGTAATGCTTGTAAAATTCTGGAGATTTCTCAGTGGTAGGCATAAGGCTATTGGTTTATAAATTCTTGCTCTTCTTTGGTAAGTAAAAACTTGGCTTCGCCTTGTTTGTGAGGGGTAATGTATTCGTGGAAAGACTTTTGAATATCTATTCTATCCTCTTTTTTAATATATTTGTTCTCTACTCCTGTACGCAAAAAACTATGCTCCAAAAAGAGTTTATCTCTTTTCCCTTTGTATTCAATAGCTCCTATGAGTCTTACGTAATAAGAACTAAACAGTAGTTTGCCTTTATAGTCAGTTAAAGTAAGTTCCAAGCGATAATTATCTGTAATAGACTTATAAGAAGTTTTAGTTTTATCAGAAATTTTATCCTTCATACCTCGATGTATGTCGTTAAAAATAACTTTTCTCACAGCATTGGTAGTATTGTCAAACACCAATACCGAGTTTTCAAGTTTTAGATTTAGCTTTTTATTGATCACAATATCAGCATTAAATGTTACTTTAGTAACATCTTTACTTTTCTCTACTTTTTTAATTTCAATATTTTCACCAAACTGATTTATAAATGACAAATAAGTGTTCACAAAAAGATACATAAACATTGGTGTTCTTTCTAAGTGAACAGAACGAGCCACTACTTCATCTTCACTTAACATTTTAGAGTAGTCAATATTCTTAAGTTGGATTTGTAATAGTTTTTCTAAAGGTTGGTTAAAAGAAGCATAACGATAACTCTTGCTCCACCAACTTAACTGCACTTGGTAGAGCCTTGTCAAGGTGTCATTTCTTATAAATTTTTCTCGGTAGGTACACTCTAATATCTTAGCCTTAGTATCATACAATTTGAAGTAATTATCTAAAACATACTTCACTTTCTTCTTCAAATCAAAATTATATAGTACTACTTCGTCAAGTTGTATTTCCTGAGGATTGAGATAAAGGGTTGCTTTAGCAAAGGTTTTATCTGTAAAAATCTTTTTAGTTGCATAGCCTATATGACTTAAGGTAAGCGTATCATTTTCTACAGTAATGCGTAACTTACCTTCATCATTGGTAATAGTGCCGTTGAGAGAGCGTGTGTAATAGGCTTCAACGTTGGGAATGGGCTGCTTTGTAGAGGCATCCAGCAGGGTGAGTTCAGCTACTTGGGCGTGTAAGGCTGTGGCTGTGAATAATAGGATAAAAAGTAATAGTTTCATTCTAATTTGGGCAAGGCATCGGTTACTTCCTTTTTATAGCACAAAGATAAAGAAAAGTATTTTAAAGTAACCAAAAGAAAAATACAGTTTAACTCAAATTTAACAGTAAATTCTTTGTAAAATAAACAATTATAAAGGTATAAGCTACTAAAATTTTTAAAACTCTTAATTTTTTGAAGAAATGATATATTTGGGAGGTATTTTTTAACAATTTAGCAAAGATAGTGTAAAAACGCTACTTGTCTAATGATAAAATAGGGAATATTTTTACGAAAAAAATCAACGTAAAAAATACTAAATTGAATTTAGAATACCCCTTTGCCCCTCTGCTACATAACCTGTAGCCAAACGATATTTAAACATAAATGCCGTGAGAAACGGATACAATTCACCGGGTATTGTTAGGGTAGTGCGCTGCGAGTACTCTATGAGCACCGTTATATTGTTGTATTTGTCTTTTGAAATAGCACTGACGTTCGTAATGCTGGTTACCGGTACTTCAATGATATGCGTTAGCTTAAAGAGGTATAGCTTCTCTTGGCATAGTACAAATGGTGGCAAGAGGTATAACAATCTCGATACCTGTTTCACCTTTTCCAAATAGGCAAAATCTTCTTCGCTCATTTCTGCCAAAAGCAGTTGTTGCGCTTGCGTAGTCCTATTGATAGTGTAGTATAAATAATAGAAAATTATTAGCAAATAGGGGACAAATGTGATAATAGACGTTAACAATATATAACCAAAAAGCGAGTAGGGTACGCTATCCATTTGGCGTATCACCTCAAAATCGACGCACAGCCCAATAAACAGAAAAGGGATTAACGAAAAGATAATCGCTACGGTTGTAAATAGATACTTCAGAATTCTCTTCCGCTTAGTTAGGTATAGCTGTCGCGCCTCAGGTAGGGGAGAAGGAGGACAATAGCTCTCTAAACGCTTTTCAAAATCGTTTTGATGGGTTTTTAAATACCATTTAAGAGCGTAAAATACGCCTGCTGCTACGGTGAGTTCTGCAATAAAATAGAAAATCTGCTCCATATGCTAAAAAAGAAAAAGACTACCCTAAAGAGCAGGGCAGCCTTTCTCATATTATAAACATTCTAAAATTAAGCCACATCAATATCGGTATTCACGTTCTTGCTACCTACTAATGCGTAGAACAATAGGTAAGCTATCGCAAGTACGATTACCCAGTAACTTTGTATATAACCTACAGCATCGGCAGCCCAACCTTGTATAGCAGGTAGGATACCTCCACCACATACCATCACCATAAAGATACCCGAAGCAGCAGCCGTATATTTGCCCAAACCTTCAGTAGCAAGGTTAAAAATACCTCCCCACATCACCGAAGTACATAAGCCGCAAAGGATAAGGAACATAATGCTCATAGGCACTTGTGCTAAACCGAATGATATATCAGCTTTGAATACAGGCATATTTACCATTTGTGTTTCAGGTATAAAGATAGCCAAGAGTACAAACACTAATCCTAAGAGCGATACGAATGAAAGCATTCCTTTGCTTGAGAATTTAGCGCCTAACGAACCACCGGTAAGACGACCGATAAACATCAAAAACCAATAAGTACCTACTACCGAACCTGCGGTAGTGGTGTCGATGCCTAAACCGTTAGCTTCAGTGCTACCTGTCATAAATAGGTTGGCTATATTAGGTATACCTACTTCTATCCCTACGTATAAGAAAATAGCGATAGCCCCTAATACAAAGTGACGGAAAGATAGCGGACTGTGGCTATTCTTCACCCCATTGGCAACAGCAGCCGCTGCGTGAGGCTCTGGAATGTTCATAGAGAACAATACGATAAACGCTAAGGCAAAAATACCCATTGCTAAGAATAAGGCAGGGTTAGCGTTGGCTATAGAAGTCTCTGAGCTGATAGTACCGATAAGGTAACCTACCAATACAGGCACGATAGTAGCCCCGATAGAGTTGATAGCCCCTCCGAACTGTAGCAATTGGTTACCGCGTTTGCCACCACCACCAAGGGTGTTAAGCATAGGGTTTACCACCACGTTTAGCATACACATAGAGAAACCAGAGATAAAAGCACCGGTTAGGTATACCGCAAAGCTACCTGCAGAGCCCGATAAGAAGGTAACACATACCCCTACGAAACCTACAGCAATAGCCGCTAAGGCAGTTTTCTTATAGCCGATGCGCTCTAACATTTTCCCAGCAGGGATACCCATAAAGGCATAGGCTATAAAGTTGGCTAAGTTCCCCAATTGCGATTCGAGGTTGCTAGCCATAAATTGGTTTTTAACAATTACCCCAAAAGGGTTTTGTAAGCCTGTTACGAATGAAATCATAAAGAATAGTGCGAACATCATCGCAATAGGCAATACGTAACTTTTGTTTTGTTGATCTTGGTGTTCCATTATTTTGATATTTTAGTTTTTATTTTTCTTTAAAAAGTAAATCGACAAATCGCCAAATCGGCAAATCGAAAATTCGGGGGCAAAAATATATAAACCTTTCCTAAAAAACAACAAAAACGAAAACTTTTTTAAGGTTTATTTATGAAATCTTTTACTTTACCCTTGATTTTCACCGGCGTTTGCTTCCTATCTATTTCGTATGCACCTATGCGCGAGGTGCGTACATATACCTCTTTGCCTCTTATTTCCGCTTCAATCTTGGCAGTTTTATGCTGATGTTTTAGCAGTGCATAGGGGTATCCTTGGTTAAAATTGCCCTTTAGCACTAGGGTCGCTCCCTCGCGTAGCACCGTCAGTTCGATGGGTTCGCCTGCTTTCTTTTGGGCGGTGTAGAGCATCGGTGCCATTGGCGAGCTGATACTGTCGCGCTCTAAAGCGATAAGCACATCGCCCTCTTTGGCGCCCAAACGCTTGGCAGTAACAGTATCATTCTTAAAACCTGCTATGCGCAAGCCCTTGCCTTTGTAAGTATAGTCGTATTTGATGCCCAAATCGGCTTTGTTGTTCTGTATGGTCACTTTGGGATAGAGAGTGTGCCAAGGGGCGCGCTCTTGCTCAAGGGCGAGCGATTTGAGGTTTAGCCACCCTATCCGATTGATTTTATTAATATTAGAAGTCTCCCATACTATATGGGTAAGGGGTTGGCGCGTGTGGTTTTTAATAAAATCGACTAATGCGGACTGTTCTTCGGGCAGGTAACCCAAAAAATGGTCGCCTATAGGGGTTTTGAAGGTAATATTAGGATTTTCTTTCCGTAGGAAGTCGATAGAAGGGGTGATTTGCTCAAGCGGATAGAGGCTATCGCCGGTGGTATTGAGTACATACAGCGGTTTTTGATTCATATTGCAAGGGAAAATCTCCTCTTCGCCCAGCATACTGGCTACTTTTAGGCTGCCATTCATCGCGATAAAGCCTGCAAAGGGGTCAGGTTGCGTCATAGCGAAGTAATACACCCCCGAACCGCCATCAGAGAAGCCCGATAGGAAGATTTTGTTAGGGTCGATAGGGTACTGTTGTTTTACGGCAGTGATTTCGTCCATTACCATTTGTTGCCCTACGGCATCGAACCAAGTAGCGCCTTTTTGTCCGAAGCAGAAAAGCAGGTAACAATCGGCAGTCTCGGCTAAGGCTACTAAGGGCGATTTGCGCACATAGCCTTCGGGGTTAGCATTTACCTGAGGCGAGGATACGGCTCCGTGCAGAAACACCAATAAAGGTTTCGTTTTAGGGTTGGGGTTTGTAGGAGTATAAACCACATAGGGGCGCGATTGACCATCAGCGCAAAGCTGCTGAGACGTTTTAATCTCTTGTGCTTGCAGAGTAGTAACGCAAGCAAGTAAGAGCATCATACATTTGTTCATAGTTTGTTAGCTAATTTTGATTATTTCTAATTTTGATTATTTTGCCGCAAAGATATAAAATTATTTTTATCTATTAATCACAAACGCTACATTTGCCTCCCAGCCTTCTCAATCCTCCCAGCCCTCTCAGCCCTCCCAGCCTTCCCATATTAAAAAAAATCACACACTATAGGAACAATACAGGATGAGCGAAGGAAGAGCGAACAAAAAACGAAAAATCATTAAATTAACAACCCCTGTTGATAACTTGTTAATATGCTGTTAATTTTTATTGATAACTATTGATTGCTATTTCAAAATTTATTTGTACCTTTGCCACCGGAAAATGAGACAATTAGATGCTTTGCCAATCGGTAAATCGACTAATTGGCAAATTGACTAAATTATAGTAATCGTTTAATAAGTTAAGTATTATGGAAGAATTTGTAAAAGTAGTAGAGCAAATCCTTTATATGGAGAACTTTAATACAGAAGTAACTCCTGATTTGAAACAAAAATTTGCACAATTGTATGCCTCTTATGCTGCTGGTGTACCTGAAAAATACAAAGGCGATGTAGCGCGTTTGGCTAACAAGTATGCCGCTGTAGGCGCTAACGCTTTTAGTTTCAGTTATTAATCCGTTAGCCCCTATTACTGATGCACGTATTAGTAACAGGAGCTAACGGTCAGTTAGGCTCCGAAATAAGAGCTAACGCCGACCGCAAAGCACGCTATTTTTTCACCGATGCAGACGTTCTCGATATTACCCAAATAGACGAGATACGCTCTTTTGTACACCAAAACCACATCGGACTGATAGTGAATTGTGCCGCTTACACCAATGTAGACAAAGCTGAAGACGATACGGCTGTGGCTGAAAGCATCAACCACACGGCTGTAGCCCATCTGGCGACCGTATGCGCTGAGGTTTCTATTCCTCTTATTCATATCTCCACCGACTATGTGTTCGGAGGCAATGGCAATACGCCCTATACCGAAGCCGATAACACTTGTCCGTTGGGGGTATATGGTCGTACCAAATTAGCAGGAGAGCAGGCTATACAGCAAGCTGGTATTGAGCATCTTATCATACGCACTGCGTGGTTGTACTCGTTGCAGTTCGGTCATAATTTTGTAAAAACCATACAGCGACTCAGCCGCGAGCGCAACGAGCTAAAGGTGGTATTCGACCAAGTAGGCTCGCCCACCAATGCTGCTGACTTAGCCGCTTTTGTCGTGTATGTTATCGAAAACGCCTTGTACAAAGGCAAGCGCGAGGTGTATCATTTTTCTAACGAAGGGGTCTGCTCTTGGTATGATTTCGCTACCGAAATTGTAGCCCAAGCAGGCAATGCTTGCAAGGTACTGCCTTGTCGCTCGAGTGAATTCCCTAGCAAAGTAACGCGTCCTCCTTATTCAGTCCTCGACAAAGCCAAGCTCAAAACCGACTTTGCCTATGAGGTAAGACACTGGAGAGAGGCGCTCATTAATTCTTAATATATGAATACAACTGTCCTTAAAGTAGATAATAATAGTGAGTTTGCGCAATCTTTTTTAGAGTTTGTGCAGACTTTGCCGTATGTAAAAATAGAGTTGCCTAAAGTTGCTAAACGCACAAAAAAAGAGGAAATGGCAACAGAACCCTTAGAAGAAGATGAAGACGGTATCCCTATTGCACACCGCGATTTTATAATGCAATTATCCAAAGAAACGAATAGGAATATAGCTAAACGTTTGAGCGAAAAGTTTGAATTATCATACCTATGATAGTAATTGCTGATAGTAATATATTTTATAGCGCTCTGATTAGTCCTCAGGGTATTACAGCTTCTATCTTAAGAGAAAGGAAAAAGATACAATTTATTGTGCCCGATTATCTCATCAGTGAAGTGAATGAGCATCTGCCTAATATAGAGGCTTACTTAGGGAATAAGAAAACTATTAAACAATTGCGAACTGAGTTTAAGAAACTGTTAGAAGGGATAACTATTATTAGCTTAGATAATTTAGCAAAAGAAAATCTTGTAAAAGCACAAGATATAGTAGAAGGAGTAGATGAAGATGATTACCCTTTCATAGCTTTGTATTTACAGATTAAACACAAGATTTGGAGTGGAGATAAAGAACTAAAAAAGGGACTGACAGCTAAAGGATATGGGCATTTCTTTGTCAGTACTGAAGAATTAAAAAATAAACTTTATAAAAAAACATAAAAATATGACAGCACTTATTATTGTTATCGCTCTTATAGTAATAGTGGTAGTTTGGTACATCAGCACCAACAACCGCTTAGTGGCTTTAGCTAATAACAGAGAAAACGCTTTTGCTGATATAGATGTGCAGCTAAAGCAACGCTACGACCTTATCCCTCAGTTGGTTGCTGCCGTAAAAGGCTATATGGACCACGAAGCAGAGGTACTTACCCGCGTGACCCAAGCGCGCAGCCGAGCTATTAGTGCGACCGACATCAATAGCAAAATAGCTGCTGAAAAAGAATTGTCATCGGCTATGGGGGCTTTCAACATACAAGTAGAAGCCTATCCCGACCTGAAAGCTAACACCAACTTTATGCACTTGCAGCAAGAGATAGCCGACATCGAAAACAAATTGGCTTCTGTACGCCGTTATTTCAATTCTACTACCAAAGAACTCAACACTGCCATTCAGTCGATACCTACTAATATAGTAGCAGGTTTCAAACAGATGACCGTTCAGCCTTTCTTTGATTTAGGTACCGAACAGCGTCAGCAGCTCGATAAAGCACCAGAAATTTCGTTCAAATAAATAGCGAAGCCTTTATGAAGTATCGTGGCATCCAACAGCAAATTGCCCTCAACAATACAAAGTCAATCTTGTATTTGTTAGCGTTCCCTCTACTGTTGTTAGCGGGCACCTATGTAGTGCTGTGGTTTATCACTCTAAAAGACTTCGACCGGGCAAATGCCGAATTTATTTCGGTAGCCCCTCTTGTTGTGGTAGGAGTAGCGATATGGTTTGTTATTTCGTATTTCTTCAATACGCAAATGATACAAGCCGCTACCCACTCTCAGCCCTTACAGCGGCGCGACAATATGCGGGTGTACAACCTTACCGAAAACTTGTGTATGAGCGTCGGGATGACGATGCCTAAGCTCTACATTATCGAAACAGACGCACTCAACGCCTTTGCTTCGGGTATCAATCAGCAAACGTATGCCGTTACTCTTACCAGAGGTATTATCAACCGACTTACTGATGAAGAGCTCGAAGGGGTGATAGCCCACGAGCTTACCCATATTCGCAACCGCGATGTGCGCTTGCTTATCGTTACTATTGTGTTTGTGGGTATCTTTGCCGCTATTGCCGATATAGCTTTCCGCAGTGTTATCAACTCCTCATTTTCTTCGTCGAGAAGAAAAGACGACAAAGGTGGCGGCGCCCTTATAATGGTGGTAGTAATTATTGTGGCAGCTGTTGTTTATTTCTTGTCGATACTCTTCAAGTTGGCACTTTCACGCAGCAGGGAGTATATGGCCGATGCAGGAGCTGTAGAGATGACCCATAACTCATTGGCATTAGCCAGTGCCCTACGGAAGATTTCAGGGCACTCTACCCTTGAGGAGGTACAGAATGACGAGGTAAAAGAGCTCTTTATTGATTATAAAGCTGAGGGTTTCTTTGCCCTCTTTGCTACCCACCCGCCTATAGAAAAGCGTATAAAAGTATTAGAACAATATTAAGAATTAGTACTTAGGGGGTTATAGTTAGGTATTGATAATCAATCTATTGAGAATAAATAGAAAAAAAATAATAAAAAAAACTACTAAAAATTTTGGTAGTTAAAAAAAAGGTTATACTTTTGCACTCTGTAACAAAGGTACTATACCGCCGGCATAGCTCAGTTGGCCAGAGCACGTGATTTGTAATCTCGGGGTCGTGGGTTCGAATCCCTCTGCCGGCTCAAGAAAAGTTCATTATTTAATAGGTTTAAAAATGTTAATTGAGGGGAGATACTCAAGCGGCCAACGAGGGCAGACTGTAAATCTGCTGGTTATACCTTCACAGGTTCGAATCCTGTTCTCCCCACTATTTTTTCATATGTATTGCGGGAGTAGCTCAGTTGGTAGAGCGTCAGCCTTCCAAGCTGAATGTCGCGAGTTCGAACCTCGTCTCCCGCTCTTTTTTTGTTTTGCTGATGTAGCTCAGGGGTAGAGCACTTCCTTGGTAAGGAAGAGGTCACGAGTTCAAATCTCGTCATCAGCTCATTTTACCTTTGTACACACATCAAACACTCATTTATATAACTAAGATTTAAAATTTATTTAAAATGGCAAAAGAAACATTTGATCGTTCAAAACCCCACTTGAATATTGGTACTATTGGACACGTGGATCACGGTAAAACAACTTTAACAGCTGCTATTACCAAAGTTTTAGCTGATGCTGGTCTTTCAGAAGTTCGTAGCTTCGATTCAATCGATAACGCTCCAGAAGAAAAAGAACGTGGTATTACCATCAATACTTCACACGTAGAGTACCAAACTGCTACTCGTCACTACGCACACGTAGACTGTCCTGGTCACGCCGACTATGTAAAGAATATGATTACTGGTGCTGCGCAAATGGACGGTGCAATCCTTGTGGTTGCTGCAACTGACGGGCCTATGCCTCAAACTCGTGAGCACATCCTTCTAGGTCGCCAAGTTGGTATTCCTCGTATCGTTGTGTTTATGAACAAAGTGGATATGGTTGATGACCCAGAGCTTTTAGAGCTTGTAGAACTTGAAATGCGCGAACTATTGAGCTCATATCAATATGACGGAGATAACACTCCTATCGTACAAGGTTCAGCTCTTGGTGCTCTTAACGGCGAAAAGAAATGGGTTGATACTGTTCTTGCCCTTATGGACGCTGTAGATAACTATATCGAACTTCCTACTCGTGATATCGATAAACCATTCTTGATGCCTATCGAAGACGTGTTTACTATCACTGGTCGTGGTACTGTAGCAACAGGACGTATCGAAACTGGGGTAGCTAAAACAGGTGAGGCTGTAGAAATCATCGGTATGGGTGCTGAAAAATTAACCTCTACTATTACTGGGGTTGAAATGTTCCGCAAAATCCTTGACCGTGGTGAAGCTGGTGACAACGTAGGTCTACTACTTCGTGGTATCGACAAAAAAGATATCAAACGTGGTATGGTAATCTGCAAACCAGGATCTGTTACTCCACACGCTAAATTCAAAGCTGAGGTGTATATCCTTTCTAAAGAAGAAGGTGGACGTCACACTCCATTCCACAACAACTATCGTCCTCAATTCTACGTACGTACCACTGACGTAACAGGTACTATCCACCTACAACCAGGTGTAGAAATGGTTATGCCAGGTGATAACGTAACTATTGAAGTAGAATTGTTACAACCAATCGCATTGAACGTAGGTCTTCGTTTCGCTATCCGCGAAGGTGGTCGTACCGTAGGTGCTGGTCAGGTAACTGAAATTCTTGACTAATTAAGTTAATAAATAGATTAAACATTAAAAAGTTTTGAGAGGCTTCTCTCTCAAAACTTTTTTAAAAATACGGGTGTAGTTCAAGGGTAGAATAGCGGTCTCCAAAACCGTTGATGGGGGTTCGAATCCCTCCACCCGTGCTGAAAACTTTGCTAAGGAAATTCTTTAGCAAAGTTTTTTTTTGCTTTTTAGAAAAATATATTGTAACTTTGCGGAGCAATTTGATGATTATAAAGTTTTGAATTGAAATGGACATTGCCAACTTTACTCAAATAACAGAACGCATTCCGCAGGAGCAGCGAGATGCCTTATTGCGGATTATAGAAATAAAAATGAATGACGATATGAAAGATTTAATATTTGCAATAGAAAAATCAACTGAGGCAAACAAAATGATGACGCAGCAATCTACTGAAGCCTATAAAATGATGACGCAGCAGTTGAAGGAAGCCTACGAACTACAGTTTCAAACCCTTAGAACCGAAATCAAAACTATCTATTGGGTATTAGGGATTGTAGGCTCAGTATTAGCAATAGCCGTTACGATTGCCCTAGCGGTGTTTGCTAAATAAAGATGAATTTACAAAACTATAAACGATGAATACAGTTGAAAAATTAGCCCTCTTGCGCTCTAAAATGCAAGAAAACAATATCGGTGCTTTTGTTGTGTATAGCGCCGACCCTCACCTTAGTGAGTATTTGCCTAAAGAATGGCTCGAACGCGCTTGGTTATCAGGCTTTACTGGCTCTGCGGGCTTCGTAGTGATTACTGGCGACAAGGCAGGATTATGGACAGACTCGCGCTACTTCGTGCAGTCGGCTATAGAGCTAAAAGGCTCAGGTATCGACCTCTTTAAAGATGGGGTAGAAGGGACGCCCGATTATGCCGATTGGTTGGTGTCAGTACTCCCTCAAGGAGCAACCGTAGCAGTTAATGCTTTGGCAACTTCGCACGTAGCGTGGGAAAAGCTACAAGCTACTCTAAACGCTAACGGACTCAAATTAATACATAAGCCGCTACTCGATACTATTTGGACAAACCGCGAAAAAGACCCCTTGCACCACATTTTTGTACACCCCGATAAGTGGGCTGGACAAACGGTAGCCGATAAGCTTAAAGCTATCAGAGAGGCTATGGCAGCAAAACGCACACAATTACACCTTATTACCGCCCTTGACGACGTGGCTTGGACACTCAACCTACGCGGTAGCGATGTGGCTTATAATCCTGTGTTTTTGGGCTATATAGCGCTAACCGATAAAGAGGCGACCCTTTTCGTAGATAAAGCAAAGCTAACCCCAGAGGTAGAGGCACATTTGGCTAAAGCGCAAGTTGCCATCCGCGACTACGACGCATTTTACGACTATCTTTCTACCGTAAAAGGTCAAAATATACTTTTGGCAGCCAATACCAATCAGGCTATTTTTGAAGCATTGCAAAAGGACAACCGCATAGTACAAGCACCAGCCCCTGGCAATCTGATGAAAGCGGTGAAAAACGAGACCGAATTAGCAGGTTTCCGCACCGTGATGGAGCGCGATGGGGTAGCAATGGTAAACTTCCTTTATTGGCTTACTCACCAAGTAGGTAAAGAGCCTATGACAGAGTACAGCATCGGTAAGAAACTCCGCGAGTTCCGTGCTGCTGGCGCTAACTTCGTAGGCGAAAGTTTCGGCAGTATCATCGGTTATCAGGGCAATGGGGCTATAGTGCACTATTCGGCTCCAGAACACGGCAGCAAAGAGGTACACGCTGAGGGCAGTATATTGGTAGACTCTGGCGGACAGTATTTAGAGGGTACTACCGACATCACCCGTACCATTCCGTTAGGAAAAGTATCACAACAGTTTATTGATGATAGTACTTTGGTACTCAAAGGAATGATTCAGTTGGCTATGGTGCAATTCCCTAAAGGAACCAGAGGGGTGCAGTTAGATGCTTATGCACGTATGGCACTTTGGAAAAACCACAAAGACTACGGACACGGCACAGGGCACGGAGTAGGTAGCTTTATGAACGTACACGAAGGTCCTCAGAATATCCGCAAAGACCTAAATCCACAGGTGCTTCTCAAAGGAATGGTATGTTCTGACGAACCTGGTTTCTACTTAGAAAATCAGTACGGTATACGCCACGAAAACTTGGTAGCTGTACGCGAGGTAACAACTAATGAGTTTGGTACTTTCTATGATTTTGAAACCCTCACCCTTTGTCCGTTTATGCCATCGGGTATCAACGTGTCGCTTCTAACCGATGTAGAGAGACAGTGGCTAAACGCTTATCACAAAACTTGCGAAGAGAAGTTAGCTAAGCACTTACAAGGCGAGGTGAAACAATGGTTTTTAGAGTTGGTAAAACCGCTATAATAACAATAAATTAGCAAATTAGCAAATGGGTGAATTAGCAGATAGGCTAATTTTTCAAATTTGTTAATTTGCTAATTATTTTATATCTTTGCAAAAATATCATTTATTACTAATGGAAAGAATAGCCAGTTTTTGTATAGACCACTTGAAACTTAACAGGGGTATATACGTATCGCGTAAAGATCACGTAGGTAATGAAACGCTTACCTCTTTTGATATCCGTATGAAACTTCCGTACCGCGAACCCGTACTTGGGAGTGCTGAAATACACACTATTGAACACCTTGCCGCTACTTGGTTGCGCAATAACCCAGAGTGGAAAGATAAGATTATCTATTGGGGGACTATGGGTTGTATGACGGGCAATTACCTGATTATTGCCGGCGACTACAGTGCTGAAGATATCGCCCCTCTTATTACACAGCTCTTTGAGTACATCGCTGATTTCGAAGGCGAAATACCAGGGGCTTCAGCCTTAGAGTGTGGCAACTTTTATAACAATAACCTGCCGATAGCTAAGTATGAGGCTAAAAAATATTTAGAAGAAACGCTTTATAAACTAACCGCAGAAAACCTGCATTATCCAGAGAATTAGCAGATGGACTAATTTACGAATTTATAAATTAAAAAATTAACATAGTGAATATTAATAAAAAAGATATATTAGAAGCCCTTAGAAAAATAACTACCCCCGGTGAAGGGGCAAATATGGTAGATAGCGGGGCAGTACAAAACATAGTAGTTTTTGGCGATGAGGTGGTAGTAGATGTGGTTATCAACAACCCTAGTATGCAAGCCAAAAAACGCACCGAAGTAGAAATTATGAAAGCCATACACGGCGAGGTGCACGAAAAAGCAAAGGTGGTGGTAAATGTAAAAGTAGTCGTGCCTGAAACACCTGAAATAAAAGGCAAACCTATACCAGGTATTCAGAATGTGATAGCGGTAGCCTCAGGCAAAGGAGGCGTGGGTAAGAGCACCGTAACGGCTAACCTCGCAGCCTCATTAGCTAAAATGGGCTTCAAAGTAGGGATACTCGATGCCGATGTTTATGGTCCTTCTATCCCTATTATGTTTGATGTAGCAGGCGAGCGCCCTCAGTCGGTAGTAATTGAAGGAAAATCGTTTATACAGCCTATCGAAAATTACGGAGTGAAGATACTCTCCATAGGCTTTTTTACCAATGCTAATCAGGCAGTGATATGGCGAGGAGCAATGGCATCAAAAGCCCTCAATCAAATGATATTCGAGTCGCATTGGGGCGAGTTAGATTTCCTCCTCATCGACCTACCTCCTGGTACAGGCGATATTCACTTAAGCATTATGCAAGCACTGCCTGTTACGGGCGCTGTAATAGTAAGTACCCCTCAGAAGATAGCTCTTGCCGATGCGAGACGTGGGGTAGCGATGTTTCAGCAAGAAAACATCAATGTGCCGGTACTTGGTATCGTAGAGAATATGGCGTACTTCACCCCTGAAGAACTGCCAGATAATAAATACTATATTTTTGGCAAAGAGGGTGCTAAGAACCTCGCTACCGACTTAAATGTACCTCTGTTAGCAGAAATACCTTTGGTACAAGGTATCAGAGAATCAGGCGACACAGGCAGACCTATAGTGCTACAAGAAAGTACTATACAAGCAAAAGCCTTTCAGCACTTAGCACAAGAGGTAGTAAAACAAGTGGTAGCACGCAATGAAAACCTACCCCCCTCTGAAGCTATCAGAATTACCAATACAGCAGGCTGTAGTAATTAACAATTAATAATTCACAATTATGGACACACTGATTGTTGAATCACAAAAGAAAGCTATTTCTCCCATTTTAGGTGCTACTGAAAAAATATCAAAAGGAGCACTAAAAGCTATAAAAGAAGGCTTAGCAGAAGAAAAAGAAGGTATTTTTATACCTCACGATGAAGTGATGAGAGAAGCCAAGAGAATTATAAATCAATGGGAACAAAAGATGCTGAATTAAGAATTGTATGGGTACCTAGAGCACAAATGCAATTCTTAGATGTTTTGTTGTTTTGGATGGAAAAGACTTTTTCAAGGTCTTATAGTGATAAAATAGAAGCAGAAGTTGAAAAGATTTCTAACCTTCTTAAACAAACTCCAAGAATAGGAAAAAGAGTATATGATTTTGAAATAGTTGATGAGGAATTAAGAAGAGTAATAGTGCTTCACAATTTTTCTATTTATTACAAAATTATAGAGAGTAGAGGAGAAATTCGTTTTATTGCTTTCTGGGACAACAGAAATGATCCTGAAGAATTGGATTTAACAGAGTACTAAATCGTAATAACTAATAAAAAACATCAATGACCTCAGAAGAATTAAGAGAAGAAGTAAAAAACGCCCTTGACAAAATACGTCCGTATCTGCAAAATGACGGAGGCGACATTACGTTAGTAGATATAGAAGATGACAAAATAGTGAAAGTGCGCTTAGAGGGTACTTGCACCAATTGTGCCGTAAACCAAATGACCCTAAAGAGTGGGGTAGAAATGACTATAAGAGAATTTGTACCCCAAATAGAACGAGTAATTAGTATTTAGATAATTAGGTAGTAATGAGTATAAACAAAATATCGAAAAAAGAATACTGGAAGCGAAAATGGCTAAGTAAATACCGCTTAGTAGTAATGGACGATAGTACTTTTGAAGAAAAAACATCGTTTAAACTTAGTAGAATGAACATTTTTGTGTTCGGTTCGCTTTTTGCGTTTATACTCATCACTCTTACTACTGTATTTATCATTTATTCGCCTTTGCGGCAGTATATTTTGGGCTATACGGCAGTAGAAAACAAAAGAGAAACATTAGGGCTGCTTTTTAAAGTAGATTCGCTACAGCAAGAGATAGAGAATAATGAGAAGTATTTGGCATCGATAAAAAAAGTGCTCGTAGGGAATATCAAACCCCAACATGATAAAGATACGGTTAGCTTTAATATCTCTAATCCTCAGAACGACCCTAAAGCCTATAGGGTAACCCCTAATGCTCAAGACTCTATACTGAGAGCCGAAGTAGCCGAAGAAGAGAAAAAATAGTACTCGTAAAACAGACTTTTACAATGACGAAACTAAGTGTAAATATCAATAAAATAGCTACGTTGCGCAATGCGCGTGGCGGCAATATGCCCGACCTTTTGCAGGTAGCTAAAGATGCGCAACAATTTGGCGCAGAGGGCATCACCATTCACCCACGTCCTGATGAGCGACATATACGCTACCAAGATGCGTTCGACCTGCTGAAGGTGGTAACTACTGAGTATAATATAGAGGGAAATCCTATCCCTAAATTTGTAGACCTTGTGCTGCAAGTAAAACCTACCCAAGTGACGCTTGTACCCGATGCCGAAGATGCTATCACCTCTAATGCAGGCTGGGATACCCTTAAGCACAAGGATTTTTTAACAGAAGTAGTGGCAGAGTTTAAGCGCAATGGCATTCGTACCTCGCTATTTGTAGACCCTGTAGAGGCAATGGTTACTGCGGCGGCGGCTACAGGAGCTGACCGAGTAGAGCTTTACACCGAAGGGTATGCTCGCGAATATGCCTTAGGCAATAAGGGCGCTATTGCTCCGTATGTAAGAGCAGCCCAAGAGGCTGAAAAAGTAGGCTTAGGACTCAATGCAGGGCACGACTTAAGCCTTGATAACGTGCAGTACTTCAGAAAGCAAATACCTAACCTTTTAGAGGTATCGATAGGGCACGCTCTTATCTGCGAGGCACTTTATTTAGGGTTAGAGAATGTGATACAGCTCTACCTCAATAAATTAGCTAATTAGCAATAAACATAAATTAAATAATAACGAAATGAAAACACACCAAACTTTAGGAGAGTTCATCATTCAGCATCAGAAGGACTTTCAACATTCTACTGGAGAATTTTCTCGGCTATTGAGTGCTATAAAATTAGCCTCAAAATTAGTAAACCGAGAGGTGAACAAAGCAGGACTTGTAGAGGATATTCTCGGCGATATGGGGCAAGAAAATGTGCAGGGCGAGGTACAAAAGAAGTTAGACGTTTTTGCCAACGATCTTTTTATCCGTGCACTCACTCAGCGCGATGTGGTATGTGGTATTGCTTCAGAAGAAAACGAATTTTTCATACCCATCAACGCTTCTGAAAGCAGCCCTAACAGCAAATATGTAGTGCTTATTGACCCGTTAGACGGCTCGAGTAATGCAGATGTAAACGTAACGGTAGGGACTATTTTTTCTATTTACAAACGCGTAACTCCTGTAGGTACGCCAGTGCAGTTAGAAGACTTTTTGCAGCCGGGCAATAGGCAAGTAGCGGCAGGTTATGTGGTATACGGGCTTTCTACTATGTTAGTCTACACCACAGGGCACGGGGTAAATGGCTTTACTCTCGACCCTTCTATCGGTACTTACTACCTATCACACCCCGATATGAAGTATCCTAAAGACGGCAATATCTACTCGATAAATGAGGGGAACTATGTTCACTTTCCACAAGGGGTGAAAGACTATATAAAGTACTGTCAGGCGTTAGAAGAGGATCGCCCTTATACTTCGCGTTATATAGGTTCTTTAGTGTCGGATTTTCATCGTAATATGCTGAAAGGAGGTATTTATATTTACCCGTCAGGTACGCGTACCCCCCAAGGTAAATTGCGTCTGCTGTACGAGTGCAATCCTATGGCTTTCTTGACTGAACAAGCGGGAGGAAAAGCCTCTGATGGCTACCAACGCATAATGGATATTGAACCGAAGAAGCTGCATCAGCGTGTGCCTTTCTTCTGTGGATCAGAAAATATGGTGAAAAAAGCAGAAGAATTTATGGCGAAGTATCCTAATGATAAGCCTGAATATTAAGTAGTTATAAAAAGGTAGATAAAAAACTTGCAAAATATTCGCGAAATATTTTGCAAGTTTCAAAAAAAGTATTACTTTTGCACCCGTAAAAATGAAACAACTGGTACCTTAGCTCAGTTGGTAGAGCAAAGGACTGAAAATCCTTGTGTCCCTGGTTCGATTCCTGGAGGTACCACGAGATCTTCTTCATAGAGGAAATTTTTCATATTTTTAAGGATTAGGAATTGCAGGAGCCTCAGTAACAACTGAGGCTCTTGTTTTTTGTGGTTTAATACAAAGCAGAATAAGAACAATACAGGCGCGAGCTGTAGCTCGCGCCTGTATTGTATGAGACAACTCTGTAACACGATGAGACAAGTATTTGCACACTTCAGCAAAACATACGAATTTTGCCCTGTAAAGGTTTTAAAGCCATAGTTTGTTCTTTGACATATTGGGAAAAATAGTTTACTATTTAGGCTTATACAGTGATTGTTTAAATAGTTCGTCAGCTTTCATTGCTAATAGATTTACTAAAGGAGTATCTTTGTGATTTTCGGCATAAGCCTGCACAATCTGATAGCCTATATAACGCCCTATCTGTCCTGGTGACTGGTTGTCTAACTCTAAATAGAATTTAGAGAAAGGCGCAGGATATAAGAACCGAGAGAGCAGTTTCTTATCAGTTTGGTAGAGTAGCTCCTTTTCTATAAAATACCGCCATATTTCTGCCTCATTTGCCTTTGCCCAGTCGTATTGGTCAGAAGTATATTTTAGTAGTGTTGCCGGTTTTTTATCGGGCATCAAAAGACTTTCTAAATACAGCTTTTTGCCTTCGTAAATCATATTGTCTAAAAAGGTGAGATGGGCACCACGAGGTATGAGCCTATTAGCAAATGCCTCTGCTACATCTACTGTTAGGTATTGTTTGTCGAGCTCAGTACTGATGTACTGCTGCATCTCCTGATAGTAAGGATGTTTAGCCCCCAAATAGTTGTCAGCACCTATTAGCAGCAAGCTGTCGGCATAAATCACTCGCGACTCATAATCTACTCTGCTGATAAGGGTTACTACGCGGGGAGGCTCAAATTTAGGGAAGTAGTATTTGATATGCTGGAATAGGCGTTTTAGCTCTTTCTTTTCAGCTGAAAAGTCGCCTAAACTCTTGTGTATTTCGTTGTAAATATCAGCATAACGCAAGTTTACTGAGGGTTCATCAGGGAAGATAAGTCCGTTGCGAATTTCGCGCCACTCTTCATCGCTAATAGTAGGGGTGAAAAAGTAAGGATACTTCCGGCACAGCTTAGGCAGGTCGGCATCGGGGGTTTTTACAAATAAAGAGTCTAACCGCACAGTCTCAAAGTGCATTGGTATGGCGGCTATTTCCTTTTCTTTTTTATCGCCACAAGCTATGGCGGTTATCAGTACAAGGCTTAGTAATATTCTTTTCATTTTTATTTAATAGTGAAAATAGTAAAGGCAATCATTGCTATAATAAATAGTATAAATAGGTGCATTAGCGCATTTTCTATAGGGAAAAGCAAAAAGATAGCCGCGATGTATAATATGGTTAAAGCTGCTATTACGATAGCGCAGCCCATCGCTTGCCGGTCGGTGCGTACTGCTAATACTATCATTGATAATAGGTCATCTTCGTCGTCTATTGTCTTCTTTTTGAAAGCGCCTTCAAAAAGATTATCTCTTAGAAAGTATTCTTTATACTCCTTTTTCTTTAGTAGTGCTTCTACTAAAGGCTTAGCAGGGGCATACGGTTGCTGCCCTCCTAAGGAGTATAGAGCAACATCTACTATACGGCTATTTTTTTGCTCATCTACAAACGGACTTTGTATAAAAGGCAATAAGCGTTCGCGTTGGTCATTAGGTGTGAGGAAGATAGCAGTTCTATAGACTACATCTCGCTGTATGTCTGAAGCGAAAATATCTTTTTCTATATATTTCCAGCAGGTTTCTAACAATAGTGGTTCAGGTTCTGTTCTCCCTGGTGAATACTCTATTGTGTATTCTAAACAGTACAGATGATGAAACTCTCCCTTTCGGAGGCTCTGATGATAGACATTCAGAAAAGAGTTTATATTTCTAAAATCAGGAGAGAAGTCGGGGTAAGGTTCGTCTTCATACACCACTACTTTCCCCTTGAAAATATCATTAGTATAGATTGCTACTACAGACTTTTCGTTATCTATGAAAATCGGCAATAAGTTAAACCCTAACTGATAAGAGGCCAAGCGTTCTTTAGCAGTTAAGAACTCGCCATAGTTTAGTAGGCGGAGTCCTGCTGAAGGTCTAAACTCCTTCAGAAAAGAACTGTCTACATTATTTTTCTTACAAATATCTTCCCAATCCATACTGTAGTGTCAAGAAGGTTTTTCTGCATTTAAAATTTGCTTATTTGTTAATTAATTCTTAACTTGCTTCACTTTTTTAATTATATCGCTTACCCCTAACTTCGATCGTCGTGTTCCTCCTAAGAAGCAAGATTACCAAGTGAAGTAGGATTTCAGTACTATCCTCTCAATTTCTCAAGCTCACGTTTCACCTCACTGTGCGTCACCGTCTTATCTTTAAAGTAGGCGGTGAGCACTTTTTTTTCGTCTTCACTCGCCCCTAACTGATTAAAAATATTGTTTAAATGCATCTTCATATGCCCCTTTTGAATGCCCAAGCTGATGAGAGAACTCACTGCTGAAAAGTTCTGAGCCAAGCCCACACAAGCCACTATCTGCATCAGTTCGCGTGCGTTAGGCTTCTCTAATATAGCTAAAGCAGTCTTCACTAAAGGGTGCAAGTTTGTAAGCCCACCAACAGTCCCTAATGCTAAGGGCAGTTCTAAAGCAAAGTGAAACGTATCTCCGGTTATCCACGCATCCGACAGACTTTTATAGCGTCCCGTCCGAGCTGCATAAGCGTGTGCACCAGCTTCTATAGCACGAAAATCGTTACCAGTAGCTAGAATTACCGCATCTATACCGTTCATTATCCCCTTATTGTGGGTCGTAGCGCGATATACATCAGCATTAGCGATAGCAAGAGCTTGCACAAACTTACGTGCTGCCGTCTCACCCTCTAAGTGGGCTATCTTAAGGTCTTTCACGGGGCAAAACACTTCAGCGCGCACCACACAATTAGGTACGTAGTTAGAAAGTATCGACATCACTACCTCGTATTTGCCCTGTAGTAGGGGGGCTCTATCGGCTTCGTCTCTAAAAGTATCGGCAAACGACTCTAAGCACGAGTTAATAAAGTTAGCCCCCATAGCATCTAGGGTCTCAAAAGTCGCCGACAGCTGGTAGTAATGTGCCAAAACCTCTGTTTTATCTTCCAAAGTAAGCGAAGTAATCCCTCCTCCTCGTTTTTCCATATTGGCAGTGATAGGCTGAGCATTAGCGAGCATCAAAGGTTGTACACGAGCGAAAAAAGCAGTCAAATCAGCCTTTTCACCATAGAAAAAGAAGTGTACGTGTCCCGTCTTTTGGGTGTCGAGCACCTCTGTATGAAAGCCTCCGTGCGTTTGCCAGTACTTAGCCGCTCTACTTGCGGCCGCTACTACCGAACTCTCCTCGATAACCATTGGCACCGTATAAGTACGTCCGTTGATAACGAAGTTAGGAGCTACCGCAAAGGGCAGGTAATAGTTAGAAACTGTATTCTCTATGAACTCATCGTGCAGTTTTTGCAGTTCAGCATCAGCGTTCTGATATCTTTCAAAGAGAGCAGCGGCATTCTCTACTTCGGGGAAATATGTATCGCAAAGCCACGCTATCTTCTCCGCTTTGGTAAGTTTAGAAAAACCGTCTATATGTTTCATCTTAGTTGTTAGTCTTTAGTATTGGTAGTGTATAATACGCCCCTATGGCTATGCGGTGCATTTGTTCGTTTTTCAAATGCAAAGCCTTATCGTAGCTGATGGAGTTGCCCACATAAGCCAAATAGAAACGAAGGTCTTGCCCACGAAGCGGCGCATACTGTGCTGCCGCAAAATAAATATAGTTAGTGCGCAATTGTTCACTTAGTCGCTGGGTACTACCCGCCTGCTCAATCCCAAGTTTAGCCGACAAACTCCAGCGGTCAGTCAGCTGATAGTCGTAGCGAGACACGGCGCGCTTATATACAGCGTTTTTCTGCATAAGATAATTGTCTTTAGCCAAACCATCATAAGCGCTGAGTAGCTGCGAGGCAGTAAGCCCATAGTCAGCCCCCATATAAGTATAGCTAAGGTCGAGGTAGAGAGTGTGTCGCCCGCTTTTATACCAGTTACCTAGCGCAAGCGAGTGAGTTAGGTTGTTAGCTGCATATTGCGAAAGATTGTAAGAATAACGCAGCTTGAGTTTGCCGTCCAACAAATCGGCATTCCAGAAAAGGTACATACCGATAGGAGCTTTCGAAGCCTTAAAATCGCCTGCTACAAACCCTTTAGTCTTAAGCAAGTCAGTAAAATTAGTATTCACCGTATTGTGCAACTGCACGCCTATCTTATGCGCCCTGTTGATTTTATAGCCAAGAGTAAGCCCCGAAAGAAAGACATTGTTGTACACCCCGTTTAGGTAATCAGTGAAAATATATTCGTACAACGGATTGATTTCCTTCTCAAAAGCACCAAAAGCAGCCAATTGCTTGCCTACAGTCACATCCCACTGGTGGTCAGACCCAAAGCGGTAAGTCAAAAAAGCATAGTCTAAAGCGCTTGTACCACCATCTTGCGTAGTAGCGTTGAATGGCAGATTCGGACGAAAACGCACCCTATAAAAAAGGTCTTCATTAAAATCTCCCTGCAAATTGAGCCGTGCGTTATCAATCACAAAATGGGTACTATTCTTAGAGTCATCTGTATAGCTATCGCTAATACCGCCTCCTCTAAAAAATAAATCTATGTTTAATTTCTTAGCAAAAGTAGGGATAACCTCCTGTTTTTTAGGAAGCGAATCAACCTCTTGTGCTGCGCTATCAAGTGTAAAAGCCAAAGCTAATGCGGAAAAAACTATTTTTTTCATCATTTAGAAAATTATTTATGCCGCAAAGCTACAAAACAATTAGCAATTCAGCAAATTTGAGAAACAGCAAAACAAAAAAGTTTTTGAGTTCTGATAAATTTACTATACCTTTGCCAGACAAACACTTATGGACGAACTACATACACTACATATGCGCATACAACAAGGTGATAGGTTAGCATTTCAAAAACTCTTTGATTTGCTGTGGAAGCCTTTGTATATTTATGCACAATCAATAGTAATGGATGAAGAGGCGGCTAAAGACCTTGTACAAGAAGTATGGATTGACTATTGGAAACGCTGCAAAAGCATACAAAATATTGCTATTGATGCCTATCTGCGCCAAGCTGTACGCTATAAGGTCTATAACTATTTACGTGACCGAAAATTCAATACAGTGCAAATAGAGGTCATAGAAGACCTTCTTACTGATGAAATTGCTATAGACGACCCTGCAACCCTACAAGAAAACTTCTTTACTACCCAAAGCAAACTTAACAACGTACTGAAGTCTCTACCACAGCGTTGTCGCGAAATCTTCTGTCTAAGTCGTGAAGAAGGAATGACCAATACTGAAATTGCTATTCATTATGGTATATCCAAACGCACAGTAGAAAATCAGATTACTTTTGCTCTGAAGAAGTTACGGGAAGTATTAGGAATATTTTTCTAATAAGATTTGCAGATATATCAATTAATACAAAGAGGCTGTCCAAAGAACTTTTCGGACAGCCTCTTTCTTTATAAAAGTAATGAAGGATGAATGTTTTTATGTCTTTTTCCAAGTAAGTAATGCAAATAACATTGAGAGTATAGCAGCTGATACCCAGAATACAGATATAGCACTAAAATCGTAAGTAGTTACACCATTTACTACAGTTTTATTTCCTTCTATTAGGTAACCACTAGCAATATCTTGAATACCTGCGGCTAAATAACTCATTATTCCCACTACCCCTAAAGCTGCCCCTGATGCTTGTTTAGAAGCGATGTCTGTAGCCATCAATCCTCCTAAGAAGCAAATAAGAGCTCCTATTGCTAAACCAAAAATTACCATACTTAGTATATCAGTTAGCCAGCTTTGCGATGCAAAAAGCATCAACGATAGAGCGGTAACATTCATCAACCCAAAGATAAGAGCAGGTTTATTACGGTGTCCGCCGAACCATTTGTCAGAGACAAAACCTGAAGAAGCCGTACCTAAAATACCGCAAATGGCATTGATTGATACTAAAAGGTTTGCCTCTGTAAGACTATAGTGCTTAGCCGCCTGAAAATAATAAGGTCCCCAGCTGGTAACTGCATAACGCGAGATATACATAAAAGCACTTGCAAAGGCTAAGAGCCATACATAAGGATTTTTTATTACCCCTAATTGTTCGTTCCACACACTTTTCTTTTCTTGAGTGACTTGTTCATTCACTGAAGGCAAACCTATGCTTTCAGGACTATCATAAAAGAAAAAGTACAAGATAGCTACCCCTACAAAACCTATTGTAGCAGCCGTGAGAAAGCCCCAACGCCAACCACAATAAGAAGCTACAACCGCTGTGAGTATATAGGTAAGAGCTTCACCTATGTTGTGACTTGTGCTCCAAAATCCGTAAAAGCTACCTCGCTCACTGCTCTTATACCAGCGAGAAAGTCCTACTACACAACTTGCAGCCCCGATAGACTGTACCCATCCATTTACTCCCCAACAAATGATGAAGAATAAATAGGCATTAGTAAAGCCCATTACAAGGTTTGCTAAGGCTGAAATGAGCAACCCTGCACTCATAAAACGCTTGATATTGCTATGGTCAGCTAAGAAACCATTAATCAATTTTCCAAAAGCATAAGAGAAAAATAGGGCAGAACCTATAATCCCTAATTGCGATTCACTTAGGAACCCGCTATCGGCAATAGGCTTTTTCACTACATTCAGGCTTAACCTACACACATAGTAAAAACCATAGCCAAAGGTTGCTGAAAAAAAGATGTACCAACGCAGTTTTTGATAGCGTTTAGATTGCTCCTCAGCTGTGCCTTGCAGTGGCTGAGGAGCACTTTTTTTGAAGTAATTTATCATTGTTTGTAATGTAATTTCTTAGACTTTAAAAAGGCTACAAGCTCTTTAATTCTATCAGTTTGAATGATATTTATCTTTTTGTCTATATACCATTGATAAACAGCAGGATTTTCAAGAGCTTGGTCGTCATTATGTCCTGCATTATGGTCAAACCATAACGAGTTTACCCATATACGATACCCTTTTTCCCGAAGAGACGAAAAGTCTATCAATTTCTCTTCAGTAGCCCCCACCGTAAATTCAAAACCATAGGCTGGGTAATTGTCTACAAAACCATTAATAATCTCCCAACCTTGTCCTTTTTCCAAACGAATAATAGGCATATAGCAAATTTTGTCCTTGATGTTGCCGTACTTCTGGTTAAACTGCTCATAAGTAGCTTCGCCTTTGTAAAGCACCTGTTCTTCCATTCCATATTTTTTTACCAAAGGGTATACAAGGTCAAAATAATCAAAGCCTTTGTCTAAGTTTAAAAATATTTTACCTTGGGCTGCTTGCAGAGCCTCTTCTAAGGTAGCAATTCGCATTTGAGTAGGGTGCCCTGCCCCATCCTTTAGATAGTAATTCTTCAACTCAGCTAAAGTGTAATCAGAGGGTTTCCCCTTAGCTGTTGTAGTACGGTCAAGTACGCGGTCGTGTAGCAAAATAAGTACACTATCCTTGGTGATATTTAGGTCTATTTCAGCCATATTAGCACCAGCTTCGTAGGCTTTTTTGATAGCCCAAATAGAGTTTTCAGGAGCATCGCGCCAGTTACCGCGGTGGGCAACTACCATCACTTTGTCTTGAGGAAAATTCTTAAGTGTAAGAGGTTTTTTTTGCTTTTGTGCGTTTAGAGTTACTCCTAAAAATACACAACATAATAGTATTATCTTTTTCATTTTTGTTAAATCTGTTAGTTATAACCTTGGTTTTGCCAACCTGTTTTATTGTTTACGTTTTCAATTTCTACTGAAGGCACTGGGTATAGTTGGCGATAAGCAGGTACACTCGGGTAAAGAGTGCTAAACTGACCTGTGCGTACTATGTCGAACCAGCGGTCGCATTCTAAAGCCAACTCTAAGCGACGTTGTAAATACACTTGGCTGCGGAAAACCTCCTTAGTAGGATAGTCGGCTAAGGTTTTAGTTGCGATATTGGCATTGCTACGCACCGCGTTTAGCGCATCGAGGGCAGCTTGAGTAGGAGTAGAAGAGAGTTCATTAGCTGCTTCAGCATAGAGCAACATTACTTCGGCACAGCGAATAATAGGAAAGTCGCTGCTGGTTTCGTTGCCTATACGGTCGGCATTGTATTTTAAAGGGCGATTACCCATTGAGGTAGGGGCTACCAAAGCCTTGCGGTTGTCGCCTGTCTCAAATAGCGATTGTGGCAAATTAATTACGTTGTTGCCATCCTGATTTCGATAACGGTTGTTTTGGTGTACTGATTCGCCTACCCCTCCTTTGAGATATTGTACAGCAAATAGCACATCTTTACTGGTTTTGAGGTTGTTAGGGAAGGTTTCATTAGAGGGTACTAAGCCTATCACCCTACCGCTGTTGATAGCCGTTACCAGCGGTGTTAGTTCAGCTAATGCTTGGGCATATTGTTTTTGGTATACATACACTTTAGCCAAAAGGGCTTGAGCCGCATAGCGGGTAGCACGACCGCGCTCGCTATCTGCCCATTGGGTAGGTAACTGTTTGGCGCGTTGTAAATCTGAAATAATCAAGGCATAAATATCGGCTACAGAAGCACGCTGGTTATTACGAGCTTGTTCTACAGTTTGCACTTGGGTAATAAGAGGTACTTCCCCCCAGAGGCGTACTAAGTTGAAGTAAGTCAGGGCACGTAAGAAAGCTGCTTGTCCTGCAATGTTGGTACGCTGAGTGTCAGTCATCGTTACCTTGTCAAGGTTTTCAAAAATAGTATTGGCACGCAATATAATCTGATAAAGCGATAGCCAAGAAGCTTTGAAATTTTCATTAGCAGGAGTTTCCGAAAACGCTTCTATTTCATAATTTACTCCAGCTAAAGCAGCGGCATTATCATCAGTTACATTGTCAGCTCGGACTTCCATTAAAGTGAGAAAACGTCCTGAATATTGGTCTTTAGACTGTAGCTCATCATAGATTCCTGTTACTGCCCCTTCAAGGTCTTTAGCTTCTTTAAAAGCTGTTTTTTCAGTAGGCTTCGAGATAGGCTCACGGTCTATAAATTTGTTGCAAGAAACACTCAGCAAAAGTGCTGAAAGTGCTATAAAAGTATATGTTGCTTTCATTGTTTTAGAATTTTAAGTTTAAACCAAGAGTAAAGGTGCGTGCCAAAGGATACACACCGTAATCTTCGCCGCTGGTGGTAGCATCGGTGCGGTTAGACACCTCAGGGTTGTAGCCTTCGTAGTTTGTAAAGGTATACAAGTTCTGAATGCTGCAGTACAAGCGTACATTACTGAAATACTTACTGATATCCTTAGGGAGGTTGTAACCTAAGGTGATATTCTTGATACGCAAATACGAACCGTCTTCTACGTGCCAAGTGCTAGTTACGGCATTTTGCCCTTTGCTTACACGGTTAGCGCGCACATTCATACCACTACCTGTATCGCTTTCTGATTTCCAACGGTTCAAGGCTCCACGATAGTTGTTCATATTCCCCTCGTGATTGTAGAAGTAGCGGCGTGATAGGTTCAGAATCTGATTGCCATATACACCTTGAAAATCTACTTTGAAATCAAAGTTTTCATAAGTGATACCTGTACCAAAGGCGTAAGTAAATTTAGGTAGATAGTTGCCTACAATAGCACGGTCTGTATCCAACACATCTAAACGACCATCACCATTTACATCCTTAAACTTAAAGTCACCAGGGCGAGTAGTGCTCAAATCGTAATTGTTAGGAGTGTCTACATAGTGCAAAGAAGCATCCACTTCAGCTTGGTTTTTAAATACACCTTCTACTACAGGTAAGTAGTAAGACCCTATTGACTCGCCTACACGAGTGATGAAGTAAGCATTTGGCACCGAACCTGTAGAGATAATGTCGGCATTACCAGGACCTAAAGCTTTTACTGTGTTAATGTTCTTAGAGTAGTTGAAGTAAGGTTCAAATCCCCATTTACCCCAGTTGATATTGCTCGAAATGTTAAACTCTATTCCCTTGTTGTTTACCTTACCGATGTTCTCCAAACGGGTAGCAAAACCAGTAGTGCGTGGGATAGGTACATTTAGTAGCAAATCGTAAGTGTTACTATTATATAAATCAAGTCCAAGATTTAGGAGTCCTTTCCATAGAGAAGCGTCAAAGCCAACGTTTAGCTGAGCGGTTTTTTCCCATTGTAAGTTAGGGTTAGGAATTGCACTAGGCCCCATACCTTTGACTACTGCAGGCGAAGAACCTCCGAGTACATAGCTGTAGTAACTAAATTCACCTAAAGCCCCGTAGTTAGGAATGCGGAAGTTACCAGTGAGACCATAGCTAGCCCGAAGTTTCAGATCAGTAAGAAAAGTGATATTTTTCATAAACTCTTCACCTGTGATACGCCAACCTGCTGAGAGAGATGGAAAATATCCCCACTTGTTGTTATTGCCAAAACGAGAAGCTCCGTCGGCACGTAGAGCCGCTGAAAGCATATACTTGCTTTTGTAAGAATATTGTAGGCGTGCTAAAGCAGAGAGCAAAGCCCATTCTGAAGCTTGAGAGTTTCCACGCGTTACGGTGCCTGCATTCAGTGTTTGAATACTATTGGAGATAAATCCGTTGGCAAACATATAATTGCTCTCATCGCGTTGGTATTGCATTGTCCAACCTCCTAAAGCATTGAGGTGATGTTCGCCAAAATCTTTGTTGTAGTTTAAGGTTTGTTCAAATACCCAATTGTAGCGTTGTGAGGTTTGAGAGGTAGCTTCGGCCTCAGAAGGCTGATTGCCTGCTGTGTTGGAAAGCGGAATAGTAGAAGGTCGGAAAGTGCCTTGAGCATCTGAGAAAATGTCAAAGCCAAAATCCATCTTGTAAGACAAACCTTTTGTGAACTCAGCTTCAGCATATACTTTGCCTAGCAAACGGTTCGCTTTTGTTTGATTTGAAGTAAGCCGTGCTAAGGCTACAGGGTTCCACGCTTGGGTTTGTGAGTTGCCTACACGGCGTGTGCCGTTCACCATCGTAACAGTGCTGGCACTCCATTCGTTTTGAGCAAAGCTGAATGTACCATCAGGATTGTATACAGGGAAGATAGGTGCATAATGCAATGCTGATGCTATTACCCCACCACCGTTGGAGTTATAAGCCCCATTAGCATTTACAGTATTTTCTTTTACAAATGAGGGATTTAGAGAGGCACCAAACTTAAAGATACCTGCTTTGCCGTCTAAATTCAGACGTAAGCCTATACGCTCGAAGTTACTACCTATCACTATACCATCTTGGTTTAGATAATCTAACGAAGAGTAGTACTTTAGGTTAGGAGTTCCTCCAGAAATTGAAATTGAGTGGTTAGTCATAACCGCTGTGCGGAAAATTTCATCTTGCCAATCGGTGTCAGTAAGCCCTTGTACACCTTGCAAATAAGGTTGTAGCTCTACAGGGATAATAGTGTTGTAGTCGTTGTTAGTGTTTTTAAGGCGGGTAGCGTTGTCGTCAGCTGATGAAAAGCTAATAGGCGCTTGGCTTCGTGCAGCACGGCGTTTATTAATAGATTCCATACGGTCAGCATAAGAATTGTTACGTGCGTCTTTTACTAAATCGGCATATTCGTAGGCGTTGAGAAGGTCAATCTTTTTAGAGACGTTTTGGATAGAGAGGTAAGTATTGTAAGAGAAGGAAGGTTTGCCTTCTGCCCCCTTTTTAGTAGTGATGAGCACCACCCCATTACTACCGCGTGAACCGTAAATAGCTGCTGACGAAGCATCTTTAAGTACTTGTATAGATTCAATATCATTGTTATTAAAGGTATTGAGGTCTTCTTTAGCTAAAGGTACACCATCTACCACATACAGAGGAGCTGATCCTGCGGTAATAGTGCCTACCCCACGTACACGTACTTGTAAGTTAGCACCAGGTGCCCCCGTATTTTGGGCAATGTGTACACCTGGCATTTTACCTACCATCGCTTCAGCTACTGAAGTAACAGCCTTGTCTTCCAAGTCTTTCGCTTTTACACTAGCAATA
The DNA here is from genome assembly GCF_003054025.1 of Capnocytophaga leadbetteri. Classification (GTDB taxonomy): domain Bacteria; phylum Bacteroidota; class Bacteroidia; order Flavobacteriales; family Flavobacteriaceae; genus Capnocytophaga; species Capnocytophaga leadbetteri. The sequence continues at coordinate 60,221 of NZ_QBKG01000001.1, forward strand.
GCAGTAGTTACATCACCGCGCTTTTGCACACCATAACCAACCACCACTACTTCGTCTAACTCAGTGGTATCTTCTTTGAGCACTACTTTGAATTGAGTGTTCTTGCCAATGATAATTTCTTGAGAATGATACCCTACTGAAGAAATTATAAGGGTTTGAGCGTCAGAAGGAACTTCTAAAGAGAAGTTGCCATCAAAATCAGTTGCTACTCCTATGGTAGTTCCTTTCACAACTACGCTTGCCCCTGGTATAGGCACCCCTTTGTCATCTACTACGGTTCCTTTTATAGGGCGTCTGTCAGTAGAGGATTTTAGAGTGTTCACTTTTACCGAAATACTATTGCCAATACGTAGGAAGCTCACTCCGTATTCAGTAGCTAATTTTTCTAATACACTATCTACTGATTCACTCTGATAACTAAAATCAACTTGCTTTTGCAGTGTTTTTAGTTCGTTGTTGTAAACAAAGCTCAATTGTGTTTGAGCTTCAATTGATTTTAAAACATCTAAAATAGATGCTTTTTTTAAATTTAGTTGTATCTTTGCCGTCTGCAATTCTTTATGAGGGGATGCTTTTGCTTCCCAGAAGCTGCATAATAGCGATACACTGAGCAGCCAAATGACCGCCCGATAGCTGAATTTTGTGTGCATAATAAAATAGTTTATAAGGTTATTATCTTATAGATGTAGCAACCTGTTTTTTCTACTCGCCAAAGTACTGAAACAAGCAGGTTGCTTTTATTTTTTATGGCTTATGAGCAGTTTTCCTCCTATAAATTTATAGTTTAGCTCTTCATCGGTAAAACTCAATTGTTTGAGGACTACCTCCAATGGTTCTTTTACAAAAGTTCCTGATATATAGTAATGCTCAGCATCTTTTACTTCCAACTGTACAGGTATACCGTAAAATTTTTCTATCTGAGCAGCTACAACTGTTAGTGAACTTTCATCAAAGTGCAAGATACCTTTTCTCCAGTCGGTGTATAGGGCTATATTTACCTGCTTTGCGTACATCTCCGCTTTATCTTTTTGGTAAACAGCTTGTTGTGCAGGTGCTAAAATTAATTCTTGCATTCCTGCCTTCACGCGTACTTTTCCTGTGGCAAGCGTAACCTTAACATCCTTTTGCATAGCGTAGGCTTCTATGTTGAAACTGGTGCCTAATACCTCAGTGCTTAGTTGTTCTGTTTGTACCACAAAAGACTTATCAGGATTAGGAGTTACTTCAAAAAAAGCCTCACCTATTAGCGTTACCTTGCGTACGCTTTCTGAGAAGGTAGTAGGGTAAAGTAAGCTACTTTCTCCGTTTAGAGTTACTACCGACCCATCAGGTAAATGTACTTCGCGAGTTTCTCCTTTTCTAGTACTCACTTCTTGCCACTCTATGGGGGTAGAAATAACTATTTTAGTACTTTCTGTAGAACTAAACCACCAAGAGCCTACGCTTATGAGTATTAGTAAGGCAGCTACGGCTGCCCATTGGTATACTAAAGTGTATCTTGTGCGTGTTGCATTAACAATTTTTTTAGATAGTTCGCGCTGAATTATTTCAGAAGGGGTATGCTCAAAAACACTCTCAGCATTATGCGCTAAAAGCCTCTTTTCAAACTCATTAAGTACCTTTTCCTCTTCTTTTGAAGTCTTCCTTAATAAGAATTTGTGTATAATATTTTTGAACTCGTGAACTTTCATATATTTTCTTTTCATTTATAAATACCAAAAAACCGACACTACACACATAAAAAATAAAACTTTTTTACTTCTCAATTAAAATTTGATTTGTAGACGTGTTTCTATAAGGCCTAAATTAGTGTTCTCTTTGTCTGCACGATAGCCAACTGAGGTATATGAGGTGCGTACCCGCCAAATCACGTATTTATTGATATAATAGTTGAAAGTAAGCGAATAATCGTTTAGTCTGCCCCCTAAGATGCCTGCTTTGCTATTCGAAAGGTCGGTATAGTTATAACCGGCTACTAACTCCATAGCTCCTGCTTTAGGGGTTGCCATAACGGCATCGGCATCAGAATAAGCATATGGCTTGCCTTTTATGATAGTGCGCACCATAGCGTAAGCTCCACTAGCATCGAATGCTTCAAACCCATTTTTGCGATTTACATTTAGGTAATAATATTGTGCCTCCAAGCCCCAATGACCTTTTGCCAATAAGAGTTCGGGCGAGAATTTGTAGAGAATCGTAGCATTATTAATAGAGGCCTCTTGTGCTGTTACCCTAGCTATACGTGTAGGAAAGTATGTTTTAAGTACATAAGAACTATGGCTTACACCTGTTACTTTTCCTGCATTATCTTTTACTTCAGTATAACGAGGCGTCTCAAAAGCTCCTGAAATACCTACGTGAAAGATATTACCTTCTTCACGATGCAGACGGTATAGTAAACGGCTCATCATACCCATTCCTTGGCTGCCTGTTTTGTCAGCACTCTTCTTCATCGCTTCATTTTCAGCAAATAGGCTCAATGTGCCAAAGAATTTATCTTTTTGGTGCATCAGCATAAGCCCTACAAGCCTATTGTTGTAGAAAGCGCTATTGCTTAGAGGCTCTTCCATAGATATTTTAGCAGAAGCCCCAAAAACACTCTGCATACCGAATTGATGCAGAAAATAACCTCCTCTAAGCAGGGTATGTTTGTTAAAATCGTACTCTATAAATACATCTTTTACCGAAAGAGCTTGATTAGCATAGCCCATTTCTATTTTGCTTTTCCATTGTCCGTAGCGCATCAGTAGGCCAGCACGGAAGTCAGCTAGAGCTATACCACTTACAAACTCGTTGTGATAGTGATTGGCTCCTAACACGCCACCATCAAAATGAATGCGCCCTACCGATTTAATTTCTACTTTCTCTTCTACTTTTTGTGCAGGCTCAATAGGTTGGGCAGGGGTTAGGGTAGCCATTGGCACAGTATTATCTTGTGCATAGCTGTAGCCTAAACTCATTAGGGCAGCGGCTGTAAATACTAACTTCTTCATTTTTTAATATATTTTGGGTTAAACTTTAAATAAAAAAGAGCTCCTTGTGCTAAGGAACTCTTTTTTATTATGTATTCTTATGAATAGCTTTATATTAGAATATAGCTACTAAATCTTTTTTGTATTTAGAAAGTAGGGCTCTTGTAAGACCTAAGTTCGCTTTGTTTGAATCTACAGCTAAGTAGATAATGTAGCTACCATTTGATGAAATGTCAATGATGTGGATTTGGTCTGTAAGTGTAATTAGGATATCAACGATTCTCTCTTTTGAAGCTAATCCTAATACTTGTAGAGCGTTTTGTTTTGCCTTTACTACTTCTAGGTTGTAAGCAGAAGCAAGGTTAGGGTCAAAACTTGGGTCAACAGAGTCAGAACCGTATGATACACCTGAACGTACCTCTGTTACTGAAACTGCTATAAAACCAGGAATGTTACTCTTCATATCCTGAATAAATTTGTCTAGAACATTTGTCATTTTTCGAAAAGTTTTTAGAGATGGGATTATTTATTTAAAAAGGTGAGGCATCGAGCGGATTTGAACCGCTGTATAAGGTTTTGCAGACCTCCGCCTAGCCCCTCGGCCACGATGCCTTTTTGTATTCTGGGTGCAAAGATATATCTTATTTTTTAATTAACCAAATCTTTCTTGTTTTATTTTTACTGATACACTCTCTACATCTCCGCCTATAGGTGGATTTATCTTGGCAACCTTTAGGGTAACCTTCTGAACTTCAGGAAGTTCATCAAAGATACGTTTTACTATCCGCGCTGCTACATTTTCTAATAGTTTTACCGGTATTGCCATTTCTTCCTTTACAATTCTGTTTAGGTGTACATAGTCTACCGTGTCTTGTAGGGCATCAGAGAGCATTGATTTTTTTAGGTCAGCACTGATTTTTAGGTCGGTGCGGTAGTCACTCCCTATAGCGGTTTCTTCGCTTAAGCAACCGTGATAAGCGTATGAGCGTATGTTTTTAAGAATAATCTGTTCCATTTATCGTTGCGCACATTTACAGTTACTAACCCCTTGGAATAGGTCAAGACCCAATGTAATAACGTGTGTACCAGAGTTATAGCCTATTATCTCGTTGAGTGTTAGCTGATATGAGTAAGCAAAATAAAGCATTCCGCGTTTAAGTCCTGCCATTGGACCTATGTTTAACGGACGGAATATCTGGTCGTTTAGCGAACGATAGTTTACCCCTACCCAGTAATAATCTTCTAAGTCCATCCAACGGAATTTAAGGTTGAAGTCGGTAGTAGAACGTCCATCACTTTCGTAAAGTTGGTACAATACAGAAGGTTCAATCTCAAAATTGCTCTTCTTGTCTTGTTTGTAGCGATAACCGGCAAAAATCATATAGTTGCGAAGTGCTTTTGGTTCTTCTTTGTAGAAATGCTCGATATCTTTGTTGAGGATATTCATAGCACTAAGGTTTACGAACCAATTTTTGTAGCGGTAAAGTACCCCTACGTCGAAGTTGTGGTTTACGGTGAAACGGTCGTTAGTAACCGCCTGATCTCTAATAGATTGGTTGAATTTTTTTATATCAATTTCAAAAGTATTAAGAGCGTATGAGATACCGAATGACACAAAATGGTTATCATATCTGTCGAGGGTAAGGTGGTGAGCGAAAGACACTTTGCCACCGCGTTGGTAGGTGTGCCCGTTGCGGTCGTTATAAAGCATTACACCAGCCCCGCTGCGTTCGCCTAAACGCATATCGCCAGCTAATGATTGATAATCAGGAGCACCTTTTACGCCTACCCATTGGGTAATACCAGAAAGGCGTACGCGTACGAAGTCTCCTATACCTGCGTATGTAGGTGCTATAAGGAACTCACTGTCAGCTAAATACTGGTTTTGCTGTGGTAAGTTCAACTCTTGTGCAAGGGTCTTCCCCTCAAAAGCACATACTGCTAAAAGTAACAATACTATTCTTTTCATTGTCGATAAAAATTAACTTTTTAACTGTTTGCTTGCTATTTTTCATTGTAGTTTTGCCACCTATTACACCTATATAGTAGATAGGCACAAGTTGCAAAATTTTCAGCAAATATACCTATTTTTTTTATCCTACCCTATTTTTTTACCTACAAAATACGCAGATTTAACACATTTATAGTTTTTTTAACACTTTTGGCTATGTTATTTAGCATTGCTATATATGTGTTGTTTTAAATGTTTTTATAATAATAATTGCAAAGAATAGGGTGTTTTATTTCTGATAATTCTTTTAAAACAATGATTTTATTGCAAAGTGTGTATTACCATTTAAAGACCTTATACCCCTATCTTATCTCCCTTCTTTTTTAACTTTTATTTTCTGATTTCTGTTTTGTTTATAATGCTAAGGCTACCATCTATGTATATGCGTTCTTCTTTCTTATTGCCTGCATTGTCGTAGGTGTGAGTGAAAGTGTAATTTCTGATGTTTTTTTCTTTTATGTTATAATCTTTTTTGTCTATTAGGGCGCCTTTTTCGTCATATACATAATACGTTGTAGAGGAGTGCTTTTTGTCTTTGGTGATGTACACCTCTTCTTTTATGGCTTGTCCGCGTGGGTTGTATTCTATGTTAGAGGTAAGGAATAGCTCACCTTTTCCGTCTGTAGCCTTTGCTTCCGCCTTTAGTCCGTCGGCACTATAGTTGAAAACTACGGTAATCACCTCTTTGGTTTCGCCATTGGTAAGGGTGTACTTTTCTACGAAATTATAAGCATTATAGGTTGCCAGCTCCTCGCTTAAGAGCGTTCCATCGCTTTTGTAAGTTTTGGCGAGTCGGGTGTGTTGGGTATCGTCATACACATACTTAGTTTTGATTATGCCGTCTTTTGCTTTTTGCAGATGTTCTATTTTCTCTGTCATCCGTCCTTTGGAGTCGAAAGTTAGAAAGGTAGTGTCGCGTTTCTCTTCGTCTATATGCTGACTGATAAGGGTAACTTGCTGCACATTATCTGTTAGCCCTAAGATTTGCCGGTCGCTCATCTCTACGGGGCGTTGTGGGGTATGCTGACAGCTAAAAAATAGTGCTGCAATACAAAAGAATAGGAGTTTTTTTAGAGGTTTCATTTTAGTTATAACTTGAAAGAGGTTTTTGATAACAACAACTAACAACTACTCTCATTTTCTGCAATATCTTCTTTCCATTGCCTCTTTTTGCACCTCAGAATGATCTATTACCATTCCCATTCTAGATTGTTCTTTTGATAGGTAAATGCTTTTGAGGTCATTAGCTGTTAGTTCAGAAAAAGTAGTTTGTTCAGGTTCTATTACCTCTACGCCTATATCATCTAAAAATTTCATTATTGATTGATATTTCTCGAAAGGTAAATGTTCTTTAAATGTAATTGTGTTTGTTGTCATAGTCTGTATTTGCTTATTCTAAAGGCAAAGTTACAAAATAAATTACTAATAGGCAATTTTATTCCTTTTTCAGCAATTTTAGATACTCTCCATAGCCCTCTTTTTCCATATTCTCTTTTGGAATAAAGCGCAAAGAGGCACTGTTGATGCAATAACGCAAGCCTCCCAACTCTTTAGGTCCGTCATTGAATACGTGTCCTAAATGAGCGTTGCCTAAGGTGCTGCGTACTTCGGTGCGTACCATTTGGTGTGAGGTGTCTGTCTTTTCGGTGATGAGTTTTTTGTTAATAGGCTTTGAAAAACTAGGCCAACCACAGCCCGATTCGAATTTGTCGGTAGAGATAAACAGCGGTTCGCCTGTGGTAATATCTACATAAATGCCCTCGCGATATTCGTTCCAATACTCATTGGCAAACGGACGTTCGGTAGCACTCTCTTGGGTTACGGCGTATTGCTCTGGTGTCAGTAGTTTGCGCAACTCGCTCTCTGCAGGGCGTTTGTACTTAGTTGGTACCGGATTTGCTTTGCGTGCCAACTCGAACATAGCAGGCGAGATATGGCAATACCCATTAGGGTTCTTGTCTAAATAGGCTTGGTGGTACTCTTCAGCCTTATAGAAATTGCGCAAAGGCAATACCTCTACCACGATAGGCTTGGTGTACTGAGTGGCAAGCTGATGGATAGCTTTCTCAATAAGCGGCTTTTCTGTGGCATCGGTGTAGTAAATGCCTGTGCGATATTGCGTACCGCGGTCGTTGCCTTGTTTGTTGAGCGAAGTTGGGTCGATGATTTTGAAATATAGGTCGATGAGTTTGTGCAGGTCGATAAGCTGAGGGTTGTAAGTAACTTTTACAGTTTCGGCGAAATTTGTATTTCCTTCACACACCTGTTCGTAGGTAGGGGCTTTGTCGCGGTTGCCGTTAGCATAGCCCACTTCGGTAGCGAGTACGCCACGTATTTGCTTAAAAAAGTGCTCGGTACCCCAGAAGCAGCCTCCTGCAAAATAGATATAAGTTTTAGATTGAGGTTCTTCTTCGTCCATTGCCTCATTGTCCATTTGTTGATTTTCTGTCATTTGTTCTGTTTTTTGATAAGAAGTATGAGTGTTAGCTTTTTTTTGGGCACAGCCTAACGCAAAGAGCGCTGCTACAGCTGTTAGCACGAGTGTTTTCATCTTTTCTTTTTTATTTTAAGTTGTTAATAACTCTAAATAAAATGCAAAAACTATACCAAACTATAAAATAAATATTAAAACCAGCTCATCGGCTTTCGTTTGTCACATACTCGGCTGTGCCAGCTTGCCGACTTTCCTTCGTTTATTGTTCGCTCATCCTTCGCTTATCCTTCGCTCTTCGTGTATCGTTCCTATATCCTTCCTATATCGAATGTAAAGGGTGCCTAAGGAGAGAAAAAAGATTTTGTAAATTAGTAAAATGTTTCGTATATTTGTCGCTCGAAAATAAACGTAACTAGATATGAGAAAATTTGCTATTATTACCGGAGGCTCGCGCGGCATAGGTCGTGCCATAACTGAGAAACTCGCTCAGGATACTGACTATCACTTGCTTATCACCTACCAAAGCAACGAAATTGCTGCCCGAGAAACCTTAGGACACGTTAAAAAATTAGGTCGTGAAGGTGAGATTATTCGCTTTGATGTGTCTGACCACCAGAGCACCGTGAAAGCTCTTACCCAATGGCAACACGACAACAAAGACGCTGTGGTAGAGGTGATTGTGAACAACGCGGGCATCAACCGCGATGGGCTTTTTATGTGGATGCCCCCCGAAGATTGGAGCAAGGTTATTTCTACCTCGCTTGATGGTTTTTACAATGTTACTAACTTCTTCATTCAGAAGATGTTGCGTCACCGCTACGGGCGCATTATCAACATTGCTTCGGTATCGGGCGTAAAAGGTACCGCAGGGCAAACGAACTACTCGGCTGCCAAAGGCGCTATCATCGCCGCGACTAAGGCTCTGGCACAAGAGGTCGCTAAAAGACATATTACCGTTAATGCTATTGCCCCTGGGTTTATCCGCACTGATATGACATCCTCGCTTAAAGAAGAGGATTTGGTAAAGCTGATACCTGTAGGTCGGTTTGGTGAGGCTGAAGAGGTTGCTGACCTTGTGTCGTTCCTCGTTTCTAAAAAAGCTTCTTATATCACGGGGGAAGTTATTAATATTAATGGGGGGATTTATTCGTAGGAGTGCGAGCTGTACAGGTGATTGTGGGAGGAATGGGAGTGCGAGCCGCACGGGCAAAGATGTGGGACTGGTGGGAGGAATGAGAAGGCTGGGAAGGCTGGGACTGGTGGGACGAGTGGGACAGGTGAGACTGGTGGGACGAGTGAGACAGGTGGGAGTGGTGAAAGGGAATAGGTTTTTGGGAATGAGGTTATGACCTTTTTCTTATTTTTTTCTGTAAAAAAAATAATACCCTTTGTATGAGATGATTACATTATTTTTTGTAGTTTAATTTCTGTTTTGTGAAAAAATGTTGTTATCTTTGCCGCTCGTACATTTACATATATACATTAAACAAAAACAATGGGAATCTTTGACAAACGCGAGAGCTACAAACCTTTTGAATATCCGGAGGTGATGGAGTTCGTAAACGCTATGCACAAATCATTTTGGGTGCATTCTGAAGTTGAATTTACTGCCGATGTGCAGGATTTTAAATCAAACCTCTCTGCCGTAGAGCAAGAGGCTATCAAACGCGCACTATTGGGTATTGCGCAGGTAGAAGTGTCGGTTAAAACCTTCTGGGGCGACCTATACGACCTTTTTCCTAAACCTGAATTTAACGGGCTGGGCGCTACCTTTGCCGAGTGTGAGTTCCGTCACAGTGAAGCCTATGCGCGCTTATTAGAGGTGTTGGGTTATAATAACGAGTTCGAAAACCTTTTGGAAGTGCCGGTATTTAAAGAACGCAACGCAGTACTAAAAGAGTATCTGGCTAAAAACCGCGAAAACGCTATGGAGCGTATTCTCTTCTTTACCCTTATCATTGAGAATGCCTCTTTGTTTAGTCAGTTTGCTACCGTACTATCATTTGCACGCTTTAAAGGATACCTTAAAAACGTAGCCAACATCATCGCTTGGACATCGGTAGATGAGCAACTACACGCCAATGCAGGTATTTATATCCTCAAGAAGATTTTTGAAGAAAGACCTGAGATGAAAGCCAAAGCCGAAGCCGATGCTACCGACTTTATCCGCAACTACATTGTTTTAGAAGACAAGATGCTTGATTGGATTTTTGAACAAGGCGAACTCGATTTCTTTAGTAAAAAAGATCTTGCTAACTATATGCGCTATCGCTTAGACGACTCGCTTACCCAGTTAGGACTTACTAAACCTTTCAACATCAGTGCCGATGAGGCTAAACCGATGATGTGGTTTGAAGAGGAAGTATTTAGCAATGAGTTAGACGACTTCTTCGCTAAACGACCTACTGCTTATACCAAACACGATAAGAGCATCAGCGAAAATGACCTTTTCTGATAAAGATCAATAACCAATGACCAATGACAGACCAGCAATATATACATAGATGCATACAATTAGCCCAAAACGGCTTAGGCACTACTTACCCCAATCCGGTGGTAGGTAGTGTTATTGTTTATAAGGATAGGGTGATAGGCGAGGGCTGGCACGTGCGAGCAGGCGAGGCGCACGCTGAGGTGAGGGCTATTGCCTCGGTAAAAGACAAACAGCTGCTATCGCAAAGTACGCTGTACGTTAGCTTAGAGCCTTGCAGCCATTATGGCAAAACGCCCCCTTGTGCTGACCTTATCATTGCGCATCGTATACCGCGGGTAGTGATTGGTTGTACCGATCCTTTTGCTAAGGTAGCTGGCAGGGGCATACAGAAGCTCCGCGAAGCTGGTTGTGAGGTGGTGGTAGGGGTCTGCCAAGAAGAGTGTGAGGCGCTTAATAAGCGGTTTTTCACTTTTCACCAGAAAAAAAGACCTTATATATTCCTGAAATGGGCAGAGACCCGTGACGGACTGATAGCGCCTTTGCACAAGCAGGAGCGCGCGCCCCAATGGATAACCGGCGCTTATGCCCGCCAGTATGTGCATCTGTTGCGCAGTACCGAGGCAGCTATACTCGTAGGGGCAGGCACTGTGTGGGCTGATAACCCCTCGCTAAGCACCCGTAGCTGGTATGGCAAGAGTCCGCTGCGCGTTATTATCGACCCGCGCCTAAGTACGCGCAAAGATTTCAACGTGTGGAATGACGAGGTGCCAACTCTCTTTATAGCCGACCGCGATTATAAGGGCGTTAGGCATTTTGGGCAACGCACCGAGGTAGCTTGTATTGATTTTGGCGGAGAGGTATTGCCACAGCTCTGCAAGGTGCTTTACGAGCGCGAGGTACAAAGCCTAATAGTAGAGGGTGGGGCGCATACGCTTCAGCAGTTTATCAAAGCCGACCTGTGGGACGAAGCCCTTGTATTCAGAGGCGATACGGTCTTTACTAACGGACTGAAAGCCCCTCAGCTATCGCACGCTTGCCTACACTCAGTAGAATCTTTTCCACCAGATTTTTTAATGACAATGGTAAATAACAAGTAACCAATAAGATAACCTAATAATAGAAATGCAAAAACTTAAACTTCAAAGGTTGAAAATTATTGTGGTGGCTTTTTTAACTCTTCTAGCTTGCCAAACACCCCAAACCGATAAGCAGGTGCAGCATACAGACGAGCAACTTACCCGCTATGTCAATCCGTTTATAGGTACTGACGGTACGGGCAATACCTACCCGGGGGCTACCACTCCGTTTGGTATGGTGCAATTAAGTCCGGATATAGGAATCCCCGGTTGGGATAGAATTTCAGGTTACTTCTACCCTGATAGCCTCATCACCGGCTTTTCGCACACCCATCTATCCGGCACAGGGGCTGGTGACCTATACGATATATTAGTGATGCCGACCAATAGTCGGTTTAATGAGCGCATCAAAGAGAATAATGAAAAACCTTTCTCTTACTTCTCGCACCAAAGCGAAAAAGCTACTGCTGGTTATTATGCGGTAGACCTCAGTAGCTATGGCATACGCGCCGAGCTTACCGCTACCCCACGGGTAGGCGTGCAGCGCTATACCTTCCCTAAAGATGATACTTCTAAAATAACGGTAGATTTGGGCTACAGTATCAACTGGGATAAACCTACCGAAACCTATATAAAAGTGGTAGATGATAGCACCTTAGAGGGGTATCGCTATTCTACTGGCTGGGCACGCGACCAAAAGGTGTATTTCGTGATGAAGTTTTCAAAACCTTTTGCCAAAAGTGCTCTTATATCCGAAAAAATAGCCGGCAAAAGCCAGATAGGGCGAGCAGAACTGCAGTACGCTACTGCCGAGGGCGAGCAGATAGTGGTAAAAACCGCCCTTTCGATGCACAGCCTTAGCGGCGCCTACCGCAATATGCAAGAGGAAGCTCCTCACTTTGCTTTTGATACCTATCGCGAGGCAGCCCGCGCCCTCTGGGAAAAACAATTGCAGAAAATAACGGTAACCAGCGATGATGAGCAGCAGAAGACCATTTTCTACACTATGCTCTACCAAACTATGTTAGCCCCGAACCTCTACAGCGATGTAAAAGAGCCTGTGCGCTACGATACTTTCTCTCTGTGGGATACCTTTCGGGCGGCGCACCCCCTCTACACGCTGTTGCAGCCCCAAGCGAATGCCGATTTTATCAGCAGTTTCTTAGCCCATTACAAAGAGAATGGCACACTGCCTGTGTGGAGTATGCAAGGGGGCGAAACTAATATGATGATAGGCTACCACGCGGTGCCTGTGATTGTAGATGCTTACTTCAAAAATATACCAATGGACGTTAAGCTGGCTTACGAAGCCTGTCGTGCCAGCGCTATGGTAGATGAACGCGAGATAGACCTTTACCGCCAATACGGCTACATACCTTACGACTTAGACAAGTCGGGTGAAAATTGGTCGGTGTCTAAGACCTTAGAGTACGCTTATGACGATTGGTGTATCGCTAAGTTTGCGGCTGCTTTGGGCAAAGGCACTGATGCTGACTACTTTGCCAGAAGAGCCGAGAACTGGCGCAATCTTTTCGACCCTCGCACTACTTTCTTCAGACCTCGAAACAGCAAAGGCGCCTTTATCAATCCGTTTAACCCAAAAGACTACACCCCTTATTTCTGCGAGAGCAATGCTTGGCAGTACCGTTGGTTTGTTCCCCACAATGTATCGGGACTTATAGAGGCGATGGGGGGCAAAGAGGCTTTTGAGCAAAAACTCGACTCGATGTTTACCTTTGCTTCTGCCCCTGATGAGCGTTTGCCTATCTTTAGTACCGGTATGATAGGGCAGTACGTGCACGGCAACGAACCAAGTCACCACGTAGCTTATCTGTACAATTTTACCGCTCACCCCGAGAAAGCCAGTGAGCGAGTGGGCGAGATATTGCGCACCCAATACCACAATACCCCCGATGGACATTGCGGCAATGAGGACTGCGGACAAATGTCGAGTTGGTATGTGCTTAGTGCATTGGGTTTTTACCCTATCAATCCTGCTGATAGCCCCTATTACATAGGGCACCCCCTCTTTAGCAAAGCTACTTTGCATTTGGATAATGGTAAGACTTTCACGATACGCAAAGGTAGCACTAATGGGCAGCTGCAGCTAAACGGCAAGCCTTTAGGCAGGCGCTATTTGCATTTTAAAGAGATTACCGATGGGGGGGAGCTCATTTATTAACCCAAATTTGAGAATTATCAATTGTAAATTGTTAATTAATTTGTACCTTTGTGCCCTGATAACGAAGATAATTTTAGAAAAAAACAAAGAATATAAGGAATGAAGGCTATCGAAAGAGCAGCAAATTTGTTTGCGGATATTAATGAACTGTTGATTTCCAGCGGAGCTAATACGCGTAGGGTAGAACGCAATGTAGAGCGTATCTCTAACGCGCTGAATTACCACTGTGAAAGCTTCTATTCGCATTCGGCTATAGTTCTCACCGTACAAGACAAAGCTACTGGCGAGAAAGAAACCGTAGTGCGCACTATTCCTCATCACGGGGTGAATTTTAGTGCGATATCTGATATAAGCATCCTCTCTTGGGAAGTCCTTGAGAAGCATTTGCCTATCGAACAAATTGAAAAACACGTAGCTACTATAAAAGCCAAACCACACTACAATATGTATGTAATGTGGTTTTTTGTGTCTATTGCCGGCGGCTCGTTAGCCTATGTATTTGGCAAAGAAAATGCTAGTTATGCTGAGTTCGGAATGTCATTCCTCGCTACGTTCTTAGGCTTAGCAGGCAGACGCATACTGCAGTTGCGCAAGTTTAACGTGTATATCTGTTGGGGTTGGGCGGCTTTCGTATCGGTGTCGGTGATGAGTATCTTCCGTCTGTTAGGGGTAGAGCATTATCACAATGCCTTAGCCGCCTGTGTGCTGTGGTTGGTGCCAGGGGTGCCGCTCATCAATGGGTTTATTGATATGCTTTCGGGGTGTGTAGTGCCAGGGGTGGCAAAGCTTACCCACGCAGCTATCTTGGTATTTATGATTTCTTTAGGTTTTTATTTAGCGTTATTGTTATTTGGTTATGAGCTTCCTTGATGTATTATTAGCACTTTCTGTCCGCATCTTTTGGTCGATGTGGATTTCTATAGGTTTTGCCTTATTGTTTAACACCCCACGCCGCGCTCTTTGGATTACAGGTTTGTTAGGCGGTGTAGGTTGGGGCATCAAGTTTGTGCTTTTGGGCACTATAATGCCCGAACAGATAGTGATTACCTCCTTTTTAGGCGCCTGTGCTGTAGGGCTCTTGGCAGTCTATTTTGCACACCGCGTACATACCCCTCCTATCGTGTTTACTATTCCTGCGGTTATCAATATGATTCCGGGCAAATACGGCTATGAGTTTATGATGAAAATCATTCAGATAGTAACGGTTGAAACGCCTCAGGAAGAGACCCTTGATTTGCTGTATCAAACCTTTAAATTAGGCTTACAAACGGGCTTCATCACTATGTGTTTGGCTTTTGGGGTTATCACCCCGATGCTACTTTTCAATACCTATTCGGTGAAAGGTAAAGACCTAAACGACTTTATAAAACGCCGTCTGTCGCGCCGCAAAACTAAAGCCGAGCTCGAAGGTGTAATAGAAGAAAACGAGCCTGTTTAAACAATAGAAAGTAATGGAAAACATATTACAAAATATAGAGATTATTAAGCAGCGCATTGCTGCCGCTTGTGCTCGGGTAGGGCGTAAACCAGAGGAAGTAAAACTGCTTCTGGCTACTAAAACCGTAACCCCTGAGCGCATCAAAATAGCGCTTAAGGCTGGGAATACCCTCATTGCCGAAAATAAAATACAAGAACTGAAGGAGAAGTATGAAGCGCTGAAAGAAGTGCCCCATACCAATCACTTCATAGGGCACCTGCAAACCAACAAAATCAAAGAGATATTGCGCTATGAGGTCAGCTGTGTAGAGTCGGTAGACCGTATTGACTTGGCGCAGAAGTTGCACAACCGTTTGGCGAGTGAAGGTAAGGAGCTTGACATTTTTATTCAGGTGAATACCTCTAATGAGGAAAGTAAGTTTGGGGCTGACCCCGCTGAGGTGCTCGACTTAGTGAAGCAGGTAGCACAACTGCCTACCCTACACATCAAAGGGTTGATGACCATAGGGCTTTTTAGTGCCGAAACCGAAAAGGTGCGCGCTTGCTTTAAACTGCTTAAACGCCTTCAGCAAGAGATTATCGCTCTTGGCTTGCCTAATGTAGACCCTCAGGAGCTTTCTATGGGTATGAGTGGCGACCTAGAAACAGCTATAGAAGAAGGCGCTACTATCGTGCGCGTAGGAACGGCCATCTTCGGGCAACGTATCTACCCCGATAGCTACTATTGGAACGAGAATAAGTAGCCCGATTATCTTTTTGCTATTTGATTATCAGTGTTTTAAGAAAAGCTGATGAAAAAAACTTCTGAACAATAGCCGTTATTTAAAAAATATTTCATAATATTGACGCCAAATTAATCAGAAAGCATCGTCTTTACGTATCTATTTTTTAATTATGAGAATATTATTTCTTCTTATTACCCTTTTTACGGGAATAGCTTGGGGGCAACCCGCTATTACCCTCGACAAAATATGGACGCAGGGCACTTTCTACCCCAGCCGTATGTACAATCTCAAAACCCTACAGCACGCACCTCAATACACTGTATTAGAGTACAATCCTGCCGATGGGGCTCAAGAGATTAACCTCTATGACTTCGCTACCCTCACCAAAGTAAAAACTATCTTTAAGGCAGCTGACTATAAGCAGTTCGCACGCCTGAATAGCTACACTTTTACCCCCAATGAGCAGCAGCTTCTCATCGCGGTTAATAGCGAGTATATCTACCGCCATTCATTTATAGCCGATTATTATTTGTACGATTTGGCTAGCGGTAAGCTACGGAAAATTACTAACGATAAGATACAAAGTCCGTTAGTGTCTCCTGACGGAAAGAAGATAGCCTTTGCGCGTAATAACGACCTGTATCTGTACGAAGTAGCTACTGGCAAAGAAACACGCATTACTACTGATGGTGCTAAGAATAAGATTATCAATGGTATTGCTGACTGGGTGTACGAAGAAGAGTTTAGCACCGTGCGCTTTTTTGATTGGAATGCCGATGGCACGCAGCTGGCTTTCGTCCGTTTTGACGAACAGCAAGTACCAGAATTCTCAATGGACGTTTATGGTGCAGGGCTTTACCCTACCCAGCAGACTTTTAAATATCCTAAAGCAGGCGAACCCAATTCAGTGGTAAGTCTTCATATCTACGACCTTGCTAAAGCCAAGACTACCCCTATAGCTTTAGAGGCGTACTACATTCCGCGCCTGCAATGGTCTAACAACCCTAAGTACCTAACGGTGCAGACGCTCAACAGGCATCAAAACGACTGGCAACTGGTGCAAGTAGATGCGCAAACTTTTCAAATACGTCCGTTAGTGATAGAAAAGAGCAAAACTTATGTAGAAATCAATGACAAAATAACGTTTTTAGCCGATAATAGCTTTATTTATCAATCAGAAAAAGACGGTTATAACCACCTTTATCACTGCGATGCACAAGGTAAGAGCGTGCGACAGCTCACCTTTGGGCAGACAGAGGTAACCGACCTATACGGCTATGATGCTAAAAACAAACAGCTGTTTTACCAAGCTACCCAAGCCGATGGCATACAGCGCGCTATCTGTGCAGTGGGGCTCAACGGTAAAAACCAACGCACTCTTTCGGCAGTAGCAGGTACGCATAAGGCTACCTTTAGCGGTGACTTTGCTTATTATATTGATGCTTTTAGCAGTGCTACTACCCCGCCACGCTATACTCTGCACGCTGCCAATGGCAAAGAACTGAAAGAGATTCTCAATAACAATGCTTTTGCAGAAAGACTAAAAGCCTACCAACTGCCCACTAAAGAATACTTTCAGATAAAAACCTCTCGTGCTACCCTCAATGCTTATATGATGAAGCCTGCTGACTTCAACCCTGAGAAGAAATACCCTGTGCTGATGTATCAGTATTCAGGGCCTGGCTCGCAAGAGGTAGCTGATGAATGGTGGGATATGAATGACTTTTGGCACGCTATGCTCACCCAGAAAGGCTATATAGTGCTTTGTGTAGACGGGCGCGGTACGGGCTATCGTGGTGAAGAATTCAAAAAATGTACCTATGAGCAGTTAGGTAAGTTTGAGGTAGACGACCAAGCCGAAGTGGCTACTATAGTGGGGAATTATTCTTATGTAGATAAAAGTAGAATCGGGATATGGGGCTGGAGCTTTGGGGGCTTTATGTCGAGCAACTGTATCTTCCAAAAAGGTGATATCTTCAAGATGGCAATAGCCGTAGCCCCTGTTACTAACTGGCGTTTTTACGATACTGTCTATACCGAGCGCTTTATGCGTACCCCACAAGAAAACCCCGCAGGCTATGACCTCAATTCTCCTCTTACCCACGCCCATAAGCTAAAAGGTAAATACCTGCTTATCCACGGTACTGCCGATGACAATGTGCACGTGCAAAACGCAATGTCGCTCATAGAGCAATTGGTCACTCAGCGCAAAGATTTTGATTGGCTCATCTACCCCGACCGCAATCACGGTATATACGATAATACCGGTAGCACACGTTGGCAGCTATACTACAAAATGACCCAATTTATAGAAGAGAATTTATAAAAACAGAACTTTTTTAATTACTAATTATACAATGGATACAAACGTAGAAAATGTGAAAAAGAAGCACCCTAAGGGGCTTTACTTAGTGTTTCTGACAGGGATGTGGGAGCGCTTTAGTTATTACGGTATGCGAGGCATCTTGATGCTTTACCTTACCAAAACATTCTTAGAAGGCGGTCTAGCATTCGACCCCCAAACAGCGAGTCTTATTTACGGCTTTGCCACAGGGCTTACCTACTTTACGCCGCTTATTGGTGGTTGGATAGCCGATAATTTCTTAGGGCAACGCAAAGCAGTGCTACTCGGGGGGCTTATTATGTTCTTTGGTGAGTTTGTGTTATTTGCTATGCACTCGCACATAGGGCTTTATTTGGGGCTCTTCTTGCTGATTATCGGTAATGGTTTCTTCAAACCTAATATCTCAGCTTTAGTAGGAGGACTCTATGAACCTGGTGATAAACGCCTCGACTCAGCTTTCTCTATTTTCTATATGGGTATCAACCTTGGGGCTTTCTTAGCGCCGCTTCTTACAGGGTTGCTTACTGATAACATTTTTGCAAGCAACGTTACTAACCCCGAAACAGGCGAAGTAGTAATGTCATTCGGTTATAAATACGGTTTCTTGGCAGCAGCTATAGGTATGCTTGTCAGCGAAGTTATATTCCTTTTATTTGCGCAAAAATATCTTGGTGATTTGGGCTTACACCCTAAAGGAGGTAAGAAGAAAGTAGCAGATATTGAAGTGTCTGACGCACCGCTTACTAAGGAAGAAAAAGAGCGTATTACAGTTATATTTGTGTACTTCTTCTTTGCGATATTCTTCTTTGCAGGTTTTGAGCAAGCAGGTTCGTCATTTACCCTTTACACCGATAAGTTTATAGACCGTGTGGTTGGTGGTTTTGAGATACCTACTGCTTGGTTCCAATCAGTAAATCCGCTGTTTATAGTAATATTAGCGCCTGTATTTGCGAGCTTCTGGAATAGCAAGTTCGGACAAACACTCACTACACCATTTAAGATGGGTACCGGCTTAATCCTCTTGGGTATAGGCTATTTCTTTATGTTAGGAGCTGTGTACGAACGTGGGGGTAGTATAGGCAACGATCCTTCTGATATGACAGTAAAAGCAAGCCTTGCGTGGTTAGTACTTACTTACTTAACACATACTATGGGCGAGTTGTGCTTGTCGCCAGTAGGGCTTTCAATCGTTACGAAACTTTCTCCTCCTAAATTGGCAGGACTCTTAATGGGGGTTTGGATGACCGCAGCCTTCTTTGCTAATGCTGCCGGAGGTGTTATCGCTTCATATGTAGAAAAACTAGGCCCTAGTATCGTATTTACCGTTATTTCAGGCTTTGTAATTCTCTGCGGATTGGGTATGGTATTACTCAACAAGAAGCTACAACGTATGATGCACGGAGTGAAATAATAAAACAAAAATCAGATATTAAAGGGATTGCCTCATTACGGGGCAATCCCTTTTTTTAATTATCCATAGCCTCTTTTAGTGCTACGAGTTCTCGCTTTACCTTTTCTAACTTCGCTACTATTTCAAAGTTAGAAAGCGTCTTTTGCTTTTCATCTTTTAGCCGTTGGCGCGCTCCTTCAAGGGTAAATCCTTGTTCTTTTACTAAGTGGTAAATCAGTTGCAGCTTCTTCACATCGTCGGCTGAAAACTTTCTACTTCCTTTAGTGTCCTTCTTCGGACTGATAATCTCAAATTCTTTTTCCCAAAAGCGTATAAGCGAAGAGTTTACACCAAAAGCAGTGGCCACTTCGCCTATAGAGTAATACAATTTGTCCGGTAGATTGATGTCCATTGTCCGTTAGTTAGTCAAGAGATTGGTTTTCTTGGGTAGATACGCGTAGCATTTCAGCATACTCGTCAGCTGATAGGTTGCCGTAATAGAAGTGTATAGGGTTGATGTGCTCACCATTTTTTATCACTTCGTAGTGCAAGTGAGGGGCTTCCGAACGCCCTGTACTCCCCACTTTGCCTATTAGGTCGCCACGCTTTACGTGCTGTCCTGCCCGCACATTATAGGCCGAAAGGTGCCCGTAGAGGGTCACGTAGCCATAGCCGTGGTCTATGCGTATGTGGTTGCCATAGCCCGATGAACCGTCGTCAGCACGTATTACTACCCCATCGCCTGTTGCATATACAGGGGTGCCTTGTGGCGATGAAAAGTCCATACCGTAGTGAAATTTGCGCGCTTTGGTAAATGGGTCAGAACGCCAACCATAACCCGATGCCATACGCTTCAAATCTTTGTTGTTTACCGGCTGAATGGCAGGTATTGAGGCCAAAAACTTCTCTTTTTCTTTAGATAGCTTGTTGATTTCATCTAATGATTTAGATTGTATAACTAACTGCTTCCGAAGTTTGTCCAAACGTTTAGTGGTATTGGCTACTAATTTAGAGTTGCCTAATTTCTCTAAGTCTTTATATTTATTAGGGTCGAAGCCCCCTTTGCGCACGCTATCGGGTATGATAGGGGCGTTAAAGTACAACCGATACATATTGTTGTCGCGCTCTTGCACATCGGCTAATACCTGCTCTACCAATTCCATCTTTCTGTTTAAGATTTCGTAGTTGGTTTCGTAGGTTTTTATTTCGCGTGCTAGCATCACCTCGCGAGGGGTGAAAAACAAGCGAGAATTGATAATAATCAGTGATAAGATACTTCCGAAAAGAGCAGCGGCTAATAAGAAAATCAAGGCGTTACGCACTTTTGTACGCTTCTTATTCCGAATGCGCTTATACGAAAGCGTCTCGGGGTCATAATAATATTTTACCTTTTTCATACGGGCAAAGGTATAAAAAAAATATCAAAATCGCTATTTTGTGAAGAAAAAAATGTAATTTTGCAGAACAGTTAGTCTATCAGCTTGTTAGCAACGACTAATTAACAAATCGACAAATTGACAAATCAACTATGGGCATTTCAGAAATATTCTTTATTCTTTTTATGGTGTTAATCCTCTTTGGGGCTGATAAGCTGCCAGAGATAGCGCGTGGTTTAGGCAAAGCTGCCCGACAAGTACGCGAGGCTACCGATGAAATTAAAAACGAAATACAACGCGGTGTAAATGAGGTTACTCCTCATAACGACATAGTGCAAGAAACTCAGAAAGAAATAGAGAAGCTAAAAGACGATTTAACTATTGATAAATCAGCCGATGAGTAGATTGCAGCCTCTAATGTCGGCATTGTCAAACCTACCGAGTACTTCAAACTTGCCATCGGGGTGCAAACGACCTAAATCTTGGGTAGCAATAAAGCTACACGAATGTATGTTAGCCAAATCAATAAGGTTGATACCACCTGTTTTTAGCGGGCGTTGGTAGCTTAGCGCATCATTAGTGTCTCTTATCAGCACCTTTAGCCAACGCACCGATTCATAAAGCCCACTCCCTGCTGAATAGGCTTGCGAGAGCAACTCAGTCATTCCGTACTCTGAATGTATATACTCCACTCCAAACCCTTCGCACAATATAGCGTGCAACTCTTCGCGTATTAACTCCTTACGCCTTCCTTTCATTCCCCCTGTCTCCATTACAATCGTATTTTTTAGCTGAAAACGATGAGTCTCTACCAAGTCTAATAGCGCAAACGATACCCCTATCAGCAGCACTTTGCGTCCGCTGCGGTCTAAATAGGTCAGTTTTTCGGCTAATAAGTCGTATTCATTTAGGTAAAAACCGCTATCAGCACTGCCCGACCGCTCTATAAGGTCAGCAACCATAGTGATGAGCGAAGAGCCTGTGCGCTCTAAGTAGGAGGGGAGTAGTGCTAAAACAGTGTATTCTTCTATATTCCCATAAAAATCAGCAAATCCTTGTCGGAAACTCTGTTGGTATACCGCGAGGTCTTTCACGTAGTGGCGCGAGGTCTGACTGCCCGTAGTGCCACTGCTGGTAAATACCGTTGTAGGACGCTCATTTCCGCAATAAACAGCTTCTGATTTAAAAAATTCGATAGGTAGAAACGGAATGTCAGTAAGCCGACGCACCTTGTCTGGAGTACGACCGAGCAAGGTGCAAAAGCGTTGGTACACCTGATTGT
This sequence comes from Capnocytophaga leadbetteri, assembly GCF_003054025.1. Lineage (GTDB taxonomy): Bacteria > Bacteroidota > Bacteroidia > Flavobacteriales > Flavobacteriaceae > Capnocytophaga > Capnocytophaga leadbetteri. The sequence continues at coordinate 81,884 of NZ_QBKG01000001.1, forward strand.
GCTGGTACTGATACCCAAAAGTCTGTAGGGCAGCCTGCACAAAATCGGCATCTGTTTGTATAGAGAAAATATCAGGTAGCAAAAATAAAATAAATTAGTGTTTAATTAGGGGAGTAAGTCTTTCAAAAAGCCCCAAGAGGGGTTGAATAGCAGTAGGTTAAGCCCTATGATAAGCAAAACGATGATAAACTTCAGCCAAGTGATGTGTCGCTCACGGGGCGTAGCGAGAAAACCATCGTAAAACTTGCGTGCCTGTACAGTAGCTATGCGTTTGTTGAAGTACATATCGATGAGCGTAGGCAGGTCGATAACCGAGGTCGAAGGTGGGGCAGACTCGCCCGTGCTTGTGCGCTCACTGCTACTACTTGGGGCAGACTGTGCCACCGATTTGTTCATTTGCGACACCAATTGGTTGTCATAGTCGCGGCGTTTATTGGTGTCAGACAGTATGTTATAGGCTTCTTGTAGGCTTTTAAACTTATCAGTAAAGAAAGTATCACCCTGATGCTTGTCGGGGTGAAAGGCTTTGGCAAGTTTTTTATAGGCCTCTCTGATTTCTTCAGCTGAGGCTTTTTGGTTTACGCCTAATATTTCGTAGTAATCTTTTAACATCATTATATTCCTGCTTTTGGAGTAGAGTTATCAACACTTTCCCAGCCTATAAGTCTGCCGTTTTGAAAGGTAAGAGTAAGGGTTTTATAATGCCAACGCTCAGTAGTAGCCCCCTGAAATACGGCACTTTGCACTTCGCGCGGTCTACCTACAGCCATTTTCACTAAATAGTTAGGCATACCCTCTGAATAAAGTCCTTTTTCTATGGCGCTAACCGTGTTTTCGCCATAGGTGTTTCTTACCAAGTTCATAATAACCTCACGGGTTTGGCGTTCGTCTACTAAGGCATTTTGCCATTTTTCGCGCAATTCTTCTATTGCCTTTTCGCGTTTGAAGTTAGCAATGCCCTGCCTTATAATCATATAAAGCAGCACAGCCACACCTATACAGAGAATAGCATAATATATCATTAGGTTGTTGTTTTTTAATGGTGCAAAAGTAAAAAATAATTAGCAGATTAGCAAATCTGTAAGTATATAAAAAAGAAAAAGGCTACCATAATTGGCAGCCTTTTGCAAGTGCGGGTGAAGGGACTCGAACCCCCACGCCGTGAAGCACTAGATCCTAAGTCTAGCGTGTCTACCAATTTCACCACACCCGCAAATGATGAATTTCTCAATGATTGACGGTGCAAAGGTACAACTCTTTTTTAAAACTGCAAATTTTTACAGCTTTTTTTTTGAATATTTTTTTTAATCAATTAATAATTAGCAAATTAAGATACTTGTTCGTAAGTCAAAAATAATATTTCTATCTACAGCCCTCTGTTGGCACCGTATCTTTTAGATGTAGAGTAAGCACTATCGAATCGCGCTCTCTTACTTTTATATTATAGACATATAAAGCTTTATGTTCTCCCAAGGTTATTATTCGTACATTGTATTTCCGATTAGGAGAAAGATAATAAAAGGGTTCCTGAAAGCGATAAATAGATACTCCATTAATTTCTAAGAGCCATCTATCGCTTGGTAAAGACTTATTATCTTCAATAACCTTGATGTGCAAGAGCCCTACGATTTCTTTTTTTAGTTCATAATAGCTAATAGTATAGTCCTCTCCATTTTTACCTATTTTCTCGTGTGACTTAAGTGGTCTTTTAAAAGTATTACAACTGCTAAAAGCCACTAAAAGACTAATTACAGATAGTATTACAATTTTCTTCACGTTCATATTTTGCTTTTTTCTTGTTCTGGTAAGTTTCTAAATTCATTGGTAGGTTCTAAGCCTCTCCACGCTCTTGTTCTTCTTTTTTTCGTATTTTGTAAATGTCTATACCAGCAGATATACCAGTAGATAGGCATACAAAAACATTAATCATCATAGCCCAAAATGCTTTGGGTTCAAGATTTGTTACTACAATGTAAGCAATATTAACTCCTGCAGTAAGAAGGGTAACTACAAATATAGCGCTTCTTACATCTCTTTTTAAAAAAGGTTTCATAAAAACATTTATTTTTTAGGTTAAACAAGAATTTTATTGGTGGGTTCTAAGCCTCTCCACGCTCTCACTCTTCGTAAAAAGATTTTATATCAATAAACTTTAAAAACAAATAAGTTTTGTAAGAAATATCAGAAACAACATAAAATAGCAAACAATAACATAGTATTCAGCTTTATAATGTTTCACTATATATTGTTTTAATAACTCTAAAAAGAAAATAATAATAGGGGTTACTACTACATTTACTATCAGAATTTTATACCACTGATAATCTGCAATACTCTTGCAAAGATATAGGCTACTCAATACAAAATACCCTATAAAGAAAGGATTCTTAAGAAACTGCACTACATTGGCTACTGTTTTACCCTCCTTATATTTTTCAAAATATATAAAGGGTACTACTAAATGTAAAGTAATAAGTACTACTATATTCATTAGATAAGTGTCAGCAAAATATTCTTTTTGAAAGTCAAATACAATAACTGCCACATACATAATTAATAGCATTGCATATAAAGCTATAAATATTTTAGATAAATTTTCTCTTTTCATATTGGTAAAATTTTTTTTAATTAATGTGAGTTTTATGTAGAAATGGTATATTATACTATTATGAGGCTCGTGTATGCTAACCATCACATCTCCCCCTTCGAAGGGGGCAGGGGGGATGTTATATGAGTCCAAATTACCTAATTAACCGCCCATATCCTTTCATACTCATAGCCTGCCCCTCTTAATATTTTCTCTTTGTGCAAATCTTCCAAATAAGCTAACTCCCCTTCATATAGCGGCTTACTCATACACTCTATAGCGATAGGCTTGCCCGCATCGGGGGCTAATAATATATCGATAGTATACCCCCCAAACGGATAGTCGGGGGTTATTTTTTTGTCAGGGTGTTTCGCTTTTAACCTTAGGTAAGTCTGTGTTTTCCACGCCTCTTCGCCTGCCGTTGCCGCCTGTGCGTGTGTATGCCCATAGCGGTCTAACTCGCTGAGTATCTCGGTGCGCGCCTGTTCATCGCCACTGCTTATAGCTTTGCAATAAGCCAAATAAGCGTATAGCACAGCGCGTCGGTTGTTAGCCCCCTCGGTAGCCAAAGCCTCTTTGTAGTTGTTAAAAACCTCTTCGGGTATCGAGTTGCATACGTATATCTTCTCTTTGGCGCGGGTGATAATCACATTTAGCAGCTTGTAGCCCTTGCTGTGGTTCAACGGACCAAAGCTCTGTACAAACTTACCGTCTTTCTTGCGCCCGTAGGTTACCGATAGTATGATGATGTCGCGCTCATCACCCTGTATATTTTCAAGGTTTTTGATAAACAAACCTGCTTGCTCAAGGGCACTGAATTTTTGGGCAAAAGCGGGGTCGTTTTGCTGCTTGAGCAGTAGCTGCTTGCGTATGTAGTTGCGCTGAGTGATGTTGAAAGTCGCAATACCCACCGAAGGATAACTACCATCACCGCGTGGGGCTAATCGCTCAAGGGTGCGAATAACCTCTACGGCTTCCTCTTTGTTGATATGCTCTTCAAAAGTGCCGTCTACCTGCGCAAAGGCTATAGGGGTAAAAGGCTTCGTATTGGGCAACGGACGCAAACGAGCATTGTAAAAAGCGTGATTAGAAAAATCTATCAGATAAGGGTGGCGCGAACGGTAATGAAAATCTAAGTGGTTTTTGCTGAACTGATATTCAAGGGCATAATCCAATAACGACTCTATGTTTAGCATCGCCTCCTTGCCAGAAAGCACCGCGGGCGAAGTGTCGCTTTCATCTTCGTCCTCTTCGTCTTCAGCCGTGCCGTCAAATACTTTGCTAAAATAGTTAGAGGGCGGCATTTGGTGCTCATCGCCAGCGATTACTATGGTTTTGCCTTTCAGCATAGCCGGTAGATTGTCTTCTAGCTTTAACTGACTCGCCTCGTCAAACACTACATTGTCAAAATAGAAGTGCTTGCCCTCAAATAGGTTGCAACACGCATCGGGGGTGGTCAGTACAATAGGGAAAAAGCTGGTGAAAAGGTCGATGTCTTGCTGGGCTATTTGCCTCAGGGTCAGTCGGTTGTGCTTTTCGCTCTTGCGCTTGTTGTACAGATTGGCTACCGTTAGTGCTGAGTGTTGCTCTTCAAAAGCCTTAACGGTGCGGCGCTGCTCCTCGTCCCAATAATACTGTATGAAAGCGTGCTGAGTGGCGCCAAAACGCTCCATTTCAGCGGTAAAATGACTGTAAGTATGAGGACTGAAGTTCAGGCTCTCATCGGCGTGCTGCTGTTGTAGTAAAGGGTAATATACCGTCAGTAGCGAAGCCTCCCACGCCTTTACGGGGCGCAAGGCAGCTACGCATTGCTGTTGCAGAGGGCTAAGAGTTCGATACCAACTGTGCCACTGATAGGTAGCCTTTAGCGGGTGGGCTGTGTCGGACATATACTGCTGATAAATGCCGAGCGTCTGCTGCATAAAGGCGGCAAAATCGGCATAAGTAGTACCCCATTGGGGCGCCTGTAGCCAGCCGTCGCGCTGTATGGCGCTTTTCAGGGCTTGCACCTGCTGCTGTAGTAGCGGTAGGCTGTCGTCGCTGAGGGCAGGGTCAGCGTAATGTAGTAGGTCAAGGGCTGCAAAGTCAGTAGCTACCTTGTCGGCAAAATCGACTTGAGCTTGCGCAATAGCACTGCTGTAATCGGCTATGGCTGCCTTATTAGCCCATAGGTCAGCACTGATAGCTATAGGCGAAAAATTGCGGTGTACGCTCAGCGCTTTTATCTCCTGACTTAGCTGCTGTAGGCGCTGCTGGGTGCGTATAGCTTTTTTCTTTGCTGACGAAAATACGGCTGCCAATCGGTAGAAAAAGCCTTCGGTTTTCTGCGGCATAAACACATCGGAAGTAGGGGCGAGGGTAGCCGTTAGCACCTCGTACTCGGTGCGATGCTGCTCAAGGGTGGTGAGTTGTGCCGCAAAAGCCGCTTTGCGCTTTGCCTCATATTGCTGGCGGTAGGCGATAGCCGTTTGGCAGATGGTCTCCCACTGCTGTTCGTATTGCTTAAAGGCAGTAGCGAGCTGCTGTTCGGTGCTGAAAAAGTTCTGTGCCGTTAGGGTGTCGGGTGCTAAAAAATCGGTGTTAGCATAAGGACGATAATCTTCGTATAGGCGCTCGCCCTCTTGCCATAGTGCCTTGAGGGCTGCCCACTCCTCGTCGGTGAACTGAAAGTGTACACCGCTGAGGTCTATCGCCTCGCAATCAGGTGTATATTCTAATAGCTTGGCAGCTATATACGTCCAGTTTTGTCCGGCTATTAGCGGTTGGTTTAGCTTGTGGTGAATAGCGTTGATAGCCGCCTTGTGGTTTTGTAGGGTGACTATCTGCTCTGTTAGGGTTTGTGTGGGGTTGTCGGCAGAGGGTTTTCTAAAGTCGGGGGCATCGAGGGTTTGGCGCACCGCTTCTACTATCAGCTTGCGGTCGGCAATAGCGTCTTTCACCATCGTGCAGTACTTGCCCAACCCTTTCTGCTGTAGGGCGTTATAGAGCACCTCTAGGGCGGTTTGCTTTTCGCACACTACCAGCGTTTTCTGCTTGTTTTGCAGTGCATTGATGAGTATAGCCGTTAGCGTTTGGCTCTTGCCCGTTCCTGGGGGACCTTGTATGAGGACTTTGCGCTGCTGCCTAAGTTGCTCGAGTACATACTGCTGCGAGGGGTCGGTAGGCACAGAGGTCAGCGTTTGGAAATCGGTAGCAAGGGGTATTTCTTCCGCCTTAAAGTTGCCGATTAAGCCCTCATAATCATTGATGATATTCTGCTTTTGCACCTCGAAGAGCGAGAGAATACCACATTTTTCTATCATACCCTCGCCTTTGTTGGGCAAAAGGGCTTCGTATTCAGCTTTTGTTTTAAGGGGCGGAATTTCAGCGTAGTTATTCAGCAAGAAATCCAAATTCTGCTCTATTTTTAGCTGCTGAAGTATCTCGGTGCAGATAGCCAGCAGTTCGGGCTTGTCGATCTTGCCGTCTTCTAGCATCTCATCGGGTATGGGCGAAAGTTTTACCCCCGAATCGCTCTGCAGGTGGTTGATAAGCACCTCGTTCAGGTAGATGGGGTCGTCTTCGTTCCTGCTTATTTCCCACGTATTCATCTGGGTAGTGGGCTTCATCTTCACCGACCATATCAGTATCGGGGCAGCGGTTAGCTGTCCGTCGCTCTTGTCGCGGCGCAGCAGTATCGGGAAGCCAAAGCCCAAAGTGTTAATGCCCTTTTCGGCGCTAACTACCTCATTCTGAAAGATAAGCGTTTCTATATGGGTAACGAGTTTTTGCAGTTCAGGGTTTTCATCAGCTGTTTTTGGGGTAGTGGCAGCGCCTCGTTGGTCTATATTAGTACTTTCGGTATCATAGATAGAAAACGAAAATTTAACATTGCGCAGCGTAAGCATATCCAGCACCAAGCGCTCGGGCAAGCTCTTGAAGATAGCCGACAGCCGTGCAATATCAAATTTATAACGCGAATTAGCCGGTATAGCGTTCAGGTGAACGCCGCGCCGGTTGCCTACTTTCAGCTTGTGTTGCAAAGCCCTAAAAATTTCAGAGGATAGAACCATTTTTTTATTGTGAAATATGAATTGGCTACAAAGGTAAGAAAAATTAGCAAATTAGCAAATCTGCCTATACGTAACATATACCTTCCCTTTACCATCACCGAAGGATCACCGAAGCTCCCAGCCTTCCCAGCCCTCTCAGCCCTCCCATTCTTCCCATACAAATTTGCGCATTTGCCAATTATATACTACCTTTGCCAAATTAATCGCCTAATCGGCAAATCGTCAAATCAGTATGAACCTCCTTACTTCGCAACAACTAAAGCAGCTCGACGCTTATACCATTCGCACGCACAAGGTTTCGCCTTGGTGCTTAATGGAGCGCGCTGCCGACCTGCTTTTTCAGTGGGTACAGCAGCATTTGTCCGACCGCAATAGCTTTACCATTCTCGCTGGTAAGGGCAATAATGGTGGCGACGGCTTGGCGCTCGCTCGCAAGCTGATACAGGCTGGCAAGCAGGTAACGGTGTATATACTGCAAGTGGGGAGCCATTCGTCTGAGGAGTACCGGCAAAACGAGTCGCTATTGCACGCTATGGGAGTACAGCCTATAGCGGTAGACGAACATAATTACAGCAAAGTAGTCGATTTCGAAGAGGTAGTCATCGACGCTGTTTTTGGTATAGGCTTCAAAGGCGACCTGCCCGAGTGGCTGCAAGCACTATTCGATTGGCTCAATTTAGAGGCTGCCTTTCGTGTTTATGTGCTCAGTGTCGATATGCCTTCGGGCTTGCCTACCGATACACCGCCTACCGATGCGCACACTTTTGTGCATCCTCATATGGTGCTGACCTTTCAATGCCCTAAGCTGCCATTCTTCTTGCCGAGCACCGGTAAGTTTATCGGCAAATACGAAGTCTTAGAGGTATGTGGCTTAGCCGAAAGGGGCGATAAGTATGCTGACGAACTTTTTAGCGAATTCCATTGCGTAGACGCTGCAATGATAACCGAGATACGCCAAAGCCAACACCTCGAACCCCGCAGGCGCTTTAGTCACAAAGGTACTTATGGACACGCGCTTTTAGTAGGGGGTAGTTATGGCAAAATGGGGGCTGTGGTGCTCAGCGGTACGGCGGTGCTCCGAAATGGTGTAGGCTTGCTCACGGTAGCCATACCCGCCTGTGGCTATACGGTGCTGCAAACAGCACTGCCCGAGGCTATGGTGCTCACCAGCGATACCGATAAGCATTTTAGTAGCATACCAGTGCCTTTTACCCCTTCGGCTATAGGCGTGGGCGTGGGTTGGGGTACACAGCCCGATACAGCAGCTGCCTTAGCCGACCTGTTTGCGCAATACCCCGATACGCCTTTTGTTGTTGATGCCGATGCGCTCAACCTGTTGGCGCAGCAACCTGAACTCTGTCAGGCGTTGCCCAAAGGGGCTATACTCACCCCTCACCCTAAAGAGTTAGAGCGGCTAATAGGCAAATGGACAGATGATTATGACAAGTTAACCAAAGCCAAAGCCTTTGCCGATAAGCACCAAGTGGTGTTAGTACTCAAAGATGCTTATACAGTGATTACCGACGGCGATGCTTATTGGATAAACACCACTGGCTGCCCAGCCTTGGCAACCGCAGGCAGTGGCGATGTGCTTACCGGTATGCTTACCGCACTGCGCACACGTGGCTACGATGCCCTACAGGCAGCCATATTAGGGGTTTACCAACACGGACAAAAAGGCGAGGAGGTAGCCAGCCGCATTGGCGAAGAGGCACTTATAGCAAGAGATTTAGTAACATTTTAATATGAAACACCGATTACCCATACTATTATTAATACTTACCATTGCCCTGAGTTTGTGGCAGTGTGCCCGACGTGGTTCGCCTACCGGTGGAGATAAAGATACTACTCCTCCTGTGCTCCTACAGGCTTTTCCGCCCTCTGGTACTACTAATTTTAGCGGCAAGCACATCCGACTTTCTTTTGACGAATTTGTGGTGACGAAAGACCTGCGCAAGCAGCTTATCATTTCGCCTCCTATGAATACGTTCCCTATTATATCGCCTACCTCTGCCTCGCGCAAGTTAGACATTAGTCTGCTCGATACGCTCAAGCCTAACACTACCTACGTGCTTAACTTTGGCAATAGCATACAAGATTATAACGAGGGCAATCCGTATACCGACTTCAAATACGTATTTTCTACCGGAGCCACTATCGATTCGCTTTGGTACGAGGGCGATGTCACCGATGCGCTGATGCCTGAAGCTGACCTATCGGTTACCCTGATGCTATACCCCTATAACGAGCAGTACAAAGACTCTTTAGTCTACAAACACAAGCCTACCTATGTTACCACCACGCTCGATAGTCTTCACAGCTTTGTGTTTGAGTTCCTCAAAGAGGGTAAATATAAGTTGATAGCCCTAAAAGATAAGGGAGGCGACTACCTGTTTAACCCCAAAGATGATAAGATAGCCTTCTTAAGCGAACCCATTACAGTCGAAGACCTCAAAGGCAAACCGCAAGGGTCGTATCCCAAACTGCGATTGTTTAAAGAAGAGCTTCCTTATAAGGCACACCGCCCTACCCAAACGGCGGCGAACCGTATTAGTTTTGGTTTTGACGGTGGCACTAAGGGGGTAACGATTACTCCTATATCGCCTACTACCCCCGACTTTCGCTATACGGTAGCCAAAGATGCTAAGAAAGATACGCTGCACTTCTGGTATCAACCCCGTCAGAAAGACTCGCTTGTCTTTACGGTGGCGCATCAGCAGAAAGTAGATACTTTTCGCCTTAGGCTGAAAGAGGGCAAGGACGTTAAGCCCGATAGCTTACAGATAGAAAGCACTTTTTCTGGCGATCTGCCTATGTATAAAGACTTTGCTTTCAGAAGCAATATCCCACTGACAAAAGTAGACCCTGCTAAGATAAAAATACTGCAAGGCAAAGACTCTTTGGCGAAAGCCATTCCTTTTAAGGCGGTATTAGATAGCACGCAGTTGCAATACACGCTCTTATTCGATAAGAAAAACGATGAGCAATACCGCATCGAGGCGTTGCCCCACGCTATGACGGACTATTTCGGTGCCACTAACGACACGCTGAATATTAAGCTCTCCACTAAAAAAGCGGAAGACTTAGCTGTCTTTAAGCTCCACCTCAGTACCGAAGCTGTCAAGCTCAACTATCCGTTACTGCTACAGCTCACTAGTGAGAAAGCCACTGAGGTACTGCAAGAGTTGTATATAGAAAAACCGCAGGAGGAATACGTATTTGCCAATGTCAATCCTGCCAAATTGCGATTGCGTTTGATAGAAGACCGCAATGGCAATCGCCGTTGGGATACCGGTAACTTCCTGCAACAACGACAGCCCGAACGGGTATGGTACTTCCCCCCTATAGTAGAACTCCGTGCCAACTGGGAAGTAGAAGAAACTTGGCTTCTGAAAGATGAATAATAACAAGAGAAAACACAACTTTTATAAAAGTTTGTGATTAGAATTATTTTCGTACCTTTGCAGAGAGAAATTGAAGAAAATTAAACATTAAAAAATGAATAAAATCAACCTTTTACTATTGTTGGGCATTACTGCTACAGGCTGGGCGCAACAACAGACCCTTCAGAAAGGGTGGAAATTCAGCAGAGAGGATGATCCTCAAGCAGCCGAAACACTTTATAACGATGCTAAATGGCAACGCGTAACCGTCCCTCACGACTGGGCTATCTATGGCCCTTTTGATATGGAAAACGACATTCAGCGCACCGCTATTAAGCAAGACGGACAAAAAGCGGCTATCGAGCATACAGGTCGTACCGGCGGACTACCCTTTGTAGGCGTGGGCTGGTATCGCACTCAGTTCAATGTGCCCGAACTCACTGCCGATAAGCAGGTGTTCATACAGTTCGACGGGGCAATGAGCAATCCAGAAGTATTTGTAAACGGACAGAAAGCGGGTGAGTGGCATAATGGCTACAACACTTTCTTCTTAGATATTACCCCTTATGTAAAAGCTAAAGATAACACCCTTGCGGTGCGTCTGAACAATCTAACCCAAATGTCGCGTTGGTACCCTGGGGCAGGGCTATACCGCAATGTGCATATCATCACCAAAAATAAAACGCACATCCCTATATGGGGCATACAGATTACCACGCCCGAAGTAACCCAAGACTTCGCTAAAGTAGTGGTAAATACAGAATTTGTATCGGCTAACAAAGCGGCTATTGCGGCAGAAACTACTATTTTCAACCAACAAGGGGAAAGAGTAGCCCATACTAATACCAAAGCAACAGCTTATACTACCGATAAGATTACATCAGAAATGTACATCGATAAGCCTCGTTTGTGGGACATCGGTGCGCCTAATCTTTACAAAGCCGTTACCAAACTCTATGAAGACGGTCAGCTGAAAGACGAGGTAACTACTACCTTCGGCGTTCGCACTATAGAGCTTAAACCTAATGACGGTTTATACCTGAATAACCGCAAAATTAAAATACAAGGGGTGTGTATGCACCATGATTTAGGCCCTTTGGGTGCCGCTGTTAATGAGAGTGCAATACGCCGACAATTGCTAATTTTAAGAGATATGGGCGTTAACGCTATCCGTACCTCTCATAATATGCCTGCCCCCGAATACGTCCGCTTAGCCGACGAGATGGGTATGCTATTGGCAGTAGAGAGTTTTGATGAGTGGGCGATACCTAAAGTAGAGAATGGCTATCATTTGTACTTCAAAGACTGGGTTAAAAAAGACCTTACGAACCTTGTGAAGCACTATCGCAATAACCCCAGCGTGCTGATGTGGTTTATTGGCAACGAGGTAGAAGAACAAAGTGTAGAGAGTGGCTCGCAAGTAGCCTACTACTTACAGAGCATCATACAGCAGCTCGACCCTACACGCCCTGTGAGCAATGGTATGGACAGACCCCACGACATCTTGCGCAACAATATGGCAGCTACTATGCAGCTAGTAGGTTTTAATTACCGTCCGTTTAAGTACCAAGAAGCCTATAAGAAATTGCCACAACGCTTGTTGTTGGGTAGTGAGACGGCCTCTACTGTTAGCTCGCGTGGGGTGTACAAATTCCCAGTACAGCGCAAATCAATGGCTAAGTACCCCGATATGCAGTCGTCGTCTTATGACGTAGAGCACTGCGGTTGGTCTAACTTGCCCGAAGATGACTGGATACACCAAGAGGATTTGCCTTATATGATAGGCGAGTTTATCTGGACAGGCTTCGACTATCTCGGCGAGCCAACGCCTTACTACGTAGAATGGCCTTCGCATAGTTCTTACTTTGGGGCAGTAGACTTAGCGGGACTTCCTAAAGACCGTTTTTATCTGTACCGTTCGCATTGGAATAAAGAAGCCGAAACGCTACACATCTTACCGCATTGGAACTGGGAGGGGCGTGAAGGCGAAGTAACCCCTATCTTCGTTTATACTAACTACCCTTCTGCTGAATTGTTTATCAACGGCAAGAGTCAAGGCAAACGCAGTAAAGACCTTTCTATAAAAATAGAAGAGAAAGAGAAAGACGGCAATCCGTCAGACCTAAACCGACAAAAACGTTACCGCCTAATGTGGATGGATACTAAGTACGAACCTGGTACTGTGAAGGTAGTAGCTTATGACGACAATGGTAAGGCTGTAGCCGAAAAAGAAATACATACTGCTGGCAAGCCTTACGCTTTGCGCCTCAGCACCGAGTACAAAACAGAACTCAGCCCTAATAGCGATGAGTTGGCTTTCATTACTGTTGAAGCGGTAGACAAAGACGGCAATCTATGCCCTACAGTGAATGATTTAGTAACCTTTACCGTAAAAGGTGCGGGTACTTATCGTGCCGCTGCCAATGGCGATGCTACTTGTACCGACCAATTCCACCTCCCTAAGATGCACCTTTTCAACGGCAAATTAGTAATGATGGTACAAGCAGGCGATAAAGCAGGCACCATAAACGTAGAGGCTAAGACTAAGAAATTGAAAGGGAAAATTGAGATTATGGTGAGATAATAATAGCGTGATATGAAAGAGCTTCTTTTTGAAGAAGATAAAGAGTATGTAGCAATAGTAGAAGCAAGTAAGTGCCGAACCTATATAGGTTTTATAGAGGCACTGAATGAAGCCTTTTTCATACATACCGGTCAGGAGCCTCATATTAATGATACGATGTGGTATATATTCTCATCGGATGTGGGGCACCGAAAGATAAAGATGCTCTTTATGCGTAGTGGAGCCTTGAAAAAACTGCCTATTTATGATGAGATTATCGCAGACTTAATACAGTGGAAACGCTATTGGGAATCCGAAAATGCTAAAAACCAATTAGAATGGGAGTTTTGTTAAGATAAGAAGCAAGATATAAGCTAAATAACTTCTTAGGAAATTTATAAAAAATGCAAGAACAAGAATATCAAATATATGGCATAAGGGCGGTGATGGAAGCGCTTGAAGCAGGCAAAACCCTCGATAAGGTGTTTGTGCAAAAAGGTTTGCAAGGCAACCTTTTCAGAGAACTGCTATCACTATTACAGCAAGCACAAGTGCCGGTGCAGTACGTGCCTGTTGAGAAGCTGAACCGCCTTACCAAGAAAAACCACCAAGGGGTAGTCGCTACCCTATCGCCAGTCGATTATCACAGTTTTGAGGATTTGGTAATATCGGTTACCGAAAGCGGTGTTACACCACTCTTTCTGCTTTTAGACCACCTTTCGGATGTGCGCAACTTTGGGGCTATCATCCGTACGGCTGAATGTGCAGGGGTGTCGGGTATTATTATCCCTAAGCGCGGCAGTGTCAGTATCACGGCCGATACCGTCAAAACCTCTGCGGGGGCTGTCTTTCGGGTGCCTATCTGCAAGGTCGAAAACCTGGTTGATGCTGTATATTACCTACAAGGTAGTGGCATTAGGGTGGTAGCCGCTACTGAAAAGACCAACCAATTGCTATATGCCGAAGATTTTAGCGTGCCTATGGCTATAGTAATGGGGGCAGAAGATGTGGGCATCTCGCCTGCGGTACTGAAAGTGGTAGATAGTAAAGCCAAATTGCCAATGAAAGGCGAAATAGGGTCGCTAAATGTGTCGGTAGCCTGCGCTGTCTTTTTGTACGAAGTCGTTAGACAGAGAGGTAATTAACCCTTAAAAAGATGTTTTTCGACTATCAGCGCAATAGAGGTATTTTAGCACTTTTGGTATTGATGGTTGTAGGGCAGTTGGTGTTTTATTATTGGCCTATCTCCTCATCATTTGCTGAGGTCGAAGATACGCGCTTGCAAACGGAGTTAGATTCGCTACGGCAGCTAGCAGCACACCATAAAGATACTATTTATCCTTTTAATCCTAATTTCATCAGCGATTATAAAGGCTTTAAATTAGGACTTACCACTGCCCAACTCGATAAGCTACAGACGTTTCGCGCAGCAGGCAAGTACGTTAATTCTGCTGAAGAGTTTCAGCGGGTTACGGGTATTTCTGATAGTCTGCTCCGCCGTATAGCTCCTGCTTTTCGTTTCCCCGAATGGGTAAAAAATAAGAGAAAAGAGAGTGAGCAGAAAACAGCCGCTCAGCACATCGAAAAGCAAGACATCAACACCGCTACTCAAGAGGAATTGATGAAAATATACGGCATAGGCGAGGGGTTTTCTAGCAGGATACTAAAATACAAAGAAAAACTACAAGGTTTTACTTATATAGACCAAGTGGCAGAGGTATACGGACTCGAAAAAGAAGTATATGAGCGAGTGGCAGCGCGTTTTGAGGTGAAAACACCACCCGTGATAGTCAAAAAAGACCTCAATGCGATAAGCAGATACGATTTGAGCAAGATACCCTACATAAAATACGGCGAAAGCAATAAAATAATAGGCTTGCGCTCAGAGGTAGGAATGTTCAAACACCTTGATGACCTTTTGCAAATAGAGGGCTTTGATGAGGCTCGCATCAAAAGATTAGCCTTGTATTTGTACGTGGGCAACTAAAAAAAACAAATTTGCTAGTTGTAATTATTTTTGTACTTTTGCAATTTAATAAAGAAAAGAAATTAACGAATGAATTTTAGCTATTCAGAAACACAGCTAATGGTAGCTCAAGCTGCTAAGGAGTTTGCCGAGAAGTATGTACGTCCGCACGTGATGGAGTGGGACGAAAGTCAGGAATTTCCTATAGAGGTATTCAGAAAAGCAGGCGATTTAGGCTTTATGGGGGTCTTAGTGCCTGAAATATATGGTGGTTCAGGCTTAGATTACCACGATTACATCGCTATAGTAGAAGAGATTTCTAAAGTAGACCCTTCAATAGGGCTTTCTATAGCAGCTCATAATTCACTTTGTACAAATCATATTCTAAGTTTTGGCAATGAAGAGCAGAAACAGCGTTGGTTGCCTAAGTTGGCTTCAGGAGAATGGATAGGCGCTTGGGGTATCACTGAGCACAATACAGGTTCTGACTCTGGTGGTATGGCTACTACAGCGGTAAAAGACGGCGATAGCTGGGTGCTGAATGGGGCTAAAAACTTTATTACTCACGGCAAAAGTGGGCAGATAGCAGTCGTTATTGCACGCACTGGCGAGAAAGGCGATAAGCACGCTATTACGGCCTTTGCAGTAGAACGAGGTACCCCTGGTTTTAGCAGTGGCAAAAAAGAAAACAAACTTGGTATGCGCGCTAGCGAAACGGCAGAGCTTGTTTTTCAGGATTGTAGAATACCCGATGCTAACCGTTTGGGTGAAGTAGGCGAGGGCTTCATACAAGCTATGAAGATATTAGATGGCGGACGCATTTCTATAGGGGCACTGTCACTTGGTATTGCTAAAGGGGCTTACGAGGCAGCGCTGAAGTATGCTAAAGAGCGCGTACAATTTGGCAAACGCCTTATTGAGCTACAAGGGGTGGGCTTCAAGCTGGCTGATATGGCTACCGAAATAGAAGCCTCTGAGCTCTTGCTACACAAGGCGGCTTACCAAAAGAATAACCATCAGCGTGTTACCCTATCGGGGGCTATGGCTAAGATGTACAGTTCTGAAATGTGCGTACGCGTAGCTACTGAAGCTATACAAATACACGGGGGCTATGGGTATACAAAAGATTTTCCGGTAGAAAAATTCTTCCGCGACTCTAAGCTATGTACCATAGGTGAGGGGACTACTGAGATACAAAAGTTGGTAATTAGTAGACAAATAGATAAATTGTAAATAGAAAATAAAGAAGAAAACATTATGTTATCTAATTCAAGCAAATACGCCATCAATGCAGTGATATATCTTGCCGCTAACTCATCAGAAAGCAAGCGTATAGGGGTAAAAGAAGTAGCCGATGCGCTACATATACCACTCCCTTTTTTAGCAAAAATACTTCAAGCCTTAGTGCGCAAGAAAGTAATAAGCTCTAACAAGGGACCTGGAGGTGGCTTTTGGCTGACCGATGACGAGAAAGAGCAACCCTTAATGCGTGTAGTAGAACAGATAGGCGAGGCTGATAAGTTTATAAAATGCGCGATGAGCCTACGCCCTTGTTCTGATGAAAAACCTTGTCCGCTACACACTTCGGTACAGCCTTTCCGCGATAACTTTAGAAAAGAGCTGACAGAAAATTCTATTGCTGACTTTGCTGAAAAAGTAGTGAATAAAGAAGCGTTTCTGTTTGCTGTAGAAGAGGATAATTAATAAGCAAATGAGTCAATTTGCCAATGAGTCAATAAAAAAAATAACTTAAAAATAATCGTATTATGGAAAATGGAAAACTTTTTACTATTTTAGGCTGGGTAGCTACCGCTACTGCTATTGGTATGTATGTATCTTACATTCCACAAATTAGTGATAACTTGGCAGGACACAAAGGGAATCCGCTACAGCCTTTGGTAGCAGCTATCAACTGTTCGCTATGGGTGGCGTATGGGTTGCTTAAAAAACCAAAACGCGATATACCAGTAGCCTTAGCAAATGCCCCTGGTATTATCTTTGGTCTTATTGCTTTTGCAACGGCAATTTGATAATTAGCAAATTGTTGTACTTTTAACAATTGAACAGATGAAAAGAATAGATACACAAGATTATAAAGGTGAGGTTTTATCACTGAAAGAGCTCAAGGAGCTTATAGAAGATTTGCCTTTTAGTGGACACGATTTTGTAGTGTTTTACGATGACGACAAAGACGACTATGTACAGACGATTTTGGAGAACCCAGAGCTTGATGAAGAGAGTGCTTATTTGATAGAAGCGCGTGTATATCGTCAGGGAGGGGATTTTACGCATTATCGCACTATTGTAGCGGGAGCTGAGGATGTATTTATTCCTTTTGAGGCTTTTTATAACGATGTTCCTTTCTCATATGAGACTTGGGAGGATGTTACGGAGGAATTTGCTGATTAGCTAATTAGCTAATGGCTTATATGCCGATTTATACGATATATAAAACGAATATCTATGTTACAACTAAACACTATTAGAGAAGAGAAAGACCGCGTACTTGCGGGACTTAAAAAGCGCAACTTCAAAGAGTTGGGGCTTATAGATGAAATTATCGCCTTAGACGAGAAACGCCGCAGCACTCAGCTGGCGCTTGATGAGTCGTTGGCAAAATCGAATACGCTTTCTAAGGAAATAGGTAGCCTCTTCAAATCAGGAGAGACTGAAAAAGCGAATGCACTAAAAGCTGAAACCGCTACCCTAAAAGATACTATTAAAACGCTGACCGATACACTTAATAGTACTGTTGAGAGCCTAAACGAATTGTTATATCGCGTGCCTAATATCCCTAATGAATTAGTGCCTGAAGGTACTTCAGAGGCTGATAATGTGGTGGTGTTTGAAGCAGGCGAAATACCTAATTTAGGCAAGGACGCTTTGCCTCATTGGGAGTTGGCTAAGAAGTACGATCTTATCGACTTTGAATTGGGTGTGAAGCTCACTGGGGCGGGATTCCCTGTGTATAAGGGTAAAGGAGCAAAACTACAACGCGCCCTTATCACCTACTTCCTCGATAAGAATACTGAAGCAGGTTATAACGAATACCAAGTACCTCACGTAGTAAATGAAGCCTCAGGTTATGGTACCGGTCAGTTGCCTGATAAAGAAGGACAGATGTATCACGTAGGGGTAGATAATCTTTACCTTATTCCTACTGCTGAAGTGCCTGTAACTAATATTTTTAGAGACGTACTGCTCAATGAAAGCGATTTGCCTATCTGTTGTACTGCCTACACGCCTTGCTTCCGCCGAGAAGCTGGTAGCTATGGGGCGCACGTGCGCGGACTGAATCGTTTGCACCAGTTCGACAAGGTAGAAATTGTGCGTATAGAGCACCCTGACCATTCGTACAAAGCACTTGAGGGAATGATAGAGCACGTGAAAGGCATACTAAATGAGTTGAAGTTGCCATATCACATTTTGCGTTTGTGTGGTGGTGATTTAGGTTTTACTTCAGCTATAACCTATGATTTTGAGGTGTATTCTACAGCTCAAGAGAAATGGTTAGAGATAAGTTCCGTGTCTAACTTCGAAACTTTTCAAGCCAACCGACTCAAATTGCGTTTCAAAGACAGCGAAGGCAAAAACCGCTTAGTGCATACCCTCAACGGTAGTTCGCTTGCTTTGCCTCGTGTGTTAGCAGGTATTTTAGAAAACTATCAAACCCCTGAAGGCATAGTAGTGCCAGAAGTACTCAGAAAATACACTGGTTTTGATATAATTAGCTAATTAACTAATTTTTGAAAAACATAACCAATGAGAATTATTGCTAAGAAAACTATTATTGATTTTTATACAAAGCACGCGGAAGCAAAAATACCTCTTGAAGATTGGTATAATAAGGCAATGATTGCAGAGTGGTCTTGTTATGCAGATATTAAAAGAGACTTTAATAGTGTAGATGCTGTAGGTAATGGTAGATTTGTTTTTAATATAAAAGGGAATCACTTTCGGTTAGTAGTACATATTTTATTTGTGCCTAAAATTATATACATACGTTTTCTAGGTACTCATAAAGAATACGATAAAATTGAGAGTATAAATAAAATATAATATTATGATAGAGAATGAAATACAATATAATGCAATAATGGCACGGATTGGAGAGCTTTTGCAATTGGTCTCTGATGAAACTTCTGAAAACGACCCTAACTATATAGAACTAATGGTACTGACAGATATTGTAGAGAGGTATGAGGATGCAAATTACCCTATATTAGTTGATGAGTCGATAAGACAATTTTCTGATGAGACAATGTGTCAATTAATAGATTAGCAAATCATTGATAAATAGAAAATGAAAGAAAATACTCTTGAAGTAGCTTTGAGAAAGGAGGAGGTAGCTGATTTTTTGAGTCGTTTTAAAGAAGAGGAATCCCTTAGTGCTCAGCACCTTATTTTGCTGCTTTCAGAAGATGAAAAGTGGACAGCAAAAGACCTAAAGCCTTTAGTATCCATAGCTAAACAGCATAGCAAAAAACACCAAAAATCAATAGCGGTGGTAAGTGCTGAATTAGTATATGAAGGGGCAGAAATCGAACTAAATTTAGCTCCCACCTTGCAAGAAGCCTACGACCTTATAGAAATAGACGAAATAGAACGCGACTTATGGAAGTAACAATATTGGGTTGCCATAGCGCTACCCCTCGCTCTAACGCGCGCCCTTCGGCTCAGTTGTTAGAAATGCGCGGACACCTCTTCTTGATAGACTGTGGGGAGGCTACCCAAGTAGCATTGCGCAATGCCAATGCTAAGTTTGCTCGCATTAAGCATATCTTCATATCGCATCTGCACGGTGACCATTTCTATGGGCTTTTTGGGCTTATCTCTACTTTTCAACTTTTAGGGCGCGAGGCAGAAATGCATATCTACGGACCTAAGGGTATCAAAGAGGCGGTGCTGCTTATCCTCAAGCTGGGCGGTGCTTATACCCCTTTCCCTTTGTACTTTCACGAACTTTCTGGCAAAGAGTCCGAGTTGCTTTATGAAGATGATAAAGTGTTAGTCCGCACCATTCCGCTACAGCATCGTGTGTATACTAATGGTTTTTTCTTTCAAGAAAAAGAAGGCGAACGCCGACTGAATATGGATGCTATACAGCAATACCCTGAAATAGAAGTATGCGACTATCAGAATATCAAAAATGGTAAAGATGTAGTATTGAACAGTGGAGAGGTTATTGCTAATGAGGTACTTACTTTTGCACCTCAACGTCCGCAAAGCTATGCTTACTGTAGTGACACCCTCTATTTTGAAGGGTTAGCTGCTGATATACAAGGAGTAAGAGTGGTATATCACGAATCTACTTTCTTAAAAAACAACGAAGAGTTAGCCGCTAAAACGATGCATGCTACTGCCTACCAAGCAGGACTTACCGCTAAGAATGCCGGTGCCGAAGCCTTGATATTAGGGCACTACTCTTCGCGTTATGCTGATGTCAATCTTTTTAAAGCTGAAGCCCAAGAGGTATTTCCTAATGTATATCTAGCTGAAGACGGCAAGAAATTTATATTCAACTAAAACTAAAAAATGGATGTTTTTAACCTTTCTGTAGCTCCGATACCACAATTGCGCATTGCCTTTATAGGCGTAGGAGTGCGTGGTATTGAGGCAGTGAAACGCTATTTGCAGTTAGAGGTGCAAATAGTTGCCATAACTGAGGTGGGCGCGGAAGCAATGCAAAAAGCAAAAGCCCTCACAGCACATCTACCTGTGCCGCCAGCCTATTATACCGCTACTGATGACTGGCGAAAACTATGCGAACACCCTGATATTGATCTTCTTTATATTTCGACCCCTTGGCAACAACACGCCCCTATGGCTATCTATGCGATGCAGTGTGGCAAGCACGTAGCAATAGAAGTGCCTTTAGCAATGACCATAGCCGACTGTAAGCGTATAGTGAGTACAGCTGAAGAAACACAACGTCACTGTATGATGCTTGAGAATGTGTGTTATGACCACTTCGAATTGATGAGCATTGAGCTGGTAAAACAGGGCAAATTGGGCGAATTAGTACATGCAGAGGGGGCTTATATACACGACTTACGACACTTAAACTTTAGGCAGACAGACCGCGATATAGAGCGAGGCAAGTGGCGAATGCAGTACAGCAAAACCTTTGAGGGCAATCCTTATCCTACACACGGTATTGCACCTATTTGTCAGGCGATGGGTATACTGCGTACTGACCGCTTAGAAAGCCTTGTGTCGATGTCGTCTTTAGCCGTAGGAATGCGCGAATATGCCGAGGCGCATTTTGGTAAAAATTCGGCAGAAGCCCAAGCACACTACACTGGCGATATGAATATAAGTCTGTTGCGCACCGCCAAAGGCAAAACCATAATATTACAACACGATGTAACCAATCCGCGTCCTTACTCACGTATTTTTATGCTCAGTGGCACTAAAGGTTTTATACAGAAATATCCTACCCCTCAGCTTTATTTTGACGATAGAGAGGAAAAACAGCTTACTCCCGATGAAATTACGGTTTATTTAGAGGAACACGAACACCCTTACTACCGCGAAACAGCCTACCTACGCGCTCTCCTTCCTGATCAAAAACCAATGGACATCGTAATGGATTACCGCTTGGTGTACTGCCTGAAGAATGGCTTACCATTAGACCAAAATGTATATGATGGCGCCCTATGGTCGTGTATAGCAGAACTTACTCAGCAATCAATAGCAGGTGGAAATTGTGTAGTGTCATTTCCAGAGTTTTAAAAATCAAAAAATATTTTTTACCTTTGCCCCAAACTAATGTCTAACGACTAAAAACTAAGTATATGAAATTCAACGAGTACAAACACTTAGACCTTACTAAGATAGCAGAAGAAATATTGGCTTTCTGGAAAGCCGCCAACATCTTTGAGCAGAGTATCACCTCACGTGAGGGCGCTATTCCGTTCGTGTTTTTTGAAGGACCACCATCCGCTAATGGCGTACCTGGCATTCACCACGTGATGGCGCGTTCTATTAAGGATATTTTCTGCCGTTATAAAACTCAAAAAGGATTTCAAGTAAAACGCAAAGCAGGTTGGGATACCCATGGCTTGCCTGTAGAACTCGGGGTAGAGAAAGAACTCGGCATTACTAAAGAAGATATAGGCAAAAAAATAAGTATAGAAGAGTATAACAAGGCTTGTAAGGAAGCCGTGATGCGCTATACCGACATCTGGAATGACCTTACCGAGAAAATAGGCTACTGGGTGGATATGCAAGACCCTTACATCACCTACAAGCCTAAGTATATGGAAAGCGTTTGGTGGCTTTTGAAACAACTCTACAATAAAGGATTGCTATACAAAGGCTATACCATCCAGCCATACTCGCCTAAGGCAGGTACAGGCTTGTCATCACACGAGCTCAACCAACCTGGTTGCTATCGCGATGTGAGCGATACTACGGTTGTGGCGCAGTTTAAAGTAAAAACACTAGCAGCAGCGGCAGCCAAAGCATTGGGTAACGCTACAGAGCCTATCCATATCCTCGCTTGGACAACTACCCCTTGGACATTGCCTTCTAACACCGCTCTTGCCGTGGGCAAAGAGATTGACTATGTACTCGTAAAAACCTACAATCAATATACTTTTGAGCCGATAACAATCATCATCGGTAAACCGCTTTTGGCAAAACAATTCGGCAAAAAGTTCGTAGAGGGCGATGCAGAAGCCTTAGCTGCTTACACGCCTGAAAGCAAAACTATCCCTTACCAAATTATAGGGGAATACAAAGGCGCAGACCTCGTAGGCACTACTTACGAGCAACTCATTCCTTGGTGCGCTCCTGCCGAGAATGCTGACCAAGCTTTCCGCGTGATTGCAGGCGACTTTGTTACGACCGATGACGGTACAGGTATCGTGCATATAGCTCCTACTTTTGGTGCTGATGACGCCCGTGTAGCTAAAGAATACGGTGTGCCCCCAATGCTCGTGAAAGATACGCACGGCAATTTGATTCCGCTCGTAGATTTGCAAGGAAAATTCATTGAAGGACACAATATTCCTGAGGCTTTTGCCGGTAAATACATCAAAAATGAGTATTATGATGCAGGAGAAGCGCCTGAAAAATCGTGGGATGTAAGCTTGGCTATTCTGCTTAAAGAAGAAAACAAGGCTTTCAAAGTAGAAAAATATGTACACAGCTATCCGCACTGCTGGCGTACCGATAAACCGGTGTTGTACTACCCGCTCGACTCGTGGTTCGTGCGTGTAACCGATTTCAAAGAGCGTATGTTTGACCTCAATGAAACCATCAACTGGAAACCTAAGGCTACCGGTGAAGGGCGTTTTGGCAACTGGCTGAAAAATGCCAATGATTGGAACCTTTCGCGTTCGCGCTATTGGGGTATCCCGTTACCTATTTGGCGTACTGCCGATAAACAAGAGGAAATCTGCATTGGTTCGGTAGAAGAACTAAAAGCCGAAATACAAAAAGCTATTGCAGCGGGCGTAATGACTGCCGACCCATATAAAGATTTTGTGGTAGGCAACAACTCCGAAAGCAACTACAACAAGGTTGATTTACACAAAAATATAGTAGATAACATAGTGCTTGTATCGCCTTCAGGCAAGCCAATGCACCGCGAAAGTGACCTTATAGACGTGTGGTTTGACTCGGGCTCTATGCCGTATGCACAATGGCACTATCCTTTTGAAAATAAGGACTATATAGAAAACCATACCGCCTACCCAGCCGACTTTATAGCGGAGGGGGTAGACCAAACACGCGGTTGGTTCTATACACTTCACGCGATTGCTACTTCGGTATTCAACAGTGTGGCATACAAAAATGTAGTGTCTAACGGTTTGGTACTCGACAAGAACGGACAAAAGATGTCCAAACGCTTGGGCAATGCAGTAGACCCATTCACTACCATAGCCGAGTATGGCGCCGATGCCACTCGCTGGTATATGATTTCCAACGCAAACCCTTGGGACAACCTCAAATTCGACTTGGAAGGAGTAGCCGAAGTGCGCCGTAAATTCTTTGGCACGCTCTATAACACCTATTCATTTTTTGCGCTCTATGCCAATACCGACAGCTTCACTTATGCAGAAGCCGATATACCACTGGCTGAACGCCCTGAAATAGACCGCTGGATACTTTCGGAACTCAATACCCTTATCAAAGAAGTAGATGCGCTATACGCTGATTATGAGCCTACTCGTGCTACTCGTGCTATCTCCGATTTTGTACAAGAAAACCTCAGTAACTGGTACGTGCGCTTGTCACGTCGCCGTTTCTGGAAAGGAGAGTATGAAGCCGACAAGATAGCCGCTTACCAAACGCTTTACACCTGCCTCATAGCCATTGCCAAACTGATGGCGCCTGTAGCACCTTTCTATGCCGATAGATTGTACAAAGATTTGGTGAGCGTTACCGGTAAAGAAAACAAAGAGAGTGTACACCTCACCGATTTCCCTGTAGCTAATGAAAGCTACATCGATAAATCGTTGGAAAGCAAGATGCAGAAAGCGCAGACTATCTCGTCCTTAGTACTATCGTTGCGCAAGAAAGAAAACATCAAGGTGCGTCAGCCATTGCAAAAGATAATGATACCGATAGCCAACGCTACCGAGCGTGCCGAAATAGAAGCCGTAGCAAACCTCATTAAGCACGAGGTGAATGTGAAGGAAATAGAACTCTTGGAAGATGCCTCAGGTATATTGGTAAAACAAATCAAACCTAACTTCAAGACCTTAGGACCTAAATTCGGTAAGGATATGAAAGCTATTGCCACAGCCGTGCAAGAATTTGGACAAGCAGAAATAGCACAGTTTGAAAAAGCACAAACGTACAGCTTGCAACTGCCCGACAAAACAGTTACTTTGAGTTTGGACGATGTAGAAATCAGTACCCAAGATATAGAAGGCTGGTTGGTAGCCACCGCTGGCAGTCTGTTGGTAGCCTTAGATATTCACATCACCCCCGAACTGCGTCAAGAAGGTATCGCTCGTGAGTTGGTGAACCGCATTCAGAATATCCGTAAGGACAACGATTACGACATCACCGACCGTATACAAATACGCCTCCAAGCGCATCCTGCCCTACAAGCAGCCGTTACAGCCAACGAAGCCTATATCAAGAACGAAACCCTTACTGATAGCATCACTTTTGTAGATAGCCTGCCTGAGGGTGAAGAAATAGCCTTCGACGAAGTAACAACAAGAATAGTAGTTGCAAAATCATAAGCTAAAGATACACTTTGCCAAAGGTGCGAGCCGTACAGGCAAAAACCTTTGGCAAAGTTTTTTTAACATCTTATTTATTAACAATGAAAAAGATATTAGTAATACTTGCTTTTATAGGCTTATTAAGCTGTCAAGAACAGAGACCCTCTCAAAAGAGCGTTGAAGAACAAACTAAAGTTACTGAGGTAGAGAACCCTGAGGAAGCAAGACTTAAAAGGTATCTGAATTTTAAATCGTATTTTAAAAAAGAGCTAAAACTTCCTGCAGATTTCACTAAAGAAATTTATGGAAGTAGAGAGGATACTTTGCCTAAAACGCTGTACAATCAAATTATTTTCTCTGACCAAGAAAAAAATAATATTCAAGAGTACGCAAAGTTTTACACTCCTGATGGTGAGCTTATAGATTGGTCTGATACCTATGGTGTTTTGGATACAACACCTTCTAATGCAGGAAGCTATAGGCATAAAGAAAATTTTCAACCAAAACTATATCCTCTTGGGTATATAAATTTATCTGAAGAATATGATGCTTTTGTACTAAAAACAAGTCATATAGATTTGATATTCATTGATATTTTTGTTTTTAATAAAGAAGGAAATATCAAATCATTTGTAAGTGTATTTGAGATGGAACCTTCTAGAGATTGTGAAAAAACTTGGGAAGATTTTGTTTACAATTATAAGGTAGATACCTTTTTCTTTCAATCGCGAATACAAAAAAATAGGATTATTAAGAGAACTGAAAAAAGATTTGGTATGACTATCAAAACAGAATGGCAGCTACAAAAAGATGGTTATCTCAAAGAAATCAAATTAAAAAAAGAAGGTAAAAATGAATGGCTTGAAGATTAGTACATTCAGGAAGAATGCCTAGCCAAAGGTGCGAGCCACACGGACTCGCACCTTTGGTAAAGTGTTTTTTAGTAGAGAGAAAGGAAATGATATAAGATAGTACTTATGTTTTTAAAATGCAATGATAAAAAAATTGAATTACATCCTACTGTGTGGGAATATCTATATCCCTATCTTTTAAGATTTTCGATAAAACACAATATTGACTGGACTATCTGGAAAGCAAAAAATGTAGTGTATATACCAGAAGATAAGAGAGAAGAGTTAATATTTATGTTAGAATATATTTTTGAAGAACTTATGGCAGAGTGCTATAAAGAACCTACACAAAGACAAAGAACAAAACATTCTACAAGGTTTGAAAATGTGGTTTTTAAAGATAAAAAATATATCTTAAACTATGTAACAGATATTATTGGAATCATTGGTTATTGGCTTATATATATGATTAATGCTTTGTCTTAGAATTTTAATACTATAAAACATAATTTTTAAAACTTAATGTAATGAAAATGAAACATTTCTCGTGTGTTTTATTATTAATTGCTGCTGAGTATGCTTATGCACAAGGCGAAACAGCTAGCAATGACTGGGCTAAAATAGGCTTAAAAGGCAAGGTAAAATCGGTGAAAACTTCTATTTATTTTGCTGAGGCAAAAGATAACGATTTTATCAAAGGCACCCCTTTCTCTCAAGGAATTTATCCTCCTGAAAAAATTAAACAGTACAGCGAAATGGAACGAATGGGGGTAAAAGCTTTCTTCATACATTTTTTAGTAAATATTATCCCTTCGGCTATTGCTTTTGATAAAAATGGCTTTATAACTGAAAAATGGCTTTATAACACTGTATCACCTAAGAAAATAGTGTATACTTACGACAAAAAGAATCGCCTTATTGATAAATCGACGTTTGTACACGACTTTTTAGAGACAAAGGATACGCTTATCTATAATACCAAAGGGCAATTAGAGAAGGAAGTACTTGACCTAAAAACAAAAGATGAAACAATCTACACTTATACTTATAATGTTGATGGTGAGCTTATCCAAAGAAATTTTAAGAAAGTAGAAGACTTGCCTTTGTTTGAAGAAATATACATTTATAACAATAAAAGACTTGTAAATAAAGAACTTTACCAATTCGACCAACTTATATGGCGAGGGCTTTACGAATATGGAGCAGAAGGAGAACTCATTAAAGCAATTTCGCAGAAAATAGACGACTTTATATGGCACTCTAAATATACTTATGACCAGAACAACCAGCTGAAAGAGGAATATCTTTTGATAAATGAGAGTGAAAAAAATGGGTTTTTAAATAAGTTTGGTTCAGATAGGCGTTTGACCTATCATTTAACGTTTTCAACCAATTATCTCTGCGAATACAAATATACGGATGATAAGCAGGGTAATTGGGTGAAAATGATTACATATGAACAGGGCGTTCCTATCCTTTACGTAGAACGAAAAATAGAGTATTTTTAATTTTTCAGAAGAAAAATATTTGTGATTGACAAAAAATATGTACTTTTGCAAAGTGATTTTTAAAAAATGAAACTTTTCTATTCTAAAATTCTTCTTTTTGGAGAATACGGTATTATCAAGAACTCTAAAGGGTTAGCTATCCCCTATAACTTTTATAAGGGTACGCTGAAGACCCTTGCTGAGGTAGAAGCGGAGTGCGAGCCAAACGGGCAGAAGAGAGAAGATGCCCGCAAGTCTAATGAAGCACTCAAAGCCTTTGCCTCTCACCTCGAAACTCTAACTAATGAGGCAAACCCTATAGTGCGCTTCAATATTGAGAAACTTAATGCTGATATTGCAGACGGAATGTACTTTGATAGTAGTATTCCACAGGGGTATGGGGTTGGTAGTAGCGGTGCTTTGGTGGCTGCTATCTACAGCGAATACGCTATCGACCCTATTAGTGCCATTGATGACCTTACTCGCGAAAAGCTCCTCCAACTAAAAGCTATCTTTGGGCGTATGGAGTCTTTTTTTCACGGCACTTCTTCAGGCTTAGACCCACTGAATAGTTATTTGAGTCTACCTATTCTCATCAACTCTTACGATAACATTGAGCCTACGGGTATTCCTACCCAAACTCCTGACGGCAAAGGAGCTGTATTCCTCTTAGATAGTGGCATCATAGGCGAAACCGCGCCAATGGTGCATATTTTTATGGAAAATATGAAGAATGAAGCCTTTCAAAAGATGCTCAAAGAAGAGTTTATCAAATATACTGATGCTTGTATAGATGACTTTCTGAAAGGACGCTTCAAATCGTTGTTTGGTAATATTAAAAGCCTATCAAGTATTGTGCTAAATCATTTCAAACCTATGATACCCAAGGAGTTTCATACCCTTTGGAAGCAAGGTATCGACACAGGTGATTATTTCTTAAAACTCTGTGGTTCAGGAGGAGGAGGCTATATTTTAGGTTTTACTGAAGATTTAGAAAAAGCCAAACGCACCCTTGCGGGACATAAATTAGAAGTAGTATATCAATTTTAATAATGAGCGATACAATAAAACACGAGTGCGGTATTGCGCTAATCCGCCTACTTAAACCCCTTGAGTTTTACAAGGAAAAATATGGTTCTGCTTTCTACGGAATCAACAAGATGTACCTAATGTTAGAGAAACAGCACAACCGCGGACAAGACGGTGCTGGTTTGGCGAGTATCAAGCTCGATATGGCGCCAGGTGAACGCTACATCAGCCGAATACGCTCGAATGCACAACAGCCTGTACAAGATATTTTCTCGCAAATAAATGAGCGAATCAACAAAGGTTTTAAAGCCAACGCTACTCTCAAAGATGATGTAGCCCAACAGAAAAGAGAACTCCCCTATATAGGCGAAGTCATTATGGGGCACGTGCGCTACGGTACTTTTGGTAAGAATAGTATTGAGAGCGTGCACCCTTTCCTCAGAGAGAATAACTGGATATACCGCAACCTGATAATGGCGGGCAACTTCAATATGACCAATGCTCACGAACTCTTTCAGAACCTCGTGCGCTTGGGGCAACATCCTAAAGACAAAACAGATACCGTAATAGTAATGGAAGGTGTGGGGCACTTCTTAGATGATGAGGTGGAAGAACTCTACCGAAGTCTGAAAGAAGAAGGCTTCAGCAAGCAGCAAGCCTCACCTTTTATAGCTGAACGCCTCGATATAGAGCGTATACTGAAGCGTGCAGCTAAGTATTGGGACGGGGGATATGCTATGGAAGGTATGTTTGGTCACGGTGATGCTTTTGTACTGCGCGACCCTGCTGGTATACGCCCTGCATTTTATTATCAAGATGACGAAATAGTAGTGGTAGCCTCTGAACGCCCCGCTATACAAACGGTTTTCAATGTAAAATACGAAGCGGTACAAGAATTACCTCCTGGTAACGCTATTATTATCAAGAAGAATGGCGAAGTAACCCTCAAAGAAATTCTTACTCCTACCGTGCGCAAAGCTTGTTCTTTTGAACGCATTTACTTCTCGCGTGGCAGCGACCAAGATATTTACCGCGAACGCAAGACATTGGGCAAACTGCTCTATCCGCGTATAGCCCAAGCTATTGATAATAATCTGAAAGATACTGTTTTTGCATACATACCCAATACGGCTGAAACGGCTTATCTCGGACTTATAGAAGAAGCTGAAAATCAACTCAACTTACAGAAATTACAACAGTTAGCACAAGCTAATGCCTCTGACTATGCTGCTATACTCTCGCAGAAAGTCCGTACAGAGAAAGTAGCTATCAAAGATGTGAAACTGCGTACTTTTATTACCGAAGACAGCAGTCGTGATGATTTGGTAGCCCACGTGTATGATATTACTTACGGGGCGCTGCAAAAGGGCGATACTTTAGTGATTATAGACGATAGTATTGTGCGAGGTACAACCCTAAAGAAGAGTATCCTTAGTATTTTGGGTAGGTTAGAGCCTAAAAAGATAGTGATAGTATCTTCAGCACCACAAATACGTTACCCTGACTGCTATGGTATTGATATGGCGCGTTTGGAAGACTTGGTCGCTTTTCAGGCAGCGTTAGCACTTCATAAAGAGCGTAATACCTATCATATTATTGAGGACGTTTATAAGAAGAGCCTCACTCAGGTAGATTTGACCGATGATAAGGTAGTCAATTATGTGAAAGAGGTGTACGCCCCTTTCACTGACGAGGAGATTTCAGATAAGATACGCGACTTGCTATTGCCTAAAGACTTCGCTTCAGAAGTAGTAGTGATTTTCCAAACCGTTGAGAATCTTCACAAAGCCTGCCCTGAAAACCTCGGCGACTGGTATTTCACTGGCGACTATCCTACCGATGGAGGCAATAGAGTGGTAAACAGAGCCTTTATCAATTTCTACGAAGGAAATAAAGAACGAGCATACTAATGCATCTCGATTTTCTCAATCAATATTTTACGGAAGTGCACTTTGCTAAGGGTGAGCTCATCACCCGCGCTGGGGAAGTAGAAAACTACTTGTATTACCTTAGCGATGGCATAGTGCGCTTTTTCTATTATAATCCAGTTACTGACAAAGAAACAACTGTAGATATCCTCTTCAGCGAGCAGTTTTGTCTTTCTTACACTTCGTTTGTAAAACAAGAGCCTTCTTTGCTCTCTATTGAGGTCCTCAAAGAGGTAACAGCCTATAAGATAGGGCGAGAGCACCTTAATACCCTAATTAGCGATATACACTTCTTAGAAATAAAAGTAGGGATATTAGAACATCTTCTTATTGAAAAAATGCAACGTGAAGCCCAGTTGTTATTGCAATCTCCCGAAGAAATTTATCGTACTCTTTTAGAGAAAGACCCTAAGATTATTCAGAATATACCTCTCAAATACATTGCTTCTTACATAGGTATTACCCCTCAAGCGCTTAGTAGAATACGCAAACGGATATTTTAACTTCATTTCTTAACCCAAGTTCATTTTTTTGTTCTTTTTCTGCCGTTACTTTGCATCGTAAAACAAATACAAACTAAAAATGAACTTAAAAATGTTACCAATTACTTTTATTATGGCACTTACTGCCTTTAAAGCTAATGCTCAAACAGCCGATTTTTTAACACTTATTACCGCTGCAACTCAAGCGCCTTCAGGACATAACTCTCAGCCTTGGTGGTTTGAGACCTCTGAGCATAGCATCGTTATCAAACCTAATTTCGAGAAAGCCCTCCCTGCTGTTGATAGTCAGCACAGAGAACTTTTTATCAGCTTGGGTTGCGCTCTCGAAAACCTTTGCCTCAAAGCCACTCAGCTGCATTATCAAACAGAGGTAAGCATTAGCGACGAAGGTGTTATTACCGTCGGGCTACAGCAATCGGCTACTGTTACGCCTAACCCTTTAGCTGAGGTTATCGCAAAACGTCAAACTAACCGCTCTGAATATGACCATAAGCGCATAGACCCTGCGCTACTGCAAAGCCTTGTCGATAAGACAGAGGCAACCGGCATTTTTACCTTTGCTAATGGCTCTCCGCTCTTCGAGCAACTCACTCAAACGGTCTTGCAAGGCAATACCGCTCAAATGTCAGACCCTGCTTTTAAAAACGAACTCCTCTCGTGGATTCGCTTCAACAAAAAACATTCTGAAAGCACTAATGACGGACTTAGTTATGCTGTACTCGGCGCCCCTAACTTGCCTCGCTGGGTAACCGAGCCTATCGTAAAAGGCAGTCTGAATGCCAAGACGCAAAACAAAACTGACCTTAAGAAGATATTGTCATCATCTGATATGGTGCTTATCACTACTGAGCAAAACGACGTACATACGTGGATACAAACCGGTCGTACTCTCGAGCGCTTTTTGCTCTTGCTTACCGAGGCAGGCATAGCCCACGCTTACCTCAATCAGCCGTGCGAAGTGCTTGAGGTAAACACCTCTCTTCGCGAAAAACTGTCTATGAGCACTCTTTATCCTCAAATCCTTTTGCGCATTGGTTATGCTAAACCTGTAGCCTATTCTAAGAGAAAAGACATCAAAGAAGTAATTATTAACAATTAATTCGTACTTTTGCCCTTAGTATTATAAAATTACAGCGATGAATATAGCTTTTGATGCCAAACGCGCTTTTCATAACACGCGTGGTCTCGGCAATTACAGCCGAGACCTTATCCGTATTCTACAAGAACATAAGGTTGGGAAGCTCTTCCTTTTTAACCCCAAACCTGCCAAAACGCAGCGCCTTACCCTCGATGCCCAAACTACCGAGATTACCCCACAATCTTTCTTCTGGAAAAAGCTCAAAAGCCTGTGGCGTAGCGTAAAAATAACAGATATAGCTAGGCAGCTGCCTATTGATATTTATCACGGACTTTCAGGCGAGATACCCCGCAATATCTACAAGCACGTGCCTACGGTGGTTACTATTCACGACCTTATTTTTATGCGTTATCCTCAGTTGTATTCCTATTTTGATAGGAAGATACATTACCGAAAATTCTTCTACGCAGCCCAGCACGCGCAGCATATTATTGCTATTAGCGAGCAGACCAAGCGCGATATTATCGATTATCTGAAAGTGCCTGAGAGCAAGATAACAGTAGTGTATCAGGGCTGTCATCAGGCGTTTAAACAGGAGTATACCGAAGCTGAAAAAGCCGCCGTACGCGCCAAATATGCTCTGCCAGCGCGCTTTGTGCTGAATGTAGGAGCGATAGAGCCTCGCAAGAATGCCCTCGAAATAGTAAAAGCTATAGCCCCGCTGCCGGACTTGTCGCTGGTGTTAGTAGGAGCACAAACCGCTTATTATCAGCAGATAGTAGCCTATTGCGAAGCGCATAACTTATCCCACCGCGTGTTAGCTCTCAAAGGGGTATCGATGCAAGAGCTAGCGATGATTTACCAGCAAGCTGAGGTCTTTTGTTACCCTTCGGTATTCGAGGGCTTTGGTATCCCTATTATTGAGGCGCTTTTCTCACGAGTGCCGGTTATTACTTCTGAGGGCAGTTGTTTTGCTGAAGCCGGAGGCGCGCATTCGTGTTATATCCGTTTAGATAACGCTGCCGACGAGATACGCGAGGCGATAGTACGCATTAGTAGCGACCGCCTTTTGCGTGAAGAGATGATTGAGAAAGGCTATGCCCACGCGCAGCGTTTCACTGACGAAGCCGTATATCAGCAGCTAATGGCAGTATATAAAAAAATCGAACAGCTATAAACTGTTCGATTTTTTTATGTTTTAAACTTTTTGAGGACTACCCGTTTATGGTTTAGGGTGTATTTTAGCAGCGTAAGTACTCCATTTAGCGTCTCTTTTATAATCACTTACTGATATAGCAGGTACATAGATATTAGGTATTTGGCCTGCACTCAAGCCAAAGAAGATATCGCCAGTTAAAGTAGGAGGGTTGAGCGCATCAATCGTAATGCTTTGCAATGCGCTACAGTATCCGAAAACAAGGTCATCAATCTTTTCTACAGAAGCAGGTAAGAATACTTTAGTAAGAACTTTACAGTTAGCAAAAGCTGCTTCGCCTATTTGCTTAACTCCTGAGCCTCTTAAGTCTACCTGTGTAAGAGCCTGACAAGAGTGAAAAGCACCATTACTTATAATCCCTACTTTTCCAAAAGTTACTTCTTTTAGATGGTAGCAATGAGAAAACATACTGCTAGAAATTTCGGTAGTATAAGGCAATTGTACAGATTCTATCTCTGAGAAATAGAAAGCTCCTTTGCCAAAAACTACATTAGAGGCAGTGTTAAACTTTACACCTCCTGTAAGTTTTGCACCTGCAAAAGCCTCATAGCCTATTTCTTTCAAACTATTGGGGAATACGATAGAAGTAAGATTCGAACCTTTGAAGGCTTCAATTCCTATAGTGTTTACTCTTTGCAGCTTGCTGTCAGCTTGCATATCAAGAGTAGTAGTGCTGCTGTTTGTCCATTTCACTAAAGTAAGTCCATCACTATTCAACTGATAATCGCTGGCAGGCACATCGTTTTTA
The DNA here is from genome assembly GCF_003054025.1 of Capnocytophaga leadbetteri. GTDB lineage: Bacteria > Bacteroidota > Bacteroidia > Flavobacteriales > Flavobacteriaceae > Capnocytophaga > Capnocytophaga leadbetteri. The sequence goes on from NZ_QBKG01000001.1 coordinate 115,462, forward strand.
TGGTCATTGTCATCGCTTTTACTACAACTTGCAAAAGCCAAAACAGCTAAAGAAGCTGCTAAAAAAATGCTTTTTTTCATATTGATTTATTTTTTTGAATTAATATTTGCGACAAAAATACAGCTTATTTCTTATTCAATAAGTTAAACAAAAGTTAAATTTGTATCTCAATTCAATGTACAAAGGTGCGGGCTATTCATAAAAAAATCGAACAGCTATAAACTGTTCGATTTTTTTATGTTTTAATCAGCTGGGATTAAAAAATGTCTTTGATGTGCTTCATACTATTAGCAATACTGTCTTTAGCTTCAGCAAAATCACCTTGACCTATTTTCTTGATGATGTTGGTGGCAAAGCCTTTCATCTGTTCAAAAGTGATGTGCGGAGGCATCGCTAAGGTATCGCGATTGGTATAAATATTCACCAAAGTAGGACCATCGTGCTCAAAAGCCGCTTTTACAGTAGCCTCGAGGTCTTCAGTTTTGGTCACTTCATAGCCTTTGATGTTCATCAGCTCGGCAAGTTTATCGAAAGGAGGGTTTACCATATTGGTTTGCCAATCGAGGTAGCCCGATACTTCCATCTCTAACTTCACCATTGCAAGCGAACGGTTGTTAAACACGAATATTTTCACCGGATACTGATACTGCATTAGGGTAGCCAAGTCGCCTAAGAGCATAGAAAGACCACCGTCACCACACATTGCTACCACTTGTCTGCCTTTAGCCGAGGCAGCAGCCCCGATAGCCATCGGTAAGGCGTTTGCCATAGAACCGTGGTTGAACGAACCGGTTAGGTAGCGCTTGCCTGTCCCTTTGATAAAGCGTGCCGCCCATACCACATTCATACCCGTATCAACGGTGAAAATAGCATCGTTGGCAGCGTATTTATCCAAAAGCTTAGCAGCGTATTCAGGGTCTATTTGTTTCTCTTCGGTTTTCTTTTGGGTGTAATCGTCTAATGATTTTTCAAGATCTAAATATTCTTTGTGAATATCTTTTAAGAATCCGTCATCGGTGCGTGTGCTTAGCTTAGGCAAAATGGCAGTGATGCTGTCTTTTATATCGCCTGCGAAGCCGTAATCTACTTTGGCACGGCGACCGATAATATCGGGGCGTTCGTCTATTTGTATGATAGTGCTTTTCTTAGGCAGGAACTCAGCGTAAGGGAAGTCGGTGCCCAACATTACTAGCACATCGGCTTTAGCACAAGCGTCATAGCCTGAACTGTGTCCAAGTAGGCCGTTCATACCTGCAATATAAGGACTGTCGGTGCGGTCGAAGAATATTTTGCCGCGGAAAGAGGCTACTATAGGAGCTTTAAGGGTTTCGGCAAGCTGCTCTACTTCTTTCACCGCGTGCTGACAACCGTGTCCGCAATAAAGGGCAATCTTCTTGTTTTTGCTATCGTTAAGCACAGCCGCAAGTTTGTCGAGCTCTTCGTCAGAGGGGCGAACTACCGGTTTAGCCAAGAACGTTTGGGTAGCCGTAGGCACCTCTTCAAGGTCAGCCCCTGCTACATCACCAGGGAGCCCCAATACCGCCACGCCTTTCTCGTTAATAGCGGTTTGAATGGCGCGTTGCATCATCGTAGTGAACTGCTTAGGGGTGTTGGCTACGTATACGTATTTGCTACAGTCTTGAAAAAGCAAGAAAGGATTGGTTTCTTGAAACCAGTGGGTACCGAATTTATGGGTAGCGCAGGTGCTGGCGATAGCAATCACAGGGTTGCCAGCGCGGTTAGCGTCGTAGAGGCCGTTGATAAGATGTACGTGTCCGGGACCTGAACTACCCATACAGCAACCGATGCCGTTGAGTTCGGCGTCCATAGAAGCCGCGTAAGCTGCTGATTCTTCGTGGCGTACGTGTATCCATTCTAAACGCCCATCGCGGCGAATAGCGTCATTTACGGGGTTTAGGCTGTCGCCTGTTATGGCGTATACGCGTTTTACGCCTGCTTGTACTAACATTTCGACCAATTGGTCAGATACATTTTTGCTCATATTTTTTATTTTGTTTGTCTTCAGTTCTGAAGAAATTCTATGCAAAAGTAGTAAATAAATATCAATTGACAAGAGATAATACTATCTTTCTATAGAAAATTTTTCTGCCTATACTTACCCTATACAAACGATATACAAACAATATAGGAAGAGCGAACGAAAGTCGGCGAGCTGGCGCAGCCGAGTATGTGACGAAGAATTACCCAAGTATAAACGTCTAATGGCAAGTCTGAAAATAGAATGCTTTTCTGTTTTCTCCCCTACTAACCACTAGCGCCTAATGTCTAAATCCTTGATAATCTGAATTGTTAATAACTTTGTCTTAAAAAAAAACTTAAGAAAAATTTGCAGGTTACGAGAATATTCGTAACTTTGAGCCCTTTTGCAATCATTTTGCGACTTTTTTGAAACGAATAAATAATTAAAAGAAATGAGAAAGATAATTTTGTTAATGAGCATTTTGGCTATGCATTGGGCAGCGGCACAACAGCAAACGTCTCCCGATGGCAATGTAGTACTCTCATTTTCATTGAAAGCTGACGGTACGCCTACCTATAAGATGACGTACAAAGGCAAACCAGTGATTAATGAAAGTACCTTAGGGTTTACTCTTAAAAAAGAGGAACCGCTAACGAACCACTTCAAAGTAGTAAGCGATAGCAAATCTACTTTTAAAGAAACTTGGAAACCTGTATGGGGCGAAGAAAAAGAAATCCTCAACCATTACAATGAGTTGCTCGTACAACTAAAACAAGATAAGACTAACCGCCTGATGAATATCCGCTTCCGCGTGTATAATGAGGGGGTAGGTTTCCGCTATGAGTTCCCTACTCAGAAAGAACTCACTTATTTTGTGATAGCTGAAGAGAATACCCAATTCGCAATGACAGGCGACCATACCGCTTGGTGGATACCTGGCGACTACGACACCCAAGAGTATGACTATAACGAGAGCAAACTCTCTGAAATTCGCGGACTTATGAAGCAGTCGATGACCGATAATGTGTCGCAATACGTTTTCTCGCCTACTGGCGTACAGACTGCCCTAATGATGAAAACCAAAGACGGCTTGTACATCAATCTTCACGAAGCTGCTTTGGTAGATTATGCGCTGATGAACCTCAATTTAGACGACAAAAACTTCATCTTCCAATCGTGGCTAACTCCCGATGCTAAAGGCGATAAGGGTTACCTCTATACCCCTACTAAAACCCCTTGGCGTACCGTAATGGTGAGCGATGATGCGCGCAATATATTAGCTTCACGCCTTATCCTCAACCTCAATGACCCTTGCGCTCTTGCTGATACTTCGTGGATTAAACCTGTAAAATACATAGGCGTTTGGTGGGAGATGATTACCGGCAAAAGTTCTTGGGCATATACTGACGACCTGCCCACTATCAAACTCGATGAGGTAGATTATACTAAGGTGAAACCTAACGGCACTCACGCTGCTAATAACGATAAGGTGCGCCACTATATAGACTTTGCAGCGAAACACGGCTTCGACCAAGTGCTTGTAGAAGGCTGGAACGTAGGTTGGGAAGACTGGTTCGGTCATCGCAAGGATTATGTGTTCGACTTCGTAACCCCTTATCCTGACTTCGATATTAAAGCGCTTAATGATTACGCTCACGCTAAAGGTGTAAAACTGATGATGCACCACGAAACTTCAGGTTCTACACGCAACTATGAGCGCCATATGAAAGCCGCTTACGAGTTGATGAACAAATACGGCTATAACTCTGTGAAGAGTGGTTATGTGGGCGACATACTTCCTATAGGCGAGCACCACTACAGCCAAGCTACTATCAACCACTACCTATATGCTATAAAAGAAGCTGCTAAGCACAAAATAATGGTTAATGCGCACGAAGCAGTACGCCCTACCGGTCTGTGCCGTACTTATCCTAACCTAATAGGCAATGAGTCAGCGCGCGGTACTGAGTACGAGGCTTTTGGTGGCAACAAACCTTTCCACACTACTATTTTGCCTTTCACCCGCCTACAAGGAGGGCCTATGGACTATACCCCTGGTATCTTCGAAACCGAGGTGAAGAACGTAAATCCTAATAACACCAGTCAGGTGCGCAGTACGTTGGCTAAACAATTAGCGTTGTATGTTACTATGTACAGTCCGCTACAAATGGCAGCTGACCTACCAGAGAACTATGAAAGATTTGCTGATGCTTTCCAATTCATCAAAGATGTACCCGTAGATTGGCAAGAGAGCGTATATCTTGAGGCAGAACCAGGACGTTATATCACCGTAGCGCGCAAAGACAAACACAGCGACAATTGGTACGTAGGTAATACTTCTAACGAAAACGGACATACCTCAGAGCTCTTGCTTAACTTCTTAGACAAGAACAAGAAGTATGAAGCGACCATCTATGCCGATGCTAAGAATGCAGATTGGCAAACCAACCCTAAAGCTTACACTATTACCAAACAAAAAGTAAATGCTAAAACCAAGCTGAAACTTACAGCAGCTAAAGGTGGTGGCTACGCTATCAGCATTAAAGAAATTAAATAATCCCCTCCCTAGCCCTCCCCCAAGGGGAGGGAAAGGTTCGGGAAGTATATAATTAAATTCCTCCGTTTTTTTGAAAAGGGAAAATCTTTTTGGATTGACCCCTCTCCTTGGGAGAGGGGAACAGGGAGAGGAATTTTCAAATTTTCAAATTTTATTTGTATGAAAGTAAAAATGAACAAACTACTTTATGCAGTAGTATTTTTCTTGTGTGTGAGCTTTGGCTACGCACAGCAAATCACTGTGAAAGGAACAGTGAAAGACAACACAGGCTTACCTATACCAGGGGCTAGTGTGCTTGTGAAAGGTACCTCGCACGGGGCAGCTGCCGATTTTGACGGTAATTTTGAACTTACTGCCAATAAAGGCGCTGTACTTGTAGTCTCTACCGTTGGGTACAAAACACAAGAAGTAACCGTAAAAGGCGCTACCCTCAATGTAGTACTTCAAGAAGATGTACAACAATTGGGCGATGTGGTAGTTATCGGTTATGGGGTAGTGAAGAAAAAAGACCTCACCGGTTCGGTAAACTTAGTAACCGATAAAGAGTTTAACAAAGCACCTGCTGTCAATGCCGACCAACTTATTCAGGGTAAAATAGCAGGGGTACAAATGACCTCATCAGGTGGTGCACCAGGCGAAGGACAAACTATCCGCGTGCGTGGTAACGGCTCTTTGTCATTGACATCAAACCCTCTTATAGTAGTAGATGGCGTGCCAATGAACGATGGAGGCGTAGGCGGTTCTCGTAGTATCTTCAACTCTATCAACCCAGAAGATATTGAGAGTATGAGCGTGCTTAAAGACGCTTCTTCAACTGCTATCTACGGTTCGCGCGCTGCCAATGGGGTAATTATGATTACTACCAAAAAAGGAAAAGCTAACCAAGATATGAAGATTAGCTTCAACACTAGTATCGCTATTCAAGATACTAATAAGTATGTAGATGTAATGAGTGCAGAGCAATTCCGCCAAACCGTAAAAGGGCTTAATAACCCTGCTGCCGAAGCACTCTTAGGCAATGCCGATACTAACTGGCAAAAAGAAATTTACCAAGTAGCCCCAATGAGCAACAGTACTTTGGTGCTTTCAGGAGCTTATAAAACGCTTCCTTATCGTGTGTCTGTAGGGCACTCTTATGCTGATGGTATCTTGCGTACTGATAACTTCAAACGTACTAATGCTAAAATTAGTTTAAACCCTACTTTCTTTGATAGAGCTTTGAAGTTAGAATTAAACGCTAATGGTACTTATATGCAAAACCGTTTTGCTGATAAGGGGGCTATAGGTACAGCAGTAGGCTACGACCCTACCCAATCAGTATTCGGAGGGCCTGCTAAGTATGGCAACTATCACACTTGGGTAGACCCTAATAACGGCAACCGTTATAACTTAGCCCCTACTAACCCTAAAGCATTGCTTGACCTTACTGAAGATACTTCAAAAGTATACCGCTTTATAGGAAACGTAAAAGCCGACTATACTTTGCCTTTCTTTAAAGATATTACTGCCAGTGTGAACTTTGGTTTAGACTATAGCAAAGGTGAAGGCGATAAGATAACCGACCGCCATATGCCTACTGCTACTTCAGGCTTTGACGGAGCTAAAACTTCGTATACTAATAAGGCTATTAACAAACTCTTTGATGCCTACGTAAACTATATGAAAGAGATTAAAGAAACTCATAGTATAGGGCTAATGTTAGGGCATTCTTATCAATCATTCGAGTTTGACGATAATTCTACTGATTACTCTTACTTTATCAACCCAGGAGATAACAAAGAGGTGCCTAACATCAACAAGAGTAGAAACGTATTGATGTCTTTCTTTGGTCGTGCTAACTATAGCTACAAAGAGCGTTACCTCCTTACCGCTACCCTTCGTGCTGATGCTTCATCTAAGCTAAACCCAGACGACCGTTGGGGCTACTTCCCTTCAGTAGCGTTGGCTTGGAATGTTAGCAATGAAAAATTCTTAAAAGAAAACAAAACCCTTAACGAATTAAAATTGCGTTTGGGTTATGGTGAAGTAGGTAACGTAAATGGTTTGGGCGACTATCTTTTCCTTACTAACTACACTCGTAGCCAAGATGGAGCCTCTTACCAATTTGGCGATGCTTTCTATCAAACTTACCGCCCAGGGGTAACTAACAAAAAGCTACGTTGGGAAATTGGTAATACCCTTAACGCTGGTATCGACTTTGGTTTGTGGAACAACCTTATCACCGGTACCCTCGATGTATATCGCAAACAGACTAAAGACCTGATAGCCGAAACTACTATCGACCCTTTCACTAACTTCAAAAACCGTGTGAATGCTAACGTGGGCGATATGGAAAACAAAGGGGTAGAATTTGGTGTAACCGTTACTCCTATACGCGATACTGAAAAGAATATCCGTTGGAGCTTCAACTATAACATCGCTTATAACGATAACAAAATCACTCGTATGCCAGACGACCAGCCTACTGGTGGTATAGAAGGAGGTACTAACAACCGTGTACAACTACACCGTCAGGGCGAGACCCCTTATGCATTCTTCGTATACCAACAAGTATATGATGCACAAGGCAAACCAGTAGAAAATACTTTTGTTGATAGAAACGGCAATGGCAAAATAGATGAAGGCGACCGCTACTTGTACAAATCGCCATTTGCCCCTGTAACTATGGGCTTTGGTACAGACCTTAGCTATAAAAATTGGGATTTAAACATCACTACCCGTGCTAACATAGGCAACTATGTGTACAACAATACCCAATCGCGCTTAGACCAACGCTCTGAAATTACTTCTAATAGTGGTTTCTTGCGCAACATCAAAGCTAATAGTATTTTCCAACGCCATAATGACCAAGCGTGGAATAGTGATTACTATCTAGAAAACGCTTCGTTCTTCAAGTTAGACAACATCACTTTAGGTTATACTTTCCCTAAAACTGATAAAAGGTATATTCGCCTTTATGGTACTGTACAAAACGTTTGGACAATTACTAAATACAGTGGTTTAGACCCAGAAGTATTCGGCGGTATCGACAATAACTTTTATCCACGCCCACAAACCTATTTGGTAGGGTTGAATATTAACTTTTAATCGATAGAAATATGAACAAATATATCAAACATAGTATTTTAGGGCTTACAATGGCACTTTCGCTTAGTGCTTGTATGAAGGACTTAGACCAAGAGCCTATTGACCCTGATAGCTTTACTGAAAAAGACGTATTTAAAAACGCTACTGAAGCCAAAAGCGCTTTAGCTAAAATTTATGCCTCATTATCCCTTACTGGGCAAAAAGGTCCAGCAGGCGATGGCGATATAGCGGGTGCCGATGAGGGATCTACCGGATATACCCGCGTGCAGTTCTACCTACAGGTAGCTAGCACCGATGAGGCTATTATCCGTTGGAGTGATGCTGGTGTGCCTGATTTCCATAATATGAGTTGGACACCCTCTAACACTTTTACCAATGCTTATTACAACCGTTTAGGGCAACAGATAGCTTTTGCTAACTCGTTTATCGACAATGCACAAGCGTTGGCTTCAGACCCCGAAGTAGCTTATTACATAGCCGAAGCGCGCTTCATTCGTGCTTATGCCTATTATAACGTAATAGACGCTTATGGCAAGGCTCCTTTGATAACCTCATCAAAGGCTGATTTGAAGCCTACCCAAAACTCTCGTGCCGAACTCTTTAACTTCGTAGAAAGCGAACTAAAAGATTTAGAAACCAAGCTAAAAGCAGCTCGTGCTAATGAGTACGGACGTGTAGATGCAGTAGCGGCACAAGCACTACTTGCCCGCTTGTACCTCAATGCTAAAGTGTATATAGGAGTAGACAAATATACTGACTGTATCACTTATGCTAAAAAGGTAATCGCTTCTTCTTACCGTTTAAACACTACCGATGCTAATGGCAATGGTACTGCTTATGACGAGTTGTTCCTTGCGGATAACAACAAAAACGGAGCGCAAAACGAGTTTATATTCTTAGCCAGTTTTGATGGGCTTAACACTAAAACCTACGGAGGTACCGCTTTCATTATGCACGCCGCTACTGGTGGTAATATGAATGCTACTGCTTTAGGGCTTAATGGTGGTTGGGGTGGTATCACTGTTACCAAAGAATTTGTTAATAAGTTTGAAGCCTCTACTCGCAATGGTAATAATGAACCTACTGCTTGGAATGACAAACGCGCTATGTTCCACACTGACGGACAAACCTTTGAAAGTACTGATTACGTAAAAGACTTTACTAAAGGAGGTTATGCTGTTACTAAGTTTAAAAACATCACCTCTACGGGAGCAGCTGGTAAAGACCCTGCTAAAGATTTTCCTGATACAGACTTACCGCTTATCCGTTTAGCTGAAGTGTATCTTACTTATGCCGAAGCGGTACTACGTGGGGGTGCAGGAGGCGACAGAGCAACCGCTTTAGGTTATGTTAACGAATTGCGTACTCGTGGCTATGGTAGCACAGCGGGCAACATAGCCGATGCCGATCTTACCTTAGATTTCATCTTAGACGAGCGTGCTCGCGAACTCTATTGGGAAGGCTTGCGCCGTACCGACCTTATCCGTTATGGCAAGTTTACTAACGCTTCTTACCTTTGGTCTTTCAAAGGTGGAGCCGCTTCAGGGGTGGCAGTGCCCGACTATAGAAACTTGTATCCGATACCAAGCGATGCGCGTGCCGCCAATGAAAACCTTAGTCAGAATACAGGATATTAAAAAGAGAATACTATGAAAAATATACTTAAAACGGCAGCTATCTGTGCAAGTCTTGTATGGTTAGTAGGCTGCGAAAAAGACGAAGAAAAGGCGATAATGAACGCCAATGCACGAGTAGAATCAAACATATCGGCTTCTACTTTAGTGCTTGATAAAACCCAATCGAATACTACTGCCCTAACAGTCTCTTGGGAAACTAAGGATTTGGGCGTACAATTAGCTCCTGCCTATACGGTAGAACTAGAGAATATTGCCACTGGCAAAAACAAACCTCTTTCGGCTGAAAAATCACCTTTTACCCTTACGGTTAAAGAGCTGAATGAGTATTTGGTAGGCTTAGGGCTTAAAACCGGCGTAGCAACCGATGTAAGAGTGTTAGTAAGAGCTGCCCTCAGCGACCAACGCAGTCTTGTATCGACAAAAACCTTGAAAGTAACCCCTTACTTCGATGAAATCAAACCAAGCGAATGGGGTGTAGTAGGTAGTGCTACTCCTAATGGTTGGAATGGTCCTGATATCAAAATGTGGAACTCTACTGACGGCAATTTAGTAGCTTATGCTACTTTATCAGCTGGCGAAATAAAATTCAGAAAGAACAATGATTGGGGCGTAAACCTCGGAGGTTCTAACGGTATACTTTCGTCAGGAGGGTCTAATATAGCCGTAACAGCAGGTACTTACAAAATCACTATCAACGTAAGCAAAAACACTTATGCTATTGAAACCTATTCTTGGGGAATTATAGGTAGTGGTGCCAGAGGTTGGGGCGATAATGATGATGTAGCAATGACCTACGAAGGTAGTACTAACTCTTGGGTGGTGAAGAATATAGCCCTTGATGGCGAAATAAAATTCCGCTTAAATCACTCTTGGGGTACTAACTTTGGGGCAGATAGTACAGATAATCCGGCTGCTGCTCTTGAGGGAGATATAAAATCTGGTGGTAATAACATAAAAGTACCCGCTGGTACTTACAATGTGTCTTTCTCTTTTGATGCCAATAACAAAGGTACTTACAAAATAGAAAAATTATAATCTTATAAAGGCTGTCCAGATGTGTTCGGACAGCCTTTATTCTATCATTTAAATACGGCAAAAATATGAAATCATACATCTATTTATTAGCAGCCTGCACCTTGCTTAGCTGCAAAAAGGATAAGGGCGAAGATACTCCGCAACTGCAAAATGTAAATCCTATAGACCTTAGCACCATAGACAATGGCAACCGTGTAATGATGCAAACATTCTATTGGGATGTAACCCCATTAGGAGAGTGGTGGAATACGATTACCCCAAAAATTGCCGATTGGAAAGCCAATGGGGTAGACCGCCTTTGGCTGCCCGTAGCTACTAAAGGAGCTTCGGGGGGCTATTCTATGGGGTATGACCCTTCTGATTACTTTGATTTTGGCGAATACAACCAACACGGTTCGGTAAAGACACGCTTTGGTTCGCGTGCCGAGCTTGAAAATCTTATCAGCAAAGCGCACGAAAACGGCTTACAAGTGCTTGCCGATATTGTTATTAACCATTGTAATGGGGGAGGGGAAGAGGTAAACCCGTATAAAAACAACGAGAAAACCAATACGCTATTTGATAAAACACACGGTAATGCCTCAGAAAAGTTTAATCGCAATTACGAGCATTTTCACCCTAATGCTACTGAGGCAGCTGATGAAGGAGGCGATTTCTTTTTAGATCTTGCTCATAAAGTGCCTTACGTGCAAGATTGGTTGTGGAAGAAAGACGAGTCGGTAGCTAAGTATTATAAGAATACGATGAAGTTTGACGGCTGGCGTTTCGACTATGTGAAAGGCTTTGGTGCGTGGGTTATCAGAGATTGGATGAAAGAAGTAGGCGGATTTGCGGTAGGCGAGCTTTGGGATGGCAATGCAGAAACCCTCAAAAACTGGGTAGATGCTTCAGGCATTTCAGCTTTTGATTTTGCTTGTTATTATGCGATAGAACAGGCGTTAGACAGTCAGAAAGATATGCACAAACTGATGACCAGTCAGAATGCTATGTTGCGCACCTTACGTCCTGACAGAGCAGTGACTTTTGTAGGCAACCACGATGTAGATGGACGTAGCGATGTGTCGCCTACTAACACCATAGCACAAGATAAGAAGCTAATGGCGTATGCCTACATACTTACCCATAGTGGCTACCCTTGTATTTTCTACAGCGATTATGAGAATGCTGAGTTTAAGGCTAAAATACAGAAGTTGTTGCTCATTCACCGCAGTTTAGCGGCGGGTGAAGAGAAGTTTCATTTGGCGTCTAATACAGAGTATGTAGTGTCGCGTTTAGGCAAAGATAAGAGTCCGGGGCTTGTATTGTTCTTAAACAACAGCAATGCTCCAGCCCAGCGCACTATTACCACTCATTTTAAGGGTAAAACGCTGATAGACTACACCGGAAATACAGCCGAGCGTTTTGCTACAGATAGCAATGGCAAGATTACCCTAAAAGTACCCGCCAACAGCTATACCGTTTGGTCAGTAGGACAATAATTCTTAACGGCCTGCATAAGCACAGGCAGTGCACTTTTATCAATCACCTTGCTAGCGGTAAGCAGGGTGATTTTTTTGTGCTTTTTGAGTTCGCTGCAGAAAGGAGTAAAAGCCTCGTTATGGGCTAATTCTTCGGTGTAATCTTTTTTGAAAGCCTCGAAATTGCCGTCTTGGTGATAGCGTTGTCGCAAGGCAGTGCTGGGGGCTATCTCTTTAGCCCATAGGTCTAATGCTAAAGCCTCTTTTTTGATGCCACGAGGCCAAAGACGGTCTGCCAATACGCGAAAGCCGTCAGTGTCAGTTTGTGGGTCGTATACCCTTTTGAGAATGATAGTCATATTAGTCGTTAGTTGTTAGAAAGGGAGTGAATTAAATATTTTTTAGTAGTTTCTTTTCTTCTTTATTGAGTTTGCGCTGTACTTTCTTAATATCCTCTGCAGGAGGTAGTTGTTCTGGGGCTATGCCTCTATCAATAAGCATATTTCTTACAGCAGTATTGTTGTCTATATGTTCTTTCTGTATAGGCGACATTCCTTTTAAATCTTTTCCTACAACATTTACACTTGTCATTTCAGCAGCTAAATCTTTGGCTTTTATGCTTATAGTGGGTAGAAAATCGGCTACAGGACGGTTGTCAGGCGCTCCTATTTTGCGTTTGAGTTGTGCAGTGGTAAGGTTAAAAAGGGCTTGGTCGCCTTTGCTGCGAATAATTGCGAACCCTTTGTCGTCTACTCCACGCTCGTAGAGTATCCCTGAAAGTTGTTTTTCAGTTTGAGAGAGCTTTTCTCTTGCTCTTACGCGCTCATATTCTAAAAGGCGTTGTTCCACTATTTCAGCTTTGCGTGTTTGTACTGCAAAATAAGTTTGGGCAAAAGAGATTTCCTCTTTTCTATTATCACCATTTTGTGCAATTAAATAGCATGCATAACGAGTTAACAGGAGGTCATCTACTTGTTTTTCAGCACCTTTAGGCATCGGTATCGTTTTGCTGACGTCAGCAAAATGATAGGCTATATTCTCACCTACACTGCTGCACGATACTTTTGCTTTTTGAATGATAAGTTCAAAGTTACGCCATTGGGCATAGCCTAAAAGTGTTTGCAAATCTCTGGCACTCCAGCATTCAATGCCCTCTACTTCTTGAGCGGCTTCTTCAAATTTCTTGAAGAGCTCTTTTATTTCTTCTGCTTTCATTGGTTGAATAATTTAAAGGTTTTTATTTAATAGCAAAGGTACTACTTTTTTTTGAGATAAAGAACAATAAATAGCCTCTTTTTTCTGACAGTTCTGTAGTACACTGATACAAGGTTGTAACACGATGCGACAACTTTTTGCGGGGTTTTGTTTTTTGCCGCACCTTTGCAGCGTAAAACAAACGAGGGGTGCTCCTTAAAGATACTTATCACCAGAAAAAGTGCACGTTCTGTGCGGTATAGTGTTTCAAGGAGAAGCCCTCAAGTCTAACCTAAAAATTTATAAAAAAATGGCAAAAAGTAGAAACAACATCGTAACCGCAGGTTTGAGCGGAGGAATTGGCAATCAATTAGTATTCAAACAAGTAAATGGAGAAACCATAGTGGCTAAATATCCTAATCGCAAGGGGAGTAGCACACCTAAACAAATCGCTCTTAATAATAAGTTTGCTAAAGCGACTGTATATGCTAAAAACGCTTTGCAAAACGCAGCCCTCAAAAAAGTGTATGCTGACCAAGCGGCTAAACGCCCAGGGGTGAGTGCTTATGCAATGGCTGTAGCCGACTATTTGAAAGCCCCTATAATCGACCATATCGATACTTCAGCTTATACTGGGGTTAGTAGTGGCGAGAAGATAAGTATAGAGGTAGCCGATGCTTCGAAAGTGATGACGGTAAAGGTGAAGATAGTCGCTGCTAACGGCTCGGCTGTAGAAGAGGGTAGCGCTACCCTTAGCGAAGGCAAATGGGTGTATACCACTACCGCTATCAATGCAGCGCTTAGTGGCAGTAAGGTGCTCATAACCGCTACCGACCGCCCTGGCAACGTAACCACTAAAGAGGTAACCCTCTAAAATTAACTAATAAGTCGATTTGTCAGTTAGCTAATTTGCTAATTGACAAATTTGCTAATTGCTAATTATTTTGTACTTTTGCGCCCAATAATAAAAAAGAATTTACTATGGATACCGCACAAGAAATGTGGCGAAATAACTACGAAGAGTCAGCTATGTTTACCTCTGACGATTTGGCAGCAGCCAAACGTAATGGCAAATGGGGTTTTGTAAACCGTAATGGGAAAGAGATTTGTCCGTTTAAGTACGACAAAGTGCTTCCTTTTTTGCTGGGGTCGGCGCTTGTGAAGGTAGGTAACTATTGGGGAGTGATAGATGTTGATGGAAAGGAATTAGTGCCTACGTACTACGATCAGGTGTTTTACTTCTCGAATCACTTGGCTAAAGTGGTAAAAAACGGCAAATCAGGATTCGTAAATAAAAAAGGAGAAGTGGTAATTCCGCTTATTTATGACGATGCGCACCCTTTTATGAAGACGATTACTTCAGCTAAAAGAGACGGCAAAGCAGGTTATATAAACATACGAGGCAAGGAGGTAATTCCTTTTGAATACGAAGAGTCTATGCCTTTTTTTGAAACACTTGGCGCGGTGAAAAAAGACGGCAAGTGGGGCTTTATCACTACTAAAAACGAATGGGCTATAGAGCCTATGTACGATGAGGTGGAGAGCTTTTTGCAAGGAACGGCTAAGGCAATGACCAAAGACTGCTGGGGACTTATAAACGAGAAAAACGAATGGCTTATTCGCCCAGAGTACGAAGATTTAGCGCGCTTTAGCGGGGGTTATGCTGCTGTGATGCGCAATGAGTTATGGGGGTATGTAAATACAGACAATCAGTTGCTTTGTGAGTTGCAATACGATGAAGCTATGGACTTTACCGAAGGTTTTGCAGCCGTGAGCAAGGACGGCAAATGGACGTTTATCAATACAGAAGCCAAAGAAATCGCAACACCTGCTTATGATGAAGTGAGGAGTTTCTGTCACGAGCGTGCTGCTGTATGTCTTGACGGATTATGGGGCTTTATTGATACCAAAGGGAACCAAATCTTAGCACCTTGTTTTGATGAAATTACTGATTTTGAAGAAGGAAAAATTGCCTTTGGAATATTAGATGAGGAAATGTATGTGGTATTGCTAGACGGTAAGGTAATGACTACAGAAGAGTTTAAACAATTCACAACTAATAAAATGTAGTAAAGAAAAAGATGAAAGTAAAAATAAAGAACACATCGGCTAACGAGCTGCCGGCCTATCAGACCGCAGGGGCTGCAGGGGTAGACCTAAGGGCAAATCTGCCTGAGGGGGTTATCCGATTGGCTCCTTTGAAGCGTACGTTAGTGCCTACAGGCTTGTATTTAGAAATACCTGATGGTTATGAGGCGCAGGTGCGTCCGCGCAGTGGATTGGCTATTAAGCACGGTATCACGGTTATCAATGCACCAGGTACTATAGACTGCGATTACAGGGGCGAGGTAAAGGTGCCTATCGTCAATCTCTCTAACGAAACTTTTGAGATAGCACACGGCGATAGGATAGCACAAATGGTCTTTGCCCGATATGAACAAGCCTCTTTTGAAGAAGTAAGCGTACTGAGCGAAACTGAGAGAGGAGCAGGAGGTTTTGGCAGTACTGGCAATTAGTAAATTAGTTGATTTGTTAATGAGAAATTACTAAATTGATGAAGTATGAATTGCAAGATATCATTTGCGGAACGGGCAAAGTTAGCTATGGAGATACTATCAAAGCAGCCGCCAGTTACCTTAGAGGAAGCCAAAGCGCAAGCCGAATGGCTCAAAAGGACAAGCCGCACAAAAGAGAAGAAACAGAGAGACTCTGTAAATGGATAGAGGCTGAAAAACTTTGGTATCCTAAGATTGACTTATCTTTATTTGTATCGGAAGGAGCAGAGCAGAAAGTATATCTCAACGGAGAAAAAGAAGTGCTAAAACTTAGCGATAGTATTTATTACGCTTCATGGTTAGACTACTTTTACAATTTGTTGCTGCATAATTACTTTTTTCCAGATACGGCTTATCAGCTAAAAGGTTTTTACAGAGATAATGGCACACTATATGCAGTAGTCAGACAAGACTATATTAAGGCTGACGCTCCTACTTCATTAGAGAATGTAAGAGCATTTATGGAGATGAATGGTTTTGAGTGCATTAGGAATAATGATTATCGAAATCCTCAGTTAGGCATTATCTTAGAAGATCTTCACGATGAAAATGTACTTACTCGCGATGGGTCTCTATTTTTTATAGATACTGTTTTTTATATAGAAGATTCTTTTTGGAATAAGTAAATTAGCAAATAAATGAAGAAACTACTTATAATATTTACGCTTTTATTTTTCGCCGTAGGTTGTAAGACAAAGCGGGCGGTAGTGGGTACTACTGGTAAGGTTACTGCCGAAAAGCAAGTGCAAGAAATATGGCAACATCACTTGGCATCGTTTCCTGCGTTTAAGACCCTTGTGGGGAGTGTGCAGGTATCTTACAATGATGGAAAAAACAGTCAGTCGTTACCATTGTCATTTCGTATGGAAAAAGACAAGGCTATATGGTTGTCTGCTCCGCTGGGTATAGCTAAAGTGCTTATTACCCCAGAGAAAGCCGCATTTTTCAATCGTTTAGATAGCACTTACTTCAACGGTGATTTTAGCTATATCAGCAGGCTGTTGGGAATAGAAGTAGATTTTGATGCCTTGCAGAATTTGCTGTTAGGCAATGCTTTATATGCCTCTTATTTTGAGAAAGAAAAAGTAGTAAGGCTATTGCCAGAGGAGAATAACCGCTACAATCTGCAAATCATTGATGAGTCGCCTATAGAGGTAATCTATCGTTTTCTGCCTGATACGTATAGGGTAGGGAGTACAGAAGTACTAGAACCTGTTAAGCAGCAAAAGGCAGTGGCTACTTATGAGTATCAACAGGTGGGGGAGGTTTTGCTGCCTCATACGCTGAAAATCGTAGCTACAGAGGGGGCTAATCAGACAGAGATAAGCATAGAATTTAAGGGAATAGAACTCGATAAAAGCATTAACTTTCCGTTTAAAATACCAGAAGGATTTAAAGAGATAACAATTAACAAGTGATGAAGTTTATTTTTAAACTCATATTACTATTTTTGTTCGTACCCTTATTGGGTATAGGGCAAACAAAGCAAAAGGACTTGGAACAGCGCAAGAAGGCACTACTTGAGCAAATCAAGCAGATGTCGGCATTGCGACAACAACAAAGTCAGCAACGGAAGAGTACAATTCAGCAGATAGAAGAAGCGAATGAGAAAATACTTATCCGCACTCGGCTGATACAAATCAATCAGCAGCAAGCAAATCTTCTGTCAAAAGAAATAGCAGATAATGAAGACCAATTGCGCAATCTGAAGAAAGAGCTTATTTATCATAAAGACGAATACGCTAAAATCATTGTACAGTCATACAGGAGCAAGTCAGCACAAAATCGATTACTTTTTTTATTGTCGTCAGAGAGTTTTTCGCAGGCTTACAAGCGACTGTCGTATATGAAGCAGTACGCTAATTACCGTAAGGAGCAGGTGGGCTTTATACAAGCTAAAACTGACAAGATAAAGAGTCTGAATGATATATTAGTGGCACAGCGCAATGAGAAGAACCAAGTGCTTGATGAGCAGCGACGAGAGCAAGCTACCCTACAGCAAGAGAAGAGAGAGTTAGAGCAATTGGCAGCAAGCATACGCGAGGTGGAGCGCAGTTATGAGAGTCAGATACGCGAAAAACAAAAGCAAGCTAATGCTATAGACCGAGAAATACAGCGACTTATACGGTTAGCTATTATCGAGGCTAATAGGCGAGAACAGAAGAACAACGCTAGTGGAGTGAATGCTACAGGTAGCGGTATGGTTACAACTACCCCTCCGTCGGCTGATAATACTGCTGAAGTAACTTTTGTGCTTACTCCTGAATCGAGGAAGGTAGCCGATAGTTTTGAGGCTAATAAGGGCAACCTTATATGGCCTGTAGCAAAAGGGTATAAAGCACAAGGCTTTGGGGTGTATTACGACCCCGTGTATCCTGAGTTGCAACACTATAACAATGGTGTGACAATAGCTACTGAAAAGGGAGCTGAAGCACGCTGTGTGTTTGAAGGAGAGGTGTCGGCTATACAGTCGATACCAGGTAGTAATAAAGTAGTGCAAGTGCGCCACGGCAACTACATTACTATTTATTATAACTTGATAGATGTATATGTGCGAAAAGGAGATAAGGTAAAAGCTAAAGACCCGCTTGGCAAAATCTTCACCAATGCGAACGGGAAGACCGAAATGAAGTTCTTCTTATACAAAAATACCACCCGTCTGAATCCAGAGTTTTGGATACACAAAATGTAGATTATAAGGCTTTGGGCTAAAATAGGCTAAGCTGCTCTACAGGTAATAGCTGAAAGGTTTTGCGATGATGAGGAGTAGCCCCATATTCAGCAATAGCCCTACGATGCTCAGGGGTAGGGTAGCCCTTGTTTTGTTGCCAATGATATTCTGGGAATTGTAGCGCAAGGTCGCTCATATAAGCATCGCGGTAGGTTTTAGCAAGAATAGAAGCTGCAGCTATAGTTTGTATTTTGCCATCACCTTTCACTACACAAGCATAGGGTATCTGAGAATAACGTACAAATTTATTGCCGTCTACTGCTATAAAAGAGGGGACAACAGAGAGTTGTGCTATGGCTCGGTGCATAGCTGTAATAGAGGCGCGCAGAATATTTAGTTCGTCAATTTCGGCAGGTAGTACGTGGCATACTGCATAGGCTACTGCCTCGCGCTCAATAATAGGGCGTAATAGGTCGCGCTGTTTTTCTGTTAGCTGTTTAGAGTCGGTAAGAAGTTCGTTATGAAAGTCAGGAGGCAGTATTACAGCTGCTGCTGTAACAGGACCTGCTAAACAACCTCTTCCAGCCTCGTCAGTACCTGCTTCAGAAGAAGAATGATAAAATAATTGTAGCATAATATTGAACGAGTTAGCTGTTTAGTTGTTAGTAAATCGACTGAATATTAGGGTTGAACAATTGCCTCCAAAACCAAATGAATTAGAAAGCACGTGCTTGATAGGCTTGTGCACCGATTTTGTTTGGGGGTGTATAGATACTTCGCTCATTGGCTTTTCGTAATTCAAATTAGGAAAAACCACACTATTGCGCAGTGCCAGCACACTGAAGACCGCTTCGACAGCTGAAGCAGCGGCCAACGTGTGCCCAGTAAAAGGTTTAGTAGAACTAAAGTCAGGCACTTGCGTTCCAAAAATGCGCTCTAAAGCACGACTTTCAGACAGGTCGTTATTAGGAGTAGCGGTACCGTGGGCGTTGATATAATCTATTTCTGCAGGTTGTAATCCTGATTGCTGTAGCGCCTGTTGCATAGCTAAGTAAGCCCCTTGCCCTTCTGCAGATGAAGCTGTTTGATGAAAAGCATCATTAGCATTGCCCCAGCCAGTGAGTTCAGCTTTAATACGCGCTCCGCGTCTCTTAGCATTTTCTTCAGACTCTAATACTAGAAAAGCAGCGGCTTCGCCCAAATTGAGTCCTTTGCGGTGTTCGTCAAAAGGAGTACAATCAGTATCAGAGAGTATCATCAGGCTATGAAAACCATTGATAGTAAACTTGCACAAAGCATCGGCACCTCCTACGATAAGGCAATCAGCTCTACCTGTGCGTATTAGGTGAGAGGCTGTGATAAGGGCATTGGCTGATGATGAGCAGGCAGTACTAAGACTTGTTACGACACCTTTCAGTCTAAAATAGTCAGCTATTTGGTGCGAAATACTGCCGATATAATGCGTGTTAATATAACGTCTGGAGTGCTCATTGTCTTCATAGCTATACAGATAGCGCTCTGTCATATCCATTCCCCCTACACTCGATGCCATCACTAAGCCTGTACTTGCTAAGTGCAGCGGATTTAGGCGTGCATTAGCAATTGCTTGTTGGGCAGCAACAATGCCTAAAAGAGCGGTGCGAGAGTAGGCATTGACAGCCGGCAGATGTAGTGCTCGAGACAATTCATTATTAGTGTGCTTTATTTCGCCTACTTTGATGTGATATTTATGGGCAGTTTCAAAATTATGTACGCGTGTTAGGCAGGGGCGGCGATGGGTAAGTGCGTAGAGGTGTGCCTCAACAGAGTCGCCTATCGAAGAGAGAATGCCTACACCGGTAATCACCACTTTTTTGTTTGTCATTATTTAGTGCGATGAGCTGTGATATATTGGGCTATAGAAGTTACTGATTGAAAGATTTCTTTTCCTTTTTTAGGGTCGTCTAATCGTATGCCGTAATATTTATCGAGCAACACGATGAGCTCAAGAGCATCAATAGAGTCTAAGCCTAAGCCAGTACCAAAGAGAGGTACGTTTTCATCTATCTCTTCAGGAGTGATATCTTCGAGATTTAAGGCTTCAATAATACGGTTTTTCAATTCTAAAATAAGTGCTTCCATCTAAATAAAAATTATTATTTTGCGGCAAAGGTAGCGAACTATTTGCAAATTAACAAATTAAGTTAGCGTAATCCATTGGTAAATAGCTTCGTACTCTTCGCCTAAAAAATCTACCCAACCAGTGAGTATGTGTTCAGCTACACCTTGAGTCAAAAGAGCTTGGCTATAGGTTTGCAAGAATGGAGCGGCCTGCTGATAGCTGTCGAATACAAAGAAACTGCCTTCGGTATGTAGCTGATGGCGTATGCTGATTTCGCCTAAGCAAATATTGGGTAGGGTATAGACAAATACCGCCGGACTAGGGTAGTACTCCTGCGGATTGGCTATTGTTGTCTGGTGTTTGAGGTCAGTATCAAGGCTGGCAGCGCGATTAGCAAACAGAAGTGCTGTGCGGCTCTTGGCTTCAGCAGAAAGCGGACTCAAAACGGCTTCAGCAGCTAAGAAAGCTAACTTAGAGAGATTATCCATTTTGAAAAACTTAGGATATTCAACCTTTAGGGCTTTGAGTGCTTTCTTGGCAAAGTCGGCAAATGAACTCTCGGGGGCTGCGAAGAACACCGCATCATCAAGCGTAATGGAGTTATTTCTGATAGTACAAATCACTTTTTTTGACTAAATTTTTCTGCAAATATATATAATTATTTAGTTAATTGACAATAATTTCCTATCTTTGCCGATTATAAGCAACATTTATGAAAAAAATAGTTCTTTCAGCAGTAGTTCTGATGGCATACAGTCAGCTGCTATGGTCGCAAGAAAGCAGCGAGGTGCGTGAGCCGATGAGTGAGTTTCAGAAAGCTATTGCTCTCTATAATCGCAAGATGTACCAGCCCGCTCAGAACCTTTTTCGCAAAACGCAAGCCGAGCACCCCGATAAGGCTGTCAAAGCCCAAAGCGAATATTACATCGCTACCATTGCTGCCCTTTTGAACCAAGAGGGAGCAGATGCTTTGGTGAATAACTTCATACTAAATCACCCTGAATCGCCGCTTGGTTCGGCTGCCTATGTACAGATGGCGCATCTTTACTTTCAGCAGGGCAATTATGCCGAATCGCTTGAGTGGTATAATGCTATCGACCCACTTTCGTTAAAAGGAGAGGAGAAAGACCGCTACTATTTTGAGAAGGGGTATGCGCTCTTCAACACCGGCAAACAAAACGAGTCTAAACCTTACTTCGAGGCAATACAGCAGCACAAAGAATACGGAGCAGATGCTAAGTATTACTTGGGCTACATCGCCTATGATACTAACGACTATGCTAAGGCTGAGAGCTACTTTAGGCAAGTAGATACTGAAGACAGCGTTAATAATAACGTGTCGTATTTTCAAGCCAATATGTATTTCAGTCAGGCATTGTACGAAGAGGCGATAGAAGAGGGCGAAAAGCAACTCAAAAAAACAAAAAATGCTCAAGAAGTATCAGAGCTGAACAAAATAATAGGAGAGAGTTACTTCAACCTAAAAAAATACAAAGAGGCTATTCCTTACTTGCAAAACTATAAAGGCAAGAAAGGCAAATTCTCTAATACCGATTATTACTATATAGGCTATGCCCTCTACAAAAACAACGATTATAACGGAGCTATCGCTCAGTTCAATAAGATAATCGACGGCAATGACCAAGTGGCACAAAACGCTTATTACCACTTGGCGGAATGCTACCTAAAGACAGGGCAGAAGCAGCAGGCACTCAACGCTTTCAGAAATGCTTCGCAAATGGATTTTGATGCGCAGATAAAGAAAGACGCTCACCTAAACTACGCTCGCTTAGGTTATGAGATAGGCAATCCTTATGAGAGTGTGCCAAGTGTGCTGCAAGCCTACGCTACGGCTTACCCTAATGACCACAAAGACGAAATCCAAGGGCTCTTAGTCGATTCGTATATCTCATCAGGCAACTATCAGGCGGCTATTAGTCTCTTAGAAAAATCGTCTGATCCAAAAGACCGCGAACTCTACAAGAAAGTAGCTTTCTACAGAGGGGTAGAGCTCTTCAACGAACTGCAATATGCTGATGCGCTCACGTATTTAGACAAAGCCATTGCCGACAATAGTGCCATAGCAGCACGTGCGGCCTATTGGGCGGCTGAGGCAGCATACCAGCTGAAGAATTACCCCAAAGCGGCAACCTATTTTCAGCAGTTTTTTGCCAATCCTTCAGCCTCTAAAACCGATGAATACCCCAAAGCCTTCTACGGATTGGCGTACGCCAACTTCAATCAGCGCCATTATGCTGAAGCGATTGTTAATTTCGAAAAATACCTAAAGCAAAACCCTAAAGATGAGGACTTCAAGCACGATGCTATGTTGCGCCTTGCCGACTCTTATTTCGTAACAGGTAAGTATTGGCCTGCTATGGAGGGCTATAACAAGCTGATAGAAAGCAAATCGGCAGACCAAGATTATGCTGCTTACCAAAAGGCTATCAGCTATGGGTTTGTAGATCGTCCTAATAATAAGATAGAAGATTTAGAGCGCTTCATCAAAAACTATCCAACTTCTAACCTACGCCCTAATGCTCTTTACGAATTGGGCAATACCTACGTAACTCAAGGGGATACCGATAAAGGCTTGCAATACTACCAACAGCTTGCTAAAGACTACAAAGGCAATGCATTAGTGCCCCGTGCTATGTTGCGCGAAGGCTTGGTATATTATAACCGAGGCGAAGACCAAAAGGCACTGAGTCTCTTCAAGGCCATCGCTAAAGATTATCCTAAAACTAGCGAGGCATCACAGGCGGTTTCTTCAGCCAAACTGATATATGTAGATATGGGTCAGGTGAATGAGTACGCTGCTTGGGCAAAGAGTTTGGGCTATGTAGAGGTTACTGACCTCGAGTTAGAAAGTGCTACCTACGAGGCTGCCGAACGCCAGTTGCTGCAAAATAATAACAAAGAAGCTATTGTCGCTTTTGAAAAATACCTCCAACAATTCCCTAACGGAATGCGTCGCACTAATGCCGAGTTTTACTTAGCACAAGCTCTTTATAATACAGACAAAAAAGCCGAAGCCCTTACACATTATGAGAATGTTACCAAAACAGGCTCAAGTGAGTTTGGCGAACCTTCGCTTACTCGTGTGTGTCAGATATTGCTCGATGCAGGCAGCTATTTGAAAGCCAAACCTTACCTCGAAGAACTCGAAAAGACCGCTACTATAGCGCAAAATAAAACTTATGCACAGAGCAACCTGATGCGCGTGTGCTACAATGAGAAGTTGTATGATAAGGCTATAGAGTACGCTAACAAAGTGCTTAGCGAGAAATCAATAGATACCCGTATCAAAAATGATGCTTATATAGTTTTGGCTCGTGCTTACACCCAAGGGGGCAATGAGGCTCAAGCGCGCAAGTACTACCAAGAGGTACAAAAAAACGCTACGGGTAGCCTTGCTGCCGAGGCGATGTATTACGAGGCCTTCTACAAAAACAAAGACAAAGACTACAAAGGCTCTAATGATATAGTGCAACGCATAGCTAAAGACTATGGCGGACATAAAGAATGGGCTGCTAAGAGCTTGATAGTGATGGCTAAAAACTTCAACGGACTAAAAGACGCTTATCAGGCTTCGTATATTTTAGAGAGTGTGGCTAAGAACTTCAAAGAATACCCTGAAGTGGTAGCCGAAGCTAAAAAAGAACTTGCCAGCGTAAAAGCTGAAGCCGCAAAAAGCAATTCATCAGTAAAATGAGATAAAAAATGAACAGATATATTACACTTATAGGTTTATGTATAGCGACTGTACTCCCTGTGATAGGGCAAAGTCGTAAGGATAGCCTCTCTACCAAAGTGGTAGATGTGGTAAAATCGTATGCCCCTACCATAGCCGATGCCAACAAAAAACGCGAAGACGCTAAGCTGAAAGACTCGCTTACAGTCAAGAAAAAAAAGATAGCCTACAGCATCAACTCTGTGCCAGTAGCTTCTACTTTCGTGCCCGAAAAAGGAAAACCTGCGGTGGTAAAACCTAAGGTTATCCGCGAAGATTACACCACTTCATACGTGGGCGGAGGGGTCGGATTACTCAATACGCTCTATGCCGATGCTAATATCACTTACCCGCTGACCGATAAGGGCAGACTCTCTCTGTTAGTCGATCATATTTCGGCTAGTGATGATAATGAGGATATTATCCCAGAGATGAACTATTCACTTACCGATGCCTCTCTGCATTATGACTATCAAGGTCAGGAGATGTTATGGGGGCTAAAAGGTTATTTTGGCAGGAGTTTGCATAATTGGTATGGCATACGCCCTAATGTCTTTACTCGCAACGATTTGCGCGGCAAGGTAGACGATATGCAGCAGATTTACCTCCGCTATGGTGTAGGCGGTTACTTGCAGTGGCAAAACCCTTACTTCAAAGGTTTAGATTTTACTGTAGATGCCCTTAACGACCATTTCAACAGCAAAGAAGTCAATCTAAAAGCGCAACCTACTTTCGAAGTGCCGCTAACCGAAGAACAGTTAGTCCGCGCCCATTTGCTCTTAGATTATTACGAAGGTAGTTTTTCGCGCCAGCATAATACGCTTAATGAGCTCACTAACCGTTGGATGCTCTTTGGGCTAACCCCTTCCTATCAGCTGATGATTGATAACTTAAGTCTAAGGCTCGGGGTGAGTTTGCTGTATGTAGATGCTAACCGCTCCGACCAAGATAAGTTTAAGGCTTATCCTGCTGTAGAGGCTACCTACACCCTAAGCGATGACGCTATCTTAGTTGGTGGCATAAAAGGTACTATGCAGCAAAACACTTTATCAAAGCTCAGCAAAGAGAATCCTTTTGTAGCACCGATGCTCGAGCTTAAACCTACTAACGTACAAGCCGATGCTTTTGTAGGTATTAACGGCAAGGTAACTACCGATTTGCAGTACCGCCTACAGGCAAGCTACCGCCAGAGCAAAGAAAAACCGCTTTTTACTACTTTCACCGAAACCCCTACTATCGCTAGCGAGATACTGCCTTATCAGTATTATAACGCCTTCAAGGTAGTGTATGACGAGGTAAATGATGTAGAGCTATTAGCAACCCTCAGCGGTAAGCTAAAGGATATTGTAAACTTCACTTTCGAAGGGCAATACAACCACTACAAGGCGCGTACACAGATGGATAATACAGCGTGGAATCTACCCAGCGTAAAGGTATCGCTTTATACTGATTTCAGAATATTGCCTACCCTATACGCAGGTATGGACATTTTCTATATCGGCAATCGCTATGATTTAGACTATGTGCTGCCTACTACCATTACCCCAGAGAAAATCACTCTTAATGGCTATTTAGATGTAAATCTCCACGCCGATTATACTTTTAGCAAGCACTGGCAAGTATTCCTAAAGGCTAATAACCTAAGCACTCAGCGCCATACCCTTTGGGCGTATTACCCTTCACAAGGGCTACAAATATACGGCGGGGTTAGATACCTGTTTTAGTGATTTTGATAATTTTTCACATTAGCTAATTTGCTAATATATAATTATTTCGTACTTTTGTGCCTTGATGAATGCAATAACTCTTGTCAAAGCGGCTCGCTTACGCACCTTGCCGCTATCAGTATCGGGTATTATCACAGGTAGTGCTGTAGCCCTACGCGAAAAACCTGAGGCTTTCCGTGGGGATATATTCCTATTAGCGCTCCTCACTACCATACTTTTTCAGATACTCTCTAACTTCGCCAATGATTATGGCGATGGGGTAAAAGGCACCGACAATGAGCACCGTATAGGTCCTGCCCGTGCCTTACAGAGTGGGGCTATCACACGTGAGCAGATGAAGCGAGTCGTGCTTATCACAGCGGCTCTTTCTATACTCTCAGCAATTGCTCTGATAATAGCGGCTTTTGGTAGCGAAAACCTACTTTATACGCTGGTGTTTTTTGTCTTAGGATTGCTTTGTGTAGCAGCGGCTATCAAGTATACCGTAGGTAGTTCGGCCTATGGTTATCGCGGATTGGGCGATGTGTTTGTATTCGTCTTTTTCGGCTTGGTCAGTGTGGTGGGCAGTCAGTTCTTGTATACCCAGCAGATAGATAAGGCAGTATGGCTACCCGCTATAGCTATCGGATTGTTGAGTGTAGCGGTACTCAACCTCAATAATATGCGCGATTACGAAAACGACCGCCGTTCAGGCAAGCATACTCTGGTCGTCAAGATGGGTATTTCATTAGCCAAATACTATCATTATTATTTGGTTGTGATAGCTATGGTAGCGATGCTTGGCTATTCAGTATGGCGCTTACAAATGCGTTGGCAGTTGCTGTACCTTATAGCCTACTTGCCTTTGGTAGTGCATCTATTGTCAGTAAAACGCAATACAGAACTACGACTCTTAGATAAAGAACTCAAAATCGTAGCAATAAGCACTTTCTTGCTCTCGGTCTTATTCTTTATCGGCATCTATACTAATGTCTAACGTCTAGCGACTAACGACTAATAAACTAACGACTAATAAACTAACGACTAACGACTAATAAACTAACGTCTAATTCAATAATAACTATGGAAGTAATTTACTACGGACACGCTTGTGTGGGTATCCGAATAGGCGACACCCACCTTCTTATCGACCCTTTTATCTCTGAAAACCCTTCAGCGAGTCACATCAATGTAAATGATGTACCTGCCGACTACATCCTCATCACTACGGCTCAGCAAGACCATACTTATGATGTAGAGAGCATCGCTAAGCGCACTAATGCCAAAATTATCTCTAATTACGAGATTTCTAACCATTATTTCAATTTAGGCATCGAAAATTCGCACCCTATGGACTTAGGGGGGGCTTATAATTTCCCTTTTGGTTCAATTAAGATGGTACCTGCTTTGCACTCTTCTACTTTCGATGACGGTAGTGCCGGTGGTTGCGCTTGTGGTTTTATCATAAAAACCTTAGACAGAACCGTTTATGTAGCAGGAGCTACAGCATTGCACTTCGATATGCAGCTTATTCCTGTGCGTTATAAAGTAGATTTAGCCGTATTGCCTATAGGTGGCAACTTTACAATGGATGTTGAAGATGCCATTATGGCTTCTGATTTCGTAAAGTGCAACAAAGTGTTAGGCTATCACTACGACACCAATCCACTTATCAAAATTGATGATAAAGACTTAGCTGTACGCAGCTTTAAAGCCAAAGGCAAAGAGTTAATTCTCTTAGGGGTTGGACAAAAAGTATTAGCTTAGTATTAAATAGCAGAAATTTGCTAATTTCCAAATTTGCTAATCGGCTAATTGGCTAATTTTCCCAGTATGTCAAAGAACGAACTGAAAGTCTTAAAACTTTTACGGCGCAAAGTTCTCACCTTTTGGCAAACTGAGCAAATACTTGTTGCGTGATGATACAACCTTGTCAAACAAACAGTCAATAAAAAATGAAAAAACTTTTACTTATTACCGCGCTGCTTATAGCCTCTAACGGTTTAGCTCAGAAATACTTATCGCAATACGATATAGACGAAGAGCGCTTTGGCAACGAACGTATCTTCACCCTAAGCGCTAACGACGAACCCTTAGAGGGTGCCTATAAGGTAGCTATTGGGGGCGGCGATTACTATGAAGCTACCTTCAAAAAAGGTAGAATAGAGGGTGCCAAAAAAACGTATAACGACAAAGGCGAACTTATTGTGGAAGAACACTACAAAAATGGTTTGCCCGAAGGGGCTTTTACCCAATATCGCGAGGGCAAGGTAATACGCCTAACTACCTATAAAGACGGAAAGTTAGACGGCAAGAGCGCCCGCTATACCGATAAAGGCGTGCCCGACTACGAAACTTTTTATAAAGACGGTAAGAAAGAAGGCGAGTGGAAGTACTACGATGACGAAGGCAAGGTTGAGCGCATCGAAACCTACAAAAACGACGAGAAGAATGGTAAGTGGTGGCGCAAAATGGTCAGCAACCACGGCAATTACACCACTACCAAGTACTATACCAATGGCAAACCTTCAGGAAAATGGGTAGAACAGTGGGAAAATGGCTTGCTACGCGAAGAGCGCGACTATAAGGACGAAAAGACCTATACTCAGCGCAATTATCA
The DNA here is from genome assembly GCF_003054025.1 of Capnocytophaga leadbetteri. Taxonomy (GTDB): domain Bacteria; phylum Bacteroidota; class Bacteroidia; order Flavobacteriales; family Flavobacteriaceae; genus Capnocytophaga; species Capnocytophaga leadbetteri. The sequence goes on from NZ_QBKG01000001.1 coordinate 143,796, forward strand.
CCTAAACGGCAATCCTAAAAGCGAAGTGTCTTACAAAGACGATAAGCTGCACGGAGCTCGCAAGAACTTCAATGGGGCAGGTGTTTTGCAAGACGAACAAGTATTCGACGCTGATAAGCTCATCGCTCGCAAAATCTACCACTCTAATGGCAGATTAAAAGAGGAAACCAATTATAAAAACGATGAGAAAAACGGTAAGTACACCCTCTATAACGAAAATGGCACTCTTAGCGAAGAAGGCGAATATAAAAACGACTTCAAAGAGGGCGTATGGCGCGAGTACCAAGAGAATAATGTGCTGTACCGCGAACGTACCTATGTAGGAGGCATTCTCAACGGCGCGATGAAAATATATTACCCTAGCAAAAAAGTAAAAGAGGAAGGAATGATGAAGGACAACTACAAGCAGGGTATTTGGAAGCACTACGACCGCACAGGGCGTTTAGCATACGAAGAAGAGTACCAGCAAGGCACAGTAGTAAAACGCAAAGATTTTGACGAATAAAACTCAATTTATTTCATATGAAACTCAAAAACGCAATCACACTTTCTGCCATAGCTTTGGCTACAATGCTTGGCACCACAGACCTTTACGCACAACAGAAGAAAGGTAAAAAATGCAAAAAGACAGAGCAAAGCTGTCAAAAGCCTAATTATGGCAAACCCTCTGAGGTAAAAGCTAACGAAGGCGCTTTCAAAATAAAGCCTTTAGCATACGATTATGACGCTGTGAGCAACTACATCGATGCAGAAACAATGTACATTCACTTCTCAAAACACTATGTAGGGTATTTAAACAACCTCAATAAGGCAGTCGAAGGGAAGCCTGAAGCACAGAAGACTATAGAGCAGCTCCTCAGTACGCTCGATATGAGCAATGCAACCCTAAGAAACAACGCAGGGGGTTACTATAACCACAATTTGTATTTCGAACTTATTTCGCCAAAAGGGGGAGGAACTCCTACCGGAGCCTTAGCAGCTGCTATCGACCGCGACTTTGGTAGTTTCGAGAACTTCAAAAAAGCCTTTAGCGAGGCAGGAGCTAAACGTTTTGGTTCAGGCTGGGCGTGGTTAGTAGTCAATAATGGCAAGCTACAAGTAGTGAGCACTGCCAATCAAGATACCCCATTAATGCCAAACTTAGAGGTATCAGGCACCCCCGTTCTTGCTATGGACGTATGGGAACACGCCTACTACCTAAAATACCAAAACAAACGCGCTGACTATATCACCAACTTCTTCAACGTTATCGATTGGACTAAAGTAGCCCAAAAATACGAAGAAGCCCTAAAATAGTATGATTTTCGTGTATGGGTTCCCCCTTTGAAGGAAGTCCGCGAGCTGGCGCAGCGGAGTATGTGCATAAGGGGGATGTTTACAATATAAAAAAGCTGTTCTTTTGCGGAACAGCTTTTTTTATGATTAATCTTAAAGAGGGTATCAGCCCTATCACTGCGTAAAGTATATCAACTTCCTCCTATAAATGCTCAATAATTTTGATTTAGAGATAAAACCGTAATACCTACCATCAGAATGCACCACCGGCAGGTTCCACGCGCCTGTATGCTGAAACTTATCCATTACCGTACTCATCTTATCCTTACCCGATACTATCGTCGCAGGGGCAGGCTGCATAAGCTCAATAGCCGCAATCTTATCGTAATAATCCGCTTCAAAAATAAGGTGACGTATATTGTCAAGCAGAATTACCCCTTTTAAAACACCCGTTTCGCGCTCTAATACAGGATAAATATTCCTATTCGATACCCGCACCACATCCATCACCACCTCGCGCAGCTTCATATCCGTATAAACAGGCACAAAGTTGTGCTCTACCACCTGCTCAAAGTCCATTAAGGTCAATATCGATTGGTCTTTGTTTTGCGAAATAAGCTCCCCTTTCCTGCCCAGTTCCATAGTGTAGATAGAGTATTTGTTAAAATACTTAGCCACCGAAAACGATACCGCAGCCGTCAGCATCGCCGGTACTAGTAGCGAGTAACCTCCCGTTACTTCAGCGATGAGGAAAACAGCCGTCAGCGGAGCGTGTAGCACCCCCGTCATTAGGGCAGTCATACCCACAAGAGTAAAGTTAGGCAGCGCCGCCTTGTAGCCCAGTATCGGAAATTCGTTGATAATACGCGCAAAGCAATTCCCCATCACGCCCCCCATAAAGAGCATAGGCGAGAAAATACCCCCCACACCACCACCGCCAAAAGTCAGCGAGGTAGCCACTACCTTGGCAAAGGTAAGCCCCGCCAATAGCAGAATGATAATCCACGTGTTTGATAAATCCCACCCAAAAATATTCTTGCTAAGCGATAACTCAGGGTGTCCCTCCTTTAGGTGATTAATAATCTCGTGCCCTTCGCCGTATAACGGAGGCATTATATAGATAAGCAACCCCAAAAGAGCCCCTCCTATCACTATTTTTAGGTACGGAGCAGTTATTTTCTTAAAAAAAGCATTGATTTTCTCATATATAAAAGTAAAATAAGCCGACATTAGTCCCCCCACTATACCCAAAAGAATGTAGAACGGAATTCCTTGCAGCGAAAAGGCACGAGTGATAGTCATCGGTATAAGCACCTCACTGCCAAAGAAGAAATAAGAAGTAAACACCCCGCAGAGCGAAGCGATAAACAGAGGAATAAGCGATGATAGCGTCAGGTCAAGCCCAAACACTTCTATCGCAAATAGAATTGCGGCGATAGGCACTTTAAAGATAGCGGCTAAGGCCGCCGCACAAGCACAAGCCAACAGCAGCATACGGTTCGATTGGTTGATGTGAAAAAAACGACATATATTAGAGCTTATCCCAGCCCCTGTTACTACCATCGGACCTTCTAGCCCTACCGAACCCCCAAAGCCAATAGTAATAGGAGCCACCAACAGACTCCCATACGCCTGAAAGCGCTTCATTACCCCTTTTTGGTGAGCTACGGCATAGAGTATTGAGGGTATACCGTGATTCACATCGTGGCGTATCACATATTTTTTAACCCAATACACCGCTGCAAAGCCGATAGTAGGCAGCACAAAGTAAAAGCCATAAGTTACCGTTTGGGCTAATTGCCCATCTAACAGCCACTGAATAAAGTGAGTAAACGACCGCATCGCAAGGGCAGCCAGCCCTGTGATGATACCAATTACCCCGCTCAGTAGCAGAATAAATTGACGTTCGCTAATGTGCTTCACACGCCATATAAGGAAGCGTTTTAAGAAATGTTGAGTCATTTTTTTGTTACAGATAGTTCAGCTTTTTTAGTTACAGATAGTTTAGTTTTTTAGTTATGGATAGTTCAGCTTTTTTAGTTACAGATAGTTCAGTTTTTTAGTTACGGATAGTTCAGCTTTTTTAGTTACGGATAGTTCAGCTTTTACGAGTGGCAAAAGTACAAATTTATTTTTGATTACCACGCCTCCCCACAATATTTACATTTTCACACCTCCGACCAGTCCCACCAGTCCCACTTGTCTCACTTGTCCCACCTGTCCCACCAGTCTCACTTGTCCCACATCTTTGCCCGTGCGACTCGCACTCCCATCAGTCCCACAATCACCTTTGTATTAATATTTTTAATCATACATCAAAAACATTACCCAATCACTCGAATAGTTTAGAAAAATCTAATTGACTAGAGTCACTAATATTAATAATACTATCTACTTTTTCTATTTGTATTAAAAAAGCATAGCCTTTTCTGAATTTTTCTTCTTTTTCAACTTTTTTATTTCTAAGTCCTATTATTTTTATTTTATATTTCCCATTAGGAATTGTATACTTAGCTGCACTATAAGCGGTATATCTTTCTCCTTCATATGAAAGATAGTAATAGGTCTCTATATTTGTACAATTTTCTAAGTCTTTATATTTCCAGTTTTCTATTTGTTCAAAACTACAAATCCAAAGAGCTTCATCCTTTACTTCCAAAAAAAATGTTTCTTCGGTAGGTATAGAATCCCATTCTTCATCGGTAGTTCTATTATCATTTATAGTAATGAAAATTTGATAATAATATGCACGAATACGCGGGATAGGCACAAAAGCCCCTTTCTTTATAAAATCATAAAATACATTATGATTCTTGTCAAAATAAGTAAGCATCTTTTTAGAACGAATTCTATGTTCCTTACATAGTTCTTGGAATATTTCTGCTGATACAACAGCAATTCCATAACCATTTGAGCTAATAGGTTTATCTAAGTGTATCATATTAGTAATGAAATAAGATGTACTCTAAATTCTTTTTACAGCTACAAGTTGGCACTAATTGAGTAATAAGTTTTTTATAATGTCTTTCTATATTCATAATTAGAATTTTTATTAATAAATGTTTGATAATAATTGTTCCCTTTTGGCACAGGTTTTTCCCACCAGTCCCATACTCGCCTCACATTCCCAGCCCTCCCATTCCTCCCAGCCTTCTCATTCCTCCCAGCCTTCTCATTCCTCCCACCTGTCTCACTCGTCTCACCTGTCCCACTTGTCCCACACTCGCCCCACATTTCCAGCCCTCTCAGCCTTCCCATTCCTCCCACCTGTCCCTCCTGTCCCACCCGTCCCACAATTGCCTTTGTGTTAATGGTTAGCATACTATATTTTTAACAACACATCTGATACATTACCAAATGTCATAGTCGGTACTCCAAACAAGTTCGTCATTCCTCAAAAGGATATAAAAGTAAGAATTCAAAGAACTTTGATTATCTATATCATCGAAGTTTTAACAAAGGGTTTTCTATTTCTTCTTCAGACAAATAAAATGCTTCTCCTTCATTGATAGCAATTAATTTCAAAAGAATCCAATTTTGCCTTTGTGTTAATATATCTTCATACTTCAAATATATTTCAAATGCTTTATCTGAAATATATTCGCCTGTCTTTTTCCCTGCCAAACTTTTTAGTTTATGAATGTCATTTCTTTTGGCATTGTACTTTTTTCTCTTTTCCATTGGACGTTTCTATTGCTTTACCTTCTTGTATATCTTTATAAGTCAGGGGATAATGTGGCAAATCTACAGGTTTTCCATCAATAGCTTTTGGATGAACTCTTACTACCTCTCCGTTATGACCATATGATTCCATCCACATTCTTGTGTTTCTTGTTGGAGATGTTTCTTTTACCATTGAAGCCCCTCTCGTGGGACCAGGTGTTGTACTTGGAACTTCTTTAGAATATTCTCTAATTCTGCCATCAGACAATACTCGTTTTTTAACAACTTTAAATAACCCCAACACATCCACCCACCAGTTGCTATCCTTCACATACCCATATAGCGTAGGATTTCCTCCTGCCAGTCCTATCGGGTCTTGCGAGATATACATTCCGCTTTCAGGTGAGTAGTAGCGATAACGATTATAAGCAAGCTTAGTCTCAAAGTCGTAATACTGCCCTTGCTATAAGAAAAAAGTTCCTTCCCCGTCCTCCCAATTCTAAATTCAGAATTCAAAATTCTCTCCCTGTCCCACCAGTCCCACAATTGCCCTACATTCCCAGCCCTCACAGCCTTCCCATTCCTCTCAGCCCTCCCAGCCCTCCCATTCCTCCCACAATCGCCTTTGTATTAATGTTTAGCATATAATGTTTTACCAATACATCTGATACATTTCCATTACTAATATTATCTTTTAAAAAAATATAAACTATCAATTTCTCCCTCAGAGAAATATAACTCTATATTATTCTGCTTGATAATATTATCATCAATAATACTCCCTATTTTTTCTCCTAATTCATCTTTTGTTTTATCAAATATAAGTAAGTCATCTTCATACTCAAGCAATGTATTTTCTCTATTTTTTAGATTTCTTTCTACCATTATATAATAAAGATTTATATTTTCTTTGAAACAAAATTCTATTTTGAAATATAAAGAATACACTACATACAAACTACTATGCCTAGAAATAAAAAAATCTTGCGATATATTTTTTACAACATCAATATTAAATAGTTTTTTATCTATTGTATCATTAAAAAAATCACTAGTTTTTATCTTATACATAAGCTCTTATTTTTTTCTGAATAGTCTGGTATATCTCTAAAAAAACTGTTTAGTTAGCCCCAACATATACTCGCATCCCACAATCGTCCCCACATTCCCAGCCCTCTCAGCCTTCTCATTCCTCTCACTAGTCCCACTTGTCTCACATCTTTGCCCGAGTGTTAATGGTTAGCATATTATTTTTATTAAAATCCCTTATAGTCTCTAATCTTCTAGTTGAACATATTTCTTCTAATAATGCTTTTTGTGTTTCAATTTCTTCAACAATAATTAAATTATAATTTTCCTCCAATTCATAGCAAATATAAAAACATTGGAAAGGCATATCGCTACAATAGTTAATACTTTTGATGTTTTTATTTATGATGTAATCAAAACCATAGGCAACACATAAAGGAGGTTTTTGAGCCAAGTCCGATATAGTAGTAGCGATTTCTTCCATATCAGGAGTTAGTACATATACGCAATTATCTATTATTTTCTCAATGGTCGAATAGTCTACTTTTATATCATTATTAGCATAGAGAAAACCTTTACACAAAAGATTTTTTAACTCTTTATAATGACTAAAGTCATAAATTTCTGTATGATTATTGCATAAATCATAATATAAGGGCATCATTCGTTCAGCCATTGAGAAAGCAAAAAGGGCTCTCTCTCTATCACTTAAGGATTCTATTTTTTGATATATTATTGCATTATCCATATTTACAACCTTTTTGCCTCTTTCTATTTTTCTTACCACTTCTTTTCCACTCACTTGTCCCACTTGTCTCACCTGTCCCACTTGTCTCACCTGTCCCACTTGTCTCACCTGTCCCACTTGTCTCACCTGTCCCACTTGTCTCACCTGTCCCACCTGTCTCACTCGTCCCACCTGTCCCACTCGTCCCACACGCACATCCCCAAAAAATTTTTCTCTTTACTCTTACACTATACTTACCATATACAAACGATATAGGAAGAGCGAAGGAAGAGCGAAAAATCAGCGAAGTATAAGCATCTAATAAAGGTTTCAAAAGTAGTATGTTTTACTTTTCAGCTATTCTAAAAAAATCGTTGCAAATATACGGTGTAATTGCCAATTAAAAAAAAAATTCTATCTTTGCAGTTCAATAAAAAGATTAATTAACTATGTCTTGGTTTAAAAGAACAGCAAAAGGAATACAAACCTCTACAGAGGAGAAGAAAGATATCCCTAAAGGATTATGGTTTAAATCGCCCAGCGGCAATATAGTAGAGCAAGATGAGTTGGTTACCAACTTCTATGTAAGTCCTGATGACGATTACCACGTGCGCATTGGCAGTAAGGAGTATTTTCAAATACTGTTTGACAATAATGAGTTCAAAGAATTAGATGCCAATATGGTCTCTAAAGACCCTCTTTCGTTTGTAGATACCAAATCTTACGACAAACGTTTAGAAGAAGCCACTAACAAAACGGGGCTCAAAGATGCCGTTCGTACAGCGGTGGGCAATTCTAAGGGGGCGCCTATCGTCATTGGCTGTATGGATTTCGCTTTCATTGGCGGCTCTATGGGTAGTGTAGTGGGCGAAAAAATATGTCGTGCTATCGACTATGCTATCAAGCATAAACTCCCATTCCTTATGATTTCAAAATCAGGCGGAGCGCGTATGATGGAGGCGGCTCTTTCGCTAATGCAGATGGCCAAAACCTCTATTAAGTTAGCTCAGCTCGATGAGGCAAAGTTGCCTTACATATCGCTTTGCACCGACCCTACTACGGGGGGTATTAGTGCTTCCTTTGCGATGCTTGGCGACATCAATATAGCCGAACCAGGGGCGCTTATAGGCTTTGCCGGACCTCGTGTAGTGAAAGACACCACAGGGCAAGACCTCCCAGAGGGCTTCCAAACGGCAGAATTCGTTCTCGAGCACGGCTTTTTAGACTTCATCGTAAACCGCAAACAGCTAAAAGACACCGTCAATCTATACATAGATTTAGTGATGAATAGAAAAATCAGATAGTAGGTGTTAGCCGTTAGTGGTTAGTCGCTAGTGCTCAGACTATAAAAACAACTTATAAGACCAACATAACCAATGAATTTACCGAAGTACGATGTTTTGCCTGATGAAACAAAACATATTTATGAGTTTGTAAGTGAAGGAAAGAAAGGTTGTATATACAAAATGGTAAAGTTTCAGGAAACAAATTTAATAAATGTTTATAATTTAGGTTTCGGAGATGAAAATCCTATTACCGGTGAAATAGATGATAAAATTGTTTCTGATAACGGAGATATGGAAAAGGTATTAGCTACTGTTATCTCCATTATTTATGTTTTTACTGAAGAATTCCCTGATAAATGGGTATATATAACAGGTAGTTCACCTACAAGAACAAGGCTGTATAGGATAATTATTATGAAGTACTTATCTATTGTTGAAAGTGATTTCACACTGCGCTGTTGGCAAAATGGTGAGTGGAAAGATTTTTATCCTAATATCAACTGTCAAGGTTTTGTTTTAAAACGAAAAAACAATAAATAACTATGAGTACAGAAGAGAAAAAAGATTTAAAAACTATTGTAGAGAAAACAACAAGGAAAGTGGTTAAAGTAACACCTCATTATGTACTTTTAGAGCCCGACCCTTCGTTGGATAAATATGCTAATAAGGTACTTTTCCCTGAGAAATTAGCACAAGCTAATGAAGCCTTAAGAATAGCAGGTAACCCTGAATTTTAGCCGTTAGCCCTCTAACACCTAACGACTAATAGCTAGCGTCTAACAACTAACGACTAACGACTAAATGATCACATTCAAAGCACCGAGTAATATAGCCCTTGTAAAGTACTGGGGCAAAAAAGGGGAGCAGTTACCTGCTAATCCCTCTATTAGCTTTACGCTTAGCCATTGCTATACCGAAACTTCTATTGCTTACCAGCGTAGAAGCGCCGCTACTATGGCTACTGACGCCCCCTTTTCTTTTGATTTTAGCTTCGACGGACAGCCAAAGCCGTCTTTTCACCCAAAAATCGAAGCCTTTTTTGCGCGTATTGCTCCTTATTTACCTTTTTTAACGGACTATCATTTCAGCATCCACTCGCACAACTCATTCCCGCACAGCAGCGGTATAGCCTCGTCTGCTAGTGCTATGGCAGCGCTTTCAGTATGCCTGATGCAGTTGGCCAGAGAGTTAGGACATACGTATACTGAAGAAGAGTTTTGGCAAAAAGCCTCTTTTTTGGCGCGTTTAGGGTCGGGTAGTGCCTGCCGCAGTGTCAAAGGCAGTATAGTGGTATGGGGGCAACATCCTTCTATTGCGGGCAGTTCAGACGATTATGGCATTGCCTACCCGCTGCAAGTAGCACCGGTGTTTGCTGATTATCAAGATACTATCCTGCTTATTGATCGTGGACAGAAGCAAGTCAGCAGCACCGTGGGGCACAATTTAATGCACGGACACCCTTTTGCTGAGGCACGTTTTTTGCAAGCCAATAGCAATATCGATCGCCTTATAGGGGCGTTTGCCACAGGCGATATCGATACGTTTATAGAGGTAGTCGAGAGCGAAGCCCTCACCCTCCACGCGATGATGCAGACCAGCATCCCGTATTTCATACTGATGCGTCCCAATACTTTGGAAGTTATTCAGCGCGTATGGCAGTACCGCAAAGACACCAAAGTGCCGCTCTGCTTTACCCTCGATGCCGGTGCCAATGTGCATCTGCTGTACCCCAAAAGCGTAAAAGACGAAGTACAAACGTTTATCAAAAACGAATTAGCACACTTTTGCGAAGAAGGAAAATATATTAATGACCAATTAGCAAATTAGCAAATCGACAAATTAGCAATGAATTGTAAAATAGTTCTTATTACGGGCGCGACTTCCGGTATAGGCAAACAAACAGCTTTGCTGCTCGCCTCTAAGGGCTTTTTGGTGTACGGCACGGCACGCAATGTCGAGGGCAAGAACCTCCCCTTCAGATTGCTCCCTATGGACGTGCGAGAGCCAGCCACTATCAAGCAGGCAGTGCAGCAAATCCTCAGCGAGGTAGGGCGTATCGATATCCTCATCAACAATGCAGGTGTAGGTATCACAGGGGCGGTAGAAGAGCTGCCGGCCGACCAACTGCATAACGTTTTTGCCACCAACCTCTATGGTGCTATGTCTGTAGTGCAAGAGGTTTTGCCTACTATGCGTGCGCAAAAGAATGGACGTATTATCAACATTAGTTCAATAGCGGGCTATATGGGTTTGCCTTTTCGCGGAGCCTATTCAGCCAGCAAAGGGGCTTTACTGCTGATGACCGAAGCCTTGCGTATGGAGGTAAAAGCCTTTGGTATAGAGGTCTGCACCATTTCCCCCGGCGATTATGCTACCGATATAGCCTCTCGCCGTTATCACACTCCCGTAAACGAAAACTCTCCTTATGCTGAGGTGTATGCAAAACAACTCCGCCTGATGAACGAGCACGTAGATAGTGGGGGCGATCCTAAAGAAATGGCCGAAAAGATACTCAAAGTAATCAACACCAAGCACCCCAAAGTGCATTATAAACAAGGCAGTTTCTTACAGAAATTTTCAATAGTCCTCAAACGACTTTTGCCCAGCAAACGCTACGAGCAAATGCTGATGAAACATTATCAATTAATAAATTAAAAACCTAAGTAATATGAAATTCTTTATTGATACAGCAAATTTAGCACAAATTCAAGAAGCCCAAGATTTGGGCGTGTTAGACGGCGTTACCACCAATCCGTCACTAATGGCAAAAGAAGGTATCACCGGCAAAGAGGCGATACTCAAGCATTATACTAACATCTGCACGATTGTAGAGGGCGATGTTTCTGCTGAAGTAATAGCCACCGACTTCGAGGGCATCGTCCGCGAGGGCGAGGAGCTGGCAGCCCTTCACCCACAGATTGTCGTAAAAGTACCGATGATAAAAGACGGCATCAAAGCCATTAAATACTTTACTGATAAAGGCATCCGCACCAACTGCACATTGGTATTTTCAGCAGGTCAGGCGCTTTTGGCAGCCAAAGCAGGCGCTACCTATGTATCGCCTTTCATTGGTCGCCTCGATGACATTTCAGCCGACGGACTCTCACTTATCGAAGAGATACGCCTGATTTACGACAACTATAATTTTGAAACGCAGATATTGGCAGCCTCAGTGCGTCATACGATGCACATTCTCGAATGCGCCAAAATAGGAGCCGATGTCATTACCGCCCCTCTTTCGGCAATCACCGGACTATTAAAACACCCTCTTACCGACAGCGGTTTAGCACAGTTTTTAGCCGACGCTAAAAAAATAGGGTAAAAAACCGATAAGTTTGAGTTTCAATAGTACAAAAAAACATCTAAAGGATAAATTAAATGGAAATTACAGGGAAAATTACGGGAATAGAATATAAAATAGAGCTTTCAAAGGCGCTGAAGAGAGTTGCTATAAAGGATTTTGATATCAATACGACACCTGCTGCCTGTCTTGTAGAGAGTAAAAGGGAACTTTTGCTATTTCCAAATGGGTTTCACCTAAAAGAACCCGCTCTTATCCGTACGAAAGGGTATATAATTCTCTTTCTATCAGTAAGAAAATAACTGTTATTCCTATAGTAAAAGATGAAGGAGCTGTAGGTGATAGGGATTTCTTACAATGGGATACCGTTTCTATGATGTCACTTTTAGATGTTTTTGTTATCTTTGCCTATTATCACAAGGCAAAAGTGAGTTCCTCTTATAAGGGAAAAATCACAAATCAACAGTTGGACAACAATTATATTCTTGAAAAGATAAGAGAAATAGAGCAGTATCATAGTTCAGCATTACATTGGAACCTAAACGAACTGACCCAAAACTTTCATTCTATTATAGATAAGGCAAAAACAGCCTATATTTCCATAGAGCAATCCACAGGAATAGCTTTGCACAATGTGGCAGGATTAGATAGTTTTAAGGATAAAATAGGAACTGATGTTTCTTCGTTTATGGAGTTTTCTCGCCAAAAGGCAAAAGAGGCGCAAAGAAGAGAATCCACAACCCTACAACCTAAAGAGCGTTTAGGAGATTTCTCCAAAGCCAACGTAACCATTACCAATTATCTAGGAGGAAAATACTTTTTTACAGTAGATGAGGTAACTTTTTCAGAGAATACAATCTTTCTAACTGAGTGTAAACACTCAAAAAAAGGCATTTTACCCTCAATGAGCGATATAAAGGACGGTCTGATAAAGATGATTCTATATACCAACCTTAAAGAAGTTGCCATAGATGATGTTCCTGCACAGAGTAAAGCAGTACTTAAACTTACCTCTGAACAATTGAAAGGGAAGAGAATCACTTCAGAAGGTACAGATGAAGAGTTAGATTCCTTTTACCAAGAGAATGCTATACGGGCAATACTCCAAAAAAGAATAGAACTTCTATTTAAAGAAGCCAAAGAAAATAATTTTATAGTAAGCATAGAAGGGTCAATATGATAAAAAGTCCTTTAAGATACCCAGGTGGTAAGAGTAGAGCGATAGGAACCATCTCTCAAATCCTCCCCTCTTTTGATGAGTTTCGGGAGCCTTTTGTTGGGGGAGGGTCGGTATTCGTCTATTTGAAACAGCTTTTTCCTAAAAAAAAGTTTTGGGTGAATGATTTGTACTTTGAATTGTTCAAGTTTTGGGAAATGTCCCAAAAGAACACAGCAGGATTGATACAGAAAATACAAGAGTGGCGTACCTCTTATCCTGTGGGGAAGGACTTGTATCAGTTCCTTAATACTCATTTAGATAGCTTTGATGATATAGAACGCGCTACCGCATTCTTTATTTATAACCGAATTACCTTTTCAGGAACGAGCTTAAGTGGAGGATATAGCGAAGCTGCCTTCAGAGGAAGATTCACTGAGAGCAGTATCCAGCGATTAAGCGAGTTTGCCACCCTTGTACATCACAACACACAGATAACCAACTTGGATTATCAGGAAGTAGTGGAGAAGAAAGGAAAGAATGTATTCATTTTTTTAGATCCTCCCTATTATTCAGCTACTAAATCGGCTCTTTATGGTAAGAATGGACATCTACATAAAGCTTTTGACCATCAGAAATTTGCCCAAACAATGCAACAATGTAAGCACAAATGGTTGATTACTTATGATGATTCCGAATATATAAGAGAGCTTTTTTCGTTTGCGAATATCACTCCTTGGACACCTACTTATGGAATGAGAAATGTAACAGATAGTTCTGACCAAAAAGGAAAGGAGTTATTTATTTCTAATTATCCTTTAAATAAAACGCAACAAGAAGGACAATTAAAATTTATTTTCTAACAAGAATCTAAAACAATGACAGTAAGAGAAGAAATCCAAGAACTGAACGACCATTTGCAGGTGTTCCCCAAAGCAGAAGACATCTTTGTAAAAGAACAACCGTGGCTCAAAAATCATTTTTTGCCCCTGATGAGTATCGATTTAGCAGAAATCAATCCCGATTGGGCAGGGCAAAAAGTATATATGCTCTGTCCTTTTGAGCCTTACGAGGGTTATATAGGCGATAATACCACTGAGTATCACAACGAATATACCGCACCTAACTGGCTGGCTTTCCGCCTAACTGACGATAATAAGTTTGAGTTCCTCGGGAAGGAAGGATATTTTGAGCGAACCACTATTCACCATTGAGATTTTAATTCCGAAGAAGAGGAAGCCATACAAGAAATGGCTGATAACTATGAGAAAAGCAAAGCAAATGTAGCTAAATATGGTACTTTGGTGAATTTGTGTTATCCTGAATATAATGGGAAACTGAATAAGAAAAACTATTTGGAGATATTGGGGGGAGAGCCTCAGTATGGCAACTGGTGCTCCACTATTGAAGAGGAGGAATATCCGAAGGCTTTTAAGATGCATATAGAAGATGGAGAGGCTGACGATGAAGTGCTGTTTGACATTTCTTACCAAGGGAACCCTTTTTATCTCGTAGCCGAAACAGGGGCTTACGACTGGGTAGGTTCTGGCGGCTATATCATTATGTTTTACGAGCCCGTAAGCCGTATTGTGCTATTCACTTTTGATTTTACATAAGAATAAATGGCTATTCGAAGCTCTTTTTCATAAAGCATAATTTTTTAAATTAGAAATGATGTCCAACATTCTATTACAACAATTAGAAAATGCCCTCCCCGAGGGAATGCAAATTCCAGAGGAACTCCGCAAACTCTATCAGTGGATAGAAAACAACGGCTATTATTCAGAGAATGAAGGCATTCGTTATGGCTATCTCTACCCGCAAGATAAGTTAAGAGAGAGCTGGACTGAGAATGAACGCAAAGGAGGTACCGATATTGCTTTCTCGGTATTAAAACCATCAGATAATGAGGATTTGTTGGAGATTTGTTATCCAAATCATAAGGAAGAAGTAAGGCGCCGTTTGCTTGTCTTTGCGCAGAGTGGTGGCGATGGTTCGGAGTGTGCTCTATGGTTGGATGATGAAGGGCGTACTCAAATAGTGCATATCGGGTCGGGTTCAGGCTCTATGATGACTTGTATATTGGTGAAAAACGCTTTGGATTTCTTGCGTCTATTAGCCATTGGCTATGATGAGATTTGCTGGGACGAAGAATATTCTTCTCCTCCTAATAGTAATAAAGACAATACATTCGTCCACCCTAATACACAATACCAAGAATGGGTACAAAATACCTTTCATACCACTATTCCAAAGATAGGCTTGGAGGTCACAACTCCTCACAGTATGAATGATGAACCCGTTACTGACCTTTTTTTGAAGTGGTTTATTGAAATGACAGAATAATTAAAAAACTATGAACAACGAAGTATTACCTACAACATATTTAGGGAGAGAGCTCCCAAAAGAGTATGTAAACAGTATTGAAAAGGGAGAGTCCTTCCCCGAATGGCTCACAATGTTCCCTCATACAGAATACGAACACAGTACCGAGATTGAAGTATGGAGCAAAGAGTATCTCTTGTCGCATACTTATAGCAAATCTTTCTGCAATTACGCTTTCTTTACTCGTGATGATATTGATTTTTCGATGTTGCAAACCCGTGATGAAGACACTTTAACCCCCGAAGAACTCCAATCAGCCTTTGCTATTGGTTCTGTAAACGAAGGATTTGTGTTTATCAACCTCCACGATGGTTCGCTTTGGATTTGGTATCACGATATGTTTTGTGAGAAGATAGCTGAAAACTTTTCCGACTTCCAAAATCTTCTTACTAAAGAGCCTGTGGATAGAGATGAGTAAATGTAGCACAATAGCTTTGCGGTCAGGAAAATTTGAAGAATATATATAGCTAATATATAAACACAACAGAATGAGCAAGCAACTCTATATCATAGCAGGTTGTAATGGCGCGGGAAAAACCACCGCTTCCTTTACCATTTTGCCCGAAGTACTCGACTGCAAAGAGTTTATCAATGCCGACGAAATCGCTAAGGGGCTATCACCTTTCCAGCCTGAGAGTGTCGCCGTACAAGCAGGGCGAATAATGCTCGCTCGTATGGACGAACTATTGCAAAAAGGAGAAACTTTTGCCTTCGAAACTACTTTGGCTACTAAAAGCTATAAGCAAAAAATAGAATGGGCACAAGCAAATGGCTATGAGGTTACCCTATTGTTCTTTTGGTTGCGCAATGTAGCAATGGCAAAAGAACGTGTCGCTCAGCGCGTTGCTGAAGGAGGGCATAGCATTCCCTTAGAAACCATTGAAAGAAGGTATCATAATGGGATTGCCAATCTCTTTGCTATCTATATAGATATGGTAGATATTTGTTATATATTTGATAATTCAGAGGGAAGAAAGGAACTTATAGCTCAAAAGGAAAGGCATAAAGGTATCATAATTTATAACAACGACAAGTTTAACTTAATGAAAAATAATTATGAAAGATAAAATAACTAAGAAAGAGGGTCTAAAAGATAAACTTTTAAAAGGTTTAGATCTTGCTTATGAGCGAATGATTGTTGAAAAGCGCAAGAAACAACAGAAAATAGTAGTTTGGAAAGAAGGAAAAATCGTTACAATCACACCATAAGAATTAGTAAAGTTATCGAATTAGAATTATGACCCGAGAAGAACTCATACAATTGGGGAACCAAATCATAGAAGAAGACGATGACGATCGCCAAGAGGAACTAATGGAACGCTTCGATCGCAATGTACCTCACCCCGAGGGCAGTTCATTATTCTTCTATCCGGAAAACTACAACGCCCGCACTATGGATATTTCCTCCTACGACCCCACCGTCGAGGAAGTAGTAGACAAATGCTTGGCGTATAAAGCTATCATAATGAGCTAATAGTTGTAATTTATCAGAATCGTCCGCCCCGTTAGATTTGTCTAATAAGTCTGCCCCATTGGACTTGTTTGAAAACCATAGTACCTACAAAATAATTGACAATCTACAAATTGGCTAATTGACAAATTATTACTACCTTTGCCTCCTAAATAACTTTTCATTTTTCACTTATATGAACTGGATAACCGTAAAAGAATACGAAGATATTACGTATAAAAAATGCGACGGGGTGGCGCGTATCGCCTTCAACCGTCCTGAGGTGCGCAATGCTTTTCGCCCTAAAACCACCTCCGAACTCCTCGATGCGTTCAAAGATGCTTATGAGGACATCAATATAGGTGCCGTATTGCTCTCTGCCGAAGGCCCTTCGCCCAAAGACGGGGTGTGGAGCTTTTGCAGTGGGGGCGACCAAAAAGCGCGTGGTCACCAAGGCTATGTGGGCGACGATGGCTATCATCGCCTCAACATCCTCGAGGTGCAACGCCTTATTCGCTTTATGCCTAAGGTGGTAATTGCCGTAGTCCCTGGTTGGGCTGTAGGCGGCGGACACTCATTGCACGTAGTCTGCGACCTTACCCTCGCCAGCAAAGAGCACGCTATCTTTAAGCAAACCGATGCTGATGTAACCAGTTTCGATGCCGGTTATGGCTCTGCCTACCTCGCCAAAATGGTGGGACAGAAGAAAGCCCGCGAAATCTTCTTCTTAGGGCGCAACTATTCCGCTCAAGAGGCTTTCGAGATGGGTATGGTAAATGCGGTTATACCCCACGATGAGCTCGAAGCTACCGCTTTCCAGTGGGCGCAAGAGATAATGGCCAAATCGCCTACTTCTATCAAAATGCTGAAGTTCGCGATGAACCTCACCGATGACGGTATGGTAGGGCAACAAGTGTTCGCTGGTGAAGCCACCCGTTTGGCATATATGACCGATGAGGCAAAAGAAGGGCGCGATGCCTTCCTCCAAAAACGAAAACCTAATTTTGAAAAGAAATGGATACCATAAAATTTACGCTAAAAGAAGATGCTCAAGGCAACAAGAACCCTATATTGCCAGAGGGAGTAAAGAACTACCTCATCGATATTGATGGCACGGTAGGCGAGGACATCCCTAATGAAGAGCCTGAACGTATGGCTACTGCTGAGGTATTCCCCGATGCGCTGGCACAAGTAAACAAATGGTATGACGAAGGTCACGTGATTTACTTTTTCACCTCGCGTACCGAAGAGCATCGCGAGGTTACTGAGCAGTGGCTCAAAAAGCACGGCTTCAAGTATCACGGCATCATCTTTGGCAAACCTCGCGGCGGCAATTATCATTGGATAGACAATCACATCGTAAAAGCCACCCGCTACAAAGGTAAATTCACCGATTTTATCCTCAAAGAACAAACCGTAGAAGTATTCAACGATTAGTCAATGAGTCAATTAGCAAATTAGCAATTGGCAAATCGGCAAATCGGCAAATCGGCAAATCGACAAATCGACAAATTATTATGATTCCAACAATGGCGGAACTCGCAGCACAAGGCGAAACCCCCGAAGTACTCTTTTGGGTAGGTTGTGCTGGTAGTTTTGACGACAGAGCGAAACGTATTATCAAAGCCTTTGCACACCTTTTGCAGAAAGCAGGGGTGCGCTTTGCTGTGCTCGGCACCGAAGAAAGTTGCACAGGAGACCCCGCTAAGCGCGCCGGCAATGAGTTCCTTTTTCAGATGCAGGCAATGATGAATATAGAGGTGCTCAATAGTTATCAGGTCACCAAGATAGTCACTACTTGTCCGCATTGTTTCAACACTATCAAAAACGAATACCCTGCGCTGGGGGGCAATTACGAAGTAATGCACCACACCCAGCTACTCAAAACCCTTATCGATGAGGGACGGCTAACGGTTGAAACTGGCACTTTCAAAGGCAAACGCATCACCTTTCACGACCCCTGCTACTTGGGCAGAGCCAACAAGGTCTATAATGCGCCGCGCGAACTCCTCAGCCGGTTAGAAGTCGATTTGGTAGAGATGAAAAAGTGCAAATCTCGTGCTATGTGCTGCGGTGCGGGTGGGGCACAGATGTTCAAAGAAGCCGAAAAAGGGGATAAGGAGATAAATGTACTCCGCACCGAGCAAGCCCTCGAAGTGCGCCCCGATATTATCGCAACGGCTTGTCCGTTTTGCAATACGATGATGACCGATGGGGTAAAGACAAAAGAGAAAGAAACACAAGTGAAAATATATGATATAGCCGAACTAATGGCAAATGAAAATACTATTCTGTAGAACCTATAAATTATTATTTGAAAAATGAAAAAGAACATTTTTTTGCTCCTCTTAGCAGTTACAACACTGTCTTTTGCGCAGAAAACTACAGCCGTAAGAGACACTATTGCTAAGGATACGACCAAAACAAAAGTGACTGAAAAGACTCCCGAACAAAAACGCGCTGAAGAGTATGCCAAACTCATCAAAAAAGGAGGTATAGAGCGCAACGGACTTTTTACTGTACGAAAAATAGAGGAAAAATGGTATTTCGAAATACCCGATACTCTCTTAAATCGCTATTTGCTATGTGTTACCCGCCTGAAAACGGCTCCTGATAACTTCGGAATGTACGCGGGCGAAAAGGTAAACGAGCAGACTATTTACTTCGAACAACGCACCGACAAAACCCTTTCGCTGCGCGCTTTTGTAAATGTACAACAGGCTGATAGCACCCACAACATCTATACAGCGGTAGCCAACTCGAGTGCTAACCCTATTATCGCGTCTTTCAATGTCATAGGGCGCAATCCTAAGACGAAAAGTCAGCTGATTGATGTTACCGATTTCTTCAAGCAAGATAATAACATTACCAGTTTTTCATCTAGCTTCAAGACCTCGCAGAAGTTAGGCAATGCTGCCCTCGACCGCTCATATGTAGAAGATGTACGCCCTTATCCTATCAACGTAGAAATCAATGCGATGCGCACCTTTTTGGCATCGCCTAGCAATATACCGGCTGCCAATCGTGTAGGAGCGGTAAGCGTGGGGCTAAACGTTTCGATAGTATTACTGCCCAAAGAGCCAATGGCTAAGCGTCTTTTCGACCCTCGTGTAGGCTTTTTTGCTAGCAGATTTGTGAAGTTTGGCGATGACCAGCAGCGCACCGAGGCGGAAGCCTACATACACCGTTTCCGTTTAGAGCCTCGCAAAGAGGATATGAAGAAATACCTAAAAGGGCAATTGGTAGAACCTAAAAAGCAAATCGTTTTTTACATAGACCCTGCTACGCCTAAGCAATGGCAAAAATACCTCATCTTAGGGGTAAACGATTGGAATGTAGCTTTTGAGCAAGCAGGTTTCAAAAACGCTATTGTAGCTAAACCTTGGCCTAACGACCCTTCTATGAGTATGGAAGATGCGCGCTTCTGCGTCATCAGATATTTGCCTTCTGAAATAAGCAATGCCTACGGGCCTAACATAGCCGACCCTCGCAGTGGCGAAATTATAGAGTGCCACGTAGGTTGGTATCACAATGTGATGAAACTCCTACAAGAATGGTATATGATACAAGCCGGAGCGGTAGATAAGCGCGCTCGCACTTTGCCTTTAAATGATGAACTTATGGGCGACCTTATTCGTTTTGTTTCTTCGCACGAAATAGGGCACTGCTTGGGCTTGCGTCATAATATGGGGGCAAGCTATGCCACTCCGGTAGAAAAACTCCGCGACAAGGCGTGGGTAGAAGCGCACGGTCACACCGCTTCTATTATGGACTATGCCCGATTCAACTATGTAGCACAGCCCGAAGATAATATCTCTTCTAAAGGAATTTATCCCCGTGTAGGCGATTACGACAAATGGGCGATAGAGTGGGGCTACCGCTACTATGGTGATAAATATAAAGATGAGTATGCCGAGCAAGAAGCCCTTGCCGATATTACTACTCAGCGTGTAAAAGCAAATCCTCGTTTGTGGTTTGGTGGCGAAGGCAATAACGAAGACCCTCGTGCCCAACGCGAAGACCTGTCCGACAACGTGATGAAAGCCAACACTTACGGACTTAAAAACCTGAAATACGTAGTACAAAATCTACCTCAGTGGACAAAACAGCCTAATGATAAGTACGACTATTTATTAGGAATGCACCAAGCCGCTACCCAGCAGTACCGTCGTTATTTAAACCACGTTCTTAAGTACATAGGCAGCAGATATATAGGTTTTGTAGGCGATAAAGAGATGTATAGAGAAGTGCCTAAAGAGAAAGTAAAAGAAGCAGTTGCTTATATAGACCAGCATTTGTTTACCACGCCGCTTTGGTTGTATCCGCAAGAGATAACCGATAAAATAGGGGTAGATGTTGATGGAAGTATATTAGGATTGCAGAATACTACCTTGGCGTATCTTTTAGCTGAAGGGGTACTCTATCGCGTTGCCAATCAGGCGTTGGTATCGCAAAATCCATATACTGCCGACGAGTACCTAAACGATGTATTCGCTGCGGTGTGGAAGCCTCTCAACGCTTCTGAGGCACGCCAAAACACTTACAGACGCGGGGCACAGCGCGCTTATATAGAGCAATTAGCTAAGCTTATCAACCCAGAGAATAAAACTGATAAAATAGCGCTTAACCAAGTGTCTGATGTGCGTATTTTCGCCTTACAAAATCTCAACAAAGTAGAAAAATACCTACAACAAGCCCTACAAGGCGAAGCCGCTAATAGTATCAACCAACTGCACTACCAACAACTTTTGAAGGATATCAATAACATTAAAGAACCTAAAAAATAGTGCAAGAGCCACGTGCCGACTTTTTGTTTGTACTTATCTTGGGCATCTTGTCAATGCTCACGCCTTTAGCGATAGATATGTACCTACCTGCGTTCCTCAATATAGCGAATGACTTTAGCGTATCGCAGGAGAAAATACAAACTACTTTAGCCCTTTTTACTTTCGGATTTGCCTTTGGGCAGCTCTTCTGGGGGCCATTATCTGATAGTTATGGGCGCAAACCAATTATTCTTATTGGTATAGTAGTGTCGGCATTGGTGTCTTTAGGCATTACCCAAGTGAAGCATATAGAGCATTTCTATGCGTTGCGCTTTGTGCAGGGCTTTTTTGGAGCTTCGCCAGCCGTAGTTACAGGGGCATTGCTACGCGATCTTTTTGCTAAAAATGAGTTTGCGCGGCAGATGTCTATGATAATGATTGTTACGATGATAGCCCCTTTGTTGGCTCCGGTATTGGGCGGTTACCTAACCGATTGGTTTCATTGGCATATTATCTTCTATGTGCTAATGGCATTGGGGTTGATATGTGCCCTATTAGTCTTCTTTAAAATACCCGAAACTCTTCCGCCTGTCAGACGAACGCCTTTAAAGATAGGTAGTATCCTAAAGGTTTTTGGCAGACTGTTGAGCAATAAAAAGGTATTAGGCTATATTTTCTGCAATTCACTTTCGTACTCAGGTATGTTCTGCTTTCTTTCAGCAGGTTCTATTGTCTATACAGGGCTTTTTGGGGTAGCACCTAAGCATTTTGGTTATTTCTTTTTGCTGAATATCCTCGTGATGATGACCGCTACCTCGCTCAATGGTAAATTTGTTACTAAAATAGGCGTAGAAAAATCATTGCGATTGGGGCTCACCATACAGCTGATAGCCGGTGTATGGCTGTTAGTCTGCGGTATTTTTCACTTAGGATTATGGGCTACAGTAGTAGGGGTAGCCACTTATGTGGGACTTGTGTCGGTAGTGTCGAGTAGCGCCAATGCCGCCATATTAGATATGTATCCCGAAGTAGCCGGTACTGCCAACTCGCTTACGGGTATGTTGCGTTTTGGCATCGGCTCGGTAGTGGGGATGCTTCTTGCCCTCTTCACCATTGATACTGAACGCCCAATGGTCTTTGCTATGGCTATTTGTATAGTAGTGGCCGTTATAAGTTACGTAGGGTTGGTAAGAGGCGAGCCGCAAGCGCATAATTAGAAAAAGATTGTTTTTTACAGAGTATAACATAGTGACCCCTTTGGGCTTTGACCTCGTTAGTACTATAGACGCAGTACTACAAGGGCAATCGGGTATTGCAAAACACCCCACTATGGGCAGATGGGCAGCTATTCCCTTATCGAAGATAGACGATGAGGGAATAGCTGCTCAATTTATTACTACCCCTTTCAAAGGGCAGTTTTCGCGCTTAGAGCAATTGCTGCTTTTGGCTGTGCAACCTCTACTACCGCGCATTGCTATCACTTCGCGCACTGCTTTTATCCTCTCTACTACCAAAGGCAATATCAACCATTTATCAGCTGATGCCCCTTTGCCTTATCTCTCTACCTTAGCACACAAAATAGCAACTCAGTTGGGGGTTACCTCTCAGCCTATCGTACTTTCTAATGCCTGTGTATCAGGCGCAATGGCGCTATCGGTAGCTGACCGCTTGCTAAAGGCAGGGGCGTACGACAGTGCAATAATATTGGCAGGCGATGAGATAAGCGACTTTGTACTTTCGGGGTTTCAGTCGTTTCAGGCTATTAGTGCCAGCCCTTGCAAGCCCTACAGTCCGGATAGAGACGGCATCACTTTGGGCGAAGCTACAGCAGTAGCCTATGTAACGCGTGACCCACAAGGGGCTAAGGCGCAACTGTTAGGCAGTGCCTCTATCAATGATGCCGCCCATATATCTGCCCCCTCGCGTACGGGCGAAGGGCTCTACCAGAGCGTACAGCGCGCCCTACAGGAAGCCCAATTGCACCCTGAGCAAATACAGCTTATTAACGCCCACGGTACCGGCACGCGCTATAATGACGAGATGGAGAGTCACGCATTTAGTCGTGCGCAACTGCTTGAGGTACCGCTGAATAGCTATAAAGGTTATTTTGGGCATACCTTAGGCACTGCGGGACTTTTGGAAACTATCGTCACCATTGAGGCAGCTCGCAGAGGGGTGCTGCTAAAGAGCCTCAATTCTTCAGACAATGGCGTGCCTCACCCATTGCATCTTCTAAAAGAACACCGACACCAACAGCTAACATATTTCCTTAAAACTGCCTCGGGCTTTGGCGGTAGCAATACCGCTGTAGTGATTGCTGTTGTTCGGTAATCCTTCGTTACCTACTCGGCTGCACCAGTTCGCCGACTTTCCTTCGCTTATCTTTCGCTCATCCTTCGCTCATCGTATAGTGTAAGTGTATCTAAAGTGAAGGAGAGAAGAAAAATTTCCTTAATTCAAAAAAATGATGTATCTTTGTTTCGTATTAATAAATTAGAAAAAAATAGATATATAGAAGGCTATGCCTCAAAAACGGTCTTACAGCGGAAGAAATAGTTTGTATAGAAAAAAGGTAAGACTAATGAAGTAGAATTAATTTTGTAAAAAGTATAATTATGAATGAATTTGAGTATAAAGGTTTTACTTATTCGTCAGACGATAGTATATTAGGAGATAAAGAGAGTATTAAAGGAAAGAGTAGTGAACCTCCTAAGTTATACAAATATTATTCTTATAATAATTTTTCTATTGATGCTCTAAGAAATCAATATTTGTATGCCTCACACCCCTACCAGTTTAATGATTCTATGGATAGCTCTTGGGCATTATTAGATTTCAATAAAATGACAGAAAACCAATATGATAGAATTTGGTCTCAAATAAAAGGTTCTTCTTTTTACGAGAAAAATATAAAAGGAACGTATTCAAAAGATAAATGGGAAGTGTTTGAGCATACACGTCAAATGTTTTATGCATTTTGGATGAAAAATAGAGGTTTTATTTCCTTAACATCCACACATAATCCTTTGATGTGGGCTCATTATTCTAGTGAAAGAGGTTTTGCAATTGTACTAAATACAGAGTCTTTAAGAAAAAATATTGTAGATAAAAATAAAGATATTTATCATCATTTCTTTGCTCCTATACAATATGTTGAAAAAATTGAGTCAATAGATATGTTTGAAGGTTTTAATTCTCCTCATATACCTTTTTTAATAGCAACTAATGTAAAAAGGTATTCATGGAGCTATGAAAATGAATGGAGGTTGAGAATATACAAAAGACAAATGGATATTCCTCAAAAAAAATTGCTTTTTAATGTTGAAGATGTAAAAGGAGAATATGATAGAAAAGTTTATTATGGGAGAGAACCTTTAGAGGCTATTTTACTAGGTAAGTATTTTTTTTGTGGAGAAAATACAAGAAGTTTTGATGGAAAAAGTCGAATAATAAAATTAAAATGTAAAACAAAAAAAGATATTGATTTTATACGTTTCATCAATTATTTACATTTTAACTTTAATGATAGACTTTATTTAGCAGGAGAACTAAACTATAAAGGTACTTTTGGTAGAGATTTTACAAGAACTCAATTAGAAAGAATAGATTTTAAAACTTTTAGAATTGTAGATTGTCAACAGCTATATCCTTTTGTTGAGTTTTAAAAGCTATAGAAAAAAGTTTGCTCAAATAATAGTTGAAGAATAATCTAACTAATTATTGATTTTATGAAAGTTCTTCATATTTACGCGTATTTAGATAAGCGTTTTTGTAGCTTTTATATTGTATTAAAATAAGTTGTACTCTAAGCAGAGAGACGAAAAACAGGATGTTTTTCGTCTCTCTTTTTTGTGGTTTTGTGGTTGGGTTGTAGTATGATGAGACAGGGTTGTAACACGATGTGACAACTATTTGCGAGGCTTTGCTTTTTGCCGCACCTTTGCAGCGTCAAAACAAACAAAGAGCGCTCTTTAACTAATTGTTCAACTTAAAATATTAAAAAAATGGCAAAAAGTAAAAACAACATCGTAATCGCTGGTTTGAGCGGAAGAGTTGGTAAACAACTCGTATTTAAACAAGTAAATGGTAGAACTATCGTTACTAAATTTCCTAATTACAAGGTGAGTAAGACGCCTAAGCAAGAGGCTCACCACCAAAAGTTTGCTAAAGCAACTGTATATGCCAAAAATGCTTTGGAAAACCCTACTCTTAAAAAAGCATATGCCGATGAGGCTGCTAAACGACCTGGGGTAAGTGCTTACATAATGGCTATAGCTGACTATTTGAAGGCTCCGGTAATAGACCGTATCGATACTTCAGCTTATACAGGCGCTCATAATGGTGAGAAAATAGCTATAGAGGTTGCCGACGCTTCGAAAGTGATGACCGTAAAGGTGAAGATAGTTGCCGCTAACAACTCGGCTATAGAAGAAGGGGCTGCTGCTCTTAGCGAAGGTAAGTGGGTGTACACTACTACCGCTATCAATGCGACGCTTAGCGGTAGCAAAGTACTAGTAATAGCTACAGACCGCCCTAATAACGTAGTAACTAAAGAAATAACCCTTTGAAATTAGTCAATTTGCCGATTTGTTGATTAGCAAATTAGCAAATCGGCAAATTAACAAATTAATAATTATGGACTTACTAAAAGAACACTTTTTCTCCTTTATAGGATTATTGCTCTCAGGCTTTGCGGGTTGGCTTTTCGGCAGACCTAAGCAGCGAGTAGAACTACAGAGCAGCGAACTCGACAACGTAGATAAGGCAATACATATCTACCGCGAAATGATAGATGACCTATCGGCTAAATATGCAAAGGCTATCGCTGACCTTAATGAGGCTAACCAGCGCATTAAAGAACTTGAAAATGCAGTTGAAACGCTTTTGTTGGCAACCAAAAACAAATAATAATAGTATGGAAACAATAGTACAAGATTTTAAACTTAAATACAAAGAGGCAGCACTGGCAGTTGAGGAGCAGACAGGTATCTCTCACCTCTTTATCTTAGCGCAGGCAGCCTTAGAGAGTGGCTGGGGGCAGCACGCACCGAGGAATATGTTTTTTGGAGTAAAAGCCTCGCGCAACAGTAGCGAAGCTGACCGACAGCTATTGCTCACCACCGAGATACTCAGCGCACCTCCTGCTGTAGGGCAGTTCCCTGCCATTATCAGTGTGCGCCTTCGCCCTGACGGTAGGTATGAATGTATAGTGAAAGATTGGTTTAGGGCTTATCCCTCTCCTGAAGCCTGTTTTGCTGACCACGCTCAGTTTTTCTTTAAGAACAAGCGCTATGCTAAGGCTTTAGCGGTTAGGGCAGACCCTTATAAGTTTGCAGTAGCGGTGGCACAAGCTGGCTATGCTACCGACCCTGCTTATGCACAAAAACTTTGCTGCTTGATTAGTCGATTTGCCAATTTGTCGATGAGCCGATGAGTCTAACAGATGAAACAAAAACAATTACAATTAACTATTAGAAAAATGAAAAAGAAACCTAATATTCCGGTTGTCCTATCATTAGTATGTGTGATAGGACTTGTAGGCTGCCGCAGTAGGCGGGTAGTCCGTACTGAGCAACAATATACGGCACAACGTTATGAGGTGCAGCGCGATAGTGTGCAGCAGATAGCGACTGTGGCACAAAGGCAAGCACATCATCAGTGGCAAGGCGCTACTTTAGAGTTTGAATGGCAACCTCCGCGCGATAGTAGCAGCGCAAAAGTCCGCATAAAGCTACAACAGCAGCAAGAGGCGCATCAGCAGGCGGCAACGAACACTTTAGTAGCGCAAAGAGCTGAGCAGAGTAGGGTAGAGGCGTACCAAGTACAGCAATACCAAAAGCAAGAGCAGCGCCAGCAAGGCACAACTTATCAGTATTGGCTTTGGGGTTTAGTGATTGTAGGAGTGCTGATAATGTGCAAAAGGCAAATCGGCAAATAATTGATAAATCAGCAAA
The DNA here is from genome assembly GCF_003054025.1 of Capnocytophaga leadbetteri. Taxonomy (GTDB): domain Bacteria; phylum Bacteroidota; class Bacteroidia; order Flavobacteriales; family Flavobacteriaceae; genus Capnocytophaga; species Capnocytophaga leadbetteri. The sequence goes on from NZ_QBKG01000001.1 coordinate 170,788, forward strand.
TAATTTTTTGTTTTTACAAAAAAAGTTCTACCTTTGTAGTCGCAAAAAACTTTAAATGAGCCATCGTTTATGGAAGAAGAACATCACCACCATCACCATCATCACCACCACGAGCATTCAGTAGCTGACCTTCAGCAGCTAAATCGCGCTTTCTACATAGGTATAGGGCTAAACTTACTTTATACGATTATTGAATTTGTGGTAGGTTTTAGCGTCAATTCGTTAGCTCTTATCTCTGATGCCAGTCATAACCTAAGCGATGTAGCCAGTTTAGTTATTTCGCTTATCGGTATGAAGCTCGCCCATAAGGCCGCTACCCAATTGTATACCTACGGCTATAAAAAGGCGTCGATATTAGCCTCGCTTATCAATGCTGTGCTACTGATGTATATAGTAGTTAAGATTTTTATTGAGGCTTTTGAACGACTTTCTTCGCCGCCCGAAATGGCAGGCTCGGCTATAATGATTACCGCTTTTATAGGTGTAGTTATCAATGCTGTTTCAGCATTTTTGTTTTACAAAGGACAACAGACCGATATCAATATCAAAGGCGCTTTTTTGCACCTGATGCTCGATGCCTTAGTGTCGGTAGGGGTGATTGTTTCAGGAGCGATTATCTACTTCACCGGTTGGAATATAGCTGACCCTATCAGCAGTTTTGTAGTGGCTATCGTGATACTCTTCTCTACTTGGGGTTTGCTGAAAGAAAGCGTAAAACTTATTTTAGACGGCGTGCCTGCCGATGTAGATGGGTCGCATATTAGAGAACAGCTCGAGGCGCACCCCTTAGTAGCTGGGGTACACCACATACACATCTGGGCACTTAGTAGTTCGCAAAACGCCCTTACGGCGCATATAGTGCTGAAAGAATGTTTGCCGCTTAAGGAGGTAATGGAGCTGAAGAAAGAACTGAAGCATACCTTATTGCATCAGCATATCAGTCACGCTACGCTTGAGATTGACGCCCCTGACTGCTGTTGCGAAGATGAGAAGTGCTAAATAAATAACTTTATGGATACGTACAAACAAATATTTGAGAATAACCAGCAATGGGTAAGAAATAGGAAAGCGGCTGATGTGCATTTCTTTGAAAAATTAGCTGCTGACCAAAATCCGGACTATCTGTACATAGGCTGTTCTGACAGTAGGGTAGCCGCTGAAGAGATGATGGGGGTAGGGCCTGGCAAGGTGTTCGTGCACCGCAATATAGCCAATGTAGTTAATACCCTTGATATGAGTTCGACCGCTGTGATACAGTATGCAGTAGAGCACCTGAATGTGAAGCATATAGTGGTATGTGGGCATTACGATTGTGGAGGGGTAAAGGCAGCGATGCAGGCTAAAGACTACGGACTGCTAAACCCTTGGTTGCGGACTATTCGCGATGTGTATCGCTTGCACCAGCAAGAGTTAGATGCTATTACCGATGCAGATAAACGATACCGCCGTTTTGTGGAAATAAATGTGATAGAACAATGTTTCAACGTTACTAAAATGGCTGTAGTGCAAGAGAGTTACCTGCAATACCGCACTCCGTTGGTACACGGTTGGGTATTCGACATTCATTCGGGCGAGCTTATTGACCTAAATATTGATTTTGAAGATTTCATACAGAAGATACAGCGTATTTACGACCTTACAGGGGAAGATTGGTATAAGCACTACTAACCAATTTTTTTAATTAAGAACTAACAATTAATAATTATAAAGAAATGAGTATTACTTTTTACATTTTAGTATTTTTAGCAGTGGTATTTCTGCTTTCTACTTTTTTCACTGTACGTCAGCAGACGGCAGTATCTATTGAGCGATTTGGTAAGTTTGAGAGCATTCGCCATTCGGGCTTGCAGATGAAAATACCTATTATTGATAAGATTGCGGCTCGCATCAGTCTTAAGATTCAACAGTTAGACGTGATAGTGGAAACTAAAACTTTAGACGATGTGTTTGTGAAAATAAAAGTATCGGTGCAGTTTGTGGTTATCAAAGAAAAAGTATATGATGCTATCTATAAACTTGAGTACCCACACGACCAAATCACCAGCTATGTGTTTGACGTAGTGCGTGCTGAGGTGCCTAAGATGAAGCTCGATGATGTGTTTGTGAAGAAAGACGACATCGCTATAGCTGTAAAACGTGAGGTACAAGAGTCGATGGAGACTTATGGTTACGACATCATTAAAACCCTTGTGACAGATATAGACCCTGATGCACAGGTGAAAGCAGCGATGAACCGCATTAATGCTGCTGAACGCGAAAAAGTAGCGGCTCAGTACGAAGGTGATGCGCAACGCATCTTGATAGTAGAAAAAGCAAAAGCAGAAGCTGAAAGCAAACGCCTACAAGGACAAGGTATTGCTGACCAGCGCCGTGAGATAGCCCGAGGACTGGTAGAGAGTGTAGATGTACTACAGAAAGTAGGGGTGAGCTCGCAAGAAGCCTCTGCGCTGATAGTCATCACTCAGCACTACGACACGCTACAAGCAGTAGGACAACAAACCAACAGCAACCTTATTTTGTTGCCTAATTCGCCTGAAGCAGGTAGCGAGATGCTCAACAATATGATTACCTCATTTACGGCATCGGCACAAGTAGCTAAGCTTACTAACAACGAAGCAAATTAAGTGGTAAATAAGCAGATTAGTAAATTAGCAAATTTGTCAGTTTGCTAATTTACTAATTTTTTGTACTTTTGCACGCTGAAAAATAATAAAGATATGGCAAGAGAGATACAACCTACCCCAGTGCTTGAAGGGCAAGAAGCCCTTGATTTTTTGAATAAATTAGATAATTATAAAGATTATCTAAAAGAGAAAGGTATTGTGCTTGACCGTGAGAAGATACAAGAAAGTGCAAGATTTTTAAAATCAATATTTAAAGAAAGTAGTAAATAGATAATTAAGAAAGAAAATGTTTAAAGATTTATCTTTTTTATTGCTTACAGAAGACCACACCATAAAACCTTTTGATTGTGAAGATGAAGATTTGAATGACTTCTTATTTAAAGAAGCTATTCTTTATCAAAAACAAATGTTGGCTACTACATTTATTATAGAAAATGAAGAGCGTACTTTAGGTTTTTATAGTGTGCTAAGCGATAGTTTGCAGATAAGGGAGGAACTTTTCCCTTCTAAAAGTCAGTATAAGAAGTTTGTGCAAAACTTAATACCTCATAGAAAAAGACATTTGAAGAATATACCCTCGCTAAAAATAGGTCGTTTGGGAATTGATAAGACCTATAAAGGGAAAGGATTAGGGAGTATCCTGCTTGAGGGTATCATAAATGAGGCTATAGAACTAAATAAGAGACAGGCTTGCAGACTGATAACAGTAGATGCTTATAAGCAAGCATTGCCTTTTTATGAAAGATTTGGTTTTCAGTATATAACCAATAAAGATGAACAAGAAGAGGTAAGGCAAATGTTTCTTGATTTGATGTTGATATGACAATAAAATTTGCTGATATACAAATTTATTAATTGAAAAAAGAACTATATGAAAATATCGTATAACTGGTTAAAACAGTATTTGAAATTAGACCTTGCTGCAGAAGAAACCGGCGTAATCCTTACTGATTTGGGTTTGGAGGTAGAAGGTATCGAACCTTTTGAAAGTGTAAAAGGCGGACTGAAAGGTGTGGTAGTGGGATTGGTATTAGAGTGCGAAAAACACCCTAATGCTGACAAACTGAAAATTACCAAAGTAGATGTAGGTCAAGAGGCTCCACTACAGATAGTATGTGGCGCTCCTAATGTGGCTAAAGGACAAAAAGTGCCTGTAGCTACTATAGGAACAGTACTGTACGACCACGAAGGGAAGCCTTTTGAAATAAAAAAAGGAAAAATACGCGGAGAGGAAAGTTACGGTATGATTTGCGCTGAAGACGAGTTGGGCTTAGGCGAAAGTCACGAAGGAATAATGGTACTCGATGATAAATATGCCGTTGGTACCCCTTGTGCTGAGGTTTTTCAGGTAGAAACTGATGAAGTGTTTGAAATAGGACTGACCCCTAACCGCGCCGATGCGATGAGTCACTATGGTGTAGCTCGCGACCTGCGTGCGGGACTTATACAAAAAGGTGTGTCACTTGAGCTTATTACCCCTTCGGTTACCAAATTTCACGTAGATAACCGTTCGGTAAAAGTAGACGTAGAGATAACAAACAAAAAACTTGTGCCACGCTATACGGGGGTTGCCATCTCGAACGTACGAGTAGGCGAGTCGCCCGCTTGGTTGCAAAACAGGCTAAAAGCTATTGGCATCACTCCTAAGAATAATGTAGTAGATGCTACTAACTATGTGCTACACGGATTAGGACAGCCCTTGCACGCTTTTGATGCTGACCATATAGTAGGGCGAAAACTCATCGTGAAAACAGCAGAGGCGGGTACCGTCTTTACTACCCTTGATGGTGTAAAACGCACTCTTGACGCTGAAGATTTAATGATTTACGATGCTGAAAAACCACTTTGCATAGCAGGGGTATTAGGCGGGCAAGATTCAGGTGTAACTCACTCTACTCGGAATGTATTTTTAGAGAGTGCTTATTTTGACCCTGTGTCAGTGCGCAAGACTGCTAAAAGGCATAGCATTAGTACCGACGCTTCTTATCGTTTTGAGCGTGGTATCAATATAGAAGATTGTAAATACGCGCTGATGTATGCTGCTGTATTGATAGAAAATATAGCGGGTGGGGTTATCTCATCGGATGTGATAGATTTCTATCCTAAGAAGAAAGACGATTTTCAGGTATTTCTTGCCTTTGAGAATGTAGATAAGCTCATCGGGCAGAAGATACCACGCGATACTATCAAATCGATTTTGCACTCGCTTGATATAAAGGTAAGTTCGCTAACCGAACGTGGGTTAGGTCTGCTAATACCTTCTTATAGGGTAGATGTACAGCGCGAGGCTGATGTGATAGAAGAGATATTGCGTATTTACGGTTATAACAACATCAGTTTTTCTGAGAAAATAAACGCCTCGATGTCGCATTCGTCTAAGTATGACGATTTGAATATGCAGAATGTAGTAGCGGCACAGCTCATCGGGCAGGGGTATTATGAGATAATGACTAATAGTTTGGTGTCAGAAAAAGAAATTACCAGCTATGAGGCTGCTCCTGAAGAGGCTGTGAAACTACTCAATCCGCTCAGTAGCGATTTGGGCTATATGCGCACCAATTTGCTATTTTCGGGTTTAGAGGTGGTGAGTTATAATATCAACCGCAAGCGCTCAGACCTCAGATTGTTTGAGTTTGGCAAAAACTACCGTGTGAGGGATGGTAAGTACGACGAACAGAAACACCTATTATTATATCTGACAGGTAACCAATTGCCTCAGAGCTGGACTACTACGTCACGCCCTGTGAGTTTCTTTGAGCTAAAAGGTAGTGTAGAAGCCCTTTTTGAGCGTTTAGGACTTAAGGAGATTACCACCCTTCCGTTAGAGCCTACTGACAATGTAGCCGCTGAAGGATTCCGTTGGATGTATGGCGAAACACTATTGGGAACAATGGGGGTAGTGAAGCACAAAATACTTAAGGATTTTGATATTAAGCAAGAGGTGCTTTATGCTGACCTGCATTGGGATACCCTACTTGAGCAAGTGAGAGGTCATAAGGTAGTTTATAAAGAGATATCAAAATATCCTGAAGTGCGCCGCGATTTAGCACTACTACTTGACGATAAGGTAAGTTTTGCTGACCTATATCGTGTGGCGTTTGCGACCGAGAAAAGCATCTTGAAACAAATCAATTTATTTGATGTGTATCAGGGTGATAAATTGGCGGCGGGCAAGAAGAGTTATGCGGTAAGTTTTATCTTGCAAGAAGAAAACAAAACGCTGACCGATAAGCAAATCGATAAAACGATGCAGAAACTGCAAGCCGCTTTTGAGCAAAGTTTAGGAGCAACCCTAAGAGAGTAAAAAAGTTAAACTTTGTCAATTATTTGTTTTTTTGATTTTTGTTGTATAAGTTTGCATTGTAATTCTAAAATAAACGCCTTATGAAACAAGTTCTTAGAAACAATTTGATAGTCGTAGCGCTTTATATTTTAGCAGGGATAATCTTTGATGGTTATCACCCCTATATGCTATGTACGTTCTTGATACTGTCGGCAACAGTCTCTTTCTTTTTGTTCAGAACCAAAAGTAAAGAAGAAACACGCAAGGGGTTATTACTTATGTTTGCTCCTTTCTTATTAGTTTTAGCAGTAGCTCCTTTGTTGCTTAGCGATAGCAGTGTAAGGACAACATTGCCTTATTTGCTTTTTGTGCCTGCTGTTGTATACTTAGTGTATTGCGCGCTGTTTTCAACGAGAAAAGCTTTATTTTTTGTAGGGATTATTGCCCTATCAGTTATTGGTACCCTTACCTACAACGAAATTTCAGGAACGAATGTGATATTCGAAAGCCATTCTTTGAGATTATTAATTACACAGGAATAAAATGAAGACCCCCCGATTTTAGAAATTACTGTTGGGGGTTCTCATTCTTTCAATAAAAAATATAAATTATTTTGTTATATTTGTAACAAAATAGGAAAATGTAAGAACTTGTAATACAGCAATTTCTGACAGAGGATAAATTGTATATATCTGATAATCAATATTTTTCTGAATTTGAGACGTTGAATGACGGCTTATTTTCAGGAGAGGGCTTGGTATTTTTGATAAAAGGAAATATTGTGTATTACAAATAAATGTAGTACTTTTGCAGCCAACTCTTAGAAAAATAGTGGCTGATTGCTGCTGATTACTAATAAGATAGCTAAACAAGCAAACAATTAAATAATTATATATAGTATTGTAAATTATGCCAACAATTTCACAATTAGTACGAAAAGGAAGGACCAGAATTACCAAGAAGAGTAAATCGGTGGCTTTGGATTCGTGCCCACAACGCAGAGGTGTATGTACACGTGTGTACACCACAACGCCTAAGAAACCGAACTCAGCAATGCGTAAAGTAGCGCGTGTTCGTTTAACTAATGGCAACGAGGTGAACGCTTACATCCCAGGTGAAGGACACAACCTCCAAGAGCACTCGATAGTATTGGTACGAGGCGGACGGGTAAAAGATTTACCAGGTGTTAGATACCACATAGTGCGCGGGGCGCTTGATACGGCTGGAGTAGCCGGCAGAACCCAACGCCGCTCTAAATACGGTGCTAAACGCCCTAAACCAGGACAAGCCGCTGCAGCACCAGCTAAAGGTAAGAAAAAGTAATTTAACACACAAAATCTTTTAACTGAAAAGAAATGAGAAAAAGACAGGCTAAAAAGCGCCCACTTTTACCAGACCCTAAGTTTAACGACCAATTGGTGACACGCTTTGTGAACAACCTAATGTGGGACGGTAAAAAATCAGTGGCTTTTAAGGTGTTCTACGACGCTATTGACATAGTAGAACAAAAGAAAAATAATGACGAAAAAACGGCATTAGAAGTTTGGAAAGACGCACTTACTAATGTGATGCCTCACGTAGAAGTACGCTCACGCCGTGTAGGGGGAGCTACCTTCCAAATTCCGATGCAAATTCGCCCAGACCGCAAAGTGTCTATGGCTATGAAATGGCTTATCGGGTATGCTCGTAAACGCAACGAGAAATCTATGGCACAAAAATTAGCAGCTGAAATTATCGCCGCTTCAAAAGAAGAAGGTGCAGCTGTGAAGAAAAAAATGGATACGCACCGTATGGCTGAAGCTAACAAAGCGTTCTCACACTTTAGATTTTAATTAAACCGATGAGTAGAGATTTAAAATATACAAGAAACATAGGTATTGCCGCTCACATTGATGCGGGCAAAACCACCACTACTGAACGTATTCTATTCTATACAGGTAAAACCCACAAAATTGGTGAAGTACACGATGGAGCTTCAACAATGGACTGGATGGAGCAAGAAGCTGAACGCGGTATCACTATCCAATCAGCTGCTACTACTTGTAAATGGAATTTCCCTACCGAAAATGGTAAACCTACTGCCGATGCTAAAGAGTATCACTTCAACATTATTGATACTCCCGGTCACGTGGACTTTACAGTGGAAGTAAACCGCTCACTACGTGTGTTAGACGGATTAGTATTCCTTTTCTCGGCTGTAGACGGAGTAGAGCCTCAGTCAGAAACTAACTGGCGTTTGGCTGATAACTACAAAGTGCCACGTATTGGTTTCGTAAACAAAATGGACCGCCAAGGAGCTAACTTCCTAAATGTTTGCAACCAAGTGAAAGATATGCTTAAATCAAACGCAGTGCCTATCGTATTGCCTATTGGTGATGAAGCAGACTTTAAAGGGGTAGTAGATTTGATTAAAAACCGTGCTATCGTATGGCACGAAGAAAACTCAGGTTCTACTTTTGACATAGTAGAGATACCTGCAGAAATGAAAGAAGACGTAACTAAATACCGCGCACAACTTATTGAAGAAGTAGCAGGTTATGACGAAGGTCTTCTTGAGAAATTTATGGAAGATGAAAGCTCTATCACCGAAGAGGAAATACACAAAGCACTACGTGCTGCCGTAATGGATATGGCTATTATCCCAATGGTGTGCGGTTCATCATTCAAAAACAAAGGGGTGCAATTTATGCTTGATGCGGTATGCCGCTACTTGCCTTCACCTCTTGACAAAGAAGCTATCGAGGGTACTAACCCTGAAACTGGCGAACCAGCTCTACGCAAACCAGCCGTTGATGCTCCTTTCTCAGCTTTAGCGTTTAAAATTGCTACTGACCCTTATGTAGGACGTTTAGCATTCTTCCGCGCTTACTCAGGTCACCTAGATGCAGGTTCTTACGTATTGAACACCCGTTCAGGTAACAAAGAGCGTATCTCTCGTATCTACCAAATGCACGCTAACAAGCAAAACCCTATCGAATACATCGAAGCAGGTGATATAGGGGCAGCAGTAGGATTTAAAGATATCAAAACAGGTGATACCCTTTGCGATGAGAAATATCCTATCGTACTTGAAAGTATGGTATTCCCTGACCCTGTGATTGGTATTGCAGTAGAACCTAAAACAAAAGCTGACGTTGATAAATTAGGTATGGCATTGGCTAAATTAGCTGAAGAAGACCCAACCTTCCAAGTGAAGACAGACCAAGCTTCTGGACAAACTATCATCTCAGGAATGGGTGAGTTACACTTAGATATCATCGTAGACCGCTTGAAACGCGAGTTTAAAGTAGAAGTAAACCAAGGTCAGCCACAAGTAGAGTACAAAGAGGCTATCACAGGCGTTGCTAACCACCGCGAAGTGTACAAGAAACAAACAGGTGGACGTGGTAAATTTGCTGATATCGTGTTCCGTATGGAGCCAGCTGAAGAAGGCAAAATGGGTCTTGAATTTGTGAACGAAATCAAAGGTGGTAACATTCCTAAAGAATATATACCATCAGTAGAAAAAGGTTTCAAAGAAGCAATGAAGAGCGGACCTTTAGCAGGCTTTGAAATGGATGCGATGAAGATAGTTCTTATCGATGGTTCATTCCACCCTGTAGACTCTGATTCACTTTCATTTGAGTTAGCTGCTAAGTTAGGATACAAAGAAGCAGCACGTGCAGCGAAAGCCGTACTTATGGAGCCTATTATGAAATTGGAGGTTATTACTCCAGAAGAAAATATGGGTGATATAGTAGGTGACCTAAACCGCCGCCGTGGACAAGTGAACAATATGGACGACCGTAACGGTGCTAAGGTAATCAAAGCATTTGTGCCACTATCAGAAATGTTTGGCTACGTAACGTCATTGCGTACACTATCATCAGGACGTGCTACCTCTACTATGGAGTTCTCTCACTACGCAGAAACCCCATCAAACATAGCAGATGAAGTAATTAAAAACGCCAGAGGCAACTAAATTATTGATAAAATGAGTAATCAACAGAAAATAAGAATAAAGTTAAAATCATACGATCATAACTTGGTAGATAAATCGGCTGAGAAAATCGTAAAGACAGTAAAAGCTGCTGGAGCTGTGGTAGTAGGTCCTATTCCACTACCAACTCATAAAAAGATATTTACTGTATTGCGTTCGCCACACGTAAATAAGAAAGCGCGTGAGCAGTTTCAATTGAGCTCTCACAAACGTCTTCTCGAAATTTACAGCGCTTCATCAAAAACAGTAGATGCTTTGATGAAATTAGAATTGCCAAGTGGTGTAGATATCGTGATAAAAGTGTGATAGACGCTTTAGCAAGATTAAAATGTCCCGAAACTGTGGGTTAGGGAAAAACGGATAAAAATGATTCAGGGTTAAAAAGCCTAGGGCATTTTTTGACCCTGAACTATTTTGGTGATTAGCAAGCCTTGGGAGGGCTAATAATCAAATTAAAATGTAATAACTTAATAACAAATATTTAATTTTATGTCTGGGTTAATTGGAAAAAAAATTGGCATGACCAGCATATTTGATGAGAACGGTAAGAATATACCTTGTACCATCATAGAAGCAGGTCCTTGCGTAGTTACCCAAGTCAGAACCAAAGAGGTGGATGGCTATGATGCGCTTCAATTAGGTTTCGATGACAAAGCAGAAAAACGTGCTACCAAAGCAGAGCTTGGTCACTTTAAGAAAGCAGGTTCTTCAGTAAAGAAGAAGGTCATTGAATTCCAAGGATTTGAAGACAATTACAAATTGGGTGATACAATCACCGTTGATTTCTTTGCCGAAGGAGAGTTTGTGGACGTCTCTGGTATTTCAAAAGGTAAAGGGTTTCAAGGGGTAGTGCGCCGACATGGTTTCGGTGGGGTAGGACAAACTACTCACGGTCAGCACAACCGACTAAGAGCTCCGGGTTCTGTGGGTGCTTCATCATACCCTTCACGCGTATTCAAAGGTATGCGTATGGCGGGCAGAATGGGTGCCGAGAAAGTAACAGTACAAAACTTGAAAGTATTAAAAGTGGTAGCTGAGAAGAATCTTTTAGTAGTAAAAGGATGTATTCCAGGACACAAAAATGCTTACGTAACTATTCACAAATAATGGAAGTAGCAGTATTAAACATACAAGGAAAAGAAACAGGCAGAAAAGTAACCCTTTCTGATGCTGTGTTCGGGATAGAGCCTAACAATCACGTGGTGTATTTAGACGTAAAGCGTTATTTAGCTAACAAGCGCCAAGGTACTCACAAGGCTAAAGAGAGAAACGAAGTGGCTGGAAGTACAAGAAAGATTAAAAAACAAAAAGGTACTGGTACAGCACGTGCAGGTAGTGTAAAATCGCCTGTGTTTGTAGGTGGAGGTCGTATATTTGGTCCTCGTCCAAAAGATTACACACAAAAACTTACTAAGAACGTAAAACGTTTGGCACGCCGCTCAGCTCTTAGTGCTAAAGCTCAAAGTCAATCATTGGTAGTTCTTGAAGATTTCAATTTTGAAGCTCCTAAAACTAAAGACTTTACTGCAGTAGTAAAATCATTGGGCTTAGAAAATAAAAAATCGCTTTTTGTGTTGCCAAATGTAAATAATAACGTATATTTGTCCTCTCGCAACGTAGCTAACTCAAGTGTAGTAACTGCTTCAGAGCTAAATACTTACCAAGTAGTATATGCTAACAACATCGTACTAACCGAGAGTGCAGTAGAAGTTATAGAGTCAATTTTAACAAAATAAGAAGAAAAAATGAGCGTATTAATAAGACCTGTAAATACAGAAAAAGCAAACGAAGGCAGCGAACTAAAGAACTGCTATACGTTTGAAGTAGCTAAGGACGCTAACAAAATTCAAATCAAAAATGAGGTTGAAGCTACTTATGGCGTTAAAGTGAAAGAAGTACGTACCCTTAATTACGGCCCTAAGCGCGCCACTCGCTACACTAAAACAGGTGTACAAGTAGGCAAGACTAACGCAGTGAAAAAGGCATTAGTACAGTTAGAAGAAGGAACTATAGATTTTTATAGTAATATATAAGTGTTTAACAAATAGACAAAAATGTCAGTTAGAAAATTAAAACCGATCACCCCTGGTCAGCGTTTTAGAGTAGTAAACGAATTTGACACCATTACTACTGATAAGCCGGAAAAGAGCTTGCTCATTCCGTTGAAAAAGACCGGAGGTAGAAACAATCAAGGAAAGATGACCATGCGTTACATTGGTGGTGGTCACAAAAAGAAGTATCGTATTGTGGACTTCAAGAGAAACAAATTTGGTGTAGAAGCTAAAGTAGTTTCGATTGAGTATGACCCAAACAGAACAGCCTTTATCGCTTTGGTGCAATACACCGACGGAGAAAAACGATATATTATCGCTCCTGCTGGATTGAAAGTTGACCAAACAATCGTTTCAGGGCAAGAAAATGTAGCTCCTGAAATTGGTAATGCGATGCCGCTTTCTCAAATTCCACTAGGTACCGTAATTTCTTGTATTGAATTGCGACCCGGACAAGGAGCTAACATAGCTCGTTCAGCGGGAACTTTTGCTCAGTTAATGGCAAAAGATGGAAGGTATGCGACTGTGAAATTACCATCAGGCGAAACCAGAATGATTTTGCTTACTTGTTTAGCAACAATAGGTGCAGTATCGAACTCAGACCATCAGTTGGTATTATCAGGTAAGGCAGGACGCTCACGCTGGTTAGGACGCAGACCAAGAACACGTGCAGTAGTTATGAACCCTGTTGATCACCCAATGGGTGGTGGTGAAGGACGTGCTACTGGTGGACACCCACGCTCACGTAAAGGTATCCCAGCTAAGGGTTATAGAACACGTTCTAAGACCAAGGCATCTAATAAGTATATTGTAGAACGCAGAAAAAAATAAGAATCTAAGAAATGGCACGTTCATTAAAAAAAGGACCCTACGTTCACTATAGCTTGGAGAAAAAAATCCAACAGAATATAGAATCAGGTAAGAAAAATGTAATTAAAACTTGGTCTCGCGCCTCAATGATTACTCCTGATTTTGTTGGCCAGACTATTGCAGTGCACAACGGTCGTCAGTTTGTACCCGTATATATCACAGAGAATATGGTGGGACATAAATTAGGAGAATTTTCGCCAACGCGTTCGTTTAGAGGACACGCAGGTGCAAAAAATAAAGGTAAAAAATAATAAAAGGCTATGGGAGTTAGAAAAAAATTAAGAGCAGACGAAATAAAAGAAGCTAAAAAGAGCTTGGCTTTTGCAAAGTTGAATAACTGCCCTACTTCGCCACGCAAAATGCGCTTAGTAGCAGATTTGGTACGTGGACAACAAGTAGACAAAGCCTTGGCTATTTTGAAATTCAACCAAAAAGAGGCAGCAGCACGTTTGGAAAAATTGCTTTTATCAGCTATACATAACTGGAGAGCTAAAAACGAAAATGCTAACGAGGAAGAAGCAGGACTTTATGTACAAGAAATCCGTGTAGACGGAGGAGCCATATTGAAACGCCTACGCCCAGCGCCTCAAGGTAGAGCACACAGAATTAGAAAACGCTCAAACCACGTAACCGTAGTGGTAGGGGCTAAAAATTTTAACACAGAAAGCTAAGATAAACTATGGGACAAAAAACAAATCCAATCGGGAATCGCTTAGGAATTATCAGAGGATGGGAGTCTAACTGGTATGGAGGCAATGATTACGGAGATAAACTTGCTGAAGATGACAAGATTAGAAAGTATGTTCAGACGCGTTTATCAAAAGCTAGTGTGGCTCACGTGATTATCGAGCGTACTTTTAACCTTGTAACCGTTACTATTACCACTGCAAGACCTGGTATCATCATCGGGAAAGGTGGTCAGGAAGTAGACAAGCTAAAAGAAGAGCTAAAGAAAATCACTGGTAAGGATATTCAGATTAACATATTTGAAATCAAACGCCCAGAGCTTGACGCTGCTCTTGTAGCTGCAAGTATCGCTAACCAAATAGAAGGGCGTGTGTCTTATAAACGCGCTATTAAGATGGCTATGGCCTCAGCAATGAGAATGAGCGCAGAAGGAATCAAGATAATGATTTCTGGTCGTCTTAACGGAGCAGAAATGGCACGTTCAGAAAGTTTCAAAGAAGGACGAATTCCTCTTTCAACTTTTAGAGCAGATATTGATTACGCTATTGACGAAGCTCACACCACCTACGGACGTATGGGTATAAAAGTGTGGATTATGAAAGGCGAAATCTATGGTAAAAGAGAGTTATCACCTTTAGTAGGAATGACAAAGAAAACTTCAGGAGGTAATTTTTCGTCAAAATCAAACGACAAGCCTGCGGGAGCCCCTAAAAAAGCGCGTAGGAAAAAGTAATTTAAAAAAGAACAAGAAAGATGTTACAGCCAAAAAGAACGAAATATCGTAAGCAACAGAAAGGCAGAATGAAAGGAGTTGCCCACAGAGGAGCTCTTCTTTCAAATGGTATGTTCGGTATAAAATCTTTAGACTCAGCTTTTATTACATCGCGCCAGATAGAGTCAGCCCGTGTGGCAGCGACCCGTTATATGAAACGTGAGGGACAGCTTTGGATAAAGATATTCCCAGATAAGCCAATCACTAAGAAGCCTTTGGAAGTACGTATGGGTAAAGGTAAAGGTGCGGTAGAGTACTGGGCAGCAGTAGTAAAACCAGGACGTATAATGTTTGAGGTGGGCGGCGTGCCATTAGACGTAGCAAAAGAAGCGCTACGATTGGCGGCACAAAAGCTACCTGTAAAAACAAAATTCGTGGTAGCAAGAGATTATCAAAATTAATTAAAGAACAATGAAACAGTCTGAAATTAAAGAATTGACAATAACTGAGCTACAGGATAAGCTTGGTGAGTATAAGAAATCGTATGCAGATTTGAAAATGGCACACGCAATTTCGTCATTAGAAAAACCCATTCAATTACGTAACGTAAGAAGAACGATTGCGAGATTGGCGAGTGAGCTAACAAAACGTGAATTACAATAATTCGAACCTGCCTTATGGAAAAAAGAAATTTAAGAAAAGAAAGAATAGGGGTTGTTACAAGCAACAAGATGGATAAATCAATAGTAGTTTCAGAAGTGAAACGCGTAAAACACCCTATGTATGGTAAGTTCGTGTTGCGCACAAAGAAATATGTAGCGCATGACGAGAAAAACGATTGCAATATTGGCGATACAGTGCGCATAATGGAAACACGCCCACTTAGTAAAACCAAATGTTGGAGATTAGTTGAAATCATTGAAAGAGCTAAGTAATTATGGTACAACAGGAATCAAGATTAAAAGTAGCCGACAATACTGGGGCGAAAGAAGTACTAACTATACGTGTGTTAGGAGGTACTAAACGCCGTTACGCATCAGTAGGCGATAAGATTGTAGTTACCGTGAAAGATGCTACCCCTAACGGAAACGTGAAAAAAGGACAAGTATCGACTGCGGTGGTAGTAAGAACTAAAAAAGAAGTACGCCGTGCCGATGGTTCTTATATCCGATTTGACGAGAATGCTTGCGTTCTTCTGAACGCGGCTGGTGAGATGAGAGGTACCCGTGTATTCGGGCCTGTAGCAAGAGAGCTTCGTGATAAACAATTTATGAAGATTGTCTCATTAGCACCAGAAGTGCTTTAATTTCTAAAAAGTAATTTGATGAAAGTAAAAATTAAAACAGGAGATACTGTAAAAGTAATAGCAGGTAACCACAAAGGCGATCAGGGGAAGGTGTTACGCATCGACCGTGAGAAAAACAGAGCTATAGTGGAGGGCGTAAATGAGGTGTCTAAACACACTAAACCAAGCGCTAAAAATCCTCAAGGCGGTATCGTAAAAAAAGAAGATTATATCCACATTTCTAACCTTTCACTTATAGATCCTAAGACGAAAGAAACTACACGTGTAGGTTACGAAGTGAGAGATGGTAAAAAAGTGCGAGTTTCTAAAAAATCTAATGTAGTAATATAATATGGCTTACGTACCTAGATTAAAACAAGAATACAGAGAGCGTGTAATAGCGGCTCTAAAAGAAGAATTTGGCTATAAGAACGTGATGCAGGTTCCTAAACTTGAAAAAATAGTCGTGAGCCGTGGCGTAGGTTCAGCAGTAGCTGATAAAAAGCAAATAGATTATGCTATCGATGAGCTTACTAAAATCACAGGACAGAAAGCAATTGCCACTTACTCTAAAAAAGACGTAGCGTCATTTAAACTACGTAAGGGTATGGCGATAGGCGCTAAAGTGACTTTGCGTGGCGAAAGAATGTATGAGTTCTTAGACCGTCTTATCACTACTGCCCTTCCACGAGTAAGAGATTTTCAAGGAATTAAAGCTACTGGTTTTGACGGTAGAGGTAACTATAATTTGGGAATTACTGAACAAATTATTTTCCCTGAAATTGATATTGACAAAATCAATAAAATAGCAGGGATGGATATTACCTTTGTTACATCGGCACATACCGATAAAGAAGCTAAATCATTATTAAGCGAATTAGGATTACCTTTTAAAAAGAACTAAGAATATGGCTAAAGAATCAATGAAAGCCCGCGAGGTGAAAAGACAAAAGTTAGTAGCAAAATATGCTGCTAAACGTAAAGCACTAAAAGAAGCTGGTGACTATGACGCCCTTCAGCTTCTTCCTAAGAATGCATCGCCTGTACGTTTGCACAATCGTTGCAAACTAACAGGACGCCCTAAAGGATATATGCGCACTTTTGGAATTTCACGTGTCTTATTCCGCGAAATGGCTAATAAAGGATTAATTCCTGGCGTTAAAAAAGCAAGTTGGTAATAATTAAAAGGACAAAATTATGTACACAGATCCTATCGCAGATTATTTAACAAGAATTAGAAATGCTAATAATGCAAGGCATAGAATAGTAGAAATACCTGCTTCAAAACTTAAAAAAGAAATTACTAAAATTCTTTTTGATCAGGGTTTTATTTTGAGCTATAAATTTGAAGAAGGTACTGTACAAGGTACTATCAAAATAGCTTTGAAATATGACAAAGTTACTAAAGAGCCAATTATTAGGCATATAGAAAGAGCTAGCCGCCCAGGACTTAGAAAGTACGCAGGCGCTGATAACCTACCCCGTGTGTTGAACGGCTTAGGCATAGCTATCATCTCTACTTCGCAAGGAGTGATGACTGGCAAAAAAGCGAGAGAGCTAAACATAGGTGGTGAGGTGATTTGTTACGTTTACTAATCAATTAAAAAAAAGACAATAAACAATGTCAAGAATAGGTAAAGCACCCATCAATATTCCTGCAGGAGTTACCGTTACTATAAAAGATAGCGTAGTGACTGTAAAAGGGAAATTAGGCGAATTAACCCAAGAGGTTAAAGACATTGCTGTAAAGCAAGAGGATGGACATTTAGTGTTTGAACCCACTGATAACACCAAAGAACAAAATGCTAAGCACGGTTTATACCGTGCCTTAGTACACAATATGGTGGTAGGTGTATCAGAGGGTTTCACTAAAGAATTAGAGTTAGTCGGGGTAGGGTATCGTGCTACCAACCAAGGTCAGAAATTAGATTTGGCTTTAGGTTTTTCGCACAACATACTTCTTGAATTGCCTCAAGAAATTAAACTTGAGACAGTGAACGAGAAAGGTAAGAACCCTATCATTAAATTAACTTCTCACGACAAGCAACTCTTAGGACAGGTAGCTGCTAAAATACGTAGCTTCCGTAAACCAGAGCCTTACAAAGGTAAAGGTGTGAAGTTCGTAGGAGAAGTATTGAGAAGAAAAGCAGGTAAATCAGCTTAATAGTTAGAACTATGGCATTATCAAAAATACAAAGAAGACAACGTATCAAGAGCAGAATCAG
This sequence comes from Capnocytophaga leadbetteri, assembly GCF_003054025.1. Lineage (GTDB taxonomy): Bacteria > Bacteroidota > Bacteroidia > Flavobacteriales > Flavobacteriaceae > Capnocytophaga > Capnocytophaga leadbetteri. Next base: position 188,504 of record NZ_QBKG01000001.1, read on the forward strand.
GAAAGTAGTCAGAGGAACTGCAGAGCAACCTCGATTGGCTGTTTTCAGGAGCAATAATGAGATCTATGTACAAATCATAGATGATACCAAAGGGACTACCCTATTAGCGGCATCGTCACGCGATAAAGAATTAAGTGCTGTAAGCGGTACGAAAATTGAAAAAGCAGCTATGGTGGGTAAGGCTATTGCTGAGAAAGCCCTCAAGCAAGGTATTGAGAAAGTATCATTTGATAGAGGGGGCTACCTCTACCATGGACGTGTAAAATCATTAGCAGACGGTGCTAGAGAAGGCGGACTAAAATTCTAATAAACTATGTATCAGAAATATAAAAATGTAGAATATGTGAAACCAAGCGGTTTGGAACTAAAAGACCGCTTGGTAGGGGTACAACGCGTTACCAAAGTAACGAAGGGTGGCCGCGCTTTTGGATTCTCTGCTATCGTAGTAGTAGGTGATGAAAACGGTGTAGTAGGACACGGATTAGGAAAATCAAAAGAAGTATCGGAAGCTATTGCAAAAGCTGTAGAAGATGCAAAGAAAAACCTTGTACGCATTCCGCTAAACGGCACTACTTTGCCTCACGAGCAAAAAGGTAAGTTTGGTGGTGCTCGAGTTTTCTTGCAACCTGCTACAGAAGGTACTGGAGTAATAGCTGGTGGTACAGTACGTGCAGTATTGGAATCAGTAGGTATCCATAACGTACTATCAAAATCGCAAGGTTCTTCAAACCCTCACAACGTGGTAAAGGCTACTTTTGATGCTTTGTTGCAATTGCGTAGTGCAAAAACAGTTGCAGAACAACGAGGAATTTCTTTAGAAAAATTGTTTAAAGGTTAATATTTGTAGCAATGGCAAAAATCAGAGTAACACAAATTAAGAGTAGCATCAAACGTCCTAAAAACCAAAAACTTACTTTGGAAGCATTAGGGCTAAAACGCATCGGCTTTACGGCTGAGCATGAGGCTACCCCGTCCATTCTTGGAATGATAAATAAAGTAAAACACTTAATTTCTGTAGAAGAAGTTAAATAATATTTTTGTACAAAGTTATGAACTTGAGTAATTTACAACCCGCTGAGGGTTCAGTACACAGAGAAGGGAAGCGCGTAGGTCGCGGACAAGGTTCAGGAAAAGGAGGAACCTCTACCCGTGGTCATAAAGGTGCTAAATCACGCTCAGGCTTTTCGCATAAGATTGGTTTTGAGGGTGGACAAATGCCTTTGCAAAGACGCGTACCAAAATTCGGTTTCAAGAACTTTAACCGCAAAGAATACGTAGGTATCAATCTTTCAAAACTACAAGAATTAGTAGATGCTGGAAGAATTGCGGATAAAGTAGATGTAGAAACCTTAGTTCAACTACACATCGTAAAGAAAAACGACTTAGTAAAAATCTTGGGTGGTGGTGAGCTAAAAGCCAAACTAAAAATATCTGTTCATAAGTTTACAGCTGGCGCCAAAGCAGCCATTGAAGCCGTAGGCGGGGAAGCCGTAACCTTGTAAAATCTAATTTATGAAGAAGTTTATCGAGAATCTGACCAACATTTGGAAAATAGAGGAGTTAAAAAATAGAATTATTTTGACCCTCGGAATCCTGTTAGTTTATCGTTTTGGGGCTCATATAGTACTCCCAGGAATTGACTCGGCTCAGTTACACGAGCTAGCAAACAGAACCTCAGGGGGTGGGCTACTTGACATCTTGAATGCCTTTACTGGTGGGGCGTTTTCTAACGCTTCGGTATTTGCACTTGGGATTATGCCTTACATCTCGGCTTCTATCGTAGTGCAATTGATGGGTATTGCGATTCCTTACCTTCAAAAGCTACAGAAAGAGGGCGAGAGTGGGCGAAGAAAGATAAACCAAATCACTCGATGGCTTACGATTGCAATATGTATTGTGCAAGCACCTGTTTATTTATACGGTATCAACCGCTTAGGGGTGCCAGATTCGGCATTCTTGCTTGGCAAAGGTCTCAACTTTATCATACCAGCGGTAACTATATTAGTAACAGGTACTATTTTTGCAATGTGGTTAGGTGAGAAAATCACTGACAAAGGAATTGGCAATGGTATATCACTACTCATTATGGTAGGTATCATAGCACGTTTGCCACAAGCATTTGCTTCAGAAGTTGCTTCGCGATTGACAGCTTCAAACGGAGGACTAATGCTTATCCTAATAGAAGTAATTCTTTGGTTTGTAATTATATTGCTTTGTATATTTCTTATCAAAGCAGTACGACAAATACCAGTGCAATACGCACGAAGAACTGCTGATGGAGGTAGTGCTGCTGTAGAGAAGAATATCTTTGGAGCACGCCAATATATACCTTTGAAACTGAATGCGGCAGGGGTTATGCCTATTATCTTTGCGCAAGCGTTGATGTTTATCCCTGCAACAGTAGCCGGACTATCGCAGTCGGAATTTGCAAAAAGTGTTCAAGCAGCCTTTTCTGATATATTCGGATTTTGGTATAACCTGCTATTTGCAGCTATGATTATACTTTTTACGTATTTTTATACTGCGATAACAGTACCTACTAATAAGATGGCTGATGATCTGAAGAGAAGCGGAGGCTTTATACCAGGGATACGCCCAGGAAAAGAAACAGGAGATTATCTCGACAAAATAATGTCGCTTATCACCTTGCCTGGTTCAATTTGTATCGCTTTGGTGGCTATTTTCCCTTCACTGCTTAAGATTATTGGTATGCAAGATAAATGGGCGTTATTCTACGGAGGTACCTCATTGCTTATCTTGGTAGGGGTTGCGATTGATACAATGCAACAAGTAAACTCATATCTGCTAAATCGCCATTATGACGGTTTGATGAAAACAGGTAAAAACAGAAAAGTAGTATCTTAATTAATTATATGGCTAAACAAGCAGCAATAGAACAAGACGGAACCATTGTAGAAGCCCTTTCGAATGCGATGTTCAGAGTAGAACTAGATAATGGGCACGTAGTGATAGCACACATCTCAGGAAAAATGCGTATGCACTACATCAAACTACTACCGGGAGATAAAGTGAAGCTGGAGATGAGTCCGTACGACTTAAGTAAAGCACGTATCACTTACCGTTACTAAGGTATTAATTAAGAGAATTCTTCAATGATTTTGATGATTAATTTCTCACAGATTTTAAGTGAAAGCTAAAATCTGTGAGGAATTATAATCATAAAATAGAATTTTTATTTGCGACCTTTTTTAAGGGTGAATTATCTGATAATCAGAATATTAATTAGGATAAAACACCTTTAGGGAAGAATGTGCCTAACTAATTGATTGTATTTTTTATAGTGAAAAATATCGCTATTACAAAAAAAAATCGTAGTTTTGCACACTCATATTGATATAAACAAAACGAAATGAAAGTTAGAGCATCAATTAAAAAAAGAAGTTCTGAGTGCATTATAGTACGCAGAAAAGGACGATTGTACGTAATTAATAAAAAAAATCCTAAATTTAAACAACGACAAGGATAATTATGGCACGAATTGCAGGTATTGACTTACCAAAAAACAAGAGAGGGGTTATTGGTTTAACCTACATTTTTGGTATCGGAAAGAGTAGAGCTAAAGAAATTTTAGGCAGAGCTCAAGTAAACGAAGACACTAAAGTAAGCGAGTGGAATGATGACGAAATCAGTCGTATTCGCGAGGTAGTTGCGTCTTATAAAATTGAGGGAGAGTTGCGCTCGGAAGTACAACTAAACATCAAACGTTTGATGGATATTGGTTGCTACCGTGGTATTCGCCACCGTAATGGTTTGCCACTACGTGGACAGAAAACAAAGAATAACTCTCGCACAAGGAAAGGTAAAAGGAAAACTGTGGCTAATAAGAAAAAAGCAACTAAATAATAAGTAGTTAAGTATGGCAAAACAAAATGCAAAACAAAATGCAAAGGTCTCTAAGAAGAGAAAAGTAATCGTAGAGACAGTAGGCGAGGCACACGTTTCAGCTACTTTTAACAATGTGATTGTTTCTCTTACAAATAAGAAAGGAGACGTTATCGCTTGGTCATCAGCTGGTAAGATGGGCTTTAGAGGCTCAAAGAAGAACACGCCTTATGCAGCCCAAGTAGCAGCAGAAGATGCTGCAAAAGTAGCTTTCGATGCGGGTCTTAAGAAAGTAAAAGTATATGTGAAAGGACCTGGTAATGGTAGAGAATCTGCTATCAGAACTATTCATAATGCAGGTATAGAAGTAACAGAAATTATAGATGTTACTCCACTTCCACACAACGGATGCCGCCCACCAAAGAAACGTAGAGTATAATTTCGTTTTTAACACTAATAACAAACAAAGAAAGGTTATTAATTATCGAAGGAATGCCTTAATTCATAATCACCTTTCAGTTAAATAATAAAAAATGGCAAGATATACAGGACCAAAGACAAAAATAGCTCGTAAATTTGGCGAAGCTATCTTTAAAGAAGATAAATCTTTTGAAAGGAAAAATTATCCTCCTGGACAGCACGGTGTAGCACGCCGCAGAGCAAAACGCTCAGAATATGCTATCCAGCTTCAAGAAAAGCAAAAAGCAAAATATACTTATGGAATTCTTGAAAAACAATTCCATAACTTATATGAAAAAGCGAAGAGGAGTAGACACGTAACAGGTGAAGTGCTTTTGCAACTATGTGAATCACGCCTTGATAACGTAGTATATCGTATGGGTATCGCTCCTACTCGTAGCGCGGCACGCCAGTTGGTATCGCACAGACACATAACCCTAAACGGAGAGATTGTAAATATTCCGTCATATTCACTTAAACCAGGGGATGTAGTAGGCGTACGCGAAAAATCAAAATCTTTAACAGTAATTGAGAATTCATTGGCTGCATCAAGTAAAGTATATGAATGGCTTACTTGGAACCCAGAGAAATTAGAAGGTACTTTTGTAGCCGTACCACAAAGAATTCAGATTCCTGAAAATATTAAAGAACAGTTAATCGTAGAGTTGTACTCTAAATAATAAATAAAAGACAGCAGTCAAATTATGGCATTATTTAACTTTCAAAAACCAGATAAAGTTATAATGATTGAATCATCGGATTTCGAGGGGCGATTTGAGTTTCGCCCTTTGGAACCCGGATATGGTTTAACTATTGGTAACGCATTACGCAGGGTGATGCTTTCTTCATTAGAAGGTTTCGCTATTACTTCTGTGAAATTTGATAAAGTAGAACACGAATTTTCTACTATATCAGGTGTCAGGGAAGATGTTACTGAAATCATTCTGAACTTGAAACAAGTGCGTTTCAAACGTCAAGTGGAAGATGTAGAAGAAGAAACCGCTACTATTAGCGTTTCTGGTAAAAAACAATTGACTGCCGGTGATTTTCAAAAGACCCTTTCAGGTTTTCAAATTCTGAATCCAGACCTTGTGATTTGCAATATGGAAACGACTGCTTCTTTCTCAATGACAATTACCATAGAAAAAGGTCGTGGTTATGTGTCAGCAGAGGAGAATGCGAAACCTAACGCAGCTATAGGAGTTATCGCTACAGATTCGATATTTACTCCTGTAAAGAACGTTAAATATTCTATTGAAAATTATCGTGTTGAACAAAAAACAGACTACGAGAAATTAGTCTTTGAAATAAAAACAGATGGTTCAATCCATCCAAAATTTGCTCTTACTGAAGCAGCTAAGACTCTGATACATCACTTTATGTTGTTCTCTGATGAGAGAATAACCTTAGAAGCCGATGAGGTAGCTCAAACAGATGCATACGATGAAGAGTCGCTACATATGAGACAGCTATTGAAAACGAAGCTAATAGATATGGATTTATCTGTTAGGGCACTTAACTGCTTGAAGGCAGCTGAAGTAGAAACTCTTGGAGACTTAGTTTCGTTTAACAAAGCAGACCTTATGAAGTTTAGAAACTTCGGTAAAAAATCTTTGATAGAATTAGATGAATTAGTAGCTAACAAAGGTTTAGTATTTGGTATGGATATATCAAAATATAAATTAGATAAAGATTAACTCGCTCTTGAATTATTTTAATTAAGGAAAAATGAGACACGGAAATAAAATTAATCATTTAGGAAGAAAAACTGCTCATAGAACATCAATGCTTGCTAATATGGCTTGCTCATTGATTGAGCATAAACGCATCAACACTACGTTGGCTAAGGCAAAAGCTCTTAAGATATTTGTAGAGCCTCTTGTGACAAAATCAAAAAATGATACCACTCACAACCGCCGTGTAGCTTTTAGTAAGCTACATAACAAATACGCTGTAACAGAGCTTTTTAAAGAAGTAGCTACTAAAGTAGGCAATCGTCCAGGAGGGTATACCCGTATTATCAAATTGGGTAACCGTTTGGGGGATAATGCTGAAATGGCATTGATTGAGTTTGTAGATTATAACACTACTTATAATACAGCAAAAGTAGCTAAGAAGAAAACTACTCGTCGTGGTAGAAAGAAAGCTGCCACTGAAGAAGTTGCTCAGCCTGCACAGGCTACAGAAGCTGCTGCTGAATAATATAAAGTTGCTAATAAAAGAAAAGGCTGCCTTGATAAAAGGTAGCTTTTTTATTACTAATTGTTTTGTTTTTTCAGATTATGGACAAAGTTGTAGCAGTATGAAACAACTATTTGTGGGATATTAATTTTCGCAATATCTTTGCATCACAAATTTATGAAGGATCTCTTAGATTATCCGATAATAGTACCTGCAATAGTTGCTGATAGCAATGATGCTAAGGTGCCGCCTAAAACTGCTTTTAGGCCGAATTCTGAAAGGGTTTTGCGTTGGTTAGGGGCGAGGGCTCCAATGCCTCCTATTTGAATGCCTATAGAGGCAAAGTTAGCAAATCCGCAGAGCATATAGGTAGCAATCATCACTGATTTATTGTATAACAAATGAGGTTCACTAGTTAGGTCTTTTAGAACCCCTAATTGTGTATAAGCTACAAACTCAGAAGAAGCGAGTTTAATACCAAGTAGTTGCCCCATTAGCATTACGTCTTCTTTACCAATACCTATCAGCCACATTACGGGAGAGAAGATAGTGCCGAGTATCATTTCGAGAGATAATCCACTTTGATAAGGAGTATTGGCTGCAATTATATCATTAAGAGTGGTTAAATTGCCAATCCAGTTGAAAATGCAGTTTATCATCGCGATAAGTGCTACGAATACAAGTAACATAGCCCCTACGTTGGCAGCTAATTTTAGTCCGTCAGTGGTGCCATTAGCTATAGCATCGAGTATGTTAGAACCTACATTCTCCATTGATACGTGAGAGTCATTAGAGAACTGCTCTGTTTGTGGGCATAATATTTTAGAAATAACAATAGCACCAGGCGCGGCCATTACTGAAGCTGCTAATAGATGTCGAGCAAAAAGCAATCGCATCTGTGGGTCATCACCTCCTAGATATTGTATGTATGAAGCCATTACACCTCCTGCTACAGTAGCCATTCCACCAATCATCACAAGGAGGATTTCAGAGCGGGTCATTTTGGGTAGGTAGGCTTTAATCATCAGAGGGGCTTCGGTTTGTCCTAAAAATATATTGCCAGTTACAGATAGACTTTCTGCTCCGGAGATGTTTAGTAGCTTAGAAAGTGCCCATGCCATTGCTTTTACAACTATTTGTATTACCCCTAAGTAGAAAAGTAGAGAGGTAAGGGCGGAGAAAAAGATGATAGTAGGCAATACTTGAAAGACAAATATGTAGCCGAAAGATTGAGTGTCGAGTAGATTGCCTAATAAGAATTGGCTACCAGCACGGGTGAAATCGAGGATTAGTACGAATATACTCCCCACAGCATCAAAACCTTTCTGTATAAAATTGACTTTTAAGATACCTACAGCGATACATAACTGTAATAATAAGCCAATACCTACAGTGCGCCAATTCACAGCACGGCGGTTATTGCTAAAGAGATAAGCTATGAGGAGAATGGCTACCATTCCTAATGCACCACGCCATAAGCCTTCTATTGTGAATCCTTGGCTTTCAATAAAATTGGCGGGTTGAGCGTTACTTATCGCTGGAGAGAGGAAGAAGAGACTTCCTAAAGTAATTGTTAGTTCTTTCATCTATAATATAATTGTTTAAAAAGTACTGTTTCGTTTAGAAATTTCGTCACGGATGTGAGCGGCAATCTCATAATCTTCGTTCTCAATACAATCATTAAGCATCTTTTTAAGCTCTGTTAGTGAGTATTTAGAATAACGATTTCTGGTGCCATCGTTTTCCTCTTCTATATCATCTAAAGAGGGGCTCACAGGGTTTTGATTTTCCTCATTGAGGAGGGGAATGTAGATGCCGGCTTTTTGCACAATATCTTTATAGGTATAGATAGGGGCATTAAATCGGAGTGCGAGAGCAATAGCATCGCTGGTGCGGGCATCAATAGTACGCTCTTCACCATTCTGAATACATAGCATATTAGAATAGAAAATTCCTTCCTCTAACTTGTAAATTACGACTCTTTTCACTTTGATATGAAAAGCATCGGCGAATATTTTGAAGAGGTCGTGAGTAAGAGGTCGAGGAGGAATAATATTCTTTTCAAGCTCTAACGCAATTGACTGGGCTTCAAAGGCACCTATTACAATAGGAAGTTTTAAATCAGACTCTAATTCGTGCATTATCAGTACAAAGGCATCGTTTTGAGATTGATTGTATGAAATTCTTTTAATAAAAAGCCGTACTAAATCCATTGGTATATTGCCAGTCTAAAGTTGGAATTGGGCTGTAAAGATACTACAAAAAAAGATAACTACCAAAGATTTTGAATGTTATTTTCATAAGAAAGTACGAAGAGGTTGTTAAAAAAGTTAATTCTAAAAGTTTGGAGATAGTATATTCTTAGGCAAAAAGTGAGATTTTTATAATATGTATGTATTAGAAAATGAGGTAGTTATGATAATGAAAGTAGAATATAAAAAAGCTGCTCCCTCAAAGAAGGAGCAGCCTTGTGCTAACGAAGCTCTATTGCTGTTGTATTTGCTTAGTAAGGGTGTATTGAGCAGCCATTTCAGGCTCTTTGCCGTCTTCGCCCACTAATATAATGCTACTGTCAGACTTCAGAAGGAAATAAGATTTTTCACCGCTTTCAGAAGTAAGGGTAAGGATATTTTCATTCTTAGTTACTTTACCTTCTTCTTTAGCACGAAAGTCCTTAGAGGCACACTCTTCTTGTTTCACATAAGTGTCATCAGCGTAGAGATGAATAACAGTAGCCATTCCACCACAATCAGCAGCTGGAAGTGTTCCTACATAAGTAGTTATTACTTCAGGGATTTGTTTCTCATCAGCAGGGGTGGTCATCATAGCGCTTTCAGTGGTGTTGGTCATCGTATTGTTTTGAGACCCATTGTTTTGGCAAGCAGCAAATAATAAAGCGATTGCTCCTAATGTTAAAATGTTTTTCTTCATAAATATAATGTTTTTATGTTTGATTCGTTCTCAAAAAATGTGCCAATACAGCTGTAAATTCGCTTCCTTTTCCCACTTCAGAAGTAAAAGAGATAGTACCTCCATACGAAAGAATGATATTTTTTACCATTGCTAAGCCTAAACCACTGCCGCTAGTTTTGGTGGTAAAACGAGGTTCAAAAATTTTATCTCGGTCAGTTTCGCTTATACCTATGCCATTGTCTTTTACTTTTAAGGTAATGCAGTCATTGTCTTTGTACAGCGACACTTCTATACGCGGCATTGGGGTATTTTCAGTAGCTTGCATAGCATTTTTCACTAAGTTGGTAACCACACGCCCTAGTTGGTCACGGTCAAAAACAGCTGTGATATCGCTGTCAGAATACGTAAAATGGATATAATCAGTATTAAAAATATCTAAAGTGCGCTTGATAACGGGTACAAAGTTGAAGTTTTCGTCATTTTTAGCAGGCATATTAGTAAGGGCTGAAAAAGCGGTTGAAATATTGCTAAGAATGTCGATTTGCTGAATAAGTGATTCACAAAATTCGTTAGTGAGCTCACTTGATTGGGTTTCTCTGTTGGCTTTTCGCTGGAAACTTTGCACCGATAGACGCATAGGTGTTAGCGGATTTTTGATTTCGTGGGCTACTTGTTTTGCCATCTCTCGCCACGCCTGTTCACGCTCCGACTGCGCTAAGAGAGCCTTGCTATTCTCAATCTCATCAATCATAGCATTATAGGCACTTACTAATTCAGAAATTTCGGCAGGAGCAGACTTAAGGGTTATTTTCTCATTACGTGATAGTAGGCGAGTTTTATCTAACCGTTGTTCAATGGTTTTTAATGACTTAGTGATATATTTAGAGATGAAATAAGCCACTATAAGGGCTACAATAAGCAGTGAAAAATAGACAATAGCAAGGTTGTATAACGAACCTTCTAAAGCGCGCTCATTGAAAGTATCATTCTCAAAATAAGGAATGCTAAGGATAGCAATGGGCTTAAATTGTAGATCAGTAATATAGCTATAAGAAGTTTGGTAGCCTCTGCCTGCCACCTCGTGATGCTCTGCAATACGTTTATTTAGGGTAGAAGAGAGCTGCTGAAGCACTGAGGGAGGAATGAAAAAAGCATCTTGGTCAGGTGAAAGGGATGCTTTAGAACTTTTTAGCAAGATACCGTCGAGGTCGTAGAGAGCAAAGTTTAGGTTTTGGATATTGGCAATAGTGTATATGTCCTCTCTGAAAATGAGAGGAATATAAGGGGTCTCGACAGGGAAAGTTGTTTGAGAGAATACGTATTGTATCTGCATCTTTATTTGGTTCTCCTTGTCAATCAGACGCTCATCGTGGTACTCAAGTGCTTGCTGACGGTATTGCCCTACTAACACGAATGCTAAAAGAGCAAATGACACCAACACTAAGAGTGTCATACTCAAGAAAATCTGGAAGCGCAGTGAATTCTTCTTAAACATAATATTCCCCTCTTATAAAGAAGCTTATTTTAACCCTACTACAAAAGCTGCTGGGTAAGTCTTTTTGATTTCAAAAAGGTTTTTTTCTGCTTCCAAACGGGTGCGGAAGCTCCCTACACGTACTTTGTAATTAGGTGATTCAAATGATAGAAGCACAGGGTACTGCTTAAAGGTATTTTTAGCTTCTAAAAGGGTTTTGTTGGCTTCAGTGATATTGCCGTTGTAAATCTGCACTTGAAAAGCACTTTCATTTCGGGCTACTTCTTTTTTTAGTTCCATTGCTTCAGCAATGTTTGCTTCTTGATTGATAGTTACTTGTGCATAGCCGCCAGCAACGCATAGTGTAAATAAGGTAGTAGCAATCAAAAGATTTAGTTTCATAGATAATTGAATTTTTTAAAGGTTATTTCGTTTTTTTTATTTTCCAATATAGTTTGTTAAACACAAAGCCTGCCATAAATAACAGAAAGAAAAAGAGAAAAGTATTTCCTAATATCTTAAAGTTGATAGGCTCTGATTGTGGCACATAGATAATTTGCCCGTTAGCAGTACTCACTAATCCTAAAAGGGTAATGAGTAGGCTGACTAAGAAATGGAGCTCCAAACGCAGGTCTTTTTCAGGTAATAGCTTACGGATACCAAAGGCTCCTAAGATGATAAACACAAGTGAAATCACGCCTACTCCTATAGCTATTTGTTCAAAGGATACTCCTGTATAGTAAAAAATGCATTGGGTGAGTATGTAGAACAAAGCAGGGAAAATAAGCAAGTTAGGGTACCATTGCAGTATTTTATTCCATCGACTTTCTTTTCCTTTAAAAATACTGCGCAATGAGGTAAAGCAAAACGCCATACATACTGCAGTCTCTATGGTGAGTAGTACCGTTATATTGCTCAATACACGAGGGTTGTTGAGCATAGCCTCTAAGGTTACTTGCGATTGTTCAGAAGCAAAATCTGTAGAGAGCCATACAAATAGGAAGATAATACTACCAAACAAGGCTGTTTGCCACACTTTCCAGAAGCTGAGCTTTAGCACCAGATTGATAACTATAAAGGCGGTGAGTATTGCTATTACCATAATAATCTGCTATTTATCAATTACATATACAGCGTCTTCTCCTTCTTTTTCTTTCCAATGTACCACTACCCGTTCTTGGTTGATAGCATCTACTTGCTTACCGCTGTAGTCAGGCTGTATGGGCAGGTGCCTACTGAAGCGTCTGTCAATAAGCACTAATAGTTCTATTTCGGCAGGTCTACCAAACGATTGAATAGCTGATAGGGCAGCCCTAATACTTCTTCCGGTGTATAACACATCGTCTATAAACACTACTTTCTTATCTTCTACAATAAAATCAATAGCGGTAGAGTTTGCTTCTAAGGGGCGTGCATTACGCCTAAAATCATCGCGGAAAAAGGTAATGTCGAGTATCCCAAAAGGAATATTCGTTATTCCGTATTCTGTGGTGAGTAGTTGCAGCAAACGCTTAGCTAATGAGGTACCACGTGGCTGGATACCGATAAAAACAGTATTAGCAAAATCGCTATGGTTTTCTATCAGTTCACACGCTAAGCGGTGCAGCATTATCTTTATCTCATTCTCTGTGAGTATTTGTTTCTTATAGGTGTTCATTTTCTAAAAAGTAAGCGAATTTAGGTTCTTTTGGGCGTCAGCATTCCCTTCGCTAGCAGCTTTCTGAAAGAAAACTTTAGCGTTGTTTTTATCGCCTATCATATAGTAGCACGAAGCGCGATAGTTATTGAGAACAGGGTCTATAGGGTTACCTAAGCTCTCCATCTGGTTGATGTCAGCAATTACTTTTTGGTACTGCTGTAGGTTGTAATAGCTATAAGCACGTAGGCGATACGCATCAGCATGGGCAGGTACTTTTTCTAAAAACTTAGTAAAGGCTTCTACCGCTTCAGGATAACGCTTGTTGTTGTATAAATTTACAGCTTCTACGTATAGAGGAGTAAACTGCTCTACTTGCAAGCGCGAAGTTAGTTTGATGCGATTATTTACAATATCTTGGTTGTTAGGTAGATATACGTAAGCGCTATCTAAGGTAGCCTTAGCATCAGCTATTAGGTTGTTCTTCTCTTGTAGGTAAGCCAAAGCATTCCACGCCTGTGCCTCCGTGCGCTTGTTAGCTAACGCCTCACGATCTACATCTATATGAAATTTCTTCAGTGTATTTTTCCATTTAGGAGTTACAACAGTAGTATCTTTCTCTAATCCTAAAAACTGCTTCAATAGTTTTATTGATTCTTGCTCTTTGCCCATATTGTTGAGGGCAAAAGTTTCCAAGTTAAGACTTCCAAAGAAGTTCGGCTTAATCATACGGGCTTTATGAGCGTATTTGTAGATACTATCATTGTTCTTCTCAGGCTCCATAAAGTAAGACACCGCCATAAAATACTCAGGACGTGCATCGTATGGGTGGTAGTGTATCGAGCGCAATATCTTGCGAGCCTCTTCAAACTTCTGCTCGTCTATCAAGTAGCGTGCTTTTTCTACATCTACAGGTTCAGCTACTGCTGTCAGGTTAGGAATGCGCGGATACTCGCGTATCAGATATTCAGCAGGTGATTTGGTCGGACGTACGTTTTGCTGTTCTTCTTTTACCATACGTTGCATCTTCGATGAGTCAAAGTACATACGCTCTACTACTACGTTCATTACGGCTACTACTGCCGCTACCATACCTATAAAGCCAATGGCTGTCAAAGGCAATTTCTTCTCTTCTTTGTTATTTTTCTTGTAATACAATACAGCTAAGCCCACAGCAGTTCCCACGTAAATACTAAAGAGCGCTTGTATTTCAGGGCGGTCTTGAGGGAAGTTAAAAAAAGCATCAAACGAGTAGGCAAAAAGCCCAAACAGAGGCAAGAAGAACCATTGTTCTTTCTTACTGTCTTTCTCTTTATAAGTACCCCACAAGAAGTAGTAAGCGGCTAAAAAGAATATAGTGATGAAAGCTAAGCCCGCAAAAATACCTGCTTCAGCAGTAAGCTCCAAAAAGTCATTGTGGTTTTTGTACATATAGATATAGTGCGGACTATATGAATTCTCATATTGCAAGAAGCGTACCTTCCAGTTGCCTATCCCTACCCCTAATATTGGGTTATTAGGTATCATATCAGTAGCGGTGATAACCCAAGCAGTTTTACGCAGGTTGTTACTTGAGTTTTCTTGGTTAGCCACCTCTGCCAAACGAGCCCCAAAGCTAGTACTTTGGCGTATCTGTTGTGGATACATAAAGTTTTGTACAAAAGTAAATATTCCAAAAGCTAGCACCACTAAACCTACGTGTATGAGTACTTTACCTCCTGTTTCTCGTTTTTTTCTAATGAAGTAATCAATAATGCCATAAATAGCAAATATCACCACGGTGAGTATCGTAGCCAAGTAGAAAGCACGTGTACTCATAAAGAAGATGGCCAACGTACCTACAAGTATTCCTATTCCCCCTAATAATCTGTAGAGTGTCTTTTTGTTGAAGTAAAACAACCAAATAGCAAAAGGTATTTTGATAAACATAGCCGATGCCAAGATGTTTTTGTTAGAGTAACCACCTTTGATGTTGTAGTCGCTACTGATACCTCTAATAATGTCTTTTACCCCTCCCATCGTGACTAAGAAATCGTAAAAAAGCAGCAAAGTCATCGCTACAGCCAAGGGGGCTAAGCTCTTTTTGTTGTAAATCACTAAGGCTGATACCATCCAAGCAGCGGTAAAGGTAACGAATATCTTAGAGTAATGCAGTATCGCCTCTTCTATATCGATAGCTTTAGTGAAAGATAACAGCGCAAATACCATTATAATACTATAGGCTATTCCTATTTTATTGTTGAAAAAGCCAAATAACACTTGGGTACGCTCTCTAAAGTCTTTTATCAGAAAAACCATTGCCACTACTACTAAGTTTAGAATAGCAAAGGTGTAGAATTTAGAAGCGTTAGAGTCAAAAGCCATCCAGTTAGGCGTGATAACAGTCACATAGCCGTAAGCTATTAGCAGCAAACTAGTCAATAGGTTCAGTGCCGAATTATCACTATTAGTAGCTACGGTAGTTTTAGCTGTGGTGGTGTGTGGTGCTTGTTTCTGAGTTGTTGCTTTTTTGTTGCTCATTTCTTATTATGATTTGTTAGTAGGGTTCAAAGGTTAAAATAGTATCATTTGGTAAGGCAGCCCCGTCATTTTTACAACCTCTTCTGTCCGTTGCGAATGCGTATCAGTAATGAATAACTGCCCAAAATGGTTCTGCGTCACTAATTGTACTAATTGTGCTACTCGTGTGTCGTCCAATTTGTCAAAAATATCGTCCAATAGTACTATAGGAGTAATGCCTAAAGTGCGCTTCAGTAGTTCAAACTGCGATAGCTTCAGCGCTATGAGCAGCGACTTTTGCTGTCCTTGGCTGCCGTATTTCTTTATTGGGTAGCCCTGTATCTCTAACCGTAGGTCATCTTTGTGAATGCCCGCAGTGGTATATTGCGCCTGTAGGTCTCGTTGTTGGTGCTGAGCGAGTAGCGCCTCTTGGGTCTGCTCGTGTAGCATACTTTCGTACACTACTTTCACCTCCTCCTGCCCTCCAGCAATGTAAGCGTACTGATAGCTAAAAATAGGAGCGAATCCCTCCATAAACTGCCGCCGTTTTTCGTAGATGAACTGCCCTAAAGGTGCTAATTGAGCGTCATATACCTGTAGAGTGTCAAAAGCACTAATGCCGCTTTCAGCCATCTGTTTTAGCAGCGTATTGCGTTGTAGCAGCACACGATTATAGCGTATCAGCAACTCCAAATATTCACGATCAGTCTGCGCGATAACACTATCCAAAAACTTACGACGCGTCTCACTACCTTCTACTATCAGGTCGCGGTCAGCAGGCGAGATGATGACCATCGGATATTTCCCTATATGGTCTGACAAACGCTCATAAGCCTTGCCATTGTGCTTCATCATCTTCTTTTGTCCTTTCTTCAGACTGCAAACTATCTGTTCTTCTCGGCTGCCCGACTCAAAAAAGCCATCTATCAAGTAAAATTCCTCATCGTGACGTATGTTTTGCACTGCTGACGGACTAAAATAGCTCTTTCCCATCCCCAAATGATAGATAGCATCTAACAAATTGGTCTTTCCAGCCCCGTTATTACCTACAAAACAGTTGATAGTAGCGCTAAACTCAAGTGTTTTAGAGCTGATATTTTTATAATTAACTACGGTTACTTTCTTTAAAAACATAATTAGCGATGCAAAAATACGAAAAAAAGAAATACCAACAAGCAAAAAAGAAGAATTTTTTTATTTAGTATGTTTTTGAACAAGGCTATAAAAAACATATCATTATTTAGCTTGTTTATAAATAATTTGCTATATTTGCCCCCGAATTTAGTAATAAAGATGAAAAAACTCCTATATATCAGCCTTTTAGCTCCTTTGGCAGCTATAGCACAACAGCCTAAAGACTCTATAACTCAATTAGAAGAAGTAGTAGTTAAAGCCGAAGCACCTATCAAAAGAATACAAAAAGCAGCCTATAACGTAGTGGCTATCGAAGCTAAACAACTGCGTACGCTCAATAGCAATGCTGCCGATATACTCGCACGTGTATCGGGCGTAAAAATGCGCGAAACAGGAGGGGTAGGGGCAGAGGCTCATATCAATCTCAATGGCTTTACAGGCCGACACGTGTGTGTCTTTATTGATGGCGTACCGATGAACGAAGCTAATGCTTCTTTCCGCATTAATAATATCCCTGCCGAAATGATTGAGCGCATCGAAATTTACAAAGGCGTGGTGCCTATCACCTTTGGTGCCGATGCCCTCGGGGGTGCTATTAATGTGATAACGCGAAAAAGCAGATACAACTACGGCAATCTGTCGTATGCTTTTGGCTCATTTAATACTCATAAGAGTACCTTAAACATCGGGCAATACCTTACCGATAATATCAATATAGAGCTAAATGCTTACCAAAATTACTCTGATAATAGTTATAAAGTATTTACCGAATACCTCGACCTACAAACGGCTACTTACTCTAAAGAAAAACGCTGGTTTAAGCGTTTCCACGACCGTTATCACAACGAGGCTATTATAGGGCACGTAAATATATTCAATGAACAATGGGCTGATAAACTCTCTTTCGGTCTTAATTACAGTCAAGAAGATAAACAACTCCAGAACGCCAACCTGATGCAAAAAGTGTTCGGAGGCAAGTATCGCAAATCTCATAACTATACTTCTTCAGTAGAATATGAGAAAAGAAACATTCTCAAAAACCTTTCTTTTTTTCTCGCTGCACGTTATGATTTTACCACTACACATAATGTAGATGAAGAAGCGCGCCGCTATAGCTGGACGGGTGAGTACGAACCAATGGTAGCTCGTGGTGAATCGCAACTTCAAAACACTATTTTTGAAGGTAAAACGGGCTACATCACTTCTCACTTAAACTATCAGCTTTCTGACAAACATCTATTGCAACTCACGCATACTTTTAGCAATTATAACAGGCGCAATAAAAATATGCTCATTACCAACTACACCCTCGATTCTGACTTTATGAGGCGTGTTAATGAAAAAAACATCACAGGTTTATCCTATAAGTTCACGCCTTCAGAGTACTGGAATATATTAGTTTTTGGTAAGTATTACAACACTGCTGTAACAGGACCTGTAACAATAAGTGGATTTGGAAGTCGTGCTGTATATAAAGAAGAAACTCACTACACCGATGTTTGGGGCTATGGTGCTGCCACAACCTATCAGTTACTAAAAACTCTACAAGCTAAACTTTCTTGTGAAAAGAGCTTCCGCCTACCTACCGATACCGAACTCTTTGGCGATGGTGATTTAGAGATTGGTAATTATAACCTCAAACCTGAAAATAGCGACAACCTAAATGTAAACTTATCTTATCAACCTACATTCAAAGCGCATTCTCTTTTAGTAGAAACAGGGTTTGCCTATCGTTATATCAAAGATTATATTATCAGGAGTATTATCAGTGCAGGAACTAATGAAGGCTCGGCAGGAAGTAAAAATCACGGCAAAGTACTCAATATGGGAGTTGATGCGACCTTGCGCTATTTTTATAAAGATATATTTTCAGTAGGTGGCAACTTGTCCTATATGAATTTGCGCAATAAAGAAGAATTCACTGAAACGGGGCGACCTTCTGCTATTTATAACGACCGTGTACCTAATATGCCTTATTTGTTTGGTAATGCTGATGCTAATTGTAATATTAGTAATCTTATTGCTAAACGCGATAGACTATCATTGGGCTATAATCTCTTTTTCACCGAAGAGTTCTTTACCTCGTGGCAAAGCGAAGGAACTAAAATAAAAGTTCCTCGCCAACTCTCACACGATGTAAGCCTTACGTACTACACTCCTAATAAGCGCCTGAGTTTTTCCGTAGAAGCCAAAAACTTTACTAACGAACTGCTGTACGATAACTACAGCCTCCAAAAAGCCGGTCGCGCTTTCTATGCAAAACTCTCCTACCGATTCTACTAACCCCTAATTTCTAACAATTAATTTCTAAATATATGTATATCAATTTTCAAACATTCAAAAAAACGCTACTTGTAGGCTCATTAGTTAGCTTCGTAGCCCTTACGTCTTGCAAAAAAGACGATGATACTCCAGCTCCTTCTCCCTCTGCAGGAGAAGAAAATTTCTTCATCGATGCTGGAGGAGATCAAAATAAAACTCGTTATCTATTGGTCGCTAAAAACGTAGAAAATGGTGAACTCCCTCTTTCTGCTAACCAAGGACAATTCAAAGAAGCTAATGGCTATTTCTGGCAGTTCAACAAGAACACAGCAGTAGGTCTATCCTATGGCTTTAAAGGAGCTGGTATCGGTATTTCTTACGAAAAAACAGCTCAAGGAGTAAAACATCTTACGGATTTTGACGTAGCCGAACGTGCAACCACTTTCGGTTTCTTCGGCGATTATTGGGTAACTGTAGTGGGCGGACAAGAATATGAAGGTAAAAAAGACGGCGCTACCTTCAATTTCCGCAACGCTAGCAATTATACAAAAGCTTTTACAAAAACTATTCACACAGCAAATCTCCTTCCCGAGATGAACACTTCCTCTTCTACAGAAGAAATTGTGTCGTTTGCTGGTATCTTAGACAATGGTAATGGTGAGTTCTTCAGCGGTATGATAGTTTCTGATTACAAAGATGTACAAGTAGCTCAAGGTTCAAGTACCGGTAAAATCCACAATCCCGATGTAGTATATGTAGGGGTACTCGATAAAGACTTGAACCTCAAACGTAGCTATAAAAGCGATAAGATCAGCTATAGCGCAGGTCGTTTCAAATCTCAATATTTGTTAGAAATGGGTAAAGCCGACAATGGCGATGTATATGTGTTCTCAGGAGCAATTGCTAAGAATCCTCCTAAAGTAAAAGCTCCTCAAACCCCCGATGTTGCTTCAACAAAACCTGCAGGTGCTTTGCGTATCAAACAAGGTGCTACCGACTTTGATAGCTCTTACTTCTTTGATATTTCAGCAGTATCCGGTAACGGAATCTTCCGTCGTGTATGGCATATCACCGGTAATAAGTTCTTGCTTGAGTTCTTTAATGATGCTTCAAAAGCCGCTCTTAATGTAGTAGAGGTAAACCGCTTTGCTATTGTAGATATGGAAGCTAAATCTTTCAACTGGGTAACCGGACTGCCAGCTCTCTCTGATTTTGCCAATATGACGTCAAACCCCGTAGAGCTTGCTGTCTACAATGGTAAAGTCTATCTACCAGTAAATGTGAAAAATGCTGATCCTGCCATCTACGTAATCGACCCTGCTACTAATAAAGCTACTAAAGGTCTCACCGTAAAAAATGCTTCTTTTATCAACGCTATTGGTCGCTTCAAATAATAAAATCGGTTACTTTAAATAAAAAAAACGCTTGAAGAACTTTATTTCTTCAAGCATTTTTTATTTGCTAACTATTAATTGTTATTTGTTAATTGATAATACTGCTTTTGCTTCAGCTTCTTTCCCATTTTTCTGTAACCACTTAGCAGTATTCTTCAGATATTTTTCTGTCGGTTTGAACTCATAGCCTAATTTTTCCGACAGAGCTTTGTATCGCTCCTTAATCACCATTGGGTTAGCTTCAATCTCGTTGCGGTCTATAAACATTTCAACAAAAAGCATCCTAAAAAAGTCGATGTTAGCCATTATCTGCACCGTACCGTGGTTTTCATTAGGATATTCTTTAAAGTAAGTTTGTAAGTCTTTGCATCCGCCTTCCTTTAGTAGTGATTGCAACCCTTCAATAGCCTCGTGGTGTCTGCTTCTGCCATTATGGCGCACCTTTTCTCCCGAATACGATAGGTATAGGTGCCGCCCTTTAAAGTTTTTTTGTTTATTGTCTTCAAACAGTTTTAGTCCGCTATTATCTTCCCACCATAAGCTGGGGTCGTGAGCCATATATACGTTGAAGTAGTTAGTATAGTTATTTAGGGCATAAGCTACCGCCAATCCTCCCAATGAGTGTCCCACTACTATACTAAAATTGTTACACCGGTACTCGTTTTTAATCGAGGGGATAACAGATGTAGTAATCAGTTTCCAAAAAGCATCGTTGTTTGTGGTAAAATCAGTTTCTCGCTTAGAGGTCTGAATACCTACTATAATCATTTCAGGCACATTGGGTATACCCTGCGATAGTTTTTCCATTAAGGTCGCAAAATAGTTAAAATTAGCTTCAGCATCTAACAGATACACTACGGGGTATTTCGTAGGTTTTAATGAAGAATCGTGGTACGAAGGGGGTAAGTATACTAATACCGAACGAGTTATATCATCATCTGAAGCAATTTCAATACGCTTACCTATACAGATAGAGTTTTGTCCTTGTCCTACAAAACTACATAAAAGCAAAAAGAAAAGTATTTTTTTCATCATTATTTTTTTAGCAATTGCAAAGATATAGTCAAAAAGAAATGGTTTGCGAATTTATCAAACGGAAATTGAGAGTTAGAAGTGACTCTAACTCCTTTTTATAAGTATGTATATTATCAAAGAAATTCCTTATAGCATCTCGGAATTCTGTCTTGTTCCGATAGAAACCCGTATTGATTACTTTTTTTCGTAAGAATTTCCACAAGTGCTCTATTAAATTGAGGTTCGGAGAGTATGGAGGCAAGAAAATTTGCTTGATTCTATTATCTTCTACCCAGTTTTGAAGCTCTTTATTGTGATAATAGCGAGCATTATCGGATATAATATAAATATTTTTAGCGTTTGGATGCTTTTTAAGAGCTAATTCGTAAAGTTCTTTTGTTGATTCTGCATTAACGCATTCACAATCAAGAGCTATTACATCTGTAACATCATAAGCATTAAGCAAACCATTGATATTCACTCTATCACGTCCACTAACTGTTGGTTGTTGAAACTCTTTACCTTTCTCTATCCAAGCATAAGTGGAACGGCTGTTGTGCGTAGGATGAACACCATCGGCAAAATACACCACATCCCCTTCTTCCTTTTCTTGAAGAATTTTAGAGAGCGCTTCAGCAAATAGTTTTTGTTTTAAAGGATCCGCCTCACAAGGCACTTCGGTTGTTTTCTTGTAGGAAAAACCAATTCTGTTAAGTAAATCAGCCATTCCTTGTGGAGTATAGGTAACTTCAAAAGTGTCTTTAACCCATTGAGATACTTGTTTTGCATCTGTATAAAGATGTGTGCGTAACTCTTGTTTTAAGGATTCTATTTGAAAAATATTAAGCAGACCTTGATAACCTTTATAACGATTCTCAAGAAGTTTATCTAGTCCTCCTTCAAGATATAAGGAACGATAACGATAAGTAGTAGAAATATCTATACCCAAGCAATCAGCAACAAAAATAGGAGTATTGCCCATAGAAAGCATCAAAATGCAGGTAACTCGGGCATAATCCAGCGACCTTGCAAGTTGCGTTGGAGCTTTCTAAGTTCCTCTATTTCTGTTGGTGATAATGTTAGTTCCATAGATGGTGCAAAAACAACAAATTTTTTATTTATTCGCAATCTAAATATATTCCAATGTAGGGATTAGTGATCGTTTTTGCTTTTGCCGAAAAGCAGAAACATACAGTAGCTTTAAAGTGAAGTAATAAAAGTTAAGAATCCTAAAACTACCCCTACCAAATTGGGGATAATGAGAATATAATCTGGCTTAGGCTCTTTTGTCCAGCCATACACCACCCAGATAAGACAAGACCCAGCTGCAAACAAAGGTTGCCAAGGTTGTGCTTTGTGCCCCTCTAAGTTGGCCATAATTTGAGGAATATAGGCTACAAATACCGCCACTCCTATAAAGGCTCCTATGGAACCTATAAGCAAATTAATTTTTTGCTTGATATTTCTTTTTTCGTTCATAATAATATGGTTTTCTGCAAAGATAGTAATAATTTGCGATTTTACAAAGAAACTTCAAAAATAATTAGAAACATTTTTATTTTACACTCTGCGTAACGAAGCCTGTAATCTCCGAATATAAGGGTCTTCCACTACATCAATAATAGCTAAAATATCAGCTGGAATACGCATTGATGAGTGAGTAATATTAAGCTTTTTTGTCAATTTCTATAGTCAAAAAGAAATGGTTTGCGAATTTATCAAAATGCAGGTAACTCGGGCATAATCCGAGCGACCTTGCAAGTTGCGTTGGAGCTTTCTAAGTTCCTCTATTTCTGTTGGTGATAATGTTAGTTCCATAGATGGTGCAAAAATAACAAATTTTTTATTTATTCGCAATCTAAATTTGTTTGACTATAAAAAACAATCATCAAACAACAATGAATTAACACTATAAGATATGATATAGGAAGGATATAGGAAGGATATAGGAACACTATAGGAACGATACACCAACTATATGCAATTCTTACTAAAAAATTAACACTATTATTTAGGTTGTTTATAAATAAAGTACTATCTTTGCCCCCAAAATTCTAAATTAAATCATTTTATGAAACGTTTTAACCCTTTTTGTGTGATGGTGGCACTCTTCGCCCTCATCATTGCGGCTTGCAGCAAAGACGACAACAAAGTTGATAACAAGCCAGAAAACCCTAAAGAACTCATTTTAGAGAAAACCTCTCTAACCCTCAAGGTTGCCGAAACAGCCACTCTTACCGTCACTTCGGGCAATGGCTCTTATACTGTTAAGGTAGCCGACCAAGCGGTAGCCTCAGCTACTGTAACCCAAAACACCCTCAAAATCACCGCTATAGCACAAGGCGAAACAGTAGTAACGGTAGCCGATGCCAAAGGCAAAACCGCTTCTCTAAGTGTAACCGTTACGGGTATTTTTGCCGTGGTCGATAAGAGCGTCACGGTAGAAAACGGTGCTAAAACCGATGTAAAACTACAGAACGGACACGCTAATTACAATTGTGTGTGCGTACCCGAAGGGATAGTGTTAGTAAGTGCCAAAACCGATAATGTACTCAGTGTCGAAGGACTAAAGGTGGGCAGTGCTACTGTTACCGTTACCGATGTACAGAGTGGCAAGCAGGATATTTTTGAGGTGACGGTTACAGGTATGCCTTTCACTATAAGCAAAAACAGCTTTGTGTTAGAGGTAGGTAATACCGAGCAAGTTGCTATCACAAGTGGCAATCCTGACTATAAGGTACAATATTCTATTGAAAATGTAGTGAAAGCCCAAATAAACGGCAATGTTATACACCTAACAGCCGTAGGGGCAGGAAAGGCCAACGTTATCATCACCGATGCCGCTCAGCAAAAAGCGACTATAGCGGTAACAGTAAACGGAGCTGTAGCAGGCGATATTTTTGATGTAGATGAAGGAGAAGACGAAAACGAAGGCGAGAAAGTAGTGTCGCTCAAAATGAATGCAGTGGCTACAGGGGCTATCACAATCCCCGACGAAGGTACAGTACTCGATGCCTCAATATTCGATGGTAATAAAGACATCACTTCAGCTGATTTGAAGAACATCACAAAGATAGGCGACGGAGCTTTCAAAGCTACTACTAACCTTAAAAAAGTAGTGATGACAAAAGTTAAGAGCATAGGCGTACAAGCCTTTATTAGCTCGGGGCTTACCGAACTTACCCTCCCTGCTTCTATAGAAACCATCAAGTCAATGGCTTTTATGAATAACTATAGCCTTACAAAGGTAACGGTGCTCAATCCTACCCCGATAACCATAAGCCTCAACACCTTTGCTACTTCAGCACAGAATCGCGAAAAACGAATTTTATATGTGCCTAAAGGAAGTAAAACAGCTTATGAAAACAATGAAAATTGGGCTAAAAACTTCAAAGAAATAAGAGAACTTAATTAATTTACTTGTAGGGGCAAATGGCAGAAAAAATGCTATTTGCCCCTTACTTTTTATTAACAATATATCGCTTACATTAACAATTGTGTGTTGATAATTAACAATTACATATTGTTTATATGTAATTTAGAATGTATAATTTATATTTGATAATCAGTGTTTTATGTTGTGTTAAATAGTTAATCTTTCTTTTTTCTAAATAAAATCTGCAATATATTTGGATTGAATATAAAATAGTTGTTACCTTTGCACCAAAATAATTTTAAATTAAATAATCTTCTTCGTAATGAAAAAACTATTGATAGGGGCGATGGTTTGCCTGTCGCTCGCAGCGTTACAAAGCTGCAAAAAACAAGTAATTGAAGAGCGCGAAGACATAGTCGCAGGCTCTGAAATTATTAGCCAAGGTCGTACGCCCGACGAGTCTGACGGCAAGAAAGGCGACTACTTCATCAATACACTTACCAGCGAACTTTATGGACCTAAAACCGATGCTGGGTGGGGAGCGCCCATACGTTTCGGTAGTAGTAACACCGCAGAGGCCAAAATACTTTCTGGGGCAGGGGCACCTTCACCTCGTACCGGTAGCGAAGGCGATTGGTATATCGACCTTAGTACGCGTACCCTCTACGGCCCTAAAGCCAATAACCAATGGGGTAGCGGCATAGTGCTGGGCGGCAATCCTAACAATGGTTCTAACCAAGACCCCGATGAGTCCCTACCCGATTTCCATATCAGCAAAATTGGGCAACCTACCCTCTTAGTATGGTCAAACCCTAAAACTGTCGAGGTGAATATGAACGCCAATAACCAACTCAAATTGGTTGAGGTAATCGGTAGAGAGGCTTTTGCTCAAAAACGTTCCTTAGAAAAAATTACCATTGGCGATAAAGTACAACTAATCGAAAACCAAGCTTTTGAAAACAACTTCGCTCTCAAAGACATTATCTTCACTGCCGATAGCGAACTCGAACATATAGGCGTAGAAGCCTTTACAAAGTGCAATGCACTCAAAACTATAGGTCTACCTTCACGCCTTACCCTTATTGATAAATACGCTTTTCTTAGCTGTAAGTCGCTCGAAACGGTAGTCGTACCTGGCTCTTGCGAGCGTATTCTTTCTGAAGCTTTCAAAGAGTGCGAAAACCTCAAAAACGTTACCCTTAATGAGGGCGTTAAATTGGTGGATAACTTAGTGTTCGAAAAATGTTTCTCACTTACTAAGATTACTTTCCCTGCTTCTTTAACCGGTTTAGGCGAATTGCTTTTCAATGAGACTACCCAAAAGATAAGCGTTACTTTCCTTGGGGCGGTTCCTCAAACTAATGACGATGCCAATCCTTTCGCAGGGGCTACTATCGAGCATATCTATGTGCCTTCACAGCACCTACAAGCCTACCGCGATAAGTTCACCGACTACGCCGATATTATACAAGCTATCCAATAAAAAGTAAAAAAATAATTCTAAATGAAAAATATAATTATCAGCTTGTGCGCGCTTTTGGCGTTCAGCACGGTGGGCTGTGTCAAACAGACCATTGAGCGCGTCAAAGTAAAAAGAGCCAGTGTCATACACCTCAAAGATTATCCTCCTTCTATTGATGAGGGCAACATAGGCGACTATTATATAGATAGAAAAACAGGCTTGCTCTATGGCCCTAAAACCGATGAGCGCGGCTGGGGCAATACGCCTATTCGTTTAGTATCCGAAAAAGGCATCAACCCCAATACCATTCGCTCTGGCAAGGGTGCTCCCGATTTAACTATTGGCAATGAAGGCGACCTGTATTTAGATACCCAAAACCAAAAACTCTACGGGCCTAAGAAGAACAACAGCTGGGGCGTGGCCTACACTTTGGGCGATAACAACCCTTGGCATAACAATCAGCTTTCTAACTACAAGCTCTCCGACGACCGCAAAACGCTATTAGCGTGGCTCAATCCTCAAACGGTGCATATTGATATGCGCGCCGATGTAGGGCTCAGCCGTATTACCGCCATTCAAGAGAAAGCCTTTAGTTATCAATTTGGTGCAGGCGGGCACGAGGGCGTTTTTACTTCCGACCCTTATGCCGTTAAGACTATCATTCTACCTGCTACCGTTACCGAGATAGGCAAAAGTGCTTTCGAGGGGCTTTATCACCTCGAGATGCTCACCCTACCACGCGGACTTACCAAAATCCCTCGCAGTATGTGCAATGGCTGCGAACGCCTTAGTATTGTCAATTTTGAAGAGGGTATTACCGAGATAGAAGACTTTGCTTTTGCGCGTACTAAGATAGAAAAACTCACCATTCCGCGCTCTGTCAAAGAGATTAAGGGCTATGCATTTGCTTTTTGCGATAATCTCGATGAGCTCAAACTCCAAGAGGGATTAAAGAAGATAGCGGCACAAGCCTTTTTAGGTTGCGAAAAGCTAAAGGTTATTGATATACCTGAGAGTGTTACCAGCATAGGTAGTATAGGCGATTTCTCTTTCAGCTATTGTCCGGTAGAAACGGTAGTGCTACACTCGCGTACTATCCCTAAGTTCAGCAGTGTTGAGATATCCTTTAGGCGTACCCTCAAGAATGTGTACGTGCCCGATGAAAGTTTAGAGTTGTACAAAAAATCTGACTGGGCAGACGATGCTTTCAAAGCCAAAATCAAACCAATGTCTCAAAGACACTAATCAATCTAACAAAATGAACAAAATATATTATTTTCTTATAATGTTTTCGCTTGCCTTAGTAGCTTGCGATAAGCAAAAAGAAGACCCTAATCCCGAATTGCCT
Source organism: Capnocytophaga leadbetteri (assembly GCF_003054025.1). Taxonomy (GTDB): domain Bacteria; phylum Bacteroidota; class Bacteroidia; order Flavobacteriales; family Flavobacteriaceae; genus Capnocytophaga; species Capnocytophaga leadbetteri. The sequence continues at coordinate 215,499 of NZ_QBKG01000001.1, forward strand.
GCCCCTCCTAAGCCAGAAGCATCTGTTTCTCCCTTAGTAGGCGAATGGCGTTTGGTGAAGTTAGAAGAAGATGGTTACGAAACTAAGATGGAAAACTGCAATCGCAAGAGTAGCTTAGTCTTTGGGGCAGACCAAACCGCTACCCGCACTACCTATCAGTATACCCCCAATACCGACCCTAATGATGCTAAAGACGCTTGCAACTATGTAGTAGAAGCTAAAACCTACACTACTACCTTGCAGCAGTTAGTACTACAGTCGGTAGCCTCGTCTACTGCTACCGAGGCGTATACCTATAGCCTAACCACCGATACCTTGGTGATGGTGTACACCAATAGGGCAGGAGGGGTGCAGACAGCTACCTACCATAAGAACTACCAGTATGACCCTGTCAAAGAAATCATCGGCACTTGGTATATTCACAGCCTTTGGCGCAATGACATTTATAATTATGACAAAGATTTAACCGATTTTTCGGGTTGTCGTTCGCAACAAAAGGTAGTGATTACCAAAGACTCTATTACTATGTATCAGTATCGCTATACTAAGAACAAATGCCGCGAAACAGTCTACAAAGGAGCTTACGAAATATCTGCTGGCTTGGGTATCATAAAGGTACGCAACAAGATAAGAGGCAAGGTAAATGTAGGCTTGCGCGAGTTTAGGCTCGGCAATGGCACGCTCGAGTTTTGGGGCTTTGTAAATGGCTTAGCAGGCGACTACGAAAATGAGTTTTACCGCAAAGAAAAAACATTCAAATGAGGCGCTCCATCCTACATAATATCGCTATCGTCTCGGTGCTGCTCTTCTCGGTAGTAACCGCTGCACAGCCTACTAAAACCGACAAGGTTATCGACCTTGAGGAGGTGGTAGTCTCGGGGCAAATAGAACCCCAGTCGGTCAAAAAGTCGGTCAAGAACGTGCAAGTCATTACCAAAGAGCAGATAAAAGGCGTTGGGGCTACCCATTTAGGCGAGGTGCTAAATCAGTATGTAAACCTCAATATCCTTCCCGATGAGGGCAGTGGCAAGCAGAAGATTTCGCTCTATGGCTTAGGGGCTAACTACTTCAAGGTATTTGTAGACAATGTGCCGCTGGTAAGCGAAGACGGCTTAGGGGTCAATACCGACCTTTCGCAGATAAATGTAGATGATATTGAGCGCATAGAGATAGTCGAAGGGGCGATGGGCGTAACCCACGGTGCCAATGCGGTAACCGGTATTATGAACATCATCACCAAGAAAAAAGCAACCAATAAGTGGGATATTACCTACTCGCTTCAGGAGGAAACCCTCTCGCGCGAGTACAATTTTCTAAATAAAGGCAAACATTATCTCAACTTCCGAGCTGCTACCAATCTCTCTAAGCGTTGGTTTGCTTCTGTGGGTATGAATCGCAATAACTTCAATGGCTTTTGGGGTAAGTACAAAGGCAAAAACTACTTGGGTACAGATGGGCTTAGGGGCTTTGAGCGCCAACCTTATTTTCTCTATCAAACCAATGTAATGACTACCTATCAGGGCGATAGCTATAAGCTCATTTATCGCTTTGAGTATATGCGCGACCAGTACAACACTTACGACCGCACTGCCGAGCGCACCTATAGTCCTCGTTATGGCGATTACACTTTTGGTAATGACCAGCGCGATTACTATTCGCGCCAGAACCACCAGCTTAACCTCAGTGGGTCACTTAGTCAGCTAAAGTACAACCTTACCGCTTCTTATCAGTATCAAGAGCGTGCTACCGAAACCTTCCGCTACCTTATTGATTATCATCACGAAATCAATAATGAAAAAAGGCGCAACCAGTCTATGGATGTGTTTTACTCATCGGGCTACCTCAGTGGGGCTTTGGCTAAGAAGAGATACCAATGGCAAGTAGGCTATGAGGCTGTGCGCAATCAGGGCTATGCTATCATCCGCGACGAAGGTTCTACCGAAAAGTTCGTAGATAAAGCCATTGATAATTACGACCTTTATGCTTCTGTAGAAGCCAATATCACCAAAAAAATTTCTATCCGTCCAGGAGCTCGCTACTCGCTACAGCGTTTGTTCAATAACCAATACGCCTATTCGTTGGGTGCGCGCTATCTCTTGCCTGCCAATGTCGAGCTACGCGCTTCAGTAGGACAAGCCTATCGCACACCTAACTTTCAAGAGTTGTATGTGCGCAATGTCTTTATAGGGCATATCTTTTTGGGCAATGAAAACTTAGTGCCTGAGCGCAGCTTCTCTACGGAGCTCAATGCCAAAAAGGTCTTTACTTTTGGCACTGATGCCGCTACTCAGCTTACTAGCAACTTAGCCTTTAGCCACAATCGTATATACGATAAGATAGATAACATATTGTTAGAATTGCAAGGCGGTATGCCACACACTCAGTACCTCAATGTCAGCCGTTTTCTCAATAACAATATTATCACCACACATAGGTTTGTGTGGAACAATCTGGGGCTTACCTTAGGCGGGGCTTTTGTCTGGGTATCGCAGACAGATGATGTGTCAAAGATAAAGAAAGACGACCGTTTTCTCTTGAATATCAATGCCAATGCAGGGCTTGCCTATCAGTTGTCCAAAACGAACACCGTGCTTACGGCCAATTATAAGTTCGTGGGCAAGTCGCAAATGTGGATGGCTACTACCGATGGGGCAGCGCTGGGTACCTTGTCGCCTTATGGTTGGGTCGATGCTTCCCTGCAACAATCGTTTTGGCAGAAGCGCATCGACTTTGTTTTAGGTTGCCGCAATGTGCTAAACGTAATCAATACTACCCTTACCCAAACATCGCTATTGGGTATAACCACCGAGCGCAATTACCCTATTGCCAACGGACGTATGTTTTATTTGAAACTCTCTTATAATCTGAATATTAAATATTAAAAATCTTACTATTTATATGAAAAAAATAATTCTATCACTCAGTATTGCAGCCTTTATGTTTGGGGCTTGCCAAAAAGAATCAGAACCTGAAAAGAAACTGCCAGAGGGCAATGGCACTCAAACCAGCACTACCGAGCAAGGTACAGCCTCAGGTACTCTTAGCGTAAAACCGCTAACCCCTATCACAGTACAACCTGAGGTAGGAGGCGCTAATGAGCCTAACCAAGTATACATCGACCTTTCTACCGGAAAGACTACTCTAATTAAGCGCGACACTTGGCACTTAGCTTTCTATTGTGGTGATGACGATTTTAGAGTGCTCATCAACCCTGCTATTGCAATGTCAGCATTAGAGCAAGAAACTACCGATATAAATAAAAGGGTAGAAGAGGATAAAACCATACTGCTCAATACCGACCCTACCAACCCATCGCCTAACCACCTTGTTAGCCGTAGATTGATAGACGACCCTCGCGGTTATTTAGCTCCGCGCAATAACGAACCTGGTTCTGGTACAGCTATCGCTGGTGTTTCAGCTAAAGACGAAGAAAACAAAGTATACCTACTTAGTATGGGCTTTGCTATCAGCGATAAAACTCCTGTAAAAGGAAGCGTAAATATATTAGGAGCGCACAAAGGTTGGGGCAAAATACGGGTACTACGCGAAAACGGAAAGTATAAAGTGATGTTTGTGCCACGTACCGCTGCTACTGCTCCTGCTGCTGTTAAGACCTTTACAGTAGCCAAAAACGCAGCTTATAACTTTGTGTACTTAAACCTTGTCTCTGAGCAAATGGTGCAAGTAGAGCCTAAGAAAAACGATTGGGATTTGTGCTATACCGCTGGGGTAGCTTGGCTTACTAACAAAGATTACGATGCGCGAAGCAATGTAACCCTTTACCCCGACCTGATAATCAATAACATACACGCAGGTACTAAAGTAGCGCATACCAAACAGTTTGAAACTACTGAAAAAGCCTACGAAGCCTATAAAAATATCCCTTCCCAAATATTTTGGGAAACCACTGTCAAAGGAGCTAATTTCGATGGTGATAAATACAATCGTTTAGGCTTAGGCAAATCGTGGAGAGACCTGCCCAACGGAGGTACTATCCGTCCCTATTGGTATGTGGTTAGAGACGGCGAAGGCAATCACTTCAAACTCATAGTCAGAACAATGAAAAACGATGCGGGCGAGAGAGGCTATCCTACCATCGAGTATCAATATGTACCCAAACAGTAATTGACAAAAGAGCCGATTTGGATATAGCTTGAGCGAACGATGAGCGAAGGATAAGCGAACAATAACCGAATGAATCGCCCTCTAACGACTAGCGACTAGCGACTAACAACTAACGACTAACGACTAACAAACTAACGACTAAAAAAAGTGTTTAAAAAGAATATTTTACTAATTTTGTGCTTTGCTTGGGCTATAGGGCTACAGGCACAAGAGTATTGGAAGCAAGCGGGCTTAAGCAGTCGCAGTGCCGAAGCCGCTACAGCGCACCACCAAGAGTACACCCTCAATAAGAAAGCCTTTGCCAATGCGCTACATAGTGCTACGGCACGAGGCAATACCGCTGAGGTAGTAATCAAACTCCCTAATGCTAAGGGCGAACTCGAGTCTTTCCGCGTGCGAAAAACCAGTGTCCTATCTGACGAGTTGGCAGAGCGCTACCCACAGATAGAGACTTATGCGGGCTACTCGCTTTCCCAACCCGATAAAGAGGTAGCCTTTACGTGGTCGCCTGAGGTAGGGCTTTCAGCTATGTTCGATGACAATAACGAATACGCTTTCGTACAGCCTACTAACCGCAGTGGGGTGAAGCATATGGCCTACCAGCGCAGTGCTTCCGTAGAGCAAATGACTTTTGATTGTGGTACAATGGCAAAAGTCAAAGCAGCCGCAGTTACTCCTGCTTCACTTACCCAGCGTACTACCGGCAACCTTTTTGCTACAGAGCCTACCCTGCGCACCATACGTATAGCTATTGCTGCTACCAGCGATTACACCTTGCGTTTTGGTAGCCCAGAGCGCGCCCTTGCCGCTATTGTTTCTACCATACAGCGCACCAATCAGGTGTATCGTACCCAGATGTCTATCCAATTCCAATTGGTAACAGGGGTAGAAACTATTATCAATAACAGAAAAGACGACCCTTTCCGCAATAATATGCGTGCCGAAACGTGGAATGGCGACCCTCTACAGAAGTTTTTAGACGAGAAAGTAGGCGATGCTAATTATGATGTGGGACACGTATTTCACCATACTAAGCAGCCTAATGGTAATGCTGGTTGTATAGGTTGTATATGCGAAAAAGGCGAAAAAGGACGTGCTTTCTCAGCAGGCGACCTCTCTAACAGTGTAGAAAAAGATGTGTTCGACATCGATTTCTTCTGCCACGAGCTGGGTCACCAAATGGGGGCTAACCACGTGCATAACCTCAATAACGAAAACACAGGCGCACAAGTAGAACCCGGTAGTGGCTCTACCATTATGGGCTATGCGGGTATATCGGGGGCTAATAACGTGCAAAGGCGTTCAGACCCTTATTTCAATCACGTAAGCGTAGAGCAGATGATGAAGCACATCACTGCGGCTACTTGTCCGGTCAAAGCGCCTATTGCCAATTCAGTGCCCGTAATAGGCGAGCTCAACGATTATACTATTCCGCGCAGTACTGCCTATCATTTAGTAGGTACTGCTACCGACCCCGATGGCGATACGCTCTATTATATGTGGGAGCAGCATAATAGTCCCCAACCTGGCCGCATCACAGTTACTTCCGATAACTTTGCTGATAATCTAACGGAAGGACCTATGGCTCGTTCACTAAGACCCAGTCGTTCTAATGAGCGCTACATTCCCCGTCTTTCTCAGATATTAGAAGGGAAGTTAAGCGAGCGCAACCCTGGCCCTACTTCCACTTGGGAAACGGTTAGCAGCGTGAAGCGCACCCTCAAATGGGCATTTGTAGTAATGGATAAGAGCCTCGGTAGGCGAGACGATCGCGAGACTGATGTAAGCACCGGTAATACCGTGTATGCAGGGGTGAAGATAAATGTAACGAATAATGCAGGTCCTTTCGAGGTTACTTCACAAGCCAGAAAGACATATTGGTTTGTAGGCAAAACCTGTACTATCACTTGGAATGTAGCCGATACCGATAAACAGGAAGTGAATACCCAGCGAGTAAACATTCTTTTTGCTCTCGACGGACAGACTTTCACGCATACTCTTGCGGCTAATATTCCTAATAATGGTAGCTATACCTTTACCGCTACTGCCGACCTTACTACTACCAATGGCCGCTTTATGATTCGCCCTGTCGATAATATCTACTTGGCGGTCAATCTCGGCAAGATAATAGTAAAGACTGATGGCGATATTGATGGCGATGGCATAGTCGATAGTCTTGATAACTGTATAGAAACCCCTAACCCAGACCAAGCTGACCTTGACGGAGATGGTATAGGCGATGTGTGCGATGAGGATATAGACGGCGACGGCGTAAATAATGCTACCGATAATTGCGCACGCATACCAAATACGAATCAGAAAGATACCGATAAAGATGGTATGGGCGATGCCTGCGATGACGATGCTGATGGCGATGGTATACCAAATGCCTCAGACAACTGTCCGTACCACGCTAACCCCGACCAAAAAGACTCTGATGGCGATGGCATAGGCGACATCTGTAGTGGCGACCGCGACCTCGATAAGATACCCGATGAAAAGGATAACTGCCCCGATATGGCTAACCCCGACCAGAAAGACCTCGACAAGGACGGTATAGGCGATATATGCGATGAAGACCGCGATGGCGACGGTATCCCTAACGACCGCGATAACTGTCCCGATTACTCTAATCCCGACCAAGCAGATACTGACCACGATGGTATAGGCGATGCTTGCGACCCCGATATAGACAATGACGGTATTCCTAATGAGAAAGATAATTGTCCGTTTGTGAAGAATCCATCGCAGAAAGACCTCGATAAGGATGGTATAGGCGATGCCTGCGATGACGATGTAGATGGTGACGGGGTGCCTAATGATAAAGATAATTGCCCTGAAACCTACAACCCCGACCAAGCCGATACCGACCGCGATGGCATAGGCGATGTCTGCGATAACGATGCTGATGGCGATGGGGTGCCTAACGATAAAGATGACGAACATCAAACGGTCTTAATCCCTAATGCATTCACTCCTAATGGCGATGGTGTAAACGATACTTTTGTGATACATCGTATATCGTTCTACCCTAATAATGTGTTGCAGGTATTCACCCGCGAAGGACAATTAGTATACGAAGCGCGTGGCTATCATAATCAATGGAAAGGCTTAGGCTTAGACGGTCAGAAGTTGCCTCAAGGCTACTACTTCTATAAGTTTACGATTAAGAACAAACGCACCCAAGAGGGGTGGTTATTCATTAACTATTAATATACTTTTTTGATGAAAAAACTAATACTATCAGCTTTGCTCTTGAGTGCTGCTATCGGCAGTGCTCAAGAGGCAAACTATATATTCTATAATCAGTTTCAGAATGTAGTGAACCCTGCGGCTATAGGGGCTGAAGGCAACCATACTATAGGCGCACACCTGCGCTACCAGTGGGCGAAAAGCGCTTCTTCCGATAGTCCTCAGCAGCAAACGCTCAACACTACCCACCGCCTGAGCAATCACGTAGCCATAGGGGCATCGGTAGTGAGGGAAAAGGTGTTTGTGCAGCACCAGACCGCTTTATTTGCCGACTTCGCTTATGCGCTCCCTCTTACTGAAACTGACAACCTCTATTTGGGTATCAAAGCAGGAGGTAATCTCTTCAATATAGATAGTAGTCGCTTTAAAACCTATAACGACCAGTACGACCCTTATTTGCAAGGCGTATCGGGTAGATTTCAACCTAATGTAGGGGTAGGGGCTTATTATCAGCAACCGCGCTTCTACGTGGGGCTATCGGCTCCTAACCTATTGGCGTCAGATAAGACTAAAGTAGAGAATGAAGTAGTAACTTCAGTAGCCGAGCGTATCAGCTTTTATGCGCAGGCAGGCTATTTCTATCCCCTCACTGCCGACTTTACGCTAAGTCCACGAGCGCAAGCGTATATCAATCAAAAGGGTGACTATCAGCTTAACGCTTCAGCAGCTGTTCTCTACAGCGATTATGTAGAGGCTGCTTTAGGCTACCGCTCCGATAGTGCGGTGAATATCTGTGCGCTTTTCAAAGTGCCTAAGTACCACCTATCTGTAGGCTATGGCTTCGAAACCAATGTCGATAATAATGTAGGGGCAAGTGTGCGCAACTTTCACGAGTTTATGCTAAAAGTATATTGGTAATTCCTTAAAAGAAGAAGTGATGAAACGTTTATTATTCGTAGCAGTGTTAGCGTTCTTGGGGTGGCATTGCACCAAGCAGAGCGACCCAGAAGAGCCTAAGAAAAAGGAAGAGAAACCTACTGTAGCAACTGCCTATAAGCTCAGCGATGATAAAGAAACCCTACTAAAGTGGCTCGATACAACTACCACCACCCTTGACCTCGGTACGCACCCTGCCCTCAAACGAATTACGATTGTAGGTAAAGAGGCATTTAAAGGTACGCCTATAGTGAGTATCACCCTACCCAATACAGTAGAGAAGATAGAAGAAAAAGCTTTTGAGGGGTGTACATCGCTTACTACAGTAGCCTTGCCTAAGAATGCTAATTTTAGAACGATTGCTCTAAGCACTTTTGAGGGTTGTAAGCGCCTTACCCGTATAGATATCCCCGATTCGGTCAAAGAGATAGAGAAGTTTGCTTTTGCCGATGCAGGACTTACTGAAGTAAAGTTGCCTAAGGAACTTTTTGAAATCAAAGAGCAGGCTTTTGCAGGCAATGCCCAACTGAAGAGTATCACCCTGCCTAAAACCATTTCGCATATTAGCACAGGGGCTTTTATGCAGACAGGGCTTCAGACGGTTACTCTTAATGGTACCGAGCCGCCCCGCCTTTCTTTCCCTAAAGGAGAGGCTGCACTGCAACGCAAGGGCGCACCTTTCCCTTTTGAAACTCTTATTGATATTATAGTGCCTCGCGAGGCCACCAATACCTATCGGGTAGAGAAAGCTGATTGGGCTCCTTATAGGCGTTATATTAATAGGAAAATAGCTTTTACCCCTCTTCGATTAGAGAAGACAGAGGTAACCGTAAAGGTAGATGAAATACAAGTCTTTTCGATATACGGTAGCAAGCGCTACCAAATACGGCAGACTAAAGATAGCGAGGCGATAGCCATAGTAGGTACGCCCGACCAAGATGCTAATAACGTTACCCGCATAGCCGTAAAAGGACTCAAAGAAGGCACTTTCACTTGCACTATCACTGATGTTATAAGCGACCAAGATGCGCAGCTAAAAGTAACAGTTATTAAAAAGTAAGTTTTGCACCTACTAACTGATAGCCTTCTAAGGTATACGAACTGCTAAATTGCCATTGGTATTTTGGTTTTACTAAGGCATTGCCTTCAGTATAACGCTTAGTGATACGTCTGTTAGCTATCGTCTTACCGGTAATGTAGCCTACAAATAGCGCTACAGGGTAATCCGAAGCCCAATGCACTTTGCTTTGCATCATCTCAAAACACATAAGCCCTAAGGCACTATAGCCTACGGGCTTTATCCATTTATAGTCAGCATAGTTTTCGGCAATAACGGTAATAGCCGACATAGCAGTAGTAAGATGTCCGGAGAACATCGCATCGTAGTGAGGGGTGTCTTCCTGATAGGCTTTGAAACTTGGAGCAAACGTCCAATAGCTATGCCAACGCCCATCATTTACTGTTATAAACGGACTCTCACGCCCTGTAAGTCGTTTGAAAGGTTGTACAAACGTTCCTGATACTACAATACTCTCCAATACTTGCATAGCGGTACTTTTGGCGCGGTAATCGCCTGTGATGAGTCCGTAGGTAGCCATTCCCCCACTGATAATGATAAAAGTAGTACCATTGCCAATGAAATACAATGCCGAATTGACATCAGCAGGTACAATCTTTAAGAAACCCAACTTTTTATAAGTATGGGCTTCATTTAGTCCTAAACTTTCGCCAAAACTTCTACTTTCTCTTATAAGCCAAGGGTCAGCAGGAATGATAGCTGCTGTAGCCCCAATAGCTGCCAATCCGTAAGGATAATTAGGCTTAGAAACCATCTCCACTGCCGATTTACCTATATTGCGTGGTATCTTGTTGAAAAGGTCAGCAAAACGCGGTTTTTTATACTCATAGGTCAGGTTATCGTTGATTTTGTATTGCCTGCTCAATAAATCTACTTCAGAAGGGTGCGAGCCTTGCAGCGCATTTGCAAGGCTATCTGATAGCGATTGTGGAATAGAGTCTTTTTCTTGTGCTGTAACAGCAGAGAGGGTACAGAGGAACAGCGAGAGTAAAAGGTATTTCATTTATCTTTATCGAATTAAATCATTCAGAAAACTATCGGTGTCTTTGTTGTTGTAAAATGAACGTATTTCTTCGGCATTTTCTTTCATTAGCGTTCTGATGAAGGCATCGTAAGTGGTCTTTCGGTCTTCTAAAAAACCATTGAAGTACCGTTCGCTTACCTCCATACCATTAGCTTTCTCAATCTTTAGCAGTCGCTCGTATAGGGGGGCGATATGTACGTTAATCAAATGCTTGGGCAATGCCTTGCGATACGATACATAGTGCGTGATTTCGTCTTTCTCATTTCTGATAATCTCAAAATTGGTAATCACCCAATAATACCTACCGCTCTTCGATAGATTCTTGATAATAGCGTGAAAGTTGTTCTTCCCCTTTAGGTTCTCCCACAGTATTTTAAACACCACCTTAGGCATATCGGGGTGGCGTATAAGGCTATGAGGCTGATTGTATAGCTCAGCCTCATTGTAGCCCGATACTTCCTGAAAGGCAGCGTTGCTCGCTATGATGTGTCCGTGCTTGTTAGTACGGCTCATTAGGGTAGCACGCTTGTCCCATATCACCTCTTCATCTATAGGCTCAGGGCGCTTTATCGTTGGATTTTCTGTCATTATTTACTTAATTTGTGCAACCAGTTGCGCATATCAACTTCTTTAGCAATAGCAGCGCGGAGTTCAGGTATCGCTATGCGCACTTGCTCCATAGTGTCGCGGTGGCGCAAGGTAACGGTATTGTCTTCTAAGGTCTGATGATCGACCGTTACACAGAAAGGCGTACCTACTGCATCTTGACGACGATAACGTCTTCCTACCGCATCTTTTTCGTCGTAAGCTACATTGAAATCGTATTTTAGCTCGTTTACTATCTGTTCGGCTACCTCTGGTAGTCCGTCTTTTTTCAGCAGTGGCAATACGGCTACTTTAGTAGGCGCTAATACAAAAGGCAAACGCAATACGGTGCGGGTGTCGCCTCCTTCTAAGGTCTCTTCTTGTAGTGAATTAGAGAGTACCGCCAAGAACATACGGTCTAAGCCGATAGAGGTTTCGAGTACGTAAGGGGTAAAACTTTGATTGTCTTCAGGGTCGAAGTATTGCATTTTCTTGCCTGAGTATTTCTCGTGGTTGCCAAGGTCGAAGTTAGTACGAGAGTGGATACCCTCTAACTCTTTGAACCCGAATGGGAAACGGAACTCTATATCGCAAGCAGCATCGGCGTAGTGCGCTAACTTTTCGTGTGGGTGATAGCGGTAGTTTTCCTCGCCCATACCAAGTGATAAGTGCCATTTCAGGCGAGTTTCTTTCCAATACTCATACCACTGTTGTTGTGTACCTGGTTTGATGAAGAACTGCATTTCCATTTGCTCAAACTCGCGCATACGGAAAATGAACTGACGAGCCACTATCTCGTTGCGGAAAGCCTTTCCGGTTTGGGCGATACCAAAAGGAATCTTCATACGTCCGGACTTTTGTACGTTCAGGAAGTTTACAAAAATACCCTGAGCGGTTTCGGGGCGTAGGTATAAGTCCATTGAAGCATCGGCAGAGGCGCCTATTTTAGTGCCGAACATTAGGTTGAACTGCTTTACATCTGTCCAGTTGCGCGAACCTGTTTCGGGGTCGGCTATTTCGAGTTCTTCGATAAGGGCTTTTACATCGGCAAGGTCTTCTTTTTCTAGTGATTTGCCTAAGCGGTGTAGAATTTCTTCGCCGCGCTGTTTGTATTCAAGCACTTTGGGGTTAGTAGTGACGAACTGCTCGCGGTCGAAAGCATCGCCGAAGCGTTTTTGCGCTTTGGCAATTTCTTTTTCAATCTTATCGTCTAATTTAGCTACGTAATCTTCTACAAGCACATCGGCACGGTAGCGTTTTTTAGAGTCTTTATTGTCGATAAGTGGGTCGTTGAAAGCATCTACGTGACCAGAAGCCTTCCAAGTGGTAGGGTGCATAAAGATAGCGGCATCTATACCCACTATATTTTCATTCATTTGTACCATTGCTTTCCACCAGTATTCGCGGATATTTTTCTTCAGTTCAACTCCGTTTTGTCCGTAGTCGTACACGGCACTCAGACCGTCATAGATTTCGCTTGAAGGGAATATAAAGCCATATTCTTTGGCGTGTGCAATTACTTTTTTAAATAAATCTTCTGTTTTTGCCATATATTTTTGTGAATTTTTCAGGGTGAAATGAGTTCAGAGTACAAAGGTATAAATAATTTGGGAATTAGCAAAATTAGGTGTTAGATTTTAGGTGTTAGCGCGGGTAGGATGTTTTTCTGGTTTTTGAACCATAATTAGTTGTTTATACTTCGGTAATCTTTCGCCTATCCTTCGCTGTAAGTATATCCTTCCTATATCTGAGGTAAAGGGGAGATGGCTGTAGTAGATTTTTCTGGGGAATTAGCGTAAATTAGAGAATTAGCAAATTTGCTAATTGGTAAATTATTCTTATTTTTGCCACTTATGTTAAGATACTTGATTTTGTAAAAGAGGCTTTTAGATTGTTAGTTTCTCTCTAAAGCTGCCGATAAAAACTTAGAAGTATTTGGTGTCAATGCTCATCAGTATCATCTGAAAAACTAAACGACTATGGAAATCCAAGATTTATTAGGGCGACCTATCCATTCTCCGGAAATAAAAGATTTTTTTGCGCAATATCATTTGCCACAAAACCCTGAACCTGAATATGATGCTTATGGCAACTTATTTTGGGTACGAGTTAATAATGAAGAAAATACCATTCGCTGCCTATTTACGGGTTATGTGAGGTATGCTCCCGCTTATGGAGAGCCTATTGGCAATTATAACAAGGAAAAAGACCAACTTATTTTGCATCAAATCACCATTGATTCCGAGAATGCACCCGATGGAAAAATTTCTGATATAAACCTGCCTTTTGGATTGAACATTGGCGATGATAAAACAACCATTGAACAGAAAATAGGCAAGAAGCTTACGCGTAAAGAAGTGAGTGATTATGGTTCTACTTATGATGTTTTATTTGAGGAATTTAGCTTGTTAGTGGCTCTGAATCCTAAGGAACAACTGGACAGGCTAATGTTATTCAAATTAGAACTCTATGAAAAGGAACGTATTCGCCTAAAAGCCCTCCTCAAATCGCAAAACAAGAACATAGACCCCAATCGCATTCCTGAAATACAAGCTTTTCTCTCCGAAACACCTATTCCAGAGTGGCGCCAGCGTATGGCTCAGGGTGATGATATGTTTTCAGAAGAAAGTATTACCGCTGTAGAAACAGCCCTTACGGAATATGTGCAAACACTTTGTGAGGCGGTGCAAAAGAAAAATGCGACTACCGTTTATAACTCTATGGGCAAATTGGTAAAAAAACTCAATAAAATTAATGACAAATACGGACTTATAGAAACAATGGAGCGTGAGGAACTTTGCGAGTGGCTCAATACACTCATACGCAAAACGGGATTGGAATTAGTAGATAATGTAGATATCACCGATGAATACCGCAAGTGGTAAAAGTATAGAAAAACAAGGTATTGCCTTACTCAATCGAGCTTAATTTTTTTAAAATAATTGTATTATGAAATGGAACTATTTATGGATATTTTTGTATTGTTTTGTTTGTGAGGTTCAAGGACAAAATAATTGGTATAGTAACTATAATTATATAGAATCATTTAATGAAGGGGTAGCTATCGTTAGGAAAAACAATAAGTGTGCAGTGGTAGATTTTAAAGGTAAAGAAATTATCCCTCTCGAATATGATGAAATCAAACGTATTGATAGAAAATTTTTTAAGGTGAGAAAGAATAGTCGATATGGTTTGTTTGACAAAGAAGGGAAACTGCTTATTGATGTAAATTATGAAGATGTGGGGAATTTTGTAGATGGACTCGCAACAGTTAAGCGCAATGGCAAATATGGTATGATTAATGAGAGTAAGAACAATGTAGTTCCTTTTCAGTATGATTATATTGATAAACTAAGTGAAGGACTTATTCTCTTCAAAAAGAATTATAAATATGGCTACCTGAATAAAAAAGGTAAGGAGATAATCCCTCCTATATATGATCGTGCTACACCTTTTAAATTACGCTGTGCGATTGTTACTATTAATAATTGTGAGTTTAAGATTGAGAAAAAAGGCTGGTAATTTTGTTAGAATAAAATAGTATGAAAAATAGTCTTTTAGTTTTTATGGAATTTTCTAATTGGCAAATTGGCTAATTAGTTAATTATTCTTACCTTTGCCACTTATGTTAAGATGCTTATTTTTGTAAAATTAGAAGTTATATGGGAGCCGTAAAGTAGAGGGGTTGATAGACACTATTAAAGAGCAATTATAAAACCTTAAAAAGAAGTTATTATGAACTTATATCCTTCTATATCTTCAGAATTGGAACTGGCAGGGAAACTCATAATTCCTTTGTTAGTTTTTCAGTTAATTGCTTTCGTGGCAAAAAAAGTAGAGAATAAATCTATTTCTTCTCTACTTGCCACTACTAAATTTTATAATTAATATAGCAGTAAGTTTGAGTTTTATACTATTTATTGGATATAAAAGAAAATCGAAATTATGAAAAATACCCTTTGGCTTTATAAAAATCCTTATCAAATAGAGATAAGAGAAAAGGAAGTACACCCACCACAAGTAGCGGTTTATCTCTATGAGGCAGAAGAGGAGATAAAAAACGTAGTCCTTACAGGAGGAGGGAGCGTGAGCAGTCTGTGGGAGAAAAGTGCGCTGTTAGACGGTGATAGGTTGCTCATAGCTTGTGGTAATGAGGTATTTTGTATTCTATTGCCTACATTAGAACTCATTTGGCATACACAAGTAGATATGGCTACTTGCTTTGAGATAGCCCCCTATCAAGATGATTATATTACACACGGCGAGGTGGAGATATCACGCCTTAACAAGCAGGGCAAAATTCTCTGGCAGTTCAGTGGGAAGGATATTTTCGTGTCGCCTATAGAGCGTACCCCCGCTTTTAAGATGACTCCACAAGGTATCGACTTAGTGGATTTCAATTATGAAGAATATCATATTGATTATGAGGGTTAGAAGAATAAAAAAGATGTATTTTTGCATCGGAATATAGTGACCCGCTATAAAATATACCCTTTTAGCTTCTGTGAAATTTTCTAATTGGCAAATTGGCTAATTAGTTAATTATTCTTACCTTTGCCAAAACTTTAATAATATACAATGACTTCAAGGCGTGACTTTCTTAAATATATAGGTTTTAGTACGGCAGCAGCGGCGTTGGCAGCTTGCGAAGGTCCCGTGCATAAGTCTATACCTTATCTTGTGCAGCCTGAGGAGATTGTGCCCAGCCAAGCTAATTATTACGCTACTTGTATAGCCGATGGTTTCGACTTTGCTAGCGTATTGGTCAAAACCCTCGAGGGGCGACCTATCCTTATAGAGCCTAACCCCGATGCCCGCTGCGGTAAGGCAGTAAATGCCCGCATATTGGCATCGCTGCTCAGTTTATATGACAGTAATAGGGAGATACCCCAAGAAAAGGCTGGTAAATGGGAACTATTAGACCGCGACACCCGTGCGGCTTTAGCTAAAGCCAAAGCAGAAGGCAAACAGATTGTGTTTCTTTCGCAGACTTTGGCAAGTCCGTCAGCCTATGCACTTATCGATGAACTTAAAGCTGAATATCCTACTTTTCAGCTTATAGAATACGATACCATATCGGAAGATGCGACTCTTTTTGCCTTTGAGCATCAGTACGGGCGGCGTGCGATGCCCGATTACGATTTCAGCAAGGCTAAGCTCATCGTTTCGTTTGCGGCTGATTTTTTGGGCGACTGGAACGGAGGGGGCTATGCCGACAGCTATGCCCAAGGGCGTATTCCTACAAAAACAGGGGGGATGTCGCGCCATATACAATTAGAGAGTAACCTCAGCCTAACAGGAGCTAATGCCGATGAGCGCATCGCTTTGCCGCCAGCCCTATTGCAGCGGGCTTTTGCACAGTTTTACAACTTCTGCAAGGGTTATCCTCTAAAAGATAAGACGTTGCCGCCTGCCCTTACCGAGCGTATCATCGCTCTTGCTAAAGAAGTGCGACAAGCAGGCAGTGAGGCTCTTATCGTTACCGGTATTGACCTGATGCACGTACCGCTCTTGGCTTTTGAACTCAATGAGCAGTTGCAGAGTGCCGCCTTTGTGTTGCGTACGCCTCGCCTTACTCGTCAAGGGTATAGTGCTATGCTATACAACCTTATAGCGGATATGCAAGAGGGCAAAGTAGGGGTACTCTTCATTAATAATCTGAATCCGCTGTACAGTTTGGCTAAAGCTGATGGTTTTGCCGAGGGACTGGCTAAAGTGCCTTTTTCGGTATCGTTTGCGCTTAGGGCAGACGAAACAGCCCTAAAAACTACCTATATAGCCCCCCAACCGCATTACTTAGAGGCGTGGGGCGATGTACAGTTTAAATACGGACATTACGGACTGATGCAGCCTTGTATCCGTCCGCTCTTCAATACGCATCAGTGGCAAGATTGCTTTTTGCAATGGCTGGGGCGCCCTCATACTTATTACGATTATATCAGAGCCTATTGGCAAGAGCATATTTTGGGCAATACTCCTTGGGAAGTAGCACTACAAAACGGTACTTTTGTAAGAGAAGACGAGGTATTCACTCCTGTTCCGCCAATGATATTGACTAAGATGAGTTGTCAAGAGCTCGCTTATGGTGCGCTTGCTTCGGCTAAGGCTACTACAGACTTTCAGCTAACGCTCTACCCTTCGACTGCTTTAGGCGATGGACAGCAAGCCAATAACCCTTGGCTGCAAGAATTGCCCGACCCTATCAGTCGCGCTACGTGGGATAACTACCTGACGATGCACCCTGCTGATGCTAAGCGCCTCGGTATTGAGAATTGGCATACTGCCAACGGAGCCCTATGCGGTCATACTGCCAAAGTAACTGCCGACGGGGTGAGTGTGGTAGCACCTGTATACCTAATGGAAGGGCAGGCGCAGGGCAGTGTAGGGCTGGCTTTAGGCTATGGACGCCAAGCAGGGCTGCCCCCCGAAATGCAGGTGGGCGTGAATGCTTTCGTGCTATACAGACTATACAAAAAAGGTAACCAAACGCAAGATGTTACTATCGAAAAGGTAGGAGGAGAGCACACCTTTGCCTGTATGCAGTTGCACAACAGCTTAGAGGGTCGCGACAATGTGCTGAAAGAGCTCACCTTGGCGCAATATCAGGCATTGCCGCCAGTGGTGCCTTTGCCCTCATCGCCTGCTAAAAAAGAAGGACATCGTTTTAAACTCTCTATCGACCTTAATGCCTGCATAGGTTGTGGGGCTTGTGTAATAGCCTGCCACGCCGAGAACAATGTGCCGGTAGTAGGCAAAGAAGAGGTAAGCCGTTCGCGCGATATGCATTGGCTGCGCATAGACCGTTATTACTCTGAAGAAGACAAAGTAGGTTTTCAGCCAGTGATGTGTCAGCATTGCGAAAAAGCCCCTTGCGAGACGGTTTGCCCCGTAGGAGCTACTGTACACGGAGCGCAAGGGCAGAACCAAATGGCGTATAACCGCTGTGTAGGTACGCGCTATTGTGCGAATAACTGTCCGTACAAAGTGCGCCGCTTCAACTGGTTCGACTACAGTCAGAATCCTGCTTTTAATTATAATATGAATAGCGAAGTAGGGCGAATGCTGCTCAACCCTGATGTAACGGTGCGCACACGTGGGGTGATGGAGAAGTGCTCGCTCTGCATTCAGCGCACCCAAGAGGTAATACTCCGTGCCAAACGCGAGGGACACCCTGTGGCAGCAGATGCGTTTAGCAGGGCAACGGCTTGTGCGGCGGCGTGTACTACAGGGGCTATCCGTTTTGGCGATGCTAATAACCCCGAAGACCCTATTGTGCCACTTACTGCCAGTGACCGTATGTATCACTTATTAGAGCAGCTCGGTACGCAACCCAATGTAATATATCAAACCAAAATAAGAAATACTGATAAAACTAATGACGAAGCATAACCCTTATCATACTATCAGCAGTGAGGTAGCACGCCCTATAGAGGGGCGCGCTAATGGGCAATGGTGGCTCGCTTTTGCTCTTGCCTCAGTCGCCGCCCTTTGGGGGTTTTGGTGTATGTGGCTAACCGTAAGAGATGGTATAGGCGTATGGGGGCTCAACAAGACGGTAGGCTGGGCGTGGGATATTACTAACTTTGTGTGGTGGATAGGCATCGGGCACGCGGGTACGTTCATCTCGGCTATACTGCTGCTCTTTCGTCAGCAATGGCGCGTAGCTATCAATCGCTCTGCTGAAGCGATGACCATTTTTGCTGTTATACAAGCAGGTATCTTCCCGATACTGCATATGGGCAGACCTTGGCTATTACATTTTACGCTGCCTATTCCTAACCAATACGGTTCGCTGTGGGATAATTTCAATTCGCCTCTGCTATGGGATGTGTTTGCGATAGCGACCTACTTTTCGGTGTCGTTAGTTTTCTGGTGGGTAGGCTTGCTCCCCGACTTTGCGATGCTACGCGACCGCGCTTTTAAACCTTTTCAGAAGAAAATATACAGCTTGCTCAGCTTTGGCTGGAGCGGACGCGCTAAAGACTGGCAGCGTTTTGAGCAAACCACCCTGCTTTTAGCGGGTATTGCTACGCCTTTGGTGCTATCGGTGCATACTATCGTTTCATTTGACTTTGCTACCTCGGTAGTACCCGGTTGGCACGCCACTATCTTTCCGCCTTACTTTGTAGCAGGGGCTATCTTTTCGGGCTTTGCGATGGTGAGTTTGCTGCTGATTATCTTGCGCAAGGTGTGCCATTTGCAGGCGTATATCACCCGCCAGCACATAGCCCTAATGAACACCGTGATGCTCATAGCCGGTAGCCTTGTGGCGGTGGCTTATCTGACGGAAATATACACCGCTTGGCGCTCGGACAATGCGACTGAACAGTTTGTATTTCTGAATCGCGCAACAGGGGCTTATGCGTGGGCGTTTGGGCTGATGCTCCTTTGCAATGTGCTACTACCGCAACTATTATGGGTGAAACGACTTAGGCATAGTATTGCCTTTACCGTTTTTGTGAGTATAGTGATATGCGTAGGGATGTGGTTTGAGCGTTTTGTGATTATCGTTACCTCTTTGCACCGCGACTACTTACCCTCATCTTGGACGATGTTTTCGCCTACCTATGTAGATGTAGGGGTGTTTGTAGGGACAATAGGTTTTTTCTTAGTACTCTTTTTGCTCTATGCCCGCACTTTCCCGATGATTGCCCAAGCAGAGATTAAGCAAAACGTAATATTAGACAGCAAACAGCTAGAGAGGACTCGCTCAGCTGAAGAGCTTGTGGCTGAGGTGAAGGCACTACGCCAGCGAGGAGTCGCTATAAAAGAAGTGTATACCCCCTTTGCGGTACACGGGCTTAGCGAGGCACTGGGGCATAAACCCTCGCGCTTGGGCAAAGCCACTTTTGTATACGGACTGCTGGGTTTCCTTTTTGGGGCTTGGCTGGTCTATTACACTATGATAGCCGATTGGCCGCAAAACTTTGGCGGTAAGCCTAACGCTACTTTATGGCAAGGGCTGCCCGCCTTTGTGCCTGTTATTTTTGAGCTGACGGTCTATTTTGCGGCTCACCTATTGGTATTGAGTTTTCTATTCCGCAGTCGTCTGTACCCGACTAAAAAGGCAGAGAACCCTAAGCCAGAGAGTACTGATGATACGTTTGTGATAGCGTATGAGTCAGCCCCACAAGAAGATAAAAACGAAAAATGAAGTGTATAACCAAATATATAGGGCTTGTATTTTTAGGGCTGTTGCTTTTGGCGTGTAGGGATAAGCAAAAGCCTAATCGTGAGTTTGCCCCTGATATGTACGAAAGTGCTGCCTATAAAACCTATGCTACGCCCCCACTGACTCCGCCAGAACACACTGTGAAGCGCGGTAGCCTCCCTTATCCGTATCCTAATACCCTCGAGGGCTATGAGCAGGCTAAGGCAAACTTACGCGCTGATACCTCGCTAACAGTAGATGCCGCGCGAGGGCGAGCGCTCTATAATGTGTATTGCGCGCTTTGCCACGGTGAGCAAGGCGATGGCAAAGGTGTATTAGTGCAGCGCGGTAAGGTGTTTGGCGTGCCTCAGTTTGCAGGTCGTGACTTTACCGAAGGGAGTATTTACCACGTGCTTTACTACGGGCGCAATGCTATGCCTGCCTTTGCTACACAGCTGACAGAAGAAGAACGATGGCAGATAGTGAAACAAGTGTTGCTTAAAGGTGAAATACAAAAGACGAAAGACGAGTAAATTGAAAAAGAGTTTGATAATAATAACAGTGGTATTGGCTTTTTTAGGGGGCTGTTATGCCTTGTTCGCCTATCTGATGCAAATAGGGGTGAATGAGGGGTATGAGCCTGTGCAGCCAATACACTTTTCGCATAAGATACACGCGGGCGACAATCAGATAGATTGCCAATACTGCCATTCGGGGGCTCGCTCATCGGCTATGGCTGCCGTCCCCTCGCTGAATGTGTGTATGGGTTGCCATAAAACGATAAGCGAGTATGAGGGCGAAGAAGACCTTGCACAAGGTTATACCAAAGCCTTCTACACTGCCGAAATAAAGAAACTATACGCTGCTGCAGGCTGGGACGAACAACAGTTTAAGTACATCGGCAAGCCGCAGGGAGTACAATGGGTGCGCATACATAAGCTACCCGATTTTACGTACTTCAATCACTCACAACACGTAAAAGTGGCAGGGTTGGACTGCCAACAATGTCACGGTGAGGTGCCTAAGATGGAAGTTATGCGACAACACGCCCCTCTTACTATGGGTTGGTGTATAGAGTGTCACCGCACGCAGAAAGTCAGCACCGAGTGTGCCAAATGCCATTATTAACCTAAACCCCTCTTTGCTTTGCTTTTTGATGATATACGTTCGGTATTGCAGCCTCGCTACTGTTTGCATTGTGGGGTGCCGCTATTGGCGCATCAGTCGTACCTATGTCTTAATTGTACAGCGCATTTAGAAGAGACCTCTTTTCATTTGTCGCCCGACAACCCCTTATGGCAAACGTTGAGGCATCGTTGCCCTATAGAGGGAGCTACCTCATTATTTTTCTTTGGGAAACGCAATGTGGCACAAGATTTGATACACCATTTGAAGTACAAAGGTAAGCAAGAAATAGGTGAATGGCTTGGCAAGTGGCTCGGCAGCTATATAGCAACTGCCGCCCCTTTTTCTTCAGCAGAAGTAGTGCTACCAGTGCCGCTACACCCACGCAAATTGCGTCGGCGGGGTTATAACCAAGTGGCGCGTTTTGGGCAGAATTTAGCCCGCACTATGCAGATAGCCTATACAGATGATTTGCTGATAAAAACCGATGCGGTTGGCACCCAAACGCGGAAGTTTGTATGGAAGCGGTTCAACGAAAACGACCATATTTTCGCCCTCCGCAATCCTGAACGATGGATAGGCAAGCACCTGCTGTTAGTAGATGATGTAATTACTACAGGCTCTACCCTTGAGCGCTGTTACACCGCCCTGAGCAGCATACCAGAGGTGAAAATAAGTGTAGCCTCAATAGCTTGTGCGGTAATCAAATAAGGAAAAGTAACTAATTGTAAATTAATAAATAACTTAAATAAATATCGTATGAAGAACACATTGAAACTAATGGCTGTAGCATTCGCTATGTTTGCTTTCAGCACCAACGCTACTGCTGCTACTGCTACAGCAGCTGATATGAACCAAAGCGTAGTACTTGACCAAGATGGTAATGCTAATGCTAAGGTAGAAAAAGCTGACCAAGATGGCGGCAAAAAAGAATGTAAAAAAGACGGTAAAAAGTCTTGCTGCAAAAAAGACGCTAAAGAAGATAAAAAATGTTGCGACAAGAATGCCGACAAAAAATCTTGCTGCAAAAAAGACGGTAAGAAATCTTGCTGCAAAAAAGGTGGAGAAAACCCAGCTGACAAAGACGCTAAATAATCTTTTTTGTAGTCTCTAAAAATATTATTCTGAAATTACACCGAGAAAACCTTAGCCCTTATACTGCTGAGGTTTTCTTTTCATATATTAGCTATACACCTTTTGCTGATGAAAATATCTTTATATACACTCTTGTTTGTTATAGGCTCGCTGCTTAGCAGTTGTGGGGGCGATACCCTGCCCAAACCTAAAGGAGGGTTGCGGTTGGACTACACGCCTGCCGTTTATGCACCTGTTACCCAACTGCCTAACTGTCCGTTTAGCTTTGAGGCTAACAGCCTGTCGGAAGTGAAATATCAGGCACACGATTGCGATATAAACATAGAGTACCCCGCGATGCACGCTACTATCTATCTGACCTATAAGCCCGTAGAAGGCAACTTGAAAAAACTGCTGAAAGACGCCCAAAAGTTTACCTACGAGCACACTATTAAAGCCGATAATATAGCTTCTACCGTTTTTGCTAATGATAGTACCCACGTGTACGGTATGTTTTACCAAGTGTATGGCAATGCCGCTTCGCAATCGCAGTTTTATGCAACTGACAGTCTGCGACACTTTATTTCGGGTTCTATCTACTTTAAGGCAGTGCCCAACTACGATTCTATACAGCCGGCTAGTGCTTATATAGAAAAGGATATTCGCAAAATAATGGAATCGCTACAGTGGAAATAAAAAAATGTGGGCAAAATATTGTGCAGTTAAAAATATTGGCGTAACTTTGCCCTTATAATATTAAATGAATTATGAGTTTACAAACTAAGGTAATGGACGCTCTGAAAGAAGCAATGAAAGCTAAAGATACCATTGCATTAGAATCATTAAGAGCTATTAAATCGGCTATACTGCTGGCTAAAACCGAAGCAGGAGCCGCTGCTGAACTAGCAGAAGAAGAGGAACTAAAACTCCTTCAGAAATTAGTAAAACAACGCAAAGATAGTGCTGCCTTATACGCACAGCAAGGAAGAAACGATTTGGCTGAACCCGAATTGGCACAAGTGGCAGTAATAGAAAAATTCTTACCTAAACAACTGTCGGAAGCAGAAGTAACAGAAGCCGTGAAAGCTATTATAGCTGAAGTAGGGGCGACCTCTGCCAAAGATATGGGCAAAGTAATGGGAGTAGCTACTAAGCAATTAGCGGGCAAAACCGATGGGAAAGTAATTTCGGCTATAGTAAAATCGCTATTAGCTTAAGCATAACAGAAAATTGGCTGCATAGTTCAACTGGATAGAATATCAGATTCCGGTTCTGACGATAGAGGTTCGAATCCCCTTGCGGTCACAACAAAAAAGCAGATGATACTTTATTAGAAAAAAGTATCAGCTGCTTTCTTTGCCTAATCATCAACATCTATACATCTTGAGGTACTTCCTGTTATACATATCGCTCTTCTTATCGCTAATAGCTTGTGATTCAGCTGAAAAGAAAGCTGTTATCACCCCTTTCACCTTTCCTGAAGATACGGCTGTTATCTATCGCATCAATGACAAAGACAATTTCTTAAGTGTTATCGCTAACAATTCGTTTTGGAAGCAGCATAACCCTCATTCTTTCCGTTTGCACGAGGTGAAGATACTCAATACCCTTCCTACTGATGAGAATCTGTGGGTGGCTTTTTCGGCTGATGATCATTTCTTTGCTGTAACGCCTCATATAACCAATGATAGCCTTAGTATCTGGAAAAAAGCGAATGATAAAGTGCAAAAGCAAGCCCAATTTGGCAAGGAATGGTTTTATACCCTACAGGGCGATTACCTCATTATAGGCGATACAGACAAAGTGGGTAGCTATGCCCAGCCCAAAGATAAACCCCTTACCACTCGTCAGCAGGATTTAGAAGCCTTGCAAAAACTCAGCAATAACGAGTGTGCCGCCAGTATTTTCCTTTCGCAGGAAGGGGCTAACACCTATTTTCGCTCTTTCTTTGGCACAGATGTACTGCCCAACAATAACAATTGGGTGACTTTTGACCTTTTTTTAGAAGAAAACAATGTGCGCTTTAGCGGTATTAGTCTTATCGACAAAGAAAACAATACTTCTGACTGTATGCTGCGCACGCAACCCTATCAGAACACTCTTATAGACCATTTGCCTGCACGAGTGCTTAAGCTCACCGCCTATTCGTTTGACGATGCCGACCTTATCAGTCTGCCTGACAGCTTGGCGCAGCAATCGCCTTTTCTTACGAGTGTTAATGGTATCGCTTTTGCCCAAACACTCGATGGTTATTTTGCAGTTGCTTCAACCTATAATGTAGATGATGCGCTACAGCAGTTGCCTGTACTATCTGAGGATTTTCAGTACAACTTCGCTATGTACGACCTAAATCCAGAGCTGCCGCTTTCTTTCTTTAAGGCTTTTGCCCCTGATTTTGCGCCTCGTTATGTAGGGGTATATCAGAGAAACCTTATATTTACCCCGACCCGCGAACTTCTTATCTCGGTAGTGAACGATATGCAGCGCGGCAATACCCTATCGTATAACAAAGCTTATCAACAATTAGCTCAGCACAGTGCCTCGAACGTTACTCTTAGCCGTATTGCTAACCTTTATGACCAATCTTCCTTTAGTTTGCAGTACCCTTATATAGCTGAGCATTACCGCTGGGCACTGTTTCAGCAAACCCCTCAGAACGATTACTACGTGCTGAACTTTGTATGCGAGCATCAGCCAGAAGGCAATCTTACTGACGAGATGCGAGAGCGCTTTCGCTTTGCCCTTGATGACCAGATGGTTATACCGCCTACTTTGCTACTAAACCACCGCACTAAGCAGTTGGAAGTAGCGGTACAAGATGCTAATAACGACCTTTACCTAATAGGCAATAACGGTTCGCTACTCTGGAAAAAGCACTTGGACGGCAAAATACAAAGTCCTATTTATCAAGTAGACCTTTTTAAGAATGGTTTTCTGCAAATGGCTTTTTCTACTGAAAAAACTGTATGGGTGTTAGACCGCAATGGCAAAGAGGTAGAGCCTTTCCCACGCAAGTACAAGGGACAGCTTACCCCTTTAGAGGTCTTTGACTATAATGCCGATCGGGAATATCGTTTTCTGTTTGCCGAAAATCAGACACTGCACCTGTTAGACCGCAAAGGACAAGTGGTAAAGGGCTTTTTTCAGCGTACTAATGGCAAGCCCCTCTACACCCCTAAGCACTTCAGGATTGCTGATCGGGATTATCTAATCTATGCCGCTGATAACGGTATTTTTAATATACTGCACCGCAATGGCGAAAACCGCATCACGGTGCGCGACCGCTATACTTTTTCTGACAATCCGCCTGCTGTGTGGAATGGACTTTTTATGTTTACCACCAATGAGGGCTATGCCGTATTTATAGATGAAAAGGGCGGTATCAGAAAAGAGAAAAAGAACCTTGAAGCTCCTTTCTACTGGGGTGGGAATAAGTACTTGCTCTATGCCCTTTCGGGTAATATACTTACTGTTGGGACTAAGAAAATAGAGCTGCTCAATGGTAAATACGAGCGTCCGCGTCTGTTTAGAATAGGAGGGACAAACTACGTAAGCGTAAATGACCTTTCTACCCAAAAAGCCTATTTGTACAACGATAAGGGCAACCTGATAAAGGATTTTCCTGTAGAATCGGTGTCGCCTATAGCTATTGATGTTGATTTGGACAGAACAGTGTGGATAGTCACTGAGAAAAGTCCTACTGAAATAGTCGTCTTTTCAGTTAGAAAATTAGAATAATACGGAAACTTAAAATAATATTATGAACAGATTACTTTTTTTATTAGCAGCAATATTTGTGTTTTGGGCTTGTACTAAAGATGAGCCGCAAGAAGAGACAGGAGGTAGTACCCAAACAACTACTACCCAAACAGGCACGGTTACAGCCACTACGCAGACCGCTACTACTCAAACCAGCACTACCCAGACGGCAACCACTCAAACCGACACTACCCAAACAGATAGTGAGGCTTCGCGTAAAGAAATACTCAGTTTTGCCGTAGTAGCTGCTGATAACACTGCCTATACGGCTACTGTATACAGCGAAACCATTGTGGCAATACTGCCTGACGATGCCCCTCTACAGCTTACCCCGCTCATAGATTTTGTGGGAGCCTCTATTAGTCCCGCATTGCAAACATCAATAAACTTTCAAAACCACGTTACCTATACGGTTACAGCAAAAGATGGCAGCAAGAGGCAGTACAAGGTAGTTGTTAGTCACTATAAAGATACGAAGGCAGAGATAGGCCCTATGGCTTTGAAGAGTGAAGACGGAGCTTTTCATACAAACTATGTTCCTGCTTATAGTTCGGATAGTGATATAATAACGGCTGTTATAACAGTGCCTACGGGTACGAATATAAAGAACTTAGAACCTTATTGTGCAGAATTTCCAGCAGGAGCGACTATCAATCCAGCGTTAGAAGTGCCTACCGACTTTACAAACCCTGTAACCTATACAGTTACGGCCAAAAATGGTTATCACAAAAGAGTGTATGTTCTATCAGTAGCGTTTAAAAAGCCTACCTCTATATCGATTAAAGAGTTTAAGGTAACTGATAATGCAGGAGTAGATGTAGTACACATCAAAACAGGATACCTACCTTCTGATAAGAGCCTTGTAAGAGCAGTGTTAATCAATAAAGAAACACAAGCTGAAATAAACCTTACTATCAAGCAGCTTGACCAAAAACAAAAGGTAATTATAGCAGAAGTGCCCTCTACTTACCAAAATGGTATTTACAACCTAAGACTTACCTTAGATGATATTACTGAACGAAGTGAATGGAACGTTGTGCTAATAAATGGTACCCCTCATTTTGGAGGTATTATGGATTACTTTACTTCTAGCCCAGGCAAGGTGCGCAATGTGTTAGTATGGCCTAAGGATATGCTTGAGGCACAAGTGTTTATAAAGAAAAACGAGATAGACCAATATACTTATTATTTGCGCAAAGCAGGAAAGGATTATCCTTTTATCAAGAAGTTTATAAGAAATGGTTCGTATTCTATAGACTTAGAAATGCCTAATGAGGTGCCTGCTCCTCCTGCTGAAGGTAATGATTTTTCTTTTGTGATGAAGAAAGGCAGTAAAGAATACGCTTTTCCGTTAGTGAATAGCAAAAAACAAGCTATACAAGTGCAAATAGCGGGTACCCCTGTGATACGTTCTATCTCTAAAACAGTACTTAACAAAGATGATGAGTTCACTATTTATGGCGAAAATATGGATTTTGATTTTATCTATAAACCATTCCCTACGAAGCTAATGTTAGAACCTTACAATTATACTTATGGTCGCCACTATATATATTTGACCCCTATACGTATTACTCGTACAAGTGCTACTTTTAAAATAACAGATGATGTGCGTGCAGGGCGATTTCATATAAGGTTGATAGTGACTAGTATCAATAAAGAATCAGAAGTGTATAGTCAGGATATTACTATCAATCGTCGTCCTTCTAACCACCCGCGTTTGACAGTAGAGAAAGCACTTTTATACAGTAAGACAGATGCTTATTATCCACAGCAAATACAACTTACTTTTAATGAAGAGTTAAAAAATGTATTGATAAAAGAGATAGTATTTTCTAAAGATATTGTAATAAAAAATACTATACGTTATCCTAAGGTGGTGATGTCGGGCAAGCTACCTATTGAGCAGTATGAAGCCCTTACCAGTGGTCGTGATGGGTATGCGCTAATAGAAGATAATGGGCGCGAATATAAGGTGTACTTTACCCTTTTGCCAGAAGCGAACAATATGTAACAACCTACAAAATATGAAACGGATTCGGATATTTCTAAAAGATAGCAGGACGCTCACTTTCGTAGTGTGCGTGCTGCTATCTGCTTTCTTATGGTCGCTGATAAGGCTCTCTAAAAACCTGTTGCGCGAAGTATCAGTGCCGGTGGTGGTTACTAACCTGCCTGCGCACCAAGTGTTGATGCCCTCAGCTCCTAATGCTATCAAGCTATTAGTAGAAGGCAATGGGTTTACCCTGCTGAAGACCTATTCGCAAAACGAAGCCCTAAGCGTAGACTATACAGACCTGAAACACATAGAAGGGGCTCAGTATTGTTTGTCTAAAAGCACCAGAGAGAAACTCACGAATACTTATCTGTCGAACTTTAAAATACGCTCGGTAGTCTCTGATACCCTTACACTGCTCTTAGAGAAGAAAGTCAGTAAGAAAATACCCGTGCTAATGCAGTTGAATGTAGAGTATGCCAAAGAATACCAGCTGACAGAACTGCGCATCACCCCTGATTCGGTAACAGCTTATGGCAGTCAAAAAGCGATAGATACCCTTACCCAAGTGACTTTTCAGTATACTAAAAAGAAGCATATCAAAGATAATTTTAGCAAAAACTATTCGCTTAAGAACACTAAATACATTACTTACGACCTTCATACTATCAAGATGGAAGCCTTTGTAGATAAGGTGAGTGAGCAACTGCTGAAAGTGCCTGTGCAGGTGATAAATGTGCCTAAAGACAGCCAAGTGAAGGTATTCCCCAATGAGATAACGGTACTTTGCACCGGCGACTTGAGCATACTGAAAGCACTTACCCCTAATGATATACAAGCTACGGCGGATTTTGCTAAAGCTGAAGGCAGTAGCATCAGTTTGCAGCTTAGCACTCAGAAAAAACGAATGAAGATAAGTTTCTTCGGTGAAGATAAAGTAGATTTTTTAATCAGAAAAGAATGAAAGTAGTAGGACTGACTGGAGGGATAGGGAGCGGCAAGAGCACTATAGCACGACTGTTTTCCGCTTTGGGCATAGCGGTATATGATTCGGATATCGAAGCCAAAAAACTCATTAATACTTCTGCTGAAATAAAGAAGCGCATCGTAGAGGTATTTGGGGCAGAGGCTTATGCTGAAGGGGTGTATAACCGCGCTTATATGGCCGACATCGTATTTCGCAATCCGGATAAGTTGGCGGTGCTTAATAGTATAGTGCACCCTGTGCTTGCCGACCACTTTAATCAGTGGGTTGCCCTACAGACCTCACCCTACGTTATAAAAGAAGCGGCAATACTCTTTGAGAGCGGTAGTTATAAAAACTGCGATTTCATCATCACAGTTACGGCACCTGAAACACTGCGCATCAGTAGGTGTATGAGCCGAGATGGGAGTACTGAAGCCCAAGTGCGCGCCCGTATGGCACAGCAATGGACAGACGCTCAGCGCATTGCCCTCTCAGACGCTGTGATTGAAAACATCAACTTAGAGGAAACAGAAAAGAGAGTGAGAGAATTGAACAACCTATTTATCAAAAACCAAAAATAATGGACTTCTGGAGTGTATTATATACCGTTGTGCTGTACAGTGCGCTTACGTTAGTAGGGGTACAGGTGTTTTACGCTATCAATAGGGTAGCACAGGCTACTTGGGCTACTGACTTATACCCTATTATGCAGCGCATTAGCACCCCTCTATGGGTGATAACTATAGCCTTATTAGCCTTATTGGCGTGGTGTAATGCCGAGCCTTACTATCTGTTGCGAGCAGGAGGCTATACCGCTGTGTGGTTAGTTTACCGCTATGGGGTGTTGCCAAGAGCAACTATAGCTGAGAAAACTTATCCCCACGTACTCTTCTTAGTTGTGTTTTTTCTTATAGAGTTACCCCTATCCGCCGATTGGCTTTTAAGCCTTACTCCGCACTGGCATAGTAGTCTTTACAGTTGGTATGTGCTTAGCAGTCTTCTTCTTTCGGCTATGGCCTTGGCTACCCTATTTAGTCGTTCGGCGCATTATGCCGATATGGGGAAATACGTATTTGCTTTTTCTTGTTTTTGGGCGTATCTTTGGTATTCGCAGTTTATGCTGATATGGTATGCCAATATACCTGAAGAAACGGCGTATTACGAAGTGCTGAAAGCTAATGGTTATACCCCTCTTCTTGTACTGATGATGCTTTTCAGCTTTGTATTGCCCTTCTTGCTACTGATGTCGGCAGCTGCCAAACGCCGCCGCCTTATACTCTTTGCGGCAGCAACTCTCGTGCTTATCGGGCAATTCCTAAATTTTTATTTACTGATAGTGCCTTTTGCTAATTTGCGAAATTGCTAATTGTTTTTTACCTTTGCGCTCTAATTGCAAGCAAATGACTTTTAAACCATTTTTATATTTCTTCTTTTTAGTTCTTTGTCCGATGTTGCTTTTGGCGCAAGAAGACAGAGAGTATGAGGGACGTAAGACTTCAGAAAAAGAAAGTTCTGTGACTTTTAAATCGTTACGCCCTAAAAAGAAAAAAGATAGTATCACCTTTACGGCAGATGCCTACAAGATAATCACTTATACACGCGATACTACCGCTATTGACACCTCTATATCGATAGCTAAATACTATCAACATAATGCTTGGGGCAAAGATATGTTTGGCAAGATGCCTTTTGGCAATATGGGTCAGCCCTATAATACGTTGGCTTATGACTTTCGTAAGCGCGCTTACTTGCCACAAATGGGAGCAGAGGCTAAAGCACAGCTATACCTCACCCCTGAAGAGGTGACTTATTATTACTTGCCTACCCCTATCACTCAGTTTACTTACAAATCAGGAATGGAGCAAGGGCAAACCCTTGATGTACTCTTTTCTGCTAACCTAAAGCCCACTACTAATATTTTCATCGCTTATAGAGGACTTCGCTCCTTGGGTAAATATCAGCGGGCACTGGTTAGTAATGGTAACTTTAGAGCAGGGGTTTCATACGTATCGCCTAATAAAAAGTATACTCTTTTTGCTCATTTTGCCAATCACGATATAGATAGTCAGGAGAATGGAGGTATGACGACCCCTCGGCAGTTTGAGAGTGGTGATAAGCAATTTAAAAACCGTGCTGTGATAGATATGAATCTGTTAGATGCTGAAAACCAGCGCGAGAGTAAGCGCTATTTTCTACAGCACGACTTCGCTTTCTTGCGACAACGCGATTCACTTTCCTCTTATAAACAAATACGCTTTCGTCACCTCTTTATGTACGAAACAGAGTACTACGCCTTTGGTGAGAGAGCTGCCAATGCTTATTTGGGCACGGCTTTAGTAAGTAGTAACCTTAGCGATAAGATGCGCTTGCAGAAGATGCACAATAGAGTAGGAGCAGAGTTAGAGTTGCCCTACTTGGGTAGGACATTCGTCTTTGGTAATGCTTATCACTACAATTACTATTTTCGCAATGCTTACTACGTAGGAGGAGTGCTACAGCGCCACCAGATAAAGGACACCGACCTAAGTATAGGGCTGCAGTGGCATAAGAAAGTTGGGGGCTTTAGCATTACAGCTGAAGGCGAACAAACCTTTGTAGGCAAGATGACAGGCACACAGCTGAAGGGTACGCTATCGTATGCATTAGATGCTCAGAACAAGCTAAGTGCAGGGACTATGCTGCATTCTGCTATGCCTAACTTCAACTATCTGCTTTACCAAAGTGATTATAAGAATTACAATTGGGATAATTACACTTCCTTTGGAAAGGAGAATAACCAAACGCTTTATGCCGACCTGCAAACACAATGGGGTAGTGTGCATTTAGACCTTACCAACCTAAATAATTATACTTATTTTAAACCACAATCTACAGGGCAAGTAGCCCCAGCGCAATACGGAGGAAATATTCAGTATTTGCAACTCAAGCTACACAAAGAATTTGTTTTTGGCAAGTTTGGACTCGACAACACGCTTCTCTATCAGCAGGTAGTGCAAGACGAGTCAGTGCTTAATGTGCCGGCATTCGTCACTCGGAATAGTTTTTATTTCAAGAGTCCGCTTTTTAACAAAGCAATGATACTGCAGACAGGTATAGGGCTTAACTATTTTAGTAAGTATTACGCTAATGAGTACAATCCGCTATTAGCAGAATTTCAGGTGCAAGATGCACAGAAGATAGGCAACTACCCTATGCTTGACTTCTTTTTGAATGCCAAGGTACGTACCATGCGTATTTTCTTTAGCTTAGAGCAGTTTCACGTACCGCTGAGCAACTTGTTACCCTCTGTTTTAGGCAATCCATACCGCTATTATGCTACCCCTCGACAGCCTTACCGCGATTTTATCATACGTTTGGGGGTGAAGTGGAACCTGTTCAATTAACGAAAGGCTATTTACCTCTATATTTTAAAATAACAACAAATGACAAGAAAGACCATTTTTGATACGCAAGTATTAGGGCACCCAGCAGGACTGTTTGTGCTCTTCTTTACCGAAATGTGGGAGCGCTTCTCTTTTTACGGGATGCGCGTGCTACTGATTAACTTTTTAACAATGACCCTCATAGGCTATAACCCAGGTTGGGAATGGAGTACTGAAAACGCAGGAGCTCTCTTTGGCACCTATGTGATGTTGCTCTACCTCACCCCTATATTAGGAGGTATAGTAGCAGATAAGTTTACCGGTTATCGCTGGGCAGTTATTATCGGGGCAGTTATCATCACGTTAGGGCACGTGTCAATGGCGTTTGAGACGGAGTGGTCGCTCTATTTAGGGTTAGCATTTCTGGTGATAGGTACTGGTTTTTTCAAACCTAATATGGTGTCGTTTGTTTCGGAAATGTATAAAGACCTACCTCAGAAGAAAGATGCCGCTTACACCATTTTCTATATGGGGGTAAATTCAGGGGCTTTCTTTGGTATGATGCTTTGTGGCTATTTGGCAGAGCGCATAGGCTGGAGCTGGGGCTTTGGTTTAGCAGGAATTTTTATGTTGCTCGGCACTATACAGTTTTGGTTTGCCAAACCACTCTTTGGCAGTATAGGCGATAAACCTACTACACCAGAGAAAAAAGAGGCGGTAGCAACCCCGCAAGATGAGGAAGAAAAACCTAATCCGTTTACGGTGCTCGATAAGGTGTTAATAGCCTTGGCAGCAGTGATAGGAGTAGGCTATGCGCTAAACGACCCGCTTTCTAAAATATGGAATACAGACCTTTTTGCGTGGGCATCATTGCCTACCCTAAAAGGGCAATACGTAGCGGTAATAGTAGGTTTGGTGGCTTTCTTCTTCTTGATAGCCAGTAGGATAATGCGCTATACCCGCATCGTACGCGATAGAATGCTAACGGTGGTTATCTTTGGCTTCTTTGTAGTTTTCTTTTGGCTTTCGTTTGAGCAAGGCGCTTCGTCTCTTATCATTTTTGCCCGTGATAATGTGGAACGTGAGCTACACGGCAATTGGGCAGTGCTATACAATATTTTTAATGCACTGCTGACAGTTATTCCGCTGCTACTCATTAGTTATGTGTTGTTTATACTTGTAAAGAAAACCTATAAAAAGATATTCCCCGCAGTAGTAGTGCTCCTGACCTGTTTTTCATTGGTATGGGGTATAGCAGCGTGGATGCTCAATCGCGATTTTAAGACTACCGCCTATAGCGTGACTTACGAAGCCTACGAAACGACAGATACACAAGGAAGAACCGTGTACTTGCCTATCACTGAAGAAAATAGGGCTGAAGATGTTGCGAAGAAGAGAGTAACACGCAGTACTATCATAGGGGTAGTAGATGAGCCGCTGCAAGTGGGTAGTACTATAAAATTATTGTCTAAGAACAACAAAAACACCTCATTCGGCTACGTAAATACAGCTAAAGAGCAATGGGCGCGCGAGCGAGGTGCCACCTTAGGCAAAGACAATGGGCTGATACCAGCTACCGTTACTGAAGTACGCGACAACTGGGTAGAGGCTACTGTATCGTGGTTTTCGATACTCAATTCATTCTTTATCATTGCTTTAGCGAGTTTGTTCTCGCGCTGGTGGGATAGCCGATACAATCCGCCCGCAGCAGTAAAATACGGTATAGGCTTGCTGATGTTGTCTGTAGGGTTTGGACTTTTGGCTATAGGCTCCAGCGGCGTTACTCACGGGGTGAAAGTAAGTATGCTGTGGCTGTTCTTTGCCTATATGTTCAATACTATGGGTGAGTTATGCTTATCGCCTGTTGGACTTTCGTACGTATCGAAACTCGTTCCTGGGCGGATGATCGCCTTTATGTTTGGCGTGTGGTACTTAGCAGTAGCTATAGGGCATAAGTTGGCAGCAGTAGTAGGGGGGCAGATAGAAAATATTACTCGACAATATAGTTTGAGTACTTTCTTTTTGATATTCACTATTGTGCCCGCTACGGCAGGGGTGCTGATAATACTGCTCACCCCTTTTATAAAGAAGCTGATGCACGGGGTGAAGTAATCTATTGATTAGCTAATTTGTCAATTTGCTGATTAAAAGATTAATTATCAGTTTATTATAAAGCTGTGAGAAATATAATTAATTAAAAAATTTGCATTTTCAAAAAAAATATTCTACCTTTGGGGCTGTGTTTTTAATATAAATGTAATGGCTATATTTAATAAAGAAAGAGACAATAAAACTATGGCAGCAGAAAATACATCAGGAAGTAGCAACCGTATCGTTGCAGAAACTAAGTTTAAAGGAGAAATCAACTCTAAGTCTGATTTCAGAATAGATGGTGAGGTAGAAGGTACTTTTCAGACTTCTGGCAAATTAGTAGTGGGCAGAACCGGTGTGATAAATGGTACTGTGATATGCGAAAATGCCGATATAGAAGGGAAAGTAACAGGCACTATCAAAATTAGTAGTGTGCTAAGCCTCAAATCGACTGCAGTGGTAGAAGGTGAGGTGTATGTAGACAAACTTTCAATAGAACCAGGAGCGGTATTTAACGTAACTTGTACAATGAAAGGCGGTAAAAACTTTACCAATGAAAAACAGCAGAATGCCAACGAAAAACCACTTAAATAAGTGGATATACTTCTCACAAGCAGGACTACAAATGGCTATTACTATAGCTGTTTGTAGTTTTTTTGGTGTTTGGCTAGATACCAAACTACCTAACGACTACTCGCTCTGTACAGTGGTGTGCAGCCTTATAGGGGTGATAGGGGCAATGTACAGCATTATCAGAAAAGCCCAACGAATGACCGATGAATCGTAGCCTTAAATACTTACTTTTATACCTTATAGCCCTATTGCCTATAGCAGCAGGTCTATACTATATTGCCAATTACTACATCAATGAACAAGGGATAGCCCTTTTTTATAGTGCTGCCCAAATAGCAGGGGTGCATAGCGGGTTGTCATTAGTGCTCTTTGCTATTATTTTGGCAGTGAATAGTTGGCATCCTACCTATACGGCATTTGCTTTTATGGGGGCATTGGTGGTACGACTGATTTTTGTGGTAATAGCAGCATTGCCATTGGCTACCGCTGCCAGTCTATATCCTTATCACGAAGCCCTATTTATTATTATCCCCTCATTTGTGATGATTGCTTTAGAGGCTGTCTTTACGATTAGAAAATTAGCAGATTAGCAAATTGACAAAGAATTTTTATATTTTTATAGCACTACTATGCGCTATGGCTTGGGGGTGGCTATTGGGGCAACAAGTTATGCAATCGCATAATGTAGGACTTACAGTTTGCACTCTAAAAGCAGTGACAGGCTATCCTTGTCCGTCTTGTGGCACTACTCGTTCGGCTAGTGCCCTAATAGCAGGTCATTGGAAAGAAGGACTGTATGCCAATCCGCTGGGGGGAGTAGTTTTAGTGTGGCTTATCATTACCACTTTGTGGTTGCTGTACGACGCCTTAGTGTGGCGCAACACCCTGCAACAAGCCTATAAGAGAGTAGGACGCATACTACAGAAGAGGTATGTTTGGATACCACTTGCGGTACTAATAGCACTTAATTGGGTGTGGAATATTCAGAAAGGATTATGAGAATTTTATCTATTGATTACGGTACAAAACGGACAGGCTTAGCGGTGACAGACCCTTTGAAGCTGATAGCATCGGGGCTTACTACAGTTGATACGCCTCAGTTGCTTCCGTTTTTAGAAAAATATACAGCTGAAGAAGCGGTAGAGGCTTTTGTGATAGGATTGCCTAAACGACTTAACAATGAAGACTCGGCTGTAGAAGCTGATATTCAGCAACTACTCACTAAGCTGAAAGAACGTTTCCCCACTATTAAAATACATCGGTATGATGAGCGTTTTACTTCGAAAATAGCTTTTCAAACGATGATAGATAGCGGGCTTAAGAAAAAACAACGACAAAATAAAGCACTTATTGATGAAATAAGTGCGACACTGATATTGCAAGATTTTTTAAATTTAGCGAATTAATAATCTGATGAAACCTCCAAAAGCGAAGAAAATACCCCATATATTTAATGAGTTTGGCAACAAGCGCGTGGATAATTACTATTGGCTGCGAGAGCGTGAAAACCCTGAGGTGATTGCCTATTTAGAGGCGGAAAACGCCTATTACAAAGCGGAGACGGCACATACCCAAGCGCTGCAAGATACGCTTTTTGCTGAGATGAAAGCCCGCATAAAAGAAGATGACAGTTCGGTGCCTTATTACTATAATGGGTATTGGTATCGCACTCGCTATGAGGTAGGCAAAGATTACCCTATCTATCTAAGACAGCGTGAGACCTTAGAAGCACCTGAAGAAGTGCTATTTGATTGCAATGCAATGGCCAAAGGTAAGGCTTACTTTCAATTGGATAGCTTTGCCGTAAGTGATGACAACCAGTGGGCGGTGTATGGAGTTGATACTGTGTCGCGCCGCCAATACACGCTACAAATTAAGAACCTTAGCACAGGCGAAGTACTGCCTTACCAGATAAAAAACACTAATGGGCAAGCGGTATGGGCAGCTGACAACCACACCATTTTCTACGCAAAAAATCACACAAAAACCCTCCGTACTTATAAGATATACCGACATACATTGGGCACAGACCCTAAAAATGATGTGTTGGTGTTTTGGGAAAAAGATGATACTTTTGACACCTATGTATATCGCGAAAAGTCTCGTAAATATATAGTAATAGGCAGTGAGAGTACCCTTACTTCAGAATACCAAATCCTTAATGCATACACCCCACACGAGAGTTTTAAAGTATTTCAGTCGCGCATAAGAGGGCTTGAGTACGACATAGCACATTACGAAGACTTTTTTTATATTCTCACCAATAAAGACGGGGCAACTAACTTTAAATTGATCCGCACTCCTGAAGCAGCTACCGAGCAAGAATATTGGCAGGAGGTAATTGCACATCGTCCTGAAGTACGACTTAATGATATAGAAATTTTTAAAGAATATTTGGTAATAGAGGAAGTGTATAACGGTTTGGAACGCATACAGATACGCAGTTGGGATGGCTCTGTATGTTATTACCTGCCTTTTGAGAGTGAAACTTATACCGCTTATACTACTCAGAATGTAGCTTTTGAGACCGAATGGCTGCGCTATAATTATCAATCACTGGCGACCCCAGCCTCGATAATAGAGTACAATATGCGTACAGGAGAGCAGCGCATACTGAAAGAACAAGAGATATTAGGCGGAACTTTCAGTAAAGAGAATTACGTAGAAGAACGGCTTTGGGCTACCGCCCCTGATGGCACAAAAGTGCCTATCTCGCTTGTATATCGCAAGGGAATTGAGAAAAATGGTGCAAATCCTTTGCTGCTTTATGGTTATGGGGCTTATGGGGTGACCATTAATCCTTATTTTTCTACTACGCGTTTGAGTTTGTTAGACAGAGGTTTTATTTATGCCATAGCACATATACGCGGAGGGGAGTATTTGGGTAGGAATTGGTATGAAGACGGCAAACTGCTCAAGAAGAAACATACTTTTGATGATTTTATAGCTTGTTCGCGTTACCTTATCGACCAGCAATACACTTCGCCATCGCATCTTTATGCCGAAGGAGGTTCAGCAGGAGGCTTGCTGATAGGAGCTGTGATTAATGAAGCACCAGAACTTTATAAGGCAGTGATAGCCTCAGTACCTTTTGTAGATGTGGTGACTACTATGCTCGATGAGAGCATCCCCCTAACAACAGGAGAGTATGATGAGTGGGGGAATCCTAATGAAAAAGAGTATTACGAATATATGCTTTCTTATTCGCCTTACGACCAAGTGCGTCGGCAAGCCTATCCAGCTATATATGTTTCGGCTGGGCTACACGACTCGCAAGTGCAGTACTGGGAGCCAGCTAAGTGGGTAGCCAAACTGCGCGAGCTAAAAACAGATACCCACCCACTTTATTTAGATACTAATATGGAGGCTGGTCACGGGGGAGCTTCGGGACGCTTTGAAGCCTTGAAAGAAACGGCCAAAGAATACGCGTTTTTAATTAGCCAATTAGCAGATTAGCAAATTTTTACATTTGCTAAAACTCGTGCATTCTAATTTCTGGCTTAGAAAATAGACTTTTGTTTTTTAAATAATTTAAAAATGCGTCTTGTTTTTCAATAAATAGAAAGCAGAAGTATTTTTCTAATTATAGCGTTCTTGCCGATTAATAGTGTGGATAGAACACTTAAAAATCCTTAAAAAATTTTCTTTTATTGTATATTTTCTTCTTATAATTTGATATTCAGCGGCTTGCTTATTTCGAAATGTTAAAAAATACACTATTCTTAAATTTTATTGTAAAAAGTTTTGTTGGTTGTTAAAATAATCTTAACTTTGCCCCAAAATTAATTTATTTCAATAAAGTAATGAAGGTAAAAATATCAATGTTGCTATTCGTTTTTGCGCTATTTAGTAGTGCACTATTTGCGCAAACGAAAGTATCTGTGACAGGTACAGTTACAGGTAACGATGGATTACCCCTTCCTGGGGTAAGTGTTGTCATTAAAGGTACAACACGTGGTGTTTCAACTGACTTTGACGGGAAGTACGAAATTCAAGCTGCCGGCAATGAGGTACTTGAATTTAGTTCGTTAGGCTACACTTCGCAGTCAAAAAAAGTTGATAAGTCAAGTGGTAAACTTACTTTAAACGTTGTTTTGAAGGAAGAAGCCCAACAGCTTGGTGAGGTAGTAGTAACTGCCCTTGGTATCAAGCGTGAGCAAAAGGCGTTGAGCTACAACGTACAACAGGTAAAATCAGAAGAACTTACCAAAGTGAAAGATGTGAACGTAGTGAATAGCCTTAATGGTAAAGTAGCAGGGGTAAATATCCAACGCAGCTCAGCTGGGGTTGGTGGTGCTACTAAAGTGGTAATGCGTGGTCTTAAGTCAATTGATGGTAACAACGGTGTGTTATACGTGATTGATGGGGTGCCATTGTATAACAAACAAAATGACTCAGCAGGTGCAATGAGCCGTCCTGGTGGAGGTGAAGGTATCGCAGACTTCAACCCAGAGGATATTGAAAGTATCAACGTACTAACAGGTCCTTCAGCTGCTGCTCTTTATGGTAGTGAGGCTGCTAACGGGGTTATCCTTATCAACACCAAAAAAGGTAAGGAAGGAAAAACAGAGGTTAGTATCTCAAGTAGTATAGAGGTGATGACCCCTATAATGCTACCTGAGTTTCAAAATACTTATGGAAGTATAGGAGATAAGAGTTGGGGGGCTAAATTAGCTACACCTTCTACATTTGAGCCTCGCAAGTTCTTCAATACTGGTACTAATATGATGAACTCTGTGACTTTCTCAACCGGTAATGTACAAAACCAAACTTTTGTATCGGCTGCTCAAACTGAAGCAGAAGGTCTTATTCCTAATAACGCTTACTATCGTTATAATGTAGGGGTACGCAATACTGCTAAATTTGCAAAAGAAAAGCTACACTTAGATGTAAGTGGTAACTTTATCCGTCAAGGGAACCGTAATATGATAGCAGGTGGTGGTTACTTTAACCCATTAGTAGGTTTATACTTGATGCCTCGTAGTTTAGACTACAGAGATGTAGAAGCTTACGAACGTTATAACCCAGCACGTGGCATCTATGAAAAATACCAACCTTATTCAGAACAAGCAGATAGTTACTTCTCTGAAAACCCTTATTGGGTAGCTAATCGTGAGTTATTCTTAAACAACAAAAAACGTTATATGATGTCAGCTTCATTAAAATACGAAATCTTAAGCTGGTTAAACATCTCAGGACGTGTACGTTTGGATAACGACTATGGTACAAAAGAAGAAAAATTATATGCAAGTACTACTAACTTCTTAGTAGGATGGAAACCAGAGTTTGGT
The DNA here is from genome assembly GCF_003054025.1 of Capnocytophaga leadbetteri. GTDB lineage: Bacteria > Bacteroidota > Bacteroidia > Flavobacteriales > Flavobacteriaceae > Capnocytophaga > Capnocytophaga leadbetteri. The sequence goes on from NZ_QBKG01000001.1 coordinate 255,828, forward strand.
CCTCACGACAAAGGTTATTACAGTGTTGGCAACTCAAAAGATGAGCAAACATATGCAGATATTATGCTCAATATGAACAAAAACTTTGGTGAAGATTTCTCACTTACTGCTAACTTAGGTTCAAGCTACAACGATCGTTACAGCACAAGTTTATCAGCAGGAGGTTATCTTTTCCGTTTGCCTAACCTGTTTTCAGCCGCAAACTTCGATCCACAAATAGGAGGTTCAGGACAAGGTTATTCACGAGCTAAGAATGTAGCTGTTTTCGGTAGTGCAGAGCTTGGCTACAAAGGAATGCTTTACCTTTCTGTTACAGGCCGTAATGACTGGTCATCACAGCTAGTAAACTCAGCAGAGCCTTCTTTCTTCTATCCATCAGTAGGACTTTCAGGAGTTATTTCGCAAATGGTAAAACTACCACAATTTATTAACTATTTGAAAGTACGTGGTTCATATACCGAAGTAGGTTCGCCTATTAGCAAAACAGGTATCACTCCTGGTACTATTACCCATAATCTGACTTCTTCAGGCCTAACCACCAACAAGGTATATCCTTATCCAGAATTTAAAGCAGAACGTACTGCCTCTTGGGAAGCAGGTCTGAATACAAAACTTTTTGATAATACTTTGTCTGTTGATTTGACTTTGTATAAATCAAATACTTTCAACCAATTCTTTGAACAAGAGTTATCTTCTTCATCTATTTACTCATCATTCTATTTGCAAGCAGGTAATGTAGAAAACCGTGGGGTAGAACTATCAGTAAACTATAATAAAGAGTTCTTTAACAAAGAATTGAATTGGAATTCTACTCTTACTTATTCTCGTAACGTGAATGAGATAAAAGAACTTGTACGCGGTTATCGCAATCCATTTACAGGACAATTATTTGATATTACAGAAGTGCGCAAAGGTAGCACCGTATTGCGCGAAGGTGGTAGTATGTCTGATATAACAGTAAGAGGTGTTTTATCTCGCAATAAAAATGGCGAACTTATAGAAGAAGCAGCTCAGTACCAATATGATCAAACACAAGAAATAAAATTAGGACGTTCAACCCCAGATTTCCAAATGGGATGGAGAAATACATTGTCTTTCAGAAATATAGACTTTAGTTTCTTGTTCAATGGTAGTTTTGGTGGTATTGTACTTTCTGGTACACAGCCTTACCTTGATGCTTATGGTGTATCAAAAGCTTCAGCTGAAGCACGCGATGCTGGAGGGGTAATGGTAAATGGCAAGTTATATGATGCTCAAAAGTATTATAACACCATTAAAAAACTTCCTGGTTACTACTCTTATGACGCTACTAATGTACGTTTACAAGAAGTATCACTTTCTTATTCATTAGATGGTAAACACTTTTGCGATAAAGTAAAAAGAGTAACTCTTGGAGTTATCGGTACTAACCTTTGGATGATATATAACAAAGCTCCTTTTGACCCACAACTTACTTTTGGTGTAGGTACTTATGCTGCAACTGAGTTCTTTATGACTCCTAGTGCCGCTACTTATGGAGCAAGTTTGAAAATTCAATTTTAATTAAAAAAACAACGACAATGAAAATATTGAATAAAAATATAGCCATTATAGCTTTATCGAGTGTGTTTTTTACCTCTTGTACTAAGGATTTCGAAGAGGTAAATACCAATCAGCTACAGCCTACAGATGAGCAGGCTAGTAGAGACGGTATGTCGTCAGGAGGATATTTTGCAGAGTTAGTAAGTCTTCCTATCCCAACAGGTACTGGTACTGGGCCTGCTAATGACTACCAAGTAATTCAGAATATGAGTACAGACAACTGGGTGGGGTACTTTTCACCAGGTCGTAACCACTGGGATGGTGGTAATAACCAAACCAGCTATTATCTGTCAGATTTTCGTTTGAATGGTACATTTTCAACTCTTGTTAAGATAATGAACCCTTATTTTCAGATGAAAACCCAAACCCATAATGTGAAAACTGTTAATGGTAGATTGGTGTACGAAAGTAAGGATATTAGTAACCAAGCGATTTACTCTGTAGCGCAAATAGTGAAAATAATGGGTATGCACCGTGCTACTGACCTTTTTGGCCCTATACCTTATAGTGATATGGAGCCTGGTAAGGTAAAAGCTAAATACGATAGCCAAGAACAAGTGTATCGTTCTTTCTTGCGCGAGTTAGATGAAGCAGTAACTACACTTAATCAGTATGGAGCTAGTAACAAAGTATTGGAAGAGTATGACCCTGTATACGGTGGTGATACTTCTAAATGGATACGTTTGGGTAACTCATTAATGCTACGTTTAGCAATGCGTGTACGTTATGCAGATCCTGCATTGGCCAAACAATATATCACTAAAGCAACTACTAGTACAGGAGGGCTTATAGAAAATGATGACCAAGCAGGTAAATTAGTAACTAGCAGCAAGTATATTTTCCACCACTCATTGGTAACTATGCTTGGATATAAAGAGCTAAAAATGGGTGCCACTATTTACTCTTATTTAGTAGGATATAACGACCCACGTACTGAAAAGTATTTTACTAAGAATACAGCAGGTACTAATCAGACTGATTTCTACGCTGTGCGCTCTGGTATCAACCCTATAACCGATGCTACTGTATATGAGAAATACTCAGAACCCACTGTAGTGAATAGTACGCCTACTTATTGGCTACGTGCTTCAGAAGTACAATTCTTGCTTGCAGAAGCAGCCTTAATAGGTTGGTATACTAATGACACTGCTGAAAACTTGTATAAAAAAGGTATAGAACTTTCATTTACAGAAAATGGTCTTACTAGTTCAGCTGCACAAGCTTATTACAATACAAGTGCTTCGCCTGCTAATTACATAGACCCTAAGAACTCTTCTTACAATGCGAATGCTGTTAGTACTATTGACAAAAAATGGATGTCAAGCGGTAGTGAAGAAGAAAAATTAGAGCAAATAATTACTCAGAAGTACTTAGCTAACTATCCTAACGGTTTTGAGTCTTGGAGTGAATGGAAACGCACTGGCTACCCAAGAATGTTTGGAGTACCTTTTGATTTGAGCAACAAAGGAAGCCAAAATATATCATCATCAGGAAAAGAATATGGTGTACGTCGCTATCCTTTCCCTCAAAAAGAATTTGAATTGAACAGAGAAAACGTTACAGCTGCACAAGCGTTATTAGGAGGAACTGATAATGCTGCAACCAATGTGTGGTGGGATAAAAAGACAAAATAATTTAATACTATGAAAAAGATAATATACACACTATTAGCACTTTCAGTTACTCTTACTTCTTGTAGTAAGTGGACAGAAACTGAGACGATGCGTGATGACTTTGAAAAAGCAGCTATAGAAGACCTTATAAACAAGCGTGATGCCGCTAAATGGGTAGCTGAAGCAGAACGCACTGTAGAAAATAAGAAAGCGCTTGAGGCTTATTGGCAACAACTACGTGAGTATAAACAAAAAGCGTGGCTTAATACTGGTAAAGCAGGAGGGCAAGTACCTATGGTATACTTCTGGTTTGATGGTCCTACTTGGCAACCAGTAAAAGGAATAGCACGTGGTTGGTTACAAGCTGTGCCAGACTCAGTAGTAGCTATCTCAATATGGGGAGGTACCAATATGCGTCCTGAAACCCTTACTGACAATCACAAAAAAGATATTGAAATTTTCCATAAAAAAGGAAGCGCTATCTTGATGTGCTGGCAAACACCAGGTGTAGGTTTAGGATTGCCTGCTACCAAAGAAGGAGTAAGTGGATATCAGAACTTCCACAATAAGTATCCTTATCCAGAATGTTATGAGCAATGGCCTGCTATTTATGCACGTGAGCTCGCTCGCTATATTATAGCTATGGATTTTGATGGTTATGATGTAGACTGGGAAACTTGTGGTGACCACGGCTCTGTGACTAGAGAAGGAACTCCTTTGATGATTTCTGATAATAATTATGAGAATATAGCTAACTTTGTAAAAGAGATGGCTAAATACTTTGGCCCAGTAGGAGCTGACCATCTAGTAAAAACACAAGCAGAACGCCAAGCTAACTTAAAAGCTCTTTTCGAGGCCTCTACTGCTGGTTATCACGCTAAAGAAAAAGAGTATATAGATGAGTTTAAACCTTATCTGCCAGCTAATTACCTTACTAAGCGTTATTATTTCTGTGCAGACGTACCTTGTGGAGTACCGCCTATATTTGGTAGAAACTCTCAAACCCCATTAGATATTGCTAATAATGCTTTTGCTATCTACTTTGATAAGCACTTTATGCAAGATTATAGTGTGAATGGAGTGAATATGAATGGCTCTCATCCACCAATGTTAGGAGGCCCTTATTACAACTCAACTTCTGCTAACTATCAAGCTGGTAACTTCCGCGTGATGATACAAAAAGGTAAAGATGTAAAAGCAGGGAAAGTATGGGGCTTAGGTGCTTACCACGGACAAAGTGACTATGCAGTAACTAATGAGAGTGATAATTTCTTTAAACAATATCTAAAAGATAATAATATAAAAAGAAAGTATTTGCACTATGCTTGGACACGCGAGGCTATCCGTTTGGCAAACCCACGTGAGGATTATTCAGGATATAAAGAAATGGAACCTACAATTATTCTCCCTTAAAAGATAAGAACGATGAAAAATATAGTTAAAATAACTGGATTAGCCCTACTTATGGGGGTAACCGCTTGTCAGAAAAAATTAGACGCTGACAATAATAGCAGCACTAGAGGTAATACTTCGGCTGTGTATATGAATAACAATAATGCAAGTATTAGTTTTCCTAAATCTACTGAGTCAGGTAGTACTAAGTTTGAGGTTCGTATCTCTAACCTAAGAAGTAAGGAAGAAACTATTACTGTAGCAGCTACTGATTTCTTTGCAGAATACAACGAAAAGAACTCAACTTCTTATAAGATGTTGCCTGCTTCAGAATACACTTTATTTGAAGAGGGGAATGTTTCTAACTCTTCTAATAATGGCATTTTGAAAGTTACAATCAAACCAGGACAAACCTCTGCCCAAATAGGAGTTAAAGTACGTCCGTTGGATGAAGATACTTATCCTATGGGGGTGAAATACGCTATTCCTTTGCGTATTGTTTCAGCTTCACTACCTATACTTTCTAACAAAGATGTAGTTGTTACTCTTAGCCGTCCGTTCAAAACCTCTGTAGCTAAGATAGCTCAAGGTTATGCTTTAGGGGTAAAAGTAGCTGATAATGTACCTGCAAGTGATGAGTTTACTGTACAAGGATTATTCTTATTTAAAGAGTTTCACGCATATAATGGTGTGAATGTAAATATGTCGCTTTTCCAAGGTGAGATGTTACCTTATACTCGTATTGATGCAGGAAAAATACAAGTGAAAAACGGTGGTGGAGACAGCCCTGATGACTGGGCACTCACTTCTGAAATAGCTAAGGATAAATGGTGCCAAATTACTTTTACTTATAAGGATTCATATTTAAAACTTTATGTAAATGGTAAGCTTATTAAAACTTATCAACGTCCTAGCTTAAAAGTATCTCCTGGTATGCGTATCAATATTGAGAATACTCAAACTTCATATTCTGCAGATCGTTATTTCCGCGAATTTAGAGTATGGAACCGAGTGCTTACAGATGCTGAAATAGTAGATGGTCTCTACTTACCTGCTGACCCTGACACTAAAGGACTAGTAGTGTATTTGCCTATCAATAAAAAAGATGCTTTTAAAGATATGAGCAAGTATAATAATACTACTATCTATAGAAAAGGAACTTCAAGTTATAATGGAGGGATACAAGATGGTGGCAATTATGTGAAAGATATTGAAGCTACTGAATTTGTAAATGGCATAGAATGGACAGAAAATGTGAAATTCCCTGCTGAAGGTTTAGAAACAGAACAATAATACTAACAATAAAGAGGCTATTCTTTTGAAGAAAAGCGTAGCCTCTTTAAAAAAAAATAAATACAATGAAAAGAATTATAACCAATAGTTTTATAGTTGCTCTTGGTATGGTAGCTTTGGTAGCTTGTAAAAAGGACGAAATTACCATTCAGAAGAACGATAATGTTAACTGGCAAATCGATAACGATATCGTTAATGATGATATTCGTACTCGTATTGGCTATGACCCTCGCTTTGAGTATGCTTTGCCTGCTGCAAGTGTAGTAGAGAATGCTATGATTAGTTTGGAAGGTTTTACGATTACTGAAAAAAGCACACGTAGTATAGAAGTTAAACTTTCTAGACCTTCTGCTAAAGATGTGAAAGTGTCTTTAGCATATGATGCTACTTTATATGATAAAGTAAAAGATAAACATATAGGATATGAGTTAGGAGAAGCTTCATTGGCTGAAATTACAACAGCAGAGAAGACTATAGCAGCAGGTACTACCACCACTACTTTTGAAATAAAAGTGGCTAATAAATCTGATTTTCGCCAAAAAGTGATTTTACCATTTATAATAAAAGCATCAGATAATGATAATGTGAAAACTATGAGCGGGAAAGACCTTTTTGTGGTAAAGATATTTCCTAAAGGTGTTACTTTTGAGGTTGCTAATAGTAATATTCTTAAAGAAGCTGTTGTAAAAGATGATGGTAAAACATATATGACTGACAAAGAAGTTGGTGTGGTAGTTACTCCTTCAGATGTTATTCCTGCAGCTATTTCATTAGGGTTAGTGAGAGATAATGGTCTTGTAACTGATACTACTAATCAAACCTTAGCACCCAATAATATAGTAGCAACTATCAATAAGGTTGATTTTAAAAATATAGCTAAAGGTACTATTTCATTCACTTTGCAAAACATAGAAACTTTAACCACTAAAGGAAAATATGTACTACCTTTGAAGTTAATGGCTTATGATGCTTCAGGAACTGCACATCAAGTACTTGATACACCGATTTTAGTAACTATTGATGTAAGCAGTGATGGCGTACCAAGTGATAATGAAATTAGAAGAATACGCAACTATACTGGCAGCTATATTAGCCCTTCTAAATATAATTTCTATACAAATTACCAATCAGGTCATATTTATAAAATGCATGATGGTGATGTGATGGGTAATCCTTGGTGGATAGATGCTTCTATACAAGATGACGACCAAAAACCTTATGTACAGGTAGTATTTACAGAAAAAACAGTTATCAATGGTATTAAGATATATCAGAGAACGCCATATAAGAGAATACAAGAAATGCAGGTTTTTGCCTCAGCTAGTTCTTCAGAACCTTATATTCTACAAGGAATTTATTCAGAAACATATAACCCAAGTATATTAATTCTTAAGTTTGATAAACCGATTAAAACAGACGAACTATATATAGGTTACTTTAAAAACTCTCAAAACCAATATATAGATATTCACGAAATGGTATTTTTCTAATATCAAAATAAATTGTTTGTTGAATAGAATTTTCTGATTAATAAAAACAGCCGCTTTTATAAGAGTTTTTCTTGTAAAAGCGGTTGTTTGTTAATTGACAAGTTTGCTAATTAGCTAATTGTTTTTATCTTTGCACTTTCAAAATGCTAATCAATTTATGGATTTTTTATTTTCGGCAGATGCGCTTGTGGCGCTTATTACCCTTACTTTCTTAGAAATAGTTTTAGGGATTGACAACGTGATATTTATCTCAATAGTTACAGGTAAATTACCTCAAGATCAGCGCAAAAAAGCTACACGTGTGGGGCTTTTCTTAGCAATGTTTTTGCGTATAGCCCTGCTATTGGGTATTTCAGTATTGATAAAGCTTAAAGATCCTCTTATCTCGGTAGATTGGGGGTGGTTTAGCGCTCATTTTAACGGACAAGCCCTTATCTTATTGGCAGGTGGCGTCTTCTTGCTCTACAAGTCTACTCGCGAAATTCACGCTAAGGTGAATCATATAGAACACGTAACCGAATCGGATAACCCACAACGCAAGCAGCACGCTTCGTTTGGAGGAGTTGTCGCTCAGATATTGCTGATAGACCTTATCTTTTCGCTTGATAGTATCTTAACTGCCGTAGGTATGACCAATGGTTTGGGAGGGGCTATCTATATAATGATAACTGCTGTGGTGCTTTCCGTAGGTATAATGATGCTTTTTGCTAATCCTGTGGGGGAATTTGTAAATAGAAATCCGTCTATTCAGATATTAGCGCTTTCGTTTTTGATACTTATTGGTTTTATGTTAATAACTGAAAGTATGCACCTATCAGAAGCCGTGTTGGCGGGGCAAGAGGTGGGAGCTGTGCCTAAAGGGTATTTGTACTTCGCAATTGCTTTCTCATTAGGTGTAGAGTTTTTGAATATGCGAATGAGAAGAAAAAGCTAATCACCTAATTAGTAAATTAGCAGATGGACTTTAAAGATATTTTAGGATACGATACTATCAAAGGCTATTTGAAAGCGAGCGTGGAAGCAGGGCGCATACCTCACGCTCAACTGTTTGTAGCCAGCGAAGGACAAGGGGCTTTGCCAATGGCAATCGCCTATGCGACCCTCGTACTTAGCCAAAACAACCCTAAAGCCATAGCCCAATGTGCTCAATTAGCGCACCCTGATTTGCACTTTGCTTTTCCAACCTCGACCAACGATAAGGTGAAAAAAGACCCCGTCAGTTCACTGTTTATGGACGAATGGCGCACTTTTATTAAAGAACAGCCTTATGGCAGTCTGTTTGATTGGTTGCTCTTTTTGGGTATAGAGAAAAAACAAGCTGTTATAGGGGTAAATGAGGCGAAGGAAATTACTAATAAATTAGCCCTCAAATCTTTTGAGGGAGGCTATAAAGTGATGATTATCTGGATGGCAGAGAAAATGAATGTCGATTCGGCTAATAAATTGCTGAAGTTGTTAGAAGAGCCCGCAGAGAAGACTTTATTCCTGTTGATAGTAGAGGATGAAAATGCGCTGCTTGACACTATTAAGTCGAGATGCCAGATACTGCGCTTCCCTCCATTGAGCGAGAATGCTATCAGAGAGGGACTTATAGCAAAGGGCGTCGCAGAGGCTGAGGCTACTAAAATAGCTATACGCTCGCAAGGTAACTATAACAAAGCCTTGCAGCTAATGCAAAACAAAGAGAATGAAGAAGCGGTATTTGAACGTTGGTTTATAGCGTGGGTGCGGAGTGCCTACAGAGCAAAAGGCAACAAAGCTGCCATACAAGGGCTACTACAATGGAGTGAAGAGGTGAATACCGTGGGGCGTGAGGTACAAAAGCAATTTTTGCTGTATTGTGTAGAGGTTTTTAGGCAAGCGTTTTTGCTAAACTACACTGCTACTGATTTAGTATATATTCAATTTAACGACCCGAGCTTTGATTTGCGAAAGTTCGCACCATTTGTACACGGTAATAATATAGAGCAGATATATCAGTTGATAGAAGAGGCTATTTATCACGTAGAGCGCAACGGTAATGGTAAGGTAATCTTTACTGATGTCGCCATTAAACTCACTCGATTGTTACATACCCGTCAGTAATAAGCTATATCATTAACCTTTAATCATTTAATTATTATGCTACAAGCAATATCACCCATTGATGGCAGATACGCCGATAAAACAAAAACTTTAGTGCCTTATTTTTCAGAAGAGGCTCTGATTCGTTATCGTGTGCGTGTGGAAGTAGAATACTTTATTGCACTTTGCGAGCTTCCTTTGCCACAGCTTACAGATTTTCCTAAAGAAAAATACGAGGCACTTAGGAAACTCTATCAAAATTTTACAACTGCAGAAGCACAGAAAGTGAAGGAGATAGAGCGTACTACTAATCACGATGTGAAAGCAGTAGAGTATTTCATAAAAGAAGCGTTTGACTATCTGCAATTAGAAAAATACAAGGAGTTTATCCATTTTGGGCTTACTTCGCAAGATATTAACAACACAGCTATACCACTCAGCATCAAAGAAGCGATGAGTGTTGTATATTACACTGAAATACAGTCTCTTATAGATAAGTTGCGACAATTAGTAGCCGAGTGGAAAGATATTCCGCTATTGGCGCGCACTCACGGTCAGCCGGCTTCACCCACTCGCTTAGGTAAAGAGTTTCAGGTGTTTGTTACTCGTATAGAAGCTCAACTACAAAGTTTGAGAGCTGTGCCTTACGCTGCTAAATTCGGAGGGGCTACAGGTAATTACAACGCTCATAAAGTTGCCTATCCTTCTATTGATTGGAAGGGCTTTGGTACGCACTTTGTAGAAAAAGTGTTAGGATTGCATCACTCATTTCCCACTACTCAAATTGAGCATTATGACCATTTAGCGGCTCTTTTTGATGCCCTTAAGCGCATTAATACGATACTTATCGACCTAAATCGCGATATATGGATATATATTTCGATGGATTACTTCAAACAGAAGATAAAAGCAGGAGAAGTAGGCTCATCGGCTATGCCTCATAAGGTAAATCCTATTGATTTTGAAAATTCAGAAGGGAATTTAGGTATAGCGAATGCCCTTTTTGAGCATTTGGCTGCTAAGTTGCCTATTTCGCGCCTACAACGCGATTTAACTGATAGCACTGTGCTACGCAATGTAGGAGTACCTTTTGGACATACCCTTATCGCTTTGCAATCTACCTTAAAAGGGCTGAACAAACTGTTGCTAAATGAGGCTGCTATACGCAATGACCTACAAGACCACTGGGCAGTAGTTGCTGAGGCTATACAGACCGTGTTGCGCCGTGAGGGCTATCCTAATCCGTATGAAGCCTTAAAAGGACTTACGCGCACTAATGAGGCTATCACTGCTGAAACTATCAGCCATTTTATTGATACTTTAGAAGTTAATGAGGCGGTAAAAGCAGAACTAAAACAGATAACTCCGGAGAACTACACAGGAGTGATTTTATAAATAAAATTTGTTACTTATCATTATTTTTGTACTTTTGCAAAAAATATGCTATTGTAGGTCTTGTAGTTCAACGGATAGAATAGAAGTTTCCTAAACTTTAGATCCAAGTTCGATTCTTGGCAAGACCACTTAGTTTAAGTTGTTTGACTTATGAAAGACCTAAACGTTTACATAGAAGAATTGCTCTACAAGCACCAATGTGTGATTATTCCTAAATTTGGCGCCTTTATTTCTAATAGAAAATCGGCTACGATGGGCGATGATAAAACATTCGACCCACCGAAGCGCGAGCTTACTTTTAACCCTAGCCTCAATTCTAATGACGGTTTGCTTATAAAATACGTGTCAGAACAATCGGGGATAGATTATAACCTTGTAGAGGATTACGTAAATTTAGCTGTAGAAGGGTGGAAACGCATTCTTCAGCAAGATCAGCCTTTGGTGTTAGACAAGATAGGCACACTACGCCAGATAGGCGAGGGGCGTATATCATTTACGCCTGTAGATGATGTAAATTATCTAACTGATTCGTTTGGTATGGCTCCTTTTATACCTCACGAAGTGCCTGCGTCAGATTTGCAGATACCTGAAAATCAGATAAAACCTACACTAAACACTTCGCATACTCTTCCGCCAGAAGAGGAGTTGCCTACTGCAATAGAGAGTCCGATTAGCCAAGTGACTCCGGTGGTGCCTACTCCGGCAGAAGCCCCTAAGAAAGGCAAAAAAGAAAAAGCCCCTAAAGCGGCAAAAGACCCGAAAGAGAAGAAACCTTTCAAACTACGCCCTTATATTAAGTATTCGGCAGTAGCAGCAGTGGGTCTTATCATTTTGGCTTATGGTGCTTATCGACTTTTCAATGAGAAGGTAGTGGCAGATGGTACTACTGATAACCAGTTTGTGGTAACTGATAGTCTTGTGCAAGAACGTTTGAACCAAAAACTGAGTGAAGCAGGGATTTTTATGCCACCTATCACTATGCCTACCGTGGCATTGCAAGCTGAAAAGGTGAAGAGCAAAGACAATAAACCTGAAAAAGATAAGACTGAGACCACTAATGGTAAGCCTGAAAAAGATAAAAAAGCTAATGGTGGAGAAGTAGCTAGTACCCCTACTCAAACGGGAGGTAGCAATGCTTCTGGAGGTAGTTCAGCAGGAGGCAAGATGAATAATGCTGTCTTGGCGGCTAAGAAATACCAAGTAATAGCAGGGGCTTTCAAAGAAGAGAAGAATGCACAAGTACGTGCTAGACAGCTACAAAAGTTAGGCTATAAAAATGCTTATGTGTTAGGTCTCAACGCTAAAGGATTGTATCAGGTGAGTTATGGTGGTTTTGACAGTATGGATGAGGCTAAACTGATGCAAAAAGAAATAAAAGAAGCTAAAGAAGAGAAAAAACTTGACGGTGGCTGGATACTAACCCAATAAAATGAATAACAAAATGACGCCTAAAAAGACCCCTTCAGACTCACGTACCATAATGACAGATTTGGTACTGCCCGGTGAAACCAATCACCTAAAAGCTATGTTTGGTGGTGAATTATTAGCTCGTATGGACAGAGCTGCTAGTATTGCCTCGCAAAGGCACTCTAATCGCGCAACTGTAACTGTATCAGTAAACCACGTAGCTTTCACCCATAGTATTAGGGTAGGAAGTGTAGTGACAGTAGAGGCAGCTATCTCGCGCGCTTTTTCTACCTCAATGGAGGTGTATATAGATGTGTGGATGGAGAATATGTTTGGTGAGCGCATTAAAGCTACTGAAGCTATCTACTCATTTGTAGCAGTAGATGAGAATGGTAGACCGGTGAAGATACCAGAGCTTGTTCCTGAAACGGCTTTAGAAAAAGAACGTTATAAAGAGGCCTTGCAGCGCCGACAGCTGAGCTTAGTATTAGCAGGGAAATTAAGTCCGCATGATGCTACTGAGCTAAAAGCTCTTTTTACTGAGCTCGAAAACGGAAAATAAAAACAAGATAGAGCGGAACCGCCTTCGTGGCGGTTTTTCTTATAAAACCTACTTATAAATATGACCTTATCTGAAGAAAATTACTTAAAAACTATTTTTCTCCTTTACGATGAACGCAAAACAGAGGTTACAACCACTGCTATAGCTGATTTGCTCTATACTAAGGCCTCATCGGTGACTGATATGCTAAAAAAGTTGTCAGATAAAGGGTTAATAAACTATAGGAAGTACCAAGGGGTAACGCTTACTCCAAAAGGAACACAAAAAGCTATACAAATAGTGAGGAAACATCGCCTTTGGGAGGTTTTCTTAGTAGAAAAACTCAACTTCTCTTGGGATGAGGTGCACGAAATAGCAGAAGAGCTGGAACATATACAATCTGACAAACTTATCTCTCGACTTGATGCCTTTCTCGGCTTTCCTGAAAGAGACCCTCACGGAGACCCTATTCCTAATGAGCAAGGGGTTTTTAGTACTACTATTAAAACCCTATTAAGCGAACTAAATGATGGTGATAAAGGGGTATGTATAGCGGTTAAAAACACTTCAAAAGAGTTTTTGGTGTACCTTAACAAGGTAGGTATTGCTTTAGAAAATGAAATAGAAATCATTAGTAAAGAACCTTTTGACAACTCGATGACTGTGCTGGTAAACGATCAGAAAGTGAACCTTTCGGCTATAGTGTGTAGGAATATATATGTAGCAGGCATAGGAGGAAGAAATAAAGAAATAAAATCATAAAATAAATATTGGAAAAGATTTATGAAAAAGAGTAGTGTAAAAAAACTCGGTATATTATGTGCTGTTTTATTCTTGCTGATAAGCGGGTATTTCTTGTACCGATATTTTAGCAAACTGCGTTTTGAAGAGGTAACTATTGAGCGCAGTACAGACGACTGCGAGGACGACTGTCTATCAGTCAGTTTGAACTATCTGCACTGCAAAGGTAATAGTGAGTTTGCCCGAAACTTCAACAAAGAGATTGAAACTCAAGTGGCTAACTTTTTGTTAAGCAATGACGACGATACGCTACAAGTTGATATCAGTATAGAAAAAGCTTTGGAGAATTTTATGAGTGACTATAACAATATACACGAACATTTTCCTGAAATTCCGGCGTATGAGCTTATCCTCAGCGATAGTATTATGTGGCAGAACTCTAAAATGTTAACCTTAGTATCTAATCGTTATTCTTTCACAGGAGGGGCTAATGCTGTACAAAGTAAGGTGTTCACTCATTTTGCTTTGGATAATGGAGAGGTTATCACCAATGAAAATCTTTTTACTGATGAGGCTAAAGTAACTGCTATAGCTGAGAAATATTTCAAGCAAACACAAGAAGCCTCAGTGATTGAAGTTCTTGATGACAAAGGATTTGGCTTTGACGGTAATGGTTTTCATCTTCCGAAGAGTATGGGTATATCGGCAGATTACTTGATACTATTTTATGAGCCTTTTGAGATAGCCTCATATATGGATGCGGCTTTTGAGGTAAAAGTACCTATGAAAGAGATTATGCCATATTTGACATTTAAAGAAGATTAGTAAATAAGATGAACATAAAAGACGAATTAACATCACTATACAACAGTTTATTAGAGAAAAATGAGGTAGAGGGATTGGCTTTCTTGGCTGAACGCTTTGCTGGTGAGATAGTATTCTCTACCAGTTTTGGACTGGAAGACCAAGTTATTACCCATTTAATTCTTGATAACCACATTCCGATTAGTATTTTCACCCTTGATACAGGGCGACTTTTCAATGAGACCTATTCGGTATGGGAAAGTACTGATGAACGCTATAATACACATATCACCCCATACTATCCTAATACCCAAGCTATTGAGAAGTATGTAAATGACAATGGTCCTCTATCTTTTTACAAATCCGTAGACTTACGCAAAGAGTGTTGCCACATACGCAAAGTAGAACCTCTTAGTAGGGCTCTTGCGGGCAAGAAAGTATGGGTAACAGGCTTACGTGCAGAGCAATCGAATGCACGCAAAGATTTGCCTATATTAGAGTGGGATGATACCTATCACTTGTATAAATACAATCCTTTGTTGCATTGGACTTTTGAAGAGACTCAGGCCTTTATCAAGCAGCACAATATACCTTATAATGTACTACACGACAAAGGTTTTGTGAGTATAGGTTGCGCCCCTTGTACTCGTGCAATAAAAGAAGGTGAAGACTTTAGAGCAGGGCGCTGGTGGTGGGAAAGCAACAGCAAGAAAGAATGCGGTTTGCACGAGCACAAATAACCGCTATCATAAGAAACAGAAAAACAACATTTTAAAATACTTTAGCTTATGAACTTTTTTAAAATATTATTAGCTACGATTTTAGGTTTCTTTATCTCTTTAGGAGTATTCTTTATCTTATTCCTTATTGCTATTTCAGTGATGATGAGTTCAGTAGGAGCTTCAAAAGGAGAGGAAATAACTGTAGAAGATAATACAGTGTTAGAATTAGACTTTCAGGAGCCACTAACAGATTTTTCGGAGCAGGTGTATTTTGAGGACTTTAACTATACGTCGGAATCGTTTAATGGACTTAATTCTATTCTACAAGCTATAGAAATAGCTAAAACAGACCCTCATATTAAAGGGATTAGCCTAAAGAGTACAGGCAACCTTAGCGGAATAGCATTTGCCCAAGAGTTACGCCGTGCTTTAGAGGATTTTAAGACCTCTGGTAAGTTCGTTTTGGCGTATAATGATGAAATATCACAGCTAGACTACTATTTACAAAGCGTAGCTGACAAAGTATATATCAGTCAGTTAGGGAATGTAAACTTGCGAGGGCTCTCTTCTGAAATCTTCTTCTATAAAGATTTACAAGAAAAAACGGGACTTCGGATGGAGGTAATACGACATGGCAAGTACAAGAGTGCTGTTGAACCTTTCCTAGAAAACAAAATGAGTGATAACAACCGACTACAAACTACAGAGTTACTCAATGCTATGTGGAATGTGTTAGTAACTGATATTGCTAAGAGCAGAAATTTATCTGTAGAGAAGCTTAATGAAATAGCTACGAATGTAGATGGGCGTACGGCAGAGCTTGCTCAACAAAACGGATTGATAGACGGGGTGCTTTTCAGAGATGAGTTTGAGAAAATACTTTGCGAAAAGGTAGAGAAGAAAGAGATAGATGATGTGAACTTCATTGGTATAGAAGACTATGCTGAAAGCGTGCTAAAAGGTAAGATGAGCAAGGAGAAAGATAAGATAGCCGTGATTTATGCTAATGGTGAGATAATGCAGGGAGAAGGCAACCAAGGTATTGTAGGACACGAAACTATCATAGCTGCGCTTCGCAAGGCTGTAAAGGATAAAGAGATAAAAGCTATCGTATTGCGCATCAACTCACCTGGGGGTGATGCTTTGGCTTCAGAGTTAATGCACCGCGAGATAGCCCTTGCCAGAAAACAAAAGAAAGTATATGTGTCAATGGGTAACTATGCAGCCTCAGGTGGTTACTATATAGCTTGCAATGCAGAGCGTATTTTTGCTGAGGCAGGAAGTATTACAGGCTCTATAGGTGTGTTTGGTGCTCTTCCTAATGCTAGTGTATTAGCCAAAAACTGGGGAGTGAATGCTGAAACGGTTAGCACTCACCCTAACGCAATGCAGTATAGTTATTTCCAGAAGCCTTCAGAACATTTTATGAAAGAGATGACTGAATCGGTAGAGCAGATATACAAAGTATTTTTAAGCAGAGTAGCTGAGGGACGCGGCAAGACAGTAGCCGAAATAGACTCTATAGCCCAAGGAAGGGTATGGAGTGGAAAAGAAGCTCTGGCCAAAGGCTTAGTAGATGAACTCGGTTCGCTAAATGATGCCATAGCTTATGCTGCTAAAGAGAACGGGTTGGAGAATTACCGCGTTGTGTCATATCCACATTACAAAATGGATATGAAAAAATTACTACTCCGCTACGGACTAAGATTGAAAAATGAAAATCTACAACAAGAGTTGGGTAGAGAGGCTTATCAAGTGTACCAACAAATTAAACACATTAGTAATCAACGAGGTATACAAGCGCGCTTAGAGTATGATTTGATTGTGAAATAGTTACGACTTTTAACAGAAGATTAACAGTGTAATACTTGCGTAATATATTTAGAATGACTACATTTGTACAGTGAAATTCTAAAAAGATAAAGTTATGAAACGCGCAATGTTTGAGTATACGAAGATGATTTTATCAAAAGTGAGCTTTAACCCTAACCTATTTTACAAAGAGCTACAAAAAGGAATTGACAGATTGCTCCCATATGAAGTAGAGGAGTTGAAAGTTTGGCTTGAAGCCTACACTAAAAATAAGCCAGAGCTACTAAAGAGCCGAGTGCTTATGGATAAATGATACAAACTGAGGCTATCCACTAATAGATAGCCTCATTTTTTATTTTCAAAACAATAGTAATAATGAAAGAAATTAGTAGCACCCAAAATCCCCTTATAAAGAAAATATTTACGTTAAGTGAAAAAGCTCGTATGCGCAAGAAAGAAGGTTTATGTGTAATAGAGGGCGCACGAGAGGTACGATTAGCTATACAAGGTGGTTATGATATAGAAACATTGCTATTTCAGCCTGAAATTTTTAATGAAGAAGCCTTACAACAGTTATTAGCTCTCTATATAAAACCTATAGAGGTAATACGTCTGAGCAAAGAGGTATATGAAAAGCTTAGTTACCGCAGTTCT
The DNA here is from genome assembly GCF_003054025.1 of Capnocytophaga leadbetteri. Lineage (GTDB taxonomy): Bacteria > Bacteroidota > Bacteroidia > Flavobacteriales > Flavobacteriaceae > Capnocytophaga > Capnocytophaga leadbetteri. The sequence goes on from NZ_QBKG01000001.1 coordinate 273,337, forward strand.
ACAGAAGGGCTTATTGCAGTAGCTAAGACGCACCCTCATACTTTAGAAGCCTTAGCTCTTAGAGAACGCTCTATATTATTAGTAGCTGAAGCTCCTGAGAAACCTGGCAATATAGGAGCTATGTTGCGCACTGCTGATGCAGCTAATATAGAAGGAGTTATTATAGCTAATCCAAAAACGGATTTATACAATCCTAATATCATACGCGCCAGTGTGGGGTGTGTATTTACGGTACCGATAGCTGTGGGTAGTACTACTGAGGTGATAGACTATCTAAAAAAGAAAGATTTTAATATCTATTGTGCGGCACTTTCTGCTTCTAAACCCTACTACGAAGTGCCTTTTGCCGAAAAGAACACTGCTATAGTGGTAGGTACCGAAGATGAGGGACTTACCCAAGAATGGCTTGAAAACAGCACACAGAATATCATTATTCCGATGGAAGGCGTAATAGACTCTATGAATGTGTCAGTAGCAGCTGCAGTGCTTATCTTCGAGGCAAAGAAAATGAGGCTAACTGCTAAAAAATAAAACCTTATTTTTTCACAGCCATCTGCGTACTTTTAGGCAATAGTTTTGGTATTCATCACCAAATTTTTGTCTTAGTACACGTTCTTCTGGAATAATTTGAAAACGAGTCATATAAGCTATAAATAATAAGACTCCTAACCAAGGTAGAAGATAAGATAACCATATTGCCCAAGATACAAGGCAACAAGCTAATCCTACATACATAGGATTACGGCTTAATTTGTATATTCCTCCTGAAACAAAATGCGTAGCTTCCGATGGCTCAAGAGGATTGATAGTAGTCCTTGCTTTATAGAAACTCCAAATGCCTGCAATCCCTGCTCCTATGCCTATCAAAGCTATTACTATGGCTGCTATCGGTAGGCGTGGCAATGCTACAAAAGGTAATACATAAGCAATACTCTTCATTATCAGTGCACAAATAAGCCATACTACGGCAGGTGGAATTTTAAGTTCTAAATTCTTCATTTGTAAATCTCCTATACTGATTTTCATTGCAAAAATAGTAATATTTCACAAATTATTAGTAGCTTTGCAGTATAATTTGAATTGAATGAATACACTAAGAAAAGAACTACGCCCCGATTTTGCAACAGCAGAAAAGCTGTACCCACTTGTACTAAAACGCTTGGAAGACTACGAAGCCTTTTGGGATGCCCAAAGTGAAGATACTCCCGAAGAAGTATTTGACAAAGAATACAAGGCAATGGAGCAATACCTCAGTAAACTCACGGGCAAAGACCTTTCCGATACTTGGCTATGGGAATGGTGGGAAGGCAATGGTATTGAGGTTTTTGCCTTTGATTTGGCAATGCCCGACCCTGTAAAGCATAACAACCTCACTCGTGAAGATATCGCTGCTTTTGTTCGTATCATCATAGACAATGAATTTGAGTGCGAAAACGATTTTCAGGAGAAGTTTATGCCTTATATGTTCTACGCACATCAGTACTTTTATAAGTTTTTAGCACTCAACTGTCCGCATTTTGACCCTACTGTGTTCAATACCACCAAGGATAAAAAAGGCAAGTATCACGAGCCTACTGTGGAGGAGGTAATGGAGAAAATATGGAAATAACCTAACACTTAAATAGCTAAACAAATGGAAACAAATCGTATTAAAGGAAAAATAGCTTTTATCTCGGGCGCCAGTAGCGGGATAGGTAAAGCAGTAGCCGAAAAATTGGCGCAAATGGGCGTAAACCTCATTCTTTGTGCGCGCCGTGCTGAGGTGTTGCCTGAATTGAAAAACCAACTTGAAAAAGAACACGCTATAGAGGTCATTACCTTAGCTTTCGACGTGAGAAACTACCAAGAGGTGGCGAAAAATATCCAATCCTTACCCGAAAAATGGCAACAAATAGATATCCTCATCAACAATGCAGGCTTAGCAATAGGATTGCAACACCTCCATACCTACGCGATAGAAGATATAGACCAGATGATCGACACCAATATCAAAGGGTTTACCTATATCGCCAACAGTGTGATTCCGCTAATGATTGCCACTGGCAAGGTGGGAACGATAGTGAATGTAGGGTCGGTAGCGGGAGAAATAGCCTACCCTAATGGCAGTATTTATTGCGCGACCAAGTTTGCCGTAAGAGCCCTCAGCGATGCAATGCGCATAGAGCTAATGGATAAAAATATAAAGGTAACCAACGTAAAACCAGGGTTGGTAGAGACCAATTTCAGCAAGGTGCGTTTCAAGGGCGACCAGCAGAAAGCAGATAATGTATACAAAGGCATCACGCCCCTATATGCCGAAGATATTGCCGATACTATCGCCTATATCGTCAATCTGCCCGACAAAATTCAAATCACCGATATTACCGTCACCCCCCTCCACCAAGCTGATGCTATTCACGTTCACAAATTAGCAGATTAGCTAATTTACTAATTTCCTCCTTATGTTAAAAGCCTTAGACTTTGATAATGAATTAATAAATCTTATTGAAAAGGAAATGGACTCAATGCGAAAGAAATTCAAAAATAAAATTGAAAAGATTCCTTTTTGGCAGTTAGAAAGTATTTTTCCTAAAAACAAAAAATATTCTTCGCAAGAGGAATATATTAATGATATATTAGCTAACTATGAAAAAGAAGACTTTATATATCAAATTCTTGACAAGGACATATCTATTCTAAAGAACAATGAAAAACGAGATTTGAATATTTTTTCTATTTGTCCTAGAGCTTTAGAAGGAAAAGGCTTTTCAGAAAATCAAATTGAAGAGTTTTATAATTTTGTTGATAAGGCAAGATTATTGATGAATTTTAAAGGTTAAAAAGTAACATATATAATTTAAAAACCTTAGAAAATAAGAAGAATAAAAGTATAAAGCTTAAGAAACAATGAACATCTTAAAAACCTTAGAACAACAATACCAATTTCAATATCCTGAACTATATCATCGGCTTTATGCTGAGCAAATGCTCGATATAGGCGAATATGCTTCACTTTGGAGTAAAGAAGTATATCCCCGCTTGAAAAATCACCCTCCACTCTTTTTGTACAGCGGTGATTTTGAGTTGATTCCACTTGCTAATATTGCCGAAACTATCGAAGAACTCAACGGCGAGGACAGTTGGTTCAACATCAATCCCGATTACCTTTTTATCCCTTTTGGAGAAACAGGGGGTGGTGATTATTATTGCTTTTTGTACGACCAAAACGCTCCTAAACCCACTCCTCCTATAGTCTTGCTACAACACGATTCTGACGAGGCTGAACTATTAGCAAACACCCTCGAAGACTTCTTTTTCTATGAGATGCTCAACTCGGTGAACGATATATACGAGGGGTCACTCGTACGCAGTGAAGGTGATTTCTACGAGAATATCACCCGCCTACTACAAAGTCACCTGCCTTATATAAGCAACGAGGCGCAACGGCAAGTAATACAAGATGTTTACAGCCGGAAACTCACCGATTTCACACGTGTGTTGCCACGTTCTACCCAAACCTATCAAGGATTATTATCCGATGAAGAATTGGAGCAACTTCTTCAGCAATATATTCCCATAACAAGCGAAAAGACCTTTGTATATACAACTGAAAATGAAGTAGAAAGTACCCTTCCGCGATATATAGACGGAACGCTCTATGTAAGGGTAAGTCCTATCCCTGCCAAAAACGACAAAGTGTATGATGCCCTCAAAGCCCTCAATTGGCGACAAAACAAAGCCGTTACCGATCGCTTAGAGTACAGCAAGAAAATGCAATTGTACTACAACGACCAGTATGGCGTTCCGTGGGAAGAGTATATTTTAGGCGCTTTCAAAGAGCGTATTGAGGCGCTTAAGAAATTCCCCAATGTAACCGTAACTTTTGAAGAAACAAACAATGACTAAACAAGAAAAAGATTTCAGCGACCTCTCTCAAAAACTCCTCACCACTACCGATGGCAGTGAGTATCACGAATTGGTAAGAAAAATAGTAAAGAAGTACGGCGAGAAAATGCGTCAAGAAACCTTACAAACCTTAGTACGAGCAGTAAAAGAAAGCAAAATGAGCCACGCTCGCGACTTTGTAATCGCACGTATCTCGAAACTTGTGACCGAAAACGACACGGAGCTCGCGCCTTTCTTCTACGAAATGATAACCAAAGGTTTACCCTATTGGGCTTTTAGCGGACTGCTGAAAGTAGAGGGCGACAAGTGCTATCCTTTTTTGGTAGACTACTTGCAAAAGGAGGATAGCAAAGAAAATAAAGGCTGTGCTATCATCGCCTTAGCCGAGCATAGCGGACAGCCTTTTAATAACGACCTCCCCTCCGACCCTGCTTATTGGCAAGCCTTGCCTATGGAAAAAGTACTTGAATGGCAGGCGCAAGGTTACCCAAGAAAACAAGCACACAGCGAGTTTCCTTTTTTGCTACAAAATCCACAAACCGACTTAGAAAAGGCAATGGCTAAAATAGAACAGGTTTTAGCAAAAGAGAGAGCGTTTTGGCACGTAAAATCATATCAATACAACCGCGCTATTTTGGAAGTCCCCGAAAAGCAAGTTATCAACAATATTAAAGCGCGTTGGCAGCTACCTATAGTTTACCTCACTTTCTTAGAGCGCTTTTCGCCTGCCGATGATGCTTTCCTCAAGGGCATCAATCTGTATGGCGCTAATACTTTAATAGCACATCAATGCGGTTATGCTTTCAGTAGCCCCGATGATGAACTCTTCCCCGATTGGAAAGCCTATTGGCTCGTAATCGCCGATAAAGATGCCGACCCTTATATACTCGACCTTTCCAAAAGTGACGGCAACGATGCGCCTATCTACAAAGCTCCCCACGGTGCAGGTCAGTGGAAATGGCGCAAAGTCGCGGGAAGTTTCTTAGAATTTTTAGAGAAATTAAGCTAATGAATTATATATATTATGGAAGAAATAATACTTTTAGAACTTTCTAAACAGATAAGAGATCAAGGGTACGACGCCACTCCAGATTTGCCTAATCTTATGATACGAATAGGCGACAAAATGCGTATAGAGCTTGATCCTATCACTATCACCCCCGATATTCATAAAAGTGTGTTGCCAATGCATATAGGCACTTATTTAGAGGATGGATTTTTCCCACAAGGAATTTTGGATAATATAGCAGGTTTTGGTGATACCGATGAAGAAAAGATAGATTCATTCATAGAAAATTACCTTTCTACTACATTCCAAACCATCATCAATAGTTTGGGTTGCCTTTTTGATAAAGGTTGTGATATTTATCGGGACAATTATCATTGGCATACCTCTATAGGTAACCTATATTTGTTAGGAAAATGGCAAACGCCTCCCAATGAAAGAGATTTCTACAACCTTTTGATAGACATTCTGCCTCAAAAATTCACTACCGAATACCGTATCCAGTCGCTAAAATGTTTTGTAGCACGTACAAAAAGCGGATATGTAACCGAATGTTTGTTAAACAATGAAGATTGGGACGAAGGAGCAGAACGCCTGCGTCAATACGCCCAAAGTTGGCAAGACGAAGCCTCATTCCTATCTATAAAACAAATACTGATATTCCGCCTTTGCGACGAAATACACAATGAACCTATATCATAATAACCTTTTAAAAATCAACTGTTACACCTAATTTTTCAGCAATAATACGATTGATATAGGCTGAAAGAGCAGGTATTTTTACACTTTCTAATACTGTGTTAGCAAAAGCATAGGTAAGTAGGGCAGAGGCTTCTTTTTTGCCTATTCCGCGCGTTTGCAGATAGAACAAAGAATCTGCACTAAGCGAACCTACCGTACAGCCGTGCGAGCACTTTACATCATCAGCAAAGATTTCTAACTGAGGCTTGGTGTATACTGTTGCCTTGTCAGAAAGGAGGATATTGTCGTTTTGCTGATAAGCATTCGTTTTCTGGGCAATTTGCTCTACCATTATCTTGCCGTTGAACACATTGGTAGCTTCATCACTTACAATACTCTTGTAATCCTGATGACTCTCACAATTAGGATAAGCGTGGTTTACTAATGTATAGTGGTCAGTATGCTGACTTCCTTGCAAAATGCTTAACCCTTTAAGGGTAGATTCTAAATGTTCCCCTTGGTGATAGAAGTTCAAGTTATTACGAGTAAGTTCACCACCAAACGAGAAAGTATGCACACTAGCGTGACTGTTTGCCTCTTGCGAAATATAGGTATTATCAATCAGAGAAGCTGTTAAGCGGTCGTTTTGCAATTTGTAATAGTCGAGGAAAGCCTCTTTGGCTACAAATATTTCAGTAACAGCATTGGTAAGAATAGCCGTAGCGGTATTTGATATGTTTTGATGTATCTCAATTACTTTTAGCTGAGCATTTTCGCCTACGGCAATAATATTGCGTGGCTGATAGCAAGTGGTTTCGCCTCTATCATTAAAATACAGCAATTGTATAGGCTTATCTACCACTTTCCCCTTAGGAACTTCTATATATATCCCCTCAGAGGCAAAAGCGGTGTTAAGAGCTGTAAATACATCACCTTTCTCGGTAGTTGTATTGAAATATTTGCTGATAAACGCCTCTCTGCCTTTGTGCAAAGCCTCTAATAGGGGCGTAATGGTAATGCCTGCTATCTCTTTGCTCGACATTTCAGCACAATAAAAACCATTTACAAATACCACAGAGTAACAATCTTTGATACTGTATTTGTGTAGCACTTCTGCTGAAAGGGTTGCTTTTTCATTTACGGGCTGCCACAAGCTGTAGTCTGTAGCTTGCAATTTGCTCAGCGAGGTGTATTTCCACGCTTCTATCTTCTTATGAGGGAAGCCTTTTTCGGCAAAGAAACTAAGGGCTTCCTTGCGAATGTCTTTTAGTATATCGTCTTTATGTGGGAATGCTTCGAAGGCAGTAACCCATTTTTCTTTTAAATTCATCTTCTTAATCTTTTAGTGCGAGCCACACAGGCTGTCAATTTGCTAATGAGCCATTGGCTAATATTCTAATTTACTAATGAGCCAATGGTATATGGCATTGCGTTCACTATCTACTTCCATATAGGAGGCTATCAGCTGACCGTTGTGGTAGTGGAGTTCGTCGATATCACTTACTAAAAACTCTTCTACCTCATCTTTATAAGGTTCAAAACCTTTGAAAATGATTTCGTCTTCCACTGTGAGGGTACTGACATCAAAAATGTAATGCCGATTGCAATACATATCAGTAATCAGTATTTTGTCACCTTTGAAAGGTTGTGCTACGGCTCCCCAATCCTCGGAGAAATGGTGCTTTTTGAGTGTTTTTAGCGATGGATAACTCATTACATAAAGCTCTGCCTCGTAGAAATTGGTGAATACAGCTTCTTTTTCATTGAGCATACAGCAGAAATCTACATCATTAGGCAATTGTTTGGCTACTTTTAGTTTTTCGTTTTCAAAAGATAGCAGATAGCTCATACAACCATCTTGTCCGCCATAGAAAGTGATAACCACCTTATTATTAGGCAATGCTTTCAGCTCTATATTAGCATCGTAGATTTCGTCGTCCATAGGCATAGACGCCAAAGCCTTCCCTTGCAGGTCATACACCCATATGGTGATGTGTTCAGCATCGTGGCGCTGGGCAAGCCAAATTTGCTGGCGTTCTATCGCTAATAAAGCTCCCACAATAGGTTTATTGATTTCCCAAAGCAGTTCTTTTTCAAAAGTGTAGAGAGAAAATCCTTCTGACTTATTGCATACGCCTATTTGCTGATGTTTATAGTTGATAGCAAAGATGTCTTTTCTTTTTAAGAACTGAAATGCCTCAGGCAACAAAGGGTTTGTTGAGCTTTTTATGTAATCAGTAATTACCATACTAATTTGCTAATTATTTCAGCCAATCATAGCCTTTTGCTTCCAATTCTAAGGCGAGGCTTTTATCGCCTGTTTTTACGATTTTACCGTCAGAAAGCACGTGTACATAATCAGGGACGATATAGTCTAAAAGGCGCTGGTAGTGGGTAATCACAAGCACAGCGTTGTTTTCATTTTTGAGTTTGTTTACCCCATTGGCCACAATGCGGAGGGCATCGATGTCGAGTCCTGAGTCGGTTTCGTCAAGAATAGCTACTTTAGGCTCGAGCATTGCCATTTGGAAGATTTCGTTGCGTTTCTTCTCACCGCCTGAAAACCCTTGATTGAGAGAGCGCGAAAGAAAATCAGGATTGATTTCTAAAAGGGCTGCTTTCTCGCGTATTTTTTTGAGGAGCTCGGCAGCAGGCATATCGGGCAGTCCTTGTGCTTTGCGACTCTCATTGATAGCTGTTTTGATAAAGTTAGTTACCGATATACCAGGGATTTCTACAGGATATTGAAAAGACATAAAGATACCTTTATGAGCGCGCTCTTCAGGGGCATCTTCTAACAGACTCTCACCATTGAGCAGTATATCACCCTCTGTTACCTCGAAGTTTTCGTTGCCTGAAATTACCGAAGAGAGCGTTGATTTGCCCGCCCCATTCGGTCCCATAATGGCGTGCACTTCACCAGCTTTTATTTCTAAGTCAATCCCCTTAAGGATTTCTTTGCCATCCACACCAGCGTGGAGATTTTTTATTATTAACATTTTAATTGAGTTTATAATTTATTGAATTTTTTAAAGTATTCATCTATTTTATCGTGAAACCAAAAGATAATTTCTTTGTTAATTATTAGCTGAAGAGTTAGTAACTTCATTTGTGTTTAATAATTCTTCAATTTTAGGTATGAATCCTTTTGCTGCTATATATAGGTTATATATTTCTTCTGGAGTTTTATTATCATAAGAATATGAAGCAAAATCACTATGAGCTAATATGTTCCTAATATGTCCTATCTCTAAAAAAGCATTTTTACTTGTGTCAAAATTAGTATTTTCATTTATAATAGAAGTTACTTTTGTTTTAAAGCCTTCACCAAATAGACTCAAAAAAGAATTGATGCTTTTTCCAGGTTTATTAGGATCATCCTTTTCGCCCCAACTAAATAATGTGTGGTATCTTAAGTTAATAGCTTGTTTTTCTAAGAAACTAACTAATTCTTTATTATTATTAGTGACATTTATTACATATCTTTTAAGCATTTCAGTCATCTCTTTTTCAAAAAAACTTGCACAAGATAATAACAACACTTTTCGGATAGTTTTGTTGTAATCACTTAAAGAAGAAATTTCCTGCCTACTCATCAATATATCTCGAATAGCAGAAATTTCATCCCATAATATATCAACTGAGGTCTTGTTCTCTTCCATTACCTAATAATATTCTTTTAGCAATTTCACTTCTTTTTTGTGTGTTATCTACACTTGTAGTTCTTTGAGAATATGCCTTTATAAACTCTTCATCTTTTTTTAAAGAGTCTATTTTTGCTTTCTCTGTATGTGAAATTTTAGAAGCATCCTTTTCTTTATAGGCGTTTTCACATAAAGTAGTAAAAACAGCTTCATAGACAGAAATATTAAATCTGTTGTTGCTTGTCCAAAAGATTTTACTATCTCCCAAAGAATTTATATGTGAAATAAAATGGTTAAAAATACTTTCTAACAATTCATTTTCTTCGTCACTATTTCCTTTTGCTTTAAAAGAAAAAACATTTAAGAATTTTGTCATACTTGGTTTATAGTTTTCTCTATCTATAAGCATTGCAAAACCACGTAAAAGTATTTCAACCTCCTTCATATTAATATCTAGAGTTTTTGTTGATAACAAATTCCTCCACTCATCTTTCATATTCAACTTATACAATGATTCATAGAAGTTAGAATGATACAGACTTGTTCTTATTTCTTGAGGCTTTAAATTAACGCCTCCTGTATTAAGTCTATTGAAAATTTCAAAAACTACATTCTTACCCTCTTCGCCAGAAGCTGATGATTTAATTATCATGAGTCGAATTGTTTTTAGATTAAAAGAGGTTTTATCTAAATCTTCTAATGTTGAATAATTTTTCTCATTAAATTTATTAGATTTATTAGGAATCTGTTCGGGTAAATCTAGTTTGAAATCTGTAAAATAGTCATTGTTCGATAGTATATTGTCAGGAATACTTCCTTTCTCATCAAATATTTTTCTCAACTCAATGCGTTTTTTCATTATAGGAAATCTTTTTTTAATAAAATAGTAAATAGTCATTAATCTTTGTTGTCCATCGATAACTAAAAAACTATTTTTCTCTTCCTCAAAAAGAAATATTTGAGGTATAGGAATTCCTATCAAAAGAGATTCAATTAATTTAGAAGCTCTTTTAATATCCCAAACATAGTTTCTTTGAAAGCCAGGGATTTTAATAACTCCTGACTCCATAAAATCAAAGATAGTTTTTACATTAAAATCATTAGGTGAGGCAGAAATATTATACTCTGCTATTGAAGATGAATTATTTTCTAATTCATCTTGCTCATAATCTCCATCGAAAATGGGTTCATTATATTCACTCATTATTCTTTTATTTTTGTAGTTCACCAAAGTTTATTTCCTCAAAAATAGTATTATACACCATATCTATCCCTTCACATAATCCCCATTCTAACCTGTCTTTTACTAACTGAAGCTCTTCATCAGTAAGTCTTCTGCCTAATTTCTCTTCAGCCCAATATTGAGTGTCTCCTATAGTTATGAGAAATAATGGTTTATCTTCTTCCATAACTTTAATTTTAGGGTGCAAAGGTCGGATATTATTTTGAATTATACAAATTTAGGTGTTAGTCGTTAGTCTTTAGTCGTTAGAAGGGGTACTAACTAACTACTAAAGACTGATAACTAACTACTAATAATTAATTACTTACTAAAACTATTGTTTTCTTTGTCTGTATCTACGCTTTTGTTTTCGGGGTCGAGGGCGATGCTCTTTATGTCTTCTAAAGGCATATCAAGTGTAAAGGTGTAAGTAGGATTGCCCCAGCCCCAAGCGGGTAATACGGTACGCGGATACGCTGGATAGGTGTTTGGCTTCTCGGCATAAGTCATTCGCAAAGGTACGTATACATAGCGTATGTTGTCTGCCTTGTCAGTTACCCAAAGGTCGATAGAAAGTGGCAGTCTGCCTACGCGTTTAAGGGTTACTTCTGTTTTATTGCCTTTGCCCTCTACCTTGCTGATAGCATAGTCGGCAGTATGGTCAGTCTCCATAAATTCGTTGAGGAACCACTGTAGCTGCATACCCGATACTTTTTCGGCTATACGTATAAAATCATTAGGCGTTGGGTTCTTGAAAGCGTACTCGTTGTAATAACGTTTCAGTGTTTTCTGTAGCGCCTCATTGCCCATTAGGTAATCTAACTGAGTAAGGAATAACAGCCCCTTGTAGTAAGCCGTTACTGAGTAAGCGTAGTTAGTTGCAAAACGGTCAGAGTGAGTGATAGTAGGCTCTTGAAAACCTGATTTTACTAACCCGAAATATCCCTTATAAGCACTTTCGAATGGGTTAGCCGTCTTTTTGGTTTTTAGGATTTGATGCTCGGCAAGGTATTCTATATACGAGGTAAAACCTTCGTCCATCCAAGGATAAGCAGCCTCATCGGTGGCGAGTAGGTGCTGAAACCACGCGTGCGCGAGTTCATGTGCTGCGGTGCCTACTAAGCGTTCGTACTTTTCGCCTCCTACCATAAGGGTACACATAGCGTATTCCATACCGCCATCACCCCCTTGAATAAATGAATACTGAGGCCAAGGGTATTTGCCTACCAGTTGGTTGTAATAGTCGAAAACCTTAAGCATTGGCTCTTGTATCTGTTTCCAAGTGTCTTTGTACTTTTTGTAGATAAAGTGAATGGTCTTGCCGTCAGCCAGTTGGTGCTTATCGTGTATGTACTGAGGGTCAGCTGCCCAAGTGAAATCGTGCACGCGCTCTGCGATAAAGTGCCACGTTTTGGTAGCCGACTTGGTAGTAGGTACTTTCACGCCCTTATCTTCATAGCCAAAACCTATTTCGTTAGGATTTTGCAGTACCCCTGAAGCGCCTACAAGGTAAGTCTTATCGAGGGTGATTTTCACATCGAAGTTACCCCATACGCCGTAAAACTCACGACCTAAGTACTCGGTGGTATGCCAACCTTTGTGGTCGTAAGCTACCATTTTAGGGTACCATTGCGCCATAGAGAGGGCTACTCCATCAGGACTGTTGCGCCCTGCACGGCGAATCATTACCGGCACTTGTCCTTCAAAATCTAAACCTAATACCGTACGGCTATGCGGTAGTATCGGGTTAGGCAGGGTAACTTTTAGTATAGTACTTTCGTGCGATATAGTAGCGGGGACACCGTCTTGGGTGAGCTTTTTCACGCGTAGGTAGCCAATTTCATCGGGGGTGAGTTTAGCAATTCTGCTTTCGTATATAGGGCGTTGGGGGGTACCTACGTTAGTCGCCATACGTCCGTCGGGGTCGGGTAGGGTTTGCAGGTTAGCGTCCATTTCGCTGTTGGGTTGGAAAGCGTTGAAGTAAAGGTGAAAAAACACCGTAGTAAGGGTGTCGGGTGAGTTGTTGATATAGGTAACTTTCTGTACGCCTTTGTACTGAAAGTTTTTGACGTTCATCGTTACGTTCATCTGGTAGTCAGCCTGTTGCTGCCAATGATTATCTTGCGCTTGAGCCGAAAGAGCGAGCGCTAAGCCGCAAATAGCGAGGATACTTTTCTTCATTGTTCTTTATATTGAATTCGTTTTGAGGGCAAAGATACTAAAGAATTAGCAAATTAGCAAATTAGAGGGGAGTAGTAAAAAAAACTTTGCCAAAAGTATATAGTGCGTTGAGCTATAACCTTTGGCAAAGATAATGTAAAAACCTATTAAAAAGTAAAGATGTTTACTTTTCTAACTTGATGGTAAGTACAGGGGTATCGGAGTGGTTAACGAGGTCGCTACTGATACTGCCGTTGAAGAAGTGAGCGATACCTTTGCGCCCGTTAGGGAACATACAGATAAGGTCTATCTTGTTTTCTTTCACGTAGTTGAGTATACCTGTTTCTACCCTAATATCATTATACACGTGGGTTTCGAAATGCTGATGAGCGTGTTCGGCTTCATTGAGGAACTCTTTCATACGATGATTGATTTCGTGAGTGGTGAGGAACTGGTATGGAGTATTGACATACACCAAATCAATCTTGGCGTTGAAGAGCTTAGCAAATTTTACAGCTTTCTCGAAAGGTTTTAAGAAGCGTTTAGAGAAGTCGCAACCGAACATAATGTGCTTAATCTTTAGTTTTTCGTGCGGATTTTTGATAACCAATACCGGAACAGTGGCAGAGCGGATTACCTTTTCGGCATTAGAGCCTATAAATAGTTCCTTAGCCCCAGAGGCACCATTAGAGCCCATAAACACAAGGTCGATATTGAATTTTTTCACTATCTCGCCTACTGCTTCAGGGAGTGGCGATGTTTCTACCAAGTCGATGATTTCTACTCCTATTTCTAACTCTTTATGCAGGTCGGCAAAACGCTGCTTGGTGAGGTTGAGGAAGTACATCGCTTCGGGCACAGATACTTGGCTTTCGGTCATCAAACGCAAAGGTAACTCGATGGCGTGTAGCAAGTATATTTTAGATTTGTGTTGCTTAGCTAAGCCTATGGCTACGTGTAAAGAGGCAATAGACTTTTCAGAAAAATCGGTGGTTACTAAGATGTTTTTCATAAGACTCTATTTTTTAGTTATTAATTTCGTGGTAAAGGTACGACTTATTTTTATAACTTCCAAATTTTTTCTAATTTATTTTTTTCTATTCTTTTGGTAATTGATAGATATTTGTACTTCGGCTGTTTTTTTGTTTATCCTATATCGTTCCTATATCGTTCCTGTATCGTTTGTATATAGGAGGTAAAGGGGAGGGGGCTATAGTATGTTTTTCTGCTTTTTGTGGGAAAGAGAAAATAAAAAGTTTGAGGTGTCAAAGTATTTTCATATATTTGCACTCTGAAAATTAATGTATTATGGAATTATTTAAGGGACAAAGCCTCTTAAAAATACTGGGATAATGTGAAAATAATTCTTGAAGAAAGAGAAGTAGAAGAATCTAATTGGAATAACAAAAATATAGGAGAAACAAAATGGACTGGAAAATTATAATACTTTTTTTAATAGTAACTTTTAATAGCTATAGTCAAAAGATAGAAGATTATACAATTTTTAAAGACGGCGAAGTTTATATTAACTTCCGTAGATACATACAAAAAATGATGCCTCAGATAGATGCTGAATTAGAAAAATACAGCTATAAAAAACCTACTGAGGAGCACTATAAGAAAGTAATACACTCTTTTATCAATAAAGATCTACTACCGCAAAATATAGTGGTGTTGAATGATGATCTCAATCCATACATTGCTATCCAAGATAAGAGAATCATATATACAGAAGGAGATGAAGTAGATGTAGATGGACTTATATTATTTCACCTTAATCAGTATCTCTTCTATAAAGACCTAAAGTCCTTAGAATGGCTAAAAGATAATCATGCAGATATGTTATCAAATTTTGTAGTTACTTTTGGTGTTTATAGAGATAAAACACTACTAAAATGGTATCTTGATGAAAATATTAATAATGAAACTGGCATACAGGTGTTATTTTATTATCGGAAGAATACGCGCGAATTTATAAGAAAAGAGATGGTGTTAGCGGTCGATAAAATGTTACGAGGGACTCCTAACGAACACGATTTTGCTATTAATGCAGCGAAATACTATGTTCAAAGATATTCTCACGACTTCGATAACCCCAAGGAAATAATTGATTTCTTATTTAATTCTTCAAGAGGTTATTATATAGAAGATCCTGATGGATACTCTAATATAAGGGCGGATAAGAGTACTTCTTCTAAAATTTTAGGTAAAGTAAAATCAGGCGAAAAAATAGATGTATTAGATGATACAAGCAATTGGTATCTGATAAAAACTAAAGAAGGATTAAAAGGATATGTACACAAAAGTAGAATAAAAATTAAATAATTGAGGTGTCAATTAGTATGTAGCTAAATAGACACCTCAAATAAAAAGTTTTGTGTGTTTCAAAAAAAAGTAGTACTTTTGCAGCGATATAAAAAAGAGAAAGGCAGCAAGAAGTTGGGAGCTCCTGCTGCCTGCCCGTTAATATCTGATTTTAAATAAGAATTTCTTTTTAGAAATCTGTATTAAGATAAAAACGGGTTTGAATCTAAATCGTATCTTTAAATTCATACTTTCCTCTTTATTTATCACAAAACACCTGCCCGTTTTGCATAGGCACCTTTGACTTTCAAAGGTGTTGCAAAAGTAAGGGATGCTAATGATTTTAGCAAAATTTTAACATTAGAAATTAGGGTTGCTTACTGTTGTGAGCAACCTTTTTTCTGTTTTTTCTTGTTATTTCAAAAAAACTTCGTATCTTTGCACCGAATTTTAACTGTTGGAGGGGACGTTTGAGTCCCCTCTTTTTATAGAAAATGAATTTTAAAGACCAAGTTAAAGCCTTAGTAGACAAAGCCTTAGAAGCTACTCCGACGCTGTTTCTCACTGATCTGAAAGTGTCGGCTGACAACGCTATCACCGTGGTAATTGACGGCGATAACGGGGTGGGAATTGACGATTGTATCGCCTTAAGTAGGGCTGTAGAAGCGCCTTTGGATGCTGAAGGGGCTGATTTTTCGTTAGAAGTAACTTCGTTTGGGGCTACTGAACCTTTTGTGCTACCTCGTCAGTACGCTAAAAATGTGGGTAGAACTGTGCAGATAACCATTACCGATGGCAAAGTGCAAGAAGGGGTGCTAAAAGGTGAAACAGACGGAGTGGTAATCCTTGAAACTGAAACACGCGAGCCTAAACCTGTAGGCAAAGGCAAAATAACAGTGAAAAAAGAACATTCTTTTGCCTTATCAGATATAAAAGAAGCTAAAGTAATCATTAAATTTTAATTGAACGTATATGAATAGTCTTGAATTAATCGAATCTTTCTCGGAGTTTAAAGATGACAAACTGATTAACCGCGAAACCCTTATGGCTATTTTGGAAGAGGTTTTTCGCAATACCCTAAAAAAGAAATACGGCTCTGACGATAATTTCGACATCATTATTAACCCCGATAAAGGCGACCTACAAATATTCAGAAACCGCATAGTGGTAGAAGATGGTGCTGTGACCAATGACAACCAAGAAATTGCGCTATCGGTAGCTAGAAAAATAGAACCTGACTTTGAAGTAGGTGAAGATGTTTCAGAAGAAATTAAAATTAATGACCTTGGTAGACGTGCTATCTTGGCACTACGCCAAAACTTGATTTCTAAAATTCACGAATACGACAGCACCACTATTTACCGTAGGTTTAAAGACCTTATCGGACAGATAGTAGTAGCTGAAATTCACCATATTAGACACAAAGCTATCATCTTATTAGACGATGAGGGCAATGAGATTATTCTTCCTAAGGAAAAGCAAATCCCTTCGGATTTCTTTAAGAAAGGGGAACACGTGCGCGGTATTATAGAATCGGTAGAACTTAAGAGTACGAAGCCTACTATTATTATGTCGCGTACCTCGCCTATTTTCTTGCAACGCCTTTTTGAGCAAGAAATTCCTGAGATTGCCGATGGTATCATCACGGTGAATAAGGTGGTGCGTATACCTGGTGAAAAGGCTAAAGTGACGGTTGATTCGTTTGACGAGCGCATCGATGCTGTAGGGGCTTGCGTAGGGGTACGCGGGGCTCGTATACACGGTATCGTACGCGAGTTGGGCAATGAGAATATAGATGTGATTCCGTTTACGAACAACGTTTCGCTGCTTATTACTCGTGCTTTGGCTCCTGCGCACGTAACTTCGGTTACCCTTAATGAAGAAGAGAAACGCGCTGATGTGTTCCTGCCTAATGAAGAGGTATCGAAAGCGATTGGTAAGTCGGGGTACAATATACGCTTGGCAAGTCAGCTAACTGGCTATGAGATAGATGTGTATCGCGAAGGAATTACCGATGAGGATATAGAACTCACTGAGTTTGACGATGAAATAGAGGGGTGGATAATAGAGCAATTGCACAATGCAGGGCTTGATACTGCTAAGAGTGTATTGGAGCTTACCCCTGAAGAGCTAATGACGCGTACTGACCTTGAAGAGGAAACTGTAAAGGAAATACAACGTGTATTGGCTGAAGAATTTGAATAATATTGCGAGATGGGCAGTGCCTATTTTGAAGTCTCACACAAGGGGGCGAAAACAATTGACGATTAGCAATTGATCATTGATAATTATTAAAAAAAATATATGAGCGAGGGAAAAACAATAAGAATAAGCAAGGTTTTGAAGGATGTGAACATCTCTTTGAGTACGGCAGCAGAAGAACTCAAGAAGCATAAGAATATTGAGATTGATGCCAGTCCTAACACTAAGATTTCAGAAGAGGCGTATCAATTCCTTTTAAACAAATTTAGTGCAGATAAGAGTAAGCGCGCCGTTTCTAAAGAAATAGTAGAAGACAAACGGAAAGAGCGTGAGGCAATACGTATAGAGCAAGAGAAGGAGAACCAAGAGAAACGCCGTCAGCAAGAACAAGAGGTTATTAAAGCCAAAGGTCACTTAGCGGGTCTGAAGCCTGTGGGCAAAATAGACTTAGACGGTGGTAAAAGTGCTGCTGAGAAACCAGCGGTGGCTGCACCGGCACCTACTCCTGCTGAAACAGTAACCCCTACGGCTACTGATGCCCCTACGGCTGCTGCTCCTGCTAAAAAAGAAGAAGCGCCAACCTCTGATTCGTCCGCTAAAAAAGACCACAAAGAGGGTAAAGAAAAGGACAAGAAAAAAGATAAGGAAAAAGACCGCAATCAGGCTGCTCAGAAAAATAAAACTGTGTATCAGAACCCGCTCATTCAGTCAGTTGCCCCTCCTAAGAAAAAGGAAAACGCTCTTAAGCACAAAGAAGAATACACCCCCGAAGCTCCTATAGGAATCATTGAAACTCAGTACCAAAAACTTACAGGTCCGAAGGTAGTGGGTGAGAAGATTGACCTCAGTCAGTTTGAGAAAAAGAAGAAAAAGAAGAAGAGAAGTAGAGGTAAGGATAAGGAGAAAGACGCTCAGACAACAGCGGTTGCTAATGCCGCTAACGACAGCGAAAAACGCAAACGCAAACGCATACGCAAAGATGAGCCTAATGCAGCTGCAGCGGGCAAAGGCGAGAGCGCTAAGAAAGAGAAAAAAGCTAAAATATTCGCTAAAATAGAGCCTACCGAAGAAGAGGTACAAAAGCAAGTACGCGAAACCCTCGAACGCCTACAAGGCAAGACTACCAAATCGAAAGGGGCTAAATACCGCAAAGAAAAACGAGAAACTCACCGCCAAAAGGTAGAACAAGAACTCGCAGAACAAGAACAACAAGAGAAAATCTTGAAGCTAACGGAGTTCGTGACCGTTAATGAGTTGGCTACGATGATGGATGTGCCTATCAATAGGGTTATAGGGGCTTGTATGACGCTTGGTATTATGGTGACGATGAACCAACGCCTTGATGCTGAGACGCTTAGCATAGTGGCTGACGAGTTTGGTTTTGAAGTAGAATTTGCTACTGCCAATATTGAAGAGGCTATACATATAGAAGAAGATAAGCCAGAGGATTTAGTACCTCGTGCACCTATCGTAACGGTAATGGGACACGTAGACCACGGTAAGACCTCGCTATTAGACTATATACGAAAAGAAAATGTGATAGCTGGCGAAAGTGGAGGTATCACTCAGCACATAGGTGCTTATGGGGTGAGACTTGAGAGCGGAGAGCGTATCACTTTCCTCGATACCCCAGGACACGAAGCCTTTACGGCGATGCGTGCGCGCGGTACTAAGGTTACCGACATCGCTATTATAGTGGTAGCTGCCGATGACGATGTGATGCCGCAAACTAAAGAGGCTATCAGCCACGCACAGGCAGCGGGTGTGCCTATCATCTTTGCTATCAACAAAATTGATAAACCTAACGCTAACCCTGACAAGATAAAAGAACGCTTGGCGGGTATGAACCTTTTAGTAGAAGAGTGGGGCGGTAAGATACAGTCGCAAGACATTTCGGCTAAGAAAGGTATTGGCGTACAAGAATTGTTAGAAAAAGTGCTTTTAGAAGCTGAGGTACTTGAGCTGAAAGCTAACCCTAATAAGGCGGCTATCGGTACCGTAGTGGAAGCGGCTCTTGATAAAGGACGCGGGTATGTATCGACCGTACTGGTAGAAAACGGTACGCTGCACGTAGGGGATTATGTGTTGGCGGGTACTAACTCGGGCAAAATACGCGCTATGCACGATGAGCGCGGCAAGAAAGTGAAAGAAGCAGGGCCTTCTACCCCTATCACTATTTTGGGCTTAGACGGCGCTCCGCAAGCGGGTGATAAATTCTATGTGTTTGAAGACGAAAAAGAAGCTAAACAGATAGTAGCTAAACGCGCTCAACTACAACGCGAACAGTCAGTACGCACTCAGCGACACATCACCTTAGATGAGATAGGTAGACGTATAGCTCTTGGCGACTTTAAACAGCTGAATATCATTTTGAAAGGGGACGTAGATGGTTCGGTAGAAGCTCTTACCGATTCATTCCAAAAACTCTCTACCGAAGAGATACAAATCTCGATTATACACAAGGGAGTGGGTGCTATTACCGAATCGGATGTGCTCTTGGCTTCGGCTTCGGATGCTATCATCATAGGCTTTAACGTACGTCCGATGACAAACGCTCGTGCTTTGGCAGAGAAAGAATCGATAGATATACGTACTTACTCAATTATCTATGATGCTATCAATGACCTTAAAGACGCTATGGAGGGTATGTTATCGCCTGTATTTAAGGAAGAAGTAACCGGTACAGTAGAAATACGCGAGCTCTTCAAGATATCGAAAGTGGGTACGATAGCCGGCTGTATGGTGACTGACGGTAAGATATATCGCAATTCTAAAATTCGACTTATACGCGATAATGTAGTGATTTACACCGGAGAGTTGTCTTCGCTTAAACGCTTCAAAGACGATGTGAAGGAAGTGAGCAAAGGTTACGACTGCGGATTGCAAATTAAGAACTACAACGATATTCACGAAGGTGATGTGATAGAAGCCTACCAAGAGGTGGCAGTGAAGAAAAAACTGTAGTATAAAAATACCTAAATAATAAAGGCTGTACAAGTATTCGCTGTACAGCCTTTGTGTTTTTAACAAAAAAAACTTGCACTCTTGTCTTTCTTTTTTTAATTTTGCATTAGAAATTATAAAAGATTGAACTGTGAAACGTTTTGTTTTAATACTGCTTTTTTGGGGCTTGCTTCCCTTTCGGGCTATAGGGCAAAACGTTCCTATTGCTGAAGTTACCCGAGCGCCTGAAAAATACTATACCATAGAGCAGGAGCCTAAAGTACAGTTAGAGAAAGGAAAAGAGAAATCAGACCTTGCAAATGATTATATCCGAGAACAGGAGAAAGAAAATAGTTTTATAACAAAAGTGATGCTACTTTTATTCTCAATAATAAGTTTTATCACTTACTTATTAGGGTATAGACCCCTTAAAAAGATAGTAGATGACCCTAACCTTTCTGTTTATCAAAAATATGTACAGCTAAAAGAAAGCAACTCAATGTGGGGCTGTGTAGGCTGTTTATTTTCTATTTTATTTCCTCCTTTCCCGTTAGGTATAATCTATTTTCTAATGGTGAGAAGGCTCAGAAAGCAACAACTCTCTGCTATGGTATGCGAGAAGTGCGGAGAGAAAAACTCTCAGCAGGTTAGCAGACAAAATGAAGAAAGTGTTATAAACTACTTTTTCATCTGTCGTAAGTGTGGGCATATACATCAGGAGAGCATAAAAAAGGCTGTGCGGTCAAGTTCGCAAACAAGTAGCAAATCGAGCAGAATGGACGACTCGTATGACAGTAGTAGTTCGTACAACAGAAGTAGTAGTTCATATAATAAATCATACAGGAGTGGAGGAGGAGCTTCTACTAAATTTTGATCTTAAAAACACGCATAACCGATGGCAATCAGTTGTATCATAGTAGATGATGAACCAATGGCACTGCAGCTATTAGAAAGCTATGTGCTAAAAACTCCTTTTTTAGAGTTGGTGGGTAAATATACTAACGCAATAGATGTATTGCAATACTTTTATGAAGGTGGCGACGCAGAACTGATATATATGGACATACAGATGCCCGAACTAACAGGGCTGGAGCTCTCTAAAAAACTGCCCCCACACACGCGTATTATCTTTACCACTGCCTTTGACCAATATGCTATAGAGGGGTATAAAGTGAATGCCATAGGCTATTTGTTGAAGCCTTTTAATTACTTAGAGTTTTTAGAAACGGCAGAAAAGGCAATGTTATTGGCTTCTGCACCTACGGAAAAGACGGCTGCGCAGGATTATATGTTTGTAAAAGCCGATTATAAGCAAATAAAAGTGCCTTATAGCGATATTCTTTATATAGAAGGTCTTAAAGATTATGTAAAGATATACCTTACTACCCAACCACAGCCCTTGGTGACCCTACTGAGTTTGAAGAAATTAGAAGAGCAGCTGCCCGCAGAGCGGTTTATGCGCGTGCATCGCTCATTTATAGTCGCCTTAGACAAGGTGCAAGTGGTAGAACGTAGCCAGATAGTATTTGGCAACCAACGCATAACGATAGCCGATGCTAACAAAGAGGCTTTTTTGCAACGAGTGAGAATTAATTCAGAAAATTGATTTTGTATAACCAACAGAATAAAAGAAAGAAATAACTATGAACAAAAATACAGTATTAGGCTGGGCTGCCCTGTTAATGGTAGTCGTTGGCTTTATTCTTATAGGACTTGCTGCTTTCAAATACAACGAAATAGCAGGTTGGGGCTTTGGCACGGTAGGTATTGGCTTTTTTGCCATTGCGTGGGTGTTTAACGCTCTGAAAGGAAGAGTATAACAATTAACTGATTTGCCAATTAGCCAATTGGTAAAATCAAATAAATTAATAAAAATGAATATTCCAGAACAATTTCAAGTAAAGCCTTATAGGCAAGAAACGTATTTAATAAATGGCGAATTGAGGAAGTGGGAAGGAGAGTATGCTAACATTTACTCCACTATTTCGTCGACTGAAGCCTATGCGCCTACGCTCTTGGGTAGTGTGCCTGCTTTAGGTGAACAAGAGGCATTAGAAGCGCTTCATTCAGCTACCGATGCCTATAACAAAGGCAAGGGACTTTGGCCTACGATGAAAGTAAAAGATCGTATTGCGGTTATGCTTAAATTCGTAAAGCAAATGGAAAAACAACGCGATGAGGTGGTAAAACTAATGATGTGGGAGATAGGCAAAAGCCTTGACGACTCGCGCAAGGAGTTTGACCGTACAGTAGAGTATATCTATGATACTATCAATGCTTATAAGGAGCTTGACAACCAGTCCTCTAAATTCGTGCAGCGCGATGGAGTGTATGCCCTTATTAGGCGAGGCCCTTTAGGGGTGGTACTTTGCTTAGGTCCTTATAACTATCCGCTTAATGAAACCTTTGCGCTTATCATTCCTGCCCTTATTATGGGGAATGCGGTTATCTTTAAGCCAGCTAAGCACGGAGTACTGCTATTTACACCGCTTTTGGAAGCTTTCCAAAACTCTTTTCCTCGTGGCGTGATAAACATTCTCTACGGTCGTGGACGCGCAGTAGCGCCCCCTATTATGCAGAGTGGCAAGGTAGATGTATTGGCGCTAATAGGCAACAGCAAAACCGCTATTGCCCTACAAGACCAACACCCTAACAAAAACCGTCTGCGCCTTGTATTCGGGTTAGAAGCTAAGAACCCTGGGGTTATACTACCTGATGCTAACTTAGATTTAGCAGTAGACGAATGCGTAAAAGGAGCTCTCTCTTTCAACGGACAGCGTTGTACAGCCTTGAAAATACTCTACGTACACGCTAAGATAAAAGATGAGTTTATTAAGCGCTTTGCTGAAAAGGTAGATGCTCTTAAGTTTGGCAATCCTTGGGATGAAAAGGTGGCGCTTACGCCTCTACCTGAGGTAGAAAAACCAGCCTTTATACAGGAGCTTATAGACGATGCTCTTACCAAAGGAGCTACTATACAAAACAAGAAAGGTGGTGAGCGCACTGATAACTTTATATTCCCTGCGGTACTCTATCCTGTATCGAAAGAGATGCGAGTGTACAACGAAGAGCAGTTTGGCCCGTTAGTGCCTGTTAAACCTTTTTCTAACATCAATGAGATTATTGATGAAATATCAGAGTCTAAGTACGGACAGCAGATAAGTTTGTTTGGAGAAGACCCTCAAGAACTCTCGCCTCTTATTGATATGTTAGTGAATATGCTCTGTAGGGTAAACCTTAATAGTCTATGCCAAAGAGGGCCTGATGTATTCCCTTTCACAGGACGTAAAGACTCAGCGGTAGGTACCCTAAGCGTACACGATGCCTTGCGCTCTTTCTCTATTCGTACCTTTGTGTCATTCCAAAACAATGAGTATAACGACCGTATAGTAGAGAATCTGCTGCGCACAGGGGCTTCTAACTTCATCAATACAGATTTCATACTATAAACAAAAAAAGAGCGTTTTTACACGCTCTTTTTTTTATTATATGATGTTATTTTGTCTATCTCTTTATTAACCTAAGTAATTCGCCTATCCATAGCACTAAGCTAGTGGCTGCGATAATTAAGCACCAATCAGTTAGAAGTAAGGGGGTAACACTAAACATAGCTCCACCAAAGGTAGTAATCACTACCTGACCAATGATAATAGCCGCTGCTATCATTATAAAACCTTGACACTTTCTTATTTCGGCAAAGGCACTACTACCGGTGCGATAGGCTTTGGCGTTGAACATATTCCAGAATTGAAGCATTACAAAGATAGAAAAGAAAAGAGAGAGCTCATAAGCTGATAATCCGTTTTCAAAACTTCCAAAGTGGAAGAAATTAACGAAATAATCAGTGATACTAAACTGAGTGAGGCTTGTAATGTCTTCATTCTTAAAGTACTGTATAAATCCGAAGAGCAGTAATACAAATAGTCCGCCTACTCCAAAAATGCCACGCGCCATTTCTTTAGTGATAATGTTAGCTTTACGCTCACGCGGAGGGTCGTTCATCACACGCTGGCTTGGAGGTAGAGAGGCGAGGGCTAAGGCAGCAAAGGTATCCATTATGAGGTTTACCCATAGCATCTGAGTAACCGTTAGAGGCGATTGTACCCCTAAAAACGCTCCGAAGAGCACAATGATACAAGCCGCCACATTTATAGTCATTTGGAAAAGGATAAACCGCTGAATATTTAGGTATAATGAGCGCCCCCACATAACAGCCTTACCTATACTGCTAAAAGAGTTATCTAAGATAGTGATATCACTGGCTTCTTTGGCTACAGAGGTGCCATCGCCCATAGAAAGTCCTACTTGAGCGGCTTTTAGGGCAGGGGCATCATTAGTGCCATCACCAGTTACGGCTACTACCTCGCCGCGCTGCTGTAGGAGGTTCACTAAACGGGCTTTATCAAGAGGTCGGGCGCGCGAAATAACACGTAGGTGAGGGATACGCTCTAATAGCTCAGCATCATTCATCGCAGCGAATTCTGCTCCTGTGATGTGGTTGATATTGCTACAACTTTCGTCCCACAGTCTTATTTGGCGCGCTATTTCTTTAGCTGTACCAGGGGTATCGCCGGTTACTATCTTCACCTGTATGCCTGCGTGCATACACTCTTCTATAGCAGCAGGTACATCAGCTCGTACAGGGTCGGCAATAGCTGTGATACCGATAAACTGCAGTCCGTTGATTACTAACTTTCCGTTTTCTGAAATAACGGTTTTAGGGTCGTCAATCACCTTGTAGACAAAGCCTATGGTGCGCATAGCTTGCTGTTGGTATTGCAATAGTTTGTCTTCGAAGTCAGTTTGTGAGATGGTTGAGCAGAACTCCCCACCCTCGTGGCAGAAAGTCATTACTATTTCGGGAGCACCTTTTACATACAATATATTTTTACCCAAAGCTGCTGAGCGTACCAATGTTGCCATATATTTGCGCTCGGTAGAAAAAGTGAGTTGCTGTATTACTTCGCACTCTTCGCGTATGGGTAGGTAATTTATGCCTTTGCTATAGAGCCAAAGCAATAAGGCACCTTCGGTAGGATTGCCCAATACGGTAGGCTTTTCTTGTGCTGAGAAATCTAAATAAGCAGTAGAGTTTACTGCCATTGATTCGGCAATGAGCTTTTCATCGGCAGAAGGGTTGAAATACGTTTCGTAGATGGTCATTTGGTTTTGGGTGAGGGTACCTGTTTTGTCAGTGCAAATAACAGTAGCAGCCCCCATTGTTTCGCAAGCATGCATCTTGCGCACAAGATTGTTAGTAGCCATCATTCGGCGCATACTGTAGGCTAAGCTTAGGGTTACACTCATTGGCAGTCCCTCAGGAACGGCTACTACTACCACAGTGATAGCAATCATTAGGGTATTAAGCAGATAACCACCAAAATCGACCCAATCAATAGCACTTAAGCTGTGCGATGGGTTATGAAAATAGAGGAACAAACGCCCTACTAATACTAAGGCAGCAATTGCGTAGCTAATACGGCTGATAAGGCTTGCTAGCTTGTGTAGCTGTTCGTCTAGAGGCGTTTTTACTGAACTGTCTATCTGCACGCCCTCGAACACTTTGCCGTATTCGGTGGCATCGCCTACTTTCTTTACTTCTATCACTCCGTGCCCATCGGCTACTGAGGTGCCCCTGCACACATAGTTAGAGGGGTAAGTGGCTTCTGGCTCAAAGTCAGCGGGGTTAGTAGTTTTATGTACGAGAGGCTCTCCCGTAAGAGTTGATTCGTTGATATGCAGTGAGATAGCCTCTAAAAGCTCTCCGTCGGCAGGCACTTCTTCACCTGTTTCTAAAAGAACAATATCGCCTACAACAATGTCTTTTTTGAGCACCTGTGTTACGCGTTCTTCGCGGATAACTTTATAGTATATATCATCATTTACTTGGTTGAGGATTTCAAACTGCTTATTGGCTTTTACTTCAAAGTAGAATGCTACTCCTGTAGCCAAGAAGATAGCGAAAAAGATGCCTACTGGCTCTAAGAAAGCATCAAAACCTTCGCCTAAGGCAAAAAAATCATAAGCCGAGACACCGAAAGAGCAGGCTAATGCTACTAAGAGAATGAGGATAATAGGGTCAGACAGTTTTTCTAAAAACTGTTTCCAGAGGGGTACACCTGCTACTGATGAGAAGGAATTAGCCCCGTGTTGGGCACGACTTTCGAGTACTTGAGCCTCGGTAAGTCCTTTGTAATGATGTTTTGCCATAAATAATATTAGCTTTAATAGTAAGAGGACTAAAACCTAAATTTTAGTCCTCTCTTTTTTGTATAACATTTAAAATACAATATAACAATGAAGTGGAGTCGGAGAGAATCGAACTCTCGTCCAAATAAGTCATCAAAAGGCTTTCTACATACTTAGTTTTTGTTTGATTTTCGTCGCAAAGCTGACCAAAAACCGCCCACTTTGCGCTTAGCTTCTTAATAGTTAAGAACCGTTGGCAGAAGCGAACCGCAGGTTCAATGTTGACTTTTATGGTGCCTCTATACGAACCGCCGTCAACAAGGGCTTTTCAGAGACATCTCGCTTCCTTACCTTGTAAGGACTTAGCCAGCAGTCTTACTAAACTTCAGACTAGGCAGCAAGAGCGTAGTTATTCTCGCCATTTAAAAGTTTGAAATAGATATTATCGAGCATTCATTTCACAGCTCGGTATGCTTACCATTCAATGTCACCTACTGTCAAAACCGGTCGACCCCAAATGATTATTGGTTGTGTTTCACATAAAAACACGCTGCAAAGGTACGAAATATTTTTTAACTACCAAATTTTAGATTGTTAGTTTTTGGTCGTTAGAGGTTAGTTGTCTTTTGAGCTTCGTCTTTGGCTCTTGCTTTTATAAAAGCGGCTCGACTTAGTGGTTCGTAGCTCTCGGCTTCGCCTAACATACGCTGACTATCGTTAGGTACTTTCCTAAAACTGTAATTAGCCAAATGCCCTGTGCGAGTGCAGACTGCGTGTACCTTAGTGACGTATTCGGCTGTCGCCATTAGGTAGGGCATAGGCCCAAAAGGTTTCCCTTTGTAGTCCATATCTAGTCCGGCGACTATTACTCGTACTCCTCTGTTAGCCAAATCATTGCATACATTTACTATCTCATCATCAAAAAACTGAGCTTCGTCTATGCCTACTACATCGCAGCCGTCAGCAAGGAGCAAAATACTCGCCGCAGCCTCTACAGGTGTAGAAGGAATTTCAGTAGCATTGTGCGATACGATGTTAGTATCATCATAACGCGTATCAAAAGAGGGTTTGAATATTTCTACTTTTTGCTTAGCAAACTGAGCGCGGCGCAATCGGCGTATGAGTTCTTCAGTTTTGCCTGAGAACATCGAGCCGCAGATAACCTCTATCCAGCCTACTTCTTCGTGATTATGTATGTTGTTTTCTAAGAACATTTTTTTAGAAAGTATAAAGTACACCTACCCCTAACAGCTGTTTGAACTGAGTGCGAGCACCATAGCGATGCGTCTGTCCTTGAGGGTCTTTGTACGAATAAAATTTTACGTCATCGTCATATTTGAGGTGAATGCCCAAGCGCGCTTGCACATAGTTGTTCACCTTTAGACTTAGCCCTGTTTCCCAATCTATATCAATATTACCAAATTTTTCTAAGTAATCGCCATAGATAGTGAAGTTAGTGTTTAGGGTGATGTTATCCATTACTTTCTTCTCCCAACGACCTGAGGCAGAGAAACCTAACTCAGATACGGTCTTCTTGCCTTTCTCTACCCCGAAAGCACCTTCGTCAGACAGGCGTTTGTCTAACACCATAGTGGTTTTGAGGGTCATCGGTGATAAGAAAAGGTTGAAATTGATATGAGTAGGGGCGTATTCGGCACCCAAACCGAGTGTAAAATAAGCAGGGGCAAAGGGTTTAGAGATAGCATCATCTACATTAGGGTATTTATACCCATTGCTGATTTGGGTAAGGAATTGTGCTCGTGCTGTGTAGTACCAAAACGAATGCGAACTACCGCGATAGCCAAATGAGGAGGTTAGCGATACCTTGTCGTCTGTTTTGCGCACTTCGCGTCCTTTTTGGGCGTTGATACCATAGTTGATTTCTAAATCGTTGTCCCAAAAGAAAGTTTTTTCGTTATAGCGGCGGCGGAATTTGCCGTTCATAAGTCCTGAAATAGAGTTTTCGCCCCCTGCACTCCAGTTAGAGAAGGTTACTTCGCTCATATTCAGTGTTACTTGGTTGAACTTGAACCACTTTTCTTGTTCGCGTTTCACACGGTTGAAAGTGAATTTTAACGCGTTAGGGTCTTGTAGCACTTGTATAGGAGTTGTTTTTACCGGAGCGGTACGCGTTTTGGCTTTGCGTACTTGCCCAAAAGCGGTAACAGTAGTAAGT
This sequence comes from Capnocytophaga leadbetteri, assembly GCF_003054025.1. GTDB lineage: Bacteria > Bacteroidota > Bacteroidia > Flavobacteriales > Flavobacteriaceae > Capnocytophaga > Capnocytophaga leadbetteri. Next base: position 301,749 of record NZ_QBKG01000001.1, read on the forward strand.
AGGAGAACGATAATGATTTTTTTCATTGCTGCATCTGATTGCTGTTAGTTTTACCGCTGCAAAGGTATAAATAATTTGCCAATTAGCCAATTAGTCAATCAGCAAATGTGCCAATTTTCTTAAGGCAGCAACAGAGCCGTGAGGCATAAAAACATCGGGTAAAGTGATGATTTTTAGAGGAGTAGTGTAGTTATTAGCCGCAGCAAATTCGCTTACCGCACTGCCTAAGCCTCCGGTGCTGCCTTCTTCGATAGTAACGACTTTTTGGTAGTGGGTGAATACGTGGTGCAGCAAAGCCTCGTCTATCGGTTTTAAGAAACGCATATCGTAGTGAGCGTACTGCTCTGGGGCTTCGCTTTGGCGTATTTGTTCGGCTACAAGGTCGGCTATAGTGCCAATGCTGAGTACGGCTACTTTAGTACCTTCTTTTAGTTGGCACCCTTTGCCAATACGCAGTGCCTCAAAAGGTTGTGTCCAATCGGTTTGTGAGCAACGCCCACGTGGGTAGCGAATGGCGATAGGGTGGGGTAGGGACAGCTGAGCGGTGTAGAGCAGCTGACGCAATTCGGTAGCATTGCGCGGTGACGCAATAATAAGATTAGGAATAGGACGCAAAAAAGCCATATCAAACACTCCGTGATGGGTAGCTCCGTCTTCGCCTACCAGTCCAGCGCGGTCGATGCAAAATACTACTGGTAGGTTTTGTAAGGCCACATCGTGTATGAGTTGGTCGTAAGCGCGCTGTAGAAAAGTAGAATAGACGATGCAGTAAGGTACAAACCCACGTGCAGCCCAGCCTGCTGCAAAGGTAACAGCGTGCTGTTCGGCTATGCCTACATCAAATACTCTATCGGGGAAAGCCTGCTGTAGAGGAAGCAAGCCGCTACTGCTACTCATTGCAGGGGTAATGCTTATGATTTTAGAGTTTGAACGAGCTAATTCGGTAAGAGTTTGCCCTACTACCTCTTGATATTTGGCGGGTAGGGTAGGGGCTTCGGGAAGCGGTTCGCCTGTGGTCTTATCGAATAGGGCAGGTGAGTGGTAACGCACTTGTTCGGCTTCGGCTTTAGCAAACCCCTTGCCTTTGGTGGTTACTACGTGCAGCAGTCGTACACCGCGCTCTTTTTTTTCAGTCTTTAAGGCCTCAATAAGAGCAGGTAAATTGTGTCCGTCAATAGTGCCTTTGTACTTGATATGCAGGTCGCTGAAGAACGTTTCGCGCGCCCCTTGTCGTAGGGTGCTGAAGTAGTCTTTGAGAGCCCCTACAGTGGGGTCGATGGCCATAGCATTGTCGTTGAGGATAATGAGCATATTGGCATCGGTAGTGCCTGCGTGGTTGAGGGCTTCGAACGCCATACCGCTTGCTATGGCTGCATCGCCAATTACAGCTATGTGTTGGCGCTGGGTGTTACCCTCTAAAGCAGAGGCAAGAGCTATCGCCAATACAGCAGAGAGCGAAGTAGAAGAGTGCCCTGTGCCGAAAGCATCGTACTGGCTTTCTTCGCGCTTAGGGAAGCCGCTGATGCCGCCCTGTTGGCGTATGTGCGCAAAGGCTTCGCTTCTGCCTGTCAGCAGTTTATGGGCATAGCATTGGTGACCTACATCCCAGACAAGTATATCATCAGGAGTATCGAACACATAGTGCAGGGCGATAGTGAGTTCGACCACGCCCAAACTTGCCCCCAGATGACCGCCGTGCGCTGCGATAACCTCTATGATGCGGGTGCGCAACTGCTCGGCCAACGCTGGCAACTCTTCTACAGGTATGTGTTTTAAATTCTCCAAATTATTTTCTATTTACCAACTTCACTATCAGCATAATAAGCGCTCCCATAGCTACAAAAGCCAGTAGAGCAAAATACCAATAGGTAGTAAATAAGGCTTTGAGCACTACTGCAAAGACAACCACGAAGAGGATAAGAGTGGCTACCTCATTGAGCATACGCAATTGCAGCGAGGTTAGGGTAGCCTGTCCTGCTTGTAGTCGCTTCATTATGCGCCACGAGTAGTAGTGATACCACAGCAGTATGCCTATGAATAGCAATTTGACGTGCATCCAGCCAAACAAAAAGTACGCCCAATCCATTAGGTAGAACATATAAATGCCTGTAAACGACATAATTATAAGGGCAGGTACAGTGATGATGTTCCACAGGCGTTCCTCCATAAAGCTAAACTGTCGGTGCAATATAGAGCGTTCGGGTTCGTCTTTTTGTAAGGCTTCGGTATGGTAGATGAACAATCGCACCATATAGAAAATACCAGCGAAGTAACTCACCACAAAGATGATGTGTATCGCTTTTGTAATTGAAAATAAATCCATTATTAGTCGTTATTAATCCATTGAGCAAGAGCTTTTGCCCATAGCTCACTATCATTTAGACAAGGTATGAGTTTGAAGCTCTCGCCTCCGTTTTCGACAAAGGTTTTGCCGCCTACCATCTCTATCTCTTCTAAAGTCTCTACACAGTCAGCAACAAAGGCAGGGGTGATGACAGCTAAGCGTTTCACTCCGCTCTGCGCAAGGGCTTTGATACGGTCGGATGTGAAAGGGGTAAGCCATTTATCGGCACCTAAGCGCGACTGAAAAGAAATAGAATACTTATCCTCAGGCAATTGCAAGGCTTCTGCCAATAGGCGAGTAGTCTCGAAACAATGACTTCGGTAGCAATGCGCTCCCTCCTCGCTATAAGCATCGCAACAGCTTTTGCCATCGACTATGTGCTTATGGGCAGGAGTAGGTGAGGTTTTGTACAGATGTCGCTCAGGCACTCCGTGATAAGAAAAAAGCAGATGGTCGTAGTGGTAATCGGCTAAGATAGGGGCTGTTACGCCAGCAAGTGCCTCGATGTATTCTTTGCGGTGAAAGAAAGGGGCGAACTTATGCAGCGCCATTTGTGGGTAGTGCTCGCGTATGAGTTTTTCAGCTAAAACTTCTATAGTTTCGCTGGTCGCCATAGCGTATTGAGGGTATAGCGGTATGAGGAGTACTTCAGTAACCCCTTGCTGGTGTAAGGCAGCCAAGCCCTCGCTGATGCTGGGGTTGCCATAGCGCATTGCCATTACCACTGGTACTGACACTTGCGCTTGCACTTTGGCGGTTAGTCGCTTGCTGATGACAATCAGCGGTGAGCCTTCATCCCACCATATTTTTTTATAGGCTTCGCTAGTTTTTGGTGGACGTACGTTGAGGATAATACCACGAACGATAAGATAGCGCAACCAGTATGGATAGTCGATAACGCGCTCATCCATCAAAAACTCTTTTAAATATCGTTTGATGTCTTTGACCTCGAACGAATCGGGAGAGCCTAAATTTACAAGTAAAACTCCTTTTGGCATTTTAGTATATTAATAGCGGGCAAAGGTACGAATAATTTGTCAATTAGTCAATTTGCCAATTTACATAGTCAATTTACAAATCAGCAAATTGTCTCATTTAGTCTTTTGTTTCTCGTCTTTTGTGATTTTAATAATATTTTCGGCTAATTCTTCCTCGACATCGGCTTCAGGCTTGTCTTTTTCCATTTTGCCATCTTTGCGTTTGCGAGCACTGACTGAAAGAATACAGCCTAAAGCTAAGCAGGTCATCCAAATGGAAGTACCCCCACTACTGATGAGCGGTAAGTTCTGTCCGGTGACAGGCATTAACTCTACCGCTACCGCCATATTGATAATGGCTTGTAGCATTATCGGGATGCCTAATCCTAAAGCTAATAGCTGCCCAAAGAGGGTGGCTGCCTGCTGGGAAATCACTACTAACCGAAATAGCAAAATAAAATAGAGTGCCATAATGAAAAGGGCGCCCATTGACCCGTATTCTTCGGTGATGATAGCATAAATAAAGTCAGATGAACTCTGAGGGAGGAAGTTTTTCATAGTGCTCTTGCCAGGCCCTTGCCCCACAATGCCTCCTTTGGCAATTGCCATTTTGGAGAGTTCGACTTGGTATATCTCTTTTTTGTTTTCGTCTTGGGCAAAATAGGAATCTATTCGGCTTTCCCAAGTGGAAAAACGGCTAGGAGCAAGGTCGGGGAAGGCTTTTGCAAACAAGAATAGAAGTCCGCCTAACGCTATGCCAATACCCGCAATATAGAGCAGATACTTAAACGGATATCCCCCCAAGAAAGCCAATAGCACCACCGAAAAGACGATAATAAGGGCTGTGGAGAGGTTGGCAAAGACCACTAAGGCGGTGATAGCAACCACTGGCGTCCAGAGAGGGAGCAGGCTGTCTTTGAAGGAGATTTTCTTGTCGTGATTTTTAGCCAAATAGGAGGCTACATAGACCATAAGCACTATGAGTGCGAAGGCAGAAGGCTGAAAAGAGAAGCCTAACACGTTAATCCACCGACTGGCGTTCGCCTCTTTGATAGTAGTGCCGGTAAAAATAGCCATAATCAGTAGTCCCACAGATAGGAGAAGCCCTAACCTAGAGGCAGGGCGGAAAAAGCGATAGGGAATCTTATGTACAACAAAAGCAGTGGAGATACCCAAGCCTACAAAGAAAAAGTGCTTGAAGAAATAGCCTGCTGTGGTAGTGCCTGTGCGCACTACGTACTCGAGGTTGCTACTGGTGCTATACACCGCTAATGACGAGATGAAAGCAAAGATAACAATCAGCGCCCATAACGTCTTATCGCCTTTGATATTTTTGGCTATCCAATCAATCACAAACATTGGCTGCGGGTATTAGAGTTTAGCTACGGCAGCTTTGAACTGGTCGCCACGGTCTTCATAACTTTTGAAAAGGTCGAAGCTCGCACAAGCAGGTGATAACAATACGGTGTCGCCAGCGCTAGCAAAGCGTTGCGCCATCTTTACAGCCTCTTCCATAGAACGGGTTTCTACCATATTGTCGATGACATTGTAAAACGACTGTAATATAGGGGTATTATCTACGCCTAAGCATACTATGGCTTTTACTTTTTGATGTACGTAAGGTAGCAGAGAGTTGTAGTCATTGCCTTTGTCTTGTCCGCCCACTATCCACACGATAGGGGTTTTGATAGTGTCTAAGGCAAAATACACTGAATTGACGTTGGTAGCCTTAGAATCGTTTATATAGGTTACGCCCTCAACGACTTTCACCTCTTCTAAGCGGTGAGCTGCCCCTTGGAACCCTTTGAGGCTTTCGCGTAGTGATGCGTTGCGGATGTTTACTAAGCGCGCTGCTACTGCTGCCGCCATAGTGTTTTTGATATTGTGTTTTCCTTTTAGGCTTATTTCTTCTACGTCTATTACAGTGGTTTGATTCTCTAACATAATATGTATTTTGTTGTCTTTTAAGAAAGCTCCTTCGCTCAGTTCTTTTTCGATTGAAAAACCTATACACTTAGGTTTTAGGGGGTGGGTAGCGAGCCAGTCGTTTATCACAGGGTCATCGGCATCGTAAATAAAGTAATCGTTGGCAGTTTGGTTCATAGCAATGCGAAACTTGGAAGCTATGTAATTCTCAAACTTATAATCGTACCTGTCTAAATGGTCGGGGGTGATGTTGAGCAACACGGCTATATGGGGTGCGAAATGCTCAATGCCGTCTAACTGAAAGCTGCTGATTTCGAGCACATAATAAGGCGGATTGCTATGGGCTACCAGCTCGGCAAAGCTATAGCCTATATTGCCCCCCAAGCCTACTTCTAATCCTGCTTCCTTGAAAATGTGGTGGGTGAGTAGGGTGGTGGTGGTCTTGCCATTGCTGCCGGTTATGGCTACAATGGTGCTTTGGGTATATTGGCTGGCGAACTCTATTTCGGAAATAATAGGTATGTGTTTTTCGCGTGCTTTTTTGATAATGTCGGCCTTATCGGGGATACCGGGGCTTTTCATTATGCAGTCGGCAGCGAGTATGCGCGCTTCGTCGTGTGAGCCTTCTTCGTAGTCGATGTTTTGGCGGGATAGGATGTCGCGGTACTGAGGTTTTAGGGCGCCTCTATCGGATAAGAAGACGCTCCAGCCTTTTTGTTTGGCTAAAATAGCAGTACCAACGCCGCTTTCGCCACCGCCTAATATTACTAAACGTTTCATTTTAATGTGTGTTTAGAGAACTTTTTGTTTGGGTTGCAAAATTATAAAATAAATAGGAATGCACAAATTTTTTATTTGGATTTAACAGTGCGAGCCGCACGGGCAGAGAAGTGGGACAAGTGAGGGGCTTCTTGTATTGTTCCTATAGTGTTCCTATAGTGTTTCTGTATTGGAGGTAAGGCGGAGGGGTGAGTGGGTAACTGTTCTAATTTTGGATTTTGCAGATTGATAAATTAGTGAAATGTGTAAAAAATCTATAGTCTTAATAAAACTGTTATGAATTGTTAAAGTTTTGTATAGAAAAAGTTAAAATATAGGGTGCTTAATAGTGGATTTTGTAACCTAAAATGTGCTGTAAATAGGTTGTATAATATTGATAATAAAAAAGTTGTGCTGGTGTAGTGCACTATAGTAATAGGGAGGGGGAGGTGAAATGAGAGCATTTGATTTTAACATTTGGCAAAAAGGTGTTTGGCTATGTCGGTAATTATGTGTACTTTTGTGCATTAAAGTATACTGAATATAGTAGTTTCAGGAATATAGCATATAGCATTATGAAAAATTTTTTTCTAACAATTCTTTTAGTACTAACAACTACCTTTGGGCTTTCGGCACAGACGCTCAACCTTAATGCCTTTAACCATTCGGTTACACCAGGGCAATGTCGTGCTGATGGCAAAATAAAGGTAACTTTGCCGCCTACTATGGGTCCGGCAAACACTAAGCTACAAGTGAAATTGGATAAACCTAATGGGGCGAGCCTTACAGAGCCGCTTGAAATAGGTGTGAAAAACTCGTATGAGTTTGATACCTTAGGAGCAGGGGTTTATACAATTACAGTTATAGAGGTGGCTACTAATAAAAGTTCGGTGCCACGTGCTGTTACACTTACTTCTACTTATATAGCTCCGACTTTTACAGTTACCACTAAGGGGCCTAATTGCGCCGGTACGGGCAATGACGGTAGTATCACCTTTGTAGTAGCAGCAGGGGTAAGGGGACCTTTAGCAGTAAAAGTTACAGGACCTGATGGCGAGGTGTATAGCCAAACACACAACGCGCCTACAGCCCCTACTCAATTTACCCTGACGGTGCAAGGTACTGATGCTAAACCATTGAAAGCAGGGCAAACCTATCAGCTAAGTGTACAAGACTTGGCAGGAGGTACGCCCGACTGTGGCGATACCAGTAGAAGTACTTTCACTATTCCAGCCTCAGAGCTTTCGCTTAGCTGTTTAAATGTGAGAATAAACTACCAAAACAGTGGGGTGAGAATGAATGCTAATTGTAAATTTAGTTTTTCATTTCAAATAGAACGTACGGATGGAGGTTCGTTAGGGAAGTATGATACAGCAATTAGTACGACTCCTAATATAGCGATAGTAAAGCGCTATAATAGTGCGGGTGTACTACAGGGGACTTATGATGTAAGCAGTACGTATAAGAATGTTTGGGATGGCAATTTGGCACCTCGTTCGTTTTCATCACCTTATGTATTTGAGGAAGGTGATATAGCTGAAATGGAAATTAATATAGGAGGCACTCCTATTAAGCACAAGTTCAAATTAGATAAGAATGTACTTGATTTAACGCTAAATACGACTAATGCAACCCAAGCTCAGGGGTCGTTTATATTTAGAGGGAGAGATGGAGAAAGGGCGTTGGAGGCTCTTAACCGCTCAGATATAAGTCCGGACTTAGTGAATCCTTGTCCAGGGACGAATGATTTGTATTTGTATATAGAGAACAATTATCGCAGTATATATTTGCCCGATGTAGATAATCCTACTAATAAGGTGCTAATGGGCACTTATTATTGGTATAATGATTTTTACAAATCGGCTCATTTTTCAGCAACGCCATCGGCTGTAGGGCCTGTATACTACTATGATATATATAAATATGTAGGTTCAGGCTCACCGGGGTGGGATGCGGGCTATACTACAGCTACAGATATGGACGAAACGGACACAACTAAGTGGCTGCCTTTGACCTCAGGGACTGACTATAATTGGATAAACGCTAACTATGCTAAGCTTACGGGGTTAGGAGATGGCTACTATATGGTGAAGTTTGTAGCGAGGAAAGCCGACGGTACGCTTTCTTGCTATCAGCCAAAGCGTATAGTCTATATGAAGCCTAAGAGTAGTGAGATAGAAAAACAATTTGAAGGTATAGAAACTGGTAAAGGGGTATTTAAGGGAACGGTTTCTATCTATAAATGGCTTTCGAGTTCGCAGTTTTCATATCCACTAACGGTAAAGATAGATTACCTTGATGATGGAGGAACAGGAACGCGTACATATGATTATCTTACCTCGATGCCTTTTGAGACATCACAGAGGACAGTTACGTACACATTTCCGATAGAGAGACAGGTGTTAAACCCAGAGAGTCCTAATGCTAATGGTACAGGTTTATTTCAGTTTGGAGATTTGCCAGCGGGTAATTATCGTATTACTTTTACTGATTTTTGTGGTAACACGGCTTATAAAGATATTAACTTTGATAAGCCAATGGTGTATGACAAAGAGGAGGTGAAAGTAGTGAGAGGTTGTACAAATACTTCTAAGATAACCTATAATATAGCGACTACACCTAAAGGGACTATACAATATGTAACTTACCGATTGTTTAGGAAAAATCCAGCAACGGGGGAATATGATATTTTAGTACAAAGGAGTACAGAATCTTCGTATACATTTAATAATTTGCCGGCAGGGGACTACTTATTTCAATCGGATGGTTACCATTATGAGCGTATGACGCGTTGGTACTTGAAGAATAATGGGGATATGACAGCTACGGATCTCTCACATCAGAATTTAGTAGTAAATGGGTATAGTATGATAGACTCACCTGATTTGCGAGATCTTGTCTACCCTAACCGTGATGGTATTGTAAGTAAGCATACGAGTAGAACTTATCTGACTATCAGTCCTACAGGTGAATTGGATTTAGAAGTAATGGGTAGTTCTTGTGGGGCTACGCCTAACTCGGGCTTCGTAGCTATTAATGTTAAAAATCCGGAGTATATAGTGTATCCGCTTCAGTTTACTCTTAAAACTACAGGTGGTGCAGTAGCGAAAACTTCGCCTGTTTTCCAAGAAGGGTCTAATATTTCAAGCTATGTATTTAGGAATGTGCCTAATGGTCGTTATGTGGTAGAGATTTCGCACGCTTGCCGTGTGTATAACGAAGCTGCGAAGGTAGATACGGGTAATTATACCGCTCCTCCTATTACTTATACTATAAATAGTACCAGCCCTTGTAACGGTGATGAGGTGAAACTTACTTTTGGAGGTTCTACTCAGTTATTTGATATAGAGTGGTTTAGAATAGAAAAAGACAATAGCCGTACTTCGCTAGGCATCTCGCAAACCGTTACCGATACTGTAAAACGCAATACCACCTATATAGTAGAGTATAAACTAATAGACTCTTCTCTTTGTGTTACTAATAACTCAGGGGTGTCGTCTGTTACTGTAAACTTTGCAGCCGATAATGTGCCGCCAGTGATTACAGGTTGTCCTACAGGGACTATCACTGTCAATACACAAGCAGGTAAATGTTATGGTGTAGCTACTTGGGGTACCGTTACTGCTACTGATGACTGCCGTATAGATACGTGGAGCCAGACACACCAAAGCGGAGATCATTTTGCTGTAGGCTTACACACTGTTACCTACGTGTTTGTAGATACGGCTGGTAATGCGGCTACTTGTACCTTTAATGTAGAAGTGAAGTCGAAAGCTATTAATATGGAGATGAGTGATGACTTCGTAGATGGTACTAATGGTGTGATAAACCGTCAGTTAGCAAATAGCGAAAGCTTTAACTATCGCATTACTTATCAGAATAAAGGTCAAGAGAATGTCACCTCGGCTACTATGCAGATTACCCTACCGAGCCACCCAGCGCTTATTGTGGGTACACCTGACTTTTCAGGGGCTGCTTGGAATATCTCTACTAAACCTACTGTTTTAGGACAAACTAGTACAACCCTTACCCTTTCGATACCTATACAAACGCTTAATGCGGGAGGACAAAAGAATACTATTCTTATACCGATGACTCTCAACGGTGATTGCAATGAGATAGGTAAGCCTTGTATGAACTTGCTACACGCTTCTTATTCGTTTACTTATGAAGGAGGGCGCGCGGGTTGTATTATACCTGCACAAACTAGCACAGGCTCTAAAACTATTGAGATTTCTACTCAAGGTTGTAGCCGTGCTGAGCTACATTGTGTTGGGGCTACTACCTCTATAACAGCTGTGGCAGGCTTTGATGAGTATATATGGTACCAAGGCACGACCCGCTTAGCTAATCCGTTAAACCATAATTATATAGAGGCTACCGCCACAGGTACTTATCGCGTAGAGAAAATTCAACAGTGTAACGGTACTACCTATACTACTACAGAGATTATACAGTTAGTAGGTGAAGGAGAGATAGCAGACCCTATCAGGGCTAAGTTTAGCACTGGTGATGTGTGTGCTAGTGACCAAAGTATATGGATGAACCACATCATCTTGTGTAATGAGCCTTCGCGTACTATCTCGCTTAACTACCGCGATACTAAGGTAGAGTGGCAACAGCTGAAAGCAGGTAACACGCATATCACGCTGAACTGTCCTGATAAAGATGACAGCAAGTGGCAGACCGTAAGTACTAATAGTTCTTTCACTGTTAGCACTAGTGCTAGTTACCGTTTGCGTATTAGCAATGCTAACAATGATTGCTATAAAGATTTCTACTTTGATGTGTTTAACAACGCTCTTTCAGGGGAAATAGATTATTATAGAAATATATCGAGCTATGAAACTGGTCAGATACGTGTGAAGATGGCTACCTCGGGTATTGCCTATAAATATGTGTTGAAAGACTCGAATGGTAATATAGTACCTCAGAACGGTCAGCAATTTATTACCTCGAACTCGCCAGTAAGAACCTTTACTATCAATGACCCTGATACCTATACTATAGAGGTGACTTCGCCAGCTTTGCCATCAAGTTGTAAGTTCACCATCAGTCAGAAGATTACGAAAGAAGTAACGCTTAAGCCTAAAGCTACGGCTAAAGCGTGGAAGGGTTGTAACCTACGTGTGATAAACTTCCAAGCTGAAGGAGGTCAAGGGCCTTATAGCTTTGCTATCTGGAGTATAGACGGTGTGGTACAGAATAATTATCAAAACTATTCTGATATACAACCATCGCACTATATTACTACTTCAGTGCCAAGTGGTAACACAGGTTTAGATGTTAATACCCCTATCACACAACCAGGTAGATATATATTTGTGGCTAAAGACGCACAAGATGCCTATGCACTTACTCCAGAGATAGATATATATCCGGAAAGTTTCTTAGGTTATTCTATCAAAACACGTAATATAGTGTGCGGTTCAGCAGCGAACTCTGGACAAATATCTATTACTTATAATACTCAGCAGAATGTTCGTTCTAAATTGTACAAATACGATGATTTAGGCAATGAGACATATATAGATGAGAATACTACAGGTTATTTCTATAACCTAACAGCAGGTAGATATAATCTGAAGATAGAAATACAGCTTTCGAGCAGTGTAACTTGTCAGTATAACAATCCGAATATTGAAATTAAGAATGAAGTAACTACCCTACGCGCTTATGCAGGGGTTGCTGAAGATATATCGTGCGATACCAACTCGCCTACTAAACAGTACAAGGTAATTGTTAATAACGTGTCGGGTGGTACTGGTACAGGCTATGAGTATAGTGTTAATAATGTGAACTACAGCACTAATAATGTGCTAATGGTAGGCTCGACTGCCTCAGTGGTATATGTACGCGACAGCAATAAATGTACCCTTGAAATACCTATAAAGATAACACCTATAGTACCCGCTACCGTTACTAGCACTGCTGTAACTTATGACTGTGAAGGTAAAGGTACCTTCACTATTACGACTAATCCTACAGGTGGGGTATACCAATACCAGCTCACCAAATCGGATGGTACTATCAGCGAAACGCGTACCTCTAATGTATTTACCTTATCACCAGGGGTTTATAGCGTATATGCTATTTATACACCTGCTAATGTGACAGGTACTACTCCTAATATCTTGTTTAAGGAAGACTTTGGCACAGGATTAGATACTTGTAATACTGATAATATCTTTATCGTATGTAACTCTAATGGTACTTTGTTAGAAAGCAATCAGTATATGATTACTCGTCAAGTGCCTGGTAAGCCTAATTGGGTAAGTCCGACGCCAACAGATGCCTCTGCGGTAACTGATGGTAGATACTTGGCTATCAATGGAGGCTCTACTAATCGTACCAGTGATGAGGGGGTAGTGTACAGACGTGTTATCAAGGATGTGGTAGTAGGACAAGAGCTTAACGTAACAATGAATCTCTTTAACCTATTGCCAAGTAACTATATAGGTGAAAACAATCCTAACTTAGTGGTACGCCTCTATAACCCTGGTAACCGTACTATATACGAGGAAAAAGCTTTAGGCGAGCTACAGCGTACGGGCGCTTGGGTGAATAAGAAAATAACCTTTGCGGCTTCGCAAATCAATTATAACTCAGTAGAGTTTGAGCTTCGCAATATTGCCAACGCTAACTACTTAGCTGTAGATGATATTACTCTATCGCAACCTACTAAGTTATGCTCAATACGCACCGAAGGGGTTTCTGTTAATGTTGAAGGAAACCGCCAATTTAGCGTGAGAGGTACTGCCTCTGATGAGAAATGTGGTACCGGTGATGGTTCTATGTATTTAGTGGTGAACAATGCTGGTGGCAACACTATAGAATACCAGCTACAAGGCTCTACTACTTGGACAGCTGTTACCCTATCGGCTACTACAGCTACTCAAGGAGTTGCTACTATTACTAACCTATCGGCAGTCAATAATGGTGCGATGTATTTCAGAAAAACTAATGACCCTGACTGTCAAACAGATATTACTTATACTATTAAGAAACCAGTACCGTTAACTGTTACAGCTACTATTGAGGCGCCAGTAACTTGTCTTAATACTTTTGCTTCTGTACATTTAACTGGAGACGGAGGGGCTAAGCCTTACCGCACTTTCCGTGCTATACCGTTACTTGGTGGTACTACCGCTACTCAGCCAGCAGTCAATAATGAGGCTGACTTCAACCTAAGTGTGGGCAACTATCGTATAGAGGTAGAAGACGCTAACGGCTGTGTGGGCTCTGCTACCTTAGAGGTTGCTAATGCTAAGCCACTTAAGATAGAAGTAATTGATTTAGACCCTTGTTTCTCAGGAGGCTCTAACGGAAGTATACAAGTAAACGTACTCAGCGGTAATGGTGAGTATCAGTTTAGTAAAGATGGTGGTGCTAATTACGAAAGCAGTTCTACTGCTAGCGGTACTACTATGATATATAACAATCTAACCGCAGGCACCTATAATATATGGGTACGGGATGGCGGCTCGTGCGTTACTAGTACAACTTATACTATTGATAACCCGCTCAGAATGCAAACCGTTAAAACTATAGCTTTAGGCTGTGCTGCCAATAGCGAGGCGGTGTTTAGCATTACCTATACAGGTGGTAAAGCCGGTACACGAGAGTTCTTGTGGAGCAATTCGCCTACCACTAACTTTAGTGTGGCTATCCCTACGGGTATGAGCTTAGTTAAATCGGGCAACGAATACGTATTCAAAACTCGTGTAGAAGGCGATTACTACTTCAAAGTACGTTATCAAATGGATAACGGCGACTATTGCGAGGTAGTATCACCTAAACAAGAAGTGAAAAGAGAAATACCTCGCTTCGTTGTTACGCCTACTGTCGAGCCAGTAAACTGTGCAGGTGTTAATTCTGGTAAGATACGTATCAATAGCAGCGATATAGCAGGTGGTACACCACCATATACACTCTTGTTTAAAAACGGACTTACTACTAACCAACTTTCTGTAATTTCTGATATTACAGGCTTAGCACCAGGTACTTATACTATTACTATAAAAGATAGTGCTAGTTGTGAGTCTGTGCCAGTAGGATTAACAGTTACTCAAGTGCCACCAATGGTAGCTACGGTTACCCATACTAGCTTGAAATGTACAGGTTCTAATACTGTACAGAAATCTAAGATTACCGCTTTGGTAAGCTCAGGAGGTACCGCTCCGTTTACCGTTACCGTGTTTAAGAACGGAGTTAGTGTAGAAGTACGTACAGGCGTGTTTACCGATACCAATGTAGAATTTGATAATATGGACATTGGTAAATACCGAGTGGTGATAGAAGATAGCAAGTCTTGTAAGTATACCCAAGAGTTTGATATCAACTCTGAAGCCAATGGTCTGGATGTACGCTCTACAGGTGTAGTAGGCTGTACAGGTAATAATGGCGAGGTAGCCGTATCGGTATACGATAAGTTAGGCTCAGGTATAGGGGCAGAACAATATATAGCGGTATACCAAGAAAATATGTCGATGCCTATCAATCCGTACTTGCCAAGTCACACTTATACGAATACAGTAAATGGCAGCATTGTTACTACTACTTGGTATAGAATGGGTGATGTAACTACTACTACCTTGTCTGATGGTGTTAGTATAGTACAAGCCGCTACTTATACCTTTACAGCAGGGCCTAATGGTATGGTGCCAGGTACTAAATATACCTTCGTAGTATACGATAAGTCTACTGGCTGCTCGTTTACCGAAGAAGCTAATATTAGTGTACCTACTCAGTCTCCGCTAAAAACTTCAGTGAATGGCACCAAACCTACTACTTGCTACGATGCTAATGATGGTAAGGTATTCATTAACTTGAAAGATTGGCCGGGTACAAGTGTTAATTATGCGGTGTACAAATACCCACCTACACACCCATTGCTTACAGAACCTACTGATGTAACAGGAAGTAATCATCCTGTATTTGGCAACCAACCACTTACAGGTACAGCCTCAATAGGCGAAGATATTACGATAGGCAATATACCTCCTGGTCGTTACTTTGTATTGTTTACCGATGGTTCAGGTTGTACACAAGGTACTGAAGAGTTTACTATAGGTAGGTCTACCTCTCAGCTTACGGCTTCAGTTACAGTAGCTAAAAAAGCTACCTGCCAACAACCTCAACCTATAGGTAAAGGTAAGATAGTAGTGGATGCACAAGGCGGTCAGGCTCCTTATGAGTATTATTATGAGCCTATTACCACTCCATTGGCAGCAGTACTTACAAGTACAACCTTAGATAATGCCTTTATTATCAATCAACAGGGCACTTCACTCGATGTAGTTTCTGGCTACTATCGTGTGTATATCCGCGATAATTCTGGATGTTTAGTACATACTGTGGTAACAGTAGATATAGAACCTAGCCCAAGTATCGCATCAGTTGATGTACAAGATGCTTGTAGCGAAAATGTTGATTACCCTATCAATATAGTATTTGCTACTAAGGGTGTAGGGCAACACCAATACAAGGTAGATGGTATCAATAGTTGGCAAAACCTAACAATGCCTACAGCAGCTGCTGATATGCAAGTGAACTTGCCAATACGTTTAGCACCTAATGTAGCTTCGTATACTCTTTCTATCCGCGATGCTAATGGTTGCGAAACTAGTACTACCTTTAAGGTGAACGAGATGATAAAATTCGAGGCTGAACATACCTCATTAGTACCTTGTGGGGCAGGGGTAGCAACCATTACAGTTAAGAATATTACCGGAGGTTCAGGTAAATACCGTGTTAGTCTATACCGAATTACCTCTTCAGATCGTGCAGTGCCACTTATCACAGCCGATAATATAGGTAGTGCTACTACCTATGTGATAGACGGAGCGACTTATAATCTTACAGCAGGTAGCTACCGTATCAATGTGTACGACGATGCTCTCTTCGGTACAGCAGCCGAGTGTGCTAAGATATTACCATTCACAATAGTGAAACCTGAAACACCTAAAATAGAGGTGATAGCTATCTCTACTCCAGCTTGTTATGGTGATGCGGCTACTATCAGAGTCAAAGTAACACCAGCAGCCGAAGGCCCTTATGTGTTTAGTTTTACTGATACTAATGGCTCGCCAGTAACTACCGCTTCTATAACGGCTAATCATAATTACGCTACTATCTCTGGCGTACCTTCAGGACCTATTACCTTAGGAGGCAAGGGCTATATCATCTATGCCGAGTCAGTACATAGCTGTACCGTAAGTACAGTGGCTACTGCTACATCTCCTGATGTAGTAAGCGTAACTGCAGGAGCTCTCACTAAGAAAGATTACGAGTGCGAGCGTGATGAGTACGGCTACTTAACAGGCGAATCAGCTTATCCAAAACTGACATTCAATCTCGGTGCTGTAACAGGAGGTACTACTCCTTACACAAGAGTTGAATTCCGAGAGGTTGCTACTAACCGTTTGGTAAATCAGCAGACAGTAGAAGACAATGTTACCGACTATACATATACATTGCCTAACTACCTCACTGCCGATACCGATTATTACGTACAAGTATATGATAGCAATGGTTGCTCGGCTACTAGTACGCGGGCTACTATCTCATCTACTCTAATAATGAGTGCCCTAACAGTTAGTCAAACTCAAGTGCTTACTTGTGCTAATGGTACAGAGCTTATCGATATAACCTTAAGCACAACTACCGTTTATAATAATGAGCTAATAACTTATACTATTACTAAGATAGGCGAACCAGCTGCTTTCTTTACCAGAACAGCTACGGCATTGACTCTTAGTGGAGTAGCTTCTATTACCGAGGCTGGTTATTATGTGGTAACAGCTAAGAACGAGTCTACAGGTTGCGAAATAAGCACCAACTATACAGTGCTCGACCCTCGCACCTTACTGTTAGAAGCTAAAGATATTGAGCGCGTACAATGTAAAGGTGGCAATGGAAAAGTAACCTTTGAACTTACTGATAGCCGACTTTCTGACGGCGACCAAGTAGCTAATGGTTTCAGCTATGTCATTTACGATATGACTACCAACAGCGCTGTCTCTACAGGTACTACTAACGGTTCACTTACCCCTGGAAAAGTAGCTAATATATCATTGCGAGCTGGCAAATACCGTGTAGAAGCTACCTCACTTATTACAGGCTGTTCGGCTAACACTACTTTCGAATTGATAGAGGCTGAAAACCCAATTACAGTCTTCTCTCAAGAAACAGCAAGTGTTACTTGTTCAAATGACCGTGCCGAAATAATGGTAACCGTATCCGGAGGTTGGGCACCTTATACAGTCAATATCAGTGGTGGTTCTATCACCGGTCAAGATACTATCAATTTAGAAGGCGATAGCGTATTGTTTAAGAACTTAGCTTCTACAGGCACTCCAGGAGGGGTAGTTACCTATACTATCACTATCACCGATGCGTGGGGCTGTTCTACAGCTTCTGGTACTACCGAGGTAGCTGTATTGTTCCCTGACCCAATAACAGGTACAATCACCGTTACTCAGCATGCTACTTGCTTCGGAAGTTCAGACGGTATTATTGAGGCTATTACAAGCACTATACAGGGTGGTTCTGGCAGCTATTACTACTCTCTAATAGATACTAATTATAACACTCGTGGCCCTCAACGCAATAACGCTAAGTTTAGTAATCTATCACCAGGAATATACACTTTCGAAATAATGGATACTTGGGGTTGTGTGCTCCGCGAAGAGCAAATTGAAGTGATAGAGCCTAAACCTATCACCGTATCAGTAACTTCGGCAGACCTTCAAGTATGCTATGGCGAAAGTACAGGCGGTATACATTTCTATGTAGAGGGTGGTCGTCCTCCTTACGAGGTTAAGATTATTGATAAGTTTACTAATATCATATATCACAACGAGTCTGGGGTTTATACCACTACCGAAGTAATAGCACCTAATCTATCTCCATTAGGAGCTAGCGGTCTCCCTGCAGGCGATTATCGCATAGAGATAACCGATGCCGGACAAGGAGCTGGTGTAGGTTGTACAATGTCGCCTACTTACGATTTCAAAGTAGTTTCTGCTCCTGATATGGAAGCCGAAGTAAAACAAGGCTACAATTGCGATAATAACGAGTTTACTACGTGGATAGAAGTCAGATTTAAAGATGAAGTCAACTTTAATGATATGACTTACTTGATTTACAACGGAGTTACTACTCCTACAGTACCACAGACATTCTCTCGTAATAACGGTTATAACATCGGTTATATCGACCAAACGCGTTTTGATAGAAGTATAGCTACCCAAACTATCCAGTTCTTCTATACTTCAGTACACTCGCTTACTGGTACGTATAAAACTTGTACCCATACCCTTTCAAGCCCGATAAGTATCGAAGAGATTTACCAAATCTCTAATATCGTCAAAACACCTACTACAGTAGTCAATACGCTACAAGTAGAGGCAGTAGGAGGTAAGAAACCGTATAAGTACGAGTTCAATGGTCAATTCTATGACGAAAACAACTTATACGAACTCAAACTTACTGACCCTGACTATACCGACCCTGTTAGCGGTAAGGTCTATAAGATAGTCAATGTAGTAGCTTACGACTCATCAGGCCTCAACGGATGTACCGTCTCTAAGACATTCTACGAAGAGTATTTTGATGTGTTCATCCCTAACTACTTCACTCCTAATGGCGATGGTACTTACGATACTTGGTCACCGCGCAACATAGAGAAGTATCCGTTTATCAAAACGAGCATCTATGACCGCTACGGACGCCGTCTCAAAGTACTACGCTATGGCGAAGAATGGGACGGTAAGTACGAAGGCAACCCAATGCCAGTCGGCGACTATTGGTACATAGTCGAACTCAGCGATGAAGACGACAACAGAACTTTCAAAGGAAACTTCACACTTTATCGTTAGAAAAATGATTTGATACTATAAAAAGGGCTACCCTCGCGGTAGTCCTTTTTTGTTTTACGCTGCAAAATTCTTCCTTTTTTGTGGGCTGTGCAAATACTTGTCTCATCGTGTTACAACCTTGTCAAATGAAGAGTATTAATAAAGAAAAAGAGGCACCTAATCCCTTAGGTAACCTCTTTTTGAATTTAATAATAAAAAAGAAAACTTAAAAATAAAAATTATGAAAAAAACTTTTTGTTTATGCTTTGGTTTTCACTTGGTTTCTTGGTTTATGAAAAAGTCGCTATCATTTTTTAACGATGCAAAGATACGCCAAAAATATTAACTACCAAATTTTTTATTAAAAAAATCTAAAAAATTATTATCATTATCTAAAAATACCTCTATTTGATGATGATAATAATGTATCTTTACCCCATTTATTATGATTTTTATATTTTAAAAAGCTCTTTTTAAGACAGAAAACCTAAATAAACTGTTAAAATATTACTAAAACAGAAAAGTGTGTTAAAATTTGTTTTTCCCTTAAAAAAGACATCAAACACTTTTATATTTCTATATATTATAGTATCTTTGCACCCAAAATAAAAAGTATTTATTATGAGTTTAACTGATAAAACTATCGGACAAATAGTAGCTGACGACTTCCGTACAGCTGCCATATTCAAAAAACACGGTATCGACTTTTGCTGCAAAGGCGGTCGTACCATCGAAGAGGCGTGCGATAAAAAGGGCGTAGCTCCTAGTGCGCTTATCAATGAATTAGAGTCACTTCCTAAGGGAAATAGCAACGAGGTAGATGTACGCGATTGGCCGCTCGACCTGTTGGCTAATTATATCGTGCGCATTCACCACCAATACGTGCGCGATAAAACCCCTATGCTTTTGCAATTCCTCGATAAGCTATGCCGCGTACACGGCGAGCGTCACCCAGAGCTTTTTGAAATCAACCGTATTTTCAACGAAAGTGCTCGCGATTTAGCTTCTCACTTCCAAAAAGAAGAAAACGTACTTTTCCCTTTCATCGAGAGTTTAGTAAAAGCACAACAATCAGGCGAACCTTTGGGCGAAATCCACTTCGGTACAGTCGAAAACCCTATCGCTATGATGATGCACGAACACAGTGTTGAAGGCGACCGTTTCGAGGAAATCGTTAAGCTAACCAATGGCTACACTCCACCAGCCGATGCTTGCAACACCTACAAGGTAACCTATGCTATGCTACAAGAGTTCGAACACGACCTCAATCGCCACATTCACTTAGAGAATAATATCCTATTCCCTAAAGCAATTGCCTTAGAAAAACAATTACGTGGTTAATTTAATAATTAACTAACAAAAAAAGCTGTTCAGCACCTCGCTGAACAGCTTTTTTTAATTCATAATTCATAATTTATAATTCAAAATTAATCCTGAGAATATTTCGCTTTCTTACTACCCTCATACATCTTATACTGCACCAATCGACTCTCTAATTTCCCGTTAAAAAGCTTTATCTTGCGGGTAGGGCGCAATCCCACGTATTTCAGTCCCTCTAAGTTCGCAGTTATAAACCACGCTTCACTTTGCGGGTAGTGGTGCTTCAGCGTGCTGCCTATCGAGCCGTATAGCTGCTCCGTATCGCTTACTAATCGCTCGTTATAAGGCGGATTAAACACTATGTGCAGGGGTTTGTCCTTATCTTCTTTTTCAGTGCCAAAAAAGTCCCGTTGATATATTTTTATGTAGTCAGACAGATTCGCGTTCCTAAGGTTGTCTTTTGCTTTAGCTACTGCCGATGGCGCTTTGTCATAGCCTGTTATTTGGTAGTTAAATTCTCGTATTTTCTTAATACAACTGCTGAAGATTACGTTAAATAGATTTTCGTCATAATCTGACCAGCGTTCAAAAGCGAACTCTTTTCGGTGTATATTAGCCGGTATATTGCAGGCAATCATCGCAGCTTCTATCAGAAAGGTACCGCTGCCGCACATAGGGTCTAAAAAGTCACTTTGTCCTTCCCAGCCGCTTAGCAGCAAGATGCCCGCCGCCAATACTTCGTTGATGGGCGCAAGGTTGGTAGCCGTGCGGTAGCCACGTTGGTGCAATGACTCTCCCGAACTATCAAGCGATACAATCACCTCATTGCGCTGCACGTGTATGTGTATAGCCACATCAGGGTGCTGTACATCCACATTGGGGCGCTTACCCGTAGCATCGCGAAAAGCATCTACGATAGCGTCTTTAGCTCTAAGGGCTACGAACTGCGAGTGACTGAAAAGCTCTGTCTGTAGCGTTGCCGTCACGGCAAAAGTCTGCGTTACCCCTAAGTACTGCTGCCAGTTAAATTGGTAGAGTTTCTGGTAGTATTCCTTTTCGCTGCGTATGTAAAAAGAAGCGATAGGTTTCAAAATTTTAAGGGCGGTACGCAAGCATAGGTTAGCCTTATACATAAAACCCTTGTCACCTTCAAATTGTACACTGCGCACCCCTTTGGTTACGTGCATCGCTCCTAGATTGCGCAATTCAGTAGCCAAAATATCTTCGAAGCCAAAGAAAGTTTTAGCTACCATCTTGTAATTTTTTTCCATAGATTTAAAATTATTGGCAAATATAAGCTATTTTTGCAATGTGAGAAAAAAAATAAGTAAAAAATGAACTTTCTACATACCGCCGATTGGCATTTAGGACAAACGTTTTACCAGTACGACCGATATCAAGAGCACCAACATTTCTTAGAGTGGCTCTTGCAAACTATTGAAAAACAATCTACTGATGTGCTGCTTATCAGTGGCGATGTCTTCGATACAGCCAACCCTTCTGTGGCGGCTACTAAACAGTTTTACCACTTCCTACATCAGGCTACCGAGCGCTTCCCTGCGCTTCAGATTGTGGCTATTGCCGGCAATCACGATTCTCCTGTACGGCTTGAGATGCCTGCGCCTCTATTAGAAAATACCCATATCCATCTGGTGGGCTACGTTAGGCGTACCGCCGATAAGCAAATAGATTATAACCGACTTATCCTGCCGCTTTTTAGCGGTGAAGAGGTCGCTGCTTATCTTCTGGCGGTGCCTTTCCTCCGTCTGGGCGATTACCCTAAAAATGAAGAAAACCCTGCCGATTACGCGCAAGGGGTAGCGGCTTTTTATACTGAAATTACCCGCCAAGCAGTCGCCATAGCACAAGGCAAACCGCTTATCGCTATGGGACATTTGCACGCTTCAGGAGCTGAAATCAATGATGACGACACTGCCGAGCGACCTATCATCGGCGGCATAGAAAGCATCAGTACGGCCAACTTCCCTGACGCATTGCAATACGTAGCTTTGGGGCATATCCACAAGGCGCAAGCACTGGGCGGTACTACCCATATCAGGTATGCCGGCAGTCCTATACCGCTTTCGTTTGCCGAAAAACATTATGAGCATCAAGTGATTGCTTTTTCTTTGGAAGAAGGAAAAGTGCAGCATATCGAGTCTTTACCTATACCGCTGCACACGCCTCTGCTTAGCATTCCTGATACCTACCGACCTACAGAAGAGGTACTCAATGCCCTTATGGAGCTACCCGATGCCGCTCCAACCGATAACATTCCTTATCTCGAAGTGAAAGTATTGTTAAACGAACCTGCACCCGAACTCAAGAGCAGTATTTTCAGAGCGATAGCTCATAAGCAAGTGCGTTTAGCACGCATTGATGTCCGTTATCTTCACGCGGCAGCTGTTGCTGCTGACGCACTTCAGAGCGAACTCACCCTCCGCGATTTACAGCCCGTAGAGGTATTAGAGCGGGTTTACCAAAACAAATACCACGAAGACCTACCCACCACTTACCGCACCCTCTTTGAAGAAGCCCTACATTCAATTGATAATTCATAATTACAGCCTAATGTGGGGCTAATTTTGATACGCCAATTCTCTCCCCGTCCTACAAGTCCCATAATCGCCCGTGTGGCTCACACCCCATTGCTCCCATAATTGCCCGTGCTTTCACAATTCAAAATTCAGAATTCAAAATTCATAATTCTCTCCCCGTCCCACCTGTCCCACTTGTCTCACCTGTCCCACTTGTCTCACCTGTCCCACTCGTCCCACCTGTCCCACTTGTCTCATCTGTCCCAGCCCTCTTAGCCTTCCCATTCCTCCCACCAGTCGAATCCTTCCCACACGTCCCACCTGTCGTCCCACTTGTCTCACCCGTCCCACCCGTCCCACCCGTCCCACAATTCATAATTCAAAATTCATAATTCAAAATTCACAATTTCCCTCGCACTATTTAGAACGCATTATAGACTTGAAAAACACTTATCTCTATGGTATATAAAGAAAAATAGCAGGGCAATTCTTTTGTATTATATTGATTAATAAGCTATTGAAATTTTAACAACACATCTGATACATTACCGAATTATTTTTATGGCTAGGCAATAATAAAGGCTCTTTTAACATCTCTTCATATAGATTTTGCCATAATGCCACTTTACCCAATTCCTCTTGGTATTCAGAAATTAACTTATTATAGTATTTATCTAACATTTTTATGTTAGACTTTCTGTCAATTTTACCTGATTTATTATCTGCATAATAGAGCCAGTCATACATTAAATCATTAAAAATTATCTCTCCAAAAGGTGTTAAATCATCCTCATAGATAGTTGTATTAATAATTAATTTACCTTTTTTATTAAATGGGTGTATTTTTAATAATTTTTTATCACAGGCAAATTGCAATAAATTTGAAAAAATTACTATCAGATCATCTTTTTGATCTTTCATTGGGAATGATTTTAGCATTCTCGATATACTAATTATAAATTTATGTTTCATCTCTAAGTTATCGTATTCTAATAATTTGTGTCGGAACATTTGATATATCAACAAGATTACCATTTTTATCTTTTACAAAAGTACCTCCATTTGCTCTAATAGCATTCTCTTTCGTTATTTGAGGTACTTTGTTTGATGTTTTACTTGTAACTTCATAAGACTTTATGGCATTACCTTTATCATCTAATATAATGAAATCAATACGTCTTCCTGTTCCTCTATGTGTTACTTTATTTCCATTAGCATCTAGTAATGTTCTTTCTGTTAATACTCTATCCTTTCCATGAATTTCTTCTAAGATTCTTCTTAATGTATCCTCTCTACGCAATCCTTCTTGTTTGTTTTTAATACAATCCAACCCAAACACATCCACCCACCAATTGCTATCCTTCACATACCCATACAAAGTAGGGTTTCCTCCAGCAAGACCTATTGGGTCTTGTGAAATATAAGCCCCTGTCGGCGAATAATACCTAAACCTATTATAAGCAAGTTTAGTTTCAAAATCATAGTACTGCCCTTGGTAAAGGAATGGTATAAATGGGCGTACGTCATCTCCTAAAGAGGAGGCTTTAATTTTTCTTTTTACCCGTCCATATATATCTAACTGTCGATTCCAAACCTCCATTCCATCGCTATCAATAGCGAGTATAGGCGTACCGAGATGGTCGCTAATGATAGAGTAGGCTTTACCGTTTACTAACTTCGCTGTAGGCACAAAACCCTCAAAGACCAACTAGTAAGCTCGGTGTTTTCGGAGTTGTCTTTCTTAAAGGTCTCGTGCAGGAGCACATTCCCGTCCCATACAAAACGGAAGGTGGAAGCCACGGCGTTTTTCTAAACGCCTACCGATTGAATTCCTTCCCAAGTAATGCCCTTTTCTTTTAAGTTCTTCTCAAAGTTCGCTAACTTATTGTAGAACTCAACTACATCTAGCGACTAGCGACTAGCGACTAGCGACTAATACCCCCTTTTTTCTCTTCAAACCCTGCTTTTTTCAGTTCGGGCGACAGAAAATCGTAATGGTTTACCCCGTATAGCAGTATAATCTTCTTATGAGGGGTCGCCAGCAGCGTCGCCAAAAGGTAGTCATCGCGATAGGTGCGCAAGAATAGCCGACTATACTCCTTGTATTGCTTGCAGTTGTATTTTGCATTGGGCGGCGTAGCGTAGTCGCAGCTGTCCAGCACTATAGGCGAGTGGTCAGCCTCTATTTGCGCCACTAACTGACGCATATTCAGGTCTACTCTAAAATCCTTACTGAGGTCAATGCCGGTATTCTCTTCACTCTGACGGGTATAACTGTCAAACCCTTTTTTAAAAGGCGAAGTCTCATTGTTTTTATCCGTATAGATGCCTTTGAAGTGAAATCCCGTTATTTTCCGCACTTTCAGTAGCAAAGTATCCTGCAAAAGCGAATCTGAAGTGCCATAAGTCAGCTTTTCGTAGTATATTTTATAGCCTTCATTGCGTTTTTGGGTCACGAACTGCTTAATTTGTTCATAAAATTCAGGCTGTCCTAAGTGAATCATCGGTATATAGACGATTTCCTTGTCATTTTTGGTGAATACTACTGCCTTTTTAAACGGATTTTTCTCCTTAAAGCTAATAAAAGAGGAACTACACCCTCCTAACAGCAACACTCCACAGAGGAGCATCAAAAAGTTTTTTGTCATAGTTTTTTTGTTATAATTTCTTTATTTGAAAATAATGAAGCAGCAAAAGTATAAAAAATAATTAAGAATTCTTACCTTTGCCCCACAGAAAAAATTTCTAAATACACTTACCCTATACAAACGATATAGGAACGATACAGGAACGATATAGGAAGAGCGAACGATTAGCGAACAATTAGCGAAGTACAAACGTCTAATTATGATGCTCGTGTATGGGCTCCCCCTTTGAAGGGGGCAGGGGGGATGTTTATTTTAAATAGGAGATGTTTATTTGAAGGGAATGTCTAATTAATATTAAAAAAATGCCACAAGAGATAGAACGAAAATTCAAAGTAAAAAACGATACTTACAAAGCCCTTGCTACGCATAAGATGCGCCTCACGCAGGGGTATTTAAGCTCCGTGCCAGAGCGCACGGTGCGCATACGCCTCAAGGGGGACGAGGCTTTTATCACCGTAAAGGGCAAAACCAATGCGGCAGGTACTACTCGTTTCGAGTGGGAAAAGCCTATAAGCGTAGCCGAAGCGCAGCAGCTGCTCGCTCTTTGCGAATCAGGCATTATCGATAAAACCCGCTATCTGGTGCCCAATCGCGACACTACCATCGAGGTAGATGAGTTTCACGGCGACAATGAGGGCTTGTTAATCGCCGAGATAGAGCTCCCTGCAGAAGATACCCCTTTTCACCACCCCGACTGGTTAGGCGAGGAAGTCACTGCCGACCCAAGGTACTACAATGCAATGCTCACCCACCACCCTTACAAAAAATGGCACTAAAGGCTGCCAATCCAAAATAATTTCGTACTTTTGCAAAAATAATCAGCAAATTGCCACATCGGCAAATCAGCTAATCGGCAAATTGACAAATCGACAAATTGATATTATGGCAAGAGATATTTTACCAACTCCCATATTAGAGGGAAAAGATGTAATTGAGTTCTACAATAAGTTAGCAAACTTTAAAGAGAATTTAAAGAAAAAAGGCATTACTTGGGAAGTAATTCAAGAAGATGCAAAACGTTTAAAATCAATTTTTAAAGAAAACCCAGATGTTGAAAAAGAATAGCTTAGAGGGTTTATCTTTCTTTCAACTCAAAGAGAATTACCCTATCAAACCTTTTGACTGTGAAGATGATGATTTGAATGATTTCCTGTTCAATAAAGCATTATTGTATCAAAAAGAACTACTCGCTACCACTTTTATCGTTGAAGACAAAGAGCGCACTTTAGGTTACTATAGTGTACTGAATGATAGTTTGCAACTCAAAGAAGAGGACTTTCCGTCAAAGAGCAAATACAAGAAGTTTCTAAGCCATCTAATTCCTCACCCTAAGCGACATCTAAAAAGCGTACCTGCTGTAAAGATAGGGCGCTTAGCCATTGATAAAACGTATAAAGGCAAGGGATTAGGAATGATTTTTATTCGCAATGTTATACGTGATTGCGTTGAATTAAACAGAAAGATAGCTTGCAGACTTATCACAGTAGACGCCTATAAAGGAGCTTTAACTTTTTACCAAAAGTTAGGTTTTGAATTCCTAACAGAAAAAGATAACAATGAAGACATTCGCCAGATGTTCTTTGATTTAACAAACCTTGATAATTAAAATATTGCCAAATTGACAAATCGACACATTAGCAAAATATGACAAAATACAATCCCACTGAATTAGAAGAAAAATGGTATGCCTATTGGCTTGCCCATAATTATTTTCACTCTACGCCCGATGAGCGTACGCCTTACACCATTGTTATTCCACCCCCTAACGTTACAGGGGTGCTCCATATGGGGCATATGCTCAACAATACTATTCAAGACGTGCTTATCCGTCGTGCTCGCCTCAAAGGCTTCAATGCTTGCTGGGTGCCGGGTACCGACCACGCTTCTATTGCAACGGAGGCCAAAGTGGTAGCTAAACTCAAAGAACAAGGCATTAAAAAATCCGACCTTACTCGCGAGGAGTTCCTCGTACACGCATGGGAATGGACACACCAATACGGGGGGGTAATCCTAGAACAGCTTAAGAAATTGGGCTGCTCTTGCGACTGGCAGCGCACCAAATTCACTATGGACGACGAGCTTTCAGCTTCCGTTATCAAAGTCTTTGTCGATTTGTATAATAAGAGACAGATATACCGCGGTCACCGTATGGTAAACTGGGATCCAGAGGCTAAAACTACCCTTTCTGACGAGGAGGTAATTTATGAAGAGCGTCAAGGATTTTTATATCATTTGAAATATCAAATCGAGGGTACGAATGAGTACCTCGTAATTGCTACAACACGCCCCGAAACCATTTTTGGCGATACGGCTATCTGCATCAACCCTAATGATGAGCGTTGGCAGCACCTCAAGGGCAAAAAGGCGATTGTGCCTATCTGCAACCGCGTAATTCCGATTATCGAAGATGAGTACGTTGATGTAGAGTTTGGTACAGGGTGCCTCAAGGTAACCCCTGCACACGACCCTAACGACAAGGTCTTGGGCGATAAGCACCAGTTAGAAGTGATTGATATTTTCAATGACGATGCAACCCTTAACAGCTACGGTTTGCACTATGCAGGCAAAGACCGCTTTGTGGTGCGCAAAGAGATAGTAGCCGAATTAGAAGCAAAAGACTTACTCGCTAAGAAAGAAACCTATACTAACAAAGTGGGCACCTCAGAGCGTACCAAAGCGGTGATTGAGCCTCGCCTTTCCGACCAGTGGTTCCTCAAAATGGATACCCTTATACAGCCAGCTATCAAGGCGGTGTTAGAAGACGAAAGTATCAAACTATATCCTAAAAAGTTCGAGAATACCTATCGCCATTGGGTAGAAAACGTACGCGATTGGAATATCTCACGCCAATTGTGGTGGGGACAACAAATTCCTGCTTACTACTACGGCGAGGGTAAAAACCAATTTGTAGTAGCCGAAACTAAGGCAGAAGCCCTTGTGTTGGCTAAAGAAAAGAGCGGCAATGCACATCTTACCGAAGCCGATTTGCGCCAAGATGAAGATGCTCTTGATACTTGGTTCTCGTCTTGGTTATGGCCAATGAGCGTGTTCAATGGTATTTTAGAACCTAACAATCCTGAAATAGAGTATTATTACCCTACCAACGATTTGGTAACAGGCCCTGATATCCTTTTCTTTTGGGTAACCCGAATGATAGTAGCAGGCTTCGAGTACAAGGGGGCGCGTCCGTTTAGCAATGTGTACCTCACCGGATTAGTGCGCGATAAGCAGCGCCGCAAGATGTCAAAATCTTTAGGTAACTCTCCCGATGCACTCAAACTCATTGCCGATTATGGTGCCGATGGCGTGCGTGTGGGGCTCTTGCTCTCATCGGCAGCTGGTAATGACTTGTTGTTCGACGAAGCCCTTTGCCAACAAGGGAAAGGCTTTGGCAACAAGCTGTGGAATGCCTTCCAATTAGTAAAAGGTTGGCAAGTCGATACAGTCAACCAACCAGCAGCCGCTCGCCTTGCTTTGCAGTGGTTTGAAGCCAAGTTCAATGCGGTGCTTACTGAGGTAGAAGACCATTTTGAAAAATATCGTATTTCCGATGCACTAATGGCTATCTACAAACTTGCTTGGGACGATTTCTGTGCGTGGCTTTTAGAGATGGTAAAACCCGAATACGGCAAACCGATGGATAAAGTCACTTACGAGGGCGTAGTAGCAGCTTTTGAAAACTTGCTAAAACTCCTTCACCCCTTTATGCCATTCCTTACCGAGGAAATATGGCAAAGTTTAGCCCCTCGTACCCCTGAGCAGGCTCTTATCGTGGCTATTTATCCCGCTGTACAGCCCTACGACGAAAAACTGTTAGCCGAATTTGATTTTGCAGCCGAAGTGATAGCGGGCATCCGTACGGTGCGCAAAGAGAAGAATATACCGTTCAAAACACCGCTTAGCCTTTCGGTATTAAACAAAGAGCAAGTAAGCAGTCGTTTCGATGCGGTCATTACCAAAATGGGCGGACTTGAGGCTATTGCCGAAGTAAGTGCTGCTATAGAGGGGGCAATGTCTTTCCGTGTAAAAGCTAATGAGTACTTTATCCCAATGGGGGGAGCGGTGAATGTAGAAGAAGAACTTAAAAAACTACAAGAAGAACTAACCTATACACAAGGCTTTTTAGCATCGGTACGCAAGAAACTTTCTAATGAAAAGTTTGTAAATTCAGCACCAGCTCAAGTAGTAGATACCGAGCGCAAAAAAGAAGCCGATGCACTCGCTAAAATAGCAACTATTGAAAAAGCAATAGATACTTTATCAAAATAATAACAAATGGAACACTTAAAACAATTAATAGATGAAGCGTGGGAAAATCGCTCACTGCTTCGCGAGGAAATCGTACAGCAGACTATCCGCGAGGTCATTCACCTCTTAGATTTAGGTCAGCTACGGGTAGCCGAGCCTACTGCCGATGGCTGGAAAGTCAACGAATGGGTAAAGAAAGCCGTAGTCTTGTACTTCCCTATTCAGAATATGAAACCTGTAGAAGTGGGTATTTTTGAGTATTACGATAAAATTCCGCTCAAGCATAATTACGATGAGAAAGGCGTGCGCGTAGTGCCACCAGCAGTAGCGCGTCGCGGTGCTTTTATTGCCAAAGGCGCTATACTAATGCCAAGTTATGTCAATATCGGCGCGTATGTCGATGAAGGTACTATGGTCGATACGTGGGCTACAGTGGGCAGTTGCGCTCAGATAGGCAAGCACGTACACTTAAGCGGAGGCGTAGGAGTAGGAGGGGTGTTAGAACCCTTGCAAGCAGCTCCTGTAATTGTTGAAGACGGAGCTTTTATCGGCTCGCGTTGTATCTTGGTAGAAGGAGTGCGTGTAGGCAAAGAAGCCGTGCTTGGGGCTAATGTAGTGCTTACCTCTTCTACTAAAATCATCGATGTAACAGGTAGCGAACCTAAGGAACTCAAAGGGTATGTACCCGAACGTTCAGTCGTTATCCCTGGTAGTTACACCAAGCACTTCCCAGCAGGCGATTACCAAGTGCCTTGTGCCCTTATCATCGGGCAGCGTAAAGCCTCAACCGACAAGAAAACATCACTAAACGATGCCCTTAGAGAATACGGAGTCTCTGTCTAATAATTAAATAATAATAAAAAAGCTGCCAATTAAGGCAGCTTTTTTTAGTTATAGCTTAGAATTTATAACTAAGCATTAAAAGTTGTAATTACCTATTCCCCCTTTGGAGGGGGATAGGGGGAGGTTTAGTTCATTATCATCATCAGTTCTTTTAGTAGGTCAGCGGGGGTAGTACTCGCAGCCCCTACGCCTTTGCTCTTCACATCTATCTCTCGCAAGCCCGCCATTATAGCACTCACTTTCTTCATTGGGTAATGTTGGGCAGCACTATGCAGGTCTTTTACATCAAAAAAAGTAGCTTTAGTAGCCGCCATTACATTCTTTTCGCTCACATCGGTTAGGCTATGGTAAATTAATAGCTTCTGAAAGAATCCATATAGTACAGTCAGGGTCACCACCAACGGATTATCTTTAGGGTTTTCAGCAAAATGTTTAATAATACGCGCTATTTTCACCTTATCATTGGTGGCAAAAGCACTTTTCAGTTCGAAGTTGTTAAACTCTTTGCTAATGCCTATATTCTTCTCTATAATATCCGGAGTTACTTCGGTGTTTGCAGGTACGATAAGAGCTAATTTATTTACTTCATTTTCAATGCGGCTGAGGTCATTTCCTAAGAAATCAACTAACATCTGAGTAGCTTTAGGCTGTATGCTTAAGTGCTTCTTTTTAAAAACATCTGGCAAAAAGCTGCTTATTACTTGGTTTTCATATAGCTTTTTGCTTTCCATTACCACACAATCTTGGTTTTTTCCCAAACTCTTTAGTAGTTTCTTGCGTGCGTCTAACTTCTCGTATTTATAGCAAAATACTAATACGGTAGAGGCGGTAGGATTTTCAACATAAGGCACTAATTGCTCGATACTAGCCCTAAGGTTTTGCGCTTCTTTAATGATAATCAATTGGCGTTCAGCCATCATCGGGAAGCGGCGTGCATAGTCTATAATAGTAGGCACCGTCACGTCTTGCCCGTATAGTACTAACTGGTCAAAACCCTTCTGGTCTTCTTCCAAAAGGTGCTTTTCTAAGTAGTTAGCCACTACGTCTATGAAATAAGGTTCCTCGCCCATCAAGAAATAAATGGGGGCAATAATTCCTTTCTTTATATTAGCAATAATATTTTTTACTTCTTTCATAGTGCAAAAATACAAAAAATATTTCTACTTTTGCACTATGAAAGAGCTAAATTTTAAAGCCTACGAGTTTAGAACCAAAAAAGCGGATGGTAAATGGTGGATTTATGATATTATCAGACGCAAATACGTAGTGCTACAACCAGAGGAGTGGGTGCGACAACACGTGTTGCACTTTTTAATAGAAGAAAAAGGCTACCCCAAATCATTGATAAATGTAGAAAAAGCCTTGACAGTGAACGAATTGACTAAACGTTATGACGTGGTCATTTACACGCGGCGAGGCGATATTTTCTTAGTGGTAGAATGCAAAGCCCCCAACGTGTCGATTACTCAAGATACTTTCGACCAAATAGCCCGATACAACTTGGCGCTTAAGGCTACTTACCTAATGGTAACCAACGGAGTATCACATTATTATTGCCAAATGGACTATAAGCTGGGGCAGTATCTTTTCTTAAGAGATTTACCCCATTATGGCGATTTTCAACTATGACTATAGCTATCGTTATTCTTAATTGGAACGGGCAGCAGTTGCTCGAGCGTTTCCTCCCTACTGTCCTCACGCACGCGGCGGGTGCCCAAGTGTATGTGGCGGACAACGCTTCTACTGACGGCTCAGTAGAGTTCCTGCGCACGCATTACCCACAGGTCTCGATACTACAAAACCCTACTAATGAGGGCTATGCGGCAGGCTATAACCGCGCGTTACAGCAGGTGCAAGCCGATGTCTATTGCTTGCTAAACTCCGATGTAGCTGTCACTGAGGGGTGGTTGTCTCCGGTGCTTAAATGCTTTGAAGACCCGCAGATAGCAATGGTACAGCCCAAAATATTAGACTATAAACGCCCTACTCATTTCGAGTATGCAGGGGCAGCAGGCGGCTATATCGATAAATACGGATTTCCGTACTGTCGGGGGCGACGCTTACAGCAGGTAGAGGAAGACAGAGGGCAGTACGATGAGCCTTCGCCTTGCCCGATATTCTGGGCATCAGGAGCCTGTTTGTTCGTCCGTTCGACTGTTTTTCACGCTTTAGGGGGCTTCGATGCCGACTTTTTTGCCCATCAAGAGGAAATCGACCTCTGTTGGCGTGCCCATCATAGGGGACATAAAGTAGTTTGCTGCCCTCAAAGCGTGGTTTATCATGTTGGGGGGGCGACCCTTTCGGCTACTAATCCACAGAAAACGTACCTAAACTTCCGAAACAGTCTGCTAATGTTGCTCAAAAACCTCCCAGCACGCTGCCTATACCGCAGACTTTTTGTGCGTATGCTCATTGATGGAGCTGCAGGGGCTTACTACCTGTTCACCGGCAAACCTCGCCTCACGTGGGCAGTATTGCGAGCCCATTTTTACTTCTACCGGCATTTTAGCAAATTCCAACGCAAAAGACCCCCTTATACTATTGAAGATTATTACCAGAGAAAAAGCATCTTTTGCTAACAAACCTACTTTTTTCACCGAACGATGACCGAATGATGACCGAACGATGACCGAACGCTACCCCCTTCTAGCGACTAACGACTAACCACTAGCGACTAATGTTAAACTATTGTTAAACTTCGAAAGGTTATTATTTTATTTTATATCTTTGTGGCATTAATAAATAATAAAAAAAGACAAATGAAAAAGATTATTTTCGCTTTGGCTGTAGTAGGGGCATTCCTTACAGGCTGTAATTCAAATGGTTCGAAAGCAAACGGTGCTGACGAAGTAGGTGGTAAAGACCAAGCTAATGAAATTATTGGCTTTTATAACGATGCGTTAGAAGCGTCAAGAAACTATAACAAAAGTGTTATAGAGCGAGGGGTAGATTACCTTGAGGATGCTGATGAGTATGTGCAAAAAACATTAAAAAACAATTGGGCTAGCAGACCAATTCTTGTTGATACATATCACGATTTTGGTGATAAATCAAAAGCAACACCTTCTGATGCTTTTGGCGATAAAAAAGAGGTGATTGCTAAAGATTTTAGTGAACTTAAAAAACACGCTGAGGAAGTAAAAAAGCTCTTAAGCGAAGTAAAATCACACTTAGAAAGTGAAGACTTTAAAGATGATAAAGGAGCTAAATTCGCTGAACTTAAACAAAAAGCAGAAGTTGAAATAGAGGCATTTCAAAAACTACGTACCAAACTTTTTGGCGAAATGGATAGTATCGTAGAAAAAGCAGAGGGTATCATCCTCGAAGACCACCCTCTAAAAGAAAACATCTTATCATCTAAGAAGTTATTGGCAGTAGCAGGCGAATTTATTGATGAAGTAGTAGCACAATCAGAGGCTGAAAAGGTAAATGTTGATAAATTAGACGCGGCTTATAAAGCAATTGAAACCCAATTGGCTAACAACCAAAAGATAGAGGTAAAAGATGCTTCAGCTAAATCTAACTACGAAAGACTTAATAAAGAAGGTGAAGATTACCTTGGTGCTTTGCGCAAATTTATCCGCGACACTAAAGAAAAGAAAAAATTTGATCAGAATGGCTTCAACCAAGTAGATAGCGCTTATCAATCTTTAGTAAGTGCTTATAATAGCTTTGTAAACTAAGTGTAAAAACTAAATAATGATATACAACTGCTGTTTTCTTCAAGAAAGCAGCAGTTTTTATATTCTGAAAATCAGTGCATTAAAAACTTTTTGAAAAAAACAATATAAAAAAATAGTTGTTAATTAAAAAAATAGTTGTACTTTTGCACGATATTTTGTAATTAGGCGTTATCAGGCGGGGGTCTGGTAGGGTCTGAATAACCTTATTTATTTCACCATAACAATATGGCAAAAGATAAAAATACAACTGTTCCAAAATTTGATAAGATTTCTATTGGCTTAGCCTCTCCCGAATCTATCTTGGCTGTTTCGCGCGGCGAGGTTACTAAGCCCGAAACTATCAACTATCGTACTCACAAGCCAGAACGAGATGGGCTTTTTTGTGAGCGTATTTTCGGTCCTGTTAAGGACTATGAATGTGCCTGCGGTAAGTATAAGCGTATCCGCTATAAGGGTATCGTGTGCGACCGTTGTGGGGTAGAAGTAACTGAAAAGAAAGTACGCCGTGAAAGAGTAGGGCATATCAACTTAGTGGTGCCTATCGCCCATATTTGGTATTTCCGCTCATTGCCTAACAAAATAGGTTATCTGCTCGGGCTGCCTTCTAAAAAGTTGGATATGATTATCTACTACGAACGCTATGTGGTGATACAGCCCGGTGTTGCTAAGGGGCCTGAAGGTGAAGATATTCAGTACCTCGACTTCCTTTCTGAAGAAGAATACCTCGCTATACTCGAGTCTCTTCCTGCTGATAACCAATATCTTGAAGATACTGATCCTAATAAGTTCGTAGCCAAAATGGGGGCTGAATGCCTCTTAGAGCTCCTCGAGCGTCTCGACCTCGATGCGCTTTCGTACGACTTACGCCATAAAGCTAATAACGAAAGCTCTAAACAACGCAAAACGGAAGCGCTAAAACGCCTACAAGTGGTAGAGGCTTTCCGCGAATCACAAAAGAACCGCGAGAATAAACCTGAGTGGATGATTATGAAGGTGATACCTGTTATCCCGCCTGAATTACGTCCGTTAGTACCTCTCGATGGAGGTCGTTTTGCTACTTCAGACCTTAACGATTTATACCGCCGTGTAATCATACGCAATAACCGTTTAAAACGTTTGATGGAAATCAAAGCTCCTGATGTTATCTTGCGTAATGAAAAACGTATGCTACAAGAGGCAGTCGATTCACTTTTCGATAACACTCGTAAGTCATCAGCGGTAAAAACAGAATCTAACAGACCTTTAAAATCTCTTTCTGACTCGCTCAAAGGAAAACAAGGTCGTTTCCGTCAGAACCTACTCGGTAAACGTGTCGATTATTCAGCGCGTTCAGTTATCGTCGTAGGCCCTGAACTAAAAATGTACGAATGCGGTTTGCCCAAAAATATGGCAGCCGAACTATATAAACCTTTCGTGATACGCAAGCTTATTGAGCGTGGTATCGTGAAGACGGTGAAATCTGCTAAGAAAATCATTGATAAAAAAGAACCAGTAGTATGGGATATTTTGGAAAATGTGATAAAAGGTCACCCTGTACTACTGAACCGTGCCCCCACGCTACACCGTTTGGGTATTCAGGCATTCCAGCCTAAACTCATCGAGGGGAAAGCTATCCAGCTGCACCCATTGGTGTGTACAGCGTTCAACGCCGACTTCGACGGTGACCAGATGGCGGTACACTTGCCATTAGGCCCTGAAGCAATACTCGAGGCACAACTCTTGATGTTGGCATCGCACAATATCTTGAACCCTGCTAACGGATCACCTATTACCGTACCTTCACAAGATATGGTCTTGGGGCTTTACTACATCACCAAAGGACGTAAATCAACACCTGAATATCCTATCAAAGGAGAAGGTCTAGCGTTTTACTCTCCCGAAGAGGTAAATATAGCCTACAACGAAGGGAAGCTAAGCCTCAACGCCTTTATAAAAGTGCGTGTTCGCGACCTCGATGAGGAGGGTAATGTATACTATCATTTAGTAGAAACCACCACAGGGCGTGTGCTCTTCAATGAGTTAGTGCCTTTAGAAGTAGGGTATGTAAACGAGGTGCTTACTAAGAAGTCATTACGCGATATTATCGGGCGAATACTTAAGGCTACCAGCATACCTGTAACAGGCGACTTCCTCGATAAAATAAAGAATATGGGATACCGTTTCGCTTTCAAAGGCGGACTATCATTCAGCTTAGGCGACATCATTATTCCGCAAGAAAAAGCAGATATGATTGCTGAAGCTAATGGTTTGGTAGACGGTATTATGATGAACTATAATATGGGTCTCATCACCAATAACGAGCGTTATAACCAAGTGATTGATGTGTGGACTTCTACCAATGCTCAGCTTACTGAGTTGGCTATGAAGCGTATCAGCACCGACCAACAAGGGTTTAACTCTGTGTATATGATGCTCGACTCAGGAGCTCGTGGTTCTAAAGAGCAGATACGTCAGCTTACCGGTATGCGTGGTTTGATGGCTAAGCCTAAGAAATCAACAGCCGGAGGGGGCGAAATCATCGAGAACCCGATTCTTTCTAACTTTAAAGAGGGGCTTTCAATCCTCGAGTACTTTATCTCTACCCACGGGGCTCGTAAAGGTCTTGCCGATACCGCCCTTAAGACTGCCGATGCCGGTTATTTGACCCGTCGTTTGGTAGACGTATCACAAGATGTTATCATCAATACCGAAGATTGCGGTACTCTACGTGGGGTTGAAGTACGTGCCCTTAAGAAAAACGAAGAGGTGGTAGAAAGTTTGGGCGAACGTATACTCGGTCGTGTATCGCTACACGATGTGTACAACCCACTTACCGAAGAGTTATTGGTAGCTGCGGGTGAAGAAATTACTGAAAAAATAGTAGATAAGATAGATGCAGCACCTATTGAAATGGTAGAGGTGCGCTCAGCTCTTACTTGCGAGGCAAAACACGGTATCTGTGCGAAGTGCTACGGACGCAACCTTTCTACTGGTCGTATGGTACAAAGAGGAGAGGCCGTAGGGGTAGTAGCTGCTCAATCTATTGGTGAGCCTGGTACACAGCTTACACTACGTACTTTCCACGCCGGTGGGGTGGCAGGTAACGTATCTGAAGAAAATAAAACAGAAGCCCGTTTTGACGGTATATTAGAGATAGAAGACCTACGCGTGGTAACCAGCAAAGATGGCGACCAAAGTGTAGATGTAGTAATACGCTC
The DNA here is from genome assembly GCF_003054025.1 of Capnocytophaga leadbetteri. GTDB lineage: Bacteria > Bacteroidota > Bacteroidia > Flavobacteriales > Flavobacteriaceae > Capnocytophaga > Capnocytophaga leadbetteri. Next base: position 339,091 of record NZ_QBKG01000001.1, read on the forward strand.
ATCAGAGCTAAAAGTACTCGACCCTACTACTCGTATGGTGCTACAAACGCACGATATTCCTTATGGGGCGCACATCTTTGTAAAAGATAAAGAAGAAGTGAAGAAAGGTACTTTGCTCTTCCAATGGGATCCGTACAACGCGGTAATCATTTCAGAGTTCTCTGGTAAGATAGCTTATGAAGATATCGAACAAGGGGTTACTTACCAAGTAGAAATAGACGAGCAAACAGGCTTCCAAGAAAAGGTAATCGTAGAATCTCGTAATAAGAAGTTGATACCTACCTTATTAATTGTTGATAAGAATGGCGAAACACTTCGTTCTTACAACTTGCCAGTAGGTGCCCACATAATGGTGGATAACAACAGTAAGATAGAAGAGGGTAAAGTATTGGTGAAAATACCGCGTAGTTCAGCTAAGGCGGGCGATATCACCGGTGGTCTACCACGTGTAACTGAGTTGTTCGAAGCACGTAACCCTTCTAACCCTGCTATTGTATCAGAAATTGACGGGGTAGTATCATTCGGAAAAATAAAACGTGGTAATAAAGAGGTAATTGTAACCTCTCGTTTAGGCGAAGAGCGCAAATATTTGGTAAAACTATCAAGCCAGATATTGGTGCAAGAAAACGACTATGTGCGTGCTGGTAAACCGCTATCAGACGGTTCTGTAACGCCTGACGATATACTACGCATCAAAGGACCATCGGCTGTACAACAATACTTAGTAAACGAAGTACAAGAGGTATACCGACTACAAGGGGTGAAGATTAACGATAAGCACTTTGAGGTAATCGTTCGTCAGATGATGCGCAAGGTAGAAATACAAGATCCAGGAGATACACTTTACCTCGAAGGTCAGTTAGTACATAAAGACGACTTTATAGAAGAAAACGACAGACTCTTTGGTAAGAAAGTAGTAGAAGATGCAGGCGACTCTGAAAACCTAAAAGCAGGACAGATAGTAAGTCTCCGCGAACTACGCGATGAAAATTCATTGCTAAAACGCTCTGATAAGAACTTAGTAGTAGCTCGCGACATCATACCGGCTACAGCTATGCCTGTACTACAAGGTATTACTCGTGCGTCATTACAAACTAAGTCGTTTATTTCAGCAGCATCGTTCCAAGAAACTACTAAAGTACTCAATGAGGCTGCGGTAAGCGGTAAGGTAGATTCGTTAGACGGACTAAAAGAGAACGTAATTGTAGGACATCGTATACCTGCAGGTACTGGTCTTAAACGTTATGAGAAGATAATCGTAGGTTCTAAAGCTGACTTAGAACCAGTAGTGGAAAAGAAAAAATCGAGATAGACTATGAGCGAATTAGAAGAGATAAAAGAAGGCAACGGACAACTAAGCATAGAGTTGGACGAGCAGATAGCGCAAGGGGTGTATGCTAACTTGGCTATCATCAATCACTCGGCTACTGAGTTTGTAGTAGATTTTGTAAGCGTAATGCCAGGAATGCCTAAGGGTAAGGTGCGCAGTAGGGTGATACTCACTCCAGAGCACGCTAAGCGTCTGTTAGGGGCTTTGGCAGAAAATATACGCCACTACGAAGATGCTCACGGTATGATAGCAGAAAAAAGCGATACACACACTATTCCGCTTTTTGGTATCACCGGAGAGGCCTAATACCAAAGGCTAAATACAAAACAAAGAACGCAAAATTGATGATAAACTTTGCCAAAGTTTCGCGACTTTGGCAAAGTTTTTTTATGTATTTATTTTTTAGAAGACTTGATAATCACTTGTTTTTCACTTGAACAATAAACAGATAAAAAATATTTTTCTCTTTTGTTGTGTACAATTAGAAATAAAATATTATCTTTGTGCTTCAAAAATCTTTTTGATAAATACCAATGACAACAGAAGTAAAAAAAGAAGGTAAATTTTCATATATCGAACAAGGAGAAGGAACCCCTATCATCGTATTACACGGGCTGATGGGGGGGCTGAGTAATTTTGAAGACGTAATTTCTTTTTTTTCGGATAGATATAAGGTGGTAGTGCCCGAGCTACCTCTTTTCACAATGCCTTTGCTCACTACTTCGGTAAAAACATTAGCTAAATACATTCAAAAGTTCATAAAACACAAGAAATTTGAAAAAGTTATCTTGTTAGGGAACTCTTTAGGCGGACACGTAGGCTTACTTTATACTAAGCTGTACCCTAAAAATGTGTTAGGTTTAGTGCTTACAGGTAGTTCGGGGCTGTATGAAAGTGCTATGAGCGATGGGTATCCCCGCCGTGGTGACTATGATTTTATCAGAAAAAAATGCGAAGAGGTGTTCTATGACCCTGCTGTGGCTACTAAAGAGATAGTAGATGAGGTATTTGCTAATATTTCAGATCGCTCTAAACTCATCAAAACATTAGCATTAGCTAAGAGTGCAATTCGCCATAATATGGCAAAAGATTTGCCTAAGATGACCACTCCTACTTGCCTTATCTGGGGCAAAAATGATATAGTAACCCCTCCTAAAGTAGCAGAAGAATTTAAGGAGCTATTACCTAATGCCGAGCTTCATTGGATAGACAAATGTGGGCACGCCCCTATGATGGAGCGACCTCAAGAGTTTAACCAAATATTAGACCAGTGGCTTAAAACAATTAATAATTGATAATTAGCAAGAGATGATAAAAAAAGCTGAATTTGTAATGAGCAACTCACAGGTGGCCAAGTGTCCTAAGGACAGGCTGCCTGAGTATGCTTTTATAGGGCGCTCTAATGTTGGGAAATCGTCTCTTATCAATATGCTTACCAATTGTAAGAATTTAGCTAAGACTTCAGGTCGCCCTGGTAAAACACAGCTTATCAATCATTTCAAAATAGATGACCGCTGGTTTCTAGTTGATTTGCCAGGCTATGGTTATGCACGGGTATCAAAAACCACTAAACAAGTATTTCAGCGCTTTATTACGGATTATTTTGAGCAACGCGAGCAGTTGGTGAGTGCTTTTGTGTTAGTAGACATACGCCACGAGCCTCAAAAAATAGATGTAGAGTTTATGCAGTGGCTGGGAGAACGGGCTATACCATTTGCTATTATCTTTACCAAAGCTGATAAGCTAAAACCCCAAGCTATAGAGCGCAATGTAGCAGCTTATAAAGAAGCATTACTTGAGTGGTGGGAGGAATTTCCTCCTTATTTTGTAACTTCAGCACAGAATAAAACAGGAAAAGAGGAGCTAACACAATATATAGAGCAAACAAATCAAACAATTATTAACGGTTAATGGTAGATATTAAAAAGTAAGCTATGTTAGATATTTTGCATTATGACTTGCTTGATTTCGTTACTTCGTATGGAGTGCGTATTCCTTCACTTAGGGTTACTTATCAACTGTTTGGCAAGCCTTTAGGTACAGCTCCGGTAGTGGTAGTAAACCACGCTTTTACGGGCAATTCGCAAGTAGCAGGCGAAAACGGTTGGTGGGCAGAGGCTATAGGTACTGCCAAAGTGATTAATACTGATATATATACCGTAGTAGCATTTAATATTCCAGGTAATGGCTTCCACGCACGCGAGGAAGATATGATAACTAACTACCAGCATTGGGCGGCGGTAGATGTCGCGCGCTTATTCAATATAGCTCTCAAAGAACACTTGGGGCTAAACTCTGTATTTGCTTTAGTAGGTTGTTCGTTAGGGGGCGGTATTGCTTGGGAGATGGCAGCTCTTGCGCCTGATTACTTTCAGCAATTAGTAATAGTAGCCGCTGACTGGAAGGCAACCGATTGGATTATAGGCAACTGCCTACTACAAGAGCAAATACTTAAAAACTCTACACACCCCTTGCATGATGCGCGCCTGCACGCTATGCTGTGTTATCGTACCCCTCAATCACTGAAAATGAAGTTCGAACGCACTACCCATCTGCCTACCCAGTTATACAATGTAGAGAGCTGGTTGCTGCATCACGGTGAAAAGCTGAACAAACGTTTTTCGCTTTCGGCTTATAAGCTGATGAATCAATTGGTAAAAACAATAGATATTTCAAAAGATCGTGGTAGTTTCGCTGAAGCGGTAGCGCCTATTACGGCACATATTACTATCGTAAGTACTGATTCTGACCTATATTTTGTGCCTCAAGAAAACCGCGATACTGTAGCCGAGCTGCGCGAAATGGGCAAACCTGTAGATTACTACGAAATACACTCTATACACGGACACGATGCTTTCCTAATAGAACACAAACAATTAGAACAGTTTTTGAAGAAAATCTTTTAATCTAACGGTAAATCTCAAACTAAGTAAAAGATAAAAATATGAAAATATTAAAATTTGGTGGTAAATCACTTGCCAATGACGGTATTGAAAAGGTGATTGATATTATCATTACTTCACATAAAGAACCTCTATCGGTAGTAGTATCAGCGCGAGGTAACACTACTGATGAATTAGAGGCATTGCTCGAAAAAGCAAGTAGAGGCGAGGATTATACTGCCGACTTTCAACAACTGAAAGATGAACAGCAGTATGACCCTCGAGTGTCGTTTGAACCCGAATTTCAGCTACTCGAAAAACTTCTTGAAGGAGTATCTCTATTAAAAGATTATAGTCCCAAGACTAAAGATTTGGTATTGGCACAAGGCGAACTAATGTCAGCTAAACTCGTAGCAGCACTACTTAAACGCAAGGGCTTAGAAAGCACCTTTGTTGATAGTCGTGAAATCTTCAAAACGGATGCTGTAGTAGGCAATGCACAAATTATCAATTCAGTATCCGAAAAACTCACCCGTGACCGCTTTGCTACTATTCCTCCCAATCACGTAGCAGTAGTTACAGGCTTTATTGCCTCTACCGAAAAAGGCGATACCACCACCTTGGGGCGCAATGGTAGCAACTATTCAGCAGCTCTCTTGGCTAACTATCTTAATGCTTCTGAACTGCAAAACTACACTCACGTCGATGGTATCTTCACTGCCAATCCTGAATTAGTACCCGAAGCCAAAATCATACGTCATCTTTCTTATGAAGAAGCCAATGAGTTGGCTAACTTTGGGGCTTCTATACTTCACGCCAAAACCATTATTCCGCTTATTGAGAAGGGTATCCCATTGCGCATTAAGAACACTTTTAATAGTGATGATACAGGCACACTCATTCACCAAGAGAGCGAGCAAGAGGGTATCAAATCAATTTCTGTTATTAAAGACAATGCCCTTATCGTGATGGAAGGTCGCGGACTCCTGGGCAAGGTGGGGGTTGATGCGCGTATTTTTAGGGCTTTAGCACAGAAAGGCATTAGTGTGAGCATTATCTCTCAAGGTTCATCAGAGCGCGGAGTAGGTTTAGTAGTAGCTTCTAAAGATGCTAAACTTGCTAAAGCCGCTATAGACGAAGAGTTTTCGCACGACTTCTATACCAATGATGTAAGCAGTGTGAGCATCGTAGATGATGTAGCAGTCATCTCAATTGTAGGGCAACCTCTCTCTACTTTCCATCACCCTTATAATGCACTGATACGCAACCAGATAGTGCCTTTACTTATCAATAATGCCGTAACGGGTAAAAACGTTAGTTTGGTGCTTAAGACTGAAAAACTTCACAAGGCACTAAATGTTATCCACGGCGAAATCTTTGGGGTGTCGCGCCGTATCAACTTAGTGATTTTCGGCAAAGGTACAGTAGGCGGTACGCTTATCAACCAAGTGATAGCTGCCCACGATAATATCTTGCAGCGCAAGAATATTAGCTTGCGTATTGTAGCCATTGCTAATTCTCAGAAAATACTCACTGCCGCCAAAGGGATTGGCAAAGGCTGGGAAGAGGCTTTTGAGCGCGAAGCTGTACCTTATAACTTTGATACTTTACAGGCTTTTGTAGATAAAAATCACTTAGAAAACCTTATTGCAGTAGATGTAACCGCCAGCAAGACTTTTGTAGATAACTACATTCCTCTGATTAAGAGTGGTTACGACCTTGTTTCAGCTAATAAAATAGCCAATACTATCTCCTTTAGCTTCTACCAAGAGCTGCGCAAAACCCTTAAGCAGTACCAAAAAACGTATCTTTATGAAACCAATGTAGGAGCAGGATTGCCGTTGATAGATACCATTCGCCTACTACACCATTCAGGCGAGAACATTACCCGTATCAAGGGGATATTCTCAGGTACACTCAGCTACTTGTTCAATACTTTTTCAGCAGAAGATAAGCCGTTTAGCGAAGTGCTCCAACACGCTATTAACAGTGGTTATACCGAGCCTGACCCTCGTGAAGACCTTTGCGGTAATGATGTAGGGCGCAAGCTACTTATATTAGCCCGCGAACTCGACTTAGGCAATGAATTCACTGATGTAAAGATTCAAAACCTTATCCCAGAGCATTTGAGAGAAGGCTCTGTCGAAGACTTTTTGCAACGCTTAGACGAGTTTAATGCCCCTTATCAACAAATAAAAGAAGCCCAAGAGCCTGACCACGTACTGCGCTATGTAGGCGACCTTCACGGCGATTTAGCTTCTACTAATACAGTGCAGTTAGACGTGTCGTTAGTGTCTGTTCCTCGCAATAGTGCTCTTGGTCAGGTAAAAGGAGCTGATTCAATCTTTGAGATTTATACAGAATCTTATGGCGATAACCCTATCGTGATACAAGGGGCAGGAGCAGGAGCCTCAGTAACAGCACGAGGCGTATTTGGTGATATTCTAAGATTAGCAGAAAAGAGTAGAGTATAATTCACTAATAGCTAATGGTAGAAAAAGAAGAAAATCCTTTGTTAAAAATGTCGTTGCAGGACTTGTGGCAACTGTTTCCTATCAATCTTACACAACACAATCCTTTATGGAAAGAATGGTATGAGGAAGAGCGTAGTTTTCTTTTAAAACAATTACCTTTTGATGAAGTGGTACGCCTAAGCCATATAGGTAGTACAGCTGTTGAACAAATACAAGCAAAACCTATTGTAGATATGCTTTTAGAAGTGAAAAAAGAGGCTTCATTTCAGAAGCTAAAAGAACTCATACTACAATCGGGATATCTGTGTATGAATGAAGCAAACAATAGGATTTCTTTTAATAAAGGCTATACTATTAATGGGTTTGCAGAACGTGTATATCACCTGCACTTGCGTTATGAAGGTGATAATGACGAACTTTATTTTCGCGATGAATTATTAGCACACCCATCAGTAGCGAGAGCTTATGAAACGCTCAAATTATCTCTTTGGAAGCCTTTCGAGCACGATCGAGATGCCTATACCGCTCACAAAACAGACTTTGTGAAACAATATACACTGATAGCAAAAGAAGAATTTAAAGGAAAATATGAAAATAACAGACCATATAAAGAATGCTAAAGGGAAGACGCTCTTCTCTTTTGAAGTAGTACCCCCTAAAAAAGGGAATAACATCGAGGAACTATACCGAAATATAGACCCTCTAATGGAGTTTAATCCTCCGTTTATTGATGTTACTACCTCGCGCGAGGAGTATTATTACATCGAACACCCTAACGGACTATTAGAAAAAAAAGTAACTCGTATGCGTCCAGGTACGGTAGGCATCTGTGCAGCTATTCAGCATAAATACAAGGTAGATACCGTGCCCCACGTGCTTTGTGGTGGTTTTTCAAAAGAAGAGACAGAATATCTGTTGGTAGACTGTCTCTACTTAGGTATCGATAACGTGATGGCATTGCGCGGCGATGCAATGAAAGAGCAACGCTATTTTCAGCCTACTGAGGGCGGTCATACCTATGCTACCGAGTTAGTTACCCAAATCAGCAATCTGAATAAGGGTATCTACCTCAATGGCATCGCAGCCGACCATAAGGCTAACTTCTGTATAGGGGTAGCGGGCTATCCGGAGAAGCATATCGAGGCACCCTCACTTACCTCAGACTTGGCACGCCTTAAAGAAAAGGTAGAGGCGGGGGCTGATTATGTAGTAACGCAGATGTTTTTCGATAATCAGAAATACTTTGAGTTTGTAGACAAAGCGCGCGAAGCTGGTATAAATGTGCCTATCATACCTGGTATCAAGCCGATTGCGGTTAAAAAGCATCTCAACTTGCTTTCGCAAGCCTTCAAGATAGATTTTCCACAGGAACTTGTTGAGGCAGTCGAAGCCTGCAAGCATAATGCCGATGTCAAACAGATAGGAATAGAGTGGGCTATACAGCAGAGCAAAGAGCTTAAAGCGGCAGGCGTACCGGTGCTCCATTACTATTCAATGGGTAAATCAGACAATATCGTAAAGGTGATTTCAGAGGTGTTTTAATTTCCCAATATGTCAAAGAACGGAATAAGCTTCGAAACTTTTACGGGGCAAAATTCCGACCTTTTACTGAAGTACGCAAATAGTTGTCGCACCGTGTTACAACATTGTTAAAAAATATAGGGGGCGAATCGCGATTCGCCCCCTATTTGTTCGTATTGTTTGTGCTATTTTTTATTTGTATGTCTGCTTTACATTATCTTTGTAAGTGAAAGGCACGCTCCAAGTGATAGCAAGAGCAGGAAGGGTGCAGAGCATCACTATAGCGAAGAAAAGTTCGTATCCCAAAACCTTGCTGAGGTAGCCGCTGAGCATTCCAGGTATCATCACCCCTAAGTTCATCAGGCTATTAGCAAAAGCGTAGTGCGCCATTTGGTATTTCCCTGGGGCTATCTGTTGCATCATAAAGAGCGTAAGTCCCACAAAACCAAAACCATAGCCAAAGTATTCGCCTACGATACCACAACCGATAACTATCAAACTGGTAGGCTGAAAATAAGCGAAAAGAAGATATACTACAAACGGAATGTTGAAAGCACAAGCTAAGGTGAAAAGTGCTTTACGGAGTCCCACAACCGAGACAAAATAACCCGCTACTATAGATCCTATGATGAAAGCTGCCGTACCCGCTGTGCCGTATACCAATCCGTATTGCTCGTTAGAAAGCCCTAAGCCTCCTACCTCTATGCTGTCTTTTAAGAACAGAGGCGCAATTTTCATCGCTAATCCTTCAGCAAAGCGGTACAAGAAAATGAAAAATAAATAGTAAAATATATATTTCTTTTGAAAGAAAGCTACGAAAATGCCCCATAGTTCTTTGCTTTTTTCACTAAAATCGCCGTCAGAAGTATTTTTCTCGTCTTTCGGAAGAGCGTACATATGATACAAACCTACCAAACCTAAAATAACAGCACAGATGCTGATAATTAGCTGCCAAGAGGCTACGATGCTCATACCTTTTTCGTTTACCAGCCAGCCAGCCAAGAAGATAAGCCCGCCGTTAGCCAATACTTTTGCAAGGTTATAAAAAGCCCCTTGCCAACCCGAATACACGCTTTGGGTAGAAGCGTCTAATTGCTGCATATACATACCATCGCCAGCGATGTCGTGGGTAGAGCCGCTAAAAGCGATAACCCCCATTAGCGCCAAGCAAGTTACGAAGAAGTTAGGCAGAGGTAGTGAAAAAACGATAAGCCCAAACACAGCAGCCGAAAGCAATTCAGTGATAACGATGTACTGTTTTTTAGTACCGTAGATTTCCATAAGTACACTGATGATAGGTTTGAGCGACCAAGGGAGGATAAGCAGCGAAGTCCAGAAAGCAATCTGGTCGTTAGCAACCCCTAAGTCCTTGAAAATGATAGGAGAAACTAATGAAAGCATCACAAAAGGGAGCCCCATAGCAAAGTAAGTGGTAGGAACCCACGAGATAGGATTTTTCTTTTCTTTGTTCATAATGGTGGTGTTTTTTATTTAGAAAATAAATATTTATTAGTGAAAATTTCGCCAAAAATACAAAAAATATTTTTATTATTGCTTAACAACCCTCGAAATTTAAAAATTATTTATCAATGAAAATAGCCATTACAGGAGCAGCTACTCTTGCTGCCGACCAAATAACAAACTGCGATGACGTGCCAATGGGGCGACTTTCAGAAGAAAAACGTTCCCTTATAGCAACTTTGCGTCAGAGCAATCCCGCATACGAATTTTTAGACCCCACCGTGCTATATGCCCTTTTTACCGCTAAGGAAGCGGTATGCCAAGCAGGCTGGAGCGGACAGCGTTTTGGGGTGAATATAGGTTCTTCGCGCGGAGCTACCGAACTGTTCGAGTCGCATTATGCACATTTCCTAAGCGAGGGCTATTGCAAAACCTTAGCATCGCCCACCACTACCTTGGGCAATGTAAGCACGTGGGTAGCGCAATACTTTGCTACACAAGGCTTTGCCCTTTCGCACTCTATCACTTGCTCTACTGCTTTGCACGGCATCGCCAATGCGGTAGCGTGGCTACAGAGCGGTATGGAAGAGCGTTTTTTGGTAGGAGGTACTGAGGCTCCCCTTACGCCTTTTACCATTGCGCAGGTCAAAGCCCTTAAAATCTACAGCTCTCTGCCGTTGCCTTACCCTTGTAGGTCTATGGATATGACCAAAAAACAGAATACGATGGTCTTGGGCGAGGGAGCAGGCTGCTTTTGTTTAGAGAAAGGTGAGCGCCCTAACGCTTTGGCGTATATTATAGGAATTGGCTTTGCTACCGAGCAACTCACCCATAGCGTTTCGCTGTCCCCTGACGGACAATGTCTGCAAGAGTCGATGCGCAGCGCCTTAGAGAGTGCAGGTAATCCTAAGATAGATGTGGTTATCACCCACTGCACGGGCACTATTAAGGGCGATAGGGCAGAGCTCAATGCCATAGAGGCAGTCTTTGGGTCGCAAAAACCACTGCTGACTAATAATAAATGGCGACACGGACATACTTACGGCGCAAGTGGAGCGCTCAATCTCGGTATGGCAATCGAGATGCTACAGCGCAATACCTTTCAGCCTATACCTTATCTTGATGAGGTAAATGAAGTGCCCGAAAAACTCCAAACAGTAATGATAAATGCGGTAGGTTTCGGAGGTAATGGTATTTCGGTAATCCTTCAGTCATCTTTCGCTAATCCTTCGCTAATCCTTCGGTGATCCTATAGTGTAAGTGTATTCAAAGTAAAGGGAGATATCGAAGAAAAAAACTGGTGAAAGGGAATGTTTTCTTTGAAAAAAAATATTACCTTTGCTTCTATAATTAAAACTGACCCAATGAAAACTATAAAAGAACGTTTAGAGCGCTATCATTTGATTAGCTTTGTGAAAGATGAAACTATAGAAAAAGGTGTTTTTGAAATCTTTACTTCAGGGAAACAGAATAAAAAAGAGTTTAAGAAAAATGTTGTAGCACTTAGATTTTTAACTAATAAAGGCTATCAGTATAGAATGCTTCCTGTTATAAATGATGGTGAGACTAATCCGGATACTTTTAATCTGTATTTTCAATATTTTACAGATATAAAAGTAACAGAGAGTAATAACGGGAAAAATATAATTCAGAGTGCTTTAAAAGAAGCAAGCCGACAGTTTGTTAGTGAAGTGATTATTCAATTTACTAAACAATTAAGGTCTAATAGAGAAGCTTATGACATTTTGCGAGCTACTTTTGCACAAGGGAGAGCAAGGCATATTGAGCGAGTTATTTTTATAATGCCTAATATGAAAGTTTTAGCAGTAGAGACAAAACGTTTTAAAATAACAAAGAGGCAAATTGAATAATCATCAACTTGCCTCTCGGGGGGGTGAAACCGATAGCAACACGAAGTTGCGTGTAACACCATTTACGTTGCAAAGGTACAGTTATTTTTTTAATTATCAAAAAAAAGTTTGTTTTGTAGGGTTTTATCTGTTAAAGTAAATTCACAATTTTCGATTGATTTCACCCCTTAAAAGACAAAAAGAAGCTATACTATAGCAGTTAATAACCCCCTGATAATAAACGACTTTGGTATTTTAACATCAAAAAAAAGCACAATATTTGTTCGAAAACGATTGCTATTCAAAAAAAATGCTTACTTTTGCACTCAGTAATTATAGTTATAAAAAAAGAAAAATTATGTCAGACATTGCATCAAGAGTTAAAGCCATTATCGTTGATAAGTTAGGCGTAGACGAAAATGAAGTGAACGCAGAAGCGAGCTTCACTAACGACTTAGGAGCAGATTCATTAGACACTGTAGAGTTGATTATGGAGTTTGAAAAAGAATTTGATATTCAAATCCCAGATGACCAAGCTGAAAATATCCAAACAGTAGGTCAAGCAATCAAATACATTGAAGATGCTAAACAATAATGGGCTAATGGGCACTAAGCTATTAACCACCTATATAGGTAGGTTAGTGGCTTAGTGCCTAATGCTTTTTTTAGAACCTAAATACTAAAAAGATAACACTATATGGAGAGAAGACGCGTAGTAGTAACAGGCATAGGTGCCTTGACCCCCATTGGTAATACCTCACAAGATTTTTGGAACGGACTCGTAGAAGGAAAAAGTGGCGCTGCCCCTATTACCCATTTCGATGCCTCTAAGTTTAAAACCCAGTTCGCCTGCGAGCTAAAAGGGTTCAATATTGAGGACTTTATGGATAGAAAAGAAGCTCGCAAGCTTGATAAGTTTGCGCAGTATGCTTCTGTGGTATCCGATGAAGCTATCAAAGATGCTCATTTAGACGTTGATAAGGTTGATAAAGACCGCGTGGGTGTGATATGGGGTTCAGGAATCGGAGGGTTAGAAACTTTCCAAAATGAGGTAACCAACTTTAATCAGGGTGATGGTACGCCTCGCTTCAATCCTTTCTTTATACCTAAAATGATAGCCGACATAGCATCGGGTATGATTTCTATTAAATATGGCTTCAGAGGTCCTAACTTCACTACCGTGTCGGCTTGTGCTTCGGCTGCCAATGCTATGATTGATGCGCTTAACTATATTCGTTTTGGCTATGCCGATGTAATAGTATCGGGCGGCTCTGAAGCAGCTGTTACTATCGCTGGTATAGGGGGCTTCAATGCTTTGCACGCTCTTTCTACTTTCAACGAAAACCCAGCTAAGGCATCGCGTCCGTTTGATGCTAACCGCGATGGTTTTGTATTGGGCGAAGGAGCAGGGGCTATTGTGCTTGAAGAGTACAACCACGCTGTAGCACGTGGGGCTACTATCTATTGCGAATTGGCTGGTGGCGGACTTTCAGCAGACGCTCACCATATGACGGCACCTCACCCTGAAGGGCTTGGCGCTAAATTGGTGATGAATAACTGTCTTAAAGACGCTGGCGTAGCGATAAATGAAGTCGATGCTATCAATATGCACGGTACTTCTACCCCGCTGGGTGATATAGCCGAGTCGAAAGCAGTAATTGATGTGTTCGGAGAGCACGCTTATAATATCAATATCAACTCAACCAAGTCGATGACAGGACACTTACTTGGTGCAGCAGGAGCTGTTGAAGCAGTGGCTTCGATATTGGCTATTAAGCACGGTATCGTACCACCTACTATCAACTTTGAAACTCCTGATGAGAAGATAGACCAACGCCTAAACTTCACTTTCAACCAAGCACAAAAACGCGATGTAAAAGTAGCAATGAGTAATACTTTCGGTTTCGGAGGTCATAACGCTTGCTTACTATTCAAAAAGTTATAATACAAGTGTTCAGCTTAAAGAAAATATTGTCATTTTCCCGTTTTACTTCTAAGAAGAAAGACGGGATTTTTTACAATAAAATGAAAGATCTTTTGGGCTATGCGCCTAAAAATCTGTCATTTTATAGCGAGGCTTTTACGCATCCATCCTACCAATACCAAAAGGCTACCCGCAAGAGCTATGAGCGACTTGAGTTTCTTGGCGATGCTATTTTGGGGGCAGTAATAGCCGATTATATTTTTACTAATGCGCCTGAGCAAGACGAGGGCTACCTGACCAAAATGCGCTCTAAAATAGTAGAAAGGCGCAACCTAAACCAGCTGGGCGAAGAGCTACAGCTGCTCAGTTTTCTGCGTACGAAACTCACCCCCAAGCAGTTGGGCAATAACATCACAGGCAATCTTTTCGAGGCGCTTATAGGGGCTATCTATTTGGATAAAGGCTATAAAACTTGCTTCAAATTTATAGAACGCAAGCTCATTTTGCCTTATATCAATATCAAAAACCTCGAAGAAAAGGTTATTAGCCATAAAAGTTTGCTAATAGAATGGTGCCAGAAGCACAAACGCGACTTTTCATTTGAGGCAGAAGAAGATGTAGAAGACCGTTCAGAGACGAAATACTTCGTAGCCAAAGTATATGTAGAGGGCTTTTCGGTTACACGCGCACGGGCTACCTCTAAGAAGAGAGCCGAAGAGAGTGCTGCTAAGCGCACTTGCTATAAGATACAGGGCAAACAGCACTACAAATTAGATGTGAAATGAAAATCTTACTCCTCTCCGACACGCATTCGTACATAGACGAGCGTATACTTCACTATGCCTCAGAGGCTGATGAGGTCTGGCATTGCGGTGACTTTGGCAATGTGGCCGTCATACAAGCCCTCGAGGCAATAAAGCCTTTGCGAGGGGTTTATGGCAATATAGATGGCACTGAGGTACGCGGCTACTTCCCAGAGGTAAATCGTTTTGAGTGCGAGGGAGTAGAGGTACTAATGATACACATAGGGGGCTACCCTAATCGATACACTCCTTTAGCCAAACGCGAAATACAAAAACACCCACCCCGACTCTTCATTTCGGGGCATTCGCATATACTAAAAGTACAATACGACCCACAATACCAGCTACTGCACCTCAATCCGGGGGCGGCAGGCATCTACGGCTGGCAGAAAGTCCGCACTATGCTCCGTTTTGAGCTTGAAGCGGGTGAAATAAAGAATTTAGAGATTATAGAATTAGCAGAGAGGTAGAGGTAATTATCGGTATAAAATAATTCGTGTATTTTTCTTGGAATATTTTGCTAATAAAAAGAAGTTTTTTTATCTTTGTAGCAAATTTTAAACTTTATTCCTATGAAAAAAATATTACTAATCGCACTTTCTGTGATAGCTTTCGCAGCGTGCACTAAAAAAGACAATGATAACGATGCTAAGTACACACGAGCACAGTTAGAAGGACAATGGAACTATGTGGAATCAAGAATGTCTGATGGGAAACTCTTCTCTCAAATAGTTCCTTCAGAGGCTTTTAATTGCATAAAGAAAATGAATTATATATTTAAAGGAGATCGTTGGATACTAAATGAATACAATTATAAGAAAGACGAAAAAACTTGTAAATATAACTCAGCTTCTTTTTTGTACGTGATTAAAGGAAGTACTATTTGTTTTGTGATTAATGACAAAGCATTAAGAGCTCTTGATGTTATTAATTTAAACGAAAGCGAATTAGTCTTTAAATATAATGATGAGTTTAAAAAAATAATGCGATTACAAATGCAAGAGCAAAACTTTCTTGAGTTATCTGGTTATACGATTGATGATATTTTGAATGTAACAATCACTTACCGAAGATAATATTATAATATACTAAAAAAGGCGGCTCAACGCTTGCGTTGAGCCGCCTTTTTTATGTTCTACTCAGTCAAATAAAGTAGAGGTAGCTACTAATCTACGAAAGATAATGAGGTGAATGTAGGTATTTAGAAAATAATTTGTATATTTGCCTCAAATTATTACTTTTTTAACAATGAAAATAAAATATTTTACAACTCTTATTGCCTTTTTAGGGCTGCTGATGCATTGTTATTCGCAAAATAGCAGCAATTTTTCTAATGTATATGATAGCAATCTTCTCTTTAAGATGAGAACGCAGGTACCTGATAACGCTTATGCTAGCTTTGCTCGCCATTTTTATGTGGTAACCAAAGCCGAACAAGCCCATAGATGGTACCCCTCGCTATCAAAAGAAGAGGTAACCCGCGTGATGAAAGTAATCGTACCCAATACGTATGACTCCTACTACACATCGTCTCTTCGCACTGCCTCAACAAAAGATAATTTTGTACAATCGTTAAGTGCAGCTATAGGTACAGATAACTATGATTATCTGTTAGAAAGTTGTTATGCAGGAAAGAAAGCTGTGAGTTCGCGCTATTATGAAGTGGTGAATACGATGAGTAGTGGCGGCTATGCTGAGGAATATCCGTTTGAACTCAAAGGAGGTAAACTGTTGCCTTTAGAGGGGTTAGAAAACGTAGCTTCTACTATTGAACCGTATATCGAAGCACGTATAGGCAAAAAGATGTCTCGCTCAATGGCTTCTAAATATGGGGCTACTTTTATAAACGGACAAGAGTATGTACTCTTTAGCTATAGCTGTGATAATATAGATGATATTTCAGGCTATCAGTATCAGGTGTTAGCGGCTTATCAGCCTGAAACAACAGCTATTTACTATACAACAGGCGACTTTGGGGGCGAGAAGACTATGGCTCCTGAAAATGTATCGTGGCAATACCTTGCCGATTTTCAGACCCCAGTAAATAATAACAGCAATAGCAGTTATAATACTAATAGCAATAACAAACGAAAAGCTAACCAAGGGCTACTTAAGCTCGTGAATAATTCTGATAATCCTTATACTGTAAGCTGTGTAAAGGGCGATATCGTAATGCAAGGGCATTCTGAAACTACTCTCTACCTAGATTACCACAACCTATACAAACTTACTATTAAGCAAAATTCAGGTTTTTTGTTATACCCTACTGTGCTGTATTACGATGTACAGTTTGACGAAGACCTTACTGAAAGAACTATAAAATTCCCATTTTAAATAAAAAGAACTATCATATGAAACATTACATTACCCTATTAAGCCTTTTGATAGTATCTTTAGGCTTTGCACAGAAAGACCCTGTAGCTATTATTAAGAGCGTAAATGCTCTGAAAAAACAAACAATTGCCCAAATGCAAGCTAATACTAATAAAACTAAGAATGACATTTTGTGCGAGAAGTTTGCTAAAGAGGCTAGGGAAAAATTATTAGAGATAGAAGATATAGAATCTTCTTCTTTTAAGCCTTATTTAAAAAAAGATGGAGGCTTTACTACAGATTTTCAAAAACTATTGAATAATAGTGGTTTACAAGACGCTTGGGATGAGGGTTTTGGTGGTTTTTATTTTAAAAAAGGTTATTTGGCTAAGATTTTTAAAAATTATTTGTCAGAGGAATATCTTCTATATATAAGAATTAATGATATACGTCCGTTTATGTATAATGATGCAGCCCTGATGATTAGTTGGGATGAGTTAGGTACATTACTACTTAATGAGAGCAACTTTATTAAGAAATATCCTAATAGCAAAAAGTTAAAAGAAGTGAAACTGTGTTATGCAGATGATGTAATAACCTTTATATTTGGGATAGATAATACTCCTTCTTTTGAGATACCAGTAGCAAGAAAAACAATGAAAGCATTTGTGAGTAAAAATCCAGAGGCTTTAGCCACTCCTTTAGTGAAAATATATTTAGAAAATACTAAGGTAAACAAAAATGGTATGACAGTTTACAAAGATGAAAATAAGAATTTGTATGACCTAATAAATGCTGAATTAGAGAAACAATTAGGAGGTAAAATTTCAGAACTTTCCTCAGAGTTTTACTCACAATATAACGGGGACTAAAAACTTAAAAAAAGGCGGCTCAACGCTTGCGTTGAGCCGCCTTTTTTGTATTAATAAATTAGCTAATTGACTAATTGAAATACTCGCTGTAGCCTACAGCTTTTCCGATGAGGGTAGTAGAAGTGCAATCAGTGATTTTTACCATTACGAAATCGCCGATTTTGTAGTCTTCCTTGGGGAATACCACTACTGTATTCTGACTGTTGCGCCCCATCCATTCTTGGTCTGACTTCTTAGAATTACCCTCTATGAGTACCTCTACAGTGTTGCCTACCTGCGCTTGGGTGCGATAGAGGCTGTGCTGTTGCTGTAAGTCGATGATTTCGGTTAAACGGCGTTTCTTCACTTCCTCAGGTACATCATCTGCTATTTTGCGAGCCGCTAAAGTGCCAGGTCGCTCAGAGTAGGCAAACATAAACCCAAAATCGTATTTTACATACTCCATTAGCGAAAGAGTATCGCGGTGGTCTTCTTCTGTTTCAGTAGGGAAACCTGTAATCATATCTTGAGAGATAGCACAATCGGGGATACGCTGGCGTATGCCGTCTATTAGTGCAAAATACTCTTCGCGGGTATGCATACGGTTCATCGCCTTGAGTATGCGGTTGCTGCCGCTCTGTACGGGCAGGTGTATGTATTTGCAGATGTTGTGATGCTTCGCCATAGTATCAATAACCTCAAAAGTCATATCCTGAGGGTTAGAGGTAGAGAAGCGAATGCGCATCTTGGGATAAGCGGTGGCTACCATATCGAGTAGCTTGGCGAAGTTGATAGCTGTAGCCTGCTGCATTTCGGTAGCTTTGCTGAAATCTTTCTTCAATCCGCCGCCATACCACAAGTAGCTATCTACGTTTTGCCCCAGTAGGGTAACTTCTTTAAAACCACGCGCTTGTAGGTCGCCTATTTCATTGAGGATAGAGTAAGGGTCACGACTGCGTTCACGCCCACGAGTGAAAGGCACGATGCAGAAAGTACACATATTATCGCAACCGCGTGTGATAGATACAAAGGCAGTAACCCCGTTGCTGTTGAGGCGTATAGGAGCGATGTCGGCATATGTTTCGTCTTTAGAGAGAATAACATTTACCGCCTCGCGACCGCCTTCTACTTCCTCCAATAGGTTGGGAAGGTCTTTATAAGCATCGGGTCCTACGACCATATCTACTATTTTTTCTTCTTCGAGGAAAGCGTGCTTTACCCTTTCGGCCATACAGCCTAATACCCCCACTTTCATAGCCGGTTTTTTGCGTTTATACACGTTGAACTGTTCCAAGCGTTTGCGGATAGTCTGCTCGGCTTTATCACGAACTGAGCAGGTGTTGATAAGCACTAAGTCGGCATCATCTACGCTATCGGTGGTGTTATAGCCCACTTTCGAAAGGATAGAAGCCACTATTTCGCTGTCGGAAAAGTTCATCTGACAGCCATAGCTTTCGATATATAATTTCTTGGTATTGGTGCTGTCGGCGGTAAGTACAAGGCTTTGCCCCTGCTTGCTTTCGTCTATTTCTTTTGCCATAAAAGGTTTAGTTACTAATTTTGAGGGTGCAAAGATACAAAACTATTGATAATTAGCAATTAACAAATGCTAGTTATTAGAAAAGAGGTTCACCGTTGAGGTCGGTGGTGAGGGCACCGGTCATAAAATCGAAGAAAGGGCGCATAGCCTTTAGGCTGCTGATGGCTTTGGCTGTGAAGTCGGGGGAGAGGACTTCGGCAGGGGTGAAATCGTGTTTGAGGAGAAACTGCTTTTTGCGTAGGGAGTCGAGCATTGGGTCGTCTTTCTCGAAGCCTTTAGGAGCCGTTTTTACCTCATCGCCCCACAGTTTGCCGCCAAATTGGGCTACTACCTCTGGGTGTTGCATTATTTGGGCAAAAGTGTCGCCGTCTAATGAAATTTCTTGGCGGATACGCAGCAAATCTTCTTTGTTAGGATTGAAGAAGCCTCCGCCTACAAAACTCTCTTCAGGACTGATGTGGATGTAATAACCGCCGCGGTAATGAGGTTGTTTGCGTTGGAAATAGCAACCGAAGTGGGTTTTATAGGGAGTTTTGTCTTTAGAGAAACGCAAATCGCGGTAGATGCGGTATATTTTCATAGGCGAAAGTGCGTCGTTTAGGGCTATTTCGTTATAAATAGTCTCGCATACGGTATTAACAGCTGCTTTAGCTGCCTCGTAGTCGTTTTTGTGAGCGTCAAACCATTCTTTGTGGTTGTTTTTAGCGAGCTCTGTAAGGAAGTTGAAAACAATATTATTCATATAAGGTTTTTTTGTTTTTGCAAAAATAATAATATTTTGGAAAGGAGAGATGTTTTTAGTAAGATAATTTGGTATTTATTTTTTTTTGTTGTTATTGCATTATTCGTAATGTTTTGGTGTTTTTGTTGCTGATTTGATAATGCTATTTCTTGAGTCTTTCTGTATTGTTCCTGTATTCTTTCTGTATCCATTCTGTATTGAAGATATAATTGCATTATTTTCAATGTTAATCGGAGATTTAATAATTTTAGCAAAGATATTATAAAAAAAAAATGATTGAGAGTATTTTAGTTATAGATTTTTTTTATAAAGCTATAGTTTTATTTGCAAAAGAGAGCGTTTCTATTTATTTTTGTCCTCTGAATAACGTAACTTGTTAATTATGAAATATTATATTCTATTTTTCTTTGGTAGTTTTTTGTGGGCTACCTATGCACAAGAATTGCCCTTGTTAGACCGTCTTTCAGCAATCAAGAACGGCGATAGAGAATTTTATGCTATCGATGGTTATATCATTACCAATGAGGATTTGAAACTTCCTTTTGATGAAAAAGGCTTTAAGAAAGCCTACCGAAAATTGAAAATTAATGCGCAAGACGCGCAGCCTAACCCTCGCATACACACTGATAACTATTTGGTTAATAGAGATAAAGAGGAGTATGTAGAGTCTCTTTATTTTGTGAAAAGTCCAGCGAATACTATTTCCCTTGTTTGGTTTTCAAAACTGAGAGACAGAGAAGTTGAGGTAGAAGAATCCTTAGTAAACCTCATTGTTGAAAATAAAATCCCTCAGGAATTATTTGCCCCTACCGATGCCAGAAGTATTGATTTTGCAGGACGAAAAATCCCGATGTTAGACGACTGTTATTTCACGGGTATCAACATAGTGCAATGTCCGTACAACGGCGAAATGAATTGGGGAGTATATCGCACTTTGGAAGACGCTCAACAAGCTGTAGCCGACCAGTTTGCAGCCAACAAACAACGCAAAATGTTGAAACCTATAGAAGAGGAAGAAGTTGAGGTACTTTTTGAAGAGGTACCCACCAAAGCTAAGAGAGTAGTGTTTGACATCAAGGGAGTTGCGTCAGCTTTAGCAGGGATGTCGGGCGCTAAAACACTTACGGTGTACTATGTAGCCCAAGTGGTGCGCAATCGCCCTATTGCTTGTGTGATGAGCTTTTGGAATAATGATAATATCAAAAATACAGGTTTACCTCTGCTTTTAAGTCGTGTAATGCAATTGAAATAAAGGTTAATTTGCTAATTTAAGTTTCGCAAGTTGTTCTAAGCAGCTTCAGATAAGGGATTCAAATTAATCCATTTCATAAGTTGCTTATTTTCAGATATTATTTTTGTTATTAGTTCTTCAAAAGGTATCTCAAGAATCTCTGCTAAATCAAGAACTAATTCTTTGATAATAAGTAATATACGTTCATCTAAGGTAGGCGTATCTTTTCAATATTCCTCCAATAGTCTGATATTCAAGCTCTTTTTTGGCTAACGAGAGTAAGCTGTATTCTAACATCACAATTGATGTAGAGGCTGTCTGAGCACCAAAGTCTACAGATTGACACTTACCTAAACCTAAGTATTGTTTGGCTTCTTTAAAAAAGATTTCTGTTGTCCAACGTATAGCATATATCTCAAAGGCTCTGTATCATACTGTGACAAGTATTTGGTTATGTGGAAAAAGTGTTGGAACTTTGCGGCGTAGAAGTAACAGAAACGTAACAGAAAAATAATGGAAAAAGGAACAGATACTATGGATACATCTTTGAAAGAGGAACAAAAGTTGTTGAAGAAAGCTGAGCGCAAGTTGCGTATGGAGCAGAGTAGAAGCTATAGGGCAATGAAGACGGCTACTAAGGTGATGGACGACTATTATTTAGACCCTATACTGGGTTTGGTGCCGGTGGTGGGCGACATTGTGCCTCAGCTGTTTAATGCTTCGTTTTTCTATATTTCGATTTTTAAGATTAGATCGTATGCCCTTACAATGACGCTCTTGCGCAATGTGTTTATAGATATTTTTGTAGGGCTGATTCCTTATGCGGGGATTGTGCTTGATATATTCTATAAGTCTTACCGAGAAAATACTATTTTGATAGAGGGCTTTGTGAATGATGACCCGAATATCGTTAAAAAAGTGAAGCGAAGGGCTGTCTCTACTACTATATGGCTCGTGGTTTTAGGAGTGGCTATTTATTATCTGATTGTGTTCTTATGGTCGGTGGTAACCCATCTTTATCAGTGGATAATGAGTTATATATAACCAACCTCTAATCGGGGAACTGCAGTTTGAGTTGTATATATTGTGGGGTAGGAGGGACGGTCTTGTCCGGATCGTTATTGAGGTGCGACACTGAAATACCCAATAAGCGCACGGAGTCGGATAGGCGGTCTTGGTATAGCAATTCGCTGATATACAGCATTATTTCTTCTTTTGTGCTGATATAGT
The DNA here is from genome assembly GCF_003054025.1 of Capnocytophaga leadbetteri. GTDB lineage: Bacteria > Bacteroidota > Bacteroidia > Flavobacteriales > Flavobacteriaceae > Capnocytophaga > Capnocytophaga leadbetteri. The sequence continues at coordinate 361,243 of NZ_QBKG01000001.1, forward strand.
CCTTTAGGGTTTTGCTGCGCGTTTGTATGCTAAAATCGCTGTACTTTATCTTTAGAGTGAGGGTCTTGCCGGCTACCTTTTGCTGTGCTAAACGCATCGCTACTTCGCTGGCTATGCTATCTAACTCTTTGAGCATATAGATTTCGCTGGTGAGGTTTTCAGCAAAAGTCTGTTCTGCCCCTACCGATTTGCGTATTCTGAAAGGCTGTACCTCGCCATTGTGAATACCGCGCGCCAATTCGTAGTAGTGCTTGCCGCTATTGCCGAAATTTCTTTCGAGAAATGCTAATGACTTCTGGCGTAGGTCTTTGCCTGTGAAAACGCCCAAAGCATACATCTTTTCGGCTGTTACCTTGCCGATGCCGTAAAACTTCTTGACATTGAGCGTGTCTAAAAAATCTTGTACCTCGTCTTGAGTGACGGTTTTCTGTCCGTTGGGCTTATTGACATCGCTGGCTATTTTGGCAATAAACTTATTGATAGAAATGCCTGCGGAAGCAGTGAGTCCTGTTTCAGTAAAAATAGCTTGCCTTATCTCTTGTGCGATAAGAGTAGCCGAAGGATTGCCCACTTTGTTATGGGTAACGTCTAAATACGCCTCGTCTAACGAAAGGGGCTCTACTAAGTCGGTATAGCGGTGGAAGATACTGCGAATGTGCCTTGATATTTCTTTATATCGCTCGAAGCGAGGGGGTACAAATATGAGGTGCGGACAGCGTTTGCGCGCTAGTACGCCGCTCATAGCACTATGCACCCCATACTGACGCGCCTCGTAGCTGGCAGTCGCTACCACTCCGCGCGCTTCGCTTCCGCCTACCGCAATGGCTTTGCCACGCAAATGGGGGAAGTCGAGTTGCTCTACTGAAGCGTAGAAGGCGTCCATATCGATATGTATGATTTTTCGCGTCAAAAAAAAGAAAAGAAATTAGATTATTTCGAACATTTTGCCAGGTAGGGAGTGTACGTAGCCTTTGAGTTCCATTTGAAAGAGGAGGTTAGAGAGCTGGTACACGGGTATTTGGCAGGCAAGCGATAGGCTGTCTAAAGTCATCTTGCCGCCTTTCTTCAGTTGCTCTATTACCGGCTCTTCCTCGGGGGTGTAGGTAGGGAATAGTTCCTGCTGTACTTCCTTTGGTGGGGTGTTGTGCCAGCCCAAAGTATCGATGAGGTCTTGCGCTGATAGCAGTATGTTGGCTTTGCCGCTGCGTATCAGTTCGTTGCAACCTATACTATAGGGGTCGGTAACCCTACCAGGGACGGCGAAGACCTCGCGCCCGTAAGAGGAAGCTATATCGGTAGTGACTAAGCTGCCGCCTTTCTTTCCCGACTCAATCACTATAGTAGCCTGCGAGAGCCCTGCAATGATGCGGTTGCGGCTTAGAAAGTTCTTGCGGTCGAAAGCACTCAAATAGCCAAAGTCAGTGATGAAGCCACCGTTTTCGGTCATTGCCTCAGCGTACTTGCTGTGGGCAGGCGGATAGATGAAATTAAGTCCGTGAGCTAAACAAGCTACCGTTTGCAGGTGGTGCTTTATAGCTGCCTTATGTGCCGTGATGTCGATACCATAAGCAAAGCCACTGACCACTACCACTCCTAAGGGAGCTAACTCTTCGATGAGCTTTTCGCAGAAAGCATTGCCATAAGGGGTGCTATTGCGAGTGCCTACGATACTGATGATGCGTTTGTTAGACAGCTGTATGTTTCCTTTTTGATAAAAGAAAATAGGGCTGTCGGGGCATTGCTTCAATAGAGTAGGGTACTGCGGGTCGGTATAGGCAATCACCTGTATGTGATGCTGCTCGGCAAAGGAGAGTTCAGCCTCAGCTTCGTGCAGATAAGTGGCACTATGCAGGAGGTTATCAGCTATCTTAGAGCCTATACCGATGAGTTTTTCGAGTTTTTCTCTGCTTTGAGCAAAGATGCGTTGAGCACTGCCGAAGTGTGTGAGTAGCTTTCGGGCAGTGATGTCGCCTACTAAAGGGATTTTCTTCAGCGCAATAAGATAGAGCAAATCGTCGTTCATAATGCAGTTTCAAAAAATGGTAATGCGATGCAAAAATACGAAAATAATTAGAAAATTAGCAAATTAGCAGATTAGCCTATTAGGAAATTAGCCAATGAGATGTTACAAATATAACATTTGTTTATTCCTTTGATACAATTGGGGTTATGGTTTTTGTTTCTTTGAAAAAAGGTACTATTTTTGCCCCTGTTTTTTGAAATTACTAAACATTTTATCATAATGACAGCAAATAAAAAATCGTTATTGCAAACCCTACGAACTTTTTCGCCTAACTTCTGGGTGGCGAGTTTCCTACAGCTGATGGAGCGTTGGGGCTTTTATGGTATTTTTACCCTTTTGCCTTTGTATTTGGTAGCTTCGACTGACGAAGGAGGTCTTGGACTTTCGCACTCTGAAAAAGGAAGTATCATAGGCAACGTGACGGCTATACAATACTTTCTGCCGCTGGTATTTGGGGTGATTGCTGACCGTATAGGCTATAAACTTTCACTGACTATCTCGTGTCTTATTATGGCAGTGGGTTACTACCTTATGGGGGAGGTTAATACCTACTGGTCGATGTATATGGTTTTCCTTTTTGCCGCTATAGGAGGGGGCTTTTTTAAACCCGTTATCAACGGAACTGTAGCTCGGAATACAGATGATACTACCAGCACCTTGGGCTTTGGTATCTTCTATATGATGGTGAATATAGGAGGCTTTATAGGTCCGGCTATGTCGTCATCATTACGCACTATGTTAGGCTGGCGCATTATCTTTGTGCAGGCAGCCGTGGTGATGCTTATCAACCTATTGGTGGTGCTGTTCTTCTACAAAGAGCCCAAAATGGCACAACGCGATAGCAAGCCTCTTCTGACCGAAATAAAAGAATCGGTATTGCACATTATAGAAGCATTGCGCGATAGCCGCTTGACTATATTGCTTATACTAATGGTCGGCTTCTGGACGATGTTTAATCAGCTATTCTACACCTTGCCTAACTTTATACAAGATTGGGTGGACTCTTCGGCTATGAGTCAGTGGATAAATCAGCACTTGCCATTTTTGGGCACTATGCTGACTGAAAACGGACAGGTAAAAGCTGAGTGGTTCGTGAATATCGACTCGCTGATGATTATCTTCTTTCAGGTAGTGGTGTCTTACTTCGTGACTAAGATGACACACGTGAGCGCTATGATACGCGGTACTATTATCGGTACTATAGGGGTTACGCTTACCTTTATGTTTAACAATGTGTGGTTTACTATTATCGGTACGATGATTTTCTCAGTAGGTGAGATGGCTGCAAGCCCTACGCTTTCGGCTTTTATCGCACAGATTACTCCTAAAGGGAAAGAAGCCCTTTACCAAGGTACTTATTTCCTTCCGGTAGCTATGGGTAACTATCTTGCAGGGCTTATTTCTGGTGACTTATATGAAAAATGGTCGGATAAATACGCTTTCCTACAAGCAGAAATGGCTAATAGACAAATAGCAATGCCTGAGGGGTTGACCAGAAATGAATATTTTGCGCTTGCAGAACAAAAATTAGGGCTTTCGCAGTCGCAAATTACTGAAATGCTATGGCAAACCTATACCCCAGAGAAGATGTGGTACCTTATTTTCGGTATCGGAGTCTTTGCTGCGGTATCTCTATACTTATACAATAAAATAATGGTTAAGAAATTAGCCAATTAGTAAATTAGTAGCTTATGATATTAGTAATTCTCGATATTCAAGGTAAATTATCGCAGATAGTGCAGCAATCGGAAGAGGTGCTACGCAATAGTCGCATTGCGATTGAAGGCTGCAAAACACTTGATATTCCGCTTATTTGGGTGGAACAAATGCCTGATAAATTAGGGGCTACTCATCCGCAGATAGCTGAGGTACTCGCAGGTGAAACCCCTATTACTAAGTCTTCTTTTTCGGCATATGGCGAAGAAGCTTTCCTTAGTAGATTAGGGCAATATGATAGCAAGCACGTGGTGCTTATCGGTATAGAGACGCATATTTGTATCTACCAAACCGCTATCGACCTATTGGCGGCAGGCTATAAAGTGACTGTTATCGCTGATGCGGTATCCTCTCGTACAGAGAGCAATAAGCAAATAGGCCTTGGTATGCTACGCGATGCTGGCGCACAACTGCTCAGCACTGAAGCGTTGCTCTTCTCGGTATTGCGTACTGCTGCTCACCCTAAATTTAAAGAAATAGCCAAATTGGTGAAGTAGGCGATTTGCCGATTTGTCGATTTGACAATTAGCCGATTAGTAAATGATATATTTTTCATTTGCTAATCGGCTAATTTTTTTATTGATAAAATTGGTTAGTTTACTAATTGTAGAGAGTCTTTGGTCATTAGGTAAAGACCGTCTTCTTTGAGACGATAGGTAGCTCTGTTGTAAGGACTATCGTAGCTTTTGGCATTCTTTATATACTTGCCTACAGGTAAATACAGCTGGTAGTTTACGGTCTGACCACGATAGGTGTTGCCCTTAATAATTTCGTAATAGTCGGGTATGGTGATGTGGTTGTCTTTAATCTCTAAGGGGATACGGATATTCTTAGCGTTTTGGGCGGCTTGACTACCTGTTCTGCCCCTAGCGTTTTGTCGGCACAGCAAGTAAGGTTCGCTTTCGTTAGTGGGCAAAATATTGCGTAGGAAGCACTCGTGTTGCACTAACAGGGTGTCGGCATCGACTGCTAGGTCGAAACTACTGCCGTACTTACTTTTGATGCTGATGTGTAGCGTGTCGGAAGTAGTAGGAACACTTATTTTGCGCTCGAAATTGTTCTCCATAAAAAACTCTTTAACTGTACTGCCTACACTGATGTTTAAGCCTATAAGTGCTGCGATGAAGGCTATAAAAGTGAGGATAGCCCATACACGCGTGCCTCGAAAACGCTTGTAGCTGAGTCTGACTACCACGAGGATAAACAATGAAAGCGGTACTAATAGCAGCAAGAACACGCTGCTATAGAGCGCAAAACGCTCGATAGGGCTACTTATCATAAAAGGTAGGTAATCGTTGAGGAGCAAGAGCGAGAGCCCGCTGGCAGAGGTAAGCCCAAATATGCCCATAATTACTGCTATAAGGGTAAAAAGAAAAGGCAGGGCTAATATAACAAGGATAACGGTAAGCAGTAGCGAACCGCGTTTTGGGTTGCTGTTAGGTACAGCCGAAGTCGATGCTGCGGTAGGGTTGCTGTTGGGTTCGGCTGAAGGTGCTACCGTTTCAGGCTTGAGTAGGAGCGTTAACACTAAGTAAGCTGCTATGAGAGCAATACTTATCCCTACATAAACAGGGATGCAAACGAGGATAAGCAATAGGTAGATAAGGCGCAACCAAGTACTGCTGACTGAGGTGTATTGGGCAAGTCCGCCGATAACCCCCCATAATATTTTGTCGCTATAACTCTTGTGCCATTCGGTAGAGGTGGTGCTGCTACTCTTGTAGCTGGCAAGCGAATCGAGGGTAACGGCAGCCCCCTGCATCTCTAACTTCTGTGCGGTAGTAAGGGCAGCAGGTACAATTATCCAAAATAAAATATATAAGGCTAGCATAGCCCAACTGATGGAATTGAAAGGGAATAACCACCTGTTGCCAGTCATAGGGGAGAACCACCCCCAGTCGCCAAGCATAAAGAAAATGGTAAAAAGCACTGTAAAAGCGATGCGCAACATAGTAGGACTAATGTTGAAATAATGAGCTAAGCCAGAGAGTACGCCTCCTATTTTGCGGTTGTCGATGTCGCGGTATAGCGGTTTGTTAGTTGAAAAGGCTTTTGCAGTGGCTTCAGGAGCCGCATTAGTAGCCTTGTCGGCTTCTTCGTCTTCTACATATTGTTCGGGTTTTCCGAGTACTTCTATTAGGTATAGCACATCTTGGTGCATAATAACTTCGCGGTTGGCAGTGCGGTCTTTGAGGAGTTCGGCCATACGTTGTTCTACATCAAAGATGATTTCGTCGCGGTCAGAGTTGTGCTGTAAGTGTTGGCGCACCTCAGCGAGGTATTGACTGAGTGCGGTGTAGGCATTTTCTTCGATAAGGAAAGAAAAGCCGCCTAAGCTGATGTTTTTGGTTTTGTCCATAGTTTCTTAAATTATTTTGTCGATCATAGTTTGTAATTCGCGCCAAGCTTTTAGAGTTTCGCTTAAGAAAAGTTTGCCGCTGTCGGTTAGTACGTAGTATTTTCGGGGCGGCCCTGCAGAGGATTCTTTCCACTGGTAATCGAGCAATCCGCTGTTTTTCAGTCGGGTTAGCAGCGGGTAGAGGGTGCCTTCGACAACAATCATATCGGCGTTTTTCATCGTTTCGATAAGGTCGGAAACGTAGGCTTCTTTGCTTTTATCAATGACGGAAAGAATACACATTTCTAAGATGCCTTTTCGCATTTGGGTCTTAATCTTTTCGGTGTTGATTTCTTCCATAGTAAAAGTGATTAATAAATTCGGTGCAAATATAGGTAAAAAATAGTATTATGCAATACATAGTACTGTTAAAATTTTAGTTCTATGTAAAGGATATTTTGTAAGTGTTTGATAATTAGCGGAGTAGAGAGATGAAAAATTTAAAATAAAATACAGATGTTACGCCCTAAAATATGAGGAAGAGCGAAAGATGACCGAAGGATGACCGAAGGATGGGCGAAGGAAAGTCGGCGAGCTGGCGCAGCCGAGTATGTGACGAAGGATGGGCGGAACCTACTCGATAATTAGCAAATTTGTTAATTAACTAATTATTTAGTACCTTTGCGTCTTAAAAAATAATGAAATTTATGGAACAAACATTAGCAGCGGGGCACCCTGTGCATACCTATATGCTTGAGGCTGAGCTTATTTACAGCCTGATGGACGAACTACTTAGCATCGACCCTCATACCGATTATCAGAAATTCTACAACGTGTTTAACCACTTGAGTACCGTAGAAAAACACTTTGCTCGCAAAGAAAATCAGCTTTTTCCTTTCTTGGAAATGCGCGGGTGGACAAACCCCTCGCAAAATATGTGGTCTTTTCACGATACGATACGCGATATCTTCCGATTAGTGCGTAAAAACTTGGAAGATAAAGATTTAGACGCCGCCCAAACTAATGTGCGCTATATAGAAGATAACCTCGGCAGATTGCTGAATGTGGAGGCGAACATTCTCTTCCCTAACGCACTGAACCTGCTGACCGAAGAGGATTGGATAAAGATGCGCGAGGGCGAAGAGGAAATCGGCTGGATGCTGAAAGAAACTCCTGCTCCTTATCCTAACAAAGAACAAGAGGGCGAGGCACCTGCCTACGTACACCCCTCGATGGATACTACTCGCCGTACCGATGTTACTTTTGACGAGAATGCGGCTCACTATGACGAGGGCTATATGACCGTAGAGCAGGTGAACCTATTGCTAAAAACACTGCCTATCGATATTACTTTTGTAGATGAGCACGACCGAGTGATTTTCTACAATCGCGGTGAGGAACGGGTATTCCCTCGCAGTGCGGGTATCATAGGCAGAGAGGTGAAATTCTGTCACCCGCCCAAGAGCGTGGGTACGGTGCTTAAGATAGTAGAAAACTTCCGTGCAGGCACCCAGAATGAAGCAAATTTCTGGTTTAACTACCGCGGTAGGCTGATATACGTTCGTTATTTTGCGGTACGCGATAAGGATAAGAACTACAAGGGGGTGATAGAGATGTCGCAGGATATTACGGACATCAAGACAATAGAGGGAGAAAGAAGACTATTAGAATGGGATAAGTAATGAAAGATTTATTTGGTCAGGCGATATTAGATTATCAGCAAGGGGCGTATACCGAAGATATTAAAACAGAGACAACGCTTTCGGAAGAAGATGTGTTGCCGCTGCCGTATCTTTTTAGGTCGTTTGCAGAGATGCCCCCGCTTGAACAACAGGCACTACAATTGGCATGCGGTAGGGTATTGGAGGTAGGTTGCGGTGCGGGTTCGCACGGGCTCTATCTACAAAACGAGCGCGGATTGGAAGTGTGTAGTATAGACCTATCGGCTAAGGCTATAGAGGCTTGTAGATTGCGGGGCTTGCGCAATGCCCAAGTGCAGAATGTGCTTGACCTGAAAGGACAGTACGACACTATACTGCTGCTGATGAACGGAGCGGGTATGTGCGGTAGGCTGAAGAAAATGGGCGCTTTTTACGCTCACCTAAAAACGCTCTTAGCCCCTAATGGGCAGATACTTACTGATTCGTCGGACATTATTTATATGTTTGACCAAAACCCAGATGGGAGCTATGATGTGCCCCTTTTGTTTGACTATTACGGCGAAGTGGATTACGTAGTGAAATACAAAGGAGAGCAAGAACCTCCGTTTGAGTGGCTATACGTAGATTATAACACGCTGCAAAATGTGGCGCACGCTGTGGGGCTGCAATGTGAGTTGGTAGCGGAAGGGGAGCATTTTGACTATTTGGCGAAATTGACTAATTAGCAAATTAGTAGATTAGCAGATTTGCGAATTTGGCATAGGATTTGTATTTTTGCCGCCTGAAATAAGAAACACTTTTAATTAAACAGTGATGAACAAGAAATCATTTTTATTGGTTGCCTTAGCAACCTCATTATTGGTAAGCTGTGGTTCTACTAAAGGGCTTGAGAAAGCACCTACCACTTTTACCCCTGTCGATACTAAATATACTGATGACCAGCTGAAAGGCTGGCCTCACCAAGGATTTAAGGCAGGATACCCAGGTATAAACCTTGACGAAGCTTATGCTTTGCTAAAAGGGCTTAAACCTACCCAAGTGACTGTTGGGATTGTAGATTCGGGTGTTGATATCAATCACGAAGATTTGAAAGATATCATTTGGACTAACACCAAGGAAATACCTAACAACGGTATAGATGACGACAAAAACGGTTATGTAGATGACGTGCACGGGTGGAACTTTTTGGGTAATATATCGCAAGCTAATACTGAAATGACCCGTATATACCGCAGTAAAGATACTAAAAACCCTGAGTATGCCGCTGCTAAAAAAGCCTATGAAAAGGAGATGATAGAGGCTAAAAAAATGAAAAATGCCTATGAACAGCTTATGGAAATGGTGGAAATAGCTGACGAACCTATCAGAAAAATAGTAGGTAAAGAGGTATATAGCTTAGAGGATATTGAAAAAGCTACTGAAGGCAAGACTTACGATGACCGCACTACCCAAATAATAGCCTTTATGAAGGATATTTTAAAAGGCGGTATTACTTCAGAAGAGCTTAAGAAAGAACTACCTGAAGCATTAGAACATTTTGACACTCAGCTAAAATATCATCTTAACGAGAGTTTTGACCCTAGAAAGGAAATACTTAAAGATGATGAGAACGATTTTAGTACTAAATATTACGGTAATAACAACGTAATAGGTCCTAATGTGAAAGATGCGCTACACGGTACCCACGTAGCGGGTATAGTGGCTGCTGTACGCAACAATGGTATAGGTATGGACGGGGTAGCTAATAGCGTGCTTATTATGCCTGTACGCGCAGTACCTGAAGGCGATGAGTACGACAAAGATATCGCTCTTGCTATACGCTATGCGGTAGATAATGGTGCTAAAGTAATTAACACTAGCTTTGGTAAAGCTTTTTCGCCTCACAAAGAATGGGTGTATGACGCTATAAAATACGCGGCTTCTAAAGATGTGCTTATAGTAAATGCTGCTGGTAATGATTCGCAAGATATTGACGTGAAAGATACTTATCCTAATGACGAAGTGAACAAGAAAGAGTTTGCTAACAACTTCTTAACGGTAGGGGCTCTTAACTACGAGTACAACAAGGATTTGGTAGCGTCATTCTCTAACTACGGCAAACGCAATGTAGACGTATTTGCACCAGGGGTGAAGATTTATTCGACTGTACCTGAAAGCAAGTATGAGTTTTTGCAAGGTACCTCAATGGCATCGCCAGAGGTAGCAGGAGTAGCAGCTTTGTTGCGTTCGTACTTCCCTACACTTACCGCTGCACAAGTGAAGAAAATATTGATGCAATCAGGTGTGAAAGTAGATATGAACGTATGGGTAGGTGAGGAAAACGAGAAAGGCAAACGCAAAGAGATGAAATTCTCGAACCTATCGACTACAGGTACTATTGTAAACGCTAAGAATGCGGTGATTCTTGCAGCTAAAGCAGCGAAGGTTAAATTAGCCAATTAGTAGATTTGGCGATTAGTAGAATAATATAAAACCGAACGAGGAGACTTGTTCGGTTTTTTTTTATTAACATCCCCCCTTCACATACTCCGCTGCGCCAGCTCGCGGACTTCCTTCAAAAGGGGAAAAGTGTAATAAAACTTTTGCTTATTACAAATTAATTTTGTATTTTTGGAGCCAAAAAAAGAACTCTTATGGCTAAATACGAATTACCTTATTTTGGAAAGATTACCCTTTCAGAAGATGATGATTACCACGAAATAGAAGATGTGGTTATCAATGATTGTCAGGTGTCAATTAATATTGATTGTATGGGGGAAACCCCTACTAAGGCTGAAGTTGCTGATATTCAAAAGGTATTAGCTTCCTTGCCTGAAATAGATAAGCAAGTGCATAAAACTATTGTAGAAGAATATCATTCGAATACTTCTTCTCACGTGAAAGATTATGTTGATTTAGTAGAGGATATAGTAGAAGAACAAGGAGAAGCATTACTTTCTTTGATTAAACTTACCAATGTATGTATATTGACAGATGCTACAGTTTTTGCTGTTTTAGATTATACAATAGGAGAAGATCTTACAGATGAAATACTTGCAGTAGGACTAGATAGAGAGGGAAAAATTACTAGTTTTTCAATTGAATCATAGTCCCCGTAATGATATTAAAAAAAGTCCGAAAAGCAATTTAAAGCTTTTGTAAATTGCGAATATGAGTTATATCTTCTAAGATATTGAATAGAAAGATAAAACCGAATGAGGAGACTTGTTCGGTTTTTTTGTTTTTCAAGTAAGTTATTTTGTATAATTCAAAATAATATTATACTTTTGTGCGCTGAAAACTTAAGTGTAATTTTTATGAAAAGATTTATTTTACCTGTTATGGTATTATATGCTGCGATTAGTTTGGCACAGAATGAGTATCCTACTTTGGAAAAGGATACTATATCACTCGATGAAATAGTGATTACGGCTAACCGCATCAAAGAAAAGAAAACAGATGCAGTGGCTAATGTAACTGTTATCGACAAGAAAAAACTACAGCAGTTTATCAAAATAGCTCCTGATATGTCGCACCTGATAGGGATGGTAGAGCCTGCTATGTCGCTTTCGAGTAATACGACTAATAACCGCTATCAGAACCTACGTGGTCGGGCATTGCTTGTGCTTATTGATGGGATACCTCAGTCTACCCCACTGCGTGCTACTGACCGCGATATTCGTTCGATAGACCCTGCAGCCGTAGAACGTATTGAGATAATAAAAGGTGCTACTTCTATCTATGGCAATGGTGCTATAGGAGGTATAATGAATATTGTAACTAAAAAAACGCCTGAAAATACTACTTTTGGCGGACAAACTTCAGTAGGAGCTTCAGCAAGAGATTCTTTTAAAGAAAATAGAGGATTTGGTTATCGCTTCAATCAGCAGTTTTATGGCAATTACAAAGGATTTTCGTACTTAGTAGACGGCGCACTAAACCAAACAGGGTCGGCTATTGATGGTACAGGTGAATATATTTCGCCTCGCTATGGTTTAGGAGATGTGCGTACTTATAACGGACTGCTAAAACTTGGTTATCAGTTTGATAAAGACAATAAAGTAGAAGCGATGTATAACTTCTATCAGAGTTTGCAACATACCCCTTTGGTAGCTTCAGGAGGTAAATATTTACAACGCCCACGTATAGGGGTGTATGGGGCCAAAGACCCAGCGGCAGAAGATGAGGGAATGCGTTACAACCACAATGCTTATGTGAAATTCAACTCTAACAATATTTTCAAACACACTGATTTAGAGCTGAGCGCTTTTACCCAACACCAATATACTGTTTTTGATTTTCGCAAGCACAACCCTAGTGCGCCTGCACGTTGGGAAGAAACTAGCGGGCAAGCAACTGTAAAAGGGGCGAAATACGGTATTCGCACTCAGCTGATTTCTAAGGTTCTTTTTAGTAATGATATTTTTACCCAATTACTCTACGGAGCCGATATGCTAATTGATAAAACGAGTCAGCCGCTAGTAGATGGGCGTTATTGGTTGCCAGAGCTTACCTCGTATAACTCAGCTCCTTTCTTGCAAACCAAAACTACTTTTTATCGTTATTACGTGCTTAAAGCAGGGTTACGCTATGATTATATAGATGTATCAGTACCTAACTACGAGGTGCTTAGAGGGCGTAGAACAGACCCTCGTGTATATGTAAAAGGGGGTGATCTTACTTATAACAACCTTTCGCCTAACATAGGGCTTGCTTATAATCAGTACAAGTATTTTCAACCATTTATTTCTTACTCGCAAGGGTTTTCTATTTTTGATTTAGGTCGCACACTGCGTGCAGCCAAAGCTAATGTACTGTCTAAAATCAATACTGAGCCTGTTAAAACAGATAATTATGAAGTAGGAGCTTATGCAGAGCTGACTAAATACGTACACCTAAGTGGGTCTTATTTTTATACTTACTCGAAGCTCGGTAGTGACCTGAAAGAGGAAGGAGGTTTTTGGGTAGTAGATAGGAGTCCGCAAAAAGTATATGGTTTTGAAGTAAATGCAGATATTTACCCCACAAAGTGGCTTACTCTTGGAGGAAGTTTTATTTCTTTTGAAGGGAAGAAAAAAACTACTGAAGACGGAGATTGGGACGGCTATATGAGCGGTATCTCTATTCCTGCCCCTAAAGCAAGTGCTTATGTGCGAGTAACCCCTACAGAGAGCAGTTACCTGCAAGTGAATTACCTACATACGGGCAATAGAGACCGTTTTGCCCCTAATAATAGGGGAGTATATACAGAAGGAGAAGGTATTGTTTTTCCTATAGATTTATTCTCGCTTAGTGCAGGTTATACTTTTAATAAGCACTTTTCTTTAGGCTTAGGAGTTGAAAACCTTGCTGATAAAGTGTATTACACCCCTGCTTCGATGTTAGTAGCACGCGACGCTGAATATGCAAGAGGAAATGGTAGGTACTTTAATCTGAATCTTACCTATCGCTATTAAAAAAAAGTCCGAAAAGCAATTTAAAACTTTTCGGACTTTTTTCTTATTAACCCTTTTTAAAAATCATTATTTGCCAGCAGCGTATAGAGCTGCTACTTTTTCCCAGTTGATAACGTTGAAAAACGCTTCGATATAGTCAGGACGGCGGTTTTGATAGTGTAGGTAATAGGCGTGTTCCCATACGTCTAAGCCTAATATTGGCTGTCCGCTGCAGCCTGTACCAGGCATTAGAGGGTTGTCTTGATTAGGAGTAGAGCATACCTCTACTTTTCCGCCTTTGTGCACGCATAGCCAAGCCCAGCCAGAACCGAAACGAGTAGCAGCAGCCTTGCTGAAAGCCTCTTTGAAGCCTTCGAAACTACCAAAAGCCTCGTCGATAGCCTTAGCTAACTCGCCAGTAGGTTTGCCACCGCCATTAGGACTCATTACTTCCCAGAAAAGGTTGTGGTTGTAGAATCCGCCAGCGTTGTTGCGTAGGGCTGCGTTATTCATATCAAGGTTTTGTAGTATTTCTTCGATAGATTTTCCTTCAACCCCAGCAGGCGCAAGGGCTGCGTTGAGGTTAGTAGTGTAAGCGTTATGGTGCTTAGTATGGTGTATTTCCATAGTACGAGCATCGATATAAGGCTCAAGCGCCTCATAAGCATACGGTAATTTAGGTAATGTGAATGCCATAGTTTTATTAGATTTTATTTTAATATGGTGCAAAGATACTCCATATCTTCTTATGTAGTAGCATTTTATCATTGTTTTTATCTATAAAAGAATAATTATCACTTATGAATGCTTGCAACTAAGAAAATATTTTTTACTTTTGCCGAGAAAACCAAACATTCATTTTTATGAAAAAATACGTATTGACACTCTTATGTCCGTTATGGCTTGTCGCTCAAACTCAGAAACCAGTGGCAACGCCAGAGAAACCCAATGTAATTATAGTTATCGCTGATGATTTGGGCTATGGCGACCTGAGTTGCTATGGTGAGAAGACCATTCATACCCCTGCGGTAGATGCGCTCGCTAAGCAAGGGTTACGCTTTACGAATGCTCATACCACAGCGGCTACTTGTACGCCCTCGCGCTATTCGTTGCTGACAGGGCTTTATAACTGGCGACGCAACGATACGGGTATAGCTGATGGCGATGCTGCTATGGTGATACGCCCTGAGCAGACTACTATAGCTGACCTTTTTAAAACAGCGGGCTACACCACAGGGGCTATCGGCAAATGGCACTTAGGTTTAGGTGCTGAAAAAGGAGGGCAAGACTGGAATGGTTTTATCAGCCCAGGGGCATCGGATATAGGTTTTGACTACTCTTACCTAATGGCGGCTACGGCTGACCGCGTGCCTTGTGTGTGGATAGAAAATCAGCGGGTAGCGAATTACGACCCTTCAGCACCCATAAGCGTGAGCTATCGCGCACCTTTTGAGGGACAACCTACAGGAAAGAACAACCCTGAACTACTCACTAAACTGAAACCTTCGCCCAATCACGGACACAATCAGGCTATTGTAAATGGTATTTCGCGCATAGGCTATATGAAAGGAGGCGGTAAAGCCCTCTGGACTGATGAGTTTATAGCCGATACTATCGTAGCTAAAACAGTGCAATACATAAACAAACACAAGAACGAGCCTTTCTTTTTGTACGTAGGTACTAACGATGTGCACGTGCCGCGCTACCCTAATCGGCGTTTTGCTGGCAAAAGTGGTATGGGCTATAGAGGTGATGTGATTTTGCAATTCGATTGGACAATAGGCGAGATAGTGAAAGCCCTTAAAGATAATAAGATTTTTGACAATACGCTCCTTATCGTTTGCAGCGATAATGGCCCAGTGATAGATGACGGCTATCAAGACCAAGCAGAAGCGCTTTTGGGCAAGCATCGCCCTTGGGGAAAGTTTCACAATCACGGGGGTAAGTACAGCAATTACGAAGCGGGTACGCGTGTGCCTTTTATCGTTAGTTATCCTAAAAAAGTGAAGCGTGGGGTTAGCGATGCGGCATTCTCGCAAATAGACCTCTTTGCTTCGTTGGCCGCTTTTATAGGCAAGCCTGTGCCGGCAGGAGCCGCGACGGACAGTGCTAACTACCTCAATGCCTTATTAGGTAAAGACAAGAAAGGTCGCCCTTACATAATAGCTTCCGGAGGCTCTCTTTCTATCACCGTAGCGCGTTGGAAATACGTAGCGCCTAATAACTACAATGCTTATCAACCACTGACCCGCACTGATTTGGGCAACTACCCCGAAGAGCGTCTGTACGACCTACAAGAAGACCCTATGGAGCTTGCCAATGTGGCTAAAGACTACCCAGATGTAGTAGCAACCCTTAAAACCTTGCTAGACAAAGAGAAAAACAAATAATATCAACCTTATATGAAAAGAATTATTACCGCACTTGCGCTGCTGCTTGCTGTTCCGCTAATGGCACAGACCAAGCACCCTAACGTGATATTTGTGCTTGCTGATGATTTGGGTTATGGAGACATAGAGCCATATGGGCAACAGATTATTAAAACCCCTCATCTTAGTCAACTGGCTAATGAGGGAATGAAGTTTACTCAGTTTTACACCGGTACGGCTGTGTGTGCCCCTTCGCGCGCTTCGTTTATGACGGGGCAAACAACCGGTGAAACCCACATCAGAGGTAACAGAGAGGTAAGAGAGCCTATAGATGGACAAGCACCTATCTTGGCTGGTGCGCCCTCTGTTGCTCAACTTTTTAAACAAGCGGGTTATCGCACGGGTTGTTTTGGTAAGTGGGGCTTAGGTACGCCCGACTCTGAAGGCAATCCGCTAAAGCAAGGATTTGATACTTTCTTTGGCTACAATTCGCAGTTCCGCGCTCATCGCCGTTATCCTGCTTATCTGTGGCACGACAACGAGAAGGTGATGATACCCGAAAATGGCAATTACGAGCGCCAAGAGGTTTATGCTGAAGACCTTATACAACAGCATATACTGCAATACATAGGCGCCCAAACTACTGATACTCCTTTCTTTATGTGGCTGACCTACACGCTGCCGCACGCTGAGCTGGTAGTGCCTAATGATAGTATTTATCAGCAATACCAACACCTGCCTAAACGCCCATACAAAGGACACGACTACAGCGGTATAACAGACAAGCCTTTTGGTTGGGCAGGCTATATGTCGCAACCCGATACCTATGGTACTTATGCGGCAATGGTAAGCCGTTTGGATTGGTATGTAGGGCAAATACGCAAAACGTTAAAAGCTAAAGGATTGGAAGACGATACTATTATCATCTTTGCCAGCGATAATGGGGCGCATCGCGAAGGAGGTGCTGACCCTAAGTTCTTTAACTCATCGGCAGGCTTGCGCGGCATTAAGCGCGACCTATACGAGGGTGGTATTCGCACTCCGTATATAGTGTATTGGAAAGGCAAGGTGAAAGCCGGTAGCGTGTCTGACCACGTAGGGGCTTTTTGGGATATGATGCCTACCTTTGCTGAAATTACAGGGCAAAAACTCGCTGCTACCCCTCACCAAGTGTCATTTTTGCCTACGCTTTTGGGTAAAAAGCAGAAAGCCCATAAATATCTTTATTGGGAGTTTCACGAAGAGGGCGGTAAGCAAGCGGTGCGCTATAAGCACTGGAAGGGTGTGCGCCTAAATGTGAATAAAGATAAGGAAGCACCTATTGAGCTATACGACCTGCGCACTGACCCTGCTGAGCAGCACAACCTTGCAGAGCAATACCCTAAGGTAGTGAAGAAGATGAAGAAAATAATGAGTGAGGCGCATACTCGCTCTGATCTTTTCCCTTTTCAGTGGGAGAGAAAATAATGTATTTTTTAGTAATTAACAATTAAATAATATGAAAAAAGTAATCCTCTTAATTGCCCTATTGTGGGGCGGTGCGCTGTGCGCTCAGAATCCTTTTGAAAAGGAAATTTTGCAATCGAAGTACGCTATTGACTCGATAGTGATGAGTGAAAGAGCTCTCTTTAGAACTAAGAGCAATGTAATAGACAGTCTGCTCAAAGAGAAGAAGATAGACAGAGTGACCCATAGCAAGCTCTACGGTGAGCTCTCTGCCACTCGTGATAGGAATATCAAGCTTAAAACTTATGCTGAAGGGCAACGTTTAGCCGAGCTTATCCGTCAGAAAGCCCCAACTATCAATATTGATAGCATTGCGGCTATCCCTACGGATACTTTTGCCACTAAACACCTCTCTCAAGAGATGCTACAGAAGATGAGTACCCTTGATACGATAGCTAATAAGCCTAAAACGGAGAAAGCCTCTGAAGATGATAAAGACAGTGCTAAAATTAATGTTTATGGCGCTATGGGCTTTTATATTCCTTCGGATAACAAACCCTATTCTTTTTTAGGCTCGCGTACGATAGAGTTCGGTATCTATAACACAATGTACTTGCAAAAAAATAATGAACACCTACGGCTACGCTTTGGGCTTTCGTGGGTGCACCATAAGTTGCGAATGAAAGATAATCAGTACTACGTGCTTAATGAGGGGAAGCCTACCCTTACGCCTTTCCCCAGTGAGACCTCGAAGCTGTTGTTGCGCACTCAATACCTTATGTTGCCGTTAGACCTATACTGGGATAGCGAACCTAAGACTGCTAATAAGAAAGGGTTTCATTTCTCGAAAGAGCGATTTTTTAGAGGTAGTATAGGGCTATACGCAGGTTACTTGCTTGATAGCAATCAGAAAATGCTGTATAAAGCTAATGATATTCGCTATCGCAGCGTAATGCGCACCGACCTGAATATCAACCCTTGGATTTATGGTCTTTCAGCTTCTGTAGGTTATAATAAAATCTACTCGTTTTACTTCCGCTACCAGCTTTCGCCTCTCTTTAAAAGCGGAAATGACGGCGCTTTCACTGTAGGAATTCAAATATTAAAATAGTCGTTAGTGTTTAGTCGTTAGTCGTTAGAAAGTGACTGACTAAACACTAACAATTAATGGCTAATAGCTAGAGACTAACGACTAACGACTAATTACTAGGGACTAACGACTAATTACTAACGACTAGCGACTAACAACTAATAACAAAATGAAACATATATTTTTAATTTTCTTTATAACTGTTGTGCTGCCGATAGGGGCGCAGCAGCGTGTGGTATCGGAGCATCACACTCCTATAGAATATGTCAATATCGGGGTTGTAGGTACTAACAAAGGCATTATTAGCGATGAAAACGGTAACTTCTCTTTAGATAAGCTACACGCTGCCCCTACTGATAGCATCTACTTTTCGCATATCAGCTACAAACACAAGGTGGTAGCCTATAAGGATATCAAGCAGCAAGTAGTGCTGAAAGAAGCCAACATACAGCTACCTACTACTACCCTAAAGGTTAAAAAACCGCGTATTCGCAACATAAAAGACAAAGGTACGTCGATGCCTATAGACCTTTATGGCGGTATGAATACCTACTTCTCGCCTTATGGCAGTAAAGGACTTAATAGCGAGTTAGGCGATTTTATCACCCTAAAGAAAGACGCCCAGCTGACCGAGTTTAACCTTGAAGTGAGTGAATCGTCTTTCTACTTAGTAACGGTGCGGGTAGTGGTCTATCAGTATAAAAAAGAAAAAGACAAACACATTTTCACCCCTTTGCTCGAAAAACCTATTTATATAGAAATATATCCTTCGGAAAAGAAACAGACCTTTACTGAAAAGCTATCGGTATTTGCCCCCAAAGGCGATATATGGGTAGGTTATCAGTTTGTAGAAGTACGCGGCAAAGACGATGCCCGTATCTACTTTAATGCTACTACCGACAAGTGCTACATACGCTTTGCTGATAATCAAGTCAGAGAAGTCAATCTCGGTGCAGGTATGCCTTTTACCGTTAAAGGTTATGACTACGAAGTGATTAGCAAATGAGTCGATTAGCCAATTAGTAAATTAGCAAATGACTCATTTGCTAATTTTTTTTGCCTTAATTACAACCTTTTTATTTTTTCTTCGTTTATAAGAGTGAATTAGCAAATCAATTTATGCATCTTCTAATACAAAAAGCAAAACAACAAGATCGCTTGGCACAGAAGCAGTTGTACGACCAGTACGCTGCTTCGCTGCTCAGCGTATGCAGACTGTATATCAGCGATGCCCATTTTGCTGAAGATGTGTTGCTAAGAGCTTTTTTTAAGATACTCACCCATATTGATAGCTATCAAGAGCAAGAGCATTTTTACGCTTGGATGCGCCGCATCACTGTAAATGAGTGTATTGACTTTTTGCGCAGCAAAACCCAAAAAGTAGCCCTTGCCGATTGGAACGACACCTATGACAGTATAGACGACACCGATTTAGACTCGTACGCTTTTGAAGAAAGCCAAATACAACAATTTATAGACCAGTTGCCTGCCGCTAGTAGAGCTGTTTTTAACCTTTACGTGTTTGAAGACTACTCGCATAAGCAAATAGCCGCTGAATTAGGGATCAGTGAAGGTACTTCAAAATCGCAATTGGCTTATGCTAAGAAAAGACTAAAACAAATGGTAAATGAATAATAAAAAAATAGAGATTATGTGGAAAAATAAAATAAAAAACCTGTTTCAAACCCGCGAAATTCCGCCTGAGCGCGACCTTTGGGCTGCCTTAGAGGCGCAATTAGACCAAAGAGAGGCAAAAGCGGTTCGTCCTAAGGCTTATTTTCGCATTTGGCATTATGCTGTAGCTGCCAGTGTACTATTGGCTGTAGCTGTAGGAGTGTTTTATGAGCGCATAGGCCTGCCAACGGCTCAAGAAGTCCGTACAACAACTGTAGCCACTGAAGATAAGACGCCCAATGCAACCCTTGATACCACCCCTAATGTAGTAGCACCTGCCCCAGTGGTAGTACCACAACCTACAGCGCCTACAGTAGCCGATAAGGTAGCCAATACTACTATTGCCCCTCAGAAAAAAAGCGACCAAGCGTTAGACGAAGAGGTAGATGCCCTCTTAGCTGATGTTTCTACCGAAGCCCTTTTGGCAGAAGTGATACAACAGCTTGAGAAAGAACAGCTTGCTGCAAAATCTCGTGAAGAGCAACGCGCCTTACAAGGGCTTAAAAGTCTATCGCCCCAAGAGCTCTTACTGATGGCTACTACCGAAGAAATGCTTGATAATTATGTAGATAATAATTATCCCACTGACAAGCTCCTTTCAGAAGCCGAGCGCGACCTGATGAAAGAGAGAGTGCAAAAATTCTTAAACAAAATAGTCGCTCAGTGGAATAACGTTAAATACGCCCTAAAATAAAAAATTCACTTTAAATAAATTGTCAAAACTATGAAACCCTTACAACTCTTATGTATGTTCCTCATTGTAGCTTTTGAGGGCATCACCGCACAAGACCTTAAGGACGAAATCGCCCAAACCAAACGCAGTATCGACTCTATTGTTACTGCTGAAAAAGCCCAGCTAAAAGAGCGTTTGCGCACCATTGAAGAGCAGTTAGACCGCAAAGAGATAACCTTAGCCGAAAGCCGTCAGCTGAAGATGCGTGCCGCACGCGAGAGTGCCAAAACTATTAGCGTAAAAACCCGTGAGCAATCGCACAAGCTATCAGCTTTAGTGCACCAACGCATAGCCGAAAACCGCACCCTAAGCGATACCCTTACCTATAAAGCTGAGGTACAGAAAACAATTGATTCTATCGTGATAGAAACCCGTCCGTCGCGAATTGGAGGTACAGAAATACGCATTGGTAATGACCATATTTGCATCGGTAGGCGTCATTGTAAAGTAGAAGATTATTTAGACCGCGACTACAAACGCACGCAAGGTGGTCTGTACTTTGCCCTTGCCTTTCACAACCTTAATAGTAGCGAGCATTTTAGCAATAATCACTTTAGGCTATGGGGCTCAAAATCAGTAGAGATAGGTTATACTCGCAACACCCGTTTGCTTAAGAACAACAATCTGTTGCACCTTAACTACGGACTGTCGTGGATGATGGACAAACTCAAAATGAAAGAAGATGAGCACTTCGTGAAAAACGGTAATATCACCGAGATAGTGCCTTACCCTAAGGAGACCATCAAATCGAAGTTTAAAACGATGTACCTTATTTTGCCCATCAATCTCGAGTTTGACCTAACAGACTCATTTACCTATAATGATAAGACCTATTATCCTACCCATCAAGCCTTCCGCGTAGGAGTAGGTACTTATGTAGGGGCACTGCTCACCACTAAACAGAAAGTAAAATACACCGAAAACGGCAGTACCCATAAAGATATGAACCGCAAGTACTACAACGTAAACGAATGGACGTATGGCGTATCAGCCCATATAGGTTATGGCAACTTTGCTTTCTACGCCCGCTATAGTCTGGTACCCCTATTCACTAACAACCCTATAAACGAATATCCTTTCTCTGTAGGGATAAGGTTCGGACATTGATACTCTAAATAAAAAAAAGGTGAGAGACGAATTTTATATTTCGTCTCTCGCTTTTTTATAGGGAGAAACGTTACTATATCTTAGTATAAACGACCGCTAATTTTAAAAAAATAAAAAATATTCTTTATCGTTTGTTAATTATTAATTATTTTGTACCTTTGTCGCAAAATTACAACAATTATTATCCTACCACTGAGAAACTAACGTAATAAACGGTAATATAATATGAGCATCACAAAGAAACTAAATCCTGACTATGTATTTGAAACCAGTTGGGAAGTGTGTAATAAAGTGGGGGGCATTCATACAGTCATTGCCACCAAAGCAGCCAGCATTGTAAAGCAATTCAGGAGTAAATATATACTTATAGGTCCTGATATTTGGCAGCATAATGAAAACAAGGAGTTTGTAGAAAATCCTGAACTCTTCAAATCATGGCGTGCTAAAGCCGCTTCTGAAGGCTTGAGAGTACGTGTAGGGAATTGGAAAATAGAAGGGAACCCTATCGTTATACTCGTAGATTTCTCTCACTATGTTAGCAGCAAAAATGATGTGCTGCGTTTTTATTGGGATACCTATCACTTAGATTCTTTCAATAGCCCTTGGGACTATGTAGAGTCGGTGCTTTTCGGTTATGCCGTAGGGAAGGTAATTGAGAGCTTTACTAAGTTTAACACCGCTTCGCGCGAAAACGTGATTTGCCATTTCCACGAGTGGATGACAGGTAGCGGTCTGCTATATATAGAAGACAAAATGCCTAAAATAGGGTCGGTATTTACTACCCACGCTACTGTAGTAGGGCGCGCTATTGCTGGCAACGGACTGCCGCTCTACAATACAATGAAGGACTACAATCCTGAAGAAATGGCATACAAATTCGGGGTGCAACACAAACATTTCCTCGAAAAAGAAACCGCCAAAGTAGCTGACTGTTTTACTACCGTTAGTGAAATCACTGCACAAGAAGCGCTACACTTCTTAGCGCGCCAAACCGACATCATCACTCCTAACGGTTTTGAAGATAAGATTATACCTGCTGAAAAAACTTTTGCTAAAAAACGCACTGATGCGAGAAAAACACTGATAAATGTAGCACAAGCACTTACCAATCAGCCTATTAGCGAAGATACTAAAATAGTAGCTATCAGCGGAAGATATGAGTTTCGCAACAAAGGTATCGATGCCTTTATCGATGCACTTGGGGCACTAAACCGAAATGCTAAAAACAAGAAAGAATTAGTAGCTTATATACTAATCCCTACTGCCCACGATGCGCCTAATCAGGGCTTGCTAAACAATCTAAAAAATCCAAAACAATCGGCTGATAATGAGCAGAAACACCTCACCCACATCTTGCCTGATGTGTACCACGATCTAATAATGAAGCGCATTTATGAGCAAGAACTTTTCAACCGCAAAGAAGACAAAGTGAAGGTTATTTTCTGTCCAAGCTATCTGAACGGTAATGACGGAGTGTTTAACCTTAGCTATTACGACCTGCTCATAGGGCTTGACGGCACTGCATTCCCATCGTACTACGAGCCTTGGGGCTATACACCACTTGAAAGTTTAGCGTTTAAAGTGCCTACCATTACCACTACTTTGGCAGGATTTGGCAAGTGGGTGAATGATTTTTACCCTGAAAAACAAAAAGCTATAGAAGTAGTAACGCGCACTGATAGCAACTATGGCGATGTAGTAGCTTCTATAGTGAAAAACTTTGTTACCCTATTAGATAGCAAAGAAGAAGACCTACAAGCCCGCCGCGATACCGCTGCAAAAGTATCGGAGATAGCTTTGTGGAAGAATTTAGTGAAGTATTATATTAAATGTTACGAATTGACCTTGGAACATATAGAAGATAGAGTAGAAAAACTGCCACCTGTAGAAACAGAAGGAGTGGCCTATTTAGAAAAATCAAAAGTAGTAACGCCCCCTAATTGGCGCAGTGTAATTATACACCGTGCTATACCCGAAGCCCTTCAACCATTAGAAGAGTTATCTAAAAACCTATGGTGGTGCTGGAATGATGAGGCTTACGAAGTGTTTAAATACGTAGACAAAGAAAAATGGATAGAGGTACGCAAAAACCCTATTGCACTGTTAGACAGTATCTCGCTAAAACGCTATAAAGAGTTAGAGCAAGACAATGTGTTTATGCGCAATCTATCAAAAGTATATGCTGATTTCCAAGCCTATATGGCTAAAAAAGCTGAAATGATTTCGCCATCAGTTTCTTACTTCAGTATGGAATACGGCTTGCACTCATCGCTTAAAATTTATTCAGGCGGTTTGGGTATTTTGGCTGGTGACTATCTGAAAGAAGCGAGTGATAAGGCTACTAAAATAACAGGGGTGGGACTTTTATACCGCTATGGTTATTTCACCCAAAAACTATCATCAGCAGGTAACCAAGAAGCTGATTATGAGGCACAAGACTTTTCGAAAATACCGGTAACCCCCGTAACTGACGAAACGGGTAAATGGGTAATTGTATCAATAGACCTACCAGGTCGAACCCTTTACGCTCGTGTATGGCGTGTAGATGTAGGGCGCATAGAGCTTTACCTACTTGATACCGACTTCGAAAATAACCGCGAAGACGACCGCTCAATCACTCACCACTTATATGGTGGCGACTGGGAAAACCGCCTGAAACAAGAGATGCTACTCGGTTTAGGAGGTATTAAGATGTTGCGCAAACTCGGTATAGACAGCGATATTTACCACTGCAACGAAGGGCACGCAGCCTTTATAGGTCTTGAGCGACTAAGCGAGTATATTCAGAATGACAATCTTGCTTTCTCAGAAGCGTTAGAGGTAGTACGTGCCTCATCGCTCTTTACCACTCACACCCCAGTGCCTGCAGGTCACGATGCTTTTGAAGAGGGTCTATTGCACGCTTATTTAGCAAAATACGCTGATAAGCTACACGTTAACTGGGAGCAAATTTTAGCACTTGGTAAGATAAGGTTAGAAGATCCATATGAGAAGTTCTCGATGAGTAACTTGGCGGCTAACCTATCGCAAGAGGTGAATGGTGTGAGCTGGCTACACGGCGAGGTGAGCAAGGATATACTTAAAGACCTATGGCCTGGCTATATGCCTGAAGAGCTACACATTAGCTACGTAACCAACGGGGTACACCAACCTACTTGGACGGCAGGGCTGTGGAAAGAAGTAGAAAACGAAGTATTTGGCAAGGACTATAAAACTCACCACTATGACCCTAAAAGCTTTGAAGGTATCTATAAGGTGTCTGACCAACGTGTGTGGGAAATAAAAACAGCTTTGCGTTCAAAACTATTGCGCCGCGTAGAACAAAAATTGCGTTTAGAAAAGAATACACCTTATTTCTCGCCACGCCAATTGGTAGAAATCAAAGAAAACCTACGCGAAGATATTTTAACTATAGGTTTTGCAAGACGTTTTGCTACCTACAAGCGCGCCCACTTGCTCTTTACTAATATAGAGCGTTTAGACCGCATCGTGAACAATCCTGATCGCCCTGTACAGTTTATCTTTGCAGGTAAAGCACACCCTGCCGACAAAGCGGGTCAAGATTTGATAAAGAATATCGTGGAAATCTCTAAGCTACCTCAGTTCTTAGGAAAAATCATCTTCATACCTAACTACGATATGGAGTTGGCACGCCATATGGTACAAGGGGTAGACGTATGGATGAACACCCCTACACGACCTTTAGAAGCCTCTGGAACCAGTGGTGAAAAGGCAGCGATGAACGGTACTATGCACTTCAGCGTGTTAGACGGTTGGTGGGTAGAAGGCTATCGCGAAGATGCCGGCTGGGCACTGCCAATGGAGCGCGCTTACGAAAATCAACAGTATCAAGACGAGATGGATGCTGAGATGATTTATAACATCATCGAAGACGAAATTGCGCCTATATTCTACGATAAGAACAAAGATGGCATATCATCTCGCTGGTGTGCCCTTATCAAGAATACGATAGCCAAAGTAGCGGTAAACTTTACCACTACACGTATGCTTACCGACTATGAAAACCAATATTATTTCCCAATGACTGAGCGCGTTACTAAGCTAAAAGACAATCGTTTCAATCTAGCGATACAGCTTTCTGATTGGAAACGCCGCGTAACTCAAGAATGGGATAATATAAAAGTAGTAGACTTTAAAGTGCCTAACCGCAATGAGCAAATTATCTCGATAGGTAAGACTTATAAAGGAGAAATAACCTTAGACGTTTCAGAACTCGACCCTAAAGATGTAGGGGTAGAGGTAGTAGTAGCAGAGCAGAAAGATGAAAAGATAAAAGTATTATCAACCTCAGAGTTCAATTTGGTGTCTCACGAAGGCAGCAGGGCTACTTATCAGATAGAAGTAGCGTCAGAATACCCAGGAGCATTGCATCTTGCGATACGCATTTTCCCTAAAAATGAGCACTTGCCACATCGTCAAGATTTTGCTTTAGTAAAATGGTTATAACAGTAAATTATTGATTGTTAGTGTTTTATGAGTATTCTTTTCTTGCGGAATGTTAAATTTCACAAAAAAAATGCTTGTAAAATACTAACATATTAAAATAATACTTATATTTGCAGCAAATTTTTAAATAGTAATCAAATTCATTTTTAAGTATGAAGAAAATCAAAGTAACTTTATTTGCTTTAGCTGCTGCTTTCTCAGTAGGGGCTCAAGCACAAGATGAAAACAATCCTTGGCAAATAGGATTTGGAGTAAACTCCGTTGATATCCGTACCCCTAAAGATTTCGGGGATGTATTAAAAGACTGGGCAGGACCAAGCGATTTGAATATTCTTCCTGCAGTATCACGTCTTTCAGTAGGTAGATACATCGGAAAGGGCTTTTCTGCAGAACTTTCAGGGTCTCTAAACAAAATTGAGAAAGGTTATGCTTATAACAAAGACCTTGATAACAAAGTAGATCAGTCATTCTGGGCTGTAAACTTAGCAGCTCAATACCACTTGAACACTTTGTGGAGTGGTGCAAGATGGTTTGACCCATACGCTCAAGTAGGGGGAGGTTATGCAGCTATCGACAACGAAGGTAAATTCCGTACTTTAGTAGGTGCTGGTGCTAACTTCTGGTTTACTGATAATATCGGTCTTAACCTACAAACTGCTTATCACCCAACAATGAAGTCTGAGTCAACAGAAAATTATTTCCAACACGCTTTGGGAATCACTATCAAATTCGGTAAACAAGACCGCGATAACGATGGTGTAGCTGATAAAGACGATAAATGTCCAGATGTAGCTGGTAAACCAGAACTTAACGGATGTCCAGATGCTGATGGTGACGGAATTACTGATGCTGAAGACTCTTGTCCAGATGTATTCGGTCTTAAAGAATTCAACGGTTGCCCTGATACAGATGGTGACGGTATCGCTGATAAAGACGATGAGTGCCCTGAAGTAGCTGGTAAAGCAGCTCTTAAAGGTTGCCCAGATGCTGATAACGATGGTATCGCTGATAAAGATGATAAATGCCCACAACAAGCAGGTCCTAAAGAAAATAATGGTTGCCCTTGGCCAGATACAGATCGTGACGGTGTACTTGACAAAGATGACGAATGTCCAGAAGAAGCTGGCCCAGCTTCTAACAAAGGTTGTCCTGAAGTGACTCAAGAAGTACAAACTCAATTGAATAGCTTTGCAAAAACTATCCTATTTGATGTTGGTAAATCTACTATCCGTCCTGAGTCTGCTACTGTATTGAATAATATCGTTAATGTATTGAATAAATACAAAAACTCTAAATTCTCAGTAGAAGGTTATACCGATACCTCTGGTAACAAGGATAAAAATCAAAGACTTTCTGAAGATAGAGCTTACTCAGTTAAGGCTTACTTAGTAGACAAAGGTATTAATCCTGCTCGTCTTTCTGCTAAAGGTTTCGGCCCTGAAAAACCTATCGCTTCTAACAAAACTAAGAAAGGTAGAGAACTTAATCGCCGCGTTGAAATCAACTTGGTAAAATAATTTGTATCAATCTTTTTACTCCAATAAAATAAAAGACGCTGCTAATGGCAGCGTCTTTTTTTAATTAGTAATCATTCATTAAATTGTAAGCTGTTAATTGTCTATCGAATTACAACTCCAGACCCTACCAACCTCACCCGGTATTTATCAATTCTATGATGATACCGATACACTTATCTATGTAGGTAAGGCTGTTAATCTAAAAAAAAGAGTATCGTCATACTTTCAGAAGACACACGACAATGCCAAGACTCGAGTATTGGTAAAGAAAATAGTGCGTATAGAACACATAGTAGTAGCTACAGAAAGCGATGCGTTGCTATTAGAGAATAACCTTATTAAGAAATATCAGCCGCGCTATAATGTGTTGCTTAAAGACGATAAGAGCTACCCGTGGATATGTGTGAAGAAAGAACGATTTCCGAGAGTGTTTTCCACTCGCCAAATTGTTAAAGACGGTTCTCTCTATTTTGGTCCTTATACGAGTATGAAAACCGTTCACACTCTTTTAGATTTGATAAAAGAGCTCTTTCCGTTGCGCAACTGCACTTACGACTTATCTCCTCAAAATATTGCCAATCACAAGTTTAAGGTATGCTTAGAATACCATTTAAAAAACTGCAAAGGGCCTTGCGAAGGACTACAAACAGAAGAGAACTACAATAACAATATTCAGCAGATAGTAGAGATACTTAAAGGGAATTTTAAAGAAGCTCTTACCCGATTTAAAGAAGAGATGAATGTGTTAGCTGCTGAGATGCGCTTTGAAGAAGCTCACCTTATCAAACAAAAGATTACTTCTCTCGAAAACTATCAGGCAAAATCAACTATAGTGAGCAGTAAGATTAGCAATGTAGATGTGTTTTCTATTGTTTCAGATGAAGAATATGGCTATGTGAACTTTTTGCAGGTAGCATATGGGGCTATCGTGAGGGCTCATACCCTCGAAATTAAGAAAAAGTTAGAGGAAACGGATAGAGAGTTATTAGAATACGCTATTATAGACATCAGAGAGCGCTTTTATTCTACTTCTAAAGAGATTATTACGCCTTTTGAAGTAACCCTTTCAGAAGGACTGCAGCTTACTATCCCCAAAGCAGGTGAGAAAAAACAGCTGTTAGAGCTATCGGTGCGCAATGCTAAACACTTCAGACAAGAACGCTTCAAACAAGAGAAAATAGTAGACCCTGAGCGCCATATTAATCGCATTCTTACCCAAATGCAGCGCGACCTGCACCTATCAGTGCCACCGGTGCATATAGAGTGTTTTGACAACTCTAATATACAAGGTACCAATCCGGTTTCGGCTTGTGTAGTATTCAAAAATGCTAAGCCGAGTAAGAAAGATTACCGTCATTTCAATGTAAAAACAGTAGAAGGACCTAATGACTTTGCTTCTATGGAAGAGGCTGTCTATCGTCGTTATAGGCGTTTGCTTGACGAAGGACAGTCCCTGCCGCAGCTCATCATCATCGATGGGGGGAAAGGGCAATTGTCATCAGCTCTCAAAGCCCTTGAGCAGTTAGAATTAAGGGGTAAAATAGCGATTATCGGTATTGCTAAACGATTAGAAGAAATCTACTTTCCAGAAGATAGTGTGCCGCTGTACTTAGACAAACGGTCAGAAACACTGCGCGTAATTCAGCAGCTACGCGATGAGGCGCACCGCTTTGGTATTACTTTTCACCGCCAAAAGCGCAGCAAATCGGCTATAGTGTCAGAATTAGATAGTATAGAGGGAATAGGTGAAAAGACGCAAGAACTACTGCTACAGCACTTTAAGTCAGTGAAGCGCATACAAGAAGCCTCATTAGAAGATCTTACCAAAGTAATAGGTCACAGAGCCAGAAAAGTATACGAACACTTCTCTAATGGCTGATTATCAACTTTAATGTATCGTTCAAAAGTAAAGGGGTATAGGTGCTTTTCGTCAGCAACTACGTGTTCCTTACTTACTAAAGTAAAGCGGGTAAGAGGAATAGGAGGAAAGAAGACATCAGCTTCAGCAAAAGTATGATGTACGCGGGTCAGCTCGATAGCATCAGCCAAAGGAAGGGCTTGTGCGTAGATTTCGCCCCCTCCAATGATATAAGGAGAAGGGTCTATCAACAAAGCCTCGCGGATAGCCTCCTGTAGAGAGCCTACTACTATTACCCCCTCGGGGGTGTAATCTCTTTGGCGGGTGATAACTATGTGGGTGCGCTGGGGCAGCAGCTTCGGGAAAGTTTCGAAAGTCTTGCGCCCCATAATAATACAATGCCCCGTAGTAAGGTTTTTGAAATGCTTGAAGTCTTTAGGCAAGTGCCATAGTAGGTTGCTGCCCTTGCCGATAGCGTTGTCATCAGCGGCAGCAGCTATTAGGGTAATCATACGGTGCGGGTGTTAGAAGTGTCGGCAGCGTCTAATTCTTTTTTAGCTTGCTCTTTCTGCAATTCAAATTCTCTTTCTACAGCTGCTTCCATTTTTATAAGTTTCTTCTGTTGGGCAGCAATAAGCTGTTCACGTTGCTTGTCTTGCCATTTTTTTCCTAGAAAACGATTGAAGACAAACACATTCATAGCGTGCCACAACCATAAAAAAAGCCAGATAAGAGAGAGCCACAAGTACCAGTTGTACTCCACTCCGTAATCTAAGATTTTATTAGCAACAAAAAAGAAAACGCATCCTAATACAAACACGAAAAAGTGAATGTATAAGAGGCGTTTTTGTTTTAGGTAAGTTTCTGCATTTTTAAACAATTCGTATTGTTCGGGTGTCAATTGAGTGTTAGACATTTGTGTTAATTTTAAAATTTGCCGCAAAAATAAAAAAATATATTATCTTTGCAAAATATAAAATTTATAGTTATGCTTAAATCTCTTTTTTTTACCGCTGCCGTAGTGTGCTCTTCTTTTGCTTTTTCTCAAGCCTCAGGTAATGTAAATTATAAAGACAGAAGTCGTGGTAACTGGAATAACGATGGTACTACTATCGATTTTCCTCTTAATTACGAAATGGTAGTAACAGCCAAAGGCTTGGCGAATGTAAAAGCCGATGCCTTTGTAGCTATCTTTAGCGTAGTGCAAGTAGGCAAAACGGCTGAAGAAGCTACGCAACTGATGAACCAGCGTCTTTCGTCTGCCCTGTCGGCTCTTAAGGCTAAAAACTTTGAAACTTTTGTAGATATGATTTCGTTTGTGCCTATGTACGAATACGAAACCGAGAAAAAAGTGTTTAGCAAGCGTACTTATAACGAACTGCCCGTAGGCTTCGAACTCAAACAAAATCTTCATATCAAAATAAAAGAAGCCTCTCAGCTGAATGAACTCATCATCCTGCTCTCTAACAGCGAGATTTACGATTTGGTGCGAATGGATTACTACGCCAGCAATCTCGAGGCGGTAAAAAAAGAGCTGATGACCAAAGTAAAAGCAGCTTTTGCCGAAAAACAAAAGCTCTATGAAACCACCCTTGGCGAGAGCTTTGCCACTGCTGAAAAGAAAATAACCGATGGCTTTGCACAGACATCACCCTCTCAGCAATACAAGAGCTACGAAGCCTATAACAGCGCTTCATTGCAAGGCAAACGCGCAGGCAATATACTGCAAGCTAACAAATCAACAACACAGTACTACCAGCCTATCGCTGATAAAGATTTTGATGTAGTGCTTAACCCTATCATCGTCGAGCCTGCTATACAAGTCACTTATGAGATGAAAATGAGTGTCAATCGTCCTGAAAAAAACAAGAACAAAGAGGTGATGTTCTTAACACCTGCAGGCGAACTTAAAAAATTAAATCTTCCTTAAAGTAAAAACGTATTAAATAGTTATGAAAAACAGTTTAAAACTCCTTTGTTTGTTCCTCCTATTGCTTTGCGTAGGTTGTGCTTCTCCTAAGAAAATTAAAGCCCCTGAGGATTATTGTGTTCCTCCCGCATATACAATAACTTCGGATAAAGAAGCGCCTATAGAAATAGATGCTGAAGAATTTGCATTGAATAAGACGCTTTTTAAAGGAAAGTTATCTGACAGAAACATTCTTATCGCATACGCTTCTCATATCGATAAACCTTTGTTGGCACTAATAGCCTTAGACGATGACCCCTCTAGTGAAGCCCAACAAAAACGCAACACGCTGCAATTAGAAATCCATAGCAAGATTACAGCTATTTTCTCGCAGATGAATGCCGTAACCGCAGAATTAGATTGCGAAGAAGAACGGATAGACCAAATAGCGACTACCATTAGCAACCTCAATGATAAAAATATCAGCAGACTTACCGTGGCTTCCATTCTTATTGGGGCTGCCGTTTCGGTAGCAGGAGCTTATATAGCAGACGATGGCTGGGATAAAGGTATTGCCGCAGGAGGAGGAGTTTTGGGGGCGGGACTGAGTTTCCTCACCCTTAATCCAAAAGGGAAAAAGGTAATGCTAAAACACCCACGCAACTTGTTGCGCTGCTTTATGACCGAAAAGAATAATGGCGAGTTTCCTCCTTTTGTATGGTATATGATTAACGAACACCGCTTTACCAATTCAGGAGAAGGTTCTATTTTGCAGCATATGCAGCAAAGATGGGTAAAGAATCTTTTTGATAATGACAAAGAAAAGGCATTAGAAGCAGTGCTTTTCAGCGATGGAGGTATCTATTATGCAGGCGATTTGCATACCCGTGCCGAGATGTTCGACCAAATGCAGTCGGTAATACATTCACTCCATCAAAATATAGACTTTTTCATACAAGAAGTCAATATGCTGATGCTAAAAAAATAACAGCTTGATGAGAAAACTCTTTTTACTTCTATTGATAGGGGCTACACTTCCTGCTGTAGCCCAAACTTCTAAAGGACTTCTATACGTAATAGATGCCAGTTACCTCAAACAGGGGTCTACCTATGGGCAATTAGGCTTGCATTTCAATTGTTACGACAGCAATAGTATAGCACTATCAGCAGGTATTGCTGGTAACTTCCGCTCAGAGAACAAACAACTTATCGCTATCCCCGAAGCGCAATTCTCGGCGTGGATAAGAGCCGATAATGAGCGTGGAGGCTTAATTGATATTCCTGTCTTGCTCTTGCGCCCTCAACTCAATTTTTCACCTTATTACTTCGCCCCTGAAGCAGGTATACAAATCCTCATACTCTATGTAAAAGCAGGCTACGCTTTCCCTTGGGGCAAAACAAATGATAACTACCCTTTTGAAACGGGAAAATTCCGCTTTTCAGTAGGGATAAGTATACCATTAAAAATATAAAATAATATGAAAGAACAAGTAAGAAATCTTTACAATAAAGCACAAGAAAACTATCCTACACTTAAAGCACAAGTTGAAGCGCAGGTAGTGCGTTGGTTTTGGGCAGGCGGAGGCGTAGGACTCTTTTCTTTAGAGCCTTTTTATTTTGAACAAAACCATTTCTCGAAGTCTAGAATTCTTAAAGATGCTCCAGAAGATACTGACAATAAGTATCAATATGGGGTAAATGAAAAAGATGAGATTATCGTGGAACGCAGTTATAATGAGTTTGAAGGTCTATATGATGAGGAGTTCTATTTTCGTGAAGAAAAACAAATTATTAGTTATCACTTTGATTCTGCTCCTGAGAAAGAATGTATAAATACTAGGATATTCATTTATAAGGACGGACTCTTGCAATCAATCCATTCCGCATACAATAATAATACTTTGAGCGAAAGAACTATGTATTATGAGGGGAACAAACTCATCCGTCAGGAGGAAAAAGGATTAGATTATTATTTAAACCCCATTGATAATACCCTTTTCTATACCTATGACATATTGGGGAAACTCAATAGTATTACCAGCGGAACAGGCTATGTACGTTATCAGAAGAAGGATAAGAAAATAAGCTATAAAAAACTCTCGGAGAAAGTAGCTGAGCGATTTTATGCGCTATTGGTACCTACAGTTAAGGAATATTCTGTAAAAGAGCCTTTGTATTGCCTAAATATAGCATTTGATTATCAATGTGTAATGCCTCCCACCATTGGTTTTGGTACTGAAAGTCAAAGGCAAAAATGGAAAGAAACACTCGGAAAAAGAGCTAATGACCTACTCTGGAACACTGCTGACTATGAGCATACTGTAGAAATTGAAGCAGAGCAGGAAGATACCGCTCTGTTTGAACTCTTTAACCAAGAAACCGAAATGCAAGAAAAGGAAAGTGCCGCTACTAAGCTATTAGTAGCTTGTGCCAAACGTCTCAAAGAAGAATGGGCATCACTAGGCATTCCCTCTACTGATGACTTTGTAGTGGCAGTAAGCGATATAGAAGAATCTTTCTTAAAGAAAATATAACCTTACTTTTTATCTTTTTATTTTAAATGCTTTCTCTTGATAGACTAAAATATATTGAAGGTATACAAAAGTATACGAGGTTTTCAGTTGTCACCACGATTGCTATTGCGATAGTCGTGTTAGTTATTATTGTTGTAAGTCATACAGTTATAAAAGAAAAGGAGCTGTCGGACATTCTCTATTCTCCTTTTTTAATGATAACAGTTGTCGCATTATTGTTATATTGCTTTATCCTTTATCGAATAAAGCAAAGAACCCAAAGGCTACAAGAACTTATAGAACAGATGAGTGAAGAGGAATTTCAGTTCTTATTACAAGCGCAATCATCCTTGTCATTCTACGGCAAATACGCTCCTACCTTTGTAATTTGTCGTGACAGGCTCTATTTATTTACCCTCTTTGAAATCAAAGAAATTGACCCTAAAAAAGTAGAAAAAGTAGGTTATCACTATACAAGGGGAGGCAGCTTTTTGGTAGAGATTCAATCACCTGAAACTGCTAAATTGGAGGTGTATACTAGCAGCTTTCCTTATTTGAAAAGCCTTATCAGAAAGTACAATCCTAATGCTGACATAAAAGATTAAAATTGTGAATAAAAAGGTCAAAAAAATGGTTTTAATTATTCTTCTCTCTCTACTAGCCGGAATCGCTCTGGCAGCCCTTTATATCTTCCTTGTTTCGAAGTTTACATCCAGTTATGATAGAGAAATATCTCTGATATTTTTCCCTATTCCTTTTATACTAGGAGCGTGTATATTCTATTGTTTTGCCTATGATCAAAAAATAAGTGGAGCTTTTGCTGTAATCTGTACCTTTATTTTCTTTAAATTTATGATGGGTACTTTGGGAATTACTCTCTCTAAAATATACGAAAGAGCAACCCTGCCCAAGGTCTATAAAGATTATCATTATGCATCAGACTACAAGATATTTAACCTAGAAGGAAAAAAACACCTTGTGAGACTGCCTGATGATATTCATCATTTTGTAAAAGGGCTCTACCTTAACCCTCAAAACGAGCTGGTCATCTATGATAAATCAATACCAATGGACCGCGACCAGCTCTCTGTTATTAACTATATCGAGAAATACAATCCCCTAGGGGAGCGTATGCCAGAGAGTGACACACTAGAAGTGCAACAAGAGATGCCTAGTATTTTTGACGGAAATTCAGAGTGTTTCCTTAAAAAAGAAATTCTTGAACGCAAGAATATTAAACCTATGTATGTAGAAAGCTATAAAACTAAAGGAGATAAATATGAAACTATTTTGTATTTTGAGGTAAAAACTCAGCCTTATACCTTCAGATTTAAAACCAAATTTCCTTACACCAAAAATCAAAAAGAACTTTCAAAAACGCCTACAACCTATTACGAGAACGACTCTGAAATAATAGAATCTTTTGGCACGATTACCTTATGTACTAATAAACATCTCGGTTATCAACTATTACAAATAAAGGATGATATCTATATGGTAAAATAATAATTTAACAGATAGAACCACATATAATTGGGTAGTACAAAAGATATTTGTATACCCAATTTTTTATATCTTTGCACCATATAAGCAAATTATTAACTGATTTTTATGACCCTACAACAATACTTTGCTAAATACATTTCCGGAGAAACCGAGCAAATAGAAGCCCTTTGTGCCCTCTATACTAAGCACTTCTTACCGAAGAAAGAATTCCTTTTGCAAAAAGGAGAAATTTGTAAGATAGAAGCTTTTATTACTAAAGGACTGTTGCGCACTTACGATATAGACCGCAATGGCAATGAGCAAGTACTCTTCTTTGGAACTGAAGATTGGTGGGTAACCGATTTTGATAGCTTTATGCATCAAACCCCCTCAAGGCTTTACATACAAGCCTTAGAAGATAGTGAACTGCTTATTATCACTCCCGAAGATAAACAATATGCTTTTGAGCATATCCCTATTACCGAACGTCTTTTCCGCCTAATGGGGTTGCGTACCCATATCGCCTTACAACGTCGTATGATTGATATGCTGAGTAAAACTGCCGAAGAACGTTACCACGACTTCCTTACCCAATATCCACACATTGCCCATCGGCTTACTAATATACAAATGGCTGCTTATCTTGGGGTTACTCACGAGTTTGTAAGCAAGATTAGAAAAAGAATTAGCAAATTTGCTAATTAATTGAACTACTTCAATGTTTTTACTCCCTACCTGCCGTACCTTTGCACCGTGAAATAAACGTTGTAAAAGTATGGCAGTTTTTATATTAATACTCAGCATTATTCTCTTAGGAGTGCTTTTTCGCAAACGCGAAGAACATTGGCTCTCTTTTGGCAAAGACCACATCTTGCGAAAATTTGAGCAAGGTGGACGTACCTTTATCTACGAAGAAGCTTCTTTTGGAGCTTCACAAGAAACGGTGTATTATACCTATCAATTGGTATATGAACTCACTAAACGCAAAGGCTTACTAGAGAGCAAATACGATTTATACGATTTTTCTTACAACATCTTCTGTTATGAAGAAACAACCCTAAGGATATTTCGCTATGATACTTATATATACCTTATCCGCTCAGTAGGGGCTATGAGTATTGAAGAGTTTGAAAGTATAAGCCCGATAATAAGCCGTTAGTAATTAGTCCTCCCAAACTTCCCATTTTTCTTCTTCTAAATTCAACTGTCGGTGGAAATTGCGTATTTGCTCCTCATCAATACGTGGGTTCTTATTCAGTTGGTGCAATATCTCTCGCTGATGATGCAAAATAGCAACGTATTTCTTTCGCACTTCGGGGGTAGTATTGCACTTCGGCAAATCGAGTTGGTATTGCCATATATCTTTCTGATTCTGTAATAGAAAACTATCAGTTATTCCTTCTTTGTAATGCTTTTGCATATAATCTAAAGCCGATTGCGCTAATGATTTACGAATAAGACTTTCGGCTTCAGCTTCCGGAATATGGTCTTCATAATCAGGGAATTTAGCCCAACGGATAAGGGCTGGCAAACTAAGTCCTTGTACCAGTAGGGTTGCCAATATCACTATAAAAGTAATGTAGAGAATCAGGCTGCGATGCGGAAAAGGCTCGCCGTTCTCTAAAGTTAGAGGGATAGAAAGGGCTACCGCTAGTGAAAGCACCCCGCGCATTCCTGCCCACCCCAGTACCAAAGGTACCCGAAAGCCAGGGTTTCGCCTGTCGGCTACTGTGATAAAGTGTTTCATTACTTGAGTAATGAGTATAGCCCCATATGACGATAGCAGTCGTACCCCTACTACTACCCCTGTGATGAGGAGCCCATAGCTGGTAGCAGTAGTAAGACTCATTCCTTCGGCTTCTATCCCTTCGAGTACTTCAGGCAAAGCAAGTCCTATCAGCATAAAGGCAAGACCGTTGAGTATAAAACCTAAAATATCCCATACCGCTACCCCTTTGTTGCGTGTGGAGGCAGCAAAAATGCTAGTAAGGTGGAGCGACATATACATACCCCCAGCCACTACTGCCAACACTCCCGAAGCACCCATTTCGTTTGCTACAATATACATTATATAAGGTGCTATAACCGAGAGAATAACATCCATATTAGCATCGGTAGGGAGAAATTTGTGTATTTTACGCATCACCCACGCTACTGCCAAGCCTATAAGCGTTCCGCCAATAACTACCCAAACGAAATTCAAAGCCATATCCGTCCACACCAGCTGACCGGTAGTAACCACCAAAGCGGCAAACCTAAACACAATCAGGGATGAAGCATCGTTTAGCAAACTCTCGCTTTCTATTATTGTGCTGATGCGTTTGGGTACCTTTACAAACTTCATAATCGTTGAAGCACTCACCGCATCGGTAGAGCCTATCACTCCCCCTAAAAGAAATCCTAAAGCCAATGAAAATCCAGGGAATACCATATTGGCTACCCAAGCCACGGCAGCAGCTGTGATAAAAACTACTATAAAGGCAAGGCTAAAGATAATGCGTCGCCACTTCCACATCTCTTTTAGCGATAGTGAAAAAACATCGGTATATAAAAGCGGAGGCAAGAAGATGATGAGTACCAAATCGGGGTTGAGTGTAATAGCTGGCATATTAGGGATAAGACTTATCGCCAATCCTCCTAAAACTAAAAGAATAGGATATGCCACTTTAAGTCGGTTAGCCAGCATAATCAGCAGCATAATAGCCACCATTAGGAGTAATAAGTAAGGGAAATACTGCACCATAGTTCATTAATTATGAGGGTACAAAAATAGTAAAAAATACTTTTTAATCATAATTGATAAGTATTTTTATATCTTTGCACCAACAAATAGTAAATTAATTTTTAAAATAGATTTTATGAAAAAGATAAATAAGTTAGCCTTAGGTCTTGTCCTTGCCCTTATAGGGTGCAGTACTCAAAAACAAGCCTCTTCTTCTACCTTATCTGAGGTAAGTCGTTGGACGGGTGAATATGGAGGAGTTGATAAGATTTATGACGACCAACTTTTTTTCTTTATGAAAAGAAACAACCCCTAATTTTAAACAGTTGTATGTTCAAATTTATGTTTTTGCACTTTGATAAATATCATTTAAATAATTTTAATCATTTTTACAATTTCTAAAATTTATAAACTTATGGAATGGATTTTTGACGGAATAGGAACTGCAATTATAACACTGATTCTTGGTTTATTAGTAGGAGGAACAGTGGGATATAAAATAGGCATTAATAAGAATATTGTTAGACAGAAACAGAAAGCTGGCAATAATTCTTCACAGATACAAGTAGGGAGGGACTATAATGGGAAGTAAACAAGTTCAAGAAGCTGGTGACAATTCTCAGCAATTGCAAGCAAATAATATGATTGTCAATCTAGGTATTGATGAGAAAAGAGCAAGGGAAATCTGTCAGGAAATGATATTACAGTTGAAAAATAAGTATACAGAGGAAGCTCTTAAAGTTGCAGAATCAAGAGTCTCAGAATTCGAAGACAAACTTCTGCCTAAAATGAAAGCAATAGATGGTGCTTTGGAAGCTTTTGCAGATCCAAGTTTTCAATTACTGCTCGTAGAAGCCCAAAAAACAGCAGCTTCTACAGAAAGGCCTGCTGATTATGACCTTTTATCAGAACTATTAGTTCATCGTTTTCAGAATGGGACTGATAGAAATACACGAGCTGGAATTACACGAGCTGTTAAAATAGTTGATGAAATATCAGATGAAGCATTACTTGGTTTAACTGTTTTTCATGCTGTAACTTGTATTGAGCCTGTGACTGGAGTTATCGAAGAGGGATTGGATATTCTAAATGATTTATTCGGTAAATTAATCTATGCTACACT
Organism: Capnocytophaga leadbetteri; assembly: GCF_003054025.1. GTDB lineage: Bacteria > Bacteroidota > Bacteroidia > Flavobacteriales > Flavobacteriaceae > Capnocytophaga > Capnocytophaga leadbetteri. Next base: position 400,408 of record NZ_QBKG01000001.1, read on the forward strand.
TCCTAATGGGAATAAATGGCTTGATCATTTAGATATTTTAAGCACTATAAGAGTTATTAATCTTGTAAGGTTACCAAAGATGGAAGACCATTATTCTGAACAATTCGCTGGTTATATGGATGTTGGGATAAAAAAGTACTCTCAAGAATTCTATAGAGCTATTGAATTACTTAATAGCAACAATTTGCCTAATATATTAATTGAACACGAATTAAATACTGACTATGTCAGATTATGTGTTCTTAATAAAAATGACATTGATCCTACAAAATTAACACATCTTAGCTCTAATAATACTGTAATTTCTTTGACTGATATTCAAAAAAATGCAATTAGGTCTATATATGATTTATATAAGCAAGATGCGGCGATAAGACAGGAAAATGTAAATAAATTTATGAAAGAATGGAACAAACGGACAAATTTAAAAATCCTTAGAGAATGGTGGAATAATATTGAATACCTGATGCAATTGACCTCTGTTGGAAAAGTATTAGCACATGCAAATGCTCAAAGATGTGATAAAAGGTTACCTCCTCTAAATCACTGAATGAATTAAAGTATATTCTCACAAGAAGCTTATTCTTCTTAAAGTAAAGTGAAAGTCCTCATCCACCCAAAGCTACACGCTCATCTGGTTAATTTCAAGACTTCAGAAGCGTGGTCAGATTTGGTTTCGGATGATGCTTAGCAACTAGCAATTTGCTCATAAATCACTAAGAATATACATTCTCTTCCACCGAACGATGAGCGAACGATGAGCGAAGGATAAGCGAAGGAAAGTCGGCGAGCTGGCGCAGCCGAGTATGTGACGAACGATAATTACACATCGCTCTCAGCAGACCAGAAGTCATCATCACTAAAACCTACTAAATAAGCCTTGCGTTTAGCGCGGGTCAGCGCAGTGTAAAGCCAGCGGTAATAGCTCTCATCAATTACATAATCAGGGGGAAGGTAGGGCTTTTCGATAAAGACAACGTCCCATTGCCCCCCCTGACTTTTATGGCAGGTTAGGGCATAGGCAAACTTCACCTGTAAAGCGTTGTAATAAGGGTTTTGCTTCAGTTGCTGGTACTGCTGATGGGTAGAGGGAGCCTCGGCGTATTCGCTTAGCACCTCTTCATACAGCGATTGGCTTTGGGCAGGGCTAAGGGCAGCCGAGTCAGAAGTGAGGGTGTCGAGGAGGACAACCGTATCAAAAGGCGGTTGGTCGGGGTAGTCGATAAGCTGGGCGGTAATCTCGGCAAAGCGAAAGCCGTAGTTTTCGTAAAAACCGAGTATCTCTACTACCTCTATAGTGTCGCCATTGGCAATAAAGCTGATTTTAGGGTTGTCTTTGCACCAAAAATAATTGTTTTTAACAACCATTAGCAGGTCGCCAACCTCTATTTCGTCTTCAGCCTCAAGGATAATACGTCGCACTTGTTGATTCCAATCCACAGCTCGCTTATTAGCGCGCACTATAATAGTGGTTTCGTCAGAACCATAATTATCATAAGCCTCGACGAGAGCTTCTTGTATTTCCTCACCATTGTAGAGGCGTATAAGGTCAGCCGATTTGCCTATTCTGAATTGAAAATAAGGCTGAGAGGTGTTGCCAAAAATAGTTTTGCGTAGGGCAGTAGCATTGCGCAAGATACCCGAGCGGCGGCGTTGCCGCACCACATCGGTTAGCTGTGTGCTGACCACTTCCTTTTGGTATTGGTATTCTAAGTGGGCTATATTGAGGGCAGGACTACCGTGGGTGTGTACAGGGGGCAGCTGGGCGGCATCGCCTATAAGCAGCAGCTTGCAGTCGGTGCCTGAATAGACGAAGCGCATCAGGTCGTCTAATAGCGAGCGACTGCCGAATGCTCCGTCATTATCGGCAATCATAGAAGCCTCATCGACGATAAAGAGCGTGCGCTGTGCCTTATTAGGGCGGAGGGTAAAAGCCAGTTCGCTCCCTTCGGCGCGGTGGTAATAGATGTACTTGTGAATGGTAAAAGCCGGTTGACGGGTGAAGAAGGTCATCACTTTGGCAGCTCTACCAGTGGGAGCGAGCAGCACAGAATGGTGCGAAATGAGTGGCAAAGCGGCGATGAGGGCGTTAGTAATAGAAGTTTTTCCGGTACCGGCAAAACCTTTCAGCAGGAAGAGTTTTTCGGCGGCCTTAGGGTCGAATAAGTATGAGCTAAAAAGCTGTAAGGCAGTGTGTTGCGAGGGTGTTGGCGTGTGCGAAAACGCTTGCAAAAGGGCTTGAAAAAAGGTGTTTTCGGTCATAGGAAAATAGAGTTTCGAGAGCAAAGTTATAAAAAAAAGTTAAAATAATTTTTTAGTTTGAAAAAAAGATTGTAGTTTTGCGCAATACCAGTCAAAAAGATGTATTATTAATTATAGTATTAAAACGATGAAAAAAATTGTAACTATTGCATTTTGGGCATTAGGTTTAGTATTTTGCTACCTAATTTATAGGTCAGTTACAGGACCTATTGAGTTTAACAAAGTAAAAACCGAGCGTTATACTGAGGTGATTAAAAAGCTGAAAGATATTCGTGCGGCACAAGACGCTTACCTACGCATCAACGGTAAGTACGCCGACAATTTCGACCAGCTAACTAACTTTATTGAAAACGCTCAGTTTACTATTACTTCGCAACGCGATACCAGTTGGACAGCTTTTGATAAGACGTTCAATATCGAGGTAATGCGCCAAGGGGTTCGCATCGATACTTTGGGCTATGTGAAAGTGAAAGACTCTTTGTTTAAAGATTCTGATCGCTACAAAACTTTGCGCTACGTACCTAAGTTTACTAAAGACGAAGCACCTCTTTTATTCACTATGAAAACAGGTGAAATAAAAGACAAAAACAACGTTGTGTCTTCTGTTTTTGAAGTGTACGTATCTAAAAGAGATGTCCTAAAAGGGCTTGACAAGGACTTAGTAGACAAAGAAGTAGTGAAAAACTCAGTAGATGATGTGAAAGGCGAAAATATAAAAGTCGGCTCTCTCGAAGAAATCACTGTTAATGGTAACTGGCCAACTTCTTATGACGCAAAAATTGCAAAACAATAATGAATTAAACAGCTACTTTAAGGAATTGTCCATTCAAATAAACTTGGATGGACTTTCTTTTTGTGTCTTTAATCCGGTGCTGAATTATGTAGAGGCTATTTACAATTTCCCAATGAACTTCAGCTACAAAACACCTCAAGAAATAGAGCGACAGATACACGAGGTAATAGAGGGCGAGACTGATTTGCGGCAGGACTTCGATAATATAAGGGTACTGCATAACTCGCCTAACTTTGCCCTGATTCCGCAGCCGCTCTGTGGCAGAAAAGAGGAGATGATAGAGTATCTGAAGTACAGCATAGATGTAACCGATGTGCCAGCGCGTGCGGTAGAGATAGACAAAATCCCTTCGATAGAAACGGTTAATGCTTATCTGCCTAATGCAATGGTTAATAACGCTTTGCTGTCGTATTATGGGCGCTTCGACTATCAGCATTTTGCAACCTCGCTACTGAAGATGTTTCTAAAGCACTACGCCTCGCACGATTATGAGATGATGTATATTTATGCCGAAGTGGGGTCGTTTTACTTTGTAACTTTCAAGGGTAGGCGGTTGCATTACTTCAATCGATTTAGTTATGAAACGATTGAAGATTTCTTATACTACATACTTTTCTCAATAGAACAATTGGAGATTGATACTGAGCAGGTGGCACTATATATTACGGGTGAGTTAGACCCTACCTCGCTGTTTTACAGCAAAGTGCGTAGGTATGTGAAGTATATTTACCTGCTGAAGTATCACAAAGAACACTATGTATATGGAATGGACGAAGAGCTTATCAGGCGTAACTTTGTGCTGACCCAATCATTTTAAAACTTACTAATGAAACTATCAAACGTATTAAGTCTTTCATTTCAGTTGTTTAAGACTACTTTTTTAACACATCTGTTAGGCTGTTTGCTCCTTTTTGGGGCACTTTTGGGGCTGTATTGGTTTTTAGCTCCTGTTATTTTCGGAATGCCTTTAGAGGAAGTCGCACAACTGTCAAAACAGCCTGAAAAGATAGCTGCTCTTGTAAACAATGGCGGTTTTGCTATCAAATTATCGCTTTTTCTGCTGTTGGTAGATGGTATTGTAACGCCTTTTACTACCGGTATGTACAAGAATTACAGGTCAGTGCAGCGCAATGAGGCAGCTACCATAGGGCAGCTGTTTAGCTTCTATCGCTCTACCTACACCGGCAGGATACTTAGTTATGTGTTGCTGCTTACGGCGCTGAAGAGTGTTGCTTTTGTAGGGATAGGCGCTTTAGGGCTTCCGGCATTTGCTTTGGCTACCGTTACGGTAATGTCGATTGTGTTTGTGCTTACTTTGCCTATCATCATTTTTGAAGACCAACCGCTGCTCAGGGCTATGGGTAATAGCTATAAGCGCACGGTACCTGTCATTTTTACAGTGATGCTCGCCTTAATCTTAGGAGGGCTTGTCAGTCTTTTAGGGGCTTTTGTGTTTGGCATAGGTATTGTAGTTACCTTCCCAATGCTATACGCAGTGATTTACAGCCTTTATACTAATAGTGTAACCCATTAAAAAACATTAAAATATGTCATTCTCAAACGTTTTCGATTTTGCAGGACAACTCTATAAGAAAGCCCTGCTTGTACACACTATAGGCATGTTGCTGCTTACGGTAGTAATTATGTTACTGATGTTTATAGGTATACCTTTGCTGATGTCTTTTCATTATGATGAGATGCTTATTAATGCAAAAGATAATCCTTTCTATGTAGCAGAATTGATGTCTTCGCCCCTTATGCTTGCTAAAATCTCTCTTATGTCATTAGTAGTAGGGGTGTTAGTGGCGCCTTTATCAGCTGGTTTTTACCAGAACTTAGATGCGATTGCAAAAGGAGGTCAGTCAGATTTTGCTAATTTATTTATGCACTATAATTCTCCTTACACAGGGCGTATAATGCTTTGCACCCTGATATTAGGGGTAGTTAATGGAGGGATATCAATACTGATGAACGTAGTAGGTATACCGCTCTTAGACAGTCTTCTTTCTTTTTTTATAAATATAGTGTTTTGCTTAGGCCTCCCGATTATCATCTTTGAAAATCAGTCAGTTACTGATGCACTAAAAGGTAGTTATGAGCGTGTCATAGCCTCTTTTGGTACGGTTTTGGGAGTGCTATTAGTAGGGTTTCTCATTGCTGTGTTGGGGGTATTAGCGTGCTGTGTGGGGTTATTCTTTACCGTACCTTTCTTATATGCAGCAACTTATGCTATATACGATGCTTGCAAAGCAAAACCAAAAGTATCAGAATATTAAAACAGGAATTAATAAAATAATATATATGAAGAAAACTCTTTTATTAGGTATATTGGCTGTAGGTAGCCTTACCTTAAACAGCTGTAATGAGTTACAGCAGGTGCTTAGCCAAACGGCGCAAAGTGGTAGCCTTAATGTAGCTGGCGGACTTAAGCAAGCGTTAGAATTAGGCGTGAGTGCAGGTGTAGATGCCTTGAGCAAAGATGGTGGCTATTTCAAAGACCAAGCAGTGCGTATCTTATTGCCCGAAGAACTACAAAAAGTAGATAAAACCTTGCGCTCTATAGGGCTCGGCTCATTAGCCGACCAAGGGCTAAAAGTGCTAAACGAAGCAGCAGAGAATGCAGTAAGTCAAGCAAAACCTATCTTTCTTTCAGCTATACAAAATATGACCTTTTCCGATGCTATGAACATTCTAAAAGGTGATAATACGGCTGCTACTACTTATCTGAAGAACTCTACTTCTTCGGCTTTGGTAAGTGCTTTTTCACCAAAAATACAAGAGTCGCTTAGCAAAGTAGGTGCTGATAAGGTGTGGGAGAACATTATCAGCAAGTACAACCAAATACCTTTAGTAAAACCGATAGAGGCAAATCTCACTCAGTATGTTACTACCCAAGCCATCAATGGGCTTTTCACTAAAATAGGCGATAAAGAGAAGGAAATACGCACCAATGTAGCGGCTCGTACTACTCCTCTGCTACAATCGGTATTTGCTATGCAAGACAGTAAGTAGTTTTTTATTAATTTTTTAATTATGAATTTAGATGAAGGCTACCTAAGAGATTGGGTAGCCTTAAGATATTAATCACTTTATTATGTTTCATACTCCTTACGAGGCTGCTCCTTTTTCGCAATTTACAGCCTTTGATTATCTGCCAGCTATTCAGACCGCTATTAATGATAGTTTAGCAGAAATACAAAAAATCAGCAAAAACTACAAACCTGCCACTTTTGAAAATACTATACTTCCTTTAGCTTATAATGACTTGCGCTTAGAGCGGCTTACCTCTATGTTCTTTAATTTGAACAGTGCCGCTACTACTCCTGAACTACAAGCACAAGCACAACTTATCTCGCCTCTGCTTAGTGAATACACTAATGATGTGAGGCTTAACGCTGTACTCTTTAAACGGATAAAAGCTATATACAGAAAACGGGAGAAACTATCTCTAACAGCCGAGCAATGTACCTTGGTAGAGAAAATGTATCATAACTTTATGCGCAATGGGGTGCACCTACGCCAACGCAAAATTCGCCTGCGCGAAATAGACAGAGATTTAGCAGCGCTTAAGCTAAAATTTTCAGAGAACTTATTGGCTGAAAACCAGCTTTTTTTCATACATATCACTAACCCTATAGAGGTAACGGGGCTACCCGATTATGCTCTTCAAATGGCAACTGCTGAAGCAGCAAAACGCAAGTTAGAGGGCTGGGTTTTTACCCTTGACTTTCCGCTCTATACTGCTGTGATGAAGTATGCTGATAACCGAGAATTGCGCCGGAAACTCTTCATAGCTTATCACAAAAGAGGCGCTAATGACAATGAGTATAATAATGAGGAAATAGTATGGCAAATCAGTTTGCTACGCCGTGAGCGGGCGCGCTTATTAGGGTATGAGAATTACGCTACCTTTGTGCTTGAAGACCGTATGGCAGAAAGCCCTCAGCAGGTAAACGACTTTCTACAATCGCTGTTAGAGCAAGCCTTGCCTTTAGCCAAACAAGAACTAAAAACACTGCGTATATTCTCTAAAATAGATGATTTTCAGCAATGGGACTTTCCTTATTATGCCGAAAAGCTCAAACAAGAGGAATATCAGATAGATGACCAGCAGTTAAAACCCTATTTGGCTCTCGATAAAGCGGTACAAGGGATGTTCGCAGTCGCTAATAAGCTATACGGACTGCACTTTGCGCTTACTGATGAGGTCGAGAAGTATCACCAAGAGGTACAAACTTATAAGGTAACTGATGCCGAGGGCAATTATGTAGCATTGCTCTACACTGATTTTTTCCCTCGTGCAGGCAAACGCAATGGTGCTTGGATGACCACTTTCAAAGACCAATATATCGACCTACAAGGCAACGATTCGCGCCCTCATATATCAATAGTCTGCAACTTTACCCGTCCAACGGCTACAGAGCCCTCTCTGCTCACATTTAATGAGCTTACGACTCTCTTCCACGAGTTCGGACACGCGCTTCACGGAATGCTCTCGCACGTAACCTATCCCAGCCTAAGTGGTACTAATGTAGCTCGCGACTTTGTCGAACTACCCAGCCAGTTGATGGAAAATTGGTGTTATGAAGAGGAAACTCTGCGACTATTTGCAACGCATTACCAAACGGGCGAACCTCTACCTATGGAGTGGGTACACCGCATAAAAAAAGCGCAAAAGTTTATGGAGGGACTCCTAACGGTGCGTCAGTTGGTTTTTGGTATTCTCGATATGGCTTGGCACAGTGTCAAGTATGCCGATGAAATACGAAGCACCAAGGGCTTTGAGCACTCTCTATCACTACCACAGATGTTCCCACCTATTGAAGAGATTTGTATATCTACAGGCTTTTCACATATCTTCAGCGGAGGCTATGCCGCAGGTTATTACAGCTACAAATGGGCAGAAGTATTAGAAAAAGAAGCTTTTGGTATATTCGAAGCAGCTGGTATTTTTAACCCCGAAGTAGCCACTCGTTTCCGGAAAGAAATATTAGAGAAAGGCAGCAGCGAGAAAGAAATGACCTTGTTTAAAAGGTTTAAACAATAAAAGTATATAGTAAGGCATAAAAAAGCTACCAATTATTGGTAGCTTTTTTTATGCCTAAATTTTGGGTACTTCGCTCTTAGAACGAAAGGGTTATACCTGCTAAATAGTGAGCTTCTGCAGCAGGTATATAAGATTCTCCATACTTATTACTACCATAAGGTATGTATTTAGCATTTAAGATATTGTTTCCTATTACTGAAAATAAAACAGATTTAAAGGTATGTTTAGGTTTCCATTCGTATTGCAAACTTAGGTTGTTTACAAAATAAGCATCTAATTTAGCTTCTTCACGCTGTGTGTTATCAATATATTGGCTACCTACGTATTTAGAAATAAGACTTGCTTGAAAATTCTTAATAGGCAAGAAGCTAATAGTATTACCTATTACAGCACTTGGTGAGTATGAAATTTGAGTATCGCCCCAATAGGTAATAACTTTTTTCTTCTCTGTTTTGTAGTCTTTAGTAATGTTCTTACTGAAAGCTACATTAGGTTGCCATACCCATTTGGTAGAAAGGTGTACAGTCGCATCAGCCTCAATACCTGAACGGTAGCTACTTCCTACATTTTCACGGATAGGGTAACCTGTTTCATTTAGTTTACCAGTAGGTATAAGCTGGTCTTGGTATCCCATATAATAACCATTAATGTTCAAAACTACCTTATCACTCTGATAACGCCATCCTAATTCAAAATCATTTAGTTTTTCAGCTACAGGTTTTTTAGCTAAAGCATTCTTTTTTAGTTCCTTAGCATAATCTTTATAGTCAGAACGATTAGGTTCTTTAGTAGCACGTGCATACGATAGATAAAAGCTATTGTTTGGATTGAGGTTAAAGCTAACTCCCATTTTAGGGTTGAAATTGTAAAGAGCTTCGTTTACTTTATATTTTTCAGCCTCATAATTTACATAGCGCAATTGCATATCAGCAAATAAACTCCATTTTGAGTTTAGAGTATAGGTCAGTTTAGCAAAGCCTGATGCTTCTTCTTTGGTGTTAAGCCCCTCATAACTATAATTGTTTTTGTATGAAGTATAAGCTTTTTCAGCCCATAATAAATCTTTAATATGAGCCCCTTGATAGCGGTTTAAAGCTCCTCCTACTAACAAATCTATATTATCCTTTTTATAATTAGCTGAAAAGGTCGTTCCCCAAAAATCATTATTAAGTCCTTGTTGGTGAATATAGTAAGCTTGTTTTTCTTCCCCGTCAGGATTATTACCCAATGAAGGAAGCCCTATCCAAGAATAAGCACCTTTTTCATAGTTTTCCCAATAGCCCTTTCCTTTGGTATAGTGAAAAGCGATTTGCGTACGCCAAAACTCATTCCACTGTTGCGACCAATGTAGTTGAGCAAGGTCTTGCTGATAGTTGTCGCTTTCATTGTCGTAGAAACGCTTGTTGCCCGCAGTATCAGTGTATTCTCCTGCAGGATTATAGCGTCTATCGTTAGCCAAGGTTGCTTTGTCAAGTCCTAAATAGGTTAGATAGGCGTGCTGTTTTCCCCCTAACAAAATAGCTTTGATAAGCGTACCCCCATAAGCGTATGCCCCTTGTAAAAAGTAAGATTTGAGATTAGACCATCCTCTATCTCTGTAGCCGTCACTTTTAATAACCGAAAAGCGACCACTAAGCTCAAAACGGTCATTAATCTTACCGGTTGAAAATTTAAGCGAGTGCTTATGAGTGTTGTAACTGCCGTAGAAATTAGCTATTTCGGCACTTGCTGTAGGCTGAATAGCCTCGGTTAGCACATTCAAACTCGCTCCAAAGGCGCCAGCTCCGTTAGACGAGGTACCTACCCCGCGCTGTAACTGTATGTTTTCAGCAGACGAAGCCAAGTCCGACAGATTGTAAAAGAACACCCCGCCCGACTCCGAATCGTTTAGCGGCACTCCGTTGATAGTTACGTTAGTACGGTATATATCCGAACCACGCACATATATATAAGAAGAACCAAATCCTACCCCGTCATCAGAATAGCTCACCACATTAGGCAGATGGTTAAGCAGCAAAGGCAGTTGTTGCCCAAAGTTTTTAGCTTTAATCTCTTTTTTTGAGAGATTAGAAAAAGTGATAGGGAGTTTTTGGTTAGCCCTAACTGCCGACACTAATACTTCGTCCAACAGTATAGGCTCACGGATAGAGTCCATAACCGAGTCAACTGGTTGTTGCGCCACTGCTGCTGACGACAAGCATAGCGCGGTGTACATAAGTACATTTTTCATTGTGGAATAAAATGGTTTTTTCACAAATAAAAGAGGCAATTATTTGGTGTGGTTATTAAATAAAAAACGACTTGTTCCTGCTACCCAAAAGCAAAAACAAGCCTTACGCTTAGTTTCATTCCTTGAACGGCATTACCTGCTCAAGTTCTATGGGTATAATCTCAGCCTATTACAGCACCCCTTATGAGACGGCGGCAAAAGTACAAAAAATATGTTAAAGTCCAAAGAAAAACTTATTAATTATTTCCGCACCCCCATTCCTCTCAGCCCTCCCAGCCCTCTCAATCCTCCCAGCCCTCTCAATCCTCCCAGCCTTCCCAGAAAATTTTTCTGTAGCCACCTACCCTATACAAACCATATAAGAACAATACAGGAACACCGAACAATAACCGAACAATAACCGAAGTGTAAACGACTAATAATCCTTCTCCCACCAGAAAAATATGCTACCCTCGCCCAGTTCTTACTCAAATAATCTCGTGTGTTTTGCCTACATAATTCATAATTCAAAATAATTTTGTATATTTGCCGCCAATTAAACCTATTAGTCAATCTGCAAACTGACAAATTGGCTAATCGACAAATCGACAAATTAAAATGGCTCGTATACTTACAGGTATTCAAAGTACAGGTACCCCCCATTTGGGCAATATACTCGGGGCTATACGTCCGGCAGTGCAAATGGCTGCCGACCCCGCTAACGAATCTTTTCTCTTTATAGCCGATATGCACTCGCTCACTCAAATAAAGAATGGCGAGGAGTTGCGCGCCAATACTTATAGCGTAGCAGCTACGTGGTTAGCTTTCGGTCTCGATACCAATAAGGTGACTTTCTACCGCCAGAGCGATGTGCCTCAAACGGCAGAACTTTCGTGGTATTTAAGTTGCTTTTTCCCCTATCAGCGCCTCACGCTTGCCCATTCATTCAAAGACAAAATGGACTATCTGCAAGACGTGAATGCCGGTCTTTTCACCTACCCTATGCTGATGGCAGCCGACATATTGCTCTACGATGCTGAGGTCGTACCTGTGGGCAAAGACCAATTACAGCACCTCGAAATCACCCGCGATGTGGCTTCGCGTTTCAATCACCAGATGGGCGAAACATTCGTGCTACCGCAGGCTAAGATTGAAGAGCGCATAATGATTATCCCTGGTACTGATGGCGAGAAGATGAGCAAATCGCGTCATAATTTTATCAATATCTTTTTACCCGAAAAACAACTCAGAAAGCAGGTGATGTCTATACAAACCGATAGTACGCCTTTAGAAGACCCTAAAGACCCTACCACCTGCAATGTGATGAAACTATACCGCCTATTGGCTACTGACGACCAAGTGCAGCAGATAGAAGCTCTCTATCGTGCAGGAGGCTACGGCTATGGTCAGGCCAAACAGGCTCTTTACGAACTGATATTAGAACAATTTGCTACCCCTCGCGAGCGTTATGCTTACTTTATGGCACATTTAGACGAATTGGACGCTATCCTAAAGGAAGGTGCTGCCAAAGCCCATAAAGTAGCCGACGAAACCCTCCGTAGGGTACGCGCTAAAATAGGATACTAAAAATGGAAAAACTAAAAGCAGGGGTGCTCGGCGCAGGGCATCTAGGGAAAATACATTTGCGATTGCTAAACCAATCCGATAAGTACGAGTTAGTAGGTTTTTACGACCCCGATGAGGCTAACGCTCAAAAGGTAAGCCAAGAGTTTGGCTATCATCGTTTTGATAGTGTCGAAGCCCTCATCGCTGCTTGCGATATGGTCGATGTGGTAACCCCCACGCTCAACCACTTCGCTTGTGCCGAAAAAATCATCAAAGCCGGTAAGCACCTTTTTATCGAAAAGCCTATCGCTACTACAGTCGAGGAGGCTGAACAAATCATCGCCTTAGCCGAAGCCCATCAAGTAAAAGGACAAGTGGGACACGTAGAGCGCTTCAACCCTGCCTTTACTGCCGTACGCGACCAGATACAAGAGCCTATGTTTATAGAGGCGCACCGCTTAGCTGAGTTCAACCCTCGCGGTACTGATGTGCCTGTAGTGCTCGACCTGATGATACACGATATAGATGTCATACTGAGCGTGGTAAAATCAAAGGTGAAACACATATCAGCCAGCAGTGCTATGGTGATAAGCCATTCGCCCGATATTACCAATGCCCGTATAGAGTTTGAAAACGGTTGCGTAGCCAATCTTACTGCTAGCCGTATCTCAATGAAGAATATGCGAAAAAGCCGATTTTTTCAGCGAAACGCTTATATATCAGTAGATTTCTTAGAAAAGAAAGTGGAAGTGGTGAAGATGAAAGAAGCCCCTGAAGTAGCAGGCGACTTCGATATGATATTGCAAAATGCGGAGGGAGAAAGAAAGCAAATCTACTTTGAATATCCTGAAATTCACAATAACAACGCTATTTTAGATGAACTCGAATCTTTTGCTGATGCTATCCGTAATAACACCACACCTACGGTTACCCTACAGCAAGGTACTGAAGCGCTTAGAATAGCCAAACAAATTCTGAATCAATGAAATATCTCATCACCGTAGCAGTCCTTTTAGGGCTTTTAGCACCAACTCAAGCGCAGACTACCGATTTCAAAATCAGGTACGAAACTTTCATCAAGGGGGATATCAAGATAATAGGCAATAACGTGATAAACCGCAAAGAAAAAGGCGCAAGCCCTAACGACCCTTATAACGACCGTTCGCCTAAAGCCAAACTCAATGACGAGTTTGATATGCAGTATATTGATATTGATAACGACCCCAATACTTTTGCGTCAAGTACGGCTCATTTCAGCTATGACGGTACGGGGGGCAAGGTAGCCTACGCCGGACTTTATTGGGCAGCTACCTACCCGTATAATAGCGGGGTGTTGCGCGGTACTAAGAATATACCGGTAGACAAAAACCGCGAAGAGGCAAGTAGCGTATTGTTTAAAACCCCTGATATCAATGCCTATGTGCCTATATCGGGCGAACTTATCTACGATGGTATCAATGATGAAAAGCTAAAAAATGCAGCTCCTTATGTCTATTACGCTAATGTTACCTCGTTGCTCGCCCCTGCTACCAAAGTAGTTGGCGACTATACTGTGGCAAACGTGCGCGCTGCTCTTGGGCAGATAGAAGGAGGGTCAGCTGCGGGCTGGGCATTGGTGATAGTATACGAAAATCCTGATAGCAATGTCAAGAAAATCATTACTTACGATGGTTTTTCTGCTATTACTAACGAAGAGTCTAAGACCTTTAGCTTCAAAGGATTTAAAACTCCTGAAGAAGATGACTTTAAAACCCGTATTATGGGGGTAACCCTTGAGGGCGACCTTAATATGATGGGCGACAATGTGTCGATTACAGTGCCCGAAAGTGGCAAAACTACCTCGTTAGAGAGCAAAGTACGTCCGCCTCAGAACTTCTTCAACAGTAGTATCAATGTCAATGACGATTTGGTAACGCAGCGTAAGCCTGCCAGCCTCAATACGCTTGGCTTCGACCTTTTCCGTATGGATATTAAGAATGACAATCGTTATCTTATTCCTAATAACGCCACCTCGCTTGACCTCAACTATACTCGCAGCCGCGATAGGTACTTCTTGTTCCTTACTGCCTTAGAGATTGAAAATAACCCTAAAGAAATCACCCAGCTATATCGCAGCACAAGGGTTACCAAGCTAACGGCTAAAGATACCGAAAAAGGATATTACGTAATAGTAGGGGTGTTCCTCAATATCAATAACGTAAATAAGCGAGTAGAAGAGATGAAAAACTTTGGCTACGATGCTAGGGTGTATTACAACCGTGACCAAGTGCTTAACTTTATCTACGTAGATCGTTTTGATAAATACGAAGATGCGATGAAGAAAGTAGAAGAAATTCGCCAGAATACCGAGATACCCGACCCGTGGATATTAGACGTAGCAAATTACGAATAGAAGCAGATTAAATGTTAGACGAATATAAGTTAACAGCCTTGCATAGGGGGGAGGCGCTCCCCCTTATGGAGGCTTTTTACTCCTTACAAGGTGAGGGGTATTATAAGGGTTCAGCCGCTTACTTTATTAGGTTAGGCGGCTGCGATGTTGGTTGCCATTGGTGCGATGTAAAAGAGAGCTGGGCAGCCGAGGCACACCCTATAGTGCCGGTCGAGGATATAGCAGCCGAGGCGCTAAAACATTCTCGCCTTATCATCATCACAGGGGGCGAACCTTTGATGTGGAACCTCGATAAACTCACCGCTCTGCTCAGAGAAGGAGGGGCGCGTACTCATATAGAGACTTCGGGGGCTCATCCTCTCTCAGGCACGTGGGATTGGATATGTCTATCACCTAAAAAAATAAAGCGACCAGTAGGCGGGGTACTACAGCAGGCAAGTGAACTAAAAATGGTCATCTATAACAACAATGATTTTCTTTTTGCTGAAGAGATGGCAGCCCAAGTATCACCTGATTGTCTGCTATACCTACAGCCAGAGTGGAGCAAATCAGCAATAGTAATCCCAAAAATAGTAGATTATGTAATGACGCACCCACAGTGGCGTGCCTCGCTGCAAATGCATAAATACCTCGATATTAGATAAAAGAGCAAAATGGAAGAAAATGAGCTTCAAACCAGTGCTGCGCATCCTAATGACAGCATCATCAAAATAACCGGTATGTACCAAGACTGGTTCTTAGATTACGCTTCTTACGTAATCTTAGAGCGAGCGGTGCCTGCTATCGAAGATGGTTTCAAACCCGTACAGCGTCGTATTATGCACTCCCTCAAAGAGTTGGACGACGGTCGCTACAATAAGGTGGCCAACGTAGTGGGTAATACTATGCAATACCACCCCCACGGCGATGCGAGTATAAGCGATGCGATAGTGCAAATCGGTCAGAAAGACCTGCTTATCGATACCCAAGGTAACTGGGGCAACACCCTAACAGGGGCTGATGCTGCAGCGCCCCGTTATATAGAAGCACGACTTTCTAAATTTGCTCTCGATGTGGTGTTTAGCCCTAAAGTAACCGAATGGCAATCAAGCTATGACGGACGCAAGAGAGAACCTATCAGCCTGCCGGTGAAGTTTCCTCTATTACTCGCACAAGGTACTGAGGGGATAGCCGTTGGGCTTTCTACCAAGATACTGCCCCATAACTTTATTGAGCTTATCGATGCTTCTATCGCTTATTTGCAAGGCAAACCTTTTGAGCTCTACCCCGACTTCCCTACTGCGGGTATTATGGACGTAAGCGGTTATAATGATGGGGCAAGAGGCGGACGTCTAAGAGTGCGTGCCAAAATTTCGCAGTTAGACAAAAGCACCCTTGTTATCACCGAAATACCTTTTACCACTACCACCAAAACCCTCATCGACTCGATACTGAAAGCCAACGATAAGGGTAATATCAAAATAAAAAAAGTAGATGATAATACAGCAGCCGATGTAGAGATATTAGTGCATTTGCCCAATGGCTCTTCGCCTGATAAAACCATCGATGCCCTCTACGCTTTCACCGCTTGCGAGACGGCTATTTCGCCCATCACCTGTGTGATTGAGGACAATAAGCCGCATTTCTTAACGGTATCTGAGGTGTTACGCCGTAGTACCGACCGCACTGTCAGTATACTCAAACAAGAGTTAGAAATCACCTTAGAGGAGTTGCATTTGCAATGGCATAAAGCCTCTTTAGAAAAGATATTCATCAGAGAAGAGATGTATATCAACTTCAAAGATAAAAAGTACAAAAACAAAGAGCTTTTGTACCAATACCTCTATGACCGTTTTGAGCCTTTCAAAAAGGATTTGCTACGCGAAATTACTGATGACGATTTAGAACGCCTTACCCAAATACCGATGATTCGTATCACTAACTTCGATACCTATCGCGCTGAAGAGCAAATGCTAAAAATAGAAGCCGATATCGAGGAGGTGAAGAACCATTTAGCGCACTTAGTTGATTATGCTATTGCACATTTCGAGCGACTTAAGAAGACCTATAGCAAAGGGCGCGAACGCAAGACTGAGATACGTGTATTCGACACTATCGAGGCGACTAAAGTAGTGGTGCGCAACACTAAATTGTATGTCAATCGTGCAGAAGGATTTGTGGGTACAGGCTTGCGCAAAGACGAGTACGTAGGCGATTGCAGTGAGATAGACGATGTGATAGTCTTTACCGAAAGCGGGGCGATGTACGTTACCAAAGTAGCTGAAAAACAGTATATAGAGAAGAATATCATACACGTAGCAGTGTTTAAGAAAGACGACAAGCGCACCATCTACAATATGATATACAAAGACGGACAAACCGGCTTCTCGTATATCAAACGCTTTAATGTAACGGGTATTACCCGCGATAAAAAATACGAATTGATACCCCAGCACAAAGAGAGTAGAGTGCTCTATTTTACGGCTAATCCTAATGGCGAAGCCGAAGTAGTAACCGTTAATTTACGTCAGTTAGGTACTTTGCGAAAACTGCGTTGGGATATAGATTTTGCGGACACCCTCATCAAAGGGCGTGGAGTGAAAGGTAATCTTGTTAGCAAATACGCTATTAAGCGCATTGAGCTAAAAGAGAAAGGCGTATCAACCCTAAAACCTCGCAAGATATGGTTTGACGATATTGTAAGGCGTCTCAATACCGAAGAGAGAGGCAAGTTACTTGGTGCTTTCAAAGGTGATGATCGTATGTTGCTTATCACCAAAGAGGGATTGGTAAAAACCATTATACCCGAATTGAGTTTGCATTTTGATAATAACATCTTGGTAATGGAGAAGTGGGTGCCCGAGAAACCTATTTCGGTGATTTACTACGATGGTGAGAAGGAACGTGTATTTGTAAAACGCTTTGTGGTAGAGAACGAAAATCGCGAAGAGTTAGTCATTACTGAGCATCCTAAATCGCAATTGCTCTTTGTCTCTGCCGACTGGCGACCTATGGCTGAGGTAGTATTCACTAAAGAAAAAGGCAAGGAGAAAGAGAACCTTACGGTCAATTTAGAAGAGTTTATCAGCGTAAAAGGTATTAAGGCATTGGGCAATCAACTCACTACCGACAAGGTGAAAACCATCAATACTCTTGAATCTCTCCCTTATGAAGAACTTCAAGAAGAGGAAACAGTAGAAGATTTAGGTGATGAAGAAATTGTTTCTACTCTTGAAAACGATAACAACGGCACCCAAACAGAATTAGAGTTTTAAGAAAATAGAAATGAAAAAATACATTACATTAATAATGAATTTATTAGCTTGTTGTTTTACGGCGAGAGGGCAGCAGTATAAAAATACTCAAGGAACAGAAACCCCTACTATTACGATCAAGACAGTTATCCCATTCGAGCAAACCGATGAGGCGGAGTGGGTGAAGCGTTACCAGCGCGATATTGATTACTACCAGAAGCAAAACAAACGTATGAAAGACCTCAGTTGCGATGTGCTTTTTCTGGGCAGTTCAACTATTAATATGTGGGACACAATCGAGCAGGATTTTGCTCCTTTAAAGATTATACGCCGCTCGTACGGAGGGGCGACTTTGCGCGATATGCTCTATAATTACCCTGTGATAGCGCAGGGCTATCAACCTAAGCAAATTGTGCTATATGTAGAAAACGATTTGGGTACGCATAAAGAGGGGGTAAATGCAGTAAAGTGCTTCGATTTGTTCAGAATATTCATAGCTCGCCTAAAAGAGGAATACCCTACAGCTATTTTGTGGGTAGTGTCGTTAAAACCTTCGCCAGCTAAGGCACACGAACTCAAAGACCAGCAACTTGTCAATGCCCTCCTACAGCAAAATGCACCTCTACAAGGCTACACTTACCTTGATATTACCCACGTAATGTATGACGAGGCAGGCACTTTGCGCACCAATATTTATAAAGAAGACAACCTACATATGAATGCCGAAGGCTACAAACTCTGGACGTCAGTACTAAGACCTTATCTTTTAAAAGAAAAGGTAAAGGAGTCTTTGCCTCGTTAAAGCAAAAACTCCTTTACTAAAGATTTAAGATATAGGCTTAGTCGTACTTTTCTCCTTTAAGTATTGAAAAAACAGTATGCATATCTTTATCGCCTCTACCCGATACATTTACTACTATCGTTTCTCTTTGTTTGAGTGTCGGACATAGTTTTTCTAAGTAGGCTAAGGCGTGCGCACTTTCTATAGCTGGTATAATACCCTCTTTGCGAGTGGTGAATAACAGAGCCATCATCGCTTCCTCATCAGTGATAGCTGCGTAGGTAACTCGCCCGCTTTCAAACAGATGAGCGTGTTCAGGCCCTACACCTGGGTAGTCAAGCCCCGCCGAAATAGAGTGCACCGGACTTATCTCTCCATTCTCATCTTGCAGTACATAGGTTTTCATTCCGTGTATGATACCTTCTTTCCCCAAAGTAAGAGTAGCGGCGTGCTTATCAGTGTCAATGCCTTCACCGCCTGCTTCAGTACCATACAGACGTGTGCTAGGGTCAGACAAAAAGGCAGTGAAAATACCTATAGCATTACTACCCCCTCCTACACAGGCTATTATATGGTCAGCGTGTTTGCCTAAAGCGGCGAGCTGCGCTCGAGTTTCGTTGCCTATCACTTGCTGAAAATCGCGTACTATGGTAGGGTAGGGGTGAGGCCCCACTGCCGAACCTATTACGTAGAATACCGTCTCTATATTAGCTACCCACGACTGTATCGCAGCAGAAGTCGCTTCTTTTAGCGTCTGTAGTCCATCAGTGATAGCTACTACTTTCGCCCCCAAGAGCTCCATTCTAAATACATTTAGCCTTTGGCGCTCCATATCCATTGCCCCCATATAAATCTCACATTCCAATCCCAAAAGAGCCGCTGCGGTAGCAGTAGCCACCCCGTGCTGCCCTGCACCTGTTTCAGCCATTATTTTCTTCTTGCCCATTCGTTTAGCAAGCAGTGCCTGCCCTAGCGCATTGTTAATCTTATGTGCACCGGTGTGGTTTAGGTCTTCACGCTTTAGATAGATGTCCTGCCCGTAATGTGCGCTGAGGTTCTTAGCATAATACAAAGGCGAAGGTCTTCCTACATAGTTTTTGAGCAAATCTTCTAACTCTTCTGCAAAAGAGGGGTCGTTTTTAGCCTTTTCATACTCTTTTTCCAATTCATTAAGGGCATATATAGCCTCTTCTGGTACATATTGCCCACCAAATTTACCAAAATAGGCATTACTGTTCTCTGATTCTCTATTCATTTTCCTAATCTACTAATTATTAATGAGTTTTTTGTGTCTCATTCTGTTATTTACTAACTCTTTTTTTCTTCGTATTTGCATAAACACTAATGAATTGATAGCTTTTTATAGTGCGAGTTACAATAAATACACCAGAACGGAATTACTTTAGAGCCGCAAACATACGAAAAAAATAGCGAATTTGCAAACAGAAAAATTTTCTGTAGCCAT
The DNA here is from genome assembly GCF_003054025.1 of Capnocytophaga leadbetteri. Classification (GTDB taxonomy): domain Bacteria; phylum Bacteroidota; class Bacteroidia; order Flavobacteriales; family Flavobacteriaceae; genus Capnocytophaga; species Capnocytophaga leadbetteri. The sequence goes on from NZ_QBKG01000001.1 coordinate 420,156, forward strand.
TTACCCTATACAAACAATATACAAACGATATAGGAAGAGCGAAGGATAAGCGAAGATTTAGCGAAGTATAAACGTCTAATAATAGGTCAAAAACCAGAAAAATATACTACTTTCAAACTTTGGCATACTTATTGTGCTTTTTTTTCAAAAAACAGATAGATAATGAAACTCTTACCAAAAGTCCTTTTAGTACTATGTTTAGCAGTAGTAGCCAATAGCTATGCACAACAAGAAATTGTCGCTCCTTCAGACGATGAAAGACCTGTTGATATTCCCTATGTTATTATAGAAGAAAAACCTATGTTCGAAGCCTGCAAAGAACTTCCTGACGACAGACAATTTCAATGTTTTAAAGAGCAGCTAGACAAGCACGTGAATACACATTTTAGATATCCTCCTGAAGCCCTTGCTGAGGGTATACAAGGAAAAGTGACTATAGCTTTTCGCATCAATACTGATGGTACTGTCAGTATAATAGGGAAGCGAGGTGCTCACAAAATATTAGAAGAAGAAGCTGCCTTTCTTATCAGAAGCCTACCCTGCTTTATCCCTGGTAAAATGAGAGGAGTCCCAACAGCTGTAACCTATGCTTATTTCTTTAATTTCAAGCTGCCAGACGATTATAATAATCCACAAATCAGCAAATCGGCAAATTGACAAATCATACTTTGGCACGGTTATTGTAATTATAGCTAACGTAAAAAACAACTAATTTATAATTTAATTTTTTATACTATGAAAAAGTTTTTAACATTTCTATTTTTAGCATTTTTTGGTGTAATGGCTTATGCCCAAGACGCAGAAATTTCATTCAAAGCAGAAGAAATCGACTATGGTAACATCAAACAAGGTGCTGATGGCGTGCGTGTGTTCGAATTTACTAACACTGGTAAAGCACCGCTCGTAATCACTAACGTAGCTTCTTCTTGCGGTTGTACTGTTCCTTCTTGGACAAACCAACCTGTAGCACCAGGGGCTAAAGGAAAAATTGAAGTAAAATACGATACCAATCGTGTAGGCCCAATCAGCAAAACGATTACCGTAACTTCTAACGCTAAAACCAATCCCGTAAAAGGATTGCGCATTAGAGGTAATGTTCAATAATCCATAACTATTTATATTTTAATTACTCCTAAAAGTCGCCTACTTTCCCTATACCCTGTAGGCGACTTTTTTTGTTAAAGTTGTTATAAAAAAGAACGGGGTATCATTATTTTGCATATCTTTGCCCCGAAAAAACTAAATAAAAATAAACAATGAAATTACACGCAATCACATTCGCGGCAGCTCTTTTTGCTGCTCATTTAGCTACCGCTCAGGTAGAACAACCTATGGTAGGTACAATTACTGAAACTGTTTCTTCTACAGTTATATTAGGCTCTGATGTGGCTACTCAAGCACAGCAAGAGGCTGCCCTAAAAGCTGAAAAAGAACAGCTCAAAGCACAACAACAAGCGCAAAAAGAACAAGAAAAAGCCCTAAAAGCTGAAGAAAAAGCGCTAAAGGAAAAAGCTAAAGCTGAAGAAAAAGCCAAGAAAGAAGCTGAAAAAGCTGCTAAAGAAAAGGCTAAAGCAGAAAAAGAAGCTAAGAAAGCTGAAGAAAAAGCTGCTAAAGAAAAAGCTAAAGCTGAAAAGAAAGCTAAAAGAGAAGCAGAAAAAGCCAAAAAAGCTGAAGAAAAAGCTGCTAAAGAAAAAGCTAAAGCTGAAAAGAAAGCTAAAAGAGAAGCAGAAAAAGCAGAAAAAGCCAAAGCTAAGGCTGAAAAGAAAGCTAAAAAAGAACAAGAAAAAGCTGAAAAAGCCAAAGCTAAAGCTGAAAAAGAAGCTCAAAAGAAAAAACAACAATTGAGCAAAGCTAATAGCGAAGTAGCTAAAGTAGAAGCTAAAATAGTTAAAGCTAAAACCGATTTAGCTAAAGAGCAAAACAAATTCGATATGAAGAAAGCTAAAGGGGCTCTTTCTCCTCAAGACGAAGCTAAATTCAAAGGCAAATTGCTCAAAAAACAGCAAAAAATCAACAACTTAGGTCTAGACCTTATCAAAGCTAAAGAACGCGTAAACAAATACTCTATGTAAGCCATTACGCTTCAACCATAAAAAATAGAGGACTATCATTGTGATAGTCCTCTATTTTTATTTACCTTTTAAATGTCTATTAAAACTCAGCACTCTGCGGAGTACGTGGGTAAGGTATTACATCGCGTATATTAGTCATACCGGTAGCAAAGAGTACCAAACGCTCAAAGCCTAATCCAAAACCACTGTGTACAGCAGTACCAAACTTGCGGAGGTCTAAGTACCACCAAAGAGTTTCTTCGTCCATATTCAGATCTGCAATTTTCTTTTTAAGTACCTCATAGCGCTCTTCACGTTGCGAACCTCCTACTATTTCGCCAATACCAGGGAAGAGGATATCCATAGCGCGTACCGTCTTACCATCGTCATTTAAGCGCATATAAAACGCTTTGATGTTTGCCGGATAGTCATAGAGTATCACAGGGCATTCAAAATGTTTTTCTACCAAATAACGCTCGTGTTCGCTTTGCAAGTCAATACCCCATTCGTCTACAAGGTATTGGAATTTCTTCTTCTTATTGTGGTTGCAATTCTTTAGTATATCAATAGCCTCAGTATAGCTTACGCGTTTAAAGTCGTTGTTTATCACAAACTCTAACTTCTCAATAAGCGACATAGAGCTGCGTTCTTGCTGTGGTTTGCCTTTTTCTTCTTCTAAGAAACGTTTGTTGAGGAACTCAAGGTCATCACGACGCACTTCTAAGGTGTATTTTAGCACATACTTAATAAAGTCTTCAGCCAAATTCATATTGTCGATAAGGTCGAAGAATGCCATTTCAGGCTCTATCATCCAGAACTCGGCTAAGTGGCGTGAGGTATTAGAGTTTTCAGCGCGGAAAGTAGGTCCAAAAGTATAAATCTTACCAAGAGCCATTGCAAAAGTCTCACCTTCTAACTGTCCTGATACGGTAAGGTTAGTTTCGCGTCCGAAGAAGTCTTTTTTGTAATCTATCTTTCCATCTTCAGTTAGCGGTGGATTTTTAGCGTCTAAAGTCGTTACGCGGAACATCTCGCCAGCTCCTTCAGCATCGCTACCGGTGATGATGGGCGTATTTACGTAGAAAAAGCCGTTATCTTGAAAGTATTTGTGAATAGCATATGCCAGAGTAGAGCGTACGCGCATCACAGCGCTAAAAGTATTAGAGCGCACGCGTAGGTGGGCATTTTCGCGCAAAAACTCAAGAGAGTGTTTTTTAGGCTGTATAGGGTATTCTTCAGGATTACTGTCGCCTAATATACTAATAGTAGTAGCTTGTACCTCTACTGCTTGTCCTTTCCCTTGACTTTCTACCACTTGTCCTTTCACTTCTATAGCGGCTCCGGTAGTGATGCGCTTTAGTAGTTCAGGGTCTGTATTTTCAAAATCGACCACTACTTGCACATTCTCAATAGTCGAGCCGTCATTTAGGGCGATAAAACGGTTGCTGCGGAAGGTGCGTACCCACCCTTTAAGGGTGATTTCGCCCTGTATGCTTTTTCCTTCTTGCAATAATTGTTTGATATACAACATAATTCTGATTTTTTATAATGTCTAATTAATTGTGTTTTTAAAACTGGAAATATATAAACGGTTGAATGTCGGTAGAATACGCCTGATAACAGATAAGCACTACTACTAAGGTTATAGCTACTTTCACTGTGTAATGACTTTGGGCAAATACGTACTCTATATAATCTTTCCAACGTTGTGGCAACCAATGGGTGATATACCCAATAACGATGATAGCCAGAGGTATATTATTGTGCCTTATGATGCTCATTACCGAATCCCAGTCCATATTATGGGCTACTTGTGCAAACCACTGATTCACTCCCTCCATATCATTACTGCGGAAGAAAATACGGGTAAAAGTGATAAACGAAAAGGTAAAAAGTATCTTCCAAGCTCTTGCCACCCAAGAGGTACTATTCTCATACGGACTTACTTTGCGCCAATATTTATAGGCAATTACCCCCAAGCCATTGAGTCCACCCCAAATAGCGAACTTCCACGCAGCTCCGTGCCATAGCCCCCCGATGAGCATTGTCAGCATTATATTGATGTTGGTAGTGAGATACCGCTCAAAAGGTTTGTAGAAAAACGCCACTACTGACCCTATGATTAATAGCGAACCAGTTATGAGGGTAAAGGTGAGATTGCCAATAGCGACCACTAATATCACTACGAAGATGAGCGAGAATACAAAGGTACCCAAGGTACTATTCCGATTGCCCCCTAGAGGTATGTATAGATAATCTTTTAGCCACGTAGAGAGTGAGATGTGCCAGCGCTTCCAGAAATCGCCGCAGTTGAGCGCTTTGTAAGGAGAGTTAAAATTCACAGGCAGCTTAAAGCCTAAGAGCAAAGCCACCCCTATAGCAATATCAGTATAACCAGAGAAGTCGCCGTAAATCTGTAGCGAATAGCCTATCAGAGCCAATAGGTTCATAAAACCTGTGTGCATAGCAGGGGCATCAAATACTTTATCGAGGAAGTGCATTGCTATAAAGTCAGCAAAAATCATCTTCTTGATAAGCCCTTTCAGAATGAGGAAAATAGCCTTGTTAAACTCTTCTTTGCTAACAACTGTTTTCTTTAGAATCTGTGGCACAAACTCTTCGGCTCTCACTATAGGCCCTGCTACTAACTGAGGAAAGAAGCTTACATAAAAACCAAAATCCAACATTGATTTCAGTGGAGCTATCTTCTTTCGGTAAATATCTACTGTATAACTGATGGTCTGAAACGTATAAAACGAGATACCTACTGGCAGTATAATATCGTCAACGCTGAAGTACCCCTTATAATTGAAGCCATTAGCCCAATAAGCTAAATAGTTGAATGTTTGGTGGTGAGTCTGAAAGAGAACGTTATAGGTATCAGTGAAGAAATAAGCGTATTTAAAATACGAAAGTACTAATAAGTTCAGACAGACACTTATTGTTACCGCTATTTTGCGGCGTAGTTCCTCTTGATGTTGGTCGATGTAATGCCCTAAATAGAAGTCGGTGACAGTGCTAAATACTAATAATAAGACGAATAAACCACTGGCTTTGTAATAGAAATAGAAGCTGGCTATCAGTAAAAAGAGATTTCGCAAGTGTCTTCGTTTGTATATAAGCGCAAAAACCGCATACACCAAAGCGAAGAATATCCAAAAGTCTATTCGCACAAAGGTGAGCGGGTGTTGTGGGTCAAAGGTAAAGAAATTATTAAAAAAATCTGTCATAATTATTCCACTGAGGCAAGGTCGTTATGTAGGCACTGATAAAACACTTCTGATATAAGTTTGGTACCTTTTGGACTAAAATGTACGTAATCTGAGGCGGCCATTCCTTGTTTTACCCAAGAAATCATTGAGTTTTCACCACCCATAGCTTCGTACATACTAAAGTAAGCTACATCATTCTTCATACATTCTTCTTTCATCAGGTCGTTGAGCTTAGGTAGGAAAGGATAAGTGAGTCGTTGCCCATTGCGCGAGGTGGTCATATCACCAGGGCCTAACAGCATAAACATAGCGTTAGGGTTAGCGCGTTTTACCCATTTCATATTGAATATTAGCCCCTCTACGTATTCTCTTAACTGCTGGTCTGTCTTCATATAGGGGATAGTATTCCCTCCGTATTGGAATATGAAAAGGTCGGGCTGACGGTCTACTGACATTTGTCGGTAGTTCTCATAATTCATACGCGTAAAGATGCGTCCTGCCTCGCCTCGCATCGCCACATTATCCATGCGTACACCTGTGTCGGCATCGAGGGTAACCCCATAAAAATCAGGACTTACACGTGCTTCTAATTCTATTTTGAGCTCTTTAGGTGTAGTAGCAAAATTTAGCTTGTAGTTGTGGTATTTGCCATCTGAAATAAGGCTATCTGTTTTGATAATATTGCCGTTTTCATATACTTTTATCTTCACCTTCCCCATTGCATTACCGTAGTGCAAGCCAAATTTAGTATAGTGTTGCAATCGTGCATACGATTTAGCTGAAGGTTTTATAGTAAAAGTAGCTTTACTCACCGGTAGTCCGGTAGTATCTTTGGCATAATTAGTAAAACGCGAGTAGGTAGCAAATAGTCCATACATATCGTGCCCTACCTTGCGACGCTGTTTGCGGTCGAAAAAGGCGTAACGCACCCAATTGCCCGAGGTGGTTATATCTATACTATTTTGGTTATACACCACTTTTATAGGGAAGAAACCAGGGCCTCCACCATTGAAAGCAAGTTGTAGTCTGTTGCGCACATAGCCAGTGATGCGGTCGCCTTCTATTTGCGAGTCGCCGTAGTGTACTATTTGGCAAACTCCTTGTCTGAGCTTGTTTTTCAAACGTTTAATATAGTCTATACGGTTGCCGGGGTAATATATTTTGCCCTCTACATTGCTCTCTAACTTATGTAGACTGTCATTGGCAATAGTGTCATTCGTTGCCAGTTTGTCAGTCTTTTCATCTACAATAGTATTGGTCTCTTTGATGAGCTCATTTAGCTTGTTGTTTTCTTTCTCTTTTGATTTAAACAGCATCCCCAATATATCGGGGGTAGGATACCGTAGCATAGTGTTGCCAAAGGATATACCCTCTCGCACCGTACCGCTATCGGTGATGTGATAACTGCTAAAGAGCGTCATTGTAAAAAGGGCTACAAGTACGCCTATGATAAAAAATAAAATTTTCTTAGGGTGCATATCGTTAGCTCATTAGGTTTTCCCATTCAGTCATCAGTTCCTCCAGCATTTTCTTTTTCTGTTCGTATTCTTTATAATAATCATTGCTTTGTACTCCCTGCCCCATCTGCACATCCATCTGTTTTAGTTCCTCTTCGAGGGCAGCAATTTGGTTTTCTATCTTATTGAGCTTGTTTTGGGCTGCTTTCTGCTGTTTTTGTTGCTCAAAACTTAGCTTTTCAGCACTTGCAGCTGCTTTAGTAGGGGCAGAGACCGTTTCTTTTTGCTGCTCCATCTCTCTAAAGTTAGCTACGGCACGTTGTTCTAAGTAGAAATCTATATCGCCGAGATATTCTTTTATGTTCTTATTCTTAAATTCGTATACTTTATCAGTTAGCCCTTGCAAGAAATCACGGTCGTGCGACACGATAATGAGCGTACCTTCAAACTGCTGTAGGGCTTTCTTTAGCACATTCTTCGATTTGATGTCTAAGTGGTTAGTAGGCTCGTCCATTACTAACACGTTGAAGTCTGAGAGCAACATTTTAGCCAAAGCTAATCGGTTGCGCTCGCCTCCTGATAGTACTTTCACTTTCTTGTCTACCTCATCGCCTCTGAAGAGAAAAGAACCAAGTATATCGCGTATTTTCATACGGTTAGTGTCATCGGCGGCGTGGTACATAGTATCGAGTACTGTCAGCTCACCGTCTAAATAGTCGGCTTGGTTCTGAGCGAAATACCCTAACTGTACATTGTGCCCTAACTTAATAATGCCTTGGTAGTTGGTTTCGCCTATAATCATTTTGGCAAGGGTCGTTTTTCCTTGTCCGTTTTGTCCTACAAAAGCTATCTTGCTGCCTCGTTCTACTAACAGACTCACGTGGCTTAGCACCTCTTTTTCGCCGTAGCTCTTCGATACATCGTCTATCTCCAATACCACTTTACCGGGGGTAACCGATACGGGGAAGCGCACATTCATCACAGCATTGTCTTCTTCGTCTACCTCTATGCGATCTATTTTGTCGAGTTTTTTGATAAGAGATTGTGCCATAGAGGCTTTAGAAGCCTTAGCACGGAACTTTTCTATCAACTTCTCTGTTTGTTGTATCTTTTTCTCCTGATTTTTCTGCGAAGCGAGCTGTTGTTCGCGTATTTCTTGCCTAAGTTCTAAAAACTTGCTGTAAGGTTTGGGGTAATCGTATATTTTGCCTACCGAAATCTCTATGGTACGGTTGGTTACATTGTCTAAAAACATCTTATCGTGCGAAACGATTACCACAGCGCCACTATAAGTAGTTAGGAATTGCTCTAACCATATAATCGATTCGATATCTAAGTGGTTAGTGGGCTCGTCCAGCAGCAAGATGTCATTGTTTTGCAATAGCAATTTAGCCAACTCTATACGCATACGCCAGCCACCCGAAAAGCTATCCGTTAGCTTGTCGAAATCACTGCGCTGAAAGCCTAACCCCAAGAGTACTTTTTCGGTCTCGCCTTGGTAAAGGTAGCCCCCGATAAGGTCGAAGCGGTGGGTATAATCGCTTAGCATATCTAGTAGATTGTGATAACTTTCGCTCTCGTAGTCGGTGCGCGTTTCTATTTGGTGGTGTATATCGTCTAACTTTTGCTCTAATGTTTTGATTTCGCCAAAAGCCTGATAGGCTTCCTCTAGAATAGTACGCCCTTTTACGAAGTCGATATCTTGCTTTAGGAAGCCGATGCGCACATCTTTGTCAGCTGCTATAGTGCCAGAGTCTGGTTTTAGCTCACGCGAAAGCAGTTTGAGCATAGTTGATTTACCTGCTCCATTTTTGCCGATAAGCCCTACACGGTCGCCCGCATTGAGCATAAAAGCTACCTCTTCAAAAAGGTATTCGCCTTGAAAAGAAACAGATAAGTTATGAACGTTAAGCATAGAAACTAATTACAATATTACAAAAACGCGGCAAAGATACAAAACAATTGACAATTGACAATTCAAAAAACAAAATTCATAACTCAAAAATCAAAAATTACAAGGCTTCACTGATAAGATAGCCTCCTGTCCAAGCGTTTTGGAAATTAAAACCACCCGTAACAGCATCAATGTCTAGCACTTCACCTGCTAAGTAAAGATGCTTAAATAGCTTGCTCTGATAGGTTTTGAAGTCTATTTCTGAGAGTTTCACTCCGCCTGCTGTTACGAATTCTTCTTTGAAGGTGTTTTTGCCAGTAATACTAAAGCGACTTTGGGTCAGTGCTTTAGCTAACTGTTGTAGTTGAGATTTATTGAGTGATGCCCATTGCTGAGCAGAGGCAACTCCGGCACTTTCTAATAAGGCTTCCCATAGGCGTTTGGGTAGCTGAAATAGGGTAATGCTTTGCACTGCTTTGCGTCCGTGCCTCTGTTTGCAATCTTGTAGTAGCAGGAGTACCTCGTCATAACTAAGGGCTTGCTCATCAGCTGTTGCAAAATTGACTTCCATAAGGCACTGATAGTTTAATGAGGCTAACACTCTTGCCCCCCAAGCTGAAGCGCGCAATACAGCAGGGCCGCTAAAGCCTTTGTGGGTGAAGAGTAGCGGTGCTCTTTCGCTTATCTGAAGAAATTCGCCTTTTTGAGAGAAAAGCTGTACTGTAGCGGTTACGGCTATACCCGAAAGAGTTGTAGCCCATTCGGTAGCCGTCTGAAAGGTAAAGAGCGAAGGCACAGGGGGTACTATAGTATGCCCTAAATCGGCTAAGAGCTGCCATATTTTGGGGTTACTACCTGTAGCGATAACAAGCCGTTTTGCCATAAAAGTACGGTTAGCAGTGCGCACTTGCCACCCTTGCTCACTTGGGGTGATGGCTTGTACATTCTGTTGGGTGAATAGCTCTATACTTTCCTGGGCTATGGCTTTCAGAAAGCAATTTATGATACTTTCTGAACTATCTGAAGCCGGAAATACGCGTCCATCATCTTCTGTTTTTAGGGGGACACCGTGCGCCTCAAACCACTCCATCACATCGCCGCACATAAACCGGTGAAACGGACTGAGGAGTTCTTTATAACCACGCGGATAGTTACGCACTAATTCAGCAGGAGTAAAAGTAGCATTGGTGAGGTTGCAACGGCCGCCCCCCGAAATGCGTACTTTTTGTAGTACCTCTTTGCTTTTCTCGAGAATCGCTATGCTGAAATCGGGATGCTTTTCAGCAGCATTGATAGCAGTAAAAAAGCCCGCAGCCCCACCGCCTATAATCAAAAGGTCGTACATAAAATAATTGACAATTGATAATTAACAAAAAGAAACTTTGCCAAAGTCTTTCCTAAAAAACACTTTGGCAAAGCTTATTCAAAAGAATTTTACTTTACTTCTATAAAGTTAAAATTATCGTCAAATTTTAGTTTTTGTCCATCAGTAACTTTTACTTTGTAAGTTTTTTTGGAGATACTGTGTGATATTTCTTTGACAGATTCAAAGGGGAAAGTGGCAGTTACGTGAGCTAATATTTTCTCAGGAACTACGTGATCAGGCACCTTTCCTGTATGTGCTTTTATCTCTTTCCAATCACCTTCGCCGTTAAACTCTATTTCAAGCCCATCTTTGAAGATAACAGAGAATTCTTCATCTTTATAATCGACATCTTTCCATACTGAATTGATGTCGGCTACTAAAAAGTGTTGCCGTACAAAGTTGATTGCATCAGCAGGTAGTTCGTTAAAATCTACTTTTCTGTCTTGTGCTGTAGCTACTTGTAGCGAAAAAGCAGCTAAGATAGCAAATACTATTTTTTTCATATTAGTCATCTATTTTTAAAAATTTACCATTCAAATTAAAATCTAAGTCCAATCCGTTAGAGAGGCTTACCTCATATTTTCTTCTTTCTTTCTGAATTTCTTTGATGAGGACATTAGGATAATTTTTGTGTACGTATTTGCTTATTTTAGCAGGTACTATTTTAGCAGGTACAGCTCCGTTGCGCGCTTTTACTTCTTTCCAGTCGCCATTAGCACGAAATTCTACTTCAGTGCCATCGGCAAAGAGTACGGTGTAATCTTCTACTCTACCATTTTCATTGTCTTGCCATACTGAAACGATGTTATTGGGAGAAAAGTTCTGATTGATAAATGTTTGTGCACTAGCAGGCAGTGACTGAACAGGTATCAATCCGTCTTCTTGAGCATTAGCTACCCCAAAAGCAAATAGGGCAAAAGCTACAGTTGATAATTTTTTTAATGTATTCATTTTATTATTATTTATTTGATACAATTTTTTTTGAAAGCAAAAGTAATGCCATTTTTTAATAATTACCTATAGGGTCGCCTGCTTTATTGAAAAACAAAGCACTTTTAGAACCTACAATTTCTACTTTATAGCCTATGTTAGTCTTGCTAATCGCTTCAATGATGAAAGAGCGTTCAGCAGCATAATCGGCTATTTTCTTAGGGAAGAAATCAGTTGGGATACTATTGCCGTCTTCGGCTTCTACTTTTTGCCAATCGCCGTTTTCAGCAAATTCTATTTCGGTGCGATCTTTCAGTTTAACTGAATAGCCATTCGTATCACTCTCGCGCTCTACTTCTTGCACCGTTGTATGCGCAAAATAAGTGCTGATAAAATTGTTGGCTGACTGAGGTAGCGAAGTACAAGCTGTTAGCCCGCAAACCATAAGGGTCATTAATAAGATTTTCTTCATAAATGTATACGTTAATTTTAAAGTTACTAATCTGCTAATTTGCTAATTATCTTTCCGTCTACCATTACTAACTTTCTATCAGCCATAGCTGCTAATTCCTCATTATGGGTTACGATTACGAAAGTCTGGTTAAACTCTTTTCTGAGCTGAAAAAACAGTTGATGTAGATGCTCTGCACTCTCAGAGTCGAGGTTGCCACTGGGTTCGTCAGCAAATACTACATCGGGCTGGTTTATCAAGGCTCGAGCTACCGATACTCGCTGCTGTTCGCCCCCCGAAAGGGCATTAGGCTTATGATGGGCTCTTGCCCCCAAATGCAGAAAGTCTAATAACTCCATAGCGCGCTTTTCAGCTTCTTTTTTGCCAACCCCTTTGATAAAGGCAGGAATACAAATGTTCTCTAAAGCTGTAAATTCGGGCAAGAGTTGGTGAAACTGAAAGATAAAACCTATATGCTCATTGCGGAATTTAGCAAGGTTTTTAGACGAAAGAGCTAATATGTCTGTACCGTTGATACGCAGTGAGGCTTCAGTATTAGCATCTGGACTGTCTAAGGTGCCTAAAATGTGCAGCAAGGTAGTCTTTCCTGCCCCTGAGGCTCCTACTATCGATACTATTTCAGCTTTTGCTACCTCTACCGATACGCCTTTGAGCACTTCCAACGTTTTATAGGTTTTGTGTATGTTAGTGGCTTCAATCATTATTTTGCTTTTTGGTAGATATACACTTCGGTGGCGCCCACCCCATATTTGGCATATTCGGCATCATAGAAAGTAACATTAGAATAGCGACCCAACAGAAACTCTAATTCGGTGCGCAACACTCCTTCGCCTACCCCGTGAATGAACACTACCCGCTGAATGCGCTGAGCGATAGCGAACTCTAATTGGCGACGTGCTGTTTCGAGTTGAAGGGTAAGCATATCATAATTGGTCATATTCCTTGTAGAATCAACTAATTGTTCGATGTGCAAATCTACCTCCATTGGGGGTATGGACTTTTCGCGCTTGGTAAGGGGTGCTTTCTGACGTCTTTTAGGGAGCACATCTTTTCTGAGGCTTTCCTCATCTATCGTAGCAAAAGCACTTTTTATAGGCACTTCCTCACTGATAACCACTACTTCGTCGGCGCGAAAGCTAAGCTCAAAACCTTCGGTGCTGAGCATTGTTACCTCTTGTGGCGTAACGCGCACTACGTGTCCTTTTATGGTGTCGTCTAATACTTCTATGTAATCTCCTATATTCACTAATTTGCTAATTGTCTTCATTTTTAGAGGATAAACCTCTTGATACGAGATAGACCCCAGCCATTAGCAAGGAAACCCCTACTACTAATAGCACTTGGTCGTACTCCGGAAAAAGATACCGCGATAAGGCTACCGCAATACCTGCTATCATCAATGCGTATTTCATAAGATTATTCAATTCCTAATATTCCTTTTGCAAGGGCTATCATCTTAGGGTCGCCTGTATGCTTGTTAGGCTCGTCCGATAGTTTTACGGTAGGTACCCATTCGTCATCGCTGGTTAGTACTTCAGTTAGCTTCATCACTATATTCATAGGGCGCAAGCCTACATCGTTAGTCAGGTCGGTGCCTATACCAAATGAGATGCCTATCTTGCCTTTGCACGCCTCAGTAATAGCCTGTACTTTCTTAGGATTTAGTCCGTCAGAGAAAATAATGTATTTTGATAGCGGGTCGATGCCCATTTTCTTATAGTGTGCTATGGTTTTTTCGGCAAATACTATCGGGTCGCCGCTGTCGTGGCGTACCCCGTCAAAAAGTTTGCTGAATTTCTTGTCGAACTGCTTAAAGAACACATCGGTAGTGTAGGTGTCTGATAGCGCTACCCCAAGGTCGCCTCTGTACACATCTACCCAGTGCTCTAATGAAAGGGCGTTTGCCATTTTGTAGCTGTACTCGGCAGCGTGAAACATAAACCACTCGTGGGCGTGTGTGCCTATCGGTTTTACCTTGTATTTCATAGCGAAATGCACATTGCTTGAGCCCATAAAGGTACTACCATAGCCTTCTAAGAGGGTACGCATCACGATGTCGTGTACGTGGTAAGAATGTCGCCTACGGGTACCAAATTCGGCAAAAACTACTCCTAACTCTTTGTATAACAATTCTTTTTCTCTGGTATTAGCAATTACCTGAGCGTCTGTCCACGCAGTAGCATTCATTAGCTGGTAGTACAATTCGCTGATGATAGACAGTAAAGGCACTTCCCAAAGAATAGTGCGATACCAATGTCCTTCAACAGTTACCTTTAGGTTGCTACCCTCTTGGGTGATATGCACCTCTGAGGGGTCGTAGCGATAGCCCTCTAAAAAATCTAAGTATAGCGGACTTAAATAGGGGCAATTCTTCACCAAGAAAGCTTTTTCGTCTTTAGTGACTTTAAGTTCTGCCATAGCATCAACAGCGGCGCGTAGGGCTTTGTCAAACCCTTCGGGAAACTCGTGTTTACCCCTGTTGATAAAGGTATAGCGCGCTTTAGTTTTTGGGAATAGCTGCACCACTCCGCACTGCATTGTGAATTTGTAAAAATCGTTATCTAATAAAGATGTTAGTACTTTGCTCATATTGATAGATTTGTCGATTTGTCGATTTGCTAATTTGTCGATTTCTCGGCAAAGATAATAAATAATCTTAAATTAGCAACCTTTCCTCTTGTTTTTCGTCTCTTGTCTGTCGTCTTTTGTTTTTAGAACTTCGTTTTTGCAACCTCAAGAGCTTCTAAGATGATGTCGCAACCCTCTTTTATTTCGGCTTCGCTGAGGGTGAGCGGAGGCGAAAGACGTACAGCACGACCTTCGAACAGCAGCCAATACACTATTAGCCCTCTGTCTTGACAATAGTTAATCACAAAATCAGCTATTTCTGAACTCTTAACGATAACCGCTAACATCAGTCCTTTGCCGTTTACACTCTCTATAAGCGGGTGCTGTAGGTACTGACGGAAAAGCTTTTCTTTCTCTAAGGTTTGAGCCATTAGGTCGGTGGTGAGCAGCTGGTTGAGAGTAGCCAAAGAGGCTGCTGCAATCACGGGGTTACCGCCAAAGGTGGTGATGTGCCCCATTTTAGGGTTGTTTGCCAATAGCTGCATACGCTCGTATGACGATACGAAAGCCCCCACCGGCATACCGCTTGCCATACCCTTGCCTATAGCGATAATATCGGGGGTGATGCCGTAGTTCTGAAACCCAAAGAGCTTACCGGTGCGCCCGAAACCAGGTTGTATTTCGTCTATAATCAGCAGGGCGCCTACCTCTTCGCAACGGCGTTTTACTTTGATAAGATAATCGTTTTGAGGTTCTATAAAGCCCGCGCCCCCTTGTATGCTTTCTAAAACTACCCCAGCCGTGCGCTCGGTTATTTTCAGTATATCAGCCTCGTTGTTAAACTCTATAAAATCTACATCGGGTAGGAGCGGACGAAACGGACGCTTGCGCTCCTCATAGCCCATTAGGCTCATCGAGCCCTGCGTGTTGCCGTGATATGCATTTTTGGCAGCAATCAGTTGGGTGCGCCCTGTTACGCGCTTCGCCAACTTTACTGACCCCTCAATGGCTTCCGTACCCGAATTTACCAAATAGGTAGTGTTGAGTTCGGGGGGTAGTTGTGCCGCAAGGAGCTTGCAGAAATCTACCGCAGGCTTTTGTATGTACTCGCCATACACCATTACGTGCATATAAGTAGCGCATTGCTCTTGTATTGCTTTCACTATTGCAGGGTGGCAATGCCCTAAGGTACAAGCCGATACTCCTGCTACAAAATCTAAATATTTCTTACCGTCGGTAGTGTAGATATAGCTACCTTCGGCGCGCTCTACCTCCAACAATCGCGGATAGGGTGAAGTAGGAGCTTGATATTTTAGAAAATCTTGTTGTTGATTCATTCTTTTTCTTCTTTTATAATTTTAACCATTGGGCTGGGGTCTATACGGCTAATAGCATTCCCTTTGTATCGCAATTCAAAAAAGCCATTAGATTTGCCTTGTATAGTGCCGTTAATATACAATTTAGCTTTTAGTATTGATGAGTTGTCAAAAGTAGCATCTTGTATTTTCAAATCGTATGCTTCTATATCAGCTATGCAGTTAGTAATAGAGTGTAAAGTAATATGTTTTTCATATTTGTAATATTTTTTAAAAGTTATTTGGCTATGGGGTGGTCGGCAGGGGCATTATTACAGTCTTTCACACATTCTCCTTTTTGGTTTATATAGAACCATTTGTTATTTAGCTTTACTTGTGCTAATCCTTCTGAAAAATCCGCAACATAATCATACTTTATAGGAATCACTTCTTTGCCTGTTTTATCTATAAAGCCATATTTATCATTCAATTTTACTTTAGCTAATCCTTCTGAAGGACTTTCAGCATCATCATACTTTATAGGAATCACTTCTTTACCTGTTTTATCTATAAAACCCCATTTGTTATTTAGACTTACGGCTGCTAATCCTTCTGAAAATCCTTCTGCATAATCATACTTTATAGGAATCACTTCTTTACCTGTTTTATCTATAAAACCATATTTTCCATTCAAACTCACGCTTGCTAATCCTTCTGAAAAACTACTCGCATCATCATACTTTATAGGAGTCACTTCTTTACCTGTTTTATCTATAAAACCCAATTTGTTATTTAGCAGAACTCTTGCTAATCCTTCTGAAAAAAGCCAAATATCAACATACTTTATAGGAATCACTTCTTTACCTGTTTTATCTATAAAACCATATTTGTTATTTAGGCTAACCTTTGCTAATCCTTCTGAAAAATCCCAAACATCATAATTATACTTTATAGGAATCACTTCTTTACCTGTTTTATCTATAAAACCATATCTATAATTCAAACTCACGCTTGCTAATCCTTCTGAAAAACTGCTCGCATCATCATACTTTATAGGAATCACTTCTTTACCTGTTTTATCTATAAAACCATATCTATTATTCAATTTTACTAAAGCTAATCCTTCTGAAAAACCCCTAGCATTATCATACTTTATAGGAGTCACTTCTTTACCTGTTTTATCTATAAAACCATATTTTTTATCTAATATTACTAAAGCTAATCCTTCTGAAAAACCCCAAGCATAATCATACTTTATAGGAATCACTTCTTTACCTGTTTTATCTATAAAACCCCATTTGTTATTTAGCCTAACGTTTGCTAATCCTTCTGAAAAACCCCTAGCATTATCATACTTTATAGGAATCACTTCTTTACCTGTTTTATCTATAAAACCATATTTTTTATCCAATTTTACCATTGCTAATCCTTCATAATATTCATCTTTCCAGTCATACTTCTTTGCTTGTTGCACAGGCTGGGCAGACGGCTCTTTTTTTACCTTTTCTTCAGGTAGCAGACCTTGCGCATAGGTTAGGGTAGCAGTTAGTAATAGAGTGTAAAGTAATATATTTTTCATCTTTGTTATATTTTTAAAAATTATTTGGTTATGGGGTGTCCTGCTGGGGCTTCATCACAAAACTCTGCACACTCACCTTTCTTGTTTATTTCAAACCATCTATCAAGTTCAGTGGGGCGAACTAAAGCTACTCCTCCTGAGAAACTTTTTGCATCAAAATATCTTGTAGGAATAACCTCTCTCCCTATTTTATCAATAAACGTGTTTAAACTTTTTTTAGGAACTTGGAGATAAACCCTAATAAAAGCATTCCAATCCAAGTTACATCAAGATACTCCCCATTGCTATCATTTGCCCTTTATTATCACACAAAAAAATGCTATTTGTGGTTACGGATTTTTTTCTTGCTTAATAGCCTGTAGATTCTCCTTTTTGCCGACAACGTGTATGACTACCATCCAATTGAACGCAAGACATATCTAATTTTCTTTTCTTCTTGCTTAATAGATTTAACCATACTCGCTGAAAACTACCGTCTTTACTCCATTTGTTGAAGTAGTAATAGACATTTTGCCAAGAGATTTCTCCTTTTTCAAAATAGACCTCAATTGGAAGTTCTTTCCATTGCACCCCTGTTTTTAACCTCTTGAGTCTACTGCAGGCTTTTGTATGTACTCGCCATAGACCATTACGTGCATATAAGTAGCGCATTGCTCTTGTATGGCTTTCACTACTGCAGGGTGGCAATGCCCTAAGGTACAAGCCGATACTCCTGCTACAAAATCTAAATATTTCTTACCATCGGTAGTGTAGATATAGCTACCTTCCGCGCGCTCTACCTCCAACAATCGCGGATAAGGCGAAGTAGGAGCTTGATATTTTAGAAAATCTTGTTGTTGATTCATTATTTTTCTTCTTTAATGACCTTAATCATTGAGTTTGTTTCTATTTGGTTAGTAGCATTACCTTTGTAATAAAGTTCAAAAATACCGCTTGGTTTTCCTTGTATAGTACCATCAATTCTCAATTTTGCTTTTACAATACCCGAAGTATTAAAAATAGCATTTTGTATTTTTAGGTCGTAAGTTTCTAATTGGATGATTCTGTTAGAAACAAAATTGAGATTTTCTACTTTTCCACTAATAGGCAGCTTAGCGAGTGAGCCTGCATTGAAAGTGAGATTTCGGCAATTGAGCTGTAAGTTTCCTTCCCTACAACTACCTATTTCTAAATCCAAATCATTGATATTCAGTTTTAAATCAATCTCCGAAAGAAAGTCGAGAAGCATTTTGTAGGAAGGCATATTTATAGGTTCTTCTGAACGAATTTTGCCACTTTGCATTTTCAATTCGCTTGTTCCTTTAATTGGGATTTTGAGTTTTATGCCTCCTGTTTGCACAAAATTCACGCCTTTAGGTGTTTCCAAAGATATTTTCAAAGTTCCATCTTCCACAGTAGCTTTGATGATAGGGTGAATTGCATTATCAGCATCGATGTAGATATGGTCGTTTTTTTCATTTACCAATGTAACCTCCCACCTACTATCGATATCTATTTTAGTGTACTTGGGCAGTTCTGTTCTTAGTACACTTCTTTCGCCAGAAGCTTGGAATACGTTTTGGGCTGTTGATAAGGCTGTTGCAAATAGCAAGCCTATTGATAAAATAATGTTTTTCATTGTAATTATTGTTTATTGTTATTATTCACCTCCTAATAATCTATCTAAAGCTACAATGTCTTGCACAAGCACTTGGCGGGCTTTACTGCCCTCAAAAGGGCCTACAATACCTGCGTACTCTAATTGGTCGATGAGGCGACCTGCACGATTGTAACCTAACTTGAGCTTGCGCTGCAAGAGCGATGCCGAGCCTTGTTGGGCGTTTACCACTATTTCGGCAGCTTCTCGGAACATCGAGTCGCGCTCTGAGGGGTCGAAGTCAGATAGGTCAGTAGGCTCGCTATCAGGGCCTACGTATTCAGGTAGCAAATAAGCATTGGCGTAAGCGCGCTGCGCCCCTATATACTCGGTGATGCGCTTCACCTCTGGAGTGTCTATAAAAGCACATTGTATGCGCACCGGTTCATTACCTTGGGAGTAGAGCATATCACCACGCCCTATCAGCTGCTCGGCACCCGAACCGTCTAAGATAGTTTTAGAGTCGATTTTTTGCGCTACTTTAAAGGCAATACGCGCAGGGAAGTTAGCCTTGATAACCCCTGTGATAACGTTTACCGAAGGGCGCTGTGTAGCGATAATCAGGTGGATACCAATAGCACGCGCCAGCTGCGCAATACGAGCTATAGGCAATTCAACCTCTTTGCCTGCCGTCATTATCAGGTCAGCAAACTCATCTACCACCAATACGATGTAAGGCAAGAAGCGGTGCCCCTCGTTAGGATTTAGTTGTCGCGCCTTGAACTTAGCGTTATACTCTTTGATGTTGCGCACTTGAGCGTTTTTCAGCAGCTCGTAGCGGTTATCCATCTCTATACACAATGAGTTCAACGTATTGACCACTTTCTTAGTGTCGGTGATGATAGCCTCTTCGCTATCAGGCAATTTAGCGAGGTAGTGGCGCTCAATAGTCTCGAATATAGAAAGTTCTACCTTTTTAGGGTCAACCAATACAAATTTCACCTCAGCAGGGTGTTTTTTGTAAAGCAGAGAGGTAAGCACCACGTTTATCCCTACTGATTTACCTTGCCCTGTAGCCCCCGCCATCAGCAGGTGAGGCATTTTAGCAAGGTCGGTGATGAAAGGTTCATTGCTGATAGTTTTACCAAAGGCTATAGGTAGCTCCATTTCGGCATTCTGGAATTTCTGAGCCGTAATCATCGTGCGCATATACACGGTAGTCGGTTTTTTATTAGGTACCTCAATACCTATGGTACCCTTACCAGGGATTGGTGCGATGATACGAATACCAAGGGCTGCTAATGAGAGCGCTATATCGTCTTCCAAACGCTTAATTTGGGCTATGCGCGTACCTGCTACCGGTACTATTTCGTATAGGGTAACTGTAGGGCCTACAGTAGCTTTGATTTTAGAGATTTCAATTTTATAATCGGCTAAAGTTTTGATAATTTTATCGTTATTCTCTTTTAGCTCCTCTTCGTTGATGATGATACTTTTGTCTTTGGGCTCGTCTAAAAGTTCTATGGTAGGGAAACGGTAGTCGCTTAGGTCTAAACGAGGGTCGTATTCGCCATAGTTTTGCACCAACTGCTGCGCCAACTCTTCAGGGTCTACCATAGCTGGCGGTACCGTAGGGGTGATAGTAAAGGCAGGTTCTTCCTCTCTGGTATTGGTAATTTCGAGCGGACTTTCAGGGTGTAATGGCGGTATCTCTCTTTGGTGAGTGAAAGGGTCTACAGGCGTGTTTTCCGCTTGCGGGATAATAATTTCTAAAGGCTCATTGTCAGCCTCTTCAGGTGCTTCGTTTTCCTCCTCTTCTTCGGTCTGTACTTCAGAAGTTACTTCGCTAACAGCAGGCTTTTCTTCCTCTTCGGGGATAGCTTGTTTAACTTTATTGGCGATACCCTTGCCGAAGTCAATTACTTTTTCGGGGGTGAGTTGCCATTTGAATACGGCATACAGCAGCGCTCCTAAGATTAGCAGTAGCACGGTGCCTATCTTGCCCAAATAGTCTTGCAACCATTGGTTGAGTTCGTAGCCTGCCGCCCCTGCAAGTACGGTAGCTTTGCCAGAGAAAAAGCCAAAAGCGGTAGATACATACACCATTTGCAGCGTGCCCCAATACCAGCGGTTTAGCAGTGGCATTTTGATATTGAGCAGTACTTTAAGCCCTGTGATGAGTATTAGCCAAAAAGCTATAATACAAGCTATTCCAAACCCTTTGTATATGAGTATATGACCGAGGTAAGCCCCTATCTTGCTCATCCAATTTTCGGCTACCTCATCGCGTGCGCTAAGGTCAGACCAAATACTTTGGTCGGTTTGCCACGAAAAGAAAAAAGAAAAGTAGGTGAAAAGCAGAAAAAATGCCAGAAATATTAAGAAAAGCCCCACAGCAATACGGCGCTGTCTGACCTTTGCGGCATTATTTTTCTTAGGTTTTTTGTCGTCTTTTTTATCTTCTTTTTTATCGTCGGTTTGTTGCTGCTTCTTTTTAGCCATTTTTTTGTTATCAGTTAGGGGGCAAAGGTACAAATAATTTGTCAAATTGCCAATTCTGAAAAAAAAAGAGGTAACAAGTTTTACCCCACTTGTTACCTCTTTTGTCTTTATGAAAAATTTACTACAAACTAAGCCTTATTTGATGGCTTCTAACGCTTTGGCGTAGTTAGGTTCGTCGGTAGTTTCGGCTACTTGTTCGGTATAGACTACCTTGCCATTTTCGTCAACCACTACCACACTGCGCGATAGCAATCCTTTAAGAGGAGAATCGGTGAAAGCAATAGGATAATGTTGCTCAAAACCCCCTCTGAAATCAGAAAGCATTACGAGGTTATCGATACCCTCAGCAGCGCAAAAACGTGTAAGAGCAAAAGGCAAATCCTTAGAGATGCAAAGGATAGCCACATTGTTTAGCTTTGAAGCCTCAACGTGAAACTTGCGCACTGAGGCTGCACATACGCCTGTATCAACACTAGGGAAGATGTTTAGAATTACTTTCTTGCCTTTGAAGTCAGAAAGTTTTACCTCAGCCAAGTCGTTTTTAACAGCTGAAAAGTCAGGGGCTACGGTGCCCACTTTAGGAAGATCGCCTGCTGTGTGAGCAGGTTCGTTATGAAATGTAATGTTTGCCATACAAAAAACTCTTTTTTTATGTTGCTTATAAGCCCGCAAAAATAGTGCCAATTTGCCTTGTCAATTTGTCGATTTGTCAATTTGTCGATTTGGTGATTTGTCGATTTGGTGATTTGTCGATTTGTTGATGGGGATGAGTATATTTTTCTGGTCTTGGCTATATTATTAGATGTTTGTACTTCGGTAAATATTAGGTCTTCCTATATCGTTTCTGTATTGTTCTTATATCGTTTGTATAGGGTAGATGGTTACAGAAAAAATTGCTAAATTAGCAAATTAGCGAATTAGCGAATTGGTAAATTGAGGGTTTTCGTCTATAAAATTGGGCTTTTGGTCGATATTCTTTGTTTTACGCCTCTTAGTTGTCTTACCTTTGCATCAGCAAAATGATAAACAAAGAGAAAGCTTATGAAAAAGAACTTTTATATATTATCAATGTGTATGCTGCCTTTAGGGGTATGGGCGCAATCTAAACAGTGGTCGCTGACAGATTGTATTAACTATGCTGTGCAGCATAACATCAGCGTAAAGAAAACCGAACTCAACCAGCAGACCGCTGAAATTAACCTCAGTCAGGCGAAAGATAACCGCCTGCCTACCGTCAGTGGCTCGGCATCGGCAAACCTCAATAACGGTTCGGCAATTAACCAGATTTCTAATGAACGGGTGTCGCGCCGTACTTTTTCTAACAACTTTGGGGTCTCGGCTTCTATGCCGCTCTATCAGGGCAATAAACTCAATTTGCAAATAGACCGCAGCCAGCTGCTATTAGAGCAGAACGAACTATACGTGCAAGAGGCGAAGAACAACATCACCCTGAGTGTGCTGGAAGCCTATCTGCAAGCCCTCTACAGCTATGAAGGGATAGCGGTAGCCAAGAATGCAGCGCGCTCGTCGGCTGAAGAACTTAAGCAAGCGCAAACTAAGTTCGCCAACGGCTCGATAGCTAAGCTCAGTTTGGCAGAGATAGAAACGCGCAACGCTAATAATGAGTACGCTATCATTCAGGCTGAAAACCAATATGCGAGTCGCGTGCTTACCCTCAAACAGCTTTTAGAACTCCCCCCCAATAGCGATTTTGCCATTGCCCTCGACCTGCAAGAAGATGACTATGTGGCGATTATCCCTAACAAAGACGAGGTGTTTGCACAAGCTAAACAGACGCTTCCTAACCTGAAAATCTATCAATCGCAACAAAAGATAGCCGAAAAGGACATCAAGATAGCCAAAGCAGGAGCGTTGCCCTCTATAGGTTTGCAGGCGGGAGTGAATACAGGGTATTCTAACCTCAATAGCCTAAGTTATGCTACTCAGTTAGATAGCAATTTTGGTCAGACGATAGGAGCATCGCTTAATATCCCTATCTTTTCGCAAAACAAGAACAAAAACAATGTGAAGTTAGCGAAACTCACTCAGCAACAGTCCGTTTTGGAAGAGCAACAAGCTGAAAAAGACCTTTATGCTAAGATAGAAACCGCTTGGCAGAATGCCACCACGCACCACGCACAACAGGCGGCCTCGCGTACGGCTCGCGATAATGCCAAATTGGCTTACGATTTGGCAGTGAAAAAACACGAGTTTGGTGGGCTTACCAATACGGAGCTTTTAGTAAGTGAGAATGCTTACCTAACCGCCGAACAAACGTATTTGCAAAACAAATATATGTCGGCACTCTATGTGCAGCTGCTGAAGTTTTATATGGGGGTCCTCCCCCTAACCCCCTCCCAAGGAGGGGGGATGTAGCGACGGTCATCTTTCTGAAAAACATCCCCCCTATGCACATACTCCGCTGCGCCAGCTCGCGGACTTCCTTCAAAGGGGGAGATGCGACGCAAAAGCGACAACATTCTGCTAACGACTAACGACTAACAACTAATGACTAATAACTAACGACTAAATACGATGAAAAAGAAAATCAAAAAAATCATTATTATTGCGCTACTGGCTGTAGTGGCTTTTGTGGGCTATCAGTTTTTTATGAAAGAAAAACCAACGCCTATTATATTGCAAACCGATGAGGTTACTCAAGGTGATGTCACTACCGAAGTAACCGCTACGGGGAGTGTACAACCAGTAGACGAGGTGGAAGTAGGTACCCAAGTATCGGGCTTGGTGAGCAAAATATATGTAGATTATAACAGCCAAGTGAAGAAAGGTCAGCTACTAGCGGAACTCGACAAGACCAATCTACAAGAAAACGTTATCAACGCTACGGCTAACTACAATTCTGCCCTTAACGAACTGAATTATTATCAGCAGAACTACGACCGCCAGAAGAAAATGTACAGTGCCCAAGTGATTAGTCAGCAGGATTATGAGCAAGCATTGTATCAGCTTAACAATGCGAAAACCAGTGTAGCTCAACGTCTTACGACCCTTAATCAGGCGAAAACTAACTTGGGTTATGCCAATATCTATTCGCCTATCGATGGGATTATCCTTAGCAAAGAGGTAGAAGAGGGGCAAACGGTAGCCGCCTCGATGAGTGCGCCTACGCTCTTCAAAATAGCTAAAGACATCAAACGTATGCAGGTAGAGGTGAATGTAGACGAAGCCGATATAGGGCAAGTGAAAGTAGGACAACGCGTGAGTTTTACCGTAGATGCTTATCCTCAGGAGGAGTTCGTAGGGCGTGTGACCCAAGTGCGCTTATCGCCTACCACTTCATCAAACGTGGTGACTTATACGGTGATAGTGGAGGCAGAAAACCCCGACGAGAAACTCAAACCAGGGCTTACTGCTACCATCGCTATCTATACCAATGAGCTGAAAGGTGTGACCATAGTGCCTGCTAAGGCTATCAATTTTAAGCCTGATACTGATGTGTTACTGCAATATTACGCCCAAAAGGGTATTACTGCTGAAGCACCTAAAGTACAACACGGTAGAAGAAAGAATAAATACGTGTGGGTAGTGAACGCTGACGGCACTCTCGCTCAGAAAGCCGTAACCATAGGTAGCAATGACGGTATCAACGTGCAAGTAGTAAGTGGACTCAACGTTGGCGAAAAAGTAGCCACCAGCTTGCAGGGCAACACACCGCGAGTAGCAGGAGGCGAGAGTAAGAGCAGCGATAGCAGCAGTCCGTTTATGCCAAAACGCCCTAGTAGAAACAATTCAAAAGCTAAATAAATGAAAAAAGCCATTATAGATATACGCGATATGAAGCGCAACTTCCAGATGGGCAACGAGACGGTACACGCCCTGAAAGGCATCAACCTGACCATCAGAGAAGGTGAGTTCGTAACCATTATGGGGCCTAGTGGGTCGGGCAAATCGACTTTGCTGAACATATTAGGTTGCTTAGACCGTCCCTCTTCTGGCGATTACATTTTGGACGGTATCTCGGTGAAAGATATGAGCAAAAACGAATTGGCGCATATACGCAATACCAAGATAGGTTTTATCTTTCAGTCGTACAATCTATTAGCCCGTACCTCAGCTATTGAGAATGTAGAGCTTCCGCTGATGTACAACCCCAAAGTGTCAGCCAAAGAACGCCGCGAGCGCGCTATAGAAGCCCTCATCAGTGTAGGGTTAGAAAGCCGACTCAACCATTTGCCCAGTGAGCTATCGGGGGGACAGCAGCAACGGGTAGCTATTGCGCGTTCGCTCGTGAATCAGCCTGTTATTCTCCTCGCCGATGAGGCAACTGGAAACCTCGATACCAAAACTTCCTACGAAGTAATGGAGCTCTTTCAACGGCTAAACGAACAAGGTAGCACTATAGGATTTGTAACCCACGAAGACGATATTGCCCAATTTAGCAAACGCACGGTAGTGCTGAAAGATGGGCACATCATTAGCGATAAGGAAGTAACCGATAGGCTAAATGCTAAAGAACAGCTGGCGCAATTGAGAAATACGAGTGAGGAATAACGGTGGGGCTCTGGTAAAGTTGAAAAGAAATTAGTATCTTTGCCGAAAAAATACTTTATATGAAACAGTTATACTTCTTATCAATAGCGTTGTTCTCACTAAACGCTACGGCACAGCTAAAAGATTGCACCACTTGTGCCACCCAAGTGATTAAGGAACAACAAATCAGCAAATTGAGCATAGATGAATTGCGCTTCCTCACCAATGACCTCTACGCTCGCAAAGGTTATAAGTTTAAAGACTATGAAATAAGCAATTACTTTAATGAAAAACCGTGGTATAAGCCTGTGAGTGACAATAGTAAAGTGAAACTCAACGCAGTGGAAGAACAGAATGTGAAGCTATTTCAAGAACACACGGCAATACTAAAAGCTGATAGAGAAAAACTTATAGAAGCATTGCGAAGTTTAAAAGCAGAAACCCTAAAAGGTAATAATCCTATTCCCAAAGGTAACTCTAATGAGTATCTTAGTAAAACCATTGCTAAATTAGATATAGATGATATTCATTGGATTAAAAATCAAGGATATTATAGCGTAGAGGTAGATAACTTTAAGGGGAGTAACAAATATTATATATCTATAGACGGTAGTGAAGTAGAGATTGGGTGGTTTGAAGATGGTCATTCTAAAAAAGTACAAGATGATGATAAGATTAAGGGAGTCTATGATACGGAGGTATTTGAGGTTATGGAAAGCGTTACTTATTGGAGATTCAAATGGAAAAATCAAAAATTGGTGTTTATAGAGTCTGGAGTAGCAGGATAAAGAGAAAAAGTGCGAACACTGTTCGCACAATTCAACATATATGAATATAGAAGAAATCAAAAAGAAAATACAAATCATCTTAGAGGTTCCTCAGCTAAAACGATTTGGCGGTATATATATGAATCCCGTATTGGAAGAAGCAAAAGTAGCCAAAATAGAGAAAGAAAATCGTATCACTCTCCCTGCGGATTATCGTACTTTCATTACCCAAATCGCCAATGGCTGTGTGGGTCCCGATTACGGACTGCGTTCTCTTAAAGAAGCAACGGAAGATTTGATGTGGAAAGACCGGACTATAGACCTCTCTACGCCTTTCCCTTACACCGAGCATTGGAATGAAGAGGAATGGCTTAATAGTATTGATTGGGACGGTGGTGAGCGCCCTACGCCAGAGGAGGTGGAATCCTATATGGATACAAAGCGCATCAGTGGTTGCTTGCAAATATGCCATATAGGGCACGGAGCCTCGTATCTTTTGGTGGTGAATGGTAAAGAAAAAGGCTATATATGGCTCGATAGTCGTCAGGATTATGGCGGACTGTCGCCTGAGCTTAACGAGAAGGGAGAAAAACTCACCTTTGAAATGTGGTATACCGACTGGCTGAATGAGGTAGTAGCCCCTGAAAAAGTGTGGTTTGAGAAATCACTTCAGTTTATCAAAAAGGCTTTCCCAAAGATAGAGGAAACAGATTTTAGGCTAATGACTTATGTGCTTTATGAGCATTACTCTGATAGAAACTTAGCAACCCTCATCGCTCACCTTTATGGACTGAACCCAATAGACATCTATTTTGAAATAGGAAAGTTTATCCAAAGAGAAAAGTACGATGAGAAAACTATTCAGCAGTATGAAGCCCAATTGCGAGAAAGCGGTTTTTATGATTGGGCTACAGAGGAAGAGTAAAAAATAAAAAAAGAGTATCTTTGCCTAAAATAGATAACAATGAGTCATAGTTCTAAAACAATATCAACATTCACAAGTGTGGAGGCAATGGAAAAGTTTATCAACGATGTGAATTTGGAAGAAGGCTTTACAGACTGGAACTTAACATAAGAAGAGTTTCAACAGCTTTGGAACTCGCACCTATTTCACGAACTTAATTACGAATTAGATAAACTTATTGATGACTATGAATGGGAGGATATTATAGGTGTAGAAGCTCTGCAAAAAGCCTATGAAATTACAGGAGCTAATACCATAAGCAAACTACCTGTCGGACAGAAATTATTAGCAATGCTTCATAAAGCTATAGAATACAAAACAGGGATATTCTTTTTCTTTTGACAATACTGATGTTATGAATAAAACATTTCAAGTAGAAAAGTTTTCAGTTATTAATGAAAATACATTTTCAGTAGCAGGAAGAGTGATTGCAGGGGATATTATTCATAAAGGAGAGGTTTTCAATCTTTGCAAAAAAGACAATAACACTTTGATAGAGATAAATTTCACCCTAAAACAAATAGAAATGTATGGTCGTTCTATTGATTTTATAGATTTAGGGTGTACAGGAGTGCTATTTTTAGAAGGAGAATGTCCTACTACTCAAATAAAAGAACTAATTATAGCTAAACAAACAATATAACCAAATATTAAAAATCATTCAGGAGTATGAAGCCCAATTGCGCGAAAGTGGTTTTTATGATTGGGCAGCAGAGGAAGAGTAGAAAATATAACTCAATAAATTTTAAAAATGGTAGTTTTATGGAATTCACAGGAGAGTTTTACCCCTTTTATTCGGACAAACCAATAGAGATAGTCGTACAAAAAATGTTGGATTTTGCTAAGAGTATAGGGTATCAATGGGAATATTTCAATCAAGAAGAATATGACCACAGAGGTTATTTCTTTTGGAAGAATAAAAAGATGCTTACCATACATGACGAGAAAGGTTATAACACTCTTATGAATGGAGAAGGTTGTTTTTGTTTGGAACTAAAGGAAACTAATCTAAACTGTGGGGCAAAATACTTTGAGTTTGAGCAGGAGCCTTATGATAGTTTTTATAATGATTTTTATTGTATTTTTTCAAAGGTATATTATTACTACTTAGTGCTTCCAGAAACCATTGATGAAAATGATTTTTCTCAGAAAGTTTTTAATACTTTACGGGAGATTTTAAAAAGTTAGTGATATGAATTTAATAGACCTTATTACCGATAACCACAATACTCCTTTTTGGGAAATCTCCTATCATTGGCATAGAACGTATCAGGCTAAGGGCATACAATATCAGCATTTTGTAGGGGAGATTACCAATACGTATAACATTCCCAAAGAACTTATTTCTTTGTTGGATAAGCAATCTCAATTAGTTAATGAAGGTGTTTTCTCGGTTGATGAAATTATCGAGGATAAGATGAAGGCTTTTGAACTCAAATTGCAAAATAAAAACATCAGTATTGTGAACCTTTATATAGAAGGCAATGGAGTAGATTTTTGTATTGTAGAGAATAATTAAAAATTTTATGAAACACTTACTTATTTTATTCCTGCTCCTTACGACCAACGCCTTTGCGCAAGGTCCTTTTGGAGACTATGCCGTAGTAAAAGACAAAGACGGCTATGTGAACATTCGCGCTAAAGAAAGCGTAAAAAGCAAAATTGTAGGCACTTTGCCTAATAATACACTTGTATACACTTTATTTGATACTACAGAAGATGAAACTGGTGAAGAGATATTTTTTAATTGGATTGCTGTAGATAAAGGGTATGTACATAAAAGTCGCCTGAAGATGATAGGCGAATTTCCTTCTATTGGCAAAGGTAAAGAGAAAGAGACAGAGAATAGTATCACCATTGCTGAAAAGGGCATTAGTGTTACTCTTACTAGACAGCCATTTGATAAAACTAAACACAAGATTACCAAGAAAAAGCATAAATATTACGAGGAGTTAATCATTGATGGTAAGAGTGCTCAAGGTACAGACACCTCCTTTATACCTGAAGACCATTACAAGAGTATCATTGTAACTATCAACGGCAAAAACGTATCTATCCCTAAAAGTGCTTATGATGATTTGTACGAAGTAGCTATGTATACTGATAATAATGCGGTATATTATGACAAAGAGGAAGATACAATTTACATTATTGCCCATAATGGTAGTGGTGCCAATGCTTACGAAGTGTGCTGGCAAATAGTAAAAGGTGAGTATAAAACCCGTATTATAGGACAACCTTTCTAGTCTTACAGAATTTGCCAATCTGCTAATTTTCTAATTTGCTAATTAACATTATGAATATACAAAACCTTTTTAAAATAGCGTGGCGTGCCCTTTTGCTCAATAAAACAAGGGCTATGCTTACGATGCTGGGCATCATCATTGGGGTGGGCTCAGTGATAACCATGCTTGCCATTGGCGAGGGCTCTAAAAAGAGCATCAAGGAGAATATCTCTAAAATGGGTACTAATATGCTCAATATCCGTCCGGGTGCGGGTATGATGGGCGGGGTGCGTATGAGTATGAGCGATATGCAATCGCTGAAAATGACGGATTACGAAGCCCTTAAAAAAGAAGGTACCCTATTGAAATATGTATCGCCCGTAGTAAGTGGCAACGGACAAAGTATAGCAGGAGGCAACAACTGGCCTACCTCTATCTATGGCGTGAATACCGAATACCTGCCCATACGCGAATGGAGTGTGGCTGAAGGGAGTATGTTTGGTGAAGATGAGATTACTAATTTCTCTAAGGTAGCCGTTATAGGGCAAACAGTGGCTAAGAACCTCTTCACTAATGGTGAAAACCCTATCGGGCAAACCATACGCTTTAAGAATATCCCTTTTAAAGTGATTGGTATCCTTACCAAAAAAGGCGAGAGCAACTTTGGTCAGGATCAAGACGATGTCATTATCGCCCCTTATACTACGGTACAAAAACGCATTTTGGCGCAAACTTTCTTGCAGAGTATTGTGGCTTCGGTGCTCAATGAAAGTCAGTCGGAGAATGCAGTAAACCAAGTAAAGAAAATTTTAGAGCGCACACATAACCTTTCGGCAACACAAGAGAATGATTTCAATGTGTTTTCGCAACAAGAACTCATCAGTACATTTAGTTCTACCAGTGAGATGCTTACTATTTTATTAGTAGCTATTGCGAGCATTTCGCTTATCGTAGGTGGTATAGGTATTATGAACATTATGTACGTATCGGTAAAAGAGCGCACTAAGGAAATAGGCTTGCGTATGGCTATTGGGGCTAAGGGCAAGGATATTTTGGCGCAGTTCCTTATCGAGTCGGTGCTTATTAGCATTACTGGAGGGGTGTTAGGGGTAATTATTGGCTTATTAGCTACCGTAGGCGTATCGCTGTTTATAGGCTGGCCAGTGAGTATCACCTTGTATTCTATTGTAATATCCTTCTTAGTATGTACCATTACAGGGGTATTCTTTGGTTGGTATCCTGCTCGCAAAGCAGCCGAGTTAGAACCTATTAGTGCCCTTAGATATGAGTAGTGCGAGCCGCACAGGCAATTAGAAATAATAAAAACAGATGAATATAACTTTACCTCCTTATGCTACAGCAGAAGACCTGCAAAAATGTATGGTTATTGTTAGAGAAATATTAGATAACCAAGCTATTACTATTAATGAGGAACACTGTCAAGCCATAGCTTTAGAAGTTATGGGTATCTCTTATGCCAAAGGAGGAGACTATTCTTCTGAAATCATCAAGAGTTTTACAGAAAGTTATTTAAAAACATCAAAGTATAAAGAATGAAACTTTTAACACACATAGCTTCTTGGGCAGTCGTTTTTATAATGCCTGCCCTTATCTTTATCTCCGAAGGCAATCAACGTTTTGAGGAGGCGCTTTACCGTTCGTTAGCATCCTTACCTTTTTTGATGTTT
This sequence comes from Capnocytophaga leadbetteri, assembly GCF_003054025.1. Taxonomy (GTDB): domain Bacteria; phylum Bacteroidota; class Bacteroidia; order Flavobacteriales; family Flavobacteriaceae; genus Capnocytophaga; species Capnocytophaga leadbetteri. Next base: position 451,193 of record NZ_QBKG01000001.1, read on the forward strand.
TTGTTCTACAGCTATTACTATTGGCTTATTGATAAGTTATGGTTTAAAAAACGATATATACTCTTTATATTGGTAGCAGTGGCACTCATTTTATGTATTTCGTACAGCAAGTATGAGATTTTTTCGTACTTCGAGCTTCACAAAAGGAAACACAAAATGCCTCCTTTTCACGCTTTTGTCTATTTTGATTTCCTTTCAAACCTCTTGCCGGTAGTTTTTGCAATGGCAATACGCTATGCACAACGCAACTTTTCTTTAGAAATTGCACAAAAAGAAGTCCAAGCGCAGAAACTACAAGCTGACCTTACCCAACTGAGATACCAACTGCAACCGCATTTCTTTTTCAATGCGCTTAACAATATCTATTCGCTTATAGCCTTTGACCCTCAAAAAGCACAAGAAAGTGTGCATAGCCTTAGCAAGCTGATGCGTCATTTTATGCAAAACAGCGACCAAAAGCAGATTAGCTTGGCAGAAGAAGTAGATTTTTTGCAACAGTATATTAGCCTAATGCAGCTACGCCTGACTGATAAAACTACAGTGCAGGTAGATTTCCCCAAACAAGTGCCGCAGCTTACCATAGCCCCTTTGCTATTCATCAGTTTGGTAGAGAACGCTTTTAAGCACGGGGTATCGGCTACGACTACTACAACTTTATCGTTTAGCCTAAGAGTAGAAGGGAATACCATAATATTCAGAAGTGAGAATACGAAAATCCCTACACAAGAGAGCTTGTATAGCTCAGGGATAGGCATTGATAATCTGAAGAAACGGCTAACGCTTCTTTACCCTGAAAGGCACCAGTATACTATTGAAGAAAAAGAAGGAAAGTATATAGCACAATTAACAATTGATAATTGAGGGTTGTCAATTATCAATTGTTAAAAAGTGCCTTTGCATCTACAGCTTTGCGCTGCTCAGTAGTGGCGTATTGCCATTGGTATTTTTTGAAACCAAACACATTGGCTATAAGGTTTTTGGGGAATACCACTATAGCATCGTTATAATCAGTGATAGAAGCACTTAGGAAACGCCTCCCCGCCGATAGCTGCTCCTCACACTCGGTGAGCTGACGTTGCAGGTAGTTGAACTGCTGGTTGCTCTCCAATTCGGGGTAAGCCTCTGCTTGTAGCATAAACGCTTTGAGGGCAACACCTGTTGAGTCGGTGCCAGCATAAGGGTTATCGCTTTCAGTAATATCGCTGAGGTTGATAGGCTTGCGCAATTCGGCTATCTTGGTGAGGGTTTCCTTCTCAAAAGCCATATATTGCTTAGCTGTTTCTATTAGGTTGGGTATTAGCTCGGCACGCTGTATGAAAAGCGCATCTAATGACGAGATAGCATTCTCTATCTGATTGCGGCGCTTGCTTATGCCGTTGAATACTCCTGCTATATAAAGGAGCAGCAGTACTACCACTGCCCCTATAATCATATACATCATAACTAATTATGAATTTTGAATTATCAATTATCAACTAATTTAAGTGTGTCTATCATCTGTAGTTGCTCTACGAGTTCGCGGTATACGCTCTCTACCATAGGTAGGTCTATCTTCTGAAAGAGCATAGCCGCTGGCGAACTGCCCACTGTCATTAGTGAGTTGCCCTCATTGGTAGCAATCACGATATTGTTTTTGTTGATACCAAAGTACACTTGCCCTTTGTGTCGCTCGTTTAGCTTTTTGAGTCGCTGCATAAAGGCAGGGGTAAGCACATAGCGCGCCGTTATTTGGTCATCGCAATACACTTCAAACTGCTTTTCAAACTCAGGGTCTTCTAAGCGTATGCGTTCCCCACCATAATTCAGATAAGTGCTGATAGCATTATCGTTGAAATCGCTAAAGAAACCTTTCACGGGGCGTACTACGATAGGGTGCTCGAATGTCTTAGGCGAGCGCGCTACAAAGAAATTCCCGTAAAACACTACATCATCACCTTCTTTCTCGTTACGCATATTAGGACGGAAAGTGACCATTAGGTTGCACGATTGGAAAGGAATACCATTATAATGCCCTACTATTTGGTCGCCACCTTTTAGGGTGTAACGCTCAAACTTAAATAACAACGAGTCTATAAACTCAGCAATGCCTATATGTCCGTTTTCAAAGTATTGAAACTGAGGACTGATATACTGTACTACTTTGCTAAAAACTTTCTTCTTTACTTGCGTGAAATCGGTGGTGCCTGTTAGCCTGCTTTGCATATAGCGTTTGGTGAACATCGTCCATAAAAAACTACCTCCTATCATAATCGCTAAGATGATAAAGATATAGTTTGAACTGCCCACTGACAGGGTGCCTGATAGTACCAAATAGGCAATAGTACCCATTAGGGCAACCGCAAAGGCTATTTGCATATAGAGGGTGTTCTTACTCACACTACGCCCTTTTTCCATAGCTGCAAGCTCTGTGCCAAACTCTTTTTCGGCAAAAGAGCGAAACTCTTCTACAGGTTTTAGGCTTATCTTTTCTTCAGGGGTTATTTTAGTAGCCTTTGTGTCATCAGTCTTGTTATACAGCTCTTTCATCACCTCGTTATAGGTTTCTATATTTTGGGGTTGCTCTAACACGCGCTTTAGGTCTGCTGCGCGATACTTCTGTATAGGCAATTCATATTGCTGATTATCAATCGATACGTAAATACGAGTGATAGGGTCTAACTGATATTTTATTTTTCCTAAAGGTATCACAGTGAGATAAGTCTCTAACTCGTGATGAAAGCGCACTTCTTTTCCCGCTTGTACGAGGTTGAAAAAGGCTTCTACTTTTTGCTTCCTGCCAAAGATAGCACGAGCACGCATTAGGGGGTAGTAAACAGAGGCAATCACCGCTATAGGCAAAATGTACTTAATTTGCGGTGGAATACCTTCGGCACTGTTCATCATTTTGCCCAAAATAGGTAGGGCAAATATAGCGAGGAGCGCAACCCCTATTATAGCCAATACGGCTACAATAATAAGGTTGCGCGTTGTAATTTTCTTTTCGCGTTCGCACTCTTGTAGTACGAGCTGTTTAGCGTCTGTTAGTGTCATTATTTTTCCTCTGATTCAAAAGTCCATTCACCGTCTTTTTGCTCTGCTAACACCCTGTAATAGGTAGTAGTAACAGTTCTTTTCCGACCTATCCTTTGATAAGATTTTCCTTTTCCTATTTCAGTAAATTCCATTCTGAAACCTACTTTATAGCCTCCTGCAGTGCCATCGCTTTCCAAAAAGATACAAGAGACATTGAAGTTTTCGTAGTCAGGAAATTCATCTTTGAATTTTTCGATACCTTCTTTTACCTTTTCTACTACTTTATCCGTGTTGATGTCTTTTAGTTTGAAGAATTCTCCTTCTTTTTTCACGTTGTCAAGTGCAGTAGCATCTTTCCATTCTTTGGGGAAGTTGAACTCTTGTTTTACCATTTTGTCGTTGTCAGGGTATATAAATCTACCGAAGTGTAAGGTGTTGTCTTCCAATGCTTTCTCTGATTGGAAATAAACTAATAGGAACTCTTTGTCCTTTACGGGAGAGTCGTTAAAAAGGGCAATAGTTTCTTTAAAACCTTCTTTGTCGTACAATACAGGGGCTTTTTTGCCACAAGCGGTAAGTACTAAGGCGATAAGTGCGCCTGCGAGGAATGTGAGCTTTCTCATTGTTTGAATCTTTTTTAATTATTACTTCTTTTGTTATTTAATAGGGTTGCCTTGAGCATCGAAATGGTAAGTTTTGCCAATTACTTTAGTAGGTTCATTGCCAATGGTATTGATTTTTATTTCGAAGGCTAAGGTTTTAGGATTCTTCTGAATTTCCCAGCTACGCACGTAGGTTTCAGCACCGTTTTCTTTCTCCTTTACTCCCTTTATAAGGTCAGGGACTTTGTCGATAAGAGGTTTAACATCGGCGTAAGAAAAGAGGATTTCTTTGTAATCATCATACTTAGCGCGTTTGCCTTCGCTGGTTTTTATCACCATCTGCCCACTCGTTAGGTAGTGCAAGTTGTCTTTGCTGTAAGAGGCATTGTAGCCTGTTATAAGGTTCTTGCTTTTGTCTGTTAATCCTTCAGCTATTACAGTGCAATAAGCGGGCTTGCTGAACTCGCTTTTCACTTTGTAAAGGTCGAGGGTATCGTTAGAAATATTGTGTTTTTCTAATATTTTTTGGTAAACAGCGTCATAGTCGCCTGCTTCGCTGCCCACTACACCTTTATTGTAATCGTAATCGGGCTTTTCTTTGCCCATTGCGCTATCAGCGATACTGTGTACAGCACTTTGCCAGTCACAGCTGGTTAAGCTGATAGCAGCGATAGCCATAGCAGCTAAAATAGTAACTTTTTTCATACTGAATTATTTAGGTTTAAAATTAATTATTTTTCTTCCACAAAGCCGAAATACCTACATTTTGGTCTTTTTGCTGAACAGGGTATTTGCTGTTGATAGCATCAAGTATATCAGTGTCAAACTCTTGGTTGCTGCCGTATATGGTTCTGATAATCCACTGCCCAATCCAGCCACCTTGCGAGTAGAGCATTTTTAGCCAGCCTTTCATAGTACTGCGGTCGAAGCCGAGATAAGTATCTTCGCGGCTCATATCGTCAGTCATTGGGGCATAACTGGTGGTGATAAGGGTGCGATGGTAAGCGTTTTTAGCGATGAAGATACGGTCATTAGCACTGCCAGTGCCTAAAAACTGAGCCGCTGTATTGCCTTTTTTAAGGAATTTTACTTCATACTTACTGCCGAGTTTTTCTTTTAGTAACTCGAATAAATCTTCCAAAGGCACTTTGCCTTCGAGAAAAGTGATGGTAATGTTCTTGTCTAAGAGTCCCATTTGTCTATATTTTTTAATATTACGCTGCAAAGGTAAACAATTTACCCCCCCCCATTGTTAAATTTTTGTTAAAGTTTTATTAAAGTTTGTTTTTATGTTGTTTTTTTTCTTTCAATCCTTGTGTAGTGGTACATATATCATAGCTTTTTCCTTATTATCTCATATACTCAGAGCGAAGGATCACCGAAGGAAAGTCGGCGAGCTGGCGCAGCCGAGTATCTGGCGAAGGAAAGACGATGTTTCTACTCTATATTTAGTACTGCTAAAGTATTGTATCCCGTTTGGGCGTCCCAAAGGTCTTTGTTTGCTAAGCGAATACTATACTCAGGGCGGTCGTATAGGGTAGGGTAGGGGTCTGGCAAATGTAGATATAGCGTGTATTTGCCTTTGCGTAGAGAGCTTGGTAAAGATACTTCAGCCGCAATAGTAGTCGTTTTGCCAGCTGCCCATAGACGTGGGTCGGTATTGAGATTGAAACGATACTTTTCTTTAGGATTTTTCTCTGATACTAATACCAATACTGCCTTTCTCGGATTGAAAGGAGCTGCAAATCCCTCATTTTTTATCTTAAGCGATACTTTTAGCACTCTTTCAGTACTATTATACCCGCTAAAACTGCCTTCGGTTAGCACAAAACGATAGCCGAGACGCTTTTTTATCTCGTCTATACACTTCTGTTGCTTCCATTGCTTTATCACTCCCTGATGATAATCAATATTTAGGTAGCTAAAGTGGTAGGTAGCCAATTGCTGTAGGGCATTAGTACAAGCAGTAAAGGCTGAGGGCTGACAGGTTTCGCCTCCCATTACGGTGTATTGGGTTTCGTGGGCTACGTATTGGCGGTGCTCTCTTAGGTGATGATAGGTGCCCATATCGTCATCATCAGCTAGAAAGCAGTCATTGTGAAAGCCTATACGCGCCAAATCACTTCCTTTATAAGCAGTCTGAGCGGTCAGAGTGTCGGCTATGCTTATACTTTGCGTGTAGAGTTTAGCTTTGGGGTTGCGCACTGCTATCATACGGTCAGTAGGGAGAATGTTGAGCAGCTTCTTAAGCACTTGTTTTCTGGGGTTATAAGCGGTAGGAGTGTCGGCTGGCTGATAACCGTAGTGGTCGGTATAGTACCATTCACCCCATACGCCCACAAAACCTGCTTCGCATACGGCTATAATATCGGCATTCTCTTGTATGATAGGGCGTAGCTGCTCCAAATGCTTTTCGGTGTAATGCCAATCGGCATCCCAAGGTTTTTGAGCTTCGCTATCAGTGTAGGCAAAGCGCAGTACTACCTTTGCGCCCCCTTCGCGCACCGCTTTCATATTCCGACGTATAAGGTGCAGAAATTCCTCTGAGAGTAAGCGTTGCCGAAAGGGCTGCATATAGTATACAGTCAGTATAAGGCTAATGCCCTGTTGCCGGTAGTTTTTTACCTTTTCAGTAGTTAGTTCATCGCCATCGCTCTTTTGGTCTTGGTGTGTTAAGAAGCCTCTTTCGGGGTTAATAATTGCCTCATTGGTGGGTTCGTAATGCACAATATTAAGAGGCGAGGCGTCTGTATGCTTCACCTCTTGTGGTGTTTGGCAGCTTAATGATAAGCTGATAAGTAAGAAGGAAAGATATTTATTCATTTATAATAAAATAAGGAAGTCTGTCTAAAGGGACTTGTAGGGTATAGGTCTTGCCGCCTTTGTATTTTTTACCTTGGTCATCGCGCCAACTGCCTTTGGGTAGCTTAACGGTGCGGGTGTCGCTCTCGGTTATTACGGGAGCCACTAAATACTTATCGCCCAGCATATATTGGTCTTTGCAGTCGGCAAACCCCTGATTTGGGAAAGCGTATTCCATACTGCGCACTATAGGTTCGCCTGTTTTAGCCGATTGTTTTGCCTGCTCGATGAGGTAGCTACCCAGCTGCTCGTGCCATTTGGCGTACTTTATGCAGATGTCTAAATTTTCTTTGGAAAGAATACGCCAAGGCGCTACTGAGAATTGCATCATAGGCATCATAGCGTGTATTTGGCACGACCGCACGATAAGTTTTTGATTGAATTTAGTAGGGTCTACATTCAGAAAACTACCGTATTCGCCACCTCCTATCATATCAGGACAGGCATAGGCATAGCCGTTCAGACCGGCAGCTATCATATCAGGAATAAGGCGTGCGACGCCATTCCAAGAGTAGCTTTTATCGCCCAAACGTTGTACTAAGGGCTGTCCGCCGAGTTTCCAACAAGCGCGAAACTCGTTGTAAGGAAAGGCTAAGCCTAATTTTCCCCATAAATAGGTTTGCTCGGTGTCGTAAGATTTTTGGTCGAAAACCTCTATAGCTTCAGCCAAATAGCGTTCGGGGTCGCCTGCATCAAACTTAAAACCATCAATGCCGTATTCTTTTTGTAGCTGTTGTAGTTCACCTACGAAGTGCTTGAAAGCATCGGGGTTGCTAAGGTCATAACAAGCACTCAGCCCATTCCACCAATCGAGAATAGCAGGGGTATGCGAACCTTTTTTCTTTATTAAATAGCCTTTGTCGCGCAAAAAACGATACTCTTGACTGTCAGGCGATACAAACGGACATACCCACACCATCACTTTAAAACCCATTTGGTGTAGTTTAGCTATCATTTCTTTAGGTGAAGGAAATTTATCAGGGCGAAATTGCCATACACCGTAGTCTTTTTGCCAATTGTCGTCTATCATTATCACGCCGGTAGGCATACCGTTATCAATAATAGCTTGGGCGTAAGCCAATACATCTTTTTGATTTTGGTTATAGATGAGTTCTATCCACGTGTTGTACTGAGGTTTAGTAAAGAATACTTCAGGAGGAATAGTACCCGAAGGTGGGAAATACTGTTTGCTAACAGCTTGATAGGCACTCTTTAGGTCGTTGCCCTTGCTGCTCTGGCAACTCACGGTGCCGCGCGATGGCGTGATGACTATCTTTCCCTCTTGAAATTGGTAGGCAAAGGGGGTATCAGCAGCTATATACCTACCTTTGTTAGACAGCAGGTAGGGCACTGACTGGTTATTGAAGTTTTCAGTACGCAGGTTGTACACACGTGCTGAAGGTTGGTAAGGCATCTCTTTGCCTACACCTGTAAAACCACCCCACCATTGTTCATTAGGTAATAGGGTGATTTCAGTGGGCTGCTGTGCGTTTGCCCATAGCGAACTGCACAAAGTAATAAAAGCAAATATTCTTTTCATTTGTATGTTTTTAGTCATTAGTTTCTTATCTCTTACCTGAAATATATTCTGAGGGGGATACCCCAAATTGTTCTTTAAAAGCTCTTGTAAAATACGACGGACTATCAATTCCTACTTCGTAACACACTTCACTGATAAGTTTATCGGTGGTTTTGAGTAGTTCGGCAGCTTTGTCTAAGCGTATTTTGCGAATGTAGTTCGCTAAGGTAAGCTCGGTAGCTTGTTTGGCAAAGCTGTATAACTTAGTGCGGTTCATACCAAGTTCAAGGCAGAGGTTATCTACCGAGAAATGAGGGTTTTGCATATTGGTCACTACCAAGTGAGTGAGCTTATCTAATAGTTCTTGTTGTTTTTTATCAATCACTTTCTGACGGATATTCTCAATAGGAGCGTGCTGTTTGCTCTTGTTGAGCAAGTTGCGCACATTGGTTTTGAGCAGTTTCACATCAAAAGGTTTGGTGAGGTAGGCATCAGCACCTAACTCAATTCCTTCTATTTGCGACTCTATTTGCGATTTTGCGGTGAGCAATATCACAGGGATAAAGCAGGTTTGCAGGTTCTTTTTCAAGATAGCACAGAGCTCAAATCCGTCAACTTTAGGCATCATCACATCCGATATAACCAAATTAGGAAAATGCTGGTTGCACTTCTCAATCGCTTGTTCGCCGTCAGAGGCAAGAATGATGTTGTACTCTTTGATAAAGATGTTTTTGAGTATCATCAGTACCTCGTGATTGTCGTCTACTAAAAGCAAGGTAGGTTTATCTTCTTGGGGCAAATTTAACATTTCGTCCTCTTCTTCGCCTATGTGTTCATACTCAACCGCATAGTCCGATAAGTATTCTTTTAGATGAAAAGTACTGTCTTGCAATTTCTGTTCGGGCAATAAGTAACTATCGTTCATAGAAAAAGTGATGATGACTTCGGTACCTACATTGGGCTTACTGCTAATGATAATCCCGCCGCGATGTGCTTCAACTAATGATTTTACCAAAGAAAGTCCGATGCCCGAACCTACTCTTTTTTGTCCTAATCCCTCTACACGATGGAAGCGTTCAAAGATTTTGGGCAAAGCTTCTTTTTCAAGTCCTACCCCCTCATCTTGTACTTTCACGATGAGTTGTTTGCCCGCTAAGGTGCGTGTAGTGTTCTCAAAAACATTTCTGTATAGCGGAGAGACTTCGTTTAAGTTCCCTACTGATACTGATAGCCTTATAGTGCTTCCTGCATTGGAATACCTAATGGCGTTAGAGAGAATATTAGAAAGTATTTTGCTAAAATACTTCTCGTCTAACCACAACTTCACTTCTTGTTCAGGCAGTGTTAATTGCAGTCTTATAGTCACTTGCTTTGCCCACTCTTTAAACTCGTTGTAGATGGATTGTACGTAGCTATTTACTGAAATGTAATTAGCTCTTAATTGAGGGGTGTACACATCCATACGGTGCATTTCAAGGAGTTCGTTCACCATATTGCTGAGCTTGCCCGTATTGCGTTTAAGAGTATGCACATACTTATTGGTAGGCATTTCCTCTTCAATTTCAGTCACTGCGTGGCTCATTAGGGTAAGAGGTGTTCGGAACTCGTGAGAGACATCTGTAAAAAACTGCATTTTCATTTGCATAAGCTCTTCTTTATGGCGTTCTTTTTCCTCTTGTACAGCAATGGTATGCTTCATTTGCGTCCATCGCATAAAGTAACGAAACCCTATAAATAGCAGCAAGACTAAAATGATTGCATACAACAAATATGCCCACCACGTGAGCCAAAAAGGAGGTTTAGAAACTACTATAAGCTCGGTTTGCTCTCCGCTCCACTGTTGCCAATCGCCTACCTCTACTAACAGTTTATAGGTGCCATAAGGTAGTTTTTGATAGGTAGCGTGGGGTACTTCGGTATTCGCAGCGATATAGTGCCAATCGGTGTCGTAATCTTCAAGTTTATAACGATAGCGCAGGTGCTGAGGTGCTTTGTAAGAAAGCGTTGTGAAATAAACTGAAAAGTTGTTGTTAGGATAGCCTATAGTAAGAGTGTTAGTAAACTCTATAGCCGAATTGACAACCTTCCCATTATTCTCAAACCTACTAAAATGTGCTTTCAGTTTTGCCGATACAGGTATTTGCGCTTGAGGTTTGAAATAGTTAAAGCCGTGAGAGCCTCCAAAGTACAAATTCCCTTCAGCATCTTTGCAAGAGGAAGCTGTACCGAAACTATGTCCTTGCAATCCATCACTATTGTTGAAAGCTGCAAAACGCTTTAGCTTTGCGTCAAAGAAACTCAAATAGAAACCTCCACACCATACATTGCCAAAAGCATCTACCTCTACACTTTCGATATCATTAGAGGTAGCACCTTCATCTATGCCGTAATGTTCGGAAGTATAGGTGGGGGTTCCGTTAGCGTTATCAGTGAAGATAACCTTGTTAAGCCCGCTGCCCATAGTGCCTATCCAATAAGTATCTTTGTCTTTATCAATTGCCCAAAGATAATTGCTACTCAAGCTGTGAGGGGTTTGAGTATCGGCAGTGTATTTGAGCACGCGCACTACTTCACCTTTAGCATTAAGTTGCAATCGGTTTAAGCCCATTACCGAGGTTATCACCAATTCATTTTTAGCTTTATCCACATATATTTTGTGGAGCTTGTTAGTAGATAACCTACGAGGTTCGGGAGTTGCTTCGGTAAAGGCATAGATATTTTGCCATTGCCCGTTCCGCTCCTCAAAGCATTCCAAACCAGAATAGGTAGTAATCCACAAACGTTGAAAGGTATCAAACTTGATATCAAAAATATAATCTTTACACTGCGCTTGAAACGAACTGATGATGCGTCTATTCTGTTTATCAATTACAAACACACGTTCGCGAACCGATACGTACAAGAGTGCCTTATCGCTCTGAATACTCGTAACGTTAGGTGAAAGTTCGGGAGCATTGCAATAAGGTTCTTCTAATTGCTGTTTGCGGGCATCAAAACGAATAACTCCTCCAAACTTATTGCCTATATACACATAACCATCGGGGTCATAGTGCATTGTACTCACAAATTCCGACCCCACTTTACTTTGGGGTTTTATCCATACTGTTTTGAAGAACGCATCGCGCGTGCTGCTGTAGGATACGCCATTAGACCAAGCCGATACCCACAAATTACTGTCCTTGTCTAAGAACACACTATTGATATGATTGCTTGCTGAATACGGATTGGAAGGTGAATGGCTATGTGTTTTTAGCAAGTTGAGCGTGTTTTTATCTAACTGAAAGATACTCTCTTCATTCACAACCCATACGTATTGGTTACCTACATCCAGTGAAAGCAGATGTTCATTTAAAGCAAATTCTTTTTTAGCAACTATAGTATAGGTGTTGTTAGAATTACAAGCGTATTTCACCAAACTATCACGGTAAATCACCCATAAATAACCATCGGTATAGAGCATCTTTACGATACCCGAACCTATGTTGTTCACCTTTTCGGGTAGGGCTTTTAGTGTGCCTTTTTCAAGAACGTAAGCCGATAACCAAGGAAAACCTGAAAGCCAAACTTTTCCTTTCTCGCTCACCGCTATTTGCGGATTGAGTTGCAAAGTAGAGAGTTGTGAGGCAGTACCAATAGGCAATGTTTTCAGCGTAAGTGTCTTCTCGTGTTGATTCCACACTATCTTAGCACGCCTAATTTGGTTTTCACTCAAAAGCCAAAGTTCATTGTTTGTACCTTTTTGTAAGAGTTTTACTTTGGTATAGAAAGCCAAATCAAGAGGGTCGTCTATTTTGAAATTGACAAACTGTTTGAGGTGTATATCAAAGCAAGCTACTCCTGCTTCGGTAGCTACCCAAAGGTAACGCCCCATAGGTTGCAAACTGTACACACGGTTGTAGTACACCGAGTTGATAGGGTCTTTCTCATACTTATAAGCATCAAGCGAATAGCCATCAAAACGGTTCAGACCGCGATGCGTGCCCAGCCAAATAAAGCCCAACGAATCCTGAGCAATGCAAGTAACGTTGTCGTGCAACAAGCCTTCATTACGAGTAAGATGGTGGAAAAGGAAAGTTTCTTGCGCTTGTAGTCTCACCATCAAACTTTCTGTGAAAGAGAGAGAAAAGAAAAAATGCCACAATAGCAGGATTCGCAAGAGCTTTATCAATCTATTCATTTGTCAGTTTCATTTTTTATTTAGAGTGCAAAAATATTAAACAATTGACAATTAACGAAAATCATCATTCGCAACCCGTCATTTGTAATTATTACGGTGTTACAGTAATTTTAATAGTGCGATATTCGTTGTTGTATTTGTACTCGTTTGCACTTACAGCACCTACATCGGTTTTGTATCCATCGCCTTTATAGCTTTTGAAACCACTGCTGTTGCCTATTACTACCACTTCGTAAGTACCTGCTTGTGTATAGGTATGAGTGTAGTGGGCTATACCTGAATTATCGGTGATGGTGATGCCTTTTCCTGTATCAAACGGAAAGTAGTCTATGGCTCCAAAAGATGCTGATTGCACGTAGTAATCACCTATGTAGCCGATGCCTGCTCCTACAGTAGTAAAGAGTACTTGTATGTAAGATAGGGTAGCCATCTTCTTATTCACGGCGCTTTCCCACGCTTCTATGGTGCGACCGATGTCGAAAGTGTAGTCGGTATACTCGGTTTTAGGGGTAATGGTCAAATCCCAAACAGTATCGTCTTTAAAGGTAACAGCTGTTTCGCCTTGTGCTATACCTGCTACACGTATCACGATGGGGAATTTACTTTCCTCGGGGTGCTCGCTTTGGTCGTTAGCACTCTTTAGGATAGTGGTAGCATACTTCATACGTAGGGTCATCTTTTTATTGCTTCCTACTTTTGTATTGACGTTTAGGCGTAAGGCTTCGTACCACCAATTAGGGTGCTGGGCGTTTACCTTTAGCACTTTTTTGCCTATAGTAGCATCGGTTACTACTTCTGCTTGGCTACCTACTAAGTTGTCGCCGCTATTGGCGTTGCGCATTTCAAAAGTGCCGTTTGCTAAGGTGGTGCTTCCTATTTCGGTGGTGCTAAAGTCTACCTGATAGTGTTTCACTTCAGGGTCGGTAGGGCGATAGTTGTGCTCTTGTAGTTCGGCTGAGCTTTTTCCGCGTAGCACGTAGTCTATGCTCTTTTGGTAGTTGTGCCCTGCCTCGCCTGTGTAGATGCTAAGAGCGTTTACATTGTGCTGTATGCTAAAAGTAACTGGTTCGCCTATTCTTACTTGGGTTTTATTGGCACTAACTGATAGGTTTACCGTTTCGGGTTCGTCTTTAGAGCAAGCTATGAGTAGCAAGCTACTAATTAATAATATTTGTGTTTTCATTTTTACTAATATCCTGGGTTTTGTGTTAAGTTTTTATTAGCGTCTATTTCGCTAAGCGGTATGGGCAATAGCTGATGGTAAGGACGTATATTTTCGGGGGCAGCAGGGGCTGGTATGCGGCGTTCTTCGCTGCTGATAAAGGGGTTGTTGATACGCCAGTTTTGTAGAGCTTGTACTAAGATGCCTCGCCTTACTAAGTCGCACCAACGGTCGGTGGTTTCTCCTACTAATTCGCGTGCGCGCTCGTTGAGTATCTCGGTGCGGAAGGCTGTATAGTCGTTAGTGTAATGTTTGGCAGTATAAAGGTCGCTGCCAGCGTAATCATAACCATACGAAGCGGTTTTCCAATCGGGTACTACGTTGTCTATAGCGTTTATATGGCTTCTGTCTAAGTCGCGAGGAAGGGCATCGCGGTGCACTACACGTCCGCCTGCTTTGTTAGAAATTCGCGCCCGTTTGCGCACTAAGTTTACAGCATCGTAAGCACTTTGTACATTGGTGCCATTGAGTGTAAGGTTAGACGATGGTGTGTAGGCACCTGGTGAGTGGTTTACTTCGTTATAGGCTTCAGCATAGATAAGTAGTACATCGGCAAAGCGCAATAACGGTTCGTCCATACCAAAGTTTTTGTAGTTGTAAGATGAGGTATCGGCTAAGGGGAAGCGGCGGAATTTGCCAATGCTCCACATTACCCAGTTATTATTTTCGGTGGCTTCACTGAGTTTTTGGTCGGCACGTGTATCCCAATAGATACGGTAATCCCAGCCCCATATCTTGCCGTTGTCAAGCACTTGTGCACGGGGACAGTTCCACAGACGGCGTATAGAGTCAGAAGGTTCGTATATCATACGGTGATAGTCGGAGCTTGAGATGTTATCCCAAGAACCACCTAAGTTTTCATTACCTCTCATACCGTAGACCATACCTGTTAGGGTTCCTGTGTCGTCTCCGGTTAGTCCTTGCACACACCAGATGACTTCTTTTGGGGCTTCGCTTACTTTGGTTTTAGCGTTGAATACATCAGGATAGTATTCTACTAATTGATAGCGGCCGCTTTGTATTACTTCTTTAGCATAGTTCATTGCCTTGGTGTAGTTTTCGGCGGCACTGCCTACTATTTCTCTGCCATCGCGTGTGGCTACTGAGGCAAGCCAGAGATGTACTTTGGCTAAAAAACCGCGACAAGCGTCTTTGCTAATGCGCCCGTATTGGTAGCCGTTGTTAGTATCGCCTTTTTCGGCTACGTGTGCCATTGCATAGTTAAAGTCGGCTATGATTTGCTCGAACACTTGCTTCTGAGGGCTACGGGCTACCTTTAGGTCGTTGAGCGATTTGGTTTCTTTTAGTACTAAAGGTACATCGCCAAACCAACGTACCAAGTCGAAGTATAGGTAAGCACGCACACCACGAGCTTCAGCTACATAGCGTTCCCAGTTGTTTATGCGATCTTGGTGCTCGGTTACATTATCAATTACTGAATTACAGTTTTTGATAGCGGTATAGTGGTGTTGCCACATCTGAGTGATGTAGTCGTTATCTGCGCCAAACTTATAGTTTCGCAAGCCACCACCTTCGTCCCAGTCGGCACGTTTGGTTAGGTCGGTGCTAATCTGTTTGGTGCCGTGCCCTGTAACGTACTCGTCGGTTAGGTATCTATAGGTGCCGTTCATCGCTTGACGGGCATCTAATTCGTTTTCATAGAAATTCTGAGTGCTCAGAATGTCTTTAGGGTCTTCTTCTAAGAACTTGGCACAACTGCTAAGCCCTATACTTATCCCTATTGCTATAATAATGCTGATATGTGATTTCATAGTTTGTATTTTTGTTAAAAGCCAAGTTCTACAGAGAATAATACTGAGGTAGGGCGAGGATATGGGCTCATATCAAGGCCTGGTGCTAAGCGTGCTATAGTGCCGTAGCCTGTGTTAGCTTCGGGGTCAAACCCAGAGTAGCGCGTCCATATAGCCAAGTTAGTGCCTGTTACCCCTACGCGTAGTTTGCTTAGTTTGTAGGGGTCTATAACTGTTTTGGGTAGGTTGTAGCTAAGGGTTAGGGTTTGCAGACGCAAGAACGAGCTGTCTTCTACCAAATCGCTACGGAAGGCGTTCTCAGCCCAGAATCCACCTCCAAATAAAGGGAAGTTGCGCTCAGGGTGTTGTGCTGACCATACGTTGTTGTACACGCTTTGGGTAATGTTGTCAATATTCTTAGTACCGGTTAGGTAGTAGGCGTTACCGTTTACTACATCGTTGCCGTATGACCAACGCAGGAAGGCATAAAGCTCAAACCCTTTGTAAGAGAAGGTGTTGCCTATACCACCTGTGTGTAGCGGATTGACGTTAGCTACAGGTACGCGGTCGTTGGTGTCAATCACCCCATCAGCATTGATATCTTTTACACGCAAACCTCCTAACGTTACGTTAGGGCCTGGTTGTGCGTTATCAACTTCGTTTTGGTTGTGAAATACCCCATCGGCTACATAACCGTAGTAGATACCCACGGGCATACCCACACGCAAGAGTACATCGCTCTTTATCTTAGAGTTGATACCACGGTCGTAAAACTGCTGATATTGACCTTCGTCAAGCGAAAGGATTTTGTTTCGGTAGAAAGAAATGTTGAAGTCGGTAGTCCATTTGAAGTCGCCTTCGCGTAACCATTGTGCGTTGAGACTTACTTCTAAACCTTTGTTTTCCATTGAGCCAGCGTTTTTCCACGCTTTCTGGAAACCAGAAGTAGAAGGGATATTCACTTCCAAAAGCATATCGTCTATGCGTTTATAGTACAACTCAGTAGAAAGAGAATAACGGTTTTTAAACAAAGATAGGTCTACCCCTATATTGTATTGTTTTTGGCTTTCCCATTTTAGGTTATCATTGGCAATGTTGCTGGTATAACGCCCTATTTCTACTTTATTGCCGTCTAATACTACCTTATTTTTAGCTAATTGAGCTAATGATTGGTAAGATGGGATTTGGTTGTTACCTGTCATACCAAAACTACCGCGAAAACGCAAGTTGGAAATAGATTCTATTTTCTTGATAAAGGCTTCTTCGTGGGCATTCCAAGCCAAAGAAAGAGCAGGGAAGTAGCCATATTTGTTGTTTTTGCCGAATTTTGAAGAACCATCAGTACGGAGCGAGGCATTGGCTACATACTTGTTATTATAACTATAGGTAGCCCTGCTGATGTAGGATACTAATTGGTTGCCATCGTAGGTATACAGAGGGGCGTAGGTTACTAAACCTTGATTGATGCCCCAGATACCTTGTTTGGTGTCTTCAAAGTTGGTAGACTTGTTGTAAGTGTAGTCTGTACTATATTTGTTAGCCTCAAAAGCTCCCATAACCGAGAAGTAGTGCTTGTCGATACTCTTAGAGTACTGTAGGCGGGCTTCGTATACCCAGCTATTTTCGTTGCGGTTAGAAAGCTCCATACGTCCGCGCTCTGACTGTCCAAACCAAGTGTCAGGTCCCCAAAAACGATCTTGACCAATGGTGTGCAAACGGTAAGAAGCGCTAGTGTTAAAACTCAAATCTTTGAGTAGTTGATAGCTGAGGTATACATTGGCGTTGAGCTCGTTGTATTTGGTATTGATATCCACTTGGTCTACTGCTACCTTAGGGCTCATTGTGCGAATGTTAGGATAACTCATCAGGGTACCAAAGCCGGGGTAGTCTAAGAAAGGAGAAGTTTGCAAAGCCTTGAGAACTACTCCATTTTGAGACCAATCACTCACAGGATTTTTATCCTTAGAAACAGCATACGAAACATTTATACCTGCATCCATCTTGTCGTTAATCTTTTGTGAGAGATTGAGGCGTGAAGTGAAGCGGTTGAAAGCAGAACGTTTGATAAGTCCTTCTTGGTTGAGATATCCTACTGAAAGCATATAGCGGGTTTGCTGGGTGCCTCCCATAATACTACCATTAGCTTCGTTTTTAGTGCCTGTTTGTGTAACTTCTTTAAGCCAATCTTTCACTGCAGGATTCTGCCATTCTTTTTGGGCAATTATACGTTGCCAGAATTGGGTTACAGGTACATTGTCCCACGTAGCGTAGTTGAGCATCTTGTGGGCGTAGTCTTCAGCACTGAGTACTTTTAGCGGTATGCTGGGCATCATCTCTATAGAGCTGGCATAGCTGAAGTTAAACTTAGGTTTAGCGAGCTCTTTACCTTTCTTAGTAGTGATGAGCACTACCCCGTTAGAGCCGTTAGAACCGTAGATGGCAGCGGCGGCGGCATCTTTGAGTATCTCCATCGATTCAATATCGCTGGGGTTAAGCCCTAATAGAGGGTTCGTAGCTACATCCTGATTGGTGTTGGTTACCCTTTGGGTAGGCATTGGCACTCCGTCTATTACAAATAGAGGCTGTGTACCACCTGTGATAGAGTTTACCCCACGTATTCTGAAGGTAAGCCCACTAGTAGCCGACCCGTCAGACGAGATGATTTGCACCCCACTTACTTTGCCTTGTAGGGCTTGCAATACCTGCGAGGGACTACTCTGTGCAATGTCTGCCATTTTTACAGAAGCTACAGCGGTAGAAATGTCGCTCTTGCGCTGAGTACCGTAGCCCACCACTACAACTTCTTCCATTTGTGTTACCTCTGGATCGAGAGATACTTTAAAGGTACGGGTTTTGCCTACAGCTATGGTCTTGGCTTGGTATCCTATGTAGCTCACTACTATTTTATCAGTAGGAGTAACCTCTAAGGAGAAGCGTCCGTCCAAATCAGTAGCGGTACCTTTCTGAGCGTGCTCTATTGTTACACTCGCTCCTGGTAGGGGCTGTTGGTTTTCGTCTACCACTACCCCGCTGATGTTCACTTTTTGCGCCAGCATCGGTATGCTGAATAGCAAAATCAAAATGCTAATGATACTTTTCATTATGTTTCAGTTAAAGTTCTTTTTCGGCTCAAAATTAGTAACTCTTAACATTTCAAGCTTTACCTATTGTACATTTTTCTTTACTAATAGCGTGTGTTTGTAACGAAAATGCAATAAATCAATAAGTTACATAATAGTCTCTCATCTTTCGTCTTTTATCTTTCGTCTTTCGTCTTCACAAAAAAACTTTGCCAAAGCTTTATACTTTAGCAAAGTTTTAAAAATAACAATATTATCCCTTATTAAAAATCAAAATCTATGCCTGTTGGGTCGTCCTCTTTTTCTTTGCTACAGTCTATCTGTATTTGTTCGTTTTGAGGAGCTGCAAAAGGTTCTTTTGATATGGCTAAATCTTTATTAGCATAGCATTTTTTCATATAATACCCCCATACCGGAAGTGCCATTGTAGCTCCTTGTCCATAGGCGGTAGTGCGGAAGTGTATAGCACGATTTTCTCCTCCTACCCATACGCCTGTTACAAGGTTGGGTACCATACCTATAAACCACCCATCGCTGTTGTTTTGGGTAGTACCTGTCTTGCCTGCTATAGGGTTGGTGAATTGGTAAGGGTAGCCGGTCATTACATTCTTATAAATTGCGTTATAACTATCAGCCCCTTTGGTACGTAGGCGGGCACCAGACCCATAGCGGGTTACCCCTTCTAATAGATTTACTACCGCACGAGCTACTTCAGCATTTACTACATCGTGTGTTTCAGGAGTGTTCTCGAAGAGTACGGTACCATTTTTATCTTCAATGCGAGTTACCAATACCGGTTTTACATATATCCCTTCGTTAGCAAAAGTGCCATAGGCAGCTACCATTTGCAGTACTGTAGCATCGGCAGTACCTAAGGCTATAGAAGGCATTTCGGGCATCTCGGAGGTGATACCTAACTTCTTCACTAAGTTGATTACGGGTACAGGCCCTACCTTATCCATTAGATTTACCGTAATAGAGTTTATTGAGTTTGCCAAGGCAGCCTTTAGTGTCATCATCTTGCCGGAGAAGTTGCCGGTAGAGTTGCGCGGACACCACGCTTGTACATTGCCATATTTGCCAGCTTCTATACAAGTCTGAATGTCAGGAAGCTCTAAGCAAGGTGAGTAGTGTAATTGGTCTATAGCAGTAGCATATACGAAAGGCTTGAAAGAAGAGCCCGTTTGTCGTGCCCCTTGTGCTACTTGGTCGTATTGAAAATGCTTGTAGTTGATGCCGCCTACCCACGCTTTTATATGCCCTGTTTGAGGCTCCATTGACATCATACCGGTGCGCAAAAAGGCTTTGTAGTACAATATTGAGTCGCGCGGAGTCATTACAGTATCGCGCTCGCCTTTCCAGCTAAATACGCGCATTTCTACTTTCTTGTCAAAACTCTCGCGTATTTCTTTTTCTGAATAGCCTAAGTATTTTAGGTGTATCCAACGATTAGAGCTCTTCATTGCGCGCTCTATCAGGTTATTGTATTCGTCTTTGGTAACTTTTACAAAAGGATAAGTTGCATTTTTCTTTCGGTTGTTTTCAGTATCAAAAGCCTTTTGGAGCTGTTTCATATGTGCTTTTACTGCTGCTTCAGCATAAATCTGCATTTTAGAGTCTATAGTAGTATAAACCTTTAGTCCATCTAAGTAGAGATTGTACTTACTGCCATCGGGCTTGGGGTTTTCGTTTACCCATGTTTTCATATAGCTGCGGAGGTATTCTCTGAAGTAAGTAGCTATACCGTCATTATGGCTTTCGGGAGTGTATTTTATCTTCAGAGGTAATTGCTGTAGTGAGTCTTTTTGCTCTTGGGTTAAGTAGTTATTCTTTGCCATTTGAGCAAGCACTACATTGCGGCGATTGGTTACCCCTTCTTTGTTTTTCACAGGGTTGTAAAGAGCAGAGTTTTTGAACATTCCGACCAGCATCGCTCCTTCTTCTATCTTTAGTTGTTTAGGCTCTTTGTCGAAATATATCTTAGCTGCTGAACGTATTCCGTCGGCATTGTTGTTGAAGTCGTAGATGTTGAAATACATCGTTAGTATTTCCTCTTTGGTGTACTGCTTTTCTAAGCGGGTAGCAATAATCCACTCTTTTATCTTCTGGGTATAGCGGGCTATCCCTCTGGTTTTTTCTTTGTGGAAGAGCTGTTTGGCCAACTGTTGTGAAATGGTAGAAGCACCACCTTTGCTACCTAAGTATACCATAGCGCGTATTGTACCTCGTATATCAATACCAGAATGCTCGTAGAAACGCTCATCTTCGGTAGCGATAAGCGCATCAACTAAATGCTTGGGTAAATCTTTGAATTTTATAGGGGTACGGTTTTCGTCTAAGTAGAATTTACCTAACGATTTGCCATCGGCTGTTACTATTTCGGTAGCTAAGTTTGTTTCGGGATTTTCTAAGTGTTGAAAGTCGGGCATCTCACCCAACAAACCAACTGATGCTGCTACAAAAAGCAGTAAAACACCTACTATTGCAGCAGCAAATAAACCCCAAAACCATTTTATGACTGGATTGATTTTCTTTTTCATTGTTTTTCGCTTTTTTCTACTCGCAAGCCTACTTCTGTAATGCCTTTGAGCTGTTGTATGCCGTTGTTTTCACCTATTTTGCGCATTGCTTGTTCTATTTTGATGCTGTAGTTGCCCTTAGCAGGAAAAGTAAATTGCTCTTTATACCATAATTTACTTTCTTTTACCGCTGAATAGCCATCGCCTAACCATTTCCCCTCTGGAGTAGCCATTTCATACTCTAAGGTATCAACGATGACCTTATCGCTATGAGGAATTTCCATCTTAGTGATAATGAATAGGTTGCTGAATTCGTAATGAGCATCATTGCGAATCATAATAAAGAGATTTTTCTTAGTTACGGTGTCTTGCGTTTCTAAATGAAAAGCAATGGGCTGATGGGCTTGCCAGCCATCAGGTAGCGATACATATTCGCTGTATTCTACCCCGTTGCTACAGCCTAATAGCAAGCCTATAAATAACAAACTTATTAGTATTCTCATTCTGATTTCTCATTATTAGATTGTTTGGGCTTATTGACCTTATTAGCAAAAGGGTCGAGGTTGCGTCGCACATTAGGGTTTTGCTGTTTTTTTCCTGCCATCTTTTGCTTTTGTTGCATTCTCTTATTATTGTTACTTGCCTCAGGAGCAGGTATTTTTTTAGTCTGCTGAGGGGTAGCATTAGCCTGTGGTTGTGGTGGCTCTATAGGTAGTTTTACTTCTTTAGTAGCAGCATTAAGTACCCCTTCGCCCGTGCGTTTTAGCTCTGCTGCTTTATTCACATTTTTGGGCATTTTTTTAGGTTTTTTATTGCTGCGTTCTGCTTCAGCCTCAGCTTTTGGCTCATTTTTAGCTGTCTCTTCCTTAGGGAGAGCCTCTTTTTCTTTATTTCCTTTTTTGTTATTGCGTTTTTTCTTACGTTTAGGTGTGTCAAAACGAGTGATACTATCTTCTTCTATAGGAGTTAGCTCCATATCAGTGTAGCCTGAAGCGTTTTTGCGTGAAGAAAGGTCGCTTACTATTGCGTATTCTTCTAATTCCTCAATTTCTTCACCCTTTTTGTTGAGGTCAATAATTTCTTTTACACTATCTACTGATAATTTATGCCACGTAATAGGGTTTTCATCGTAGGTAAACCACATTAATCGTTTAAAGATGTCTATCTTCTGACAGCTGGCAGTACCGCGCTGGGTGCTTAGCTTGGTGTCGGTACGTGGGAAATCTTGTAGCGCATCGAGGTAGGTGTCTAACTCGAAGTTTAAACAACACTTCAGTTTGCCGCATTGTCCTGCTAATTTTTGAGGATTTAGCGATAATTGTTGATAACGTGCCGCTGAAGTAGATACGCTTCTAAAATCGGTTAGCCAAGTAGCACAACATAACTCGCGCCCGCAAGAACCTATCCCCCCTAAACGGGCAGCCTCTTGTCGGAAACCAATTTGTCGCATCTCTATACGCACAGAGAAAGCCCGTGCCATATCTTTGATAAGCTGGCGAAAGTCTACCCGCCCTTCGGCAGTGTAGTAAAAAGTAGCTTTAGAGCCATCGCCTTGAAACTCAACATCTGATATTTTCATCTCCAGACCTAAAGCGATAGCTAGTTCGCGCGATTGCTTTTGTACTTCTATCTCTTTATCTCGCGATTGCTGCCACACGTCTATATCGTGCTGATTAGCTTTGCGATACACTCTCGGAAGACCTTCGTTTTCCCAACTGATGCGCCTCTTTTTCATCTGCGAGCGCACCAACTCTCCGGTAAGGCTTACAACCCCTATGTCGTGCCCTGATGAGGCTTCAGTAGCTACTACATCGCCCATTTGCAGGGGAAGCTTTTCGGTGTTTCTGAAATACTCTTTTCGGCTATTCTTAAAACGGACTTCAACACAATCAAAAAACTCCTGACCACCAGGAAGTTGTGTGTTAGCCAGCCAGTCGAATACCGATAGCTTTACGCTCCCAAAACTCCTTGCCCCACAGTTGGTGCTACAGTTGTTATGAGAGTCTTTTGTATGATTAAAAGTGCAAGTATTGCAACTCATTGTTCGTTAGTATTAAAAAGTGATATAATCTCAATCGGCAAAGGTACAAAATAATTATTGATTAACCATTAACTATTGTCAAAAAAATAATTCAACTACCGATAAACTTATATTCTAAAACTTTCTATAATAGAAGATGTATTTTAATAATTTTATGTTTTATCCTTAAATTATTACCTAAATTGTTAAAATTATAATAAATAATATAGGTGAGACTAAAAAAAATAGCTAAATATGTTGTATTATTCGTAGAAAATAAAGAATTTTGTCCTCGAATAATTTAATACACGTACGAACAATGGAAGAAAAAGATTTTTTAGACAACGAGGAGATTTTCTCGAAAGTCTTAAGAGCTGGTAGGCGTACCTATTTTTTTGATGTAAGAGCTACGCGTGCCAATGATTACTATCTTACTATCACAGAAAGTAAGAAGTTCACACACGATGACGGCTCTTTTCATTACAAGAAACACAAAATCTATCTTTACAAAGAGGATTTTGAACTGTTTAAAGATATTTTGAATGAAATGACCAATTATGTGTTTGATGAACGAGGCGAAGAAGTTATTTCTGAGCGCCATCAACCCGACTTCAAAAGAGAATATTATGCTGAGGGATTGAATGAAGTAGAGGCTACACCTAACAGAAGCTATCGTTCTCTTGATTTTGAAGACCTTTAACCCAACTATTACCTCTACACTTGCGCAAAGATGAGGCTTCACTCAACAAATATAGATACTTTTTAGAGTGATGACGAAGCGGCTTATTGGGTAAGACTCATCTTTTGGCGAGGGTGAAATTTCTCTAACACTTCTCTTAAATAACTTTTTTCTACGTGTACATAAATTTCAGTAGTGGTAATATTCTCGTGACCTAACATCATTTGTATGGCTCTTAGGTTCGCACCATTTTCCAATAAATGTGTGGCAAACGAATGCCGAAACGTATGCGGGCTTATTTTCTTCTTCAGCCCTACATTCTCTGCCACCTGCCGTACTATCGTAAATATCATAGCTCGTGTGAGCTGTTTTCCCCTTCGATTTAAGAATACATAATCTTCATTCCCTTTAGCTATTTTTAGTGACTTTCGCTGATTGTCAATATAATGACTTATTTGCTTTTGGGTATAATGCTCTATAGGGATAAGTCGCTGTTTGCTGCCTTTACCCATCACCCTTATAAAATCTTCTTCAAAGAAAAGGTCTGACAGGCGTAGTGATACCAATTCCGACACACGCAGTCCGCAGGCGTACAGGGTTTCAATAATAGCTTTGTTTCTATGTCCCTCTTCGGTACTAAGGTCTATAGAAGCGAGCATGGCATCTATCTCTTGCAGGGAAAGCGTGTCGGGTAGCTTCATTCCTATCTTAGGACTCTCGATAATCTCCATAGGGAAATCTTCGCGGTTTTTCTCATACATCATATACTTGAAAAAGCCTTTTAAAGACGAGATAAGTCGCGCTTGCGACCGTGCATTGAGTCCTTTTCCTACTTCGTATACAAACTGTCGCAAGGTGTCTTCGCCTATATTGTTAGGCGTTTCGGTAATATTGTACTTTTCTAAATACTGAATCAGTTTCTCGATGTCTAACCCATAGGATACCGCCGTGTTTTCGGATAATCCACGTTGTAACCGCAAATAATGCTGAAAATCTTCGTTCGTTTTCTTCCAAATCATCTGCCCATCTACTAATTTCCTACTTTACTAAGTCTATATCAGTTGCATCGTTATAATGCTTCTTGTCTTTGATGACTCCTTTTGAAACCTTTACCAACCCAGGGTTTGAACGTATTATTGTTTTGAGCGTAGTGCCATCATTGTAGTAGAAATCAAAATTGAGTTCATACTTCTTAACTATATAAGGGGCTTTATCTAACTGCGAAGTTAACCCTATAACTGTATATCCCCCTTTGAGTGCCTCATCGGTCACGCGTTTTATTGTCTTAAAAGCTTCTTCGTTAGCACGATCTAAACGATAAGATACTACCAAAAGCAACTTGTCTTTCCAAATGTAATCGTCAAAATAGTTTTCACCTTCTTTATCCCAAATATAGAAATCGTGTATAGGCGCTTCGGGCACTTCTGTTTTTACATTCACCACTTCGGCATAGTTGCCATTCTTATCTTTAGGCACCTGTCCGTTATTAATTATTTTCTGCTCTTTGCCGTCTATTTTTACTGTCCAATAGTAAGTGATTTTTCCGCTTGGTATTTTCATTCCTTCTGGAATACTTGTGCCTATTTTATAAGGGCGAAAATCTTTGATAGGCAGGTGGTTATATACATAATATACAAAAATACTGCAGAAAATTACCGATAGTAGGGTGATATATAGAGGTAGTTTGCCTTTGCTGATGGGCTTTATATAGTCCTGTCCCCATAAAAAGATGATGAGGGCAGCTACTAATAACACTATGTCTTTGGCAAACGACTGCCAAGGGGTGAATTTGATAGCATCGCCGAAGCAACCGCAATCTGTTACTTTGTTGAAATAAGCTGAATAGAAAGTTAGGAAACCAAAGAAAATGAGCATAGCCAGCAGCGACCACAGCGTTAGTTTCTTTTGGTAGCCCACTAATAGCATTACCCCCAATACTACTTCTACTATGCAGACGAAGATAGCAAAGCTAAGTGCAAAGGGTATTAGGAATGGTAGCCCCAGCACGTTGGGCGCGAAATAATCTTCTAATTTGAAAGAGAACCCCATAGGGTCGTTTAGCTTTATCATACCACTGATGATAAAGGTAATGCCTAAAAATAGGCGTAAAAGGTGTGTTAAGTATTTCATATACAAGTATTAAGTCTTACTATTTTATTTTCTTTTTATAGGTCAATTCTCTGCAAATGTACGAAATAATTGTAAATTAGCAAATATCTGCTTTGTGATATTTTATAAAATTAAATAGGCAGACTGAAAAAAATCAGTCTGCCTATTTATATGGTATTATCAATAATTAGTTGCTAACTATTAATAATTAGTTATTCTTATGCTTGGAATGGAATAACAGAAACGAATGATTTGTCATTCTTTTTCTTTTCAAACTTCACGATACCGTCAATTTTAGCGTGTAGGGTATGGTCTTTACCGATATACACATTTTCTCCGGCATTGTGCTGAGTACCACGCTGACGAACGATGATGTTGCCTGCGATAGCTACTTGTCCACCATAAATTTTAACGCCTAAGCGTTTAGAGTGTGATTCTCTACCGTTCTTTGAACTACCGACACCTTTCTTGTGAGCCATTTTCTTACATTTTTAAGTTTAACAATTATTTTGCAACGATGTTTTCGATTACTATTTGAGTGAAAAGTTGGCGGTGACCATTTTTCACTTTGTAACCTTTACGTCTTTTCTTTTTAAACACGATTACTTTGTCTCCTTTCACGTGTTTTAAAACTTTTGCTTCAACTGAAGCTCCGTTTATAGCTGGGGCGCCTACGGTTATAGCTCCGTTATTGTCTATTAGAAGAACGCGGTCGAAACTTACGTTTGCACCTTCTTCATTAGCCAAGCGGTGTACATATACCTTTTGGTCTTTGCTTACTTTGAATTGTTGCCCTGCTATCTCTACAATTGCATACATAGCTTACTGTTTTTAAATTATGTTTTAAATCGGCGGCAAAGATACAACTATTTTTTTACTCAGCAAAATATTTGCTTAAAAAAGTTTTTGAGATTTATATAGATAAAGTGTTTGAACTTTCTTTTCTAAAGTCTTCTATAATTTCTTTTATAATGTTTATATCTACACTGTCGTATTCTGATTTGTCATAGATGCATACAAAAAGAATTGATTTAGCATCTTCCTCCTCAATAATAATATCCAATTCTTGGATTATTACTCTTGCTCCACCACTTTTTCCACTGCCTTTTGAAGTAATTTTTAAGCGAATTTTCTTTATTCCTTCTGCAATAGTAACCCCTATATTAGGGTCGTTTTCTATTTCAGTTCTTAGGTTTTGTATGTCCTTATCTAAACTTTTATACTTTTTAAAAAGAGCTTTAAATTCTTTTTTAAATGGCAATGATACTTCAAATTTGTAAATCATAATTCACTTAAAAAATCATCAAAACTTTGAAATTTTTTGGTACCTTCTCTGTGTTCTTTGGCTTCTTGTAGCCCTTCAATAAGCATTTTTTTAAATCTTTTTTGTTGTGCATTATAGATTGTTTCTGATTGCTTTATTTGAGTAGCTGAAGTCGCTTTTTTTTCTCTCTTTTTATGGGTTTTTACAGTGTTGAAATTAGAAGCAAATTCTACAAATGATAGAGGTTGCACATTGTTATCGGTAAGGGTATTGGTATAAGGCATAACTTTTCTTGTTTTAGAATTTCTGCAAAAGTACAAAATAAATTTCAATTAACCATAAGCAAAAACCGAGTCCTAAGCAAAAGGACTCGGCTTTTTATCAATTTTAGAATTCACATTAGAATTAGTAACTGTGTTCATCAATCGTTACTTTGCCCCAGAATACTTTGTAAGCAAAATAAGTGTAGATAAGTAGTAAAGGCGCTCCAATAGCTGCTATAGTAAGCATAATCTCTAATGATTTGGTGCTCGCTGCTGCGTTGTATACAGTTATATCGTGGCCTATAATCTCGGTATTGCGCAAGAAAACAGGGTGTAACTGTAGCGCTACTATCAACATAAAGAATACTATGGTGAGGATAGTGCCTACAAAAGCTTTTTTGTAATCGCCTTTTTTGATGAAAATAGCGATGCTTAAAATACTAATCAATAAAAGTACAGCAATAACGATGAGTGCAGGACTCTGTGCTGTATTAGCTGCTAAATGTGGGGTGAGCAAGCTGTAAACCGCTACCGCTACGAATAACACTAAAAAGCCTACATATGCCTTGTTGATGCGGCGAGCAATGCGCTCGTGTAGGCTGCCGTGCGTTTTTAGCAATAAGTAAAGTCCACCGTGTACCGCCATAAGCAATACCGTCATCAGTCCTACCAATAGAGCGTAAGGTGTTAGGAAAGTAAAGAGGGCGCCACCTGTGTATTCAAAATCGTTGTCCAAAGGTAGTCCTTGTAGCAGGTTGCCTATTACTACCCCTAATAAGAGAGGAAGCACGATGCTACAGATGCTGTAGACTAAATCCCAATTATCGCGCCATCTTTGGCTATCTTCTTTGCCGCGAAACTCTATAGATACGGCTCTAAAGATGATAAAGGTAAGAAAGAGCATAAAAGGGGTGTTCATAGCCGAAAAGAGCGATGCGTACATCAGCGGAAATCCGGCGAAGATAGAAGCCCCACCGATTACTAACCACGCCTCGTTACCGTCCCACACAGGACCGATAGCGTTTAGGGCTACACGGCGTTCTTGTTTTTTATCTAAGAATAGATGCCAAGCACCAGCTCCGAAATCAAAGCCGTCTAAAATGGCATAGCCTGTAATTAAAAAGCCTACTATGATAAACCACCACGTAGGGTAGTCGATACCTAAAAATGTTTCCATATCAGTATAATTTATGCAGTTATTGTAGCTTGTTCTTCGTGCTCATCGATGCCGTGAACAATCTTTTTCTTTAATAAGTAAATGAATAAGATGAAAAGGATGGTGTATACTATCGTGAAGAGAATGATAGCAAAGAGTATCTGATGCGCTGTTACTGCTTTGGAGAGCGCGTCGCTGGTGCGCAAAAGTTTATACACAATCCAAGGTTGGCGACCCATTTCGGCAGCGAACCAACCTACTTGGTTGCCTATTTGTGGCAAGATTACTGCCCACACGAATATACGTAGGAGCCAGCGTTTGTCGTACAACTTGCCGCGCCATAGCAAGAAAGAGGCAAAGACGGTTAGCGCAATGAGGAACATACCGATAGCCACCATTATATGATAGAATTGGAATACGGCATTCACCTGACCAGGACGGTCTTCCATAGGGTATTGGTCGAGCCCTATCACAGGGGTTTCGGTGTCGTAATGGAGCATATAGGTTAGTCCGTTAGGTATTTTTACCCCGTGAGTTACTTCGTTTTTCTTATCTACCCAACCAAAAAGGTAAAGGTCAGCAGGCTCGGTGCGGAAATGCCCTTCCATAGCTGCTAATTTTTCAGGTTGATTTTTAGCTACGCCTTCAGCAGAACTGTGACCAGAAGCTAACTGTAGTAATGAAAAAATAGTACCTACGATAAGTGTTACTTTGAAGGCTTTTTTAGATATTTCGACGTGTCGGCCTTTGAGTAGATACCAAGCGTGTACGCTGAGTACTAAGAAGATACCAGCCAAGAAAGCGCCTTGCCATACGTGCCAAATGCGGTCTACGCTTGAAGGGTTGAATACCATTGCCCAGAAGTCGGTGATAACGGCTTTAGCTTGCATACCTTCGCCTGCGACTACATAACCCGCAGGAGTTTGTTGCCAGCTGTTGGCAATAACAATCCATACGGCTGAACACATAGAGCCCAAAAATACCCCAAGGGTAGCCAAGAAGTGCCATACGGGTTTGATTTTGTTCCAGCCAAAGAGTACGATACCTAAGCAGGTACTTTCGAGAGCGAAAGCGAAAACACCTTCGGCAGCTAAGGCACTACCAAAAATGTCGCCCACATAGCGAGAATAGGTTGCCCAGTTGGTACCAAATTCGAATTCCATTACGATACCTGTAGCCACCCCAATACCGAAGGTAAGAGAGAAGATGCGCGTCCAGAAGCGGGCTAAGGTGTTGTACTCTACCTTTCCGGTGCGTAGGTAAATGCCTTTGAAAATGACCATCAGCAGTCCGAGACCGATGCTCAAAGGGGGATAAATGTAATGGAAAGCAATCGTAAGTGCGAACTGAATACGTGCTAAAATTTCTGTTTCCATACGTTGAGTAAATTAAAAATTAGTGATTATAATATGGCACAAAGTTATAAACTATTGTGAAAACACCCAAATAAAAAGTTAAAAACCTTTTGAATTTATATTGGTTCTAAATTGAGGAATGAGAGGGCTGGGAGGATTGGGAAGGCTGGGAGGATTGGGAAGGCTGGGAGGATTGGGAAGGCTGGGACAGGTGGGACTGGTGGGACAGGTGGGACTGGTGGGACAGGTGGGACTGGTGGGACAGGTGGGACGGGTGAGACAGGTGGGACAAGTGGGACGAGTGGGAGTAGTATGTTTTTCTGTGTTTGGGGCGGTTATTAGATGTTTATACTTCGCTAATTTTTCGTAGATTCTTCGCTCTTCCTGTATCCTTCCTATATCCAATGTAAAGAGTAGGTGTAGGGAGAAAAAATTTCTGCAATTTTCTCTTATTTTTGTTTGGAAAATTATCGAAACTTTTTATATCTTTGCGGTGTAATCCAAATAAAAAAAATGCCTTATGAGAAAAAATTTTCTTTTAGCAATGATGTTAGTAACATTAACATATTGCGATAAAAAAGTAGATTGTCAGATTCCACCGCCTGAATTTGCAATATTTATCAACAAAGCATCAGAAGTGCATAAAGAATTTGTTAATCAAGCCGGTGAGGTTGATAAAGCTAATATCAGCTTATACAAACAAAAAAACGGTATAAAAGAATCATATAGAATAATGTTTGGGTTTAATAGAACTCAAGAGGGAAAGGAATATTTGCATATAGGAACCCAACTTTGGTTTGAGAATGATGTTTACACTGGAAAAACAGAGACACTCTACCTTCAAAACGCTACTAAAACCCATAAAATAGAGGTGGATGGTTATATGGAGGATGGAGAATGTGGAAAGTATGCTGTTATTAATGAAATTCGTGTAGACGGTACAAAAATAGAAGTGCCCTATTTAGTAAAATGATTTTTGTTCATTTTCTCAATCCTCTAAAATCTAAATTTTGCTAATTGATAAATTATTTGTATCTTTGTGCCCTTGATTTGATTACTTATAAACTTACCTAAATAAAAAATGGCAGAAGAAGTATATAACGAACAAAATACCGCTGACTATTCAGCTGATAATATCCAATCTCTCGAAGGTATGGAGCACGTGCGTATGCGCCCTTCTATGTATATAGGCGACGTGGGCGTGCGCGGTTTGCATCACCTTGTGTATGAAGTACTTGACAACTCGATAGACGAGGCGCTGGCAGGCTATTGCGATATGATAGCCGTTACTATTAACGAGGATAACTCTATCACCGTAGAGGATAACGGGCGTGGTATCCCTGTGGATATTCACAAGAAAGAAGGCGTTTCGGCATTGCAAGTGGTAATGACCAAAATTGGTGCCGGTGGTAAGTTCGACAAAGGCTCTTATAAAGTGTCTGGTGGTTTGCACGGGGTAGGGGTATCGTGCGTGAATGCCCTTTCTAATCACTTGACTGCTACCGTATATCGCGATGGTAAGATATGGCAACAAGAGTACGAACGCGGGGTGGCTCTCTACCCAGTAAAACAATTGGGCGACACTGATAAGCGCGGTACTAAGGTTACTTTCTTGCCTGATGATACTATTTTTGAGCAAACTACTGAGTTTAAATACGATACTCTTGCGGCACGTATTCGCGAGTTGGCTTATTTGAACAAGGGCATCACGGTGACGCTTACTGATCTAAGAAATAAAGACGAAAAGGGTAACTATATACACGAGAAATTTCATTCGGAAAAAGGACTTACTGAGTTTGTGAAATATCTTGATGGCAACCGTATTCCTATCATTGGGGGCGTGATTGCTATGGAAGGTGAGAAAAACGGCATACCGGTAGAGGTTGCGATGACTTACAACGATTCGTATACTGAAAACTTGCATTCTTACGTTAATAATATTAACACCTCAGAAGGGGGTACTCATTTGCAGGGCTTCCGTATGGGGCTTACTCGTACTCTTAAAGCCTATGCAGATAAGTCCGGATTGCTCGAAAAGATGAGCAAGGATAAGAAAAATCCTGTAGAAATAGAGGGTGATGACTTCCGTGAGGGGCTTACAGCGGTTATCTCGGTGAAAGTGGCTGAACCTCAGTTTGAGGGGCAAACGAAGACTAAGTTGGGTAACCGTGAGGTGACTTCGGCAGTATCGCAAGCGGTAGGTCAGATGCTTGAGGATTACTTAGAAGAGAATCCTAATGATGCTAAGACGATAGTAGAGAAAGTAATACTTGCTGCGCAAGCCCGTCAGGCAGCCCGTAAGGCTCGTGAGATGGTACAGCGCAAAAGTGTGATGAGTGGCGGTGGCTTGCCAGGGAAATTGGCTGACTGCTCGGAAGAAGACCCTAAGAAGTGTGAGCTTTTCCTTGTAGAGGGGGACTCTGCGGGGGGTACTGCTAAGCAAGGGCGCAATAAGGATATACAAGCTGTATTACCCCTACGTGGTAAGATATTAAACGTAGAAAAAGCGATGCAGCACAAGGTATTCGAAAGCGATGAGATTAGGAATATCTATACAGCCCTTGGGGTAACAGTAGGTACTGAAGATGATGCTAAGGCGTTGAACCTTAGTAAGCTGCGTTACCATAAAGTGATTATTATGTGCGATGCCGATGTCGATGGTTCCCATATTACTACGCTGATACTTACGTTCTTCTTCCGCTATATGCGCGAACTGATAGAAAACGAGCACGTATATATTGCTACGCCACCGCTTTACTTGGTGAAGAGCAAGACTAGCAAGCGACAAGAGTATGCGTGGACTGATAAGCAACGCGATGCGCTTTCAGCAGAAATGGGCAACGTAACTATTCAGCGTTATAAAGGTTTGGGTGAGATGAACGACCACCAGTTGTGGGATACCACTATGGATCCTGCACACCGTACTTTGCGTAAGGTTACTATTGAGAATGCCTCTGAGGCAGACCACGTATTCTCGATGCTAATGGGTGATGAGGTACCACCACGCCGTGAGTTTATCGAGAAAAACGCTAAATACGCTAAGATTGATGCGTAGGTGATTTGCCGATTTGCCGATTTGCCGATTAACAATTTAGTGAATAATAACAAAATAAATAAATAAACGTATGAAAAAAGGACTTTTTTTGATAACAACCGCTATGCTCTTGGCATCGTGCAGTTTCTTTGTTGACCAAGCTAAAGATACTGTTAAGAAAGTGAGCGAAATTAGTGAAGAGGCTGCTAATAAGGCGGCTACTAAAGCGGGTGAGATAGTAGGCGGCTCGGCACGCTCTTTCGGTGATGGAGTAGGCGAGGGGATTGACAAATCGGGTACTATGGCGCTACAGCTTTCAGAAGAATTGGCTAATGCAGGTGTAAAACTCGGTGCGCATACTATTAGCAGCACTGACGAGGGCAACGATAATAAACTCTCTATTTACTTCATTTTTGAGAAAGATTTTCAGAAAACTGTAGTAATAAAGGTGCTTAACAAACAACAAGTAGAGGTAGGAAGGATAAAACAAGAGGTAAAAGGTAAGAAAGATGAAGCTACTTACATAGACTTTGTGTTTGACCCTCGTACTAATATTGACCCTAAATATACTATATTAGTCAATTAATAATTGGCAAGATAAACATATATGAAACCCATACGCATAGGCACTCGCGATAGCCAATTGGCTCTTTGGCAGGCAGAAACAGTGCAATATCAATTAGAATTATTAGGCTATCCTACTGAAATAGTGGGTATTAAATCGGAAGGAGACCTTGAGCTCACTACCCCTCTCTATGAAATGGGGGTTACCGGTATTTTTACTAAAGCCTTAGATATAGCCTTGCTAAAAGGTGAAATTGACATAGCCGTACACAGTATGAAAGATGTACCTACTCTGTTGCCCGACGGCATAGCGGTAGGGGCAGTGCTTGAGCGTGGTAATCCGCACGATATATTGGTCTACAAAGGCGATGTGTCGGACTTAGACAGCCGAGTGGCTACTATAGCTACGAGCAGTTTGCGCCGTAAAGCCCAATGGTTGCATCGTTACCCTCATCACATTATTGAGAACTTACGCGGCAATGTGAATACCCGCCTACAAAAGTTAGCTGATAATCCTTGGGATGGAGCTATCTTTGCTGCGGCGGGCTTGGAGCGCATAGATAAGTTGCCAGAGGACTACCTAGTACTCGACTGGATGTTGCCTGCTCCTGCGCAAGGGGCTATTATGGTATTGGCACACGAGGATAATGTAGACTTGCAAGGTATATTGCTGAAAATACACGATGGGAAAACGTATATAGAAACACAAGTAGAACGCGCTTTCTTACGCGCTTTAGAAGGAGGGTGTACGGCTCCTATAGGGGCGTATGCTGAGTTTGACGGTGAACAAGTACACTTCAAAGGAGGTTTGTGGAGCGAAGATGGGAAGCAAGAGGCTTTAGTAAACGAGACTTTTGACCATATAGATGAGTTTACTGGCGAATGGTTGGCCTCGAAGATTAGAGATAATTATTAGAATATGCTGAAATTACGAGTTACAAATGAAACGGATAGGCTAAAGGCTGTGATTCTTGGTACAGCGGTTAGCAACGGAGCAACCCCAACTTTAGAGGAGGCTTACGACCCTAAATCGGCTGAGCATATCAAGGCGGGCACTTACCCTATAGAAAAGGATATGGTAGCCGAGATGGACGCTTTCGCAGCGGTACTGCAAAAGTATGGCGTGCAGGTCTATCGTCCTGAAATTATCAGAGATTGCAATCAAATCTTTACCCGCGATATTGGCTTCGTGATTGATGATGTGTTTATCAAAGCGAATATTTTGCCTGATAGACAAGCTGAATTTCAGGCAATTGAATACATAGTAAAACAGATGAACCCAGATAAGGTGGTTGCTCCCCCTGAAGAGGTACATATAGAGGGGGGTGATGTGATGCCTTGGAATGAGCATATTTTTATAGGCACTTATAAAGGAGATGATTATAAGGAGCAGGTTACGGCGCGCACTAATATGGCAGGGGTAGCGTTTATTCAGAAGCTCTTCCCACATAAGAAAGTAAAAGAATTTGACCTTGTAAAATCGAAGACAGAGGCGCGCGATAATGCCTTGCACTTAGATTGTTGTTTTCAGCCTGTAGGCAAGAATAAGGCTATTATTTACAAGGGGGGCTTTCGTTCTGAAGCTGATTATCAGTATTTAGTAGATATCTTTGGCACAGAAAACCTGTTTCACATAGAACGTGAAGAGATGTATGAGATGAATAGTAATGTCTTCTCTATCAGTCCGGAGGTAGTAGTTTCAGAAAAGCATTTTACGCGCCTTAATGCGTGGCTTAGGGCACAAGGTTTTACGGTAGAAGAAATACCTTATAGCGAAATCTCAAAACAAGAGGGGTTGCTTAGGTGCTCTACCTTACCTCTTTTAAGAGATAATTAATTAGCAAATCAGCTTATTGGCAAATTGACTAATTATTTAGATTGTTTACATATTTTTAGTTTCCTCAATAAAAGTTCGCAGCATCCTATGTTATTTGTTGCGAACTTATTATTTTTGCAGTCACAAACATAACTATTCATATTTCAATCACTAAAGAGATTATGATACCCACTATATCTAAAAATAAGAACTTTTATTGTATAGGACTTAGCTACCTAAAAGCTGATGCTACTATGCGCGGAATGTTTAGTCTTACCCCTGAAAACAAAGAAGCACTGCTTACACAAGCCCGCAGTGAAGGCTTTGAGGAGTTGCTGGTTATCTCTACTTGTAATCGTACAGAACTCTATGGCTATGCTGACCATCCTTTTCAGCTTATTCAGTTGTTGTGTGAGTACTCTAAGGGTTCTGTAGATGATTTTCAGAAGGTAGGATATGTTAATAAAGGTAAAGAGGCGGTACAACATCTTTTTGAGGTAGGTACAGGTTTAAATAGCCAGATATTGGGTGATTTTGAGATTATAGGGCAGATGAAGCAAGCCTTTGCACTCTCTCGCGATAAGGGGCTCGCTAATGCTTTCTTAGAGCGTTTAATGAATAGCGTGATTAATGCTAGTAAACGTATTAAGAACGAGACAGTCCTCTCTTCAGGTGCAGCTTCGGTGTCTTTTACTGCAGTGCAGTATATTATGCAGAATGTAGCAGAAGTATCGCAAAAGAATATTCTTCTCTTTGGGGTAGGCAAGATAGGTAGGAATACTTGCGAAAACCTTATCAAACACACACAAAATAAACATATTACTCTTATCAATCGCACACGCGAGAAAGCAGAACAAGTAGCAGGCAAGTTCAATGTGATAGTGAAAGATTTTGCTGACTTATCTGCTGAAATAGCCCAAACTGATGTGTTAGTGGTTGCAACAGGCGCAAGTGCCCCTACAGTATATAAAGACTCTATTCCTACTGATAGACCTATCCTCATATTAGATTTGTCAATCCCTAAGAATGTGGATGAACAAGTGAAAACACTTCCTAACGTTACGCTTATTCATATGGACGAACTTTCTAAGCGCAAAGATGAGGCTTTAGAGCGCCGCAAAGAAGCTATCCCACAGGCTTTACAGATTATTGAGGAGGTAAAAGAAGAGTTCTTACATTGGCTTGATAATAGAAAGTTTGCACCTACAATTAAGGCTCTAAAAGCTAAGTTAGAGGCACTCAAAGAAGCAGAGTTAGACTTTCATCGCAAGAAGATAGATAACTTCAACGAACAACAAGCCGAAATGCTAGCTAACCGTATTATACAGAAGATTACTACGCAGTTTGTTAATCATCTCAAAGATACCTCTTCTTTAGAAGAAAGTATCAGTTGGCTACAAGAAGTATTTCAATTAGAAGAAGATTAAGCAGATTAGCTACTAATTAAGCAAATCAAAAAAGAGCTATCCTATTTTATTAGGATAGCTCTTTTTGTTTAGGAATAGTAATCAATAAGTATTTTAGATTAGAATACAGACTCTACTGGTTCGTCTTCTATTAGCTTCAATACATTCAAGTATTTAGATGTTTTTAAATACTTTGCATCATTGTAGTAAGCGAAAATCATCGTTTTTTCTTTGATGGTTTCAATTACTTGTTTGTAGATGTTTTCAGGTAGTGCAGGGCAACCCAAACTTCTTCCCATACGCCCGTTGCGCGCTATGTAATCTTCATTAGCATAGTCAGCTGCGTGTACTACTACCGAGCGTTTAGCCAAGTTGCTGTTATACCCCTTTTCATCACCGTGAAGTATAAGGCTATAGCCATTTCCTCCGTTATAAGTGTTGCCAGTGATATAAAACCCTATACTACTCTTGTTAGACTCTACCGCGTCAGAAAAAGAAGTAGCCATACGTTCGCCACTCTTTTTGCCGTGTGCCACATACGTGTAATACACTATCTTCATCTTCTCTAAGTCGATAGTGTAAAAACGTTTGCTGTTACAATCTTTAGTGAAATCAATAATAGAAAACAGCTCTTTGTTGTTTAAGCGGTGCTGTTTCTTCATTGT
This sequence comes from Capnocytophaga leadbetteri, assembly GCF_003054025.1. Classification (GTDB taxonomy): domain Bacteria; phylum Bacteroidota; class Bacteroidia; order Flavobacteriales; family Flavobacteriaceae; genus Capnocytophaga; species Capnocytophaga leadbetteri. Next base: position 488,268 of record NZ_QBKG01000001.1, read on the forward strand.
CTGATACCCAATATACGCATACCGAAAAGCAGTAAAGCTAAGGGCATATTGGGCTGCATTTAGCTCATTGTACAGCTCTTTGATGTTCAATTCTGCCTTTTTTAGGGCTAACTGTCTCTCTTTGCTCAACCCTGTTTGGGCATTGCTAAAATACAAAAATGTACTTAAGATAAAAATGAGGACTAAAAAAAGGTACCTTTTGTTCATAGTGTTGTTCAAGATGTTTGTGTTAAGAAATCATTGCTGGTGCAAATGTAGTGTATTTTTCTTATACAATATATATTTCTGTCCAAGTTTAACAATAAATTAACAGTTTTAGGGCAATTGGTTCAGTATTTCATCGCTTCTATCTTTGCCTATACTGATAAACCAACCAAGCATATACGAGCGTTTGTAGGGTAGGGTTACCGGCAGTCGGTAGCTACCATCGCGCGAGTACCGATAGTTAAAAATAGGAGTTTCTCCCGTCAGATTGTTTACTGAAAATACCATAGTGTGAAACACCCCTTTCCCTTTGCGCAAAAGGGCGATGTTAGCATTCACGTTTTGTTGTACAGGTGTGATGTCCGATAAGAAAACAGGGTTATTAGGGTTTTCATATGGGCGACCGCTACTCACTGAGTACGACCCTCCTACAAATAGCCCTAATTCTTCAAAAAAGTACTTCAACACCACATTACCTGTATGAGGCGTAGCAAAGGTAGGCTGAGCCGCTACAGGATAGTGCAAAAACTGTCGCTCGGTATTTAGATAACTGTATGAAAACCAGTATTCTAAGCCCTTCACACTCTTAGCATCGCGCCAGAACAAATCTATCCCACTCGCATACCCCTTGCCAGTGCTGTTAGGTAGGGTAGGGGTGCGATAAGCCAATAAGTGACTATAAGGCTTGTGGTATCCTTCTATCCGAAATACACGTCGGTCTCTATTGTACTGAAAGTTAGCGATGTAGTGAGTGGCTTTGCTAAAGGTTAAGTGCTGATAATAAGCCAAATAACTCTCCATAGGTCGTTGGCTGTACTCACCTACTGAAAAGTTTAGCTGGTGGTACTTCCCACTTTTGTAGGCAACTGAGGCTCGTGGCAATACCACAGCTTTATTGAGCTGTTGGTCGTATTCAGTGCGCAAACCCGTTTGTAGCATTAGTTTTTTCGTGAGTCCTATCGCAGCGCTTCCCCATATAGCCGTATTATAGTCGTTTCCATAGCTACTTTGGTAGGCAAATCCTTCCATACCCATTTCAGCATTGATATTATTAGTCAAAGCGCCCGAGGCCATTGCCCTAAATTGGTGTTGCAGAGCATAATTATCGCTATATAGCAGTCCATTGGTTATTTTATCGCGGTTGTAATTCAGTCCGTAGCCGGTATACAGCTTCCAGTCGCTCGCAATGTCGCGCGTGTACGTTAGTATCGAAACAGCATTAGCATTCTTAGACTCGTACGGTTGTTTGCTGCCGGGCACCTCTACGCTCAGCTGATTGATAGCCTGCCGCATTATATTGCCATAACCATACCATTTCAGAAAGCCATTCCCCGAAGTGTTCTGCCTAAAAGTACCCGAAAGTAGCATACTCTCAGGAGCTTTCAGCCATTCTACTGACTGTTTTACTATTTGATGATAAGGTCTGAAATTGAAATAACCCACGTCAAAACCACCCGAACGTGTTTCTGTTTTACTCAAAAAGTCGTGACCTACTTGCGCACCGTACGGCAATAGGGCTATCACTGTCGAGGGTTTGCTGGGGTGGTCGTTGGTCTCTAACGATAGCACAGACGACAGGGCGTTGCCATACTGAGCCGAATAACCGCCTGTATTAAAGATAATCCCTTTGAAAATATGCGGCGAAAACCGGTTCCGCTGTGCCACCTCCGGCACCCCTGCATAAAAAGGATTTAGTATATCAAGCCCGTCAATGGTCACCTTGCTTTCCTCGCTGCTCCCTCCACGCACGAATAGCAAACCACTTTCGCCTACCTGCTGCGTGCCAGGCAGAGTGATAAGCGTACTGATAATATCGTCATTCCCCCCAGGGGTCGTACTCACATCCATAGTGTTCAGCACTACAGCGCGCTTGCGGTCATCTACGCCAAAAACTCCCCCTGTCAGCACTACCTCGTCCAAAGCAGCCTCTTTCTCCGTCATCGTGATAAGCAGGTCAGGCATATGAGTCTGCAAGGTTAGCGAGAGGGTCGCATCGTTCATACCTAAGTATTTACACATCAACACCACATTCCCTTTTTGTTGAGTAACGAACTGAAAGCGTCCTTCTTCATCACTACTTGTCCCTTCTATAGTGCCCTGCAAGAAAACGTTCACGCCCATTATAGGAGTGCGTTTTTCATCAACAATCTTCCCCCGTAAGGTGATTTGCGTATAGCCAGAGGCAGATAAAAAGAGTAAAAAGAAGAATGTTAAATATTTCATAAGTATTATTGTGTGATAATAGCCGCAAAGGTAAAAAATATTTATCAAACAACAATGAATAAATACTGATTATTTCTTTTTATCGCCACCCTATACAAAGGATATAGGAAGGATATAGGATGAGCGAACGATGAGCGAAGGATAAGCGAACAAAAGTCGGCGAGCTGGCGCAGCCGAGTATGTGACGAAAAATAAGCGAAGTGCAAAACAACTTTTTGTCATTTATAATTATCTTAGTATCTTTGCCGCCGTAATTTACTAAAAAGACAAGCGTATGGCTAAGAATGTAGTGATTGTAGAGTCGCCTGCTAAGGCTAAAACCATTGAAAAGTTCTTAGGTAAGGACTACAAAGTAGTGTCGAGTTATGGGCATATAGCCGATCTGCCTTCTAACGAGCTGGGGGTAGACATCGAGCACGGTTTTAAACCCCACTACCTGATTTCTAACGACAAGAAAAAGTTAGTAAAAGACCTCAAAGCACTAACCACTGCTGCCGAAACGGTATGGTTAGCATCCGATGAAGACCGCGAAGGGGAAGCCATTGCATGGCACTTGTCAGAATCACTCAAACTTAAGCCCGAAAATACCAAACGCATCGTTTTCAACTCCATTACTAAGTCTGCTATCGAGCACGCTATCAAGCACCCGCGCGGTATAGATTATAACTTGGTAAACGCCCAACAAGCACGCCGTGTCTTAGACCGCTTAGTGGGCTACGAACTATCGCCTGTACTGTGGAAAAAGATAAAAAGCGGACTCTCAGCAGGGCGCGTACAGTCAGTAGCTGTACGTTTGATAGTAGAGCGCGAACGCGAAATTCAAGACTTCAAAAGTCATTCTACTTATAAAATTACAGCCGAATTTATCACTTCTGAAGGAAAAGTAGTCAAAGCCTCGCTACCCAAAACCTTTGATAGCCAAGCCGAAGCCGAAGCTTTTCTTCAGCAAAATGTAGGCGCACAGTTCAAGGTAGCTTCACTCGAAAAGAAGCCTGCTAAAAAATCGCCTGCCCCTCCTTTCACTACATCTACCTTACAGCAAGAGGCAGCGCGCAAACTGCATTTCTCGGTTAGCAAAACGATGACCGTAGCCCAACGCTTGTACGAGTCAGGGTTTATTACTTATATGCGTACCGATAGTGTAAATCTATCAGCCGAAGCCCTAAACACTGCCAAAAACGCTATTGTGCAACTCTTTGGCGAGAGCTACAGCCAAACGCGCAATTTTGCTACCAAAAGCAAAGGGGCACAAGAGGCGCACGAAGCCATTCGCCCTACCGATATGAGTCGCCCTACCATAGCAGCTGAGCCTGACCAGAACAAGCTGTACGAACTGATATGGAAGCGTACCCTCGCCTCGCAAATGGCTGATGCTCAGTTAGAGCGCACTACCGTTAAGATAGCAGCCGACAAGCACGACGAACAGTTTGTGGCTACCGGCGAGATGATACAATTCGACGGATTTCTCAAAGTATATTTAGAGAGCAGCGATGATGAAGACGAAGAGCAAGAAGGAATGCTGCCTAACCTTAAGAAAGGTGAGCCGCTAACCGACCGTAATATTACCGCTACCCAACGTTTTAGCCGTCCTCAACCGCGTTATACCGAGGCGTCGTTAGTTAAGAAGTTAGAAGAATTAGGTATCGGTAGGCCGTCTACTTATGCGCCTACCATTTCTACTATACAAAACCGAGGCTATGTAGAGCGCAGTGCCTTAGAGGGCGAAGTGCGCTATTACGAGCAACTTATCTTGCAGAAAGGCATCATAAAGGCGCAAACACTTAACGAGAAAGTGGGGGCTGACAAGGGGAAACTCATTCCTACTGATATAGGAAGTGTAGTAAATGATTTCTTAGTATCGCACTTTGAAACGGTGATGAACTACAATTTCACGGCGCAAGTAGAAAATAGCTTCGACCAGATAGCCGAAGGGGCTGAAAACTGGACGGAGATGCTCGCTGATTTTTACTCTCGTTTTCACCCTATTGTCGAAAATGTAGAGAAAAACACAGGCCGCGAGACTGGCGAGCGTGTGCTGGGTACCGACCCTAAGAGTGGTCGCCCTTTAAGCGTGCGTTTAGGTAGATATGGGGCAATGGCGCAAATTGGTAATCCCGATGATGCCGAAAAGCCTATTTATGCCAGCCTACTAAGTGGTATGTCTATCGAGACAATCACTTTTGAAGAAGCACTCAAACTCTTCGAATTGCCTCGCCAACTGGGTACTATCGACGGCAAGAATGTCGAAGTGAATGTCGGCAAATTTGGCCCTTATGTACATTACGGCGATGCTTTTATATCACTTGCTAAAGGCGAAGATGTGTTTAGCGTAACTTTTGAGCGCGCCCAAGAGCTTATCAACGAAAAGAAAAAAGCCGATGCGCCTATAGCCACTTACGACGGATTGGAAGTTGTTAAAGGTGTCGGACGTTTTGGACCATTTATTAAGTGGAACAATATGTACATCAATGTCACTAAGAAGTACAATTTCGACCGTCTAACGGCGGAAGAGGTAGCCGAACTGATAGAGAGCAAGCTCCAAAAAGAGTCAGAAAAGGTAGTAAAACAGTGGGACGAAGGCGAGATACGCATCGAGAAAGCTCGTTGGGGGCGTTTTACTCTCATTAAAGGCAAAACCAAAGTAGAGTTAGGCAAAGACACTAACATAGAAACCTTTACTAAAGAGCAAGCCCTTGCCCTATTAGCCGAAAAAGAACCTAAAAAGAAAAAGAAATAAAAAATGAGGCAAGCAGCAGTGTTGTATAATAAAGAACGGGCAGGTGTCCTTACACAACACGATGACGCATCGTTTACCTTTACGTATGATGATGCGTGGTATGCCGATGCCTCTAAGCCTGCCATAAGTCTTAGCTTTCCTAAAAGCCAACAAAACTACCACGCCGATTATTTCTTTCCATTTTTCTTTCATCTATTACCCGAAGGCAAAAACAGAGTACGTGCGTGTAAGTATTTTAGGATAGATATAGACGATGATTTTGGACTGCTGATGACCGTAGCCCAAAACGATACCATAGGGGCTATAACCGTAAAACCTATATACTGATGAAAACGCTTAATGTATGTCCGTGCACCCTGTCAGAGGGCTATCACAGCTATTCGCCTGAGGCTTTACAACGCTTATTTGGGGGCGAAAAGGTGTCGCCACAGCTGTCGTTTTCACTCAAAACTCCTAAGGGGAAGGGCATACCGGCATCGCTTTCTATTTCAGGTTATCAAGAAAAGTATGGTTTGCGCTTGCAGGGCAATACTCTAGTGCTAAACGAGCAGGAGGGGCGCAGTACTCATATATTAAAGCCTATTAGCGAAATGCCCAAAAACGAAGCTTTTGCTCCTGCTAATGAGCACCTAACTATGCAGATAGCCCAGCAGGTTTTTGGTATAGAGACAGCCGAGAGTGCTCTTGTTTTCTTTGCTGACGGCACACCTGCTTACCTTACTAAGCGCTTTGATGTAGCCCCTAATGGCCAGAGATATGCAGTTGAAGACTTTGCTTCGCTACTTGGCAAAACGCCTCAAACACACGGCACAGATTATAAGTACACAGGTGCTTATTCAGACCTTTTTGCGGTGCTGAAACAGTATGCCACCGACTGGCAGACCGAAAGTCAGAAACTTTTTGCACTTATCCTTTTCAATTATCTATTCTCTAATGGCGATGCACATCTGAAGAACTTTTCGCTCATAGCGCGCCAACAAGGACAGTTTACGCTATCACCTGCTTACGACTTGCTTAACACCGCACTTCACATAGAAGACCCTCCTTTTGCTCTCAAAGACGGACTTTATCCGGCAGCACAAGGGAAGTTAATACAGCAGTTTTATCAGTTAGGCGAAAAAGTAGGCTTAGCAGCTACTACTGTCAGTGCCCTTATTAGCAAACTTACCTCACAAAGTGAACAAGTGCTTAGCCTTGTAGCCCGCTCATTCTTAAGCGAGCGCCTCAAGCGTAGCTATATACAGTATTACCAGCGCAGGGTTAAGAAATTAGCAAATTGACAAATTGACAAATTAGCAAATTGACAAATTGGCAAATCGACAAATCGACTTTGGCACAGATTTAGATAGGTATTCATAAAATAAGAATTTATTACGATGAAAAAAGCACTTCTTATATTATTAGGCGCATTATCCTCAGCGGCGTGGTCGCAAGAGGTAGGAGCTGCCGGACGCTTGCTGCAAAACGAATATCAACAGCAGCGACAAGCCCGTAGTGTGATAGGGCGTGGCGGCATATCAGTAAACATTGATTGGGATTACGACTATAACCGAGGGTATGCCGAAGTATTTATACGTATCCCTGAGCGTGGTCGCTATACGGTCAGTATAGGCGAACAAGAGATTACCAATGCCAATGGTATGTATCGCTTTTTCGACCTTGCGGCGGTATCTCAACCGTTGAGCATTTGGCAAGGGCGTAATCTTATTTATCGTGTAACTATCAATCCTCGCGACAATACCCGTATGGTGATGGACTTTTTCTCCCGACAAGGGCTTTACCTTTTAGACGAGATAAACCTGTCTAACAACCAGCCCTCTTATCACGGCAGTCAGTGGAATGATGTGTGGAATCGCGCTTATGGGCAAGCACCTGCTTATCCGCACGGAGGCTATCAACCGATGCCCCCAATGCCGGCAAGCGAGTTCGATAAGTTTGCCAAAATGTATAAAAAACAATCTTTTGATGATGATAAGCTCTCTTTTTTCCGTGCGCAGAAAAATATGCTGATGCTCTCAACAGAACAGGTAGCCCAATTAGTGAAACCATTAGCATTTGGCGATAACAAGCTCGCTTTGGCTAAAGAGGCATACAGCCGTGTGGTAGATCCTCAGAACTACTATTTGCTGTTAGATAGTTTCACTTTCTTGTCAGAAAAAGAAGAATTTAAGAACTTCTTATCAGAAGTACAGCGATAGAGTATTTATAGCAGTATAATAAAAAACTATCGTTTTTATAGGCGAAATACAATTAAAGTTTGTAATTTTGCCCCAGAATTTAAATAAAACACAAAAATATATTTTAAAGATGGCATTAGAAATAACAGATGGAAATTTTGAAGAGTTGGTGCTAAAAAGCAGCCAACCAGTATTAGTAGATTTTTGGGCAGTATGGTGCGGACCTTGCCGTATGTTAGGCCCTGTAATAGAAGAAATTGCTAAAGAATACGAAGGTAAAGTAGTAGTAGGTAAGCTAGATGTAGATAATAACCAAGACTTCGCAGGTAAGTATGGTATCCGCAATATCCCTACTGTATTAGTATTCAAAGATGGTGAAGTAGTAGGCAGACAAGTAGGCGTAGCTCCTAAAAAGACCTACACCGATGCATTAGACTCTTTATTGTAGTTAATTGCCTGTCGTACACAACCAAAAAAGGCTATCAACAACTAATTTAATTGTTGATAGCCTTTTTTGTATTCAGCTTAGGCAGTAAGCTATAATGCTTTGCGCACTTTCTCAGAGAGTTCTTTAAACTCTTCATCAGTAAGTTTTACTTTGTGTTGGAAGGTCATTTCCTTCATTTCGCTGATAGGGATAAGGTGTACATGCACATGGGGTACTTCTAAGCCTACTACAGCTACTCCTATGCGCTCGCAGGGTACCACTTTCTCAAGGGCTTTAGCTACCCGTTTAGAGAAAGTCATTAGGCGCAAATAGTGGTCATCGTCCATATCAAAGATATAGCTGATTTCCTGCTTAGGCACACATAGGGTATGCCCTTTAGCATTAGGGTTAATATCAAAGAAGGCGATAAACTCATCGTCTTCAGCTACCTTATAACAAGGTATCTCCCCGTTGATTATTTTGGTAAATACGCTCATATTAGTTAGTTATTTAGTTGTTATTATCTGGTTATTTCTAGTACTTCCATTTTTAGGGTGCCGTTAGGTACTTTTATCTCGGCTATTTCGCCTACTGATTTCCCTAACAGACCTTTACCGATAGGTGAACTTACTGATATTTTGCCCGCCTTAAGGTCAGCTTCACTTTCAGCCACGAGGGTGTAAGTAAGTTGCATATTGTTAGCCAAGTTTTTAAGTTTAACGGTAGAGAGTACTAACACTTTACTTACATCTAACTGCGATTCGTCTATGATACGAGCATTAGCTACAAGCTTTTCAAGTTTAGCTATTTTCATTTCCAACAGACCTTGGGCTTCTTTAGCAGCATCGTACTCAGCATTTTCCGATAGGTCACCTTTATCGCGAGCTTCGGCTATTGCTTGCGAAGCGCGAGGGCGTTCTACATCTTTCAACTGATTAAGCTCATCGCGTAGCTTTTTCATTCCTTCAGCGGTGTAATATGATACTTTTTCCATTTTTCTTACTTGTGTTTTGATTAAAAAAATAAAAAAATCCTCACAAGTCTGTACTGAGGATTTCTGCGGGCAAAGGTAATACTTTTTTTTGAAATAGCAAAATTCTGATAATTAGTAAATTCCTCGTTAGCAATTAATCAATAAAAAATTTGCATATTTCAGTTTTTTTTAGAAAACTTTGCCCCTTAATTAGTCAGATACATTTACTAATATCTATGAAGTTAAAATTTACAATTGTTTTATGCTTTTTATTTGCCTCTATAGGCAATCTTTTCGCCCAAAACCTCGAAGTATCAGGGGTTGTAAAAGATGACAAGGGCGAGCCCTTATTGGGCGTTTTCGTACTCATCAAGGGTACTCAGCGCGGTGCTTCTACTGATTTAGATGGGCATTACACACTACACACTAAGGTAGGCGATGTATTGTTGTTTTCTTTCCTCGGAATGAAATCAGTAGAAAAGAAAGTAACCGCTAATTCTAAGCTGCTTAATGTTACTATGGTAGAGGATGTACAAGAGTTAGAGGGTACCGTAGTAATGGGCTATAGTGGCAAGAAAGTCGCTAGCCGTACGGTGGCATCAGTAGCCACAGTACAAGGTAAAGAAATAGCTGATATACCAGGAGGTAATGTCATAGATGCCTTGCAAGGTAAGGTAGCGGGTATGGTGGTAACTACTGATTCGGGTACTCCAGGTAGTGCTTCATCAGTACTTATTCACGGTTTCAACTCTTTTGCCTCGATGTTAGAAAGTAAAGATCAACAACTTAAAGCTAATAGCCCTCTTTATATAGTAGATGGGGTGCCTGTGGATAGCAGTGTAATGACCATACTTAATCCTGCAGATTTTGAGAGCGTAAGCATACTAAAAGATGCAGCTTCAACCTCTATTTATGGGGCGCGTGCTGCCAATGGGGTTATACTTATCACTACCAAAAGAGGAAAACGCAATGAGCGTACTAATATTACTATCAATCACCAATTAGGGGTAACAGCCCTTACTAACGTAACGCGTAAATATTTAGATAAATTAGCTACTCCTCGCGAGTATATGGACTTTTGGTTGCTTAAATCGCCTAGCGAAATAGTAGCAGCAGGTAACCGACTTGGTTATACCGAAACTGACCCCGCTGCAGTAGCTAACCGTATATTGGCAGATTACCCCTATAATACTCGTTGGGATAAGGTATTCTTACGCGATTTCGTGCCTACCTCTCGTACTGATATAGCAGCTTCAGGGGGCAATGAACATACTACTTATTATGTGTCTTTAGGCTATCTAAACCAAGAGGGAATGCGCAAAAGTTCTAAGTTTAACAGATATAATGCTTCGTTAAATGTAGACACTCAAGTAGCCGATTGGCTAAAAGGGGGCTTATCATTTTCTTATGCACATAGCGATAACGATATATATACTAACCCGTTTGAGTCTGAAGCTGAAATATTAGCTTTACCTTTCTATAGTCCTACTGATAAAAATGGTAAAACAAAAGATTTTATAAATGCTATTAACGGGGCGCGCAATGGTTTTTACCACCCCGACTATATAGCTAAAAACTATTTAAACAAAGGCTTTGTAGATGATATTATGCCTATAGGTTACCTAACCTTAGAGCCTATTAAAAATTTAACCCTAAAAACACAAGCTGGTATACAATATACCATTAGTGAAGGTGAGATAAAGGGGCCTATGCCTTCGTTTATCAACTACAAAACGGGAGCTTCACAAGCTGTTGGGCGCGTAGAAAGAGATATGCAGAAATCTATTCAGAAAACCTATACGAATCTCTTGCAATATAAATTCGACCTTGCGCAGAAACATCTTTTTGATGTTTTATTGGGGCAAGAATCAATAGAAAATACAGGCTATGGATTTTCAGCATCATCTCAAGGGCAGCCTTCGGAAGCTCTAATGATGCTCGCTCACGGTAATCAGGAAAAAAATGTAAGAGACAACAAGAGTGTAAGTACTTTTAACTCGTTTTTCTCTCGTTTAGAGTACTCTTATAATAATCGTTATTTCTTAGACCTTTCAGCCAGACGCGATGGTTCTTCAGCCTTTATAAAAAATCACCGTTATCAAAACTTTTGGGCTGTAGGGGCTATGTGGAAAGCTAAAGAAGAGAAATTTTTGCAAAAAGTAGATTGGCTAACTGACCTTAATTTCCGTTTCAGTACAGGTATAGCGGGTAGTGCTCGTATCGGTGATTATAGAAATATGATACTTGCTGAAGCTGATAACAGCGTTACCTATAATGGGCAATTGAGTTTCAGATTAGCACAAGTATTAGGTAATCCTAATTTAGTGTGGGAAGAGCAACGCAAAAGTACCTTTGGAGTGAATTTTGTGTTAGCAGCAGGCAATACCTCGTTTAACATAGAATATTACGACCGTCATACCTATAACACACTTTCTACACGCGAGCTTAATTCTATATTTGGCTATACGCGTATTCCTGACAATATAGGTGATATGCAAAACAGAGGTATTGACTTCTCTTTTGCTACTACTGCCTATCGCGATAGAGATAAGAGAATATCAGTGCGCCCTTACTTGAATATGAATTATAATAGTCAGAAAATCACTAACATATCTTATGGTAAGCCTTATGCGCTTAACAGAGAGTCTTATATGGGCTATAAAGTAGGGAAAGCAGCAGAATGGGTGTTGCCTATTTTTAAGGGTATTGACAATAATGGCGATGCCCAGTGGTATGAAGCAGGTGATGATAAGTTAGAAACACAAATGGACGATAGCAAGGTAACTAAAACTTATAACCCAGTTGCTTTAGCTCAAAGTACAGGCAAGAAAAGATATGCACCTATCAACGGAGGTTTTGGTTGTGATGCTACTTATAAAGATTTTTCGTTAAGTGTAACTTTTGCTTATTCAATAGGTAAATATAATGTTAACGAAGATAAGGCTACGCTGCTAAACCCAGGTTATTTTGGCGTTAAAAATATTAGTAAAGATTTGTTTAACTATTGGAAACAACCAGGTGATGATACTGAAATACCTCGTTTAGATAGTGATGTGCTAATGTGGAAAGATAGCCGTATCCTCGAAAAAGCAGACTATCTGCGAATGAAGAATATTAACTTGAGCTACAACCTGCCACAAACAACTATCGACCAGCTGAAAATAGTAAAAGCTATCAGACTATCTGTTTCAGCTCAAAATATCTTTACCCTTACCAAGTTTAGTGGTGTAGACCCTGACTATACAAGAGGTATTATAGGAGGGTATCCTCCTACCAGACAATATACCTTTGGTGTTGAACTTAAATTTTAATAGAATATGAAGAAATACAATATTATATTTTTATTATCAATAATAGCTTTATTATTAAACAGTTGCTTTAGTTTAGATCAAGAACCTTACGACAACGCAAGGGCAGGCAATACTTTTAATAACGCTAAAGAAGTACGCAATTGGTTAAACGGTATATATAATACTATTCGCGATAATACACAAGGAGAGACAATGTACCTAACCGATCTACAAGCTGATTATCTGAACCTTACAATACAGTCCAGAAAGCCAGTACTCAGAGATTTTCAACGTTATGGTGAACTTAACTCATCAAATTTAAATATTGCAAGAATCTGGAATACGTATTATAATATTATTGCTAATACTAATATAGCAATAGAAAGTACCTCTAATAAAGAACAACAGGAAGATATAAGACCGCTACGAGGCGAACTTTATTTGAGTCGTGCTTATTGCTACAGCTATTTGGCAACTCATTTCTGCAAACCTTATAATGCTAATACTGCCAATACAGATTTAGGCTTGCCTTTAGTAGATGAAAATAGCAACTACCAGCAAACGCCTCCGCGCAGTAGTTTAGCTGTTACTTATAAGTTTATATTAGATGATATAGATAAAGCTATATCCTTGCTCTCAAACCAAGCAGGAAGAATGGGGGCTAATACTTTTACGGTAGATGCAGCTAAAGCGCTCAAGGCACGTATGTTATTGTACAAAACTGATTGGGCACAAGCCCTTCAAGTAGCAGAAGAGCTTATAAATACACATACCTACCCCTTAGCTAATAGCCAAAGTGAATTAGAGGCTATTTGGAAGGATGATAATCCTAAAGAAACTATTACCCAGCTATTTGCAGGTATCAGTAGTAGTGGAAACTTAGAAAGACCTGTAGGTGAGAACGACCTTTATTTATTTGAAGATAAAAACAACGTTTTCCCTTTCCCTTCTTTTCCTCCACTACCTGAGTGTGGGGGTAATCGTCAGTATTTAGCAGTACCTAATGTTGTGCCTACAGGGGCTTTTGTTAATTTATTTGATAGTGCTGATTGGCGTAAGTCTGTATATATTAAGCAAGAAGATTTAGCTACAGATATGCCCGATCCTTTTGATTTTATCAATCCTTGTCCGCCAGAGAAGTTAGCCTATTTAGTAAATAAATATCCGCGCAGCGAGCATCTTAGCTTAGAGAATGATTTCTTTTTGTACTACGGACATAAACCGGTACTTTTTCGCATAGCCGAAATATATCTTATAGCAGCCGAAGCAGCCTATAAAGCTAATAATGAAACAAAGGCAAAAAACTATTTAAACGAATTGCGACACGCACGCGGACTTACAACAACTAATGATATTGCCACTAGTGGAGCTGCTCTTTTTACTGACATTCAGAACGAGCGTAATCGTGAACTTTGTTTTGAAGGTTTCCGCTTGTTTGACCTTAATCGTTGGGGGTTAGGAGTGCAAAGAGGTACCCCTCAAAACCTAACTTTTAACCTGTTAGTTACTTCGCCTGCTAACGAACTTACCGAGCTTAATCTGCCTGCAGGTTATTACAAAATGGTATGGCCTATTCCTCAAACACTTATAGACTTTGAAAATGGGCGTTGGCAACAAAATCCTAATTGGTAATCCTATAATTAGCAAATTAGCAAATTTTCACATTTGCTAATTTGCTAATTTTCTAATTTTCTAATTTATAAAAATATGGAATACTATCAATTACACAACCGACTAAAAGAAGCGTTTGATACGCATACTGATATTGCTATACCCGAATTAGGGGTACGCATCACGCACGCTCCTTTCTTCTCCGAGGGGGCTAAGTATTATCTGCCTGGTAGCGAACACTTATTCTGCAAAGAGCATAACCTTGCATTTACCTCACAGAGTAGTCATACCCAAGACGACCTCGACTGGGTGGACTATGAGGTAGAATGTAATATTCATTTCACTTACCATATAGTACAACCTTTAGATGAGCGAAAGACCGATGGGGTGATTATTATCTTTCACGGGCTGAATGAAAAGAAATGGGATAAGTATTTGCCTTAGGCATACGCCCTTAGTAAGCGTACAGGCAAGGCAGTGATTCTCTTTCCGATAGCTTTTCATATGAATCGTGCTCCTGAACGTTGGAGTTCGCGCCAAGAGATGTACCCTATTGCCCAAAAGCGTATGGCAGAATATCCTGACAACTCTGATACTTCTTATGTAAATGCGGCTATTTCTACGCGTTTAGACGCTTTTCCTCAACGACTTTTCTGGTCAGGCTTGCAAACGTATAACGACATAGTGCAGCTCATAACCGACCTAAGAGCAGGTGCACTGCCAAATATCACTTCAACAGCTACGGTCGACCTTTTTGGTTACTCTATAGGTTCTTTTCTCTCCGTAATACTGATGATGGCTAACCCTAAGGGCTATTTCACAAATGCTAAGCTTTTTTGCTTTTGTGGAGGTATGACCATCGACCGAATGTTCCCTATTTCTAAATACATAATGGACGGACGGGCAGCTATCACTATGCAGAAAACCTTTGCTGAATTGCTTAGTACTGATTTCAGAAATGACTCGCGATTGAAGCACTATCAGGATAGTAATTTACACTTTGAAGAAGGTTGGTTTAAAACAATGCTTAGGTATAACTATTATCAAAAAGAAAGAGAGAATCGTTTTTCAGAACTTGAAAATCAAATTAAGGCATTGGTGTTAGAGAAAGATGAGGTAACGCCTCCTGCAGAGGCTCTCAATACCCTAAAAGGAGGCTATCGCAATATTGATATAGAGGTACAGATAGACGATTACGATTACCCTTATACCCATATGAACCCCTTTGCCCTCACCACCAAAAACGCTCCACAAGTAACCGAAGCCTTTAATCGTTTCATAACAACTGCTACCAAGTTTTATAATGGATGATATTATTAATACTACCGATTACAAAGATTGGCTACAATCTTTAAAGAGAAGAATACAGCAAAGCCAAATAAAAGCAGCTATACAAGTAAATAGTGAGTTGCTAAGTCTTTATTGGCAAATGGGAAAAGACATTGTTGAAAAACAAGCGCAAGCTAAGTGGGGCGATGGTTTTTTGCAGACACTTAGCGCTGATTTGAGTAAGATGTTCCCTAAAATGAAAGGTTTTTCAGAAAGGAATCTTAGGTATTGTAAGAAGTTCTATCTATTTTATAATCAGAAGAATATATTTCTGCACCAACTTGGTGCAGAAATGCCTGATGATTTCTTTTTGTTTCAAATACCTTGGAGACATCAAGTAGAAATTATCACAAAGTGTAGAACTGTTGAAGAAGCAACTTTCTACGTTTATAAAACAATAGAAAACCACTGGAGTCGGTCGGTATTGGAACATCAAATAGAGCTGAATTTATATGAGCGACAAGGGAAAGCTATTACCAATTTTCAGCAACAGTTACCTATTGCTACTTCTGATTTAGCTCAGGAACTTACTAAAGACCCTTATGTATTTGATTTTCTTTCAATAACTGGAAGCTATACTGAAAAAGAACTTCAACAATATTTGGAAGATCAAATGACGAAGTTTCTATTAGAACTTGGTAAAGGTTTTTGTTTTTATGGGAAACAAGTGCATATAAATGTAGGAGGAGATGATTTTTATATTGATTTGCTTTTTTATAATGTACAACTGCACTGTTATGTAGTGGTTGAACTTAAAACAATCAAGTTTAAGCCAGAACACATAGGACAATTAAAATTTTATGTAACAGCAATAAATAGACAGTTGCGCACTGAAGCTGACAATCCTACTATTGGGTTGTTAATCTGCAAAAATAAAAATGATGTAGTAGCTGAATATACCTTAGATGATATACATAATCCGATAGGTATTTCATCTTATAAATTATTTGATGAGTTATCAAAAGATTATAAATCATCTTTGCCAAGTATTGAAGAAATAGAAAAACAACTAAATATAAACTAATTAATAATGAACACAGAAAGCATTATCAAAGAAATTCTACCAGGGGTAGCTGCTACCTTTGACCGATTAGACCTCCCTAAAAAGCCTTATGGCAGAGATGAACTCTGGGAAGGCATCACCGATTATTTAAAAATCAAGCAACGAAAGGACAAAATAGAGTTTCATAATACACCTGAAGAATATTCGGGTAGTCCTTCTGTTACCATCAAAGACTTTGACCAGCTTCCTGATGATTTTATAGACAATGAGTTGCTTCCTGCTTTGGAAGAACAACTTACTCAAATGTTCTTCAACCCTGAGTTTTATTATCGCTTTGAGTACAAACTTACCTTAGTGTTTGATTTTCTTTCAGCCACTGGGCATCACGCCCGCAAACAAGTGCGATTGGAACACCCCGAGCGCAAGGCAGAACTCAAAGAGCGTTTGGATACCTATGTACAAAAGGTAATCTATGAAGCTACCGAGAAAATGAAAGAGAAGGAAGTGCATACTTTCTTTGATAAGTTCTTTGATTTTGAACTTACAGGCTATAGTGAGGATAAGGTGGTTGAAATCCTCAATAAAGGCATAACCCTCATAGATCCTAAGTGGAAAAAGACTTTAAAAGAATATCAATGGTGCTTGCTCTACCATACACGAGAGTGGAAAGAAAAGGTTTTTATGAAACTATATTACAAGATAAAAGGAGAAGATTGGTCAAAAAAATATACACTCAAGGAAGGTTTGCAAGCAAAAGATATAGATAACGCCAAACTAAACCTATTTGTGGCACAAGCCCTTTGGCGTATCAAATACAAAGAATATAGCTGGGATGTAAAGTTTGCTTGTGAGGATTTAGAGCGAGCCGCTAAGGAATTAGGTTCTAAAAAAGCAGCGATGTACCTCAAAGAGGGGACAGGCATCTTGCCTAATGAGCTTATCCATTATAAGGATAGTGAAGTGGAATGTGATGCGAATGATGTTTTTGCTGAAATCAGTGTGAAAATCAAACAAGAGTCGGCTACGGCTTATGACAAAGCATTAGATTTTATCATCGCCCTGCTCAAAGCCGATTTCCCTGCCAGCTACTATATCAAGTTCAGCAGTAAAGCCTCTAAACAGTTTTTAGACATCAAAGGCATTGCAAAATCGCCTACTCATCGCTTTTTTGCTCAAGCACTGCAATACGAGGAGTTGCGCCCTAAATTGGTAGCTTATGCTGAGGCGGCTATGAAAGAATTTCAGTGGTATAATGATGTAGAAGAAGGCGATAAAAGCTGTATGCCGGGTAGTTATGCAGTCTTTGGTTTAGGCTTGATAGGAGAGGAGTATTTCCCATTAGTTAGCAAATACTTTGAACTGTTGGACGACGAGCACCAAATGGTACATAAATACTTTGTGAGTGCCCTTATCGACCGTTATGGGGTGAATGAAAAATCCTTACCACTTATTTGCCAAGGAATCACTTCTGCACAGTTTGATATGGTGTTTAAGAATTTGGAAAAAGAAATGGAAAAGCCAGAGAACAAGCAGTTACTCACGAACTTTCTCAAAGAAAAAGAAGCCTTCTTTATTGCTAACAAAGAACCCGGTTTCTACAAATATTACGAAGAAGATATCTATTACGCGATCTATGGCAAGCAATGGAAGAAAAAGATAAACTAAATGATAGACACCCATACACACCTATACTCAGAAGAGTTTGATAATGATCGTGCTGCGGTGATAGCACGAGCAAAAGCAGCAGGCGTAACGCATTGCTTTATTCCTGCTATAGACAGTATTTATACTGACCGAATGTTCGCCCTAAAAAATGATTATCCTGACTATGTGTTCCTAATGAACGGTCTACACCCTTGTAATGTAAAGGAGAATTATAAAGAGGAGCTTGCTCACGTAGAAAACTTGATGCCTACCCATCACTTTTGTGCTATTGGCGAAATAGGTATTGACCTTTATTGGGATAAAACTTTTCTCAAAGAGCAACAAGAAGCTTTTGCTTGGCAGATACAGTTAGCTAAAAAACACAAACTGCCTATTGTCATTCACTGTCGAGAGGCTTTTGAGGAAGTATTTGAGGTGTTAGAAAGTGAGAAGGGAGATGACCTCTTTGGTATCTTTCACTGCTTTACCGGCACTGAGGAGCAAGCCCACCGCGCGATAGGCTACGGACTGCATTTAGGAATAGGAGGGGTAGTAACTTTTAAGAACGGAAAGCTCGACCAATTTTTAAAAAATATAGATTTACAACATCTCGTTTTAGAAACTGATAGCCCTTATTTAGCACCAGTACCTTATCGCGGAAAGCGTAATGAAAGTGCTTATATAGTGCAAGTTATGCAAAAACTATCAGATATATACGCCCTGCCAGAAAGCGAAATAGAACGCATCACCAATGCCAATGCTACAAAAATATTTCATCTTTAAGTTGGTGTTAATTAATATTTTTTATAACTTTGCTCTTCATTATGCAAAAACAAGAACGCTAAAATGACCGATTATTTTAAGTCCATACGCCCTTTTTACGATAATGAGGTGCCAGAAGCCCTTAGCCAAATCAAGGATCATCACCTAATTAAGGCTATGTTGGCGTATGCTTTCCCCGAACTTTCACCTGATGAGCGTACGGCTAAACTATTGGCTTGCCAAACAGTAGCTGACTTTCAGGTGCATATTATGCTAAGAGTGGTGGTGAAGGCTATGGAAAAGACGATTTCGGAATTTACATACGACGGATTTGACCAACTCAACTCAGAGCAAGCATACGTATTTATTTCCAACCACCGCGATATTATTCTTGATACCTCGCTGCTAAATGTAGCTTTAGATCGCCATCACCTACCGATGACAGCCTCGGCTATGGGCGATAATCTCATCAAAAAGAAGCATCTAAAAATATTAGCGATGCTCAATCGGAATATTATCATCTACCGCAGTCTGCCTCCGCGAGAAGCCTTAGAGCATTCGCGCTTAGTGTCAGAATACATACACCACTGTATTAGCGATGAGAAACGAAATGTATGGCTTGCCCAACGAGAGGGGCGTACTAAAAATGGTGATGACCGCACTCAGCAGGGCGTACTAAAAATGCTTACACTTAGTGCTCCCGACCATATATCGCCTTTGCAATATCTAAAAACTCTAAATGTAGTGCCTATGTCAATCTCATACGAGTTTGACCCTACTGATGCGCTAAAAATACCAGCCCTAATGGCTCAGCACTACGGACAAGAATACGTAAAATCGCCTCAAGAAGATTTTGAAAATATCTTACAAGGCTTAATAGGGCAAAAAGGCCGCGTACATATATCGGTAGGAAAACCTCTATCGGCTGAGTTAGATGCTATAGAGGCTGAGCACCAACATATTAATAAGCAGTTGCAAGCCTTAGCGGAATGTTTAGATACCGCTATACATAAGCAGTACAAACTTTTTCCGGCTAACTATATAGCCTACGACCTACTGCACCACACCCAGCAGTACAAAGAACAATACAACGAAAAAGAATACAGACAATTTGAACGCCGGATGAACAACCGAAGCAAATCAGACGATATATCTCAAGAAAAATTCTTAGAGATGTACGCCAATCCTGTAAAGAACAAAATCAATGGAAACCAATAATTCAAAAGTACTGCTTATCTACACCGGAGGAACTATCGGTATGATAAAGGATTACCAAACGGGAGTGCTACGCGCCTTTGAGTTTGACAATCTTTATAGCAGGATACCAGAACTCTCGCATTTAGATTGTGAGATTTCAGTACATTCGTTTGAAAAAGTAATCGACTCATCAGATATGAACCCTCAGCATTGGGTGAGCATAGCCGAAGTGATAGAAAAAGAATACCAGCATTATGATGGATTTGTAGTATTACACGGCAGTGATACGATGAGTTACTCTGCTTCAGCATTGAGTTTTATGCTGCAAGGGCTTGCTAAACCTGTGATATTTACTGGTTCGCAGCTTCCCATAGGCGACTTGCGTACAGATGCTAAAGAAAATCTTATCACCTCTATACAGTTGGCAGCTCTAAAAGAAAATGGTGTGTCGGTAATACAAGAGGTTGGACTCTATTTTGAATACAAACTCTATCGCGGCAACCGTACTACTAAGGTAAATGCTGAGCACTTTCAAGCTTTCACTTCGATGAACTACCCAATATTAGTAGAAAGTGGGGTACATCTAAAAATAATGAAAGACAATCTGCTAAAAGGAAAAGCTAAAGACCAATTGGAAGTGTGGAAAGAATTTGAGCAGAACGTAGCTATTATTAAGATATTTCCAGGTATTACCTCTGAGTTATTAAATGCTTTTTTCAATATACCCCACTTAAAAGGAGTAGTGTTAGAAACGTATGGCTCTGGTAATGCTCCTACATACGACTGGTTTTTAGAAGCACTAAGGACAACTATACAGAGAGGAATACCTATAATAAATGTGACGCAATGCTCAGGAGGAAGCGTAATAATGGGCAAATACGAGGCGAGTGAAGCCCTCAGACAGATGGGTATTATAGATGGAAAAGACATTACAACCGAGTCTGCCATAACAAAATTAATGATTTTATTAAAGAAAAATATTTCTCCTAATTTGTTCAAAATCAAGTTTGAAGAGAGTTTAGCAGGTGAAATTTAGTAAAAAATTAAGAAAAAAATTTGTGGGATAAAAAAATATTTTGTTACTTTGGCATTCGGAAATAGAGAGGTGTCCGAGTGGTTGAAGGAGTACGCCTGGAAAGTGTATATGCGCCAAAAGTGTATCGAGGGTTCGAATCCCTTCCTCTCTGCTTCTCGATAGAATACAAATTTATTAAACATTAAATTATTAACTAACAATTTAAAAAATCAAACAAATGAAAAAAATGTCATCTAAGCTACTTCTTGTAGCAATGTTAATTTTAAACGTGGCAATGGTTAGTGCTCAAGAAGTGGAAGAAGGAGTACAACAGTCTAAAGGCTTCCACCAAGTGTTTAAAGAGCGTTTCATCGAGGGGGGGCCTGCCTACATGGCGCCAATCCTTCTTTGCTTAATTATCGGTTTGGCAGTAGCTATCGAAAGGATTATCTACCTTAATATGGCAACTACCAATTCTAAGAAACTTATTGCCGATATAGAAAGTGCCTTAGACAGCAAAGGTATAGAAGCAGCTAAAGAAGTATGCCGCGATACTAAAGGGCCTGTTGCCTCTATTTTCTATCAAGGTCTTGACCGCTCATCAGAAGGTATTGATATGGTTGAAAAATCAGTAGTATCTTACGGAGGTGTACAAATGGGTCAGTTAGAAAAGAACGTATCTTGGATTTCTCTCTTTATCTCTATTGCTCCGATGTTAGGGTTTATGGGTACCGTAATTGGTATGATTGAGGCGTTCGACAAAATTAGTACTGCTGGTGGTCTTGATGCTTCTCTAATTGCTGGTGATATCAAAGTGGCCTTGCTTACTACTGTATTCGGTTTGATAGTAGCGATGATTCTACAAGTGTTCTACAACTACATTATCGCTAAAATTGATGCTATCGTAAACGATATGGAAGATGCTTCTATCTCATTGATAGACCTATTAGTAGCAAGAAAAATAAAATAATTCACCCATTTAAAGAACTTTGAAGTATGTATAAAATAGCTAAATATGCAGCAATTGGGTTAGGAGTCATTGGTGTAATTCTCTGGATAGCACTTTCACTTTCAGATAATTCAAATGATCCTAACAACGGCACTATGCAAGCATTATTTGTGCTTACCTATGTACTGTTAGCCATTGCCTTGGCAGCAGTAATTTTCTCGGCAGCGCAAAATATCTTAGCATCGCCTAAGGCACTTAAGAAAACGCTTATCTATACTGGAGCTTTCGTAGTAGTTCTCATCCTCGCTTACGTATTATCTTCAGGAGATGTAGAAGCTAACGCAAGCGAAGAGGTGAAAAAAGCGAGTGACTCAGTAAGAAAATGGACAAGCACAGGTTTAATCGCTTTGTATATATTAGTAGCAGGAGCTATTGCAGCTCTAGTAGCCTCTAATGTAAAAAAAGCACTAATGAGATAAAAAATTATGGCAAGACGTTCAATACCTGAGGTAAATGCAGGTTCAATGGCAGATATTGCCTTCCTGCTCTTGATTTTCTTCTTGGTAACAACTACCATTGAAAGCAACTCAGGAATCACTGTAAAATTACCTCCTAAACAACCAGTAGATGCACCAAAACCACCACCAGTAAAGGAGAAAAACGTATTGGTAGTGATAGTGAACAAGAATAACCAGTTGCTTATCAATAACCAAATTAAGGAGCTTAAGGACGTAAAAACCACAGCTCTTGAGTTTTTGGATAATAATGGCGACGGTACTTGTGCACACTGTAAGGGGAAAAGAGATCCACTATCATCAGATAATCCTGATAAAGCAGTTATCTCATTGCGCAATGACCGCGAAACATCGTATAAAACGTATATAGCGGTACAAAATGAGCTCATCAAGGCTTATAATGAGTTGAGAGAGCGTGAACGTTTGCGCTTGTTCCCTAACGAGGTGCCATACGAACAAATAGAAGAGGAATTTAACGCAGCTCGTACTTCTAAAGCGCGTAAAGAAGCGTTAGAACCTAAAATATTAAAATTGCAGGAGCTTTTCCCAAGGAAATTGCTTGAAACTGCACCTAAGAAACACTAAAATATAGAAGTATGTCAAAATTTACAAAAAAGAAAAGTGGTGAAGTACCCGCCGTATCTACAGCATCTTTACCTGACATCATCTTTATGCTTTTGTTTTTCTTTATGACAGTAACAGAATCAAAAGATAGTGATTTGATGGTACAGAATAAGCTGCCTGTAGCAGACCAAGTACAAAAGTTAGACAAAAAAGACCCAGTGGTATATATATATGCTGGTAAACCACTGCCTAAATATCAGTCTAAATTTGGTGCTAATGCAAAAATACAAGTAAATGATAAATTTATTGACGTATCTGAAGTAAGCCATTACATTCTTAACTATAGAGAAGGTTTGCGTGAAGGACTACGCGATGTGTTTATCACAGCTCTAAAAGTAGATGGTGATACTAATATGGGGCTTGTAAGTGATATACGTGAGAAATTGCAAGACATCAATGCCTTGAAACTCAATTATATCGTACACGAAGGTTCGCCTTTGAAACAAAAATAAAAGACTTAAGTTAAACGAAAAAAGAGATACATATCAAATATGTGTCTCTTTTTTTGGTTGTTATTTTTTTTAGTATTACCTTTGCCCAAATTAATAATATAATAAATATAAAAAATGAAGAAAATTTTACTTCTAGCAGGATTGCTTCTTACTGTAGCAACTGCTTCAGCACAAGCTACATTAGATAATGGTGCGTTGCAATTAAACGCTAAATTAGGTTTTTCAGGTTGGGGAGTACCTATAACGGTAGGAGCTGACTATGGTATCGCTGATGATATTACCGTAGGAGGTGAGCTTTCATTCCGTTCTTATAGTACTACTTATTTTAATCATTCTATTTTTGGTATCTTTGCTAATGGGAACTATCACTTCAACCGTTTATTTGAATTACCTTCTCAAGTAGGTGTATATGCAGGTTTGAGTTTAGGTTATTTTGTAGCTTCAAGTTCAAGTGACTATGTAGGGACGAGCTATTCTCAACCAGGTTGTAACTTACAAACAGGAGCACGATACTTTTTTAATAATAAATTCGGTGTGAATGCAGAAGTAGTTCTTGGTGCTATAGGCTTAACAGGAGGTGAGTTTAAAGCTGGTATTACCTATAAATTATAATGTATAATCACAAGTTACTATATAAGACTTTGCTAAGGTTTTACTTTAGCAAAGTTTTTTTATTGCTGATAGTAGGATATTTAGTATCTTTGCCAAAATAAGATTAATAATGATGAGAATTGTATTTATGGGAACGCCCGATTTTGCATTGGCATCCCTTAAAAGTTTAGTAGAAAATAACTATAATGTGGTAGGAGTAGTAACTGTAGCCGATAAGCCAGCAGGTCGCGGACAGAAATTGCACGCTTCTCCTGTAAAACAATATGCAGAAGGCAAAGGAATACCCGTGCTACAGCCTGTAAAACTGAAAGATGAAGAGTTCTTACATCAGTTGAGGGCACTTAAGCCTGACCTGCAAATAGTAGTAGCTTTTCGTATGCTGCCAGAAGTTGTATGGCGTTTGCCTAAGTATGGTACTTTTAATCTGCACGCTTCATTACTGCCTAATTATCGTGGGGCTGCTCCTATTAATTGGGCCATTATTAATGGTGAAAAGCAGACGGGTGTTACTACTTTCTTTATTGATGAAAAAATCGATACGGGGGCTATTATACAGCAGGCAGTTACTCCTATTGAAGCACACGAAACAGCAGGTAGCCTCCACGATAAGCTAATGGAGCAAGGTGCTGCCCTCGTACTCCAAACAGTAGATAGTATAGCTGCAGGTACTTACAGCATACAAGCTCAAAATAAAGAGGTAACCTACGCTGAAGCCCCTAAGATATATAAGGAGACTTGCTTAGTAAATTGGCAAGCTGAGGGTATCGCTATTGAACGGTTGATACGCGGTATGAGTCCGTATCCTACTGCGTGGGCAAATCTGCAGCAGCAAGGGGAAACTATTGCTATCAAAATATATGATGCACTATACAAACCTGCTGTTCATAATGAAGCTATAGGGAAAGTAATTGTAGAGAAAAAACAGCTACTTGTAGCTGTGAAAGACGGCTTTATTGAATTGCTTGAACTGCAATTGCCTGCTAAAAAAAGAATGAAGACAGCTGACCTACTTAACGGCTTCTCTTTTGACCAAGAGGCTAAAATGATATAAAATAATAGGAATAACTACAAAGTAAAAAAGACAGCTTTTTAGGCTGTCTTTTTGCTTTTTAGTTGTTTTATTTTGTCTTCTACAAACCGTAATATTTTATTGGTAAATGGGAAGTGGAATACCTCTTTGTCGGTAGTAACCCGAGTGGTTAGATATACCCCAAAAGGTAAAAGTATTAGGGCAGGTATCCAAGGGGCTAAAGCAGGATTGATAGTATTGTTTTCGGCTATATTCTTCATAAACATTCCTATAAAATAATAGGCTAAAAATACTATCATCGCTACAACTAAAGGTAAGCCAATACCCCCCTTGCGTATAAAAGCTCCTAATGGTGCCGCTACAAAGAAAAGTACAAAACAAGCTACCGTAAGGGCAAACTTATCACTGAGGTTTAGTATGTGTAGGTTCATCAGTTTGTAGCGGAACTCTAAATCGCTTTGACGGTACTCTACATTGTCGAGTTGTGTTTGATTATTGTTCATCGCCATTTCGAGAAGCATTAGCTTTTTGTCGTTAGGAAAAGCATTAAACAACTGCGAAATGGAAGTGACCTCTTGTGTTTTCGTCTTAGGTTTGGTAGTCTTTGCCTCTTCAGCAGATGATGGAGCTATATAAAAACCTGTACGGCGAAACATATTGTTGCCATAATCGGTGATGTTTTGTTTGAAATCAGTGCGGAGAGAGTCGATGGCATAGCCTAACTGACCTACATTCATCATTCTGTAGGTGGTAGCATCGGTCTTCTCGTTGAAATCTACATTATTGAGGTGCGAAAGGTCGAGGTTGATGACGTACTTCTGAAAATGTACCTTTGCAAAAGGTAATCGCTGTTGGGCTTCGTAGCTATTGGTCTTAATATCTTCATAATAAGTGCCGTCTTCTAAGATAAGTTGTAAGAAGTTGCTGTTAGTTTTAGCAGTCTTAAGTTCCCCCTTTTTGGCAAAAATAACCGTGCGATTCACTCTGTCAGGGGTCTTCTTGTGGATGAGGACATTATGTAGAAACTGATCGTTATCTCCGCTCTTCTTAGCTACTTTGATGCTTATATCTTCACCTATGTTAGAAAATACGCCTTCTGAAATAGCCATTGCTGGCTTCACCTTAGCTATATTAGACCTAAGCGTATATACTTCGCGATAAGCAACTGGAATCACATTGTTTGCTAAGAAAAAAGTGCCTATACTCAGCAGCGCCATTAGGACAATCAGTGGAAGCATCACACGCATTAGTGAGATGCCAGAGGCTTTCATCGCGGCAAACTCGTAGTTTTCGGCAAAAGCACCAAAGGTCATAATAGACGAGATAACCACCGCCAAAGGCATAATAATAGGTATAAGCTGCGGAATAAAGTAAATGAGGAATTTACCGATAATCCACAACTCTAATCCACGTCCTGCTAGTTCATCAATATAAGTGAAAATGGTGTGAAATACGAATATGAGAACTAGAATGGAGAGCGCCCCCAGAAAGTTAGTGAGAAACTGCGTGAGTATATAGCGGTCTAATATTTTCATTTGCGTGGGTAAACATTAGAGTTCAGAGATAGTATAGCCGTCTTTTTTGTATTTTTCGCGGTCGAATTTGAAAATATTGTCAGAAAGAGGCTGGTTAGTCTTGAAAGTATTGACTGTAATGGTGGTTCTTGTACCATTTTTGCCTATTTCGATAAGATTATAGATGTGTTTGGTCTGTATATCAATGCCAAGCAGTATTTGTTTCACCTCAGTATTTGCTTTTTGAGGCTTAAGTTCTACATATTGTATTTTTCGACCGCGTACGTTTTGCTGTATATCCCATTTGTACTTATAGCCTTTTTTGTAGAAGGTAAGCATTTTAGAGGGGGTAATGGCACTGTCGTCAGTAGCGTTTTTTTCGATAGTAACTTCTTCGTTTTCAGGAACTACGGTGTAAGTTTTGTTTCCATCATACATTTTAGTAGCCCCGAGATAATTCAGTACGTACTTATCTTTGGCAATAGTGACATTCCCTTTGGTTTCCTGATTGATGTTTTCGACTAAATTATCGAGATTGTACTTAAAATCAATGTAGATGTTATTATAAGCAGACATTTTGGCATATACTTCATCGAGGAGTTTTTTAGCCTTATCTACTTGATTTTGAGCTTGTAATCCGCCTGTAATAAGGGCGATTAGTATTAATAAAATTCTTTTCATTTTCTGTAGTGTTTTTAATGATTTTGTTGTTACCTTTTTGATAGTTAGCAATTTCCGTTCCAAAATTGGGGCAAAAGTAATGTTTTTTTGGAGATTGTGCAAGTTTTGAAGGGTTATTGTTCGCTCATCGTTCGCTTATCCTTCGCTCATCATATACTCATAGTATACACATTGTTCGGAGAGAGAGGAAGAAGAGAAAAGTCTTAAATTTTTCTTAATGCCTAACATTCAACTGTTAATACAATCTTCTTTTTTAAACAGAGTATAAATTACATAAGAAGTAGCTTTTTTTGTTGCATATAATTGTAAATAGCTGTACTTTTGTAGCGAATTTTTAACGTAATATATTATTAAAAACTATAAAACGAATGGCAGGATTATTTAAAACATCTGTGGCACGAAAGGTGGCGATGGCGCTCTCGGCACTCTTTCTCATTCTCTTTCTAATCATACACTTGGCGGTAAACCTTACCTCAGTGATTAGTGAGAGTACTTTCAACGAGCTATCCCACTTTATGGGTACCAATCCGCTGATACAATTTGCTATGCAGCCGGTACTACTCGCTGGGGTTATTTTCCACTTTGTGATGGGATTTGTGCTCGAAATACAAAACAAAAGGGCTCGCGGTAGCGAAAAGTATTACGCCTACAACGGGGGAGCTAACTCTTCTTGGATGTCGCGCAATATGATTATTACCGGAGTGATGATTCTTCTGTTTTTAGGTCTTCACTTATGGGATTTTTGGGTAGGTGAAATGAACTACAAATACATACAGTTCAACGAGCCCAACCCTACACGTTACTATCACGAGTTAATAGAGAAATTTCACGACCCTTTACGTGTGGGGATGTATGTGCTTTGCTTTGTATTTTTGTGCTTACACTTGCTACACGGCTTTCAGTCAGCTTTTCAATCAATGGGTTGGAAGGACGATGCGCGCAAAAAACTGATTAGCCAAGTAGGTAATTGGTATTCTTACATTATCTGTGGGGGCTTTATTTTTATAGCTCTCTTCCATTACATTAAATTTTTAACAGCTTAATTTTATGAGTACATTAGATTCTAAAATTCCTGAAGGTCCTATAGCGGACAAATGGACGAAATATAAAGACCATATCAACCTAGTGAACCCCGCTAATAAGCGTAATATAGATGTGATAGTGGTAGGTACTGGTTTGGCTGGAGGTTCGGCAGCTGCTACCCTCGCAGAATTGGGTTATAACGTAAAGGCTTTTGCTTATCAAGATTCTCCACGCCGTGCGCACTCTATCGCTGCTCAGGGGGGTATCAACGCCGCTAAAAACTATATGGGTGATGGTGACTCGAACTACCGTTTGTTTTACGATACAGTAAAAGGTGGTGACTACCGCGCTCGTGAGGCTAACGTGTATCGCCTTGCTGAAGTATCTGGCAACATCATTGACCAGTGTGTGGCTCAAGGGGTGCCTTTTGCACGTGACTACGGCGGGCTACTTGATAACCGCTCTTTTGGTGGGGTGTTGGTATCGCGTACTTTCTACGCTAAAGGTCAGACAGGACAACAGCTTTTGCTTGGTTGCTACTCGGCTATGAACCGCCAAATTGCTCGTGGTAAGATTGATATGTACAACCGCCACGAAATGCTAGATGTGGTAATCGTAGATGGTAAAGCGCGTGGTATCATCGCTCGTAACTTGGTAACAGGTGAGATTGAGCGTCACTCAGCTCACGCAGTGGTTATCGCCTCTGGTGGTTATGGTAACGTGTACTTCCTTTCGACCAATGCAATGGGTTCTAACGCAACTGCTGCTTGGAAAATACACAAGAAAGGGGCTTACTTTGCAAACCCTTGCTTTACTCAAATTCACCCTACTTGTATTCCTCGTTCAGGTGACTATCAGTCTAAATTGACCTTGATGTCGGAGTCACTACGTAATGACGGACGTATTTGGGTGCCTAAGAAAATGGAAGATGCAGTAGCGATACGCGAAAAACGCAAGAAACCTACTGATATACCTGAAGAAGACCGCGACTACTACTTAGAGCGTCGTTATCCTGCGTTTGGTAACCTTGTGCCTCGTGACGTGGCTTCGCGTGCCGCTAAAGAGCGTTGTGATGCTGGTTATGGAGTAAATGAAACAGGTGAGGCAGTATACCTTGACTTTGCTTCGGCTATTGAGCGTTATGGTAAAGAACAATGTAAGATTCACGGTGTTGAAAATCCTACTAAAGAGGAAATTATCAAACGCGGTGAGAAGATAGTAGAGGCTAAGTATGGTAACCTTTTCCAAATGTACGAAAAAATCGTAGCTGAAAACCCATATAAAACGCCAATGATGATTTATCCTGCAACCCACTATACTATGGGGGGTATTTGGGTAGATTACAACTTGATGACTACTATCCCTGGTTGCTATGCTATCGGTGAGGCTAACTTCTCAGACCACGGAGCTAACCGCTTAGGGGCTTCTGCTTTGATGCAAGGTTTGGCTGATGGTTACTTTGTGTTACCTTATACTATTGGTGACTACTTAGCTGCTGATATTCGTACTGGTAAAATACCTACTGATACCCCTGAGTTTGACGAAGCTGAGCGCATCGTAAAAGAGCGTTTGGCTTACTTCATCAACAATAAAGGTACGCACTCTGTTGACTACTTCCACAAAAAACTTGGTAAGGTGATGTGGGATAAAGTAGGTATGGCGCGTAATGCTGAGGGCTTGAAAGAGGCTATTAAAGAAATACGCGAAATACGTGAAGATTTTTGGAAGAACGTGAAAGTACCTGGAGAACTAACCGGTATGAACGTAGAGCTTGAAAAAGCGGGTCGTGTGGCTGACTTCCTTGAACTTGGTGAGTTATTTGCTAAAGACGCTTTAGAGCGTAACGAATCATGTGGTGGTCACTTCCGTGAAGAGTATCAAACTCCTGATGGGGAAGCTCTTCGTGATGACGTAAACTATGCTTACGTAGCTGCTTGGCAGTATACCGGAAACCCTAAAGAGGTAGTGAATACTTACAACCCAAGTGAGGAGATAATGCATAAAGAACCTCTTGTATTTAAAGATATTGAACTAAAACAACGAAGCTACAAGTAGTCGTTAGTTATTAGTCGTTAGTCGTTAGAAAGTGACGGAAGCTGGAGGATTTAGATGAAGTAGAGATATGGAGTATTTAGATAAAATAAAATCATTTGAGGATTTGGTTGTATGGAAGAAATCAATGGTTTTAACTAAAGAAGTCTATTTACTAACGCGCACTTTTCCTGATGATGAGCGATTTTCACTAACAAATCAAATAAGACGGGCTGTTATTTCAATACCTTCGAATATAGCAGAGGGTTTTGGGAGACATTCTGATAAGGACTACTTACATTTCTTATATATTTCGAGAGGTTCGCTGTACGAATTGAAAACACAATTGTATATAGCAAGAGCATTGAGTTATTTGCCTACAAAAAAGAATAAAGTAGATGAATTACTTCTTGAGGTTGGGAAACTACTCAATGGAACTATTCGGAAGATTAAGGATGGCTTAGACTATAATTTATGTGATTAGCTTTGCAATAGTTGTTGCTTGTGCTGACAACGACTAATCACTAAAGACTAAAACTATACAACAATGAATTTAACACTAAAAGTTTGGCGACAAAAAAACTCGCAAGAGAAAGGTCGTATGGTAGATTATAAAGTAACCAACATTTCAGACCATATGTCTTTTTTGGAAATGTTGGATGTACTCAATGAGCAACTCATCGAACAAGGTGAAGAACCTGTGGCTTTTGACCACGATTGCCGCGAAGGTATTTGTGGTATGTGCTCTCTCTTCATCAACGGTGAAGCCCACGGACCTGACCGTGGGGTAACTACTTGTCAGTTGCATATGCGTATGTTTAAAGATGGTGATACTATCACTATCGAACCTTGGCGCGCTACTGCTTTCCCTGTTATTAAAGACTTGATGGTAGATAGAACTGCTTTTGAACGTATTCAACAAGCAGGGGGATATATCTCTGTAAATACTTCGGGTAATACACAAGATGCTAACGCTATTCCAATCCCTAAACGCGATGCTGACCGCTCTATGGACGCTGCAGCTTGTATAGGTTGTGGTGCTTGTGTGGCTACTTGTAAAAACTCTTCGGCTATGCTGTTTGTGGCTGCTAAAGTATCGCAATTTGCTCTTCTTCCTCAAGGTCGTGTAGAGGCTACTGAACGCGTACTAAATATGGTGAACCAAATGGAACACGAAGGTTTTGGTAACTGTACCAACACAGGTGCCTGCGAAGTAGAATGCCCTAAAGGTATTTCACTTGAAAATATCGCACGCCTCAACCGTGAGTACTTAAAAGCAAGCATTAGATAATTTGTCGATTTGACAATTTGCCGATTTGGCAATGTAGTAATAAAAAAACTGCCTCAGAATAGTTGGGGCAGTTTTTTGTTGTATATTTGTGCCCTAAACTTATAAAACCAATGGAAACAACCGATAAAACTCTCTCCGATTTTTTAGACAAAAGATATCAGGTTTATGAAGCTAAAACTACTGGTATTTTTAGTTCCTTAGCTAAGAAATACGCTCAGTTTCTTTTTCCTTATGACGGAAATTATGTACTGTATTTTGCTTCAAAAAATGCAGATCTTCTTTTTTCTGATGTAGTTCCTTTTCAAGGACAGCATCAACACTATCAATTACAACTACTCTATCCTCAAAGGTCTATTACTGACCAACTTAGTAACACTTTAGGATATTATTTCCCTCAATTCAATGGTAAAAAATGGCCAATAGAAGCATTTTATAACTGGATTCACTCTCTTTTTTCTGATAAAATAACAGCAGGATTTGTGGTTTTTGGAGATTATATGCCTGAATATGTAGTGAGTTATGATATAGAGAGTATACTTATACATACTATCAATACAATTTATGTCCCAGAAGATTCAATAGATACAGATGATTTTAATGATTTTGGCGTCGCTCAAGTGGTGGAGGCAATCGATAAGTATTTTGAGTATGAAAAAAATAGAGAAATTTTCGAGGCTTGTAGTCGTCGTAATGTTTGTCCTGCACATATTTTTCACGAAGATCTAAAGGAACAACTACAAAACTTTGACCCCTCTACGCAAGAGCGTATACAAATCATCATTGACAACTTGGAACAACTCAGAGCTACAGGACAACTCTTCTTGGCGTTACCTTTATTAGATAAGTTCCTTAGAGAGCAAGCTATTCGTGATACTAAAGTGTTAAGTCGTTTGGAAATTACAGGTGATTATCGAATTCTATTGTCTCAATTTAATATGGAGATACAACTGAGCCATCTTACCAAAGCCTTTTACGCCTTGTTTTATCGACATCCTTTAGGTATTCCTCTTAGTGAGTTGTCTAAATATCGAGAAGAACTCAGGCAACTTTACTTGGCTATTTCAAACCAAAACGACTATAACAAGATGGTGAAAAGCATAGACGATTTGCTCAACTCTCCTGCCAATATTGCTACCCATATCTCTCGTATCAAAGCCTGTTTTTGTGAACAACTTTATCCTGAAATTGCCTTACATTACTGTATAGTGTCTGACCCTGAAAACAAGGAGATAAGATATATTCCTTGGTGTAGGAAGAACATACTGCCATAGTCTTTTTAGAGTTGCAATATTGCAACTCTCTGTAAGTCTTATTATTTTGCATTATCTTTGTCCAATAAAAATTTTATCAATTATGAAAGAAAATAACTCTGTAGAACAATACAAAAACGCCCTTTTCTATTTAGAACAAGGTGATACGCAAAATATATATAAAGCTATAGAACTCCTTACCCTTGCAGCCGAAAAAGGTAATGCAGAAGCTCAATGCCGTTTAGGAGTACTATATGCTGAAGGAGAATTTGTAGCAGAGGATTTGAAAAAAGCTCTCTATTGGTTAAAAGAAGCTGCAGAACAAGGTTATACAAAGGTAGAAGATAAGTTGTCTACTTATCTCATCGAGCTTATTAGAAGAGATCATCGTAGCAGGATTATTGGAAGAGATTATCGTAAAAGGTTTACTATATCAGATGAAAAACCTTTTTTGGATGAAAACGAAATACTTTCTTGGTTAGAAAAAACTACTTTAACTAATAATCCGAAAATTCAATATAGCATAGGAAAATTATACTTTTTAAAATTTGATTTTGAAGAAGAAGAAGAGTGGTTAACTAAAAGTGCCGAGCAAGATTATGAAGAAGCAATCATAGAATTGATAGGAATCTATAATGATAAATATGAAAAATATAATTGTAATCTCGAAAATCTTTGTTACTGGGTCAGAAAAGCACTTTCATTAGGTATTGATTTAAAAAGAAAACATATCGCTCCTAATAAGACAGCTGTTTTTCTACTTGAAAAAGAAATAGATCCTGATTCTTTTTTCGATAGCAGTATTGATTATACAGCTATAAAAACTATTAGGGATAACAGTCCTTTAACTATAAACTTTATAAAACAATGGCTTTCAGATAATGGGGGTTATTATTACGATGAAGAAGATTTTGCTATTGATACTCTTATGACATTTATTACAGATGCTTATTATGACGAATCAGTTGATTCTACAAGCTTAACCGACACAAAAAAAGTACAGCAAATTTATTATACTTTTTATCAGTCTAATGATGATGAAGAAGAACAAAAATCTACTATTAATAATCTTTCGAAACTCTTTAAAAAATGTATCTATCATAAAACAATTTTTCAGCAATTATCAATCGATTTTGACCATTTAAAGGGTATAGAGGAAGTTCAACAATGGTGTGTTACGACTCAACAACGCTACCCAGACATTTTTAAAGTGATGAAAACACTTCAAACTCAAAAAATGCTTCATACCTCTACCCCTTATTATGAACTTGACTTATCTCCTCTTGAAAGTCTAAAAATATATTTTGACAATGAAGATTTTAAAGATTTTTTTGAGTTCTATAATAAAATTTCTACTTTCTTTTGTGAGCCATCTTTTTTCCAAATTACAAAGGAAATAGAACTACCTAAACCTGTTTTGTTACTGCCAAATGAAGCGTTAAAACAATATCAGTTAGCACTCACCTATCTTAAGAAAGGAGTAAAGCAAAATATAGATAAGGCTATTAAATTGCTTATTAATGCCGCAGAAAATAGGAGTATAAAAGCACAAAGAGAGTTAGGAAAATTATATACAGATGGACAATATATGCCTCAGAATAGAGAAAAAGCTATCTATTGGTTAGAAAAGGCTGCAAAAAGAGGAGATAAAAAAGCATTAGATTTTTTAATTAATATTGATTTTATTGATAAAAAAATCATATCCTATCTTGAAAAAGAAGCCCAATCAGGTAATGTAGAGGCTATGTTATTTTTAGGTGAGAAATTTTACAATGAAAGCATCTATCCCGAAGGACTCTATTGGCTTATACAAGCTGCTAACCTCGAAAATCATAGAGCTATAGTCCTTTTGTTAGTAGATGCTTATAATGCACAAGGTAGAAGATATTCCCTTTATCCTTGCCAAACTGCTAATGAAGGGAGAGAATTCTATTGGCTTAAAAGAGCACTTTTCTTAGGTATAGATTTAAAGGAGTATAGCCGTTTTATTAGCCTTAAAAATAAAATCCTTTTGAAAAGACAAAAAGCTATTGGGGCTGATAAGATTTATGAATTAAAAGATGAGAAAGCAATTTCAGAACTCATAAAAAGATCGTTTTCAGATAGATGTTTCTTACAGCAATGGCTTAGGGAATATAGTTATGATAATACATACCTCTATGATGGAATGTTTATTGAGATCTATGACACCTTAAAGTTTTTTATGTCTTATCACCTTACTATATATCAAGAACTCTTAAAAGAGTTTGAGATTATCAAAAATGATAAAACATCGTTACAAAAGTATTTTGAAAGAATAGAGAAACATTATAAGGATATTTTTGCCATAGGAAATAAAATGCTCTCACTCAATATGCTATTTGTACCTTATCCCTGTTACAAAATACCTCTATCAGGTGACGAAAGCATCAACATTTATTTTGAAGCTGAAGATTTTAAAGACCTTTTTGAATTCTATAACAAAGTATTTTACCATTACAATACTTATGTTTATGAGTTGCAAAATTGCAACTCTGAAGATGGAATTCCTTTTTAGTTTACCTTTGGGGCATCAAAAGAAACGAAGAAAAATAGTTTTAGCAGATAATTCTAAATTTTCAAGTATTATGTTTTTATAAGTTTAAAAAAATAGTAATTTTGCAGAGTTATAATCTCATTTAAAAATATAACAATATGGCTATAGAAATTATTCCTATTAATGGTAGATGTCCCTATTTTGATTATAATGTTTTTGAACAAAGTGTATACAAGACTTTGAAAGATCTAGATAACACTTGTAAAAACATCAAAATATTCCTTTTAAATAACTTTCCTGTGCTAATATCAAATCTTATAAATATAGATTTATTGCTTATTATTGTTGTAGAAAAGACTCAAGGGAATTATTATATAGTGAGGAAAGATAAGAACTATACAAAGTATTTGTATAACCAAATTATTCCTATCAAGTTTATAACAGATTATCAGTACAATCAAATTTATATAAGAGATAAAAAAGGTGAGATCATATACACCGAAAATGCTGAACTTGATTTTTCAACTGAAATTAATGCCTTAAAAAATGGGTTATCAACCTATTTAAAAGAGAAAGTAGAGCTTGAAAAGCTAGAGCACTTATACATAAATCCTTTAATCTTTATAAAAAACCAATCGACAAGGCATGTTACCAATAACTATTTAGTGGCTAACTATTTTACTTTTGAAAATTTGAACTATTATTTTTGGAAAAATGAAGAAGAAAAATATTTTAATTCTTACTCTAAGTGGAAAGAAGAAGGGGTGTTTGGTCTGGTAGTTGATAATGATATTAAAAAAATTATAACTCAAGCAGCAAAAGATAGTAAATATGGCTATTTGACCAAAAAGAAAATAGACCTTCTAACAGATCAAATCTATAACATAAGAACACTTAGAGAAGAAATTGAAGTAAAAAAACTTATTAGTATAGAAGGAAAAGCAGGCACAGGGAAAACTAATCGTTTGATTTCTATAGCACAATATTGCTTAAAGCAAAATAAGAATGTACTTTTTCTTACTTACAACAAACTTTTGGTTTATGATATTTCTTTATTGTTACAAAATAATAAAAGAGAAAATACACAGAAAAATATTGTAGTGACTACATTTCATAGTTTTTTCTTTAATATTTGTAGAAAAATAGGGGTTATAAAATTAATAGGTCAGAAAAGATATGAAGAAATAGTAGAGGTATTGAAGATCAGTATGGCCAAAGTATATGAGGTATTGAAAAACAATTTAAATCATATTGAAAATTTATTGACTATTAATAGAGTATACCAGAAAGAAGGTGATATATTGAAGACCTTTTTTCAAAATCATAAAGAATTAAATGAAACAGAGACTTCGTATGCTATTGAATATACTAATTTTAATCATAGTAATATACAGGAAATTTTAAAGGAAGAAAATATAGAAAACTTTATACAGAAGAAAAAAGAAGCAGTTAAAGATCTATATTTTTCAGAAAACAAAGATTCTATTCTTTTCTTTAAAGATTACGAAGAAGTTCTTCGGGTTTTATTCAAAGTTTTTTTAAATCCTCAAGAGTTTTATGACAAATATAAAGTAGGTAATAGCTATGAGTTATTAAATGATTCTTTAGCAATTGAAAGTAAAAGAAAATTTCTTGTAGAAAATGGAAAAATTCCTTTTAATAGTTATAAATGTTTAATAGACGAAAAAAAATCTTTTTTTTGTAAATATGATGTGATATGTATTGATGAGGCGCAAGATTGTGAAAACATTGAAAAAGAACTATTGTTTTATCTTTTTAAAGGAAAGGCAATAGCAATAGCTAATGGTGGACAAGAACAACTTGTGCGTTATGGAAAACTTTGTAATTGGAAAAGTCCAGAAATAATAACTACTCATACATTAAAAAAGAAATCCTTAAGAACTAAAGCTGCAGTTATTGACTTTTGTAATTTTATAGCTAAAAAAGGAGGTATTAAGGATTTTAATTTAGAACCTCTGGATTCTGAAGATCAGGGGCAAATAATATTTGATTTTAGAACTCCTAATAATGATATAGCCGAACTTTTTCTCACTCTTCAAAAGAAAGGAGAACTAAATCATAATAGTACATATGAGAGCATACTAACTCTAATTATGCCTGAAGGTGAAAAAGATTTTTCCCTTCATCAATATGGGAGTGTAATAAAGATAAATGAAAATAATTATATTGAAGAGAATAATATTTCTGAAAAAAAAGCAGATTGGTATTTGCTTCCTATTCTAGAAGATAAAGGTATACATTGTTATAGTGCCACTCGTGACAAAAGTAACCCAATTTTTTCTTTTGAGGATATGCGTATAATGCATTACGAGTCGTGTAGAGGTTTAGAAGCTTGGTCAGTATGCTGTTTTTCTCTTAATGATTTCTTTTATGGTAAATATGGGGATGAAAAAGCGGAAAGATATTTGTTAAATGAAAAAAGAAATGATTTAACTAATGAGATGCGAAAAATAATGTATGCTACTACTTGGGTATTGATGGCTCTTACAAGAGCTATGGATACACTTTATATACAACTTAACAAACCTAATGATATGTTCTTAAAACAAAAATACTATCCAGGAGATCCTATTTTTGAAAGTTGGGTAGAAGAATATATTAGCATTAATCAGGGAAATAACAATATCAAAGTAATTAGATGATTAAGTAATTGAATAAAAAAAATAATCTTATGAAATCCTTTATATCAAAACTCGTTTCCGCCTTTACTATTCTATTAGTAAGTGCGATGGCTTACTCAAGTAATATGGCTACTATGTATGTGTATGTTTGTAATGGACCTAGTAGCAAAGCATATCATTACACTCCCAACTGCAAAGGCTTGCAAAAATGTAGTAAGCAAGTTATAAAAGTTACCTTAGAAGAGGCAAAAGAAAAAGGAAGAAAGCTATGTGGCTACGAAGATTAGTCGCTAATCTAATAAACCTATGTGTTGCCTACAGATAATAAAAACTGCCTCAGAATAGTTTGGGGCAGTTTTTATTATCTCTTATTTACTTCCTCTAAGTACGGGGTTTAACTCCTCGTCGTTGTACATCTTCATTTGTTTATAGACTTTCATATACTTGCGACCTGCGGCGATATCGTCTAAAAGCTGATTGAGAGCCGTTGAAAGGTCTTTTTTCTGTTCGAGCAGTACATTTAGTTTCTCTTGGCATTTAGCGCGATGTTCTGGGGTGGCATCGGGGCGGTTTACCTCTTCTTGCATATGATAAATTTTGAGCGCCAAGATAGAAAGCCTATCAACTGCCCACGCAGGGCTTTCGGTATTGATAGTAGCCTCAGGTAGCGGTTTTATTTCCTTGTAAAAATCTAAGAAATAGCTATCAATATACTCTACCATATCGGTGCGGTCTTGGTTAGAGGCATCAATCTTGCGCTTAAGGTCGAGAGCCGCTATAGGGTCGATGTGCGGGTCGCGAATGATATCCTCGTAATGCCATTGCACGGTGTCAATCCAATTTTTGCGATAAAGCAAGTGGTTTAGTAAGTCGGTAGACGGATAGGGATTGGTGAAAGGCTGGTACACATCGTCAGCTATGTGATAGTGAGCGATGCTTTCTTCGAATATTTTAAAGGCTTTTTCTGAAAACATAGTGATTATTTTTTGGCAAATATAATCTTTTTCATTGAAAGTTCAATCATTTTGCGTAACTTTGCCTCAAAATAATAAATCACTTATGAAACGACTCTTTTTCACTTTTATCTTATTCGTTATGACAATGACATCGACACAAGCTCAGAAACCTTCTGACAATCAGACTATTTATCAGTTTACAGTGACTGATATTAGCGGTAAGCCTTTTGATTTATCTACTCTAAAAGGCAAAAAAGTAATGATAGTAAATACAGCCTCGAAATGCGGTCTTACCCCTCA
Organism: Capnocytophaga leadbetteri; assembly: GCF_003054025.1. Taxonomy (GTDB): domain Bacteria; phylum Bacteroidota; class Bacteroidia; order Flavobacteriales; family Flavobacteriaceae; genus Capnocytophaga; species Capnocytophaga leadbetteri. The sequence continues at coordinate 527,245 of NZ_QBKG01000001.1, forward strand.
GTACAAAGAGCTGGAAGCTCTCTATGAGCGATATAAAGACAAGGATTTTGTGATCATTGGCTTTCCTGCTAACAACTTTTTGGGACAAGAACCTGGTAGCGATGAGCAGATAGCGTCTTTCTGTAGTATTAACTATGGGGTGAGCTTTCCGATGATGAGCAAAATATCAGTAAAAGGCAAAGAGATGCACCCTTTGTATCAGTTCCTCACTCACAAAGAAAAGAATGGGGTGGAAGACTCGAAAGTACAATGGAACTTTCAGAAGTATCTTATAGGCAAAGATGGGCGACTTGAAAAGGTTATCGCTCCGCGTACTTTGCCATCGAGTGAAGAGGTAATACAATGGATTGAAAAGTAAAAAAGGAAAGGTGATGCTGAAGAAAATTGTTGCTGATTATCGTTTTGTAACCATATTATGGTTTGGCTTAGCGTTAGCTACAATAGTGCAAAATGTGTTTATAAGAGGACAGTTTAATAACTATCTTATTTTTGATGGTGTATTTTGGCATACGCTTAAGCAATTGCCTTTGTATGTGCCTTATCCTGAAGAATATTTTGACACTAACCATTATGGTCCTTTCTTTAGCCTTATTATAGCTCCTTTTGCTATATTGCCCAAATCGGTAGGTTGTAGTTTGTGGATAATGGCAAATGCAGCTTTCTTGTATTGGGCTATTAGGCAATTACCACTGCCTAAGTCAGCTATTATCGGGGTACTGCTTATTGCAGCACACGATATGTATACAGCAGCGGCAATGCAGCAATTCAATATAAGCATTATTGCCTTTTTGGTAGGTGCTTTTGTGTTTATACAGCGCGGCAAGAGCCATTGGGCAACCTTATTTATAGTAATAGGGCTACTCACTAAGTTATATGGGGTAGTAGGGTTGGCATTTTTCTTTTTTGCTAAAGATAAATGGCGCTTTATAGCGTCGGGGATAGGTTGGTTAGTGCTACTTTTGTGCTTGCCGATGCTCTATTCATCGCCCGATTATATAGTTTCGCAGTATTATGAGTGGTATGCTTCGTTAGCCGAAAAAAACGTCTCTAACCTAAATACGACTATTTACAACCTGCAAAACCTTTCTCTTTTAGGATTTTTGCAGCGCACCGGTATTTACGATAATAATTTAGTGATATTGGCAGTTGCTTTAGGGCTGTTTGCTCTGCCATATTTGCGCATTCAACAGTATAAAAATACAGATTTTAGACTGCTGTTATTAGCTTCTGTGAGTATTTTCTTGTGTTTGTTTAGCACAGGTACTGAAAATAGTACTTATGTTATTGCTTATGTGGGGATTGGGGTGTGGTTTGTAGTTAGTAGGCTGCCTATTAAGTTAAAAATTGTTTTATTAGTACTAGCTATTTTAGCCTCTTTGTCGCCTACTGATATATTTAAGCCTTTGAAAGAGCCTTATATTATCAGATATTCGCTGCGGGCAGTGCCTCCAGCACTTATATGGTTGGCAATAGTGTATGAGATGTGCTTTTTAGAATTTAAAAATGATGAAAACAATAGAAATTGTAGTACCTTGCTACAACGAAAGTGAAAATATACGTCCGCTATATGAGGCTATTAAGGGAGTTTTTGCTGAAAAGCTACCAGCGTATAGCTATACGCTACTTTTTGTAAATGATGGTAGTAGTGATGATTCGCTCGTAGTACTCAAAAAGCTGTCAGAAGAGGATAAAAGAGTGAAATACTTATCGTTTTCGCGCAACTTTGGTCATCAATTAGCGGTAAAGGCAGGGTTAGACCACTCGTTCGCTGATGCTGTTATCTCAATGGACTGCGACCAGCAGCACCCTCCTGCTCTTATTCCAGAGCTTGTGAAGCGTTGGGAAGAAGGCAACCAAGTGGTGGCAACGCTTCGTACTTATCCTCCTGATACTCCTAAGAAGAAGCGAAAGAGTTCGCATCACTTTTACAAGTTGCTGAATATGCTTTCGGATATCGAAATAAAAGAAGGTTCAGCTGATTTTAGACTTTTAGACCAATCGGTGGTAGAGGTCATTCGCTCTATGAAAGAGAACGAACCTTTCTTACGAGGAATAGTGCCTTGGGTAGGCTTTAAGCAGTGCTATATACCTTACACAGCACAAGCACGGTTTGCTGGAGAAAGCAAATATACAATAAAGAAGATGCTACACTTGGCTACAACGGGGGTGACCTCATTTAGCGTGAAACCCTTGTACTTTGCGGTGTTTTTAGGTTTTGCTTTTTCGGCTTTATCGGTGCTCTACATACCCTATGTGATATATGCTTTTGTGAGTGGTACTGAAATATCAGGTTGGGCATCACTGATAATGACGATTGTCTTTTTTGGGGGGCTACAGCTTATCATTTTAGGGATTATAGGTATTTATATAGGAAAAATATTCAAGCAAACCAAAGCACGTCCTGCTTATATCATTCAAGAAAGGAGTTAAGTTTGTTGATTATCAATTGTTATGATTTATTTAAGTTTCGACATAGAAGAGTTTGATATGCCTAAGGAGTATGGCTACGATATTGCTTTTGAGCGACAAATAGCCATTTCGCGCAAGGGGCTTACTGCTATATTAGACCTACTTAAAAAGCACCAAATGCGGGCTACTTTCTTTTCGACAGTAGTATTTGCACAACAAGTGCCAGACCTTATCAATAGGCTGATAGAAGAGGGACATGAGTTGGCATCGCATACTTACTACCATTCCGACTTTGAAAATGAGCATCTAAAGCGTTCAAAAGAAGCGTTAGAACAGCAGTTTGGGGTTACTGTAGAAGGACTTCGTATGCCTCGAATGCTTGAAGTGAGTGCTGAAGAAGTGAAAAAAGCAGGTTATAGATATAATTCATCGGTTAATCCTACTTTTTTGCCTGGTAGATATAATAAACTATACGTACCAAAGCGTTTTTTTTACGAAAATGGTTTGTGGCAGATACCTACAGCGGTAAGTTGGTTTAGGTTTCCGCTCTTTTGGCTCTCTTTTCACAATCTACCTCTTTGGCTATACAGGTTTTTGTTGAAGAAAAGTGTGAGAAGTATAGGCTATGCAGCTCTCTATTTTCATCCTTGGGAATTTACAGATTTGCACCAAAAAGAGTTTAACTTTCCAGCTTATGTGATGCGCAATTCGGGAGAAAAGATGATTGCACGTTTTGATAGTCTACTCACTTTTGTAAAACAGCAAGGGTGGAAAACAGGATTGTATAAAGAGATGATTACTAACTGATAAGGAAATACTTACTAACCAATGACGATAAAGGAGTTATTTTGCAGAGCTAAGAAGCTCACAGAATGTGGCTTTGCTAATGAAACCGTTAAATACCAAAGAAAACAGCTTAATAAGATATATTTTCACCTCTTATTAGATATTCCTTTTGCTAAAAAATGGTTTAGCTTGATACAATCGGAAGAGTATAAATGGGTGCTTTCGCATCGACCACGTATCTATTTTAAGCCTTTTAGGGTGTATATGTCTACAAGATGGAAAAAGCAACAACGAATGAATGCCCTACTGAGTTGTTATGCTTTTATCAAACGACGACCTCTGCTGAAACGTATGCTAGAAACGGATATTCCTGTTAAATTAGCTGAGTTCACAATGAAATATAATGACGAAAAAGGTCAAATCTACTTGGGATATAATAACCGTTATCGCAAGGAAGGAGAGTTAGTAGTCTCGCTACATTGTGATAGTTATCAAGAGGCTATCTGTGAAGCTTCGTTTCTGATTGATAAAGAAAATGAAGACTGGGTATGCTGTATAGGTTGTGTGCAGGGCAATAAAAATACCGAATCTGAAAATGCAATAAAGGAGTTACAAAAACAAATGTATGCTCTTCGCCCTAAAGCTTTGATGATATTTATCATTCAAGAGCTCAGCAGGCAATTAGGGTGCACTACTTTATATGGCGTAGGTAGTAAAATTCAGGCGCATAACAAAAAACATTTTATTCATATAGAATGGTTGCACAAACTCAGCTTTAGTTACGATACTTTATGGAAAGAAGCTGATGGGACTCCTGATAAAGAAGGATGGTTTAAATTGCCTATTGAAATGCCACGCAAATCAATAGAAGAAATTAAATCAAGCAAACGTTCTCTCTATCGTAATAGGTATGAGATGTTAGACAAAATAGCTGAAGAAATACGAAAAACAATTAACAAGTAATAATATGAAATTAGATATATTAGCTTTTGGGGCGCATCCTGATGATGTGGAATTAGGAGCGGGAGGTACTATTGCTAAGGAAATTAGCTTAGGCAAAACAGTAGGTATTATAGACCTAACGCAAGGTGAACTCGGCACACGTGGAAGTGCTGAAATACGCTATCAGGAAGCTACTAAAGCCAAAGAACTATTAGGAGTAGCGGTACGCGAGAATCTGAAGTTTAGAGATGGTTTCTTTGTGAATGATGAGGCTCATCAGTTAGCAATTATTAAGAAGATACGTCAATATCAGCCTGATATAGTACTCTGCAATGCAATAGATGACCGCCATATCGACCACGGCAAAGGCAGTAAACTTGTGAGTGATGCTTGTTTCCTTAGTGGGTTGCGCCGTATTGAGACTACTCTTGATGACAAAGCCCAAAGTGCTTGGCGACCTAAGGTGGTATACCACTATATACAATGGAAAAATATAATACCTGACTTTGTAGTGGATATTACTGGCTTTATGGAAGCTAAAGTGAATGCTGTGTTAGCGTATAGTTCGCAGTTTTACGATAGCAGTAGCAACGAGCCTACTACGCCTATCTCTGACCGCAACTTCTTAGATAGCGTAACCTATCGTGCCCGAGACCTTGGAAGGCTTATTGGTACGGATTTTGCGGAAGGTTTTACTTGTGAGAGAGTAGCTGCAGTAGATACCCTATTCAACTTGAAATAATGATTTAAAAGATAAAAACACTATGAAATTAATATTGATTACTATCGGTATATTGCTGCTCTGTGTAGGCGGAATGGCTATCAAAATTTGGGGTAAGAAAGGAGGTAAGTTTGCTGGTACTTGTGCCAGTCAGAATCCTCATCTGAACCCTGAAGGTGAGCCTTGCAGCTTTTGCGGACGTATGCCTGATGAACAAGAATGCCGTAATAAATAATTTATTTTTTTAGCCAATGTCTGACCTACTCGCAGAGAGAATAGCCGAAGCCAAAAATGGAAAGCAACGAGCCTTTAGCTGGTTGCTTGATGAGTTTTGGATAGACGTCTATAATTTTCAGCTTAAGCGCGTAGGTAGTGAAGCAGAAGCTGAAGACATCACGGTGCAGACTTTTGCTCGTGCTTTTGATAAAATTAGTTCGTTTGATGAGCAATACTCTTTTCGTACTTGGCTCATCACTATTTCTAAAAATATTCATATCGACTTACTTAGGCGGCAGAGTGAACCCATACTGCACTTAGATACAGAAGAAAAAGAATCTAAACGCATAGCAGATGAGTCACCTACTATAGAAGATAGCTTGATAATGGAACAACAGTTTGACTATCTTCTTAAATGTATCAAGCAGCTGAAAGACCCTTACCGAACGGCTATACAGTTGCGCTATCTGCAAGAGAAGAGTTATAAAGAGATAGCCGAAGAGATGAGCAGTACTATGAGCAATGTGAAAATAACCCTGCTGCGAGCTAAGAAAATATTAGCTGAAATACTAAAAAGAAACCGATGAGAGCAACGCTCTCATCGGTTTCTTTTTTGGGCTAAAGTTGTTGTTTATTCTAAGGCTACATTTTTGCGGTGAATGTCTATTACTTCGGTGATATTGTTCTCGTCTAACAGCTCTAAAAGCGTATCAACTCCTTCTTCTAATTTCAAATCCATTTCTTCTGGATAAATAGGTATTAGCGCGTAGAAATTGATAAGCGTACCGTCTTTAGTCTCCAACCTCAGAAACTCTTCTGGAGCTGAAAGATAAGGCGGCATTAGCAAGATGCAACCAAACTCGGTATTAGCGATAGGCTCAGCGTATTCGCCATTAGGGATAGTGTGCCCCTCGGCCATCCACGTTTTGTACTGGTGAGGAAAACGCGCTATCATCTTTAAGAAATATACAGGCCAATAATTATCATTATCTTTAAAAGCCTCATCGCTTATTTGCCAGTCAGCGGGGAGATAGACCATTAGCTCGGCGTGACTAAAGCTATTGGGGTCGTCTAAACCTTCGGGCAGGTACATAGGGTAGTCGCTCATACCAGTGGTGAAAAGCACGTGATAAGGGTGCTCAGCCGTTGGCTTTATCCAATGCACATCGATATGTACATACTCTGATACAATCTCGTGAAATACGCTATCTACCGTACCGATATACTTCTCGAAATGCTCGCAAATCTCATCCATATACACACAGCTACGGTCTGGAATAACGAAGTCGCTTTGGTCTTTTTCAGAATAGTTATATACGTTAGAGCCGCCTTCTGACACATAGTCGGGGGTAGGAGCAAATATATTGGACATAACGTTTTCTTCATCAAAAACAAAACTATCGACTAACGAATGCAAATCGGGGTCGTAATAGATAAGATTCTCTTCTAAATCGTCATTAATAGACTCGAGCCATTCGCTTATCGACTCGTTGAGTATATCCATAAAAGAATCTTCTATAGAATCTACAGAAAGTTCTAACTCGCCTATTTGCCCTACAATTCCTTTTTTGTCGGGGTCTAAGTCAATAAAGATGTAGCGCACCCCATCGGTGAGGAAAGGCAACCATTTAGGATTGTAGAACTGGTTTTTTATCACCCCATCCCAATACATATCGATAGCTTCTTCTTCGTCAAACTTGAGGTCTTGCCAGTTGGGTACTTTCTCTAAATGCTGTAGCCACTGCTGTTGGGCTTCTTTTATCTCACTCAGAGGGAGAAAGCGCAATTCATCTATAAAAAAGACATCGTTGTTACCTTTCTTTTGTCCGTTGAATGTCTGGTATAATTGGCGTACATCTGGAGGTAGGGTTACCCCCATTTCGCGCTCAAACTCGGCTACTTGTGCATCATCAGCCCCCTTATTGAGTGTGGCAATTAGGGGAGTGGCAGTATCGAGTATGGTGTCTAAAAATTTTCTAACTGTCTTTTCCATAGCTTTACGATAGTATTGTACTTCCGCAAATGTACAACAATTTCAATAAAAAACAAATAAAAAAGCGTAATATTTTTATTATTACGCTTTTTTAATGTTTTATCTTGTGATGGTTTGGGTTCTGTCTGGGCCTACCGACACTACTTTGATAGGTACTTCTAATTCTTTTTCTAAGAAATCTACATAGTCTGTCAGTTCTTTAGGCAGCTGTGCATAGTCTTTAATATCGGTGAGGTTTTGATGCCACCCTTTGAGTTCGGTATAAACAGGGGTAACGTTTTGCTCTTCTATATTATAAGGTAAATGCTTGATTTCTTTTCCTTTATAGAGATATGAAGTACATACTTTTAGGGTATCGAATCCGCTGAGTACATCGGCTTTCATCATTACCAATTGGGTAACGCCGCTCACTTGCACGGCATATTTAAGAGCTACCAAATCGAGCCAACCACAACGGCGACGACGACCGGTAGTAGCCCCAAATTCGCGACCTACTTGAGTCATTGTTTCGCCTGCCTCGTCAAAAAGTTCGGTAGGGAAAGGGCCACTACCTACGCGGGTGGTGTAGGCTTTGAAGATGCCTATCACTTCGCCTATGCTGCGAGGGGCTACCCCTAAGCCAGTACAAGCACCAGCAGCCGTGGTGTTAGACGAGGTAACAAACGGATAAGTACCAAAGTCGATGTCTAACAACGAACCTTGCGCCCCTTCGGCTAATATTTTCTTTCCTTGTTTTAGGGCTTGGTACAGATACTCTTCGCTATCAATTAGTTGGAAGCCTTTGAGCACTTTCACAGCCTCGAAAAACTCAGCTTCTAATTCCTTTAGGTTGTATTGTATATCTACTTTATAGTTAGCAAGCATCTCTTGGTGCTTGTCGGTAAGGTTGCGATAGCGCACCTCGAAATCGTCTAACTCAATATCGCCTACGCGCAAGCCGTTGCGCCCTGTTTTATCCATATAGGTAGGACCTATGCCTTTGAGGGTAGAGCCTATTTTAGCTTTCCCTTTAGAGGCTTCGGAAGCGGCATCGAGGAGGCGGTGAGTAGGCAGGATAAGGTGTGCCTTGCGCGAGATGAGCAAGTTGTCTTTGAGAGGCACGTTGTAAGGAGCGAGCCCATCAATTTCTTTTTTGAAGATGATAGGGTCTATCACCACACCATTGCCTATGATGTTGATAGAAGTAGGGTGGAAGATACCCGATGGGATAGTGTGTAGCACGTGCTTAATGCCATTAAACTCAAGGGTATGCCCTGCGTTAGGACCTCCTTGAAAGCGCGCTATAATATCATAACCTTGTGTGAGTACGTCTACAATTTTTCCTTTACCTTCGTCTCCCCACTGAAGACCTAATAATAAATCTACTGCCATTTTTTACGCTTATTTTTCGTGAGTATTATTCTCTTCTTCTTGGTTTTCTTTTTTTCTGCGTGTTCCGTAGAAGTAAAGAGAGTGGTGAGTGATATCGATGTCGAACACGTCTTCTATAGTTTTCTGAATAGTTTGTATGCGGGGGTCGCAAAACTCTACGATTTCGCCTGTATCGGTAAGAATCACGTGGTCATGCTGCTTATCGAAGTAAGATTTTTCGTAATAGGCTTGGTTTTGCCCGAATTGGTGTTTGCGCACCAACCCGCATTCGAGTAGCAGCTCCATAGTGTTATAGAGGGTGGCGCGGCTAACTCTGTATTTTTTGTTTTTCATATTCACATAGAGGGTCTCTATGTCGAAGTGGTCATTAAACTCGTAAATTTCCTTTAGAATAGCGTAACGCTCAGGGGTTTTTCTGTGGGCGTTGTCTTCCAAATATTTGGTAAGGACTTTCTTTACTATTTCTAAACTTTCTTCTGTAGCGGGTTTATTCATATTGAATTTATTTTGAGAGGCAAAGATAATTATTTTTTTATTAGCGACCAAAAAAATTAGCAAATTTGTCAATTAGTTAATTTGTCAATTTGTCGATTTGCCAATTAGCCCATTAGCAAAGATAAACATTCTTCAAAAGGGGAAATGCGATAGTCAGCATAGGAGATATGGGCAAAAATAGTAAAAAATCAAAATTATTTTGTATCTTTGCAACAAAAAGTTGCTGACTGAAATTGCTAATGATTTTATGACCGAATATATACTCACCCTTATAAGCCAAACGAACCGGAATATATTCCTCACCGGTAAAGCCGGTACCGGCAAAACTACCCTCCTACGCAAGATTATAGCGACCACCTACAAAAATACGGTAGTAGCAGCCCCTACGGGGATTGCCGCTCTTAATGCAGGAGGCGTTACTATTCATTCACTTTTTCAATTGCCTTTTGCATCTTTCCTGCCTACACAGTCAGCTCCGCCTATCGTAAATGAGCATCTTCGTTTTGAAAACCGCGTTTCGCTGCGCAAACACTTCCAAATGCATAAAAATAAACAGCAACTTATTCGGAATATGGAGCTGCTCATCGTAGATGAGGTGAGTATGCTGCGCGCCGATGTGTTAGATGCGATGGACTATATGCTACAGTTCATACGCCGCAATCACGAGCCTTTTGGTGGGGTGCAGGTGCTTTTTATAGGCGACCTGATGCAGTTGCCCCCTGTGGTGAAGCAGGAGGAGTGGGAGGTGCTCAAGCAATATTATAAGGGTATGTACTTCTTTCAATCTGAGGTGATTACCAAGCATCCGCTGCTGTATGTAGAACTCGAAACGATATATAGGCAGACGGATAAGCTATTCGTCTCTATATTGAATCATTTGCGCGAAAACAAACTCACTGAAGAAGACCTACAGCTGTTACAGCCCTATGTGAAGCCTACTTTTGCCAAACAAAGCAAAGACGAATACGTAACCCTCACTACCCATAATGCCAAAGCCGATACGATGAACCAGCACGCTATGCAGCAGCTTCGCACACCAGCTTTTGCTTATGAGGCTGAGGTAATAGGCGACTTCCCTGACTATCTGTATCCTACCGATAAGGTGATACAGCTGAAAGAAGGGGCAAGGGTGATGTTTATTAAGAATGACCCATCAGGCGAGCATCTGTTTTTCAATGGCAAAATGGGTACGGTACTATCGCTGACAGAGGATAGTGTGGAGGTGCTGTTAGACGGGGGGCAGCCCATCAATGTAGAACGTTATGTGTGGGAAAACTTGCGCTTCAGACTCAACGAAACCACTAAAGATATAGAAGAAGAGAAGTTAGGTACTTTTACCCAATATCCGCTGCGTTTGGCGTGGGCTATCACCATACATAAGAGTCAGGGACTTACTTTTGAGAAAGCGGCTCTCGACCTCGGTAGTGTATTTGCTTCAGGGCAAGCCTATGTGGCTTTTTCGCGTTTGCGCTCTCTCGACGGATTGGTCTTGCTCTCATCGGTGGCACAAAACGGTATTGATAATGATGAAGAGGTGATAGACTACGCAGTTAATAAAGCTGATGAAAGCCAAGTACAGCAAGCCTGCGAAGAGGGTAAGAGCGAGTTCTTGCAACAGACGATACTTCAGACTTTTGACTGGCGTATTTTAGCAGATGAGTGGGCGCAACACTGTAGTAGCTATATGGGCGAGATAGGGGCTAAAAGTCAGTATAAAGAGTGGGCGAATAAGACAGCCGCCAAGGTGAGAGAAGTAACAGAGGTAGCTGCGAAGTTTAGCAAGCAGTTAGTGGGCTATTTTGGCAGTGGCGCTCCCCTTGAGTATATTTTTGAGCGCATTGAGAAAGCGGTGCCTTATTTTAGTCCCTTACTATCGGATATATGGGGAGAAGTACTGTATGTGCAAGCTAAGATAGCTAATCAGAAGAAGGTAAAAGAGTTTAGCCAAGAGCTCAATCAGCTAAGTGATACCCTATCGGGGGTGTTGAAGCATCTTTTTAGGCTCTCGCAGATAACCCACCTGATACGTTTGGACAAACCGCTGACTAAGGATAGTATCCATAGTGATAAGCTGCAAGAGCTACGCATAGAGTTACAAGAACGTGCCTTACAGCGACTTGAGAAAGAACAGCTATTTGTTGAAACGACCCCAGAGAAAGCTCCTATCATAAAGCAAGAAAAACCCTCTACTTATGATGTAACTTTGCAATTATGGAAAGAGGGTAAGACTGTAGCCGAGATAGCCGAAGCGCGTATGTTTACCGAGCGCACTATCTACAATCATTTAGAAAAACTCATCGAGCAAGGAAAACTTCCTGAAGATTTGATAACACAGTTGCTTTCTGCCGAAGCCATAGCAGAACTTACAGCTCTGTTTGACAAAACGGAAGATTATAGTTCGCTAAAAAGCATTATAGAGGCAACCGAAGAGCGGTATAGCTGGAATGAGCTTAGCCTTTTCAGGATATACTATCAAAAAAAATTAGCAAATTAGTGAGTGTAATCATTCACTAATTTGCTAATTCTCTAATTTATATAATGTGTTATTTAAACTTATAGGTAACCCCTAATTTGAGCCCTAAGTCGGCAAAAGAATTGTGGTCTAAAAACCATTCTGCATTTACCCCAAAGTTTTTAGTGAAGAACCAGCGAGCACCAGACTGTAGGCGTAAGGCTAGGCCTGAATCGTAATAAGGCTTTAACCAGCGATATTTAGAGGTGTGTGCCCAATGGTAGTACCCTAAGCTCAATCCTCCATAGAGGTCTAAGTTAGAGGGGACGCGTATGTACTGAGCAAAATGGAAGTTACTGGTGAATAGTACGCCTATATTGCTGTATTCTATATCTCCCTTACTCGTACCGCGGTAGAAGAGTTCGCCTCCTAAAGATACTTGCTTGCTGATGCCAAAATCAACTCCTCCGTAAATCATTGCACTAATATCTGAGAAGCCTAAACCTCCGTTTAATTGCACATCTCCTTTTCTGAAGGCTTGTGCTGAGGCAGTGCTTATCGCCAACACACTACCCAAAAGTAATAACATTTTCTTCATAATATTCTCTGTTAAATTGTTATTTTTTCTTCGTTCCAAAGATTTTATACATAAGCCCTTTGAAGGTGTTGAAATCAACGGTGTAGGTAAGACCAACCCCTTGGGCATACCCTATGCGGTCTAACATATACTGTTGCCATTCGTTTTCGCGGTTGAAAATCTTAGCCGTCAGACTACCATCGGGGTTGAGCCTAAAGAGTACCTCTACGTTACCCGCTACGGCTGTACGGCTTACCCCGCCAACAGGTATTCCCACTTTAGCATTTACGCTTGCCCAATCGGTTATTTGGGTAGAGACGGTAAAGCCTAAGCGGTCGCTGTTAATATCTGAAGAACTATCATTGATGCCGGCCTCGTACGATACTCCTAAGTTGAGTTTGTTATCTTCGTCAGATAGCAGTTGGTTGAATAGACCAGCAGCTGTTTCAAACAGATTATAGGCTACTAGGCGGTTATCAGTATTCTTTTCGCTCATAAACGAACCTTGTGCTAAGAGCGAGAAGGCTTGTAGCTGCTTGCGGTCTTGGTCTTCGAGTTTATAGTTAAGCTCTGATACCAAACTCGGACTGCTATCAGGGAAGGTAATATCGAATACAGTTTCGGGGTGCATCAGTTCGCCACCGAGCTTAATAACCACTTGGGTGTTAATTTTTCGGTTGTACTGTGTACTCTCCAACAGAGTGCTGGGGTTAGCGGTTAGGTTATAGGCAGCTTTCAGGTCGCGGAGGGTAGCCATAAGCGGGTCGCCACTCCACGAAATAGAGCCCCCTGGTAGCACCGTGAAACGCTTGTCTATAATATTCTCGTACTTAAAATTGTAGAAACCCGAATAGGTGATAAAGTCACCCCACATATTAAACTTGCCGTTAGTGTTGATTTCGATAAGCAGCGTACCAGCCCCGCGCCCTACAAGGTTGCTACCTGTTTTTTTATCCATTACTATCTCTACCTCGGCAGTAGGCTGTACGTCTAATTCAAAATTGAGCTCTAATCCTTTAATCGACTCTAAATCGCGTTGCACTTTTACCTTTTTATCTCCTTTTTCTACGAAAGTGATAAAGGAATCATCGCCTACGCTCTCGGTATCACTTAGTGGTATTTTGAACGAAGTACCCTCTTCGGTCTTAGCATTTACATTTATAGCTATCTCGTCTAAAGCCCCTTTTATAGTGGCAGACCCATTCATAAAAGCGGTGCCGTAGAAAAGAGCATCGTCAGTATACTGGGTGTTAAGCACCATAAAGCGTTTGCCGAGGGTCTGTAGCTTCAGGTCTAAAAACCAATCGAGTAGGCGGTTGTGCCTGATAGAACCATTTAGGGTAGCTTGGGTGTTATAGGCGGTATCGGTCAGTCGCCAGTTGTCTATATCAAAAGTCTTGTTGTTTACCTTTATCTTAGCACCGTCGTTTATATCAGCATTGAGGTTTAAGTAGCTGATGCCAGCCCCAGCCTCTTGTAGGGTAAGAGTACCGTCCATCAGTGGATCGGTTATGCTACCTTTTATGTTTACTAAGCCGCTCATTTTACCCCGCAGGTCGTAAAAAATACCTTCTACAAAAGGATTGAAAGGCGAGAGCGCAAAGTCTTGAAAGTAGGCTTTTAGGTCTAAGAGCGTACCTTTCTTGCTGTCTAAGTTTATCTTTCCGCGCGTAGCAAAACCTAAGGAGCGCCCGTTGGAGAAGAAAGCATTTACATCGAAAGACGAAAGGTCATTATTACCAAAGATATTCACTTCCAAATCGCCATAGTCATAGCCGTTTAGCTTAAAATACTGTACAAAAAGGTCGGCAGAAGGGTAGTATAGCTTCCCTTTTTGGGTAAGCGATATATTACCGTTGAGGGTACCCGTTAGGTCGAGCCCTTTCATTTCGGGCATAACCTTGTCTAAGGCTACGTTATGGGCTACCAAATGCAGGTTTTTATAGTCGTTAGTAGTCACCAATCCGCTGAGGTTCATATATTGGTTTTGGTGCGCCATCTTGAAGTTGCTTATGCGCAAGCTATCGGCAGTACGGTTCAGCACAAGCTTGTTGTACTCGTTCATTTCGTTTTCACGATTGATGTACCACGCATTGCCTTTAAAGTTCACTAACGACTTTTTAATGCCAATAACAGACTCTTGTTTCTGGTTCAAAGTATGAAAGAAATTCAGCTCATAGTTGTCTTTCCCCGATTCGCCTCCTTTAAACTCGGTGCGAAAGAAAAGCGTATCTTTCACAGTGGTGTTAATCAGATTGAAATCCTGAATAGCATACACGCCAAAGTCAGCTTTTTTCACCTCTAAAAAGGTGTTGTACAGTGGGTTCTTATTGTCTATCTCAAGGCTTAGGCTATCTATCTGATTATCGTAAGCATTAATGCTCGGCGACTTCATCTGCAGCTTGAAATTCGTGTTGTCAGCATCTATAGTCCCATTGATAAAAGTATTACTGCCTATTTTTACTTTAGGCACGAATACCTCTACTATTTTGTTGTAGATATTAAAGTGAAAATCAACGTATTGGTTAGGCTCTATTTTATATGGTTTGTAGTGGGCATACATACTTCCCACAGCGTTCTGCATCATTTTCTTCATTTCAGCTAGGCGGAAGTTTCCTTTCAGATTACCACTAACAATGTCAGGCGAATTAATACTGATTTCTTTCACCCCATTGGTCAGAGTTGAGTGCACCTCGAAATCCTTGAAGTTGAAATCGCCTGCTGAATTGATGTAATGCGTGTTTTTAAAGGCTATTTTGCCTACTATATCGTCTAATTGATTGCCCTCAATGTCAATAATCACCTTACCGCAGAACTGCGAAATGCTATCCATTTCTATAAACTTCAGAGCATGCAAGTCGGCTATGGCTATATCTGCCTGAAAGTCGAATTTAGTAGCGGCGTGCGAAAGGTCGGCTAATCCACTAAACTTCATCGTTAGGTTAGGGTCGCGAGCGTCAATCTTGCCGTTAAACACTTGTTTTTTCAGTTCCCCATTTATGTTGATATGCTTATAGTTATATCCATTATAGCCTAAGGAATGAATATCGCCATTGGCATAAAGCTGCATAGTGTTTATGTCAAACCCCTGACCGCGCACTATTAGGTTAGCAGTCAGTGCCCCCACGCTATGGTCGTCTAAAAGCCTACCCAAATGTAGCTGGTCGGTTACGAGGGTGCCTTTGAAAGTCGTTTGGTCAGTATGCGTTAGGTCGTCTAAAAAGCCGTCGATATGGGCTTCACCTTCTGCTGTTTTTAGCTGTAAGTTGGTGAGTAGCGAGGTGGTTTTATAAGCGAAATCGCCTGTAAGCGAACACATACCCAGCTTTTGAAGTTCCGCAGGGATATTTTCACCTAAAACGGTAGGCATCAAGTACGCCAAATCGTTGTAAATAGTCTCAGCATACACCTCTTTGCCTATCACTATGATATTGCGATTATCGGCAAGCAGGTTCTGAAAGCTCAATTCGCCCCTTATCAGAGTGTTTTGGTAACTTATCTCGCCCTTCGGAAGGGTAAAATCGTTTAGAGTGCCTTTCATTGCTACCTCTTTGAGGGCGATGATGCGATTAGGCGAAAACCCATTGTAGAATGTGTTGAGGTGGGTAGTGTTGATAGTCCCTTTATGCACCTGAGCGTCAAAGACTACCTTGTTCACAAAGTCGCCATAACTGCCTTTGTGGGGGTACATTTTCAGGTCAGCATAGAGGTCAGTGTCGGGGGTGAGCTGTAGCTGTAGCTTGTTGGCTTGCATCACCGTATCGGTATAAGCAAAGTAAGGGGTAGCCATATTGTCTACCTTTAGCTGCCGATTATATACAAAGTTTGAAGAGGGCAACGACAGCGATATATTGCTGCCGCGTATAGCAAAGTCAGTAACAGTGGCATTTAGGTGGTCTATCTTCAGCAGCGAGGGGTCAGCATTGTTCTCATCGCTGATGTAGCAACGGCTATCGACAAGCTCAATCGATTTGGCTTTCATTATAAACTTGCCCGAACTGGGTTCGCCCGAATCAAACTTGCTAACGAAAACATCGAGGTTCGAAAGGGTATCGCCCTTGTGGGTTTTCATATTGAAAAGCAAGTTCTCAGCCTCTATATCGCCAAAGTAGAGGTTACCATCAATCAGCTGCTTAAAGTTTAATATAGAAGTATTGAGGCGCTCGGCATAGATAAGCGAGTCCTGCTTATGGTCGCGTATTAGCACCTCTTTTAGGGCTACCTGTCCGTTTATCTTCAGGTGTATCTTGCTGATATTTAGGTCTATATCGAAGTCTTTATTGAGGTAAGCTACTGCTTTTTGGGCTATGTAGGTTTGCACTATGGGCAGCGATAAAGCCCCTCCTACTAACAGCAATAATAGGAGCAGCCCTAAGAGTCCACGGACTAATATTTTTCTTAATTTTTTCGTAATAATGAGTTTTTTTTTAGACAGCGGCAAAGGTACGAATAATTTGTCAATTAGCAAATTTGTCCGTTAGCAAATTTACTAATTTTTTAATCTCTTCTTCGGTGTTAAAACTGTGCAGACAGATGCGTAGGCGCTCTTCTCCAGCTGGCACGGTAGGGGCTAAGATAGGCAGCACGCCTATACCCTGCGCTTGTAGCTGGGCAGCAAGGGCTTTTACGCGCTCATTACCAGGGACTACCATCGCCTGTATAGCCGAATCCGAAGCGATAAAACCTTGCAGCTGTTGTTGGGCTATTTGCGTTTTGAAGTAACTGATATGGCTGTGAAGCTGACTGATTGCCTCCGTTTGCGATAGCTGTTCGTAGCCCGCGCGTATGGTGGCAACACTGTGCGGACTCATAGCGGTAGTGTAAATAAACGAGCGCGAGAAGTTCACCAAGTACTGCACCACCTCTGCCGACGCTACCACAGCAGCTCCGTGCGCGCCCAACCCCTTGCCAAAAGTAACGATGCGCGCAAAAATATCGTTCTCTAACCCCAAAGCCTGTATAAGTCCGCTGCCGTTTGGGGCAAATACCCCTATGGCGTGCGCCTCGTCTACCGCCACATAAGCTCCGTACCGCTGGGCTAAGGCTACCAAACGCCGCAAATCCGGACTATCGCCGTCCATCGAAAAGACGGTTTCGGTAGCGATAAGCACCGTGCGTTGGTCGGTAGCGAATTTCTTGAGCAACTTTTCGAGGTCTTCTAAATCGTTGTGCTTGAACTTATAGGCGCTGGCTAAGCTCAGCGAGATGCCGTCGCGAATAGAAGCGTGGCTATAGCTGTCGTATAGTATCACATCGCCGCGCCCTACTATGCAAGAGAAGAAACCTACATTGGCATCGTAGCCAGAATTGTACAAAAGGGCAGCTTCAGCGTGGTGAAAATCAGCGATATACCGTTCGGTTTTGGCAAAAATAGGCAGATTGCCCGACAGCAAACGCGAACCCGTAGAACCGTGAGCGAGGTCGCTATTTGCCAGCACCTGTATACGGCGACTGATAGCGGCATCAGTGCTAAAACCTATATAGTCGTTAGAGTAGAAATCAATAGAAAAGTGGCGTTGCTGGAGGCTGCGTAGCGCATTGTGAGCCGCGCGCTCAGCTAATTTTTGTGTAATGTGTTTCATTCGGCAAAGGTAATGATAATTTGCCAATTAGCAAATTGGCTAATTTCCCAGCCTTCCCATTACTTTAGATATAAGATGACCAAAAGATAACCGAACGATGACCGAAGGATAACCGAACTCATTACCCAAAAAAACAGAAGATTTTGCTAATCTACTAATTGGCAAATTCACTAATCGACAAATTAGCATTTTTTTTTGGTTGCTAATGAAAAAAAGATTACCTTTGCGGGCAGATAATTAACCTCTAAAATATTCACAAGCTATGATGAGAAAAATGTTATGGATGCTTTTTAGCATCGTGCTGACTTTCAGCTTTACAGCAGTTAATGCTCAGCAGAAATCAACTAAAACTAAGTACAACAAAACTATTAAAGTAAAAGTGCCTAAACGCGCTAAAGGTCAGACCGATGTGCTCAACCTTGTAACCCCTAAGCTCGACACCGTGCGAGTGGGTATCATAGGCTTGGGTATGCGCGGACATAGTGCGGTAGAGCGCTACATACACGTGCCAGGCGCTAAAATCGCTGCTCTTTGCGACATACGTCCAGAGATGGTAGAAAAAGCCCAAAAAGTGCTCGATAAGGCGGGACTAAAACGCGTGCCTCAGTACACCGGTAGCGAAGACGCTTGGAAGGAACTTTGCGAGCGCAAAGACATCGACCTTGTGTATATCGTAACCGACTGGAAGCACCACACCCCAATGGCGCTCTACGCTATGCAACACGGCAAACACGTAGCTATAGAAGTGCCTGCCGCTCTTGATATGAAAGAGATTTGGGCACTTATTGATATGAGCGAAAAAACACGCTTGCACTGTATGATGCTCGAAAACTGTGTGTATGACTACTTCGAAATTACTACCCTCAATATGGCACAACAAGGGTTGTTGGGCGAGGTAATTCACGGTGAGGGTTCTTACATTCACAACCTCGATGAGTTTTGGTCTTACTACTGGAACAATTGGCGTTTAGACTACAACTTCAAAAACCGTGGCGATGTGTATCCTACTCACGGTATAGGCCCTGTATGCCAAGCGCTTAACATTCACCGCGGCGATAAGATGAACTACTTAGTATCGTTTGATACCGACCCTTTCCGCGGCAGAGAAGTGATGAAACGCGTAACAGGCAAAGACGGTGCTGATTTTCAAAACGGCGACCTTACTATCACAATGATTAAGACCGAAAAAGGTAAAACTATACAAATACAGCACGATGTGGTAACCCCACGCCCTTACTCTCGTATGTACCAACTTACTGGTACTAAAGGGTTTGCTAATAAATATCCTATATCAGGCTATTTGCTACAACCTGAAAATGTAGATAAGGATATAGTGCCTGACCACGAAAACCTATCAGCACACAGCTTTATGCCTGATAGTGCTAAAAAAGCCTTAATGGAAAAATACAAACCACGCATACTTAAAGAGTTAGAAGCTAAAGCTAAAGAAGTAGGCGGACACGGAGGTATGGACTTCATAATGGACTACCGTCTTATCTACTGCTTGCGTAATGGTTTGCCTTTGGATATGGACGTGTATGACCTTGCAGAGTGGTGCTGCTTATCGCCTCTTTCTAAGCTATCGTTAGAGAATGGCAGTGCTCCTGTACAAATCCCAGACTTCACCCGTGGCGCGTGGAACAAGCAAAAAGGCTACAAACACGCCTTTGCAGATTAATTTTGTCAAATCAAAAAACTATGTCAAATGTATTACGCCTTCCGGCAGAAAAACTCTATGCTAATGAGTTAGAAGCCCTTAAGGAAGAAGACAAAAAAGAAGAAAAACCCATAGGGTGGCAGCTATCGCCTAAGGCGGTGCTTAAGTTTGTAACCGGTGGTACTGCCAGCGGAGTAACTATTACGCCCAAATATATAGGGCATAACCGCTTGGTAGAGATTGCTATCGCTACCCTGCTAACCGACCGTTCGCTATTGCTTATTGGCGAACCTGGTACGGCTAAATCGTGGTTGTCAGAAAACCTAACAGCCGCTATCAGTGGCGACTCTGGCAAGGTGATTCAGGGTACTGCGGGTACAAGCGAAGAGCATATACGCTATTCGTGGAACTACGCTATGCTATTGGCTAATGGTCCCTCTAATGAGGCGCTGCTCAAATCGCCTATCTATAGGGCAATGGAGACAGGTTCGGTAGCGCGTTTTGAAGAGATTTCGCGTTGTGCCTCTGAGGTGCAAGATGCGCTTATCTCTATTCTTTCTGAAAAGACTATTGCTATACCAGAGCTTAGCCAAGAACTACCTGCCCAGCGCGGTTTTTCGATTATTGCCACTGCCAATACTCGCGACCGTGGTGTAAATGATATGTCGTCTGCCCTCAAAAGGCGTTTTAACATCATAGTATTGCCTGCCCCTGCGACTCTCGAAACCGAAGTTTCGATAGTAACCAAGCGGGTAGCCGAAATCTCTAATAACTATAAGCTAAAGGCACAACAACCGTCTGCCGAGGCAATAGAGAAGATTGTAACTATCTTCCGCGAATTGCGCAAAGGGGCTACCCTCGATGAGAAGCAGAAACTAAAATCGCCTAGTGGAGTAATCTCTACTGCCGAAGCTATTTCGCTTATTACCAACAGTATGGCGTTGGCAGGTAGCTTTGGTACGGGAGTGGTTACCGATGAAGATTTGGCATCGGGCTTGCAAGGAGCTATCGTAAAAGATGAAGATAAAGACAAACTCGTGTGGAAGGAATACCTCGAAAATGTAATGAAGAAAAGAGGAGCCGCTTGGCGCGAGCTTTATAACCAATGCTCACAACATAATAATTAGCAAATTAGTTAATTTGCCAATTTGTCAATTATAAAAAAAAACGTCTGTCTAAAAAGGCAGACGTTTTTTATTTTTATAATCTATTCTAACGACTAGCGACTAGCGACTAACTACTCTAAAAATACTAATCTTCTCGTCGCCAGAGGCGATAAGGGTTTGCTCATTGATGAATAAAAGAGCGTGATAGACCTCAGCGCTGAGGCGTTGCCAATGATAGCCTCGGTCAGTAGAGTAATAAAGTCCGTTAGGCGAGCAAGCTACTAAGGCATAACCCTTGCTATTAGGCACGTACTTCACACAGCTAACATAGCCAAAAGAGTTGTCAGTAGTCAGCGGTTGCCACGTTTTGCCACCGTCATCAGTAATAGCCGCAGTGCCATTGCGGTCAGACGGCTGCTCGTAGTTGCCCCCCATCACTATACCGTGTTTAGAGTCGTAGAAAGCCACACTAAAAGCCCCTTTAGTAGGAGCTCCCTGCGCTAAAGGCAGGGCAACCTCTGTCCAGCTATGCGCTTGGTCTTCAGAAGAAAAAATACGACTCACACTGCCCCCTGTTACTACCCATAGCTTTTTGTCGATATAGGCAATAGCCGAATTGCTGGCAGCAAAAACAGCCTCGCCCTCTGCGAGTTTAGGAGTTTGCGACCAAGTGCGTTTTGCCCACGTTTTACCACCGTTGTGGGTGACGAGCACCTGCATACGGCTGTCTATAGGGTCGCCTACCGCTATGCCAAACTGGTTGTTGAGGAAGTGCATACTATCGTAGAAAGCCAAAGGGTGGTCATCGCGATACACCTCCGTCATACCGCTGGGTTCAGCCCTATAGAGCAGGGCAGGAGTACCTATAGAAAGCATAAAAAAGCGGTCTGAGGTAGCGGCTACCGAACGAAAGTCAGAGATAACCCCTTTGTTTTTGAGGTCAGAGAGAGCGATAGTATGGTTTTGAGTATTGATAAAGCCAAAAGAAGCGTCGGAACCCGCAAAAGCTATGTTTTTATCGGAGAGCAACTGCATAGCGCGCACACTAATTTTGGGCAGCGGGAAAGTTTTCAGAGGCACTAAAGCAAGAGTTTTGTCCTCATAAGGGTTAGCCGACTGACAAGCCACCAACCAAAGAGCTATAAAGCTAAGGATATACTTCATATTAATTGCTGATTTACAAGGCAAAAGTAATGAAATAAAATTGAATAGGGAATATTGTAACAAAAATTACTGTTCTTGAGTGTTAAAATTGATAATAAATTAGGGTTTTATTAAGAAATATTTTATATTTGCCGCCTGAAAAGAGAAAAATATAAATTAATAAAAAGTATTTTTTTACATTATATTCTTGATATAGTTATTGAAAACAAAAGGATAATTTTATATAAGAGACTTAGCAAAAAATATGTATAATGGAAAATAGAGTTTATTATGGTGAGTACTCACTTAGCCATTGGATTAAATTAATTTTGAAGGAAAATATCAAATTGCCAAAATACCAAAGAGGATTTGTTTGGGAAGAGAATAAAGTGAAAGAACTAATTGAGGCTCTAAAAAAGAAACAATTTGTTCCTCCTGTTACTATTGGAGCTTTTAGAAAAGATAACGAAAAAGAAAACTACATTTTAGATGGGCAACAAAGATTAACAAGTATACTTTTAGCTTATTTTGATATTTTTCCTAATAAAAAATACTTTAATGAGGATGATAATATAATTGACTTTATGGATGACAACGATGATAATGATAGTATTGAGGATGAAAATCAAAATGAAATGAAGGCATGGAAATTCAATCATATTGTCGAGTTAAGAAAAACTTTTAAAACAGATGCTGAAATAAGGAATAAGTTAAAAGAATTGAAAAATCAATATGAAGTATTAGATGTAGATAAATCTGATTTTTCATTCGATAATATTTTTCTTGGTTTCTCTTATATTGTTCCAGCTTCAAATATAAGTATGGATGGTCAACAAAAATACTATTCTTCAGTATTTAGAAGCATAAATCAACAAGGGAAATCTCTAAATCCTATAGAAAGAAGAAGATCTTTATACTTTTTGAAGGAAGGTTATGATAGTTTTTTTGAACCAGAGGCTACAAAAGAACTTAAAAGCAAACAAATTACAAAAAAGGATATAGATTTTGTA
Organism: Capnocytophaga leadbetteri; assembly: GCF_003054025.1. Lineage (GTDB taxonomy): Bacteria > Bacteroidota > Bacteroidia > Flavobacteriales > Flavobacteriaceae > Capnocytophaga > Capnocytophaga leadbetteri. Next base: position 549,705 of record NZ_QBKG01000001.1, read on the forward strand.
AAATATCTTTCATTATTATCCCAATATGCAAAAGATTTTAAAATAGATAAATTAGCTTGTGGTTATTCCGATAGTAGGGGTAAATCTTTAGAAAATTATTATGAAGCATATATTTATTCTGTTGTTCAAGGAGAAGAAAGTCAATCAACTTTATTTAAAAGCTTCAGTTCAATTTTCCCAAACAGAGAATATCAAAACCGCTTTGATGAATTAAAAAAAATAATAATAGAATTCTTTGATACTAAAAAAATGATATCTATAATAGACATAGATGTTTATTTGTTTGGGTTAGTTTATAAAATTATTTTTGAAAATAAAAGTATTGATATAAGTAGAAAAGCAGAGTTATTAAATGAATTAGATGGTCAAATTAAAATATTTAAAAGAAATAAAAAGCATGCCAAAAAACCTTCAGATCTAAAGCATTTAAGAATTCGAATAAATAAGTCTTTAGCAATCTATAATAAATATGAGGCACAGCAACCACAATAGTTTTATTCTTACTTCTATAACTAAAATATTAGAAGAAGCTATCTCTGCTACAGTAGGTATAGGAGACGGCATAGAAACTTATGCTCTTTATGATTATGTTATGCAATCTGTATTCTTAAAAATGACAGGAGCGCAAGAGCAAAAGATGAAATGTATTTGTTGGGAATTAGCAACTAATGATTATGTATATAGATATGATAGATATACAAAAAATCCAATAGCAGGATGTTCACAATATAAAGAAAAAGAGCAAATTTATAAAGATATAATAAATCAGATACCTAATTTTGAATTAGAAGATTTTGATAATTATATTGATGATTCTAAGAAGATAGAAATTTTATTTTCTGTTTATAACCAAGTAAAGCAATTGTTTAAAGAGAGTTCTTTAAAAAAGTGGAATGAAAAAGAGTATATATTTTTTGAAAGTAATTTTGATAAAATATTTAAAACAAAAAACGGTAAAGCAAGAATTTTAGAGAAAAAAGAAAATGCAGAAAGAAAAGAAAATATGAAAAAACAATCTTCACTTTTTTATAAGATTTTTCCTCAAAAAAATAATAGTATGTGGAAAAATAAAAAGGAAGGAGTTATAAAAAAGACGAAAATACAGAGTATAAATCTATTTGATAATGAGCTAATTTTAAGATATGAACAGCTTTATCATCACAGAAACCGTTGTGCTCATAATACATTATCTTATCAACAGAATCTCCCTACATTAGATACTTTGAGAGGAGAAGAATATGTTTATGAAAACTATTTTATTTATTTTTCAATATTGATATTAATAGATGAAATAATGATGAAATTGTACCAAAAATATTTAGAAGTTATAGATTAAAGTTAGATTTTCACATAAGGTATATTAACTATTAATTGTTATATAGCAGTAATTGCACAAGAGATACTTTGTAACTTCACCCCGTAAAAATTTACTACTTTATAATTCAAATTTATTTTGTACCTTTGTCGCTCTAAATAATAAATAATTCAATATATATAATGACAACCTCTTATAAAGTAAAAGGAATGGGCTGTATGGGTTGTGTTACTACCATTAGCGATAGGCTTTCGGCAGTAGCAGGCGTTACAACGGTACAAGTAGATTTGGCTTCGGCTACAGCAAGAATAGAAAGCACTGCTGAGGTGCCTTTGCAAACCTTGCAAAAAGCCTTAGAAGGCACTCATTACAGCCTTGCAGCAGAAGGCGAAGAAGGCGAAGAAGGCGAGAGCGATGACAAAGCGCACCAGCATAAGCCGACGACTCCCCCCTCTATAAAACCGACAGACCCTCACGCTAAGGTGGTGTATTACTGCCCTATGCGTTGCGAGGGCAATAAAACTTACGACCACCCTGGCGCTTGTCCCGTTTGCGGTATGGATTTGGTGAGCTTAGAAGCTCCTAAAGACGATAACCTACAGCGCAAGCTCTGGGGGGCTATTGCCTTTACGCTGCCTATCTTTGTGATAGCGATGAGCGGTATGTGGCACAATAATCCGCTTTACAAACTAATGCCCCTCAGTGCGTGGAACTGGGTGCAGTTTGTCCTTTCGCTGCCGGTAGTGTTCTACTTCTGCGGCTTTCTGTTCGTGCGGGCGTGGCGCAGCCTCAAAACACTGCACTTCAATATGTTTACCCTTATCGGTATAGGGGCAGGCGTAGCGTGGGGCTTTAGTGTGGTAGGACTCTTTTTCCCTAACCTCTTCCCCGATGCCTTTAAAGCGCACGGCAGCGTGCATCTCTACTTCGAGGCGGCTACCGTCATCTTAACCTTGGTATTATTAGGGCAAGTACTCGAAGCCAATGCGCACACACGCACCCAAGCCGCTATCAGATTGTTGTTAGATTTAGCCCCTCGCAAAGCTACTAAGATAGTAGAAGGCAACGAGATAGAAGTCCCTATTGAAGAGGTACATATAGGCGACCTACTGAGAGTGAAACCAGGCGAAAAGCTCCCCGTAGATGGTGTGCTGACCGAGGGTTATGCTACTGTAGACGAGAGTATGATTACCGGTGAAGCCATACCGGTAGAAAAGCAACAGGGCAACCGCGTATCGGCAGGTACCCTCAACGGCACACAGTCTTTTGTGATGCGTGCTGAGAAGGTCGGAGCCGACACGCTACTTGCACAGATAGTAGCCCGCGTGCAAGAAGCGAGCCAGAGCCGTGCCCCTATACAGAAGTTAGCCGATAAGATAGCCGCTTATTTTGTGCCTATAGTTATCGCCATTGCAGTACTTACCTTTGTAGTGTGGGCAGTTTTCGGTGGCGAGAATGCTTATGTATATGCACTGCTCAATGCCATTGCCGTGCTTATTATCGCTTGCCCTTGTGCCTTAGGCTTAGCCACCCCTATGTCGGTAATGGTAGGGATAGGCAAAGGTGCGCAAAACGGTATCCTCATCAAAGATGCCGAAGCGTTAGAGCAAATGAACAAGGTAGATACTTTAGTCATCGATAAGACCGGCACCCTAACTGAGGGCAAGCCTACGGTAGCTAAAGTAATGAGTTTTGGCAGTCTTTTTGAAAAGGAATGGTTACCCTTGCTCTACGGACTCAACCAGCAAAGCGAACACCCTTTAGCCAAAGCTACCAATGCTTACGCCCAATCACAAGGAGTTACCCCCTTACCCTTCACCGATTTTGAAGCATTAACAGGGAAAGGCGTACGAGCTAACCACGCTGGAGTGTCGTACTACTTTGGCAACGAACGACTGATAGAAGAGATAGGTGCCCCTATAAGCGAAGAGATTCGCCATAATCTGCGCGCACGGCAGTCAGAAGGATATACCCTTTCGCTGTTGGCTACCGACCGCGAAGTGATAGGCGCAGTGGCGATAACCGATAAGCTAAAGGATACCACCGCTCAAGCATTGCGCGCATTGCAGCAAGTAGGTGTACATATAATAATGCTTACGGGCGATAATGAGCTTACCGCTGCTGCTATAGCCCGCCAAATAGGGCTCACTGACTACCGTGCGGGTATGTTGCCACAAGATAAACAAGAAGAAGTAAAACGCCTACAAGCACAAGGCAAGGTAGTAGCGATGGCAGGCGATGGCATCAACGATGCTCCCGCTTTAGCCCAAGCCGATGTAGGTATAGCTATGGGTACAGGCACTGATATAGCTATCGAAAGTGCCCCTATTACCTTAGTAAAAGGCGACCTCAGTGGCATTGTAAAGGCTAAAAAGCTGAGCAAAGCAGTAGTGAAGAACATACGCGAAAACCTCTTTTTCGCCCTTGTTTATAACGTTATAGGTATACCTGTAGCTGCTGGCGTGCTCTATCCCGTTTTTGGCATTCTATTATCGCCTATGTTAGGGGCTTTAGCAATGAGCTTCAGTTCAGTAAGCGTTATTGGCAACGCCCTACGCCTAAAAAGATTTGGCTATTAACTAATAACTAACCACTAACGACTAAATATAATGGACATAACACAAGAGAACCGTCAGTGGTTAGATGATTTAGCCCTCGACCACCCCGTAGTAATAGCAGGCCCTTGCAGTGCCGAAACGGAAGAGCAAGTACTCAACATAGCACATAGTCTTAAGGATACTGATGTATCATTCTTCCGTGCAGGTATCTGGAAGCCCCGTACCCGCCCCGGTATGTTTGAGGGTGTGGGAGCTTTAGGTCTGAAATGGTTGCAACGTGTAAAAGAAGAGACAGGGCTTAAGATAGCGACTGAAGTAGCCAATAAAGATCACGTAAAGCTCGCCTTAGAGCACGACATCGACCTATTGTGGATAGGGGCGCGCTCTACCGTTAGTCCGTTTATTATTCAAGAGATAGCCGATGAGCTGAGAGGTACTGATAAAATAGTATTGGTGAAAAACCCAGTAAACCCCGACCTCGCTCTTTGGATAGGAGCTATTGAGCGGCTACAACGTGCCGGAATTGAGAAGTTAGGGGTGATACATCGTGGCTTTTCTACTTATGAAAAGACCAAATACCGCAATATACCCGAATGGCAATTAGTGATAGAGTTGCAGAATAAATTCCCGCTGCTGCCTATCATCTGCGACCCTTCGCATATCACCGGTAAGCGCGAACTTATCTTCGATGTATCGCAAACAGCCCTCGACCTCAATTTCGATGGACTGATGATTGAAACCCACTGCACCCCCGATGCTGCGTGGAGCGATGCTGCTCAGCAAATCACTCCAGAGCGTTTAGTGCAGATAATGAACGACTTGCGCATTAGGCAAGTATCGACTAACCAAGAAGATTTTGTTAGCAAACTAAGCACCCTGCGCTCTCATATCGACATCATAGACGACCAGCTATTAGATCTACTTAAGAAACGTATGAATATTGCCGATGAAATTGGCACTCTAAAGAAAGCCAACAATGTGGCTATCCTACAGAATCAACGCTGGCACGAAATACTCGGCAAGGTAATCTTAGAAGGAGAACAATACGGACTTAGCGAAGAGTTCATCATACAGGTATTTAAGGCGATTCACCAAGAATCTATCAACAGACAAACCGCAGTAGTTAGCAGTTAAGTTAGTCGCTAGTAGATTAGTCGTTAGTCGTTAGAACAGTGTTGCTTTCTAACGACTAACGACTAATAACTGAAAAATAAAAATAGAAATAATGAATTATCAGAATGTAACCGATTTGCCTAATAACAATACCGTTTTTTTGGTATGGGCATTTAAGAAAAATACAGACAAAGCACAACTAAAAGATACTTTTTCAAAAGTATGTGGCTTGGTAGAGAACCTCAACAACTCGGTAGCCGACCGCTTCCCCGAAGCACGTGCGAGTGTAACCATAGGCATTAGCCATAGGGCGTGGCTTACCTTAGGGTTACCCCAACCGCTCCCCAAAGAGCTTAAGGATTTTCAGCCTATCAAAGGTAGCAAACACACAGCCGTAGCTACTGAAGGCGATTTGCACTTTCACATTCGTGCGCACAACCCTAGCTTAGCTTATGATATGGCGGCTACTATCAGCGATGTGCTGCAACCTATAGCCGATTGTATAGTGAATGTACAAGGTTTTAGGTATTGGGACGGGCGCGCTATCATCGGTTTTGTAGACGGCACCGAAAACCCACGAGGCGAAGAACGCGAACAGTTTGCTGTAGTGGGCGATGAAGATCCTAACTACCAAGGCGGAAGCTACTTATTTGTACAAAAGTATGTGCACGATATGAACGCTTGGCGTTCGTTACCCGTTAGCGAACAAGAAAAAGTAATAGGTCGCAGCAAAGAAATGGATATAGAAATGGATGAGGATACCAAACCTACAAATGCTCATTCGGCACTTGCCAATGTAGGCGATGACCTAAAAGTAGTGAGAGATAATATGCCTTTCCACGACCCAGAGAGTCATCAAATGGGCACTTACTTCATCTGCTACGCCAATACATTCAGCACGGTAGAAAAGATGCTTACGAATATGTTTGTAGGCAACCCCGTAGGTAATTACGACCGCTTATTAGATTTCAGCACTGCCGAAACAGGGACCCTTTTCTTTGTGCCTTCTTTAGATATGCTTGATGAATTCGCAGGATAAAAAATGAGCTATACCATTTACAACGCTTCAGCAGGGTCAGGTAAGACCTATAGCCTAGTCAAGGCTTATTTGGAAATCGTACTTAACACCCCGAATATAGATCAGTTCAGACAGCTGCTCGCTATTACCTTTACCAATAAAGCGGTATTCGAGATGAAGAACCGTATTATTGAGTTATTGGGTAAGTTTAGCGAGGATACGATGCTGCATACCCCCCACAGTATGTTTACCGAACTGTGCAAAAGTCTGCATCTCACCCCCAAAGCGCTGCAAGACCGTTCGGCAAAGACGTTAGAATATATATTGCACAACTACGCTGCCTTCAACATTAGCACTATTGACGGCTTCAATCACCAGCTGATACGTCACTTCTCTCAGGATTTGCATTTGAATCCTTTCTTTGAAGTGCAGTTGGACAGTCAGACCCTCTTAGAACGCGCCGTAGACAACCTAATGAGCCAAGCAGGTACGGGCGATAAGGAGCTCACTGAGTGGCTTATAGCTTTTTCTAACGAAAAGATAGACGAAGATAAGAACTGGGACACCTCTAAAGAGCTACTTGAAATAGCCAAGATGCTCACTAACGAAAACCATTATAGCCAGATGCAATCGCTAAAAGATAAAGAACTAAGCGATTTTGCTACCCTAAAGAAGTCCCTAAGTGAGTATAAAGAGCAAGCGGCACAGCTTATACAAACCACTGCACAATCTTTTATGCAACTCTTAGACCAGCACGGCTTAGATAAGGGAGCTTTCAAAGGAGGGTACCTATACAATTTCTTTGACAACCTCACTAAGAAAAGTCCTAAAGAGCCCTCGTGGGTCAGTGGTTGGCAAAAAGACCTATTAGATGGAGAACCTATGTATAGCAAAACAGCTGCTAAAAACCTCGATACTGCTCTTATCGATAGCCTACAACCTCAGATTGCTACTTATTTTGAAGATATACGGAATGCTTTTGGTACGCTTAACTTTATGCAAAACGCCCTAAAGTATCTTCCTCCTTTGGCTTTGCTAAATCGTATCCAAAAAGAAATAGCCCTTATCAAAGAGGAAGAGAATATTTTGCCTATATGGGAGTTCAACGGCGTAATTTCTTCAGAACTGAGTACTCAGCCAGCTCCTTTTATTTATGAGCGTATAGGCGAGAAGTTCCGTCATTACTTCATCGATGAGTTTCAAGATACCTCAGTACTACAATGGCAGAACTTTATACCACTTATCCTCAATGCAGTGCAAAGCCAAGTAAATCACCAGACCGGTTCAGTGCTATTAGTAGGCGATGCCAAACAGTCTATCTACCGCTGGCGAGGAGGCAAGGCAGAGCAGTTTATGAGTCTGTATAACGGTAAAAAAAATCCTTTTAAAGTTCCGCTCAATACTGTTAATTTGGCTGAAAACTACCGCAGTTTAAAGCAAATTATAGACTTCAACAATGCTTTTTTCCCTTTTGTAGCAAACATTTTTGAGGAAGGAGGGTATAGAGATCTTTACGAAGCAGCTGCCCAAAACTATCCAAAACCTACTTTAGCAGAGGGTTATGTAAATATCTCTTTTATCAATACTGCTCAAGAAGAGGAGGAAGAAGAGAGAGAAGAAGAAGCAAAAGACGATACTCTCACCCCGCGAGAGAAGAGTTATTGTGAAGCTATACTACAGAAAATAATGCACGCCAATGACGCAGGAGCTGAAGACAAAGACATCACTATATTAGTGCGCACTAACAAAGAGGGCGCTGCGGTAGCGTCATTCTTATCAAGCAAAGGGCGCAAGATCATTTCGCCCGACTCTTTACTACTGCAAAACGTACCCTCAGTGCAGTTCCTTATAGCTCTGCTGCAGTTGCTTTATCACCCCGAAAGCGAAGACCTAAAGGCCAAGATGCTCTTTGCCTTTATTCGTGCTAACGGCAAGGGTGCGGAGCAGCCTCATACTTTCCTAAACAAGTACGCATACCAGCCTGTAAGTACTTTCTTTACCGACTTTGGTTTTTCTATAGAAACGTTTAACCAATATTCACTATACGAAGGGGTAACATTAGCGGTGAACTGCTTCGAGGTGGCACGCACCTCAGATGCCTACCTCACACACTTTATCGACCTTATTTTCGACTTCAAGAACGCCCGCAAAGGAGGCTTAGCCGACTTCTTAGACTTCTGGGAAGACCAAAAAGAAAAGCTTAGTATTAGTTCACCCGAAGGTCTTAACGCTATCACCGTGATGACCGTACATAAGAGCAAAGGGCTCTCTGCCCCTGTGATTATCTACGCCTTTGCTGATAGCAAGTTAGACGACAGCCGTGGCGAAATGATATGGTATCCAGTATCAGCCGAGCACTTCGCTGGTTTTGACTATCTATTAGTAAAAAGTAGTAAGAATATTGAAAACTATGGAGCGGCATCCACTATTCTCAACGAGCAGCACCAGCAGCACCTCCTCGACCAGATAAACGTGCTATACGTGGCAATGACCCGTCCTGAGTCGTCTCTCTACGTTATCACTTCGCTCCCTGAGAAAGAGATAACCACTTACGGCACGCTCCTCCGCGATTTTTTAAAACATAAAGGAGATTGGAATGAGGAGATTACTGAGTATGAATATGGCAGTCCTATACTAGCTAAAAAGAAAGAAGAAACAAATGCCGATAGCTATGTGCTATTTCAGAAAGGTTGGACAGCCCCTCATTATAAGATAGCTACAGGAGCCTCACTGCTATGGGACACCCACCAACAGCAAGCCCTCGAAAGAGGAAACCTCATACACACCCTCTTTTCGCAACTGACCTATGCTACCGACTTAGGGGCGGTACTAAGCGAGGCGCTACAAGAAGGCACCCTAACAGAGGAGCAATACCAACTGCTGAAGCCTCAAATAGAAACCCTACTAAGCGAGCCGCAGATAGCAGCTTTCTTTACTGATGAGTACCATTACTTCATCGAACGCGAGTTTGTAGACGGCAAGGGCAAATACTTCCGTCCTGATAGGATAGCCTATCACCCTACCACTCGCGAAGCCTACCTTATCGATTACAAAACAGGGCAGCCTAACCCTCAATACCACCAACAGCTATTGTACTATGCCCAAAACCTGCAAGCCATCGGTTGGCAAGTAAAAGGCAAATACTTAGTATATTTAGACGAGGGAGAGGTAGTTAAGTGTTAAGCTAACCCCCAATATACCGAAGAACTTTGCACAGTAAAAGCACTAAACTTTTTACTGTGCAAAGTTTTTATGGTTTTTAGCCAATGATTACTTGCTCGTATAGATACTTCAGAAAGCTGAACTTCCTAAGAATTGAATAATTCATAACGAATTGAGAAAATCATTGCAGATTCTTTAAGTATATCTTAAGTGGACACTAAGAGGCCACTAAGTGGTTACTAAGTGTAGCTAAGCAAAAGAAAACCCATTGCGAAAAACGCAACAAAAATGGCAAAACATTGAGAATCTTTTAATGGTTGAAGTTCTCTGTAGGAAAATGCCAATTCTCCCTTTAATAATAAGGCAGCCTTTGCCTAAAAAATTGCCCGTTTTTGTTTTGTGAATTCAAAATAAAACGCTACATTTGTGCCATATTTTGATGAGAAAAGAGTATGAAAAGAAACAATATAAAAACTATTTGTGCTACAGGGGCTTTAATCCTTATTCCCTTCCGAAGTGTACAATACGCTTCGTTTTAAAACCGAAAAAGGCACTCTAAACCTTAATGATATAACCGTTTATAAATTAAAATAGAATAAAATGAAAAATATAGTAGTAGGATTGGGCGAAATCCTTTGGGATGTGTTCCCCGAAAGAAAAGTATTAGGCGGTGCTCCTGCTAATTTTGCATACCACGCCTCTCAGTTTGGCTTCAATGGTTATGCCGTAAGTGCTATTGGCGAAGACCTCCTTGGTAAGGAAATACTGAAGACCCTCGAAGAGAAAGAACTCAATTACATTATCGAGAAAACTGACTTCCCTACCGGTACTGTAAAGGTACAGTTAGACGGTCGTGGGGTGCCTTCTTATGAAATCACCGAAAACGTAGCGTGGGATAATATACCTTTCTCTTCGCGCATCGAGAATTTGGCTAAGAATACCACTACGGTGTGTTTTGGTTCATTAGCACAACGCAATGTAGTGTCGAGGGCTACCATTCACAAGTTTTTAGACTTAATGCCTGCTGATAGTCTGAAGGTGTTTGACATCAATCTACGTCTCAAATACTTTAGCAAAGAGATTATAGTCGATTCGCTCGACAAGGCTTCCGCTCTCAAAATCAATGATGAAGAGATAGTGAAGATAGCCGAAATCTTCGAACTAAAGGGTACTGATGAAGAGATTTGCCGCCATCTGTTAGAGAAATACCAGCTTAAATTCCTTATCCTCACGCAAGGCACCCGAGGCAGTTATGTATTTACGCCTTATGAAAAATCGTTCTTAGGCACGCCAAAGGTTACCATTGCCGATACGGTAGGTGCAGGCGACTCGTTCACGGCTGCCTTTGTAGCCTCTTACCTCAATGGTCGTAGTATTGCCCAATCGCATCAATTAGCGGTTGAGGTGTCGGCTTATGTATGTCAGCAACACGGTGCAATGCCTCGCCTTGCCGATGCTCATTTAGAATTATTCAGGTAATTAATTATCAATTGTCGGTTGTTAGTTAGCAATTATTTTGTATCTTTGCCACATTAATTAACCGTTAATGTTATAATGATGAAGTTAAAACATATTTCTTTGGTAGCGGTAGCTGCCTTTTTGTCGGCTTGTCATCAGTCTAAAACAGTGACTGAAAAAGAGGCTGAAGCCCCTCAAAAACCCTTGATTAGCTATGTAGATCCATTTATTGGTACAGGCGGACACGGGCATACTTACCCTGGGGCGACTACCCCTTTTGGTATGATACAAGTCAGTCCCGTGAATGGTCTTAGCCACTGGGATTGGTGTTCAGGCTATCATTATTCTGATAGTCTAATGGTAGGTTTTGGTCATTTGAGCCTCAGTGGTACAGGTATTGGCGACTTAAACGATATTTTGCTGATGCCTACTCATAAAACGTATGACCTTAGCGAGCTAAAGTACGGCAGAAAAGAGCAATACCCTGTGAATGCGAAAGAGTTTCGCGATATGGTACCTTACAAATCTAAGTACAGCCATAAGAACGAAAAAGCAGAACCTGGTTATTACCAGGTGTATTTAGAAGACCCTAAAGTGAATGTAGAACTCACTGCGGCACAACGTTATGCTGTACATCGTTATACTTTTGAAAAAGGAGCAGAACAGTCTGTAATTTTGAATTTAGGATTTGCTATCAACTGGGATAGTCCTACTAAGACCTCATTTAGTAAATCAAATAAGAAGTTAGATGCTTATAACAATGGTAATATTATCACAGGTTATCGTTATAGTACGGGTTGGGCTGAAAACCAAAAGGTGTACTTTGCTATTCAGTTCTCTAAACCAATAAAGGATATTACTTACCAAAAACATAAAGAAGACATTACTTCAGGGCAAATATTCTTTGATAATGCTGATGAGAACTTAGAGGTAAAAGTAGCCGTTTCGTCAGTAAGTGAAGAAAATGCTTTAGATAACTTGGAGTTATACAACGCTCCTAATTTTGATAAAACCAAATCATTAGCGCAACAACAATGGGAGAAGACTCTCAGCAGTATAGTAGTAGAAACCCCTGTTGATTCGCTTAAAACCATCTTCTATACTGCCCTCTATCACGCACAAGTAGCGCCTGTAACTTTTTCTGACAAGAATGGATGGTTTAGATTGCAAAACGACGAGATTGTAAAAACCGAAGGCACAGCTTATTCTACCTTATCGCTTTGGGATACTTTCCGTGCCGAGCACCCACTGCTTACGCTTTTGCAGCCTAAAGTTACAGCTGATATTATCAACTCGATGCTGGCGTACTATCAGGTGCATAAAGTATTACCTGTTTGGACGCTTTATGGCAACGAAACCAATACAATGACAGGTTACCATTCTGTTGCGGTAATTGCAGAAGCCTATCTAAAAGGCGTACGTGGCTTTGATGCTGAAAAGGTATACGAGGCAATGAAAACCACTATGATGCAAGATGACCGTGGACTAAAAGCCTACAAGAAATACGGTTATATTCCTTACAATGCAGGAGTAGACGAGTCTGTTACTATAACTCTTGAATATGCTTATGACGATTGGTGTGTAGCACAAATGGCGAAGGCATTGGGCAAGACAGAAGACGCTGATTTCTTCTTGAAGCGTTCAGAAGCCTACACGCACCTATTCGATAAAGAAACAGGCTTTATGCGTGGTAAAAGCACCGATGGCAAATGGCGCACTCCTTTTGACCCCAAACGTTCTGACCACCGCGAAAACACCGATTATACTGAAGGTAATGCTTGGCAACACAGTTGGTTTGTACCTCATAACGTAAAAGGACTTATTAATCTATTTGGTGGTAATGAGCCTTTTGTAGCGCACTTAGAGAAACTCTTTACCGAAAGTTCAGAAATTACAGGGGATAACACCTCTCCTGATATCTCAGGACTCATAGGGCAATATGCGCACGGTAATGAACCGAGCCATCATATAGCTTATATGTTCAACGAGGCAGGGCAACCTAAGAAAACGCAGTATTGGGTAGATCGCATCTTGCAAACACAGTACAACACTACCCCTAACGGACTTAGTGGTAATGAAGACTGCGGACAGATGTCAGCTTGGTATATCTGGAGCGCAATGGGCTTATACCCTATGAATCCTGCTTCTACTGAATACCAATTTGGTCGACCTCTATTCGATAAAGTAACGATGTACTTGCCTAATGGTAAGACCTTTACCATAGTGGCTAAGAACGTATCTAAAGATAATAAATATATCAAGTCAGTTACTTTTAACGGAAAGGCTTATAAACAATGGTATATTTCGCATCAAGAACTCTTGAGTGGCGGTGAATTAGTTTTTGAAATGACAAATAAATAATGAAGAGAAACCTCTTAATTACAGGAGGAGCTGGTTTTATCGGCTCACACGTGGTGAGGTTATTTGTAACTAAATACCCTGATTATCACGTTTTCAACTTAGATAAACTTACTTACGCAGGCAACTTGGATAACGTTGCTGATGTAGCCAATGCCCCTAATTACACTTTCATAGAGGCTGATATTTGCGACTATGAGCGTATGAAAGAGCTTTTTAAGAACTATCATATTGATGGAGTGATACACCTTGCTGCTGAAAGTCACGTGGATAGGAGTATAGAAGACCCTTTCATTTTTGCTAAAACCAATGTGATGGGTACGCTTAGTTTATTGCAAGCAGCTCGCGAGGCGTGGAAAGGCAATATGCAGGGCAAACGCTTCTATCACGTCTCTACTGACGAGGTGTATGGAGCTTTAGAAATGGATAACACACTCTTTACCGAAGAAACTCCATACGACCCTCAGTCGCCGTATTCAGCTTCTAAAGCCTCATCAGACCACTTTGTGAGGGCTTACCACAACACTTATAAGCTACCTGTGGTGATTTCTAATTGCTCTAACAATTATGGTTCTCATCAATATCCTGAGAAGCTTATTCCCGTATGTATTTATAATATAGTAGATAATAAGCCCCTACCTATTTATGGTAAGGGCGAGAATATTCGCGATTGGTTGTTTGTAGAAGACCACGCTCGTGCTATTGATGTTATTTTTCATCAAGGGAAAGATGGTGATACTTACAATATTGGTGGTTTTAACGAATGGCGTAATATCGACTTAGTAAGAGTGATTATTAAAGAAGTTGATAAGCAATTAGGAAGACCCGAAGGCACTTCAGAGAAGCTTATTACCTTTGTAACTGACCGTGCTGGTCACGATTTGCGTTATGCTATTGATGCTACTAAACTGAAGAATGAGTTAGGTTGGGAACCCTCATTGCAGTTTGAAGAAGGTATACAAAAAACTGTAAAATGGTATCTTGAAAGAATTAAATAACAATTTCATAATCAATAAAAAAACAGAGACTGTTCAAATTGAACAGTCTCTGTTTTTTTATTGACTTATTTGCAAATTATCTTTTGCAGACTACTTGGTTAGTGTATTTTAAATTAACAATACTGTATTCGTTTAAGAGATTCATCTTTTCTAACTGCTTGTAGAAGGCTTTGAGATTAGCTTTCTTCATTTGTTCGTCTTCAAAACGTCCGAAAAGAACAGTGAAATGAGGAATACGCATCAAGAATTGGTATTCACCATTGTTTTTGACCATTACCTCAGTGATGTTTTCGTTAAGCCACATATCATTCTGTATAAACATCATTAGGCGATAGGTGTCTTCCCAATATTTATTGCATTCGCCTTTAAGTAGAGGTACACGGGCTGAATAAGAGCTCGATAGAGGCATTTTCTTGCCTTGTGTATCCATATAATATACCGTGCCATTGTCATATACGCGGGCGATAGGTTGGCGTTGTTTTACTTTGGCATTAAGCACCCCATCAAGTGTGTAGAAAACCTCTGATTTTTCTATCATATCATTGTTGTCTAAGAGATTTTCTATCTCCCTCAACTTTAGCAAACCTATAGGCTGCGGTGCTTGTGGGTCTTTGAAAATAGTGCGGCGTATCGTCTCATCGGTTACATACATATCTTCGTCTTGATGGTCTATGATTACTTCTTTTATAGGACGCATTTTGTTTTTCCCCGAAGCAAATAGCTGAATGCCAAGGGGTAATAAGATGATAACTACTATTTTGATTATTTTCTTAGGGTGCATAGCGTTGTTTTTTGTCGCTGCAAAAGTAGTGATAATTTGTCAATTTGACAATTTGTTAATTAGGTAAAGAGCAAGTGTTGTTTTTCGTTACCTACTCGGCTACGCCAGAAACACCGACTTTTGTTTGCTCATCGTTCGCTTATCCTTCGCTTATCCTTCGCTCATTGTTCGCTTATTGTTCGCTCATTGTTCGATTTAGCAATAGCTAAAAACTAACTATTAATTTTTGCTAATTTGCTAATTGTTTTGTACATTTGCCGCCTATCTAAAATGTTGTATTATGAAGTATATATTTCTATTATTGAGTGTGTTAGGAGTGGCTCCGCTGGCAATAGGTCAGGATATAGAAGCGGTACTAACAGAAAAAATTAAATTACTAGACAAAAGTTATAAAAATACAGAGTTGCAGCCTTTAGCAAATGACTTTGAGCGCATTGCTTTGGCTGACACTACGCATTGGCTTGCTAACTATTATACGGCTTATGTAAACATTCGTATAGCCGACCAATCGTCTGGTAGTACTATTGACTCTTATTGCGACCAAGCTGAGAAATATCTGAAGATAGCTGAAAAAGCTAAAGGGGCTAATGCGTCTGAAATCTATGCGCTTTATGCTTATCTGTATAGCGCTAAGGTAAAGGTAAATCCGATGTTTAGAGGGGCTAAGTACGGCAAGATGAGTAGAGAGTATTCTGAAAAATCAATAAAGGAAAATCCTAATAATCCGCGTCCGTACCTGATTAGAGCTATCGGGATTTTTTTTACTCCTAAAGCCTTTGGCGGAGGGCCTGCTAAAGCAAAACCTTTCTTAGATAAGGCTTTTGAGAAATTTGATTCTTTCACCCCTGAAACAGCTAACAGTCCGCATTGGGGAAAAGGAATGGCAGAGTATTTGAAAAAATCAGGTAATTAGACGATTTGTCAATTTGGCGATTTGTCGATTTGTCGATTTGACGATTTGACGATTTGACGATTTGACGATTTGACGATTTGACGATTTGACGATTTGACGATTTGACGATTTGACGATTTGACGATTTGACGATTTGACGATTTGACGATTTGACGATTTGCCGATTTGGTGATTTGCCGATTTGGTGATTTGCCGATTTGACGATTTGACGATTTGGTGATTTGCCGATTTGGCAATTTGTTTCATAATTCAAAATTCACAATTCAAAATTAAAAAAAGTGCATAAAGCAGGATTTGTAAATATTATAGGGAACCCTAATGTGGGTAAATCGACTCTTATGAATGCTTTCGTAGGAGAGAAACTTTCGATTATAACGTCTAAAGCACAGACTACACGCCATCGTATCTTTGGCATAGTGAGTGGTGATGATTTTCAGATTGTCTTTTCGGATACGCCTGGTATTATTAAGCCTGCGTACGCACTGCAGGAGTCGATGATGGCGTTTGTGAAAGATGCTTTTGACGATGCTGATATCCTTATCTATATGGTGGAAATCGGTGAGAAAGGACTTAAGGAAGAAGCGTTTTTTGAGCGTATCAATAAGCTAAATATACCCATACTGCTGCTTATCAATAAAATTGATACGTCTGATCAGCAAGTGTTGGAAGAACAGGTGGCGTATTGGAAAGAACAAGTGCCAAGAGCGGAGGTATATCCTATTTCGGCACTTCGCAACTTTCAGACTAAAGAGGTTTTTGATAGGATAGTTGCTTTGCTACCAGAATCACCTGCCTTTTTTCCTAAAGACCAATTGACGGATAAGCCTGAACGCTTCTTTGTAAATGAAATTATCAGGGAGAAAATATTATTGCACTATAAGAAAGAAGTGCCTTATTCGGTAGAGGTAACCACTGAGAGTTTTGCTGATAGCGAGACCATACTACACATACGTGCAGTGATAATGGTAGAGCGCGAAAGTCAGAAAGGTATTATCATCGGTCATAAAGGAGAGGCACTGAAGAGGGTAGGGGTAGCCGCTCGCGCCGATTTAGAAAAGTTCTTTGGCAAACAAGTGCACTTAGAACTTTTCGTAAAGGTGAATAAAGATTGGCGCAGCAATGAGCGACAGCTCAGTAGGTTCGGCTATGCTAGTCGTTAGTTGTTATGGGCTTTTTGGCTCTTTTGTAGAAAGGGATGAGGTAAGTTAGGGTATAGTTAAAACTTGCCCCGAAGCGACTGTTTTCGTATACACGACCAAAGGCGGGAATGTAGTAATTAGGGAAGCCTTTGCTGTCGGTTTGGAGTGCTAATACCCCTACGCGTACGGAAGCTCCTGCATAAAGATTGTGCAATAGTTCGGCTTTGATGCCCAAAACTATCTCAAACCAATGGGCGGTGCGTCCGCTATATTTTTTTAGCCATTCAGCACTACTGCCAGCAGTGTTTTCGGTGAAATACTGGTTGTCTTTGTGGATAATATAAGAGTTGAGGTCTTGCGAGAAGAGAGAAAATCCGTAGCGCGCCCCTACATATATTTGGTTTTCCATACCATACCAGTTGCCATAACTATTATAGTCGAAGCCAGCGCGTAGGAACTGCCCTTCGGTAGTATAAGCGAAGAAGTCTTCATTTGTTTTTTTGCGTTCTAGCCCTATTTCAGCAGCAGCATAGTAGGCGAAACTGAGACGGTAGTCGCCTACCAATTCGAGTCCGTAATAATCGCTGTTGAAAAAAGGTTTGATGAGCTTGCTTAGGTCAGCCCCCACACGCAACCCATACCGCTGTTGGTAAGCGGGTGCTTTAGGTTTTTCGGGCAAGGCAATGGCAGTAGTACGAGAGGTCGTAGCGCCCGTAGTGGTAGTGCGACTTGCTGTTTGGGCTTGCAATCCTGCAAAGCAAAACCAATTAATGATACAGATGTATATGAGCTTTCTTTTCATTGTCGATAGTGTTATTCTTGATAGTTACGCCTTTTAGCCAAGAGGTGTTGGCATCTTGGATAGTGGCAGAGAGGGTGTTATAAGTAGTTTTGATGCCACAAGCTTTGCTTACAAATGTTTCTTCTGTATTATAAGTAAGGGTAAGAGTGGCAGTGCTGGTAGTAGTGCCAGACACTACTATCTGAAAAAGGTAGGTAGTAGGGTTTTGCAGCCGTAGAGGTAGCGCAATAGAATCAAGGGTTGCGCTGCTTACCAAAGGGGTACTATTGCCTTCCCCGTAGATGGTTAGGTTAGCTATACTCATAGGGGTACGGGTGTTGTTAGCATTGTAGAAGCGCACTACTAAACGAGGGGTATTCACGGTATGGTCGCAGATATCATCAGACTCGCAACTTACTGCTAAAAAGGTAGCTGATAGTACTGAAAATAGACGCGCTAAGAAGGTTATTTTGTTTGTCATTGGTAACCAATAATTTAGTTCTGGGGGCAAAGATAATAAATTAATGATAAATGGTAAATGATAAAAGGCAAAAGACAAATAATAAATGAGAAATGTAGATTTTTTCTGTTATGATTTCGAGAGGCTTTGAATAGAAAGTGTTTCGTTTGTAAGTGTAATAAAATCAGTAGGTTATATAGGTTACGAAATAGTTCTTTTACTATAATTAGGAAATATTTTATTAATTATTTTCCTAATAAATCGTTAATTTTTTAAGAAGAAAAGTGTTTTTTTGAAAAAAAGTTTTAACTTTGCGCAATGAATAAAAGGTTATATATAGTACTAATTGTACTGACAAGTCTCTCGCTTATAGGGATTATAGGAGTACAAGGGTATTGGATAAAGTCGGCGATAGAAGATAAGGAAGATGCATTTACCTATTCTATTCAGCAAATACTTAACAGTGTAGCAAAACAGATAGAGCAAGATGAGGTAGATAAATATGTAGCCAAAATTATAAGTCTGCGTGAGAATACCTCACGTTCAAATCCTAAGGAGAATCACCTGCGGGAATTTATCTATGTAAAAGAGAATAAGGAAAATAAAGAGACTTTTATATATAAGCACGGTATTTTAGAAGAGGACTATACGTTGCCAGCTAACCAGCGAACAGCTGCTGCCTTAGGGATTAATCACCTTTCAGATACATTGGCTATTAAAAGTTATATACAGAAAGAGACGCTTCAGCGGGTAAATAAAGGCAATACTACCCGCTATCCTTCAGAGCAGACGGTTACTGCTTATGAAAAATTTAGTGAATTGCCTGAGATAGAGCGACTAATGATAGAGGAATCGTTTAAGAGCATCATCAGGCAGCAATCTATTAATGAACGCGTAACCGAAGGGCAGATAGAAAAACTATTATTAAGGCAACTAAAAAAAAATGGACTTAATCTGTCTTTTGAGTTTGGTATTTATAATAAAGGAGTGCTCTCAAAAGTGCATACTAAGTACTTTGAACCCAATGAACCTAAGGAGTTTAGGACTTTGCTTTTCGGAGGCAATACTTCAGATGACTCCTTATACGAGTTGGCAGTGATATTTCCTCAGCGAGAGAAAGTACTACTTTCGTCTATTATAGGTATAGCCACTCTCTCGACGGTGTTTGTACTGATTATCATAGCGGTGTTTGTCATTACGCTCAACCAGTTGCTTACTCAGCGGCGTATTTCGGAGATAAAGACGGACTTTATTAATAATATGACGCACGAATTTAAAACGCCTATTGCTACTATGAGTTTGGTGTTAGACAGTGTAAAGAGTCCGATGGTACTCTCTGATCCTGATAAGGTATTGCATTATGTGCATATACTCAAGCAGGAAAACAAACGAATGCTTGCTCAGGTAGAGAATATATTGCAGATTTCGCGTTTGGAAAAAAGTACGATGCAGTTAGAACGAGAGCCTTTAGATGTACACGAGGTTATTACTACTGCGATGTTGCACGTGCAAACGATATTAGATGAGCGTGGAGGAATGATATATACGCATTTTTTGGCAAGCAATAGCGATGTATCGGCTAATGAGTCGCACCTTACCAATGTATTTGTAAATATAATTGAAAACGCGATAAAGTATTCACCCAATGCACCTGTTATAGATATTTACACTGAAAATATCAAGAATAAGTTGCTCATACGCATTAAAGACCAAGGGCAGGGTATGACTAAGCAGGCGATGAAGCATATATTTGATAAGTTCTACCGTGCACATACAGGTGACTTGCATAATGTGAAAGGTCACGGTTTAGGGTTAGCCTACGTGAAGAGTATAGTGGAATATCACGGAGGTACTATAATGGTGGAAAGTGAAAAGGATAAGGGTAGCACCTTTTTTATAAAGCTACCCGTGATATAATTAGCCAAATTGTCAAATTATTAACGGCACTAACATAAAAAGAATATGAACGGAAACTATTACAGCGCTAAAGTTCCTTCTGAGAACAAACGCATCCTCTTAGTGGAGGACGACTCTAATTTTGGGACAGTACTAAAAGACTACTTGGTAATGAGTGGTTTTGATGTAGTTTTAGCCAAAAATGGAATGGAGGGTTTTGAGAAGTTTAAAAAAGAAACCTTCGATATGTGTATTTTGGACGTAATGATGCCTTATAAAGACGGATTTACGTTAGCAAAAGAAATACGTGAGAAAAATGAGAAAATACCAATTATTTTCCTCACAGCTCGCACTATGCGCGAAGATGTGATAAAAGGGTATCGCTCAGGAGGTGATGACTATCTGAATAAACCTTTTGACTCTGAAATCTTATTGATGAAAATTCGCTCGATGCTACAACGCAAAACCATTGAGACGATGATTGACGATAATAAGTTTGAGTTTGAGATAGGTAACTTCTTCCTTAACACCAAATTGCGTATTCTTAAGTATAAAGATGAAGAACCTTTGAAGCTGTCGCCTAAAGAAAACGAACTATTGCGATTGCTCGCCCTACATACAGACGACTTTATGTCGCGCGAATTAGCCCTTTCTAAAATCTGGAAAGATGATAACTATTTCACTTCAAGAAGTATGGATGTGTATATAGCAAAACTTAGAAAACTGCTTAAGAAAGACGACAAAGTAGAGATTCTCAACATACACGGTGAAGGGTTTAGATTAGTAGCTAATAAAGAAGCTGAAGGCTTTGTGTAAAGTTTTTTAGGGGAATATTTTGGAGTTTTAGAAAAAAGTATTAATTTTGCAGCCTCAAAAGTAGAGAGGTGTAAATCTGTGTGCTTTTGAAAAAGGTTAAAAAATGAGAAAATTAAAAGAATACGATATTTCTTTTGCAGGCTTGAAGCAAGGCAGTCATCAGTTTGACTATCATATTGATAAGCATTTTCTAGAACTCTTTGCCTTTGATGAGGTAAATGATATTGACCAAATAGTAACCGTTCTTTTAGAGAAAAAGAGCAACCTTATGGAACTGCACTTTAGCAGTAAAGGTACAGTAAATGTAAATTGCGACCTCTCTAACGAGCCTTTTGACTTGGCGGTATCAGGAACACTTTTTTTAGTGGTAAAGTTTGGTGAAGAATATAATGATGAAGATGAAGAGCTGCTTATACTACCACAAGGAGAGCATCAGCTGAATGTTGCACAATATATATATGAGTTGATAGTGCTTTCTATTCCTGCTAAGCGTGTGCACCCCGATGTACTGAGTGGTAAAATGCACTCAGAGGTATTAGACCGATTAGAAGCGCTTGCTCCGAAAGAATATCATCCTACTGAAACAGTAGACCCCCGCTGGGAAAGTTTAAAGAATTTAATAACTGATAAATAAAAAGATTAAGTAATGGCACATCCTAAACGAAGACAATCAAAAACCAGAAGAGATAAAAGAAGAACTCACGATGTAGCAGTAGTTCCTCAAATAGCGAAAGACCCAGTAACAGGGGAAAATCACCTATACCACCGTGCGCACTGGTACGAAGGAAAATTGTACTATCGCGGACAAGTATTGATTGATAATACACAAAATGCAGAATAAAAAAATGCCTCCCTTTTAAGGAGGCATTTTTTATTAATCATTATCATTGGTTAATAAGTTTTTAGACAGTAGGAGATTGTACCACTGTATTACTTTTTTGATATCGCTAGTGTATACACGATCGCGGTCGTACTCAGGTAGTACTTCTGCAAAATAGGCTTCTAAAGTAGCGCCATCAGCTTTAGCAGATACGCGAGCCTCTTTACCATCTTCCAAAGTTTTTATTTTTTCAAATACTTCACTAAGTGGTATTTCTTTTTCGGTAGTATAGATAGCTATTTCAGAAAGTAGGCTTACATTATTGCGGATGCCTACAGATATGCGTTTGTCATCTACTAATGAAGTAGCTAAAAAGCCTGTACGTGTTTGTGTTTCTAAGCGGTATAAACCAGGTTTGCCTGAAATGGCAAGAATTTTTGTTAAATTCATTCCTTATTATTGTTTAGTTATTAATTTTTATAGAATTTCATACGATAATCTACTTTCACTTTGCCTTTGCTGATATTGGTGAGTTTGCCCTTTATCAGTTGTTTTTTGAAAGATGAAAGTTTATCAGTAAAGAGGATGCCTTCGATGTGGTCATATTCGTGTTGTACTACGCGGGCGGCTAAGCCTGTGAGGGTAAGCTGCTGAGGGGTGAAATGCTCATCGACAAACTCAATAGTGATTTGCTTCTGGCGGCTGACATCTTCGCGCACCCCAGGTATACTAAGGCAGCCTTCGTTGAACAGCCATTTATCACCCGTTTCTTCGGTGATTTTAGCGTTGATAAAAGTTTTTTTGAAGTTTGATAAGAAAGTACGTTCGTCTTCAGTGAGGTCGTCATCATCAGCAAAAGGAGCGGTATCTACTACAAAGAGGCGGATGGGTAGCCCAATTTGTGGAGCCGCCAGTCCCACGCCATAAGCGTAGTTCATAGTGTCGTACATATTGGCAATCAGCGTATTGAGGTTAGGGTAGTCGGGTGATATGTCAGTAGCTACCTTTCTTAATACGGGGTCGCCATAGGCAATAATAGGTAAAACCATTGTATTTTAATTTTTTGTGGGGGCAAAGATACGAATAATTAGACAATTAGCAAATAAGTATTAGCTAATCAGTGAATTAACTAGTTTTCACAGAGTGTTAAAATGGTGTTAATTGTAGTAAAAGATGTTTTTTTATTGGATAAATGGTGTACCTTTGCGTTTGAAACCATAGGTGTAACTATTAACCAACTATTGATTACCAAAGATTAAAAAAATAAATATTTATCTAACTTCCAAATATTATAGTATATATGAAAAAGATATTACTATTACAATGTTTCTTTTTAGTTGTATTTTCAGCTTTAGCACAGAATTACAAAACTTTTTTGCCGTTTTATAAAGAAACAGTGAAAGGGGATATGCTTATGGTGGGTAACTCAGTGTTAAATGCAGGGGTCAATCCTAATCAACCTTATATAGGAAGTCATGGTCATAATGCGCTGATTGACCTTAATTACACTAATGTAGTACCAGCAACAGGTGTATTTAACTCAAGTTCTGCTAATGTGGCTAATCCTAATGTAAATGCGTCTTGCCTAAAGGTGAAAGGAGCTTACCTGTATTGGGCAGCTGCTTATACACGTGAGCGAGAGTTAAATCAGAATCCTAAATTTGAGAGGAGTAAATTTAAGAATATTAAGTTTAAGACCCCGAATGCTTCTTCGTATACTGATTTGGTAGGTGATTTAGTGTATGATGGCTATGATGTATTGAGTTCTCGTCCGAATCAGAATGATTCTCAGCGCGCTTATGTATACAAAAAAGATGTGACAAGTATACTAACAGCAGAAGCTGCTACTCGTGGGGGACGCTTTGATGGTACTTATACAGTGGCTAATTTGATGGCACCTAAAGGTAATGAATCTACTGGAGTGGGGTATGCTGCGGGTTGGACATTAGTAATAGTATATGAAGATCTTTCTAAGCCTTCTCGCTATATTACTCTTTTTGATGGTTTTTCTGCAGTAAATAATATTAATAGTCTTGCTATTCCTATTTCAGGTTTTAAAACAGTACCTACGGGGCCTGTAAGGGCTAAGTTTGGTTTTGCAGCTTTAGAAGGAGAGATAGGTATTTCGGGTGATAAACTTTCTATAAATACAGACAAAGGAACTTACGGTATCAGTGCGCCAGGTAGAAATTTAAATAACTTCTTTAATAGTACAATTACTGATGAAAATGGTGTAAATACCAGTCGCAACCCAGCATCTACCAATTTATTTGGTTTTGATGTGGGGCTTTTTAATTTACCACCATCTATTTTTAATAATAATGCTACTTCGGCTACGCTTCTTCCTTATACAAATCAGGATGCTTACTACCCTTTCTTATTTGCATTTAACGTAGAAGTGGTAGAACCTCACGTAGTAATGGAGAAACGGGTGTATAAAGGCAGCCAAGATATAACAGGTAATAGAGGGGGCGTTACTGTGAACTTAGGTGAACAATTAATTTATAAAGTTAAATTTAAAAACATAGGTAATGACGATGCTAAAGATTTAGTGATTGTTGATAAACTTCCTAAAGGCTTAGACTTTGTAAAAACCTCTATTCAGCCATCTAACTTTCCATCGGGGACACACATTGATTATACATATAGTGCTGAAGGGGGTACACTGACAGTAACAGTGGATAATAGCTTAGTGAAAGCTAATAGTGCTACACACGAATTTTCTTTTGGAGTAGAAGTAGTAAACGATTGCAAATTATGGCGTGCCCCTTGTGCTAACCAGATAAAGAATGAGGTGGCAGCTACTTATAATGGGGTAGAAAACCCTAAAACAACTCCTATTTCATCTAAAAGTTTTAAGTCAGAATTTACGAGCTGTTTTGGGGGTGATGAGGGTACCTCGGATTTTGTAGTAAATGTAGATTTTTTGAAGTGTGTATATAAAGAGCAAGTAACTCTCTGTAAACTTACGACTACTCTTAAAGCTGAGGACGGATTTACATCTTATCAATGGACAACAGTCAGTGGTACAGAAACGGTAAATGCAACTACTCAAAACTTAGTAGTTTCAGCACCGGGTGTTTACAGAGTAGCCAAATCGAAGACAGGATGCGCTACTATGTATGAAGAGTTTACTGTAATTCCTAATATATACAAAGCTAATCATCCAGTAGAGAGTATGATTGCCTCTAAACAGATAAGTGGTGAAACATATGTTTGTCCTTCGACAGGTGAAAAATACCCTCAGGTGTATTTGTGTGGTAAGAACTCTACTCTCAATATGAGAATCTCAATTAGTAATGCAACAAATTTTCTTTGGGAGAAAAAAGTAAATTGTGCTAATACTATTCCAGATAATTGTCCTCCAGATCTCACTAGCTATGGTTGTAGTTGGACAACTATAGGTAATACCAATGGTATTGTTACTAACCAATCGTTTACAGAAGCAGGTGATTATCGTTTGACGGTGACTTATGATGCAGAGTGTGTGTCATCTTACTATTTCCGTGTCACTAAAAACGAATTAGACCCCAAAGTAGAGCCTTTGGATATAGTATGTACTACTCCAGGTAAAATAACAGTAAAGGATGTTCCTGCTACGGGCTATCAATTTGCTCTTATGAAAGGTACTACTACGGTAACTAACTATCAGACATCTAATATATTTACAGTTCCTACTGCTGGTAGCTATAATGTGCTTATCAAACAAACAGCTACTAATACAGCAGTAGTGCCTTGTACTTTTGAAATCAGCAATATAGTTATCAATCAAAAGAACCCTTCGTTGACAGTGATCACTACAGATATGGCTTGTGATACTAACAAAGGGAATATGCGCATTCAGGTAAATGATCCTCCTTATAATCCTTATACTATAGTGGTGCGTGAAAATAACCAGACGGGAGCTGAGTTATATAGGTTTACCTCATCAGGTACTACTACTTATAATGACATTACCCTAAATAACTATTTCAATCACGGTACTTATTTTGTAGCGGTAGAAAATAGTTATGGTTGTACAATTACTAAAGGGGGGGTAAAGATAAACAAAATACCAGAGCTAAAAGCTACAGCTTCAGTATTTAAGCCTATTACCAATTGTGCGCCAGGTGTTATACGAATAACAGCTTCAGGAGGTAAAAAAGTAGGCTCGTATGACTTTGAATATAATGGAACTCACAATACTAGTGCAACTGATTATTTTGACTTAGAGGTTACTACTGCTGGTGTTTATAATTTTGTGGTAACAGATGCTAATGGTTGTACAGCGAGAGCTTCAATAACTATTACTAAGCTAACACCACCAGTTGTTACAGCAAATTATGAGATAAAGCAATGTGGTCAGCAGATATTAATAAACTTTACTGAACCACAAAGTACATATTCTTATACTTACCAATACGCCTTAGAGGGCAAGGCTCCACAGACGGCACGTACAATCGCGGGGCTTACGGCTAATACTACTTATACTCCTACGGTACTATATACTATCAACGGGCAAACGTGTACGCTTACCTTACCGGCTATCACTATTCCAGATTTAACGGCCACTGATAACCTTATTGCTGCGGCAGGGGTAGTGAAATTAGTGGGCTGTGAACAAGGTGCTAATGCTAATAAAGCTTTAGTACGTTTCTCTAATGTACAAGGAGGGGTGCCCCCTTATGAATACAGTTTTGATGGAGGAGTTCGTTTTGGTACGGTTAGCCAAACGTGGCTGTCACCAGGTACTTATCAGTTGGCAGTAAGAGATCGCCATGACTGTAGTAGAGATAATATTACTATAAAGGTAGATGATAAAATAGCAACTCCTACTTTTAGTACCAACCTCACTTATAATTGCGAGGGTAAGGCTACTTTAAAAATAAATAATGACAAGGGTACTTATACTTATACCTATCGGGTAGATGGGGGTGCGCCGCAAAACAGCAATACCTTTACTAATCTTGCTGTGGGTACCCATACTATCCTGATACAGTATGCTAATGCCAACCCTCCTACTAAGAATGTATTATTCTTGGAAGATTTTGGAGTAGGTACTACCCACGTAAAGACTCCTTATATAAATGACTCTTATGTATTTGAACCTCAAGATGGTAGTACTATCTTATATAATCGTGCTGGAGTAGGTAGAGCCAATCCGTATGGACCTACTGTAAATGATGGTGAGTATACAGTAGTAGATAAAATGCGTCCAAACCTATGGGGTGATGACCCTGTAGACCATACAGGAAAGACTAATGGGCGTATGCTATTTGTCAATATAGGTAGTTCAGCAGGAGTAGCAGGTATATTGTACCAGCGAAAGATGATGGACATTATTCCTAACAAGCCAATACAATTTTCTATAGCTCTTTATAACCTAATAAGGGGAGATGGACGCACTACAGCTACTAACGACCCTAATATCAAATTAGAACTTTATAAGACAGAAGCAGATGCTTTAGCACAAACTAATGTATTAGCATCAAATAATATAGGTTATATACCTAAACATGCTAATGTAAATGATTGGAAAGAGTATAAGGTACAGTTGAATCCTGGTAATAATACTATTCTTTATGCGGTAGTGCGTTCGTTTAATGATCTGACAGGAGGTAATGACTTGGTGATAGACGATATTTATCTATACCAAGACCCAGAGACTTGTCCGTCTACTTATACTACTACAGTGGTAGTGAAAGATAATCAAGCATTTGGGGTACAAAGTAATACAGAGCAAGTAACCAATGCCAAATGTTATGGGGGTAGGGGTACTTATCAGATAGCAGTTAAGAACCCACAAAATACGACCTACTATGTACAGAAAGATAATGTAGGAGCTTTTGTACCAGTTACTGACGCCGTTTATAAATGGGAAAATATACCAGTAGGAGCCCATACCGTAAAATTCCGTGGGGAGCTGAACAATTCTAATTGTGAATTTACACGAACCTTTACCATTACACAGCCAGCAGTTCTTACGCTTAGTTTAGATGCGAGTAAGTCAGATACATATTTAGCTTGCAATCCAGCTATAGCACGCGTAACGATGACTGCTACAGGGGGTACACTACCTTATAGTTATGCACTTTACAAGGGTACAGTTACTATTACTGCAGCACAAACCAGTCCTCAGTTTACTCTTACTCAAACAGGTACTTATAGGGTTATAGTAACAGATGCTAATGGTTGTCAGCAAAATAATAATTTCACTATTATTAATGCTCCAGTCCTTACTCTTACAGGCACTACTGATATAACTAATAATAACTATTGTATGAGCAGTGCTACGGCAGGTAAGGTGCAGGTGAAAGTAACAGACGCACAAAATATAGGTACCTCGCCTTATACATTCTTCCACAACGGTACGAGAGTAGCGATCCAGACAGCAGCTGCTTATACGTATACCAACCTACAAGTAGGAGTTCACACCTTTACAGTGATAGACAAATACGGTTGTGTGGCAAGCTATACTACTGAGATAAAACGAATGATAACAGCTGATGGATCCTCAGGAGTAGCGGTAGTGGCTAAGGACATTACTTGCCATAGTGGTAATGCAGCACGTGGAGAGTTGAACTTCAAGGTAAAAGACGGCTATGCACCTTACACTTATATAGTGAAGAATGCGGCTAATACTACGGTACAAGGAGCGCAAGCAGTACCAGCGAATAAGATAGCAACTTACTTAACAGCAACCCCAGGGGCGTATACCATAGAGGTAACCGACAGCAAGGGCTGTAAGGTGAGCGGAACAGCAACGCTTACGGCAGCAGTAAGACCTACAGCGGTAGTAAGTACTACGGCAGTAGTGTGCTATGGAGCTAATGATGGGACTATTTCATTGACTATTAGTGGAGGGACAGCTCCTTATAAGATAAGTATAGACGGTGGTACTCAGCAGAATGTAACGGGCAATCAACACCGTTTTACAGGAGTAACCGGAGGTAATCATACCGTTAGGATAACCGATGCTCGCGAATGCTACAACGATATAACAGTAACAGTAGCAGCTCCAGCAGCACCGTTAAGAGGTTTTGCGGTAGTATCAAAGCTTATAGGTTGTGGAGATAATGATGGAGATCCTGCTCATAAGAACAAGGCTAAAGTAGCTTTTACGAATGTGACGGGTGGTTATGGAACCTCTTCAGATTATCGTTATAAATTTGATAGTAACTTTGATATATATCCAGACGGCTGGTTGCCAGCGGGTACACATACGGTTACAGTAAGAGATAAGGCAGGCTGCGAATTAGATATATCGGTAACTGTACCTAAGCGTATAGACCCACCTACAGGTACGACATATACTATTACCTCTTACGATTGCGATGGTAAGGGAACGATACGCATTAGTGGTTTGCCAAGCACTTATAGTTATACCTATACTATAGGAGGTAAGATAGCTACGGGCACAACAGCTACCATTATGGGCTTAACTCCAGGTAGTTATACAATGACAATTAGTTATACACAAGGAGCTGCATCATGTCCGCAAGAGATAGTTAAGACGGTGGTAATACCAGGAGGTCAAGAATTTAAGGCTAGTGTATTGAGTCAAACGAATGTAGATTGCAAGAATAATTCAACGGGTAAAGTAACCTTTAGGGTAGAGAACTTAAGGGGTGGTAGTTATAATGTATCGCTATCAAGTTCTATTCGTCATGCGCCGGGCTATACCTCTTATGTACAGTCACCTACTTTTGAGGTAGATAATCTCGAGGCAGGGACTCATACTATTACGTTTAATTATAGACCAGCAGTAGCGGGCGCACCTACTTGTGTGGTAAGTAGGACAATAACTATTACAGAGCCGGCAGAATTAACCTTAACAGCTACGATAGTGGAGCCAGCGATGTGTAGCAATGCTCATTTTGCAAAGGTACAAGTAACGGCTACGGGAGGAACAGGAGCTTATACATATTTTTATTTAGTAGGAGGTACTCTTAAGGCAACGAATACTACAGGATTATTTACTGGGGTAGCAACGGGAACACCTTCGTTTGTGGTAAAAGATGCGAATGGCTGTTCTAAACAGGTAGATTTAACGAACTTTATTCCTACTCCGAAGACGGTTAGCTTTACAATACAAGCTACAGAGTGTTATGCGGGCGATAATCAAGGAGTAATAAAAGTGAAGATAGCCGATGGTAATGGAGGTTATACAGTATCGCTTAACGGATCGGCAGCAGTATCGCCTACGACAGATAGTGTAACGCATAGCTTTACGGGCTTGCGTCAAGGTAGTTATACCGTTACGGTAAAAGACCAATACGGCTGTAGTGCTCAGAGAGCGATAGATATTTACCCATCACTAACGGTAAAGGTAAACGTTACTGATCAAGGGGCATGTACACAGGCTAAGTTAGAAGTATTGACAAGTGGAGGTGCTAATGGAAAAGAATACAGATTCTACAAAGCAGGCAGTACCCCACCACCTTACGGTACGGCTAATACATATACATTACTATCACGTTTTAGTACTCCTTCAGAAGATTGGGTAGTACAAGTGAAGTCTGACCTTTGCGAAAAGACCTATACGGTAACACTACAGAATGTAGGGGTAGCAACTTATACGCAGCAAGTAGTACAACCAGAATGTCAAGGTACGGCAACGGGTAAGATAATATTAGCCAACTTAAATGGAGGTAAACCGTTTAAGATAGGAGTACAACGCCCAGGAGTGGCGGGTACCCAAACTCAGACAGGGGTATCAGGTAGTTATACGATAGCCAATGCGGTAGCAGGGGTATACACCATTACAATACAAGACGTATTTGGCTGTAGTAGTGTACGAACAATAACGATAGAGGATAAACCAGAGTTGATGGGTAATTTTGCGGTAGCATCAACGGCTACTTGTACAACGGCGTTATTCCCATTAACGTTAACGATGAGTTCGACAACGTTTAACACTTATATTAGTGGTACGCCATTGCGTGATATATACTATAGTATCAATGGCGGGGCTTACCAACAGCTAACAACACCTCAAGCAGTGATTACGCCAGGATTTGCACCAGGGACAGAGATAAGAGTTAAGTTTAAGACGGTAGCTCAGGGGGCAGGTCCTACAGGGGTAGCGATATGTAGTTCATCCGAATCGACATATAAGGTACCTCATATGCTATCGAATGTAACAGTACAAACGAATTTAGGTAACTTTGCAAATGGCTGTAATGGTGTAAATGGTTTTACAGCTACGGTAACGATACCATCAGGAGAAGGGGAAGCGCCTTATCAGTTTAGTAAAGATGGAGGTCTTAGTTGGGTTTCAGCACTTTCGGCAACGCAAAGTAATACCGCAGTATTTACAGGCTTAGAAGTAGGTAGGACACATACCTTTATGGTGAGAGACAACAAAGGTTGTACGGCTGCTTATACAGGCGATGTGTACTCAGGAACGACTTTAGGCTTGCAGGTAGGATTGGTAGCAACGCCTAATTGTGCAGCAGGAACAGGAGGAGGCTTACGAGTAGAGCTAAAACGCAATTCAACCGCTTCACTGGGTAGTCATTTTGATTGGGAGATAGTACCGCCAGTACCAGGAGGTTCGGCCACGAATGTACCGATGATAAGTGCGGGAACTGCAACAACATTAATAACACTTACTAAAATTGTTCCTGTAGGCACTTATTATGTAAAGGTAACAGAGAAGAATGGTAGTAGTTGTGTGTGGTATAGTCGAGATGCAAAGGTAAAACAATTAGATCCTATCACAGGCACAGTATCGGTAAGTTCGAATATAACCTGTGATGCAGCGGGAGTAGTAGAAGTGCTTAATGTACAAGGCGGGGGCGGACAGTATACGTATACCCTTGAACCGGTAGCACCTACGACTTTTGTTACCCCGATAGCGACGGCTAATAATAGGGTACAAGTATTGCGTGATAATATTTCCAATCCTAATGTAAATACGTTGCGTTATCCAGCAGCACCAGTAACGATAACTGTAAAGGTAAAAGTTATTGATCAGTATGGTTGTGATATAGATTTAGGTAACCACAACCTAGTAGTACAACCTAAACCAGCGATATATACAGTAACCTATACAGGCTGTAGCAATGGTAACTTTACGCTTGTAGTAACGCCAACGGAGCGAACTATATGGGCACCATCGACAAATATAACAGCCTACGAATATTCTAAGGACGGAGGTCTTACTTGGACAACTACCAATGTATTTGCGAATGAATCAGCAGGTACTTATGTGATGGTAGTACGTGAGAAGAATACGGGCTGTGAGGCTACACAAACGCTAACGGTACACGATCCATTAGAGGCGAGTGCACGGGTGAGCAAATTGATAGGCTGTGTTACTGGTACTAATGCTGAGATAACCATTAGAGTAGACAAAGGTTCGGGTAATTATACTTATAATATAACTCCACCGAGTGGTACGACTTATACAGGTAGCACATTTTTACCAGTAACAGGCAGTACAGCCTCAGAAGCTGTACAGCCTATAGGAAATACACCGGGTACTTATACGGTAACTATAAAAGATAATGGTCAGTTGCACTGTTCACCTACGATAGTAGTAGTTTCGGTGGCTTCACCTTCTTATCCAGAGATAAAAGTAAGTACTCAGTCGGTAACTTGCTTTGGAAGTACAGACGGCTCTATGAATATAGTAGAGTTGGGTAGTGGTAATTACATCTATACCAGTATTGCAGGGCCTTCAGGTCCGGTAACGGCACCGAGATGGAATTTGGGTACACGTTCGGCCAAGGATTTAGAGGCAGGCGTGTATACGATAACGGTTAAAAATAACGATAGTGGCTGTAGTACTACAACGGTAGTTAGGGTAGGTACACCACCTGCTTTAACGCTAAGTGCTACGCTTATACAGGTAGACCAGTTTGCTTGTGGTAATAACGGTCAGACTAATCAGGCTAAGATAGTAGTACCACCGACTGCTATAGCAGGAGGTACGGGCACACGTACGATAGAGTTTGAAGATGCATATGGTAATAAAGTATATAGCAACACTTATACCTTAGGGATAGCAGAGGGTTCGGTAGTAACTATTACGCTACGAGATGCTTCAGGCTGTTATACGAGCGTTACTAAGACTATAGTGCCTTATGAACGCATAGATGTGGCTAACTTACAGGTGGTAAGTGCAACTACTTGTCAGGTAGCAACTGTTACCCTAACGATGACTAAAGATGGCGTGTTGCCATTTGGAGCAGGGGTTATCTACTACTATGAGGGAGCGACAGCCCCAACGGTAGCGATAGGCACAGCGCCTTGGCAGACAGGCAATACTTTTACGGTAACGCCTAATGCAACCCATAAGTTCTGGATAGGTAATAAGAATACGGGTTGTATAGTATCATATGATTATATATCACCTGATCCTAATACCTTTAGGATAGTAGATGTACAGACACGGAATATAGCTTGTGGTTCAGATGGTACGGCTACCTTCACCTTAG
Organism: Capnocytophaga leadbetteri; assembly: GCF_003054025.1. Classification (GTDB taxonomy): domain Bacteria; phylum Bacteroidota; class Bacteroidia; order Flavobacteriales; family Flavobacteriaceae; genus Capnocytophaga; species Capnocytophaga leadbetteri. The sequence goes on from NZ_QBKG01000001.1 coordinate 582,714, forward strand.
AGGGCTTAGATAGCTTGCATACTTATCAGGTATCGGTAACTCCATCAGGAGGAACGATAAATCCGTCACCTATGTTTGCAGGTACAAATACTAAGTTTAATATCTCGGGCTTAGCAGCAGGTATTTATACAGTAACGGTAAAAGACCAACAAACATTGTGCGAACAAGTACAAAGGTTTAGTATAGAGAGTCCGACACAAACTCTTACCGCTACGACGAGCGTACGATCAATTACCTGCGTATCGGGTAATAATGATGGAGAGATACGCATAGAGAATGTAAGTGGCGGCTGGGGAGGCTATCAATACCATATTGGTACGACTATAACACCACCAACAGCCTCAGGAGCGTGGACGACGACCACCTATAAGAGCGGCTTGGTATCAGACACATACTATGTATGGGTACGAGATAATTTGAGGAAAGACTGTCCGCTATTAGTAGCGAGCATCACGATGAATAATCCAACACCTATTAGCGGTACGCTAACGGTTACTCAAGAGAACTGCGTGGCAGGTACTGGAGAGATAAGCGTAGCGACTATAACAGGAGGTGATGGAGTGAATTATACTTACCAACTGATAAAAGACGGAGTGAAGGAAGGTATACCACAGAGTACACGAACCTTTACCGGTCTGGGAGCTGGTAACTACGAGGTAGTGGTAAGCGATAGTTGGGGTTGTCCGGCAACGCTAACATTAGCGACAGGAAAACTTCACGAGCCGATCAGCAATGTACAAGTACAGATAGTCAAAGAGGTAACTTGTGCGAGTCCTACGGGAGCTACCTTGAGTGTGACCCACCAAGGAGGTAGTAATAGTATCACCTATACGCTTACCCCATCGGGTGGTGGTACTACAACAGTAAGCACTATACCAGTATTTATAGGAGTGCCAGCAGGTAGTTATATAGTAGGAGTGAAAGACAACAAGACAGCTTGTGCTATAGTAACCACTACAATAGAGGTAACGCCAGCTGTACCGGTAGCCTTTACTTACACCCAAACTAATGTAGGCTGTCACGGAGGTAATAATGGTAGGATAGACGTAACCATACCAGGTACACAAACACAGACAGATTATGTGATACAGATAGAAGGAGCTGGAGGCTTTATAACAAGAACCGAAACGGTAAATACAACGCCTAAGGACTTCTCTATATTGGGACTAAAAGCAGGGGTATATACGGTAACTGTATATTCATCAAGAGCTTGTCAATCGTCACAAACTATTACTATTACAGAGCCTGCACAGTTGGTAGTGAGCAGTACAACGGTAACAACCCACTTTAGCTGCGATACGAATAATCAGGCACGTCAGGCAATCGTACAAGCGATAGCTGCGGGTGGAGTTACAGGTACTTACACTTATAATTTTGAAGTGTTTGACGGACAAAGCACCAGCACTACAGGCTATACAAATAGCAGTGTAGTAAGTATCAGCAGCAACGGTAGCTACACTCAAACGGTAGTAGTATATGTAAGAGATGCTAATGGCTGTACTGCTAATAGTGTAAACAGTCCAACGGTAATACCACCGCTAAAACGGATTACAGCTATTAAAGCACAACAGACCCGTCCGATAGATTGTCAAGGGCTAGAAGCGGTAGACTTTACTATAGAAGGCGGTTCTAATCAGGGCTATATAGTGAGAGTGACAGGAGGTACAACTACGCCAAGTATCTATACAGTAACCTCAGGGGTGAGTGTAGTATCAGTAACCTTTACTGCGCCAGGTTATTACGAAGTAACCGTAACAGACAGTGCTACGGGTTGCTATGATAGTGTAAACTACGGAATAGCTAATTACGATAATATATCGATAAGTGCGGCACAAACCAAACCGGTAACTTGTGCAGCGGGCAATGATGGTGAGTTGACATTATCGATGAGAGGTTATGCGGGCAACTATACCTTTAGAGTAGTAAATGAATACGGAGTAGAGGTAGTAAGTTCTACAGCAGGTAGAAATGATACAAGTGACCCGAGAACCCAACCTATAGGAGGTTTAAGTGCAGGTAAGTACTATGTAGAGGTAACAGAAACACAGTACCCATATTGTACAAAAACCGCTACCTTAGCTACTTTATCAGGTCCATCATCAGCATTAACGGCAAGTACAACGATAACGAACCAGATAAAATGTGGTAGCGGACAAACAGGTAGCTTTATGGTAACAGCCGCCGGTGGCTGGGGCAATTATGAGTATCGCTTAACAGTAGGTACGCCAACGCCAGCAGCACATAGTGTATATGGTAATTATAGCAGCACTTCAGTGTTTGAAGGCTTGGTATCAGAAACCTATACTGTATGGGTGAAAGACCAAAATGGCTGTGAGACTAGTGTAACTCAAGTTATGAGTCCACCAGCTCCTATAGCAGCAACAGTAACTAAGACTGATGTGAAGTGCTTCAGTGAAAGAGGTGGTAGCATTACGGTAAGTGGTACTACAGGCGGTAGTGGTAACTACACGTACGAACTGTGGGAAGTAGGAGGAGCGCAAATTTACGGAGCGCAAACCAGTACGACCTTTACAGGGCTTGATGCACGAGAGTATAAGGTGAAGATAGTGGACGGTTGGAACTGCGACTTGACCATACCGGTAACTATAGATGAGCCACAGGAAATAAAAGTGACGGCTTCGATAGTAAGTCCAACGACCTGCTTACAAACACAGGCTACGATACAAGTAACGGCTACGGGCGGTAGTGGTAGCTACCAATACCGACAAGGTACAAGCGGCACATTTACTACTAATAACTTGTTTACATTGCCACCGGGTACTTATGAGTTCTATGTACAAGATGCTAATGGTTGTCCATCAGCAGCATCTAACAAAGTAGAGGTAGTAGCAGTACAACCTGTAAGCTTAACGGTAAATACCGCTGATGCGTTTGTGAAATGTAATGGAGAAGCTACAGCACGTATAACCTTCTCGGCTACGGGTGGTGTAGGGGGCTATCAATATAGCTTGCACCACGGCAATCCAATAGCTCCAGCAATGACTATCTCGGCTACACAAATCAATGCGACCGACTGGGCGTTTAGTGGCTTGGCTACAGGTACTTACTTTGTGAAAGTGAAGAGTGGTGTAGACTGCGAGGATAATAGCTCTCAGATAGATATAAGAGAAGCAGACGCTATATCAGTAACCAGTACGGTGAGCAACGTTACTTGTAAAGGTGAGAAAGATGGTAAGATAATTGTAACGGCTGAGGGCGGTACTGGTACGATAGTGTACGCTATTAGCCCACGTTTTGATAGGGTAGTAGAGAGCGGTGTGTTTGAGAAATTAGCACCAGGAGAATATGTAGTGAGGATACAAGATGCTAATGGCTGCCATAGAGATGAGATATTCAAAATTACAGAGCCAGACTTGATCAGAGTACGAATAGATAGACAGACTGATGAGGTTTGCTATGGTGCTAATGACGGAACTATATCAGTAACTATTACTGGAGGCACCCAATCCTACAGTACCTCTATAGATGGTGGAGTTAATTGGTATCTAGGTAAGACCTTGTATACAGGCTTAGCATCGGGTACTTATATAATAAAAGTAAAAGATGCTATGAGTTGTACCACTGAAAGTGATCCGATAACCATAAAAGGTGGAGTAGACCTACAAGCAACAGCTACAGTAGAATACAGCTGTCCATCGAATAGTGTGAACAATGCTATTAGAGTGAGAGTAAATACAGATGTAGCAGCGCAAACTACCTTTGCTTTAGACGGGGTAGCACAAGCAAGCAATTACTTTACCTCAGTAACAGCCGGAGTACATACTATTACGGTAAGACACCAAGGAGGCTGTGTACAAACACTGACTGTAAATGTAGAGAACTACGCACCGCTTAGTAAGACGGTAAGTGTGACCCATATCACTTGTTATGGAGAGATAGATGGTAAGGTACAGATAAACGTGACAGGAGGAACGGGTAGCTATACTTATAGTATTACGCCACAGGCAGGTACATTTAGTGGTACTAATATGTTTGTGAACTTACCTAAAGGACAGTATACTATCCAAGTGAAAGATGCTGTAATAGGTTGTGAAGTTAGTGAGCGTATCACTATAGAAGAGCCAGATGTATTGAAATTAGGTGTAGTGAAGACAGTGACAGAAACTTGCTATCAGCAATCAGATGGACAACTTGAGTTTATGATACAAGGAGGACGCGCTCCTTATAGCTATGAGCTAAAAGACTCACAAGGTAATGTGATAGACACCAGAATGGGTATAGCAACAGGCACGACGGTATCGCGTACTAATATGGCGCCAGGGGCTTATAGCTTAGTCTTTAGAGATGGCAACTGTCCGCAAACCCAAAATATAACGATAGCAGCAGCACCTAGTCTGCAAGCAACAGCTACTGTAGGTTTTGAATGTTCGACAGTATCTACAACAAGCTCAAATCCATATATACAGATAACGCTTGCTAGAGATAACAGCGATGGGCTGATATCATCACAGACACTTTCTTACTCTATAAACGGAGAGCCTATTAAACCGTTTGTGGGTTATGTAGACGGTAATCTACAAGTGTTGAGGACAAGAAATATAGAGAACAATGGGATATATACGATAACGATATTCTATCGACCATTAGGAATGACCTCTCTATGTTCAAGTACCTTGGCAGGAACGGTAAGTGTAACGCGTTATCCGGGCTTAGAGATATTAGATAAGACAGATCCACGCGAAATCAACAAGGTTAGAGTGAAAGTAGTAGGAGGTAATCCACGAGAGGGAGATACACCTTATTCTATAACATTCAATGGCAGTTATGAGAATGGAGAGAGCGAATATATGCTTAAGCCAACAGACCCAACGAGTCGAGTGGTGAATGGACGTATCTTTAAGTTGGTAGTAGTGGAGGCTATAGATGCTAATAATTGTAGTTCTACACTTACGATAGAGAAGGAGTATATGAAGTCGGTACCGCCGGATTTCTTTACCCCTAATGGTGACGGACAGAATGACGGTTGGGATCCTGATATATACCGCAGTTATCCTAACTTAACGGTAGATATTTACGATCGTTATGGACGTTATATAAAGACACTTCGTTCGGGTCAGGTATGGGATGGTCGTTATGAAGGCAAAGAGATGCCATCAGGAGACTATTGGTATATACTGCGCACACACGAAGATGATGACCGACAAGAGTATATGGGACACTTTACCCTATACAGATAACAATAAAAGCAAGCACTACGAAAATAGTGCTTGCTTTTTATTTTGTTGTATATTAAGTAGTTAGTAACTTACTTAGTTTTTTTTAACACGATTTATTGCTTAATTCAAAACTAAATACTATCTTTGCATACCTTTAACGAAATATAAACGAAAAAATAACTATTTATGGATAAGTATTCTTTCTTGAATGCCGCAAGTACGGCGTATTTTGGTGATTTATATGACAAGTATCTTGAGAATCCTGATGCTATAGAACCCAGTTGGCGTGCTTTTTTTCAGGGTTTTGACTTTGCTCAAGAACAATATGGTGCTCCCCTTCAAGAAGCGGTGCCAGTAATGGTGCAGCAAGTAGTAAGCAATGAGGCTAATAAACCGTCAGAAAAAATTGAAAAAGAGTTTAAAGTGCTGAACCTTATCAATGCTTATCGCACTTATGGACATTTACTTACGCAAATAAACCCATTGGCAGCGCGTGAACCACAGTTGATAGACTTATCTATTGAGCGTTATGGGCTTAGTTCTGCAGATTTAGATATAGTGTTTGACAGTGCTAAAGAAATAGGGCTTTCTCCTACATCTTTGCGTCAGATAGTTAGTACTTTGCAACAGTTGTTCTGTCGTTCCGTAGGGGTAGAATATCAGTATATTCGAGAGGAAAGTGTACGTCAATGGATAGACAAACATCTTCAGAAAAATAACAATACAACTCCTTTTTCAAAAGAAGATAAAATAAGGCTTTTGCGCAAACTGAATGAAGCTACGTCTTTTGAAAACTTCTTACATACTAAATATGTAGGACAAAAACGTTTTTCGTTAGAGGGGAATGATGCTTTGGTAGCTGGCTTAGATTTTATGGTAGAAGCAGCTGCCGAGAAAGGAGTGACACATTTGGTGCTCGGTATGGCACATAGAGGGCGTTTGAACGTTCTTGCTAATGTTTTTGGCAAAAATCCTCAGGATATTTTTTCAGAATTTGATGGCAAAGACTATGAAATGGACGATTGGTTTGATGGTGATGTGAAATATCACTTAGGCATCACAGCTGAACGTACTTCGCGATCAGGTAAAAAAATAGATATGAACCTCGTGCCTAACCCTTCGCACTTAGAGACTGTAGCTGCTGTAGTAGAAGGGATTACACGAGCAAAACAAGATAGATATTGTAAAGATAATCCGTTGAAAGCACTACCTATAGTTATTCACGGCGATGCGGCAGTGTGTGGACAAGGTATTGTGTATGAAACAGTGCAGATGTGTGGCTTAAGAGGCTTCAAGACAGATGGTACTGTACATATAGTTGTGAATAATCAAGTAGGGTTTACTACTAATTATACCGATTCGCGTTCGTCTATCTATGCTACTGATATAGCAAAAGTAAATGATAGCCCTGTGTTACACGTGAATGCAGATGACGCCGAAGCAGTACTTCACGCATTCTTATTTGCTTTAGACTTTAGACAAGCTTTTGGTAAAGATGTTTTTATAGATTTGATAGGTTATCGCAAATACGGACATAATGAAGGAGATGAACCTCGTTTCTCTCAACCTAAAATGTATAAACTTATTGGTAAACACGATAATCCTCGCAATATCTATGCTCAAAAATTGATAACAGAAGGGCTTATACAACAATCATTGGTTACTGAAATGGAAAACGAGTACAAAGCACTACTCGATGCCCATTTAGAGACTTCAAGAAAAGAACCTTTAACGGTGATTAAACCGTTTATGCAAACAGAATGGCAAGGATTTAAAATAGCTTCTCCAGCTGAAATGCTTCAATCGGTAGATACTACTATCAACAAAGAGACGCTTACTAAAATAGCTGAAGTATTAACCGAAATGCCTGCTGATAAGAACTTTATTAGCAAGGTGAAGAAAGTTGTAGCAGATAGAAAAGAGGCATTCTTCCAAAATAATCATATCGATTGGGGAATGGCAGAGTTGTTAGCTTATGGTTCGTTATTGACAGAAGGTTATGAGGTGAGACTTACGGGTGAAGATGTACAACGAGGTACCTTCTCACATCGTCATGCGGTACTAAAGACCGAAGATACTGAAGAAGAAGTTTGCTTCTTGCAAGATTTAAAACATAAGAAATCAATGGCTAAGGGTGATTTTCATATCTATAACTCGCTTCTTTCAGAATATGGGGTGCTGGGTTATGAATACGGATATGCTTTGGCATCACCATATACACTCACTATTTGGGAAGCACAGTTTGGTGACTTCTCAAACGGAGCACAGATTATGCTTGACCAATACATTTCTTGTGGAGAAGACAAATGGAAAGTGCAAGATGGCTTAGTGATGCTACTTCCTCACGGATATGAGGGGCAAGGAGCAGAACACTCTTCAGCACGGGTAGAACGCTACCTACAGTTGTGTGCGGAAAACAATATGTATGTGGCTAACTGTACAACGCCAGCTAACTTTTTCCACTTGTTGCGTCGTCAGATGAAGACTACTTTCCGCAAGCCGTTAGTGGTGTTTACTCCTAAGAGTTTGCTACGTCACCCTCAGGTGATTTCTTCTTTGGAAGACTTGGCAGAAGGACAATTCAGAGAAGTAATAGCTGACCCTATAGTAGATGCTAATAAGGTGAAACGAGTGGTATTCTGTTCAGGACGTTTTTACTACGATCTTTATGCAGAGCGCGAAAAGTTAGGGCGTGAAGATATAGCTTTGGTGCGTATAGAGCAATTGTTCCCTTTACCAGTAGAGCAACTCAAAGAAGTAGTAGCTAAATATGTTAATGCTACTGATTTTGTGTGGGCGCAAGAAGAACCTAAGAATATGGGGGCTTATGGCTATATGTTAATGAACTTTGATTTGGTGAAATGGCGTTATGTTGGTACACCAGCCTATGCAGCTCCTGCTTCTGGTAGCCATACTCGCGATCGCAAACGCCATAATGAAGTAATAGCCAAAGTGTTTGAATAGTTTAAATTTTTAATAATATGAAAAAGATTATTACATTAGTACTGCTAATGGCTACTTATATAGTTTCAGCGCAGCAAATGCCAAGTATTAAGTGTGCTCCAGCCCGAAATGCCCAACAACCTTTGTGGGTAGTAAATGACGTAGTGCTTACCGATGAAAAAGTGAGTAGTATAGTTCAAAAATCTCTTAAGTCAGATGATATTGAGAGTATGAATGTACTAAAAGGTGCAAGTGCCGTGGCTATATATGGTAATAAAGCCCAGGGAGGTGCTATTGTTGTCACTCTAAAAAAGAATAATGATACTAGTAGCAACGATAAAGCTGTAGGATCATTATCGGTGACGGGAGTACCTTCTAATACTGACCTTTTGGTGATAGTAGATGGCAAAGAAATGTATGCTACTGAAGCAACAAACTTTATGAGTAATATATCCCCTGAAAAGATTGATAGCATCACGGTGCTGAAAGACCCTATAGTTCTTACTAAATATGGTGATAAAGGTAGGAATGGGGTACTTATTGTTACATTAAAGAAATAATGACTAATTACTGTTTTTTTATAACTAAAACTAAAATACTATGTTAGAAATGAAAGTTCCCTCACCAGGTGAGTCAATAACTGAAGTAGAAATAGCCCGTTGGTTGGTAAAGACGGGAGATTATGTAGAAAAAGATCAAGCTATAGCTGAAGTAGATTCGGATAAGGCTACTCTTGAACTTCCAGCAGAAGCAGCGGGCGTTATTACCCTACAAGCTGAAGAGGGCGAAGCTGTGAAAGTAGGACAAGTGGTTTGTTTGATAGATACTGCAGCTCCTAAACCGGCAGGAGGTCAGACATCAGAAGTTAAAGTAGAGACACCTAAACAAGAAGTTTCAAAACCAGCTCCAGCACCAGTGCCAACAGCTTCTCCAGCAGCTCCTTCATATGTTGCACAGGCTCCGAGTCCTGCTGCACGCAAAATATTAGCAGAGCGTGAGATACCAGCGGCCGCTGTAAGTGGTACAGGTAAAGGAGGTCGCATTACTAAAGATGATGCTCTAAAGGCTTCAAAACCTTCAATGGGAACACCTACAGGAGGTGTTCGTACCGAGGTGCGTGCTAAGATGAGTATGCTACGCCGCAAAGTAGCTGAACGCCTTGTAAGCGCTAAGAATGAAACTGCTATGCTTACCACTTTTAACGAAGTGGATATGACAGCTATTTACGACCTTAGAGCACAATATAAAGATGCTTTTAAAGAGCGTCATAATGTAGGGCTTGGTTTTATGTCTTTCTTTACATTGGCAGTGGTGCGTGCTCTTAAGCTCTTCCCTGATGTGAATTCAATGATAGACGGGCAAGACAAAGTGACTTATCAGTATTACGATATATCTATTGCTGTATCAGGGCCTAAAGGGTTGATGGTACCTGTAATAAGAAATGCTGAAAACCTTTCGTTTAGGGGGGTAGAGGCTGAAGTGAAACGCTTAGCTACTCGTGCTCGTGACGGACAGATAACTGTAGACGAGATGACAGGAGGTACCTTTACCATTACTAACGGAGGTGTGTTTGGTTCGATGCTTTCAACCCCTATAATTAATCCTCCTCAATCAGGGATATTGGGAATGCATAACATAGTAGATCGTCCTATTGTAAGAAACGGACAAATAGTGATAGCACCGGTGATGTATGTAGCACTTTCATACGACCACCGTATTATAGATGGACGTGAGTCAGTAGGATTTTTAGTAGCAGTAAAAGAAGCTCTTGAAAATCCGGTAGAATTATTGATGAATGGCGATGTAAAAGGAGCTTTAGAATTGTAGATTGAATTTTGAATTATTAGAAAAAAGCGGTGTTTGTGAAAAACATCGCTTTTTTATGTATAATAGTATGAAGTGTTAAAATGATGTTAATTGCAATAAAAAATAAGGAGCTTAAAAATAAAAAATGTACCTTTGCAGTTGAGACGGAAAGTATAACTATTAGCCAACCACTCATCTATTGTTTAAATATTTATCTAATTTATAGTATCTTATAGTATGAAACGAATAATACTATTACAATGTTTCTTTTTAGCAGCTATATGGGTTGCTACAGCACAAACACAAACTACTTTTAACGAGCGTTATAAAGCCACTGTCAAAGGAGATATGATAGTGGTAGGGAATACTGTAATTGGTACTACCAAAACAGGTGATAATAATAATCGAAATCTCAATAATAATGATGTAAAACAAGTTTTTGTAGATATAGATAATGATCTAACTACTTTTAATTCAAGTTCAGCAGAGGTAAAAGATCCTAATCCTACTAGTGCTTGTCCTCGTAAAGTAAAAAAAGCTTATCTTTATTGGGCTTCTTTTCCTCTTTCTGAAAGAAATGATTGGCTCACTACCAAAGTAGATAAGTCAAAGGTCAATAAAGTAAAGTTTAAGATTGATAATGGAGCCTATCAAGAAATTATAGGAGATGAAGTTTACAGTAACAAATCAACTATTTTTATATATAGAGCTGATATTACTGACAAACTCAATAAGGTTGCAGGTACCTATACTGTAGCCGATCTACAAGCAGGACAAGGACGTGGTTGGGGACTAACAGCAGGTTGGACTCTTTTTATTGTTTATGAAGATACCTCTGAACCAGCACGCAATATTACCTTATTTGATGGCTATACAGAGGTAGACGCAGCACATCCTCGTACAGTAAAAGTATCAGGATTTAAAACAGTGCCTGCTCCACTACCTGTAAATGCTAAAATTGCTTTTGCAGCAGTAGAAGGTGATGCTACGGGAACGGGTGACCAATTAAAGATAACTACTAATAAAATATCAAATGAAGTTCTTTATGCACCAGATCGTCCTTATAATAACTTCTTTAATAGTACCATTACTGATGAAAATGGTATAAACTACAATCGTAAACCAAAATCTAATAATATGCTTGGTTTCGATATAGGTGTGTTTAAATTAGAGAATGCTAATAAACGTATTTTAGGCAATGATACTACTGAAGCAAGTTTACACCTTACAAGTGCAGGTGATTACTATGTGCCCTTTATGTTTGCTTTTAATGTAGAGGTTATTGAGCCTACAGTACTGATGAGTAAACGGGTGTTTAATTCAGCTAACCAAGATGTTACAGGTAAAAATACTATTGCTTTGGGTGAGACTTTACGTTATGAAATAAAATTTCAAAACCAAGGAAATGATAATGCTAAAGACTTAGAGATTACTGATATAATTACCGATAACTTAGACTCCTCAATTACTAATATAACGACTTCTGACAATAAGATTACTACTAATTATAATCCTGCTAATCGTAAACTGATAATAAGTGTACCTGATGAGTTAGTGAAGAAAAATGGTAAGGAATATACGGTTTCTTTTAATGTAAAAGTAACCAATAAATGTAACCAATGGAAAAATCCGTGTGCTAATGAGATAAAGAATATAGCCTATGCCACTTATAAAGGTGAGTTAAATAATACTACTACTTTTACTCCAAAAAGTTCGAGTACGCTCTTTACAGCTTGTGGCTTAGGAGTAGAAGGCCCTTCTAATTTTATCGTAAATGCCAATTTTAGTAACTGTACCTTTAAGAATGATCCTGTCGTACTATGCCAACCCTCATTGGTGCTTACAGCAACAGCAGGTTTTACCTCTTATACGTGGTCAAAAGTAGGCGATGCCTCTTTTAGCCATACGGGGGCTGCTATAACTGTTACAGAAGCAGGTACTTATAAGGTTGCTAAATCAAAAACAGGCTGTGCAACTATGTATGAAGAGTTTGAAGTAAACCCTAATGATAAAGAAGCAGCACACCCTATAGAAAAGAAAATAATAGACAAAGAAATTTCAGGAGAGATATATGTATGTTCTTCTGATGGTAAGAAGTACCCACAAGTATATCTTTGTGGTAAAGATGCTTCTCTTAATATAAAATTAGCAGTAGCTAATGCTGAAAGTTATGTATGGGAAAAGATGGCTGCTACTTGTGCAGGAAAATCACTTGACTGTCCTGCAAGTCGCCCTTCTCAAGCTAGTTGTTGGTCAGCATTTGGTACAGGGGCTGAAAAACAGATAACAGCAGCAGGTGATTACAGACTAACAATTACTTATGCTGGAGGCTGTGTTGTTACCTATTATTTTAGACTTACTAAAGATGATACAGAGCTAAAAGCTACCGTTAAAAACGAAATATGCAATACTAAAGGAAGTATTACTATAGATGCTTTGGGGGCAGGTTTCAAATATGCGCTCAAGCAGAACAACATCATTGTTAAATCTTGGCAAACTAGTCCAGTGTTTAGTGGTCTGAGTGCAGGTATTTATAAAGTATTAGCTACCAATCCAAGTGCTAATACTACAAGTGTAGTAACTTGTATATACGAAATAGAAAAGACAGTACTACAGAAAACACCTAAGTTAAAGCTGACAGTTACTAATCCGCTTTGTAAAGGAGGTAATGGTAGCTTGCAAGTGCAGCTTTCTGATGCGCCTTATTATCCTTATACTTATAAGGTATATAAAGATAATATTTCAGGAGCTTTGGTAGAACAAAAAGTGATTACCTCGGCTACTGATGCCGCCGCAGCTGGTTTTATAAAAGCATTACCTGCTGGTATTTATGTAGTAGTAGTCGAAAACAATGATGGTTGTACTATACGTGCTACAGATAAGATAATAGAGCCTACCTTATTGAAATTAGATGTAGCTCCTCATGATATTATGTGTAATGAAGGTACTATAAATGTATCAGCACAAGGCGGTACAAAAGATAGTAATGGTTATACTTTCGAACTTTACAAAGCAACTACTTTCATAGCACGAGCATCTTCACAAGCTTCGCATACTTTTACAATAACAGATAAAGGAGTTTATACTGTAAAAGTGATAGATGCTAATAACTGCGAGACTACAAAAACAATAACTATACAAGAACTTCCAGCACCTACTATAGGTGCTATTACGCCTCAGCTATACGATTGTGGTGCTAAAGTGAAAATAGTGTTCCCTGAACCGCAAAGTACTGTTAGTTATACTTATGAGTATAGTCTGACAAGTGCTAAACAGACATCTCGAGAGTTTTTAAATCTCACACCAGGCCAATCAGTTACTCCTCGTCTTTATTACACTTATGGAGGCAAAACCTGTCAAATAGATTTACCTGCAGTTCAACTTCCTAATGCTGCTAATGGTAACCTTATCGCTTCAGCAGGGGTGGCTCAATTAGTAGGTTGTGGTACAGGTGCAAACGCAGGAAAGGCTTTAGTGCACTTTACTAATGTGCAAGGAGGAGTAGGTACTATTACCTATAACTTTGGCGATGGGGTTTGGACGGAAACTTCATCTAAATGGTTAGCACCAGGCACTTATAATCTATCAGTAAAAGATGGTATAGGTTGTGCGCGTACGAATCTGAAAGTAGAGGTAAAAGACAAACCTAAAGCACCTGTATTTAGTAATACATCTATAACCTATACTTGCGATGGTAAAGGATCTGTAACTATTAAGAATGATAAACCAAGTTATACCTATAAATATCAGTTAGACGGTGGGGCTGAAACTACTACAGCACAATTCTCTAACTTATCACCAGGTATTCATACTATTACTATTAAGTATGACGACCCATTAGCTACGCAGCCGGGAATACTATTAAAAGAAGACTTTGGTAAAGGGAATCCTTATACAACTCCACCACCAGGTATGACCCCTGCTTATACACTGATAGACCCTAGAACTCAATACTTGAATTGGAATACCTATTTTGTAGCAGGTAAGAAAGATCTTGGAGGTACTACTAAAATTTGGTGGGACGGCTCCGCTCATTTTCCTAATGACCATACCAACCCATCTGACAATAGCTCGCGCTATTTAGCAGTAGACTTTGGTCCTCTTATAGAACAAGGAGCCATTTTCTATGAAAAAGATGTAATAGATGTGCTACCCAATCAACCTATTGAGTTTGAAATGTTTGGATTCAACTTGGTGAGTTCTTATAGCGGAGCGGGATGTGTAAATCCTGTGATGATAATGGAGATTGTAGCCCTTGATGATGCAGGTAATATAGTACAAGAGGGAGGTACAGACAAAATATTAGGACGTATAGAATCGCAAGAAATACCTCAGAATGGCAATAATATGAACGCTTGGTTCCGTTTTGCTTCTGATGGTACAGGGGTTAATGCAGGGGTAAGTCCTGTAGCTAAAGTAAATCCTGGTACTTACAAGCGTTTAAAGATAAGAATACGCACTAAATGGAATACCTCGGCTTGCAATGACTTTGCTTTTGATGATGTAACAGTCTATCAGGTACCAGAGTCTTGTGGTTTTACAGCTACTCATACTATAAAAATAGAAGATGGCAAAGGTTTTGCAGTAGATACCTCTACTGAACAAATTACTTCTGCTAAGTGTAATGGAGAATTAGGACAATACAAAGTAAAACTAAAAAATATGCCTAATGGGCAGTACTATTATGCAGTAAGTGGTTATAATAATTTCAATTTCAACGCTTCTACTCCTAACAATGATACATTTGTATGGAATGGTTATGCGGGTAATTATACCGTAAAATTCCGTGGGGAGCTGAACAATTCTAATTGTGAATTTACACGAACCTTTACCATTACACAGCCAGCAGTTCTTACGCTTAGTTTAGATGCGAGTAAGTCAGATACATATTTAGCTTGCAATCCAGCTATAGCACGCGTAACGATGACTGCTACAGGGGGTACACTACCTTATAGTTATGCACTTTACAAGGGTACAGTTACTATTACTGCAGCACAAACCAGTCCTCAGTTTACTCTTACTCAAACAGGTACTTATAGGGTTATAGTAACAGATGCTAATGGTTGTCAGCAAAATAATAATTTCACTATTATTAATGCTCCAGTCCTTACTCTTACAGGCACTACTGATATAACTAATAATAACTATTGTATGAGCAGTGCTACGGCAGGTAAGGTGCAGGTGAAAGTAACAGACGCACAAAATATAGGTACCTCGCCTTATACATTCTTCCACAACGGTACGAGAGTAGCGATCCAGACAGCAGCTGCTTATACGTATACCAACCTACAAGTAGGAGTTCACACCTTTACAGTGATAGACAAATACGGTTGTGTGGCAAGCTATACTACTGAGATAAAACGAATGATAACAGCTGATGGATCCTCAGGAGTAGCGGTAGTGGCTAAGGACATTACTTGCCATAGTGGTAATGCAGCACGTGGAGAGTTGAACTTCAAGGTAAAAGACGGCTATGCACCTTACACTTATATAGTGAAGAATGCGGCTAATACTACGGTACAAGGAGCGCAAGCAGTACCAGCGAATAAGATAGCAACTTACTTAACAGCAACCCCAGGGGCGTATACCATAGAGGTAACCGACAGCAAGGGCTGTAAGGTGAGCGGAACAGCAACGCTTACGGCAGCAGTAAGACCTACAGCGGTAGTAAGTACTACGGCAGTAGTGTGCTATGGAGCTAATGATGGGACTATTTCATTGACTATTAGTGGAGGGACAGCTCCTTATAAGATAAGTATAGACGGTGGTACTCAGCAGAATGTAACGGGCAATCAACACCGTTTTACAGGAGTAACCGGAGGTAATCATACCGTTAGGATAACCGATGCTCGCGAATGCTACAACGATATAACAGTAACAGTAGCAGCTCCAGCAGCACCGTTAAGAGGTTTTGCGGTAGTATCAAAGCTTATAGGTTGTGGAGATAATGATGGAGATCCTGCTCATAAGAACAAGGCTAAAGTAGCTTTTACGAATGTGACGGGTGGTTATGGAACCTCTTCAGATTATCGTTATAAATTTGATAGTAACTTTGATATATATCCAGACGGCTGGTTGCCAGCGGGTACACATACGGTTACAGTAAGAGATAAGGCAGGCTGCGAATTAGATATATCGGTAACTGTACCTAAGCGTATAGACCCACCTACAGGTACGACATATACTATTACCTCTTACGATTGCGATGGTAAGGGAACGATACGCATTAGTGGTTTGCCAAGCACTTATAGTTATACCTATACTATAGGAGGTAAGATAGCTACGGGCACAACAGCTACCATTATGGGCTTAACTCCAGGTAGTTATACAATGACAATTAGTTATACACAAGGAGCTGCATCATGTCCGCAAGAGATAGTTAAGACGGTGGTAATACCAGGAGGTCAAGAATTTAAGGCTAGTGTATTGAGTCAAACGAATGTAGATTGCAAGAATAATTCAACGGGTAAAGTAACCTTTAGGGTAGAGAACTTAAGGGGTGGTAGTTATAATGTATCGCTATCAAGTTCTATTCGTCATGCGCCGGGCTATACCTCTTATGTACAGTCACCTACTTTTGAGGTAGATAATCTCGAGGCAGGGACTCATACTATTACGTTTAATTATAGACCAGCAGTAGCGGGCGCACCTACTTGTGTGGTAAGTAGGACAATAACTATTACAGAGCCGGCAGAATTAACCTTAACAGCTACGATAGTGGAGCCAGCGATGTGTAGCAATGCTCATTTTGCAAAGGTACAAGTAACGGCTACGGGAGGAACAGGAGCTTATACATATTTTTATTTAGTAGGAGGTACTCTTAAGGCAACGAATACTACAGGATTATTTACTGGGGTAGCAACGGGAACACCTTCGTTTGTGGTAAAAGATGCGAATGGCTGTTCTAAACAGGTAGATTTAACGAACTTTATTCCTACTCCGAAGACGGTTAGCTTTACAATACAAGCTACAGAGTGTTATGCGGGCGATAATCAAGGAGTAATAAAAGTGAAGATAGCCGATGGTAATGGAGGTTATACAGTATCGCTTAACGGATCGGCAGCAGTATCGCCTACGACAGATAGTGTAACGCATAGCTTTACGGGCTTGCGTCAAGGTAGTTATACCGTTACGGTAAAAGACCAATACGGCTGTAGTGCTCAGAGAGCGATAGATATTTACCCATCACTAACGGTAAAGGTAAACGTTACTGATCAAGGGGCATGTACACAGGCTAAGTTAGAAGTATTGACAAGTGGAGGTGCTAATGGAAAAGAATACAGATTCTACAAAGCAGGCAGTACCCCACCACCTTACGGTACGGCTAATACATATACATTACTATCACGTTTTAGTACTCCTTCAGAAGATTGGGTAGTACAAGTGAAGTCTGACCTTTGCGAAAAGACCTATACGGTAACACTACAGAATGTAGGGGTAGCAACTTATACGCAGCAAGTAGTACAACCAGAATGTCAAGGTACGGCAACGGGTAAGATAATATTAGCCAACTTAAATGGAGGTAAACCGTTTAAGATAGGAGTACAACGCCCAGGAGTGGCGGGTACCCAAACTCAGACAGGGGTATCAGGTAGTTATACGATAGCCAATGCGGTAGCAGGGGTATACACCATTACAATACAAGACGTATTTGGCTGTAGTAGTGTACGAACAATAACGATAGAGGATAAACCAGAGTTGATGGGTAATTTTGCGGTAGCATCAACGGCTACTTGTACAACGGCGTTATTCCCATTAACGTTAACGATGAGTTCGACAACGTTTAACACTTATATTAGTGGTACGCCATTGCGTGATATATACTATAGTATCAATGGCGGGGCTTACCAACAGCTAACAACACCTCAAGCAGTGATTACGCCAGGATTTGCACCAGGGACAGAGATAAGAGTTAAGTTTAAGACGGTAGCTCAGGGGGCAGGTCCTACAGGGGTAGCGATATGTAGTTCATCCGAATCGACATATAAGGTACCTCATATGCTATCGAATGTAACAGTACAAACGAATTTAGGTAACTTTGCAAATGGCTGTAATGGTGTAAATGGTTTTACAGCTACGGTAACGATACCATCAGGAGAAGGGGAAGCGCCTTATCAGTTTAGTAAAGATGGAGGTCTTAGTTGGGTTTCAGCACTTTCGGCAACGCAAAGTAATACCGCAGTATTTACAGGCTTAGAAGTAGGTAGGACACATACCTTTATGGTGAGAGACAACAAAGGTTGTACGGCTGCTTATACAGGCGATGTGTACTCAGGAACGACTTTAGGCTTGCAGGTAGGATTGGTAGCAACGCCTAATTGTGCAGCAGGAACAGGAGGAGGCTTACGAGTAGAGCTAAAACGCAATTCAACCGCTTCACTGGGTAGTCATTTTGATTGGGAGATAGTACCGCCAGTACCAGGAGGTTCGGCCACGAATGTACCGATGATAAGTGCGGGAACTGCAACAACATTAATAACACTTACTAAAATTGTTCCTGTAGGCACTTATTATGTAAAGGTAACAGAGAAGAATGGTAGTAGTTGTGTGTGGTATAGTCGAGATGCAAAGGTAAAACAATTAGATCCTATCACAGGCACAGTATCGGTAAGTTCGAATATAACCTGTGATGCAGCGGGAGTAGTAGAAGTGCTTAATGTACAAGGCGGGGGCGGACAGTATACGTATACCCTTGAACCGGTAGCACCTACGACTTTTGTTACCCCGATAGCGACGGCTAATAATAGGGTACAAGTATTGCGTGATAATATTTCCAATCCTAATGTAAATACGTTGCGTTATCCAGCAGCACCAGTAACGATAACTGTAAAGGTAAAAGTTATTGATCAGTATGGTTGTGATATAGATTTAGGTAACCACAACCTAGTAGTACAACCTAAACCAGCGATATATACAGTAACCTATACAGGCTGTAGCAATGGTAACTTTACGCTTGTAGTAACGCCAACGGAGCGAACTATATGGGCACCATCGACAAATATAACAGCCTACGAATATTCTAAGGACGGAGGTCTTACTTGGACAACTACCAATGTATTTGCGAATGAATCAGCAGGTACTTATGTGATGGTAGTACGTGAGAAGAATACGGGCTGTGAGGCTACACAAACGCTAACGGTACACGATCCATTAGAGGCGAGTGCACGGGTGAGCAAATTGATAGGCTGTGTTACTGGTACTAATGCTGAGATAACCATTAGAGTAGACAAAGGTTCGGGTAATTATACTTATAATATAACTCCACCGAGTGGTACGACTTATACAGGTAGCACATTTTTACCAGTAACAGGCAGTACAGCCTCAGAAGCTGTACAGCCTATAGGAAATACACCGGGTACTTATACGGTAACTATAAAAGATAATGGTCAGTTGCACTGTTCACCTACGATAGTAGTAGTTTCGGTGGCTTCACCTTCTTATCCAGAGATAAAAGTAAGTACTCAGTCGGTAACTTGCTTTGGAAGTACAGACGGCTCTATGAATATAGTAGAGTTGGGTAGTGGTAATTACATCTATACCAGTATTGCAGGGCCTTCAGGTCCGGTAACGGCACCGAGATGGAATTTGGGTACACGTTCGGCCAAGGATTTAGAGGCAGGCGTGTATACGATAACGGTTAAAAATAACGATAGTGGCTGTAGTACTACAACGGTAGTTAGGGTAGGTACACCACCTGCTTTAACGCTAAGTGCTACGCTTATACAGGTAGACCAGTTTGCTTGTGGTAATAACGGTCAGACTAATCAGGCTAAGATAGTAGTACCACCGACTGCTATAGCAGGAGGTACGGGCACACGTACGATAGAGTTTGAAGATGCATATGGTAATAAAGTATATAGCAACACTTATACCTTAGGGATAGCAGAGGGTTCGGTAGTAACTATTACGCTACGAGATGCTTCAGGCTGTTATACGAGCGTTACTAAGACTATAGTGCCTTATGAACGCATAGATGTGGCTAACTTACAGGTGGTAAGTGCAACTACTTGTCAGGTAGCAACTGTTACCCTAACGATGACTAAAGATGGCGTGTTGCCATTTGGAGCAGGGGTTATCTACTACTATGAGGGAGCGACAGCCCCAACGGTAGCGATAGGCACAGCGCCTTGGCAGACAGGCAATACTTTTACGGTAACGCCTAATGCAACCCATAAGTTCTGGATAGGTAATAAGAATACGGGTTGTATAGTATCATATGATTATATATCACCTGATCCTAATACCTTTAGGATAGTAGATGTACAGACACGGAATATAGCTTGTGGTTCAGATGGTACGGCTACCTTCACCTTAGAGGGCTTAGATAGCTTGCATACTTATCAGGTATCGGTAACTCCATCAGGAGGAACGATAAATCCGTCACCTATGTTTGCAGGTACAAATACTAAGTTTAATATCTCGGGCTTAGCAGCAGGTATTTATACAGTAACGGTAAAAGACCAACAAACATTGTGCGAACAAGTACAAAGGTTTAGTATAGAGAGTCCGACACAAACTCTTACCGCTACGACGAGCGTACGATCAATTACCTGCGTATCGGGTAATAATGATGGAGAGATACGCATAGAGAATGTAAGTGGCGGCTGGGGAGGCTATCAATACCATATTGGTACGACTATAACACCACCAACAGCCTCAGGAGCGTGGACGACGACCACCTATAAGAGCGGCTTGGTATCAGACACATACTATGTATGGGTACGAGATAATTTGAGGAAAGACTGTCCGCTATTAGTAGCGAGCATCACGATGAATAATCCAACACCTATTAGCGGTACGCTAACGGTTACTCAAGAGAACTGCGTGGCAGGTACTGGAGAGATAAGCGTAGCGACTATAACAGGAGGTGATGGAGTGAATTATACTTACCAACTGATAAAAGACGGAGTGAAGGAAGGTATACCACAGAGTACACGAACCTTTACCGGTCTGGGAGCTGGTAACTACGAGGTAGTGGTAAGCGATAGTTGGGGTTGTCCGGCAACGCTAACATTAGCGACAGGAAAACTTCACGAGCCGATCAGCAATGTACAAGTACAGATAGTCAAAGAGGTAACTTGTGCGAGTCCTACGGGAGCTACCTTGAGTGTGACCCACCAAGGAGGTAGTAATAGTATCACCTATACGCTTACCCCATCGGGTGGTGGTACTACAACAGTAAGCACTATACCAGTATTTATAGGAGTGCCAGCAGGTAGTTATATAGTAGGAGTGAAAGACAACAAGACAGCTTGTGCTATAGTAACCACTACAATAGAGGTAACGCCAGCTGTACCGGTAGCCTTTACTTACACCCAAACTAATGTAGGCTGTCACGGAGGTAATAATGGTAGGATAGACGTAACCATACCAGGTACACAAACACAGACAGATTATGTGATACAGATAGAAGGAGCTGGAGGCTTTATAACAAGAACCGAAACGGTAAATACAACGCCTAAGGACTTCTCTATATTGGGACTAAAAGCAGGGGTATATACGGTAACTGTATATTCATCAAGAGCTTGTCAATCGTCACAAACTATTACTATTACAGAGCCTGCACAGTTGGTAGTGAGCAGTACAACGGTAACAACCCACTTTAGCTGCGATACGAATAATCAGGCACGTCAGGCAATCGTACAAGCGATAGCTGCGGGTGGAGTTACAGGTACTTACACTTATAATTTTGAAGTGTTTGACGGACAAAGCACCAGCACTACAGGCTATACAAATAGCAGTGTAGTAAGTATCAGCAGCAACGGTAGCTACACTCAAACGGTAGTAGTATATGTAAGAGATGCTAATGGCTGTACTGCTAATAGTGTAAACAGTCCAACGGTAATACCACCGCTAAAACGGATTACAGCTATTAAAGCACAACAGACCCGTCCGATAGATTGTCAAGGGCTAGAAGCGGTAGACTTTACTATAGAAGGCGGTTCTAATCAGGGCTATATAGTGAGAGTGACAGGAGGTACAACTACGCCAAGTATCTATACAGTAACCTCAGGGGTGAGTGTAGTATCAGTAACCTTTACTGCGCCAGGTTATTACGAAGTAACCGTAACAGACAGTGCTACGGGTTGCTATGATAGTGTAAACTACGGAATAGCTAATTACGATAATATATCGATAAGTGCGGCACAAACCAAACCGGTAACTTGTGCAGCGGGCAATGATGGTGAGTTGACATTATCGATGAGAGGTTATGCGGGCAACTATACCTTTAGAGTAGTAAATGAATACGGAGTAGAGGTAGTAAGTTCTACAGCAGGTAGAAATGATACAAGTGACCCGAGAACCCAACCTATAGGAGGTTTAAGTGCAGGTAAGTACTATGTAGAGGTAACAGAAACACAGTACCCATATTGTACAAAAACCGCTACCTTAGCTACTTTATCAGGTCCATCATCAGCATTAACGGCAAGTACAACGATAACGAACCAGATAAAATGTGGTAGCGGACAAACAGGTAGCTTTATGGTAACAGCCGCCGGTGGCTGGGGCAATTATGAGTATCGCTTAACAGTAGGTACGCCAACGCCAGCAGCACATAGTGTATATGGTAATTATAGCAGCACTTCAGTGTTTGAAGGCTTGGTATCAGAAACCTATACTGTATGGGTGAAAGACCAAAATGGCTGTGAGACTAGTGTAACTCAAGTTATGAGTCCACCAGCTCCTATAGCAGCAACAGTAACTAAGACTGATGTGAAGTGCTTCAGTGAAAGAGGTGGTAGCATTACGGTAAGTGGTACTACAGGCGGTAGTGGTAACTACACGTACGAACTGTGGGAAGTAGGAGGAGCGCAAATTTACGGAGCGCAAACCAGTACGACCTTTACAGGGCTTGATGCACGAGAGTATAAGGTGAAGATAGTGGACGGTTGGAACTGCGACTTGACCATACCGGTAACTATAGATGAGCCACAGGAAATAAAAGTGACGGCTTCGATAGTAAGTCCAACGACCTGCTTACAAACACAGGCTACGATACAAGTAACGGCTACGGGCGGTAGTGGTAGCTACCAATACCGACAAGGTACAAGCGGCACATTTACTACTAATAACTTGTTTACATTGCCACCGGGTACTTATGAGTTCTATGTACAAGATGCTAATGGTTGTCCATCAGCAGCATCTAACAAAGTAGAGGTAGTAGCAGTACAACCTGTAAGCTTAACGGTAAATACCGCTGATGCGTTTGTGAAATGTAATGGAGAAGCTACAGCACGTATAACCTTCTCGGCTACGGGTGGTGTAGGGGGCTATCAATATAGCTTGCACCACGGCAATCCAATAGCTCCAGCAATGACTATCTCGGCTACACAAATCAATGCGACCGACTGGGCGTTTAGTGGCTTGGCTACAGGTACTTACTTTGTGAAAGTGAAGAGTGGTGTAGACTGCGAGGATAATAGCTCTCAGATAGATATAAGAGAAGCAGACGCTATATCAGTAACCAGTACGGTGAGCAACGTTACTTGTAAAGGTGAGAAAGATGGTAAGATAATTGTAACGGCTGAGGGCGGTACTGGTACGATAGTGTACGCTATTAGCCCACGTTTTGATAGGGTAGTAGAGAGCGGTGTGTTTGAGAAATTAGCACCAGGAGAATATGTAGTGAGGATACAAGATGCTAATGGCTGCCATAGAGATGAGATATTCAAAATTACAGAGCCAGACTTGATCAGAGTACGAATAGATAGACAGACTGATGAGGTTTGCTATGGTGCTAATGACGGAACTATATCAGTAACTATTACTGGAGGCACCCAATCCTACAGTACCTCTATAGATGGTGGAGTTAATTGGTATCTAGGTAAGACCTTGTATACAGGCTTAGCATCGGGTACTTATATAATAAAAGTAAAAGATGCTATGAGTTGTACCACTGAAAGTGATCCGATAACCATAAAAGGTGGAGTAGACCTACAAGCAACAGCTACAGTAGAATACAGCTGTCCATCGAATAGTGTGAACAATGCTATTAGAGTGAGAGTAAATACAGATGTAGCAGCGCAAACTACCTTTGCTTTAGACGGGGTAGCACAAGCAAGCAATTACTTTACCTCAGTAACAGCCGGAGTACATACTATTACGGTAAGACACCAAGGAGGCTGTGTACAAACACTGACTGTAAATGTAGAGAACTACGCACCGCTTAGTAAGACGGTAAGTGTGACCCATATCACTTGTTATGGAGAGATAGATGGTAAGGTACAGATAAACGTGACAGGAGGAACGGGTAGCTATACTTATAGTATTACGCCACAGGCAGGTACATTTAGTGGTACTAATATGTTTGTGAACTTACCTAAAGGACAGTATACTATCCAAGTGAAAGATGCTGTAATAGGTTGTGAAGTTAGTGAGCGTATCACTATAGAAGAGCCAGATGTATTGAAATTAGGTGTAGTGAAGACAGTGACAGAAACTTGCTATCAGCAATCAGATGGACAACTTGAGTTTATGATACAAGGAGGACGCGCTCCTTATAGCTATGAGCTAAAAGACTCACAAGGTAATGTGATAGACACCAGAATGGGTATAGCAACAGGCACGACGGTATCGCGTACTAATATGGCGCCAGGGGCTTATAGCTTAGTCTTTAGAGATGGCAACTGTCCGCAAACCCAAAATATAACGATAGCAGCAGCACCTAGTCTGCAAGCAACAGCTACTGTAGGTTTTGAATGTTCGACAGTATCTACAACAAGCTCAAATCCATATATACAGATAACGCTTGCTAGAGATAACAGCGATGGGCTGATATCATCACAGACACTTTCTTACTCTATAAACGGAGAGCCTATTAAACCGTTTGTGGGTTATGTAGACGGTAATCTACAAGTGTTGAGGACAAGAAATATAGAGAACAATGGGATATATACGATAACGATATTCTATCGACCATTAGGAATGACCTCTCTATGTTCAAGTACCTTGGCAGGAACGGTAAGTGTAACGCGTTATCCGGGCTTAGAGATATTAGATAAGACAGATCCACGCGAAATCAACAAGGTTAGAGTGAAAGTAGTAGGAGGTAATCCACGAGAGGGAGATACACCTTATTCTATAACATTCAATGGCAGTTATGAGAATGGAGAGAGCGAATATATGCTTAAGCCAACAGACCCAACGAGTCGAGTGGTGAATGGACGTATCTTTAAGTTGGTAGTAGTGGAGGCTATAGATGCTAATAATTGTAGTTCTACACTTACGATAGAGAAGGAGTATATGAAGTCGGTACCGCCGGATTTCTTTACCCCTAATGGTGACGGACAGAATGACGGTTGGGATCCTGATATATACCGCAGTTATCCTAACTTAACGGTAGATATTTACGATCGTTATGGACGTTATATAAAGACACTTCGTTCGGGTCAGGTATGGGATGGTCGTTATGAAGGCAAAGAGATGCCATCAGGAGACTATTGGTATATACTGCGCACACACGAAGATGATGACCGACAAGAGTATATGGGACACTTTACCCTATACAGATAACAATAAAAGCAAGCACTACGAAAATAGTGCTTGCTTTTATTTTATAAAATACTGACAATTATTCGTTATTGGTATCTATATAGCGCATACGTTCATCCAAATCATTGTTGTAAATCTTATTAATATGAGAGATGATACTATTAAAAGTATCTTCTAAAAGATTAATATTGTTTTTAATGGTCTCTTCTTTAAAATCAGGGTTGTTTTTAACGTTGTCTGCTAATGATTTGATTTCTGTCTGAAAGAGCCTAAAACGAGCTTTTATACTAGGAATATCGATTCTTTCAGGGAAAGTGTCACTCAGCAATTCTTGTAAAGTATCTTGCATCTGTGTAAGCCAAAAATATACTGAGTAATAAGAACTTTCTACTCTTGAGTTTTCTCCTATTATTTTGTCAGAATATTGACTTACTTTCTGGAAGTTTTTAGCAGCTAATTCGAGTACTGGACGATATAAAATCACATTGTCATTCGCTTTTGCTTCTTCATCTAATGATAGCTGAATATTGTAGTATCCAGTCTTCTTAGGGGAAAATGCTACTTCAAATTCTTTCCAATCGTCTACTAAAGCTCTTCTTTTTACATTAGCAGATAGAGGAGAAAGTGTGTCAAGTGCTAACTGGGTGCTTAATTCTTCTTTCTCTCCTTCAGAAAATACTAAATTGAGGTGAGGGTAGTTTATTTTCTTAGAACTTACTGAAAATGTATAAGGTATATTAGCTACTAAAAAACGTCGCCATTGTAGAAAAGCCTTTCCTTCTTCTTTTATTTTTTCTACTCTAAAAACAGTGTCTTTTATACTATTAGGTGGAGTACGCCAGTCGCGTTCTACTAAGGTATTTATACTTTCTGTTTTAGAACTAATAGGGTGAAGACGGCTGTAAATGAGTAAGCTGTCAGGGTTAGAAAGCACTAAAGCATCAGTGTTTTTTATCTTGTTAGGCGCCATTGATATGATGATCTGCATTAATGACTGAAAGTTTTTCCATTGCCTTAAATCTTCCTGAGCTTTTGGTGTGAGCTCTGTTAGTTTTAGCTCTTTAAAATCAACTGATTTTACTTTATGTTCTGTAGGGATATTGTCAGAGGTCTGCTGGCTTCCATCACACGATATTAAGCCTGCTACTAAAAGTAGAAGACCTACTTTAAAAGCTTTGTTTTTCATATTCTACTATTTTCATTAAAACACTAAAGCCAGACTTACTTACATAAATCTGGCATCAGTGATAAATCTAAAACCTAAATGACTACTTAGCTAATTTGTTTAAGTGCTTAGCTAAACTGCTTTTTAAATTCGCTGCTTTATTAGCGTGAATAATATTTCTCTTAGCAAGTTTATCAATCATAGAAACTACTTTAGGGAAAAGAACCTTAGCTTCTTCTAGATTTTCTAAAGCGCGTAGTTTTCTAACAGCATTACGTGCTGTTTTGTGTTGATAGCGATTGCGTAAACGAGCTGCTTCGTTTCTTCTAATTCTTTTTAACGCTGATTTATGGTTTGCCATTTTTCCTTACTATTTTATTTTTATCATTGTATCTTTTTACAGATACTTTTCGAAATATTGTATTTTGTAGTCCGTAGGGGAATCGAACCCCTGTTACAAGGATGAAAACCTTGCGTCCTAACCCCTAGACGAACGGACCTTAACCTTAATTATTCAACTAAAAATAAAGTTGTATAAAAGACATTTTTTATTTGTAGTCCGTAGGGGAATCGAACCCCTGTTACAAGGATGAAAACCTTGCGTCCTAACCCCTAGACGAACGGACCTTAATTTTTTCAATCTGCTTATTATTAGCAATGCATTTTTCTCTCAATGCGGTTGCAAAGGTACGACTTTTTTTTATTCCTGCAACATTTTTAGTGAAAAAATTAAATATTTTTTTCTTATTTTTTTATATAAATCTGATTATCAGTATTTTGTAATATTATTTACTTAAAGATTCTTTTCTGTCATTTTACTCTTTTATTCCAAATTTGAAAGAAAATTTAGTGTATCTACATTATCAGCATACTCCCATAACTGGGGGATTTGTGTATTTCCGAAAGCTATTTCATCGGGTAGTAATCCTTTTGCTACTACACATTGTATTTGCTCGGTATCGGTAATGAGTTGTTTTTTCAGAGCTTCTGTATCGGTATAATACTCGTAAAACAAGGTAGCTATGGGTGAAGCATAACTCTTGTCTTCTTTTAATATTAGAAAACCATTTTCGAGTAGCTTATATAAGCTCATTAGGTATACAGCCTTGTTATAATCATAGTTGTTGGCATATTTTTGTTCGTTAATAATATCCCGATAGGTGTAAATAGCTTGAAAAAAAGCGTCAAAAGAGTAATTTTCGGGTACAAATAGTTTAGAAACACTTCTACAGCCAAGTCCGTAGTACTGAAAGATATCCTTTCCTAAGGCAGTGAGCTCCTCTTGGGTTTCTTTGCCAGTAAGTACAGCTACAGAGTTTCTATTTTTTCTGATGATATGAGGCTTTTTGCCGAAATAGTATTCAAAATAGCGCGCTGTATTATTGCTTCCTGTAGCAATTACTGCATCAAAGTCAGTTACTTTCTCATCTGAAAAGGTTACAGCTTCTGCCCATTCAGGTATTAGGTCTCTTAGTTGCTTTACTATAAAAGGGAGTAGTAGTTTGTCTTCCGACGAAAGTTTTACTACCGCTTTATGGCCTGACACCCATACGCATAGTAGGTCGTGAAAACCTACTAAGGGGATATTGCCGGCCATTATCAGCAATATTTTCTTTACATTTTGTGGTTCGGATAGCTTATAAGCCGATAACCATCGTTTTATATTAGCTTCTGATAACGTTGTAGCCCAAGTGGTGCGAGCAAAAGTTAAGTTATGCTGTGTAAACCAACTGTTTTGCTGCTCAGCCTGTGCAAATATAGCTGAGAATCGCTCGGTATCATTGAATAACTCTCCTAATAATATCAGTTTTTTTGTTAATTCACTATTTGTCATTTATCATTAATCATTAAAAAGATGGTTCTATGCCTAAGCGTATGCCGAATTTAGGGTTACGTACCCCATTAACATCGTTGAAATCACTGCGCCATACAAAGTCTAACCGTATAAAACGGAAGTTGCCTAAACCGATATTTTCAATACCAAAACCGTATTCCCAATACAGCTTTTCAGGAGAGTTGAACACTATATTACTCATATTAGCTGTCTTATTCTTTTCTGAGAGTGTTCCGTAAGCAAATCTACCGAAAAGGAGACTCTTAAAGCGTGTTTTCTGTAGGAACGGTACCCTATTGAACAAAAAGCCATCAAAATGATGTTCAAAATAGCCATTAATATAAGTATCAGTGATAAAATCGTAGTAGTCAAGCAGTGCAAAAGTGTTTTTAGCTGTAGAGTACGACTGGTTAGCTGGGGTAGGAGCAAGGGCAATAAGAGGAGCAGTGCCCAATACTTTTCCAGCTTCGAGGTTAGCGTGTAGTATGCCGTAGCCAAACATAGGTATAGGTTTGCTTGCTAATATTTGTACCTTGTCATAATCAAACTGACTATGGCTAATACCACTTACGCCTTTAGTATATTTGAGAGTATAGGTAGAAAACAGCTTTTTGCCGTAGCGTTGTTCTACTCCATAGCCGAATACCTTTCTACCAGGGGTAAAAGTCAGTTCGGTGCCGGTGTAAAAATTGTCATAATCGCGCAGTATATCGCCTGTTTTGGGATTGCGATAAGCTATCAAGAAGTTCTCTTCGCTAGCGGAAGATAAACTTTGGTAGGTGCCAAATACCGAAAGCCGTATATTAGCTGCTATATCGTAGTTGATAACCCCTTGTATCTTCTTATTGCGTGTCAGATAGTAGTTTTCGCCCCTTGCAATGATGAAGTTAGTGGTCTTTTCGAAATCTAAATTGGTGTCATCATGCATCACGAAGCTACCTAACTGTAGGTTATCATCTTGGTAAGCAGCCCCGATACCGATGCGCGGGCGGTAAGAAATAAGGTATTTGCCGCTAACTCCGTATTTAAAAAGTTTATCTTTTAGTCCGTAAGCTCCGTATACATAGGTGCGAAAACGGTCGTCAGTAGAAATAAACGAGCGGAAGCCAGCCCGCAAGCGCAGTCCGTCAACGTTGTTGCTTGAGAAGGCTTGCCAGAAACGCCCAAACTGCATATACTTACCTATGGGTATGTAGCCAGAGGTTACGATGTCGGTCAGGTCGCCTATCATTTTGATGCGCTTATTGTCGCCTACTTCAGCTATAAGTCGCTTAGTTTTTGTTAAGTCAGTTCCACCGATAGTATGGGTGTCCCAATAACTATCTTCTTTTTTGAACTGGTTTTTTGATATTTTTACTACTTGTTGGTCGTAAAAGGTAGCAGGTTTGGGCTGGTTGAGGATAATATGAGAGAAAGAGATGTTGTTTTTCACATATAATCCTTTTTCTTCATCTTTTTTAGTCAAAAGAGTAAAATCGCCCTCCTGAATTTCGCGTTCGGGTAGGTAGATGCTGTCATTTTGTATGCTAAAATACTTCTCAAAAGAGAGACCGCGTACCAAATTGATGTTTGTCTTAGGGGTGGTACGCATTTGTATTGATTTTACTATATAGGTTTTAGTATCTACTTCAAACTTCCCTTCGAGTGCTAAATCTTGGTCGTCTCGGGGGAAGAAGTTGATACGGTAGAACGAGCGGTTGCCGTCTTGTATGGTGTCACTCAACACGTATAGATACACTCCATAACCAAACTCTGCCAATGGGCTAACAAAAGGCTTGTTGAGTATCATATAAGTATTGTCGTAAATGTCGAAATCGTCAAATGATTGGCTTACACGCTCTAAGCCAAATCCTTGTTGTACAATACCTTGCGAGCGTTCAGCCTCTATATCAATTCGTTTTTTATTCAGCTGATTATTGCCGTATACATTTTCTATTTTCTCGGTGAGGTACATCGGCAGCGAGAAAGTTTCTTTGTATTTTTTCTCAGAAAGTATACGTCTAATAGTGTCGTACTCTTTGCCTAATGCTTTTTGGAGGAAGATAGTATCGAGGTTGTTTACGCCCAACTCGGTAGTACTATGTTTGCGGTACTGATAAGCCGTAGCATTTTGCAGTCCGCGTTTTTTCTTGTTTTTCCAAATACCTTGTAGTACTGTATATGCAGGGTTTTCTTTCTTAGGGAGGGCTTTTTTGGGTTTAGCCACTATGGTTACCTCGCTTAATTGTTCTCCTTCGGGCAGTACAATTACCAGTCCTTTAGTATTATCTTTATCTAAATGTACTTTTTTAGTAGTATATCCTATGAGCGAAACCTCTAATTCGCGTTGTTTTTTTTCTGAATATAGTGAGAAACGCCCCTCCTCATCGGTATAACCGCCGATAGTTGTTTTTGGGAATAGTACATTGGCATAAGGTACAGGTAAACCGTTTTCGTCAATAACTTTTCCTGATACGTGTGTCTGTCCAAAAACTGCTGCTATAGGCAGTAATAAAAGGATTAAAAAAAGTATTTTTTTTGTCATAAAGAAAAAATTAAAGTGCAAAAGTAGTAAAAAGATAGGGAATTAGCAAATTTACTAATTCCCTATTTTCTTAAAGATTGTTTACTGCTTTTATAAACTTCCTAAATCCTTCTTCACCTTCTGGGGTGTGCTTGAAAACACCGCAGTTTTCTAATACTTCGCAAAAAGTATCTCCGATAGCCTTATCAATAAAACTGTCTAAACCATTAGAAGTGAGTGGAGTAGAGCAGTGGCTTATGTGTTGCTCTAACCACTTAGCGTGTTTTTGAAGGGCTTCGTCCTTGCTCATCTGTGCATATACGTTCTCAAACGGCTTGCCTGCAGCTATAGCTTCAGCAAGGAGCTTTTTAATACTTGCCATTTCAGTTTTGAGCCTACCTGGCAGGATAGCTAACCCCATAACCTCAATAATGCCAATATTCTCTTTTTTGATATTGTGTAGGTGTTCGTAGGGGTGGAATATCCCCATTGAGTGAGTACTATCAGTGCGGTTGTTGCGCAAAGCGAGGTCGAGTTCGTATTGACCATTTTTGAAGCGAGCCACAGGGTTCACTGTATTATGGCGAACCCCTTGTGTATAGGCGTAAATACCAAGGCTTTCATCGCTGTAGTCTATCCACGATTGCAAGATATGGTCAGCTAAGTCGATAAGGCGGTCTTTGTCGCCGCGCAATCGCAATACACTCATAGGCCAGTTTACGATACCTGCTTCTATATCTTCAAACCCTTTAAACTGCACTTTTTCCTTTACAGTAGCTTTTTCCATCGGAAACTCGTGCTTACCTCCTTGAAAGTGGTCGTGTGAAAGTATTGAGCCTCCTACTATAGGCAGGTCGGCATTAGAGCTGAGGAAATAATGAGGAAATTGTGCTACGAAGCTCAACACGTGCTCAAAGCAAGCGCGGTCTATCTTCATAGGGCGGTGTTCACTCGAAAAGACGATACAGTGCTCATTATAGTAGATGTAGGGTGAGTACTGAAAATACCAATCCTCGCCTGCCAAGTTGAGAGGGATAGCACGCAGGTTTTGTCGGCCAGCGTGGTTTACCCGCCCCATATAGCCTTCGTTCTCTTTGCAGAGCAAGCATTTTGGGTAGTTAGTGGCTACTACATCTTTTTGAGCGGCAATGTCGCGAGGGTCTTTCTCAGGTTTAGATAGGTTGATGGTAATCTCTAAATTGCCATACTTGCTAGGGTGTTCCCATAGTATATTCTTGGCAATCCTATCGGTGCGAATGTAATTGCTCTGTTTGTTTAGCTCATAGAAGTTATTTGTAGCTTGTACCTTGTCTTTTTGGTAAGTTTCCCAAAAAGAGGCGGCTATCACTGAAGTGCGAGGCAATACTTGTCCCATAATCTTGGCGTTTAGAAGGTCGCGGTAGGTGATAGTGTCAGCAGTAAGTTTGCCTTGCGTAGCTGCCCATTCTACAATGCGGTTGAGTACTTCTGTAGGATAGGTAATCGCTTGAGCGGCAGCTGTTATCTGTGCCTGCTCTTCAGCGGTAAACTCGCGATAACTATCGCAACCAATACTCTCTAATACCGCATTGGTAACGAGTATGCGATCCTCTTTTTTTACCAAGTTATGCAGCACTGCATAGGTAATAAGGGTTTCTATTTCAATGTAAATATCCATTTTTTATTAACGTCTAAACCTATAAATAGTTTCGTGCTTATAAACTTCTCCTTTTTCGAGCGGTTTTACTCCGAAATTAGGTTGGTTGATACCATCGGGGAAATCCTGCATTTCGATAGCTACTCCTGCAAAACGAGAGTTCTTAGCAGGTTTTTCCTGAGGAGTACATACCTTATCAAATACGGGTACCTCGTCTAAAAAGTTACCAGTATAAATCACTGCGACCCGTTGGGTAGTATAGGCTTCCATAGTGATACCACTTTCAGGAGAGTGCAATACCAACTGAGGAGCTGCATTCAGTCCGCTGTGGTTGAGCACAAATGGGTGGTCGTATGCACGAGTGATATTGAACTGAGGGTGTCCTTCAGCTATACCTTCCTTGATGATTTTCCCCTTGCGAAGGTCGAAAGTTGTGCCTTCAACAGCTAGGTATTTGCCAGTAGGTATTAATCCTTCTGCCAGCTCGCAGATGTTATCAGCCGCGATTTGTAGCTTTTGGGCATCGCCGTTTACCTCTAAGTCGCCTGCCAAGTTGAAATAACTATGGTTGGTGATGTTTAAGTAAGTTTTAGCATCTGCTACCGCCTCATAAGCGATGTGCAGACTATCATCTTCAGTAAGGGTATAGCGCACTTTGAAATCGACAGTAGCAGGGTAACCCTCCTCGCCATCAGGACTTACATAGTGCATTTCTATTCCGTTAGCGAGCTCTTTTACCTCGAAAATCTTACTGCTGAAGCCTTCTTTACCTCCGTGCAATGAGTTTTCGCCATTGTTTTTGTAGAGATGATAGGTTTTGCCGTCTATAGAGAAAGCAGCTTTGTGTATTCTGCCTGAAGTGCGCCCTATGG
Organism: Capnocytophaga leadbetteri; assembly: GCF_003054025.1. GTDB lineage: Bacteria > Bacteroidota > Bacteroidia > Flavobacteriales > Flavobacteriaceae > Capnocytophaga > Capnocytophaga leadbetteri. Next base: position 616,142 of record NZ_QBKG01000001.1, read on the forward strand.
TAGCCCCATTGTAAGCCCCATTGCCTATATAATCTTCTAAATGCGCATAGCCTAACACTACGTTTTTAAGTACGCCGTGTTTGTCTTTTGTGCAAATTTCGGTAATAGTACCGCCTAAGCTAAGTACAGACACGCGAAAACCATTCGCGTTCTGCAAACTATATTGATAGACAGCCTGTCCGTTATGAGTTCCGAACAGGCTTTTGTTGATGGTTATCATTCTTGTCTTGTATTAAAGTTTTCGTGCGCCTTCACTTACAGCAGCGATGTAGAAGTCGGCAGCATATCCTATTTTGTTTTTGTAAGCCTCGCCTACATTTTTGATAAAGTCATCTACTTTGTCTTTCTTCACGATGCTCACGGTACAGCCGCCAAAGCCAGCACCTGTCATACGCGAACCCACTACTCCTGGTTGTTCCCAAGCGAGAGCCGCCAAAGTGTCGAGTTCTACACCGGTTACTTCGTAATCGTCGCGCAAAGAGATATGCGATTGGTTCATTAGCTTACCAAACTCAGCCAAGTTGCCTGCTGAAAGCTCTTTTTGCGCTTTTAGTGTGCGTTGGTTTTCGTATACGGCGTGTTTAGCTCTTTTCTGACGGATAGGACTCTTAATAAGGTCTTTATTAGCTTCAAATTCTTCAATAGAAAGTTCGCCCAATGCTTTGATAGGCAATTTAGTTTGTAGTTCAGCTAATGCTTCATCGCATTCGGCACGACGTTCGTTGTACTTAGAGTCAGCTAAACCACGGCGTTTGTTAGTGTTAGCGATTACAATTACTTCATCTTTAAGCACTACAGGCACGTAGTCGTATTTTAGGGTGTTGCAATCTAGTAGTATAGCGTTGTCTTTTTTGCCCATAGCTATAGCAAACTGGTCCATAATACCAGAGTTTACCCCAATAAACAAGTTTTCCACCTTCTTGCCCAAGAGCGCCATAGCTATAGGGTCGATAGAGAGGTGGAATAAATCTTTAAGTACAATGCCGGTAAGCATCTCAATAGAAGCTGAAGAAGAGAGACCCGCTCCGTTAGGAATGTTACCTGATACGAGGAAGTCGAAGCCGCTGTCTATTTTGAAGCCTTCTTCTACAAACATTTTAATCACGCCTTTAGGATAGTTAGCCCAATCGTGTTTTTTGTCGTTTACCAATTCATCAAGGGTAAACTCCATTACACCAAGGTCGGCAAAGTTTTCAGAATACATACGGAAAGTACGGTCAGCGCGTTTACTTACCAATCCGTAAGTACCTCTGTCGATAGCGCAAGGGAACACGTTACCGCCGTTATAGTCGGTGTGTTCGCCGATTAGGTTCACCCGTCCTGGGGCGAAGAATTGTTGTTCAGCATCTTTGCCGAATACTTCTTTAAACTTTTGTTCTAGTGGTTTCATATTATTGTTTTTTTAGTCTTTAGTCCATAGTCGTTAGTCCTTAGAAAGCGACTAATAACTAAAAGTTTATTTAAAATATTTTCTTGCAATAGTTCTTAATTCAGCTTCTTTATCCTCTAAACGTTGTAGCAACACAAACTGATTGCGCGCTCTGATGTAGTTTTCTTCAGGATAAGATGTTTTGAAATAGATGTCGTTGTTAAAATAATCAGCGAGGAAGCGGATACCGATGATGAAAATCATATACTTAGCTCCATCTACTATATGCGCTTTTTCTGAATCTGTCATTACAGGGTTCATCACCGAAAATCCTTTGCAGAGTGCCTCGAAGAAGTCTGTGTTAAATACTATTTTGCTATCATCAGCTTCGTTTTCTTCAGTAGGACTAACAGAGGTGCGCACCATATCGCCAAAATCGTATAGTAGGATACCCTGCATTACCGTGTCGAGGTCGATAACTCTAAAATCATCAGGGTTCGCTTTATTGATAAGTACATTGTTGATTTTGGTATCGTTGTGAGTGATGCGTATCGGAATGCGTTTTTCGTCTACTTCTTTTTGGATAAGATCGAAGATAACTTTGTGTTCTTGGGCAAATTCGTAGAGGTGTTTAGCTTTTTCTTTGCGAGCAGAAGTGGCTTGCTTATGAGCGTCTTCTAACTGTTGAAAGCGCAAATGCCCGTTGTGAAAGTTAGGAATAGTAGCTTGCAATCGCGAAGTGTCAATGTTAGCAAACGTTTTCATAAAGGTAGCGTAGGCGTTAGCAGCCTTTTCAGCTTGCCAAGGTTCTTCTATGAATTCGTATGAAGTGTAGCCTTCAGCAAAAGGGAAGATACGCCATACTACCTCATCAGCAGTTACTGAGTGCCCCCCTTTTTGGGTAGGCATCATTGGCAGGATAATGTGGTTATTGGGCTGTGTTTCCCACAGCAATTCGATATTGGCAATAATAGCAAGAGGTGTTTTGAATACATTGCTGTTAATCCCTTGTAGGATATAGTTGTTAGCACTAGTTTTTACTAAATAAGTGCGATTGATATGCCCATTGCCATAAGGCTCAATAGAAAGGATGTCTCCTTCTAAGATGAATTGATTGGCTATTTCTTTCATTCTTATAAATAATTAGTTGTTAAATTCTTATGTTTTTAGTTGTTATTGCATTTAAAATCTGTCTGGATAGGCGCCTTTATCTACTAGCTTTTGTATCTCGTTTTGTACGAGTGCTAAATCTTCGTGGTACGTCATACCAAACCAAGTGTCGTGGTTGGGCAGTACCTCTAATTTGTAACCGTAGTCTTTGATAGCATGTTGTACAACCATTGGAATGTAAAACTCGGCTTTAGGGTTTTCTTTGTTCTCTGCTACGAAATCAGCAAAATAGCGTTCGGCTATCTCGAATACCTCGTGAGTGAAGCCCCAGAAATTCATTGATACATAAGTGCTTAGCGGATATTGAGTGTTTGTCTCCTCGTCTATGGCGGTGTGCTCATCTAATTTGCGCAACTTGGTAGCCTCGTTGATAGACAGCAAGTGGTGGTTTTCATCTACTTGGCAGATACCACGTGATACGGTGCCATTTTCGCTAAGCGTATTCTTGAGCAGATACCCACCTGAGAAGAAAGTCTTTTCTTTCTCTGAGTTAAGAGCCTCATACATTAGGCGGTACCCCTCTTTTCCGTAGTAGTCATCAGCATTTACGATAAGGAATGCCCCTTTTACAAAGTCTTTTACACATAGCATAGCGTGCCCCGTACCCCAAGGTTTTTTGCGTTCTATTCCTTTAGGATTGAAATCATCTTGATACACGTAAGTAATAGGCACTCCGGCAAAACGGTTTTCTAAGTGTTGACGTGCCAAATCGTCTATTTCGTGACGAATGATAAGCACTATGTTATCAAAACCCGCTTCTAGAGCATCGTAGATAGCATAATCGAAGAGAGCATTGCCATTATGTATGTTTTCTAACTGTTTGTCGGAACCAAAACGACTGCCTAAACCAGCCGCTAATATTACTAATGTTGTCATATACTGTTAATTTTCAATATGATAAGGTTAAAAAATACGGTGCAAATGTGTTGTTTGGTGTAAGTCGTGGCAAAGATACGAAATAATTATTAATTATCAATTATTAATGGTTAATTTTTTTTAATTTCGATTGAGAAGGCTGAGAGGGTTGGGACAGGTGAGACGTGATAAAGGGGAACCTTCGGTGTTCCTATAGTGTTCCTATAGTGTAGGTATATCTTTAGTATAGGTTTTAGGTTTTAATGGGGGGTGCTAAGAGCTAAATGCTAATGACTAATATTAACAGTAGTTTAACATTGTGTAACTATTTGATAATGAGTTGGATGTGTTTTTTTAACAAAAAGTATTACAAGAGTTTGTTGCGGTTTTTGGTGGATATGAAAAAAAACACTACTTTTGTAGCACTATTTGTGTAAATAAATACAATGAAAAAGTTTCTTACAGCAATTTTATTTTTGTTTTTTTCTGGGCTTAGTTTCGCCCAAGGAGTTGATTGTATCGATGTGCAAATAACTCCTATCATCGGAAGCTGTTATGCTGATAATGCTATCAAAGTAACCGCTAAAAATAAAAGTCCTTACCCCACCGCCTGCAAACCTTCAAGCGGGCAGTTTATCGTCCAATTCAAAGGAATGGGAAAGGATAATGAAGTTTATAAAATGACTCCATATCCTGTAGCAGCAGGAGGAACAGCCGAGCATACCTTAGAAAACTTAGAGTCAGGCACCTACCAAGTCATAGTGCGCGATGCTATGACGGGGGCTATAGTAGAACGCTCTGTTACTATTGCTAATAGCTATAAACCGATGAATATACAAGGGTTAGAAGGATTGGCTCCTACTTGCAACCAACAAGGAGGGGTGCGCTTTCGCATCCCTAACGGAGGTAGAGGTCCTTTTGATGTAACCATCCTTGATGATGCTGGTGAAAATGTGCTATTGCCTACTCAAAGGTTTGCAAGACCTACTGGCAATAACTATATTGAGGTACGCGGTACCGCTACTAACCCTATTACTGCAGGACAAAGACTGAGAATCCAAATTAAGGACGTGACTACTACTGGAGATAATTGTGGCGAAACGCGCAGACTACCTATTCAAGTACCAGCTTTAGTACAAACACCTGAGTGTCTCAAAATTAAAATGTATGATTATAGAGAGATGATAGTGAGTGATACTAGTTGCGGTAAATACAGAGCTTCTTTTATAATTAGAAAATTAGAAGATAATACTCCTCTATACCAAGGTGCTCCTAACGTAAACGCTTTATTGAATTATTTTAGACTACCTGGTACTGCTGTAGTACGTTTTTTAGACTCTACTGACCCTACTAAAATAGGAAAAACACTCGATATTTCAAGTACTTTTGATAATAACCGCTATCATATAAGAGATCATATTATTCAAAAAGGCGATGTTTTAGAAATTACTATCAAAGGCGGACAAAATACTATCAAAGAAACCGTACGCTTCAACGAACAGGTTGATCCTGCTACTTGCGCAAGCAATCGCTTGTTTTCTGTTGCTAATGGGTCATATAATATGGGAATACCTGTCGGATGTACTACTGGTACAACTAGAGAATTGAGCCTCTTTTATTCTATTCTTGATGGCACATACCGAGAAATGCCTAATGTTACCCAAGGGGGAACCTATCGCTATTATGTGTATTTCCAAGATCCTTATAAGACAGATATTGAAAAAATGGAGCACTTTACGCTCGAAAAAGGTGCTTCAGCTTCCGGACCTTGGACTCCAGTGCCTATGACCGATGCCGCTGTTGCTGCCCCAGGACAAGCACGATGGACGCACCGCCGTATTTATCTAACAACAGTAGGCGAAGGATATTATAGAATTACCTATAAAAATACTAATAACTGTTTTGAAACTTGTACAAGAGTTATTAGAATATTTTACCCCAATCCTTCTCTGCCTTCTATCGAAAAAATATGGGATTATTACAATCCTCTTTATGGTATACACGAGGGCACTGGCGCTTTTATGATACGCTTTCTTTCAAACCAATTTGTAAGTCCCTTAAAGCTAGAGGTAGAACCTGCTGATGGTACTAAAACAATGACTTATACTCCTCAAGTAGGGCATTTAACAGCTACACAAAGTCGTACTATTACCTTCCCTCTTACCCTCTCCCAATCGTTTAACAGTGCAAGTAGTAACTGGATTCCTATGGGCTATACTAACTTGCCAGCAGGGCGCTACCGTATAAAGGTAACCGATGCCTGCGGGCGATCTACCACCCGCGAGTACGACCTCTTAAAAACGGAATATCAGTCTGAAAAATTGTCCTTCAAAAAAGACTGTAATGTAGCCGAAATGGTATACAAAAGCAATGGAGGATTTTCTCATACTAACCTTAATATTTCTTTGCAAAAATATAATGATAACGGTACCTTTGTAGGACAGCCTATCATTCGAAATACTAATCCTTTCAATGGCTCATTCATCAATTTGCTACCTGGGAAATACAAACTCAAACTGATTGGGTCAGGAGGACTTCATAGTACTGGATATCATCCCAATAAAACGTGGTTTTATATAGGGGTGACAGAACCTGGTATACCTATAACCGAGTTTGAAAAAGATATAGAGGTTAAACCTATCGAACCCCTCAATCCTATGCTTAGCTCCTTGCTGTGCGACCAAGGGGTGGGCACCTATATGATTGCTGCTGATGTCGCGGGGCAGGCTGTGAAGTTCCCACTTACTTTCAACCTTTATGAAAGACCTAGTGCTACGGCTACTAATACTACTACGTCTACACCGATAAAAACCCATACTTACCAAGAGAGTGATAATAAATATTATCACGTGTTTGATGGCTTAGCTCCAGGTAAGCACTATTTGATAGAAACCAAACACGTTTGCCAAACAGTACCTAAGTACATCAGTTTAGATGTCTCAGATACTTTCGACCCTACTTTGGTGGTAGACCGCCCTGTGCCTTTCTGCAAAGGCAATGTGGCTACTGTACAGCTGTTAGGAGTACCCGAAAGTATTTTCGAAATCCAATGGTTTAAGTTAGATACTAATGGCAATAAAACTACTACCAGTCCTTATCGCATTAATAGTAGTTTTTCAGAACCTATTTATGAAACAACTTCCTATCTAGCAGAGTATCGTATCCGACCAGGGGTAGGATGTAGCAATAATAATTGGTATACCAAAACAGCTACAGTAGTGATGCCTCCAGCCGATATGCCTCGCATCACAACTCCTTGTCCACAAAATATTACGGCTACTGCTACAGTAGGCAGATGCGATACTCCTGTGTGGTGGACAGAACCTGTAGGGGAGCCTTCTTGTTTAGGAGGACTTACTACTACACGCACCCATACCCCTGGTGATAGATTCTCTATAGGTACTCATACCGTTACCTATACTTTTACTGATGTATCAGGCAACACAAATTCTTGTACATTTTTTATAACGATAAAATCGAATGCAGTAAAGCTTAAGAAGTCGCATCGTTATGTAGATACTTCAGGTAATCCTATTACTCAAGTACAAGTAAATCAGCCTTTCTATTACGAATTGAAGTATGAGAATAATGGGGCTGAAACTATCAGCAAAGCAGTAATAAATGTAAAATTGCCTGATAACACTACCTTAATATCTAATGGTGCCCCTGACCTTAGTGGGGCAGGAGATGGTACTTGGAATAATCCTCAACCTACTTCGGCTTATAGTGCAGCCAATAAAACCTGGCGTTTTGAGATAGGTGCTAATGGTACTACTTCAAGCCTTAAGGCAGGCGACCCTCAACGGGTAATACGTATTCCACTAAAAGTGGAAGGTGATTGCAATACTCTTTTTGCTCCTTGCGAGAATTATTTGCAAACTGATTTATCCTTCAATTATGAAGGAGGGCCTATAGGGTGTCCTTCTGCTGCAATTACTGAAGAAGCAACCCTTTCGACCACTATAGATACTTCGGGCTGCGATCGTCAAGAAGTACATTGTGCTGCAGGAGCTATGACTTTCAATGCCATAGGTGGATTTACAACTTACCAGTGGTACGATAGCAATGGAGCTATCATAGGAGCAAATACAGCTTCGTATAGTCCGATAAATCCCGGCATTTACAAAGTAGTAAAGACTAAATCTTGTCACGGAGTTAATTTAACAGTGACGGAGACTATAGATTACATATCAGTGGGGAACATACAAGACCCTATAAAGGCGCAGGCGCAGAATATAGGGGTTACTTGTGCACAGGACGGCGGTTGGACGAGTCAGTTTTATCTTTGTACAGGAGGTTCGAAGGCTATTTCGGTGGATTATAACAATACTCCTTATGAGTGGCAAAGCTGGAATGGCAGTTGTAATGGACAGGCATCGACCCAACCAGACTGCCGTATAAAGACGGACGACTGCTGGAGTACATTAAGTTCAGGTAAAACCTTTACGCTTACTACGGCGGGCTTGTACCGTTTGAAATTCTTGAATTCGGGCTGTGATAAGGCGTTCTATTTTCAGGTGATTACGGGTGGCTTATCGGGTAGTTTATCGGATAAGAAAGACGAGACGCCATTTGAACAAGGATCGGTAGCTTATCATTTGAGTGCGAGTGGGGTACAATATAAGGTAGAGATTTATAGGAATGGAACTTTATTCCGCACGGATATAAAGACGGATAATACGGGTCTTATAGAAAACCTAACGGAGGGTACTTACCGCTTTAAGTTTACTTCGCCACAGATACCAGGTTGCGAGTATACGGCTAATGAGACTATCGGCAAGCAGACGGATATGAAGATGACAGCAACCTTCAAAGGCTTTAAGGAAGGTTCTTGCAACACGGCTAAGTTGCAGTTAAAAGCAGAAGCTGGACAGCCTACTTATCGTTTTTATATTTGGAAGATAGATGGTCAGAAACAATATGCTGATGAGGCTACGGCTTTGCTATCAACTCCTATTGGTATACAATTAGCCAGTCAAGGGGCTACGGGGGTAGAGCTAGAAGTGCCTAATATTACCCAAATGGGTGAATACGAGTTTTTAGTAGGTGACCAGCGCAACGGAGCGAAGGCTTACTCTAATAAAGTAGTGATAAGTCCACCATTACCACATAGCTTTACGGTATCGGCCACACAAGAGATACAATGTGAGAGCAACCCTAATAGCGGCCATATTAATTTGATATTTGCGCCAGGAAGTCAGAATATCAACCGTACTATCAACTTGTATAAGTTAGATAATACGGGAGCCAGAGTACTACCGGTGTTTAAGACCAGTGGGGGCGGTCTGTTTACGGGCTTACCAGCGGGCACTTATGAGGTAGAGATGATATCGAATGTAGCGAGTGCAACTTGCCGCTATGTGAAGAAACCTATAGAGATAAAAGCAACCCAAGCACCGCTTAGAGCGTATGCAGGGGTAGTGGCTGACCGCTCTTGCGATACGGCAAACAACCAATACAAAGTAGCGGTGAACAACGTATCGGGAGGTACGCCACCATACCGTTATAGTTTTGATGGTGAGACAAGCTATGTACTGACCAATGTAGGTTATATAGGCGGAAGCAGTACTATCTATGTGAAAGACAGTAAGGACTGCCGCGTTAGCATACCTATAACGGTAGAGATGACCAGTATGCCAACAGTGAACTTAAGTCCTATAGCATATCGTTGTGATAATGGCTATGGTTCGGTAACGATAACACTAAGCTCTTCGGCTTCTCAAACCTACCAATATATATTAGACGGTAGTGCTACTCAAACCCTTGTAGGGAATACTATCCACCGTACTTTAGCGCCAGGAACGCACTCGCTAACGGTGTACTACACCCCAGCCAATTCATCAACTACCCCTAATGTACTCTTTACAGAGGATTTTGGAACAGGTGATGTAAATACTTGTGTAGATAGTGCTAATACAGATTTAGTATGTGGTACAAACAGTATCACCCTACAAGATGGACAACAGCTTATTACCAAACAAGCACCAGCAAAAGCGGGTTGGACGATACCGTCAGACCCTACGGGCGGTAGATACTTAGCCGTAGCAGGTAATGGTAATGGCGAGGTAGCGTACAAACGCACCTTATCGGGAGTGGCTCTTAATACGCCGCTTACGGTGAGTGTGGATGCGGTGAGCTTACTTACCAGCACAGGGGTACCAGCACAGTTTAGAGTAGCGCTTTGCAAGGCCGATGGTACAGCCCTTATAACCAAACCTTTAGGAGCAGTAACTAACGGAGCGAGCTGGAAGAACTTAAGCGTTACCTTTACAGCAGCAGAAGTAACAGGCTTTACAAATAACAATATACAAATAAAAATCCTCAGCTCAGCTTCACACTCTTATGCTGCTTTGGGTAGTGACTTTGCGCTTGATAATGTGAAAGTATCGCAAGCGACTACTTATTGTGAATTGAAGGTAACACAGCTTATCAACATAGAGGCTAACAAGCAGATGCGCGTAGAGAAATACGGAGCAGAGAAGAATGTGAGCTGTATAGGGGCAGCTGATGGACAGGTGCGTATACGGGTAGTTAATGCGCCATCGGTAAATATAAAATACGCAGTAATAGATATTAACACCTCTACTCTTACTTGGACACCAACGACCCTTGATGCTCAGGGAGTATTTACTATCACGGGCTTGGGGGCTACCCAGAGCGGTAGCGTACAGATACAAGACGCGAGCCAATCGAACTGTATAGGTACAGTAGAGTACAAGATAGGAGAACCTACCCCAATAGTACCATCAGTGGTGCTAATGGAGCGTGTAACTTGCCTTAATGGAGGAAAAGCTAAGATAAAAGTATCGGCTACGGGCGGTAATACGGAAGGGTATCAGTATCAGTTAGTGTCAGTAACGCCTAGCTTTGTACCAGCGACCGCTACGCCTAATCCACAAGAGATAGGCGATATACCGGCAGGTACTTATACTTTAGTAGTAAAAGACAAGAATGGCTGTAGTACAGAGACTACAGTGATAATAGATGGAATGCAAACTCTTACGGTGTCGGCAGAGCCTACATCGATGTGTTACAGCACGGGTGATGAGAAGAAGATAGTACTAACGGTTATTAGTGCTAATGGAACAAGCTATAAGGTAACACGTGCGGGCGGTAACACCTATACTTTCAATAGTAATATCTACACTTACCCAGATGCTTTAGAGGTAGGCGTTCATACCTTTACGCTAACTGATGGTTATGGTTGTCAGACAACGGTATCGGCAGAGATATATGCACCGCTTAGCTTACAGGTATCGCCTACAACCCCATTGTATGCGAGCTGCAATGGCAGTACGCAAAGTTTTGACTTATCGGTAACAGGAGGAGTACCTACTCTACCAAAAGAGTTTAGCTATAGCATAGACGGAGGAATTACCTTTACTCATATAGCTAGCAGTACTACTAGTGCCTCAGTGTCAATAGCAGTACCTACAGCAACTAGTACTATAGTACAGTTTGCGGTAAGCTATAAGCCAGACGGCAGTGAATGTAGAAGAGAGCGCTATGTGAGCATCAGCTACGACCCACCACGCTTTTTGAGTAGTACCTTTACTACTACTAAGGCTATTTGTGGTGAAGATAACGGTTCGGTAATCATCACCCCAGCTGATTATTATGTAGGTACTACTTCGCATACGCTGGTAATACGCAATGCGGCTAATGTGGTACAAACTAGTACTACGGCAATGGCGGCAGGCAACTATGTAGCCTACTTAACTGATGCCAGAGGTTGTGTGGCTACCCAAGCCTTTACGATAGATAAGGTAGACCCATTAGTATCAACAGCGACTATCACTAAGCAAATGGGCTGTACAGCAGCTGATTTAGCAGAGATAACGGTAACGTTGGGTACAGGCGGTACGGCACCTTATGTAGTGAAGGTACTTAATACAGGTACTAATGCAGAAGCTACCCAAACGGCTACCTCGAATAATATATCATTAACTTTTGGTAGCTTAGATTACGGTAATTACTCAGTAACGATAACCGATGCGAATGGTTGTAACAAAGAGCATAACTTAGTGATAAATCCGAACTCGAGTGTGATGAGTATCACCTTCCCAACTGTTTTGGGTTGCGTATCACAGACACAGGCTATTATTAGCACGACTAGTTCGGGCACCTTTAGCTCGACTACTAAGGCGTACTTTGCGGTATATCGTACAGGCATACAGAACCCTCCAGCTAGTTCGGCAGCTAATAGCGTATCAACTATTAATCCTAACGGAGGTACTGATATGTGGTACTTAGCTACGGCATCGGGTACAGGAGTAACGGTGAATATTCCTAATTTAACGCCAGGGGTACGTTATACTTTTGTAGCTTACAATATCACTACGGGTTGTAGATTTACTCAGCAAGCGGCTTCGCCAGCGCCAGGAGGCTCGACTTTATCGGCAACTTTTGATATACAGAATGTAAGATGTGCGGCAGGCAATGATGGTACGTTTACCTATACATTGTCAGGTGTAAATGCAAGCACTAATGCTATTGGCTGGAATATCTATAAAGCAGATACGCACCAGTCAGTAGTAGCAGGTACTACCCCATCATCATTTACCACACCAAGGAATGTAAATACTTCCTTGCCAGCAGGTAAGTACTATATAACCTTTAGAGAATCGCCAAGTGGTTGTGTAAACTCATTTGATTTTGAAATCAAACGTTCGGCTATAGAGCTGCAAATCACTACAGCAGAGACTAAGAAGGCGACTTGTATAGCTGAAGGACAGATATGGTTAGGCATCAGAGGAGGAACCGCTACTTATACTTATAACTATGTAACGGCAGGGGGTGTAGCTCCTACGGTATACACGCAAACGACTATGGCCTCTAAATACGTAGATATGCCAGCGGGCGTGTGGGATGTGTATGTACGCGATGCTTTTGGCTGTCTGAAGATGAGTACGGTTACAGTTACGGCTTACGATGTGCCAAATGTTGTTACGGCAACTACGTTGGCTTGTCAGGCGTACACTAATAACAATAACAAGATACCAGTGCGTATTGAATTGAATAAGATAGGACAAGGGGCTCACTTCTATAGCTTAGATGGAGCCGCTACCCAAACTATCCAATGGACAGAGTCTAACAAATCGTTTGAGGTAGAAGTAACGCCACTGGTAGCCCATACAGTTACGGTAACCGATGTAAATGGTTGTGCAAGTGGTATAACCTTTAGCACTACGGCACTTATTACCGCTACGGCTACTCTTACTAAGCTGAAGAGTTGTGCTACGCCTACCGCTCAGATAACAGTAAGCGTATCTGGAGGAACAGGTACTTATAGCTATACTTTACAGCGCCTTGATAACGGAACGGTAGCAAGCGAGACTATCGCTACTGATGCTGCCTTCCCAACTCCTACCGGAGGGATAATACCCCTTGGTACGGCAACCTTTACTCAAGAGGCTACTTACCGTATGTACATCTATGATGCAGAGACGGCAGATTGTAGGCCTATAGTGAAAGAGTTCGTGGTACAAGACCCAGAACCTATAGATTTAACGGGTATAGTGGTACAACCTTATCACGAGAAATGTAACTTAGGTTTAACGGCTACCCCAGTGGGTAGTATAGAGGTAGTGATGCCAAAACGTTCAACTACTGAAGCTTATACCTTTACGATAATTAGTGCTATTGACCTTACTACGGGTAGTACCCTAACGGTAACGGCTACTCCTACTACTTCGGGTACACACTCAGCTACCTTTACAGGCTTGCACGGTACCCCACAAGGAGTGAAGTACGATATTCGTATTACCAACCAAGAGGGATGTACAGCGGGTGTTTATACAGTGGTAACCTCACCAGAGCCTATCACTTTTGAAGACGGCGTACTAACCGCTACACAGTATAAGTGCGAAAACGGCGCAGGACTTTCTACTCCTAAGGTAGTACTTGATGTAACGAAGATAAAAGGAGGCGTACCACCATATACTACTGAGTTCTATAGCACGGCAAGTAGCACTTTATTGGGCAATGGTACAGAGTATACGCTACCAGATTTAACAGGCGGTAGTTACTATGTACTAGTAAAAGACAATGCGGGTTGTAGCTCGGCTACGGTAAGTGTAACAGTAGCCCCAGCCTTCGAGCTTACTACCCTAAGTGTTACCACTACGGTAACGGCTACTTGCGCGGTAGACGAACAAATACGCATAGATGTAGGCACTACGGGCTATATAGCAGGTACAAGGTTGCGCTACACTATCCAAGGTACGGACAATAGCATCGCTACGGTTACAACAGTGGCAAGTCCGAGCCTTACCATCACCTTACCGGGTTCTAAGAACCTAAAAGGCAGTGGTTATACAGTAGAGGTTACTAATGAGCAAACTGGTTGTAGCATCACAGGGGTACACAAGGTGAAAGACCCTAATACCTTTGCGGTAGTATCAAGCAACCCAGTGAGAGCTATTTGTCATAATGACTTTGGAGCGATAACTCTATCGGTAGTAGATACTGACTTATCAGACGGCGACCAATCGGCAGGCTTTACCTATACGATAACTTCAGTAGGTTCAACCTCACCTACCAATATCTCAGGTAGCGAAGCTGGCAATACGATGACCATTACCGGTCAGCTAAAAGGCGGTACTTATGATATAGAAGCCACCTCGAATGCTACGGGATGTGCGATAGCTAAACACCGCTTTATCATACCATCAAACCCTGATGAGATAAGGGTAACTGATGTGATACAAATAGTATCAGTAAACTGTGATAATGAAAAGGCTATAGTACGACTTACTGTTAGCGGCGGACAGCAAACCTATACGGTAACCCTCACCCCTATAAGCGGCACCCCAGGTACGGCAGTTACTAAGACTGATGTACCAGCGGGCTCACCAGGGGTAGAGTTCTTAGGACTTAACGCTACAGGGCCAGGAGTACCAGGTATTTATCAGATAACGATAACCGATGCGTTGGGCTGTACTTCGTTTACAGGTTCTAGCACTATAACGATAGACCCTTATGATACCATACAGGTAGCTAGTGTAACGGCAGAAGTAACTTCAATTACTTGTATAGGGGCTAACGATGGTAAGCTGAAGGTGAGCAATGTAAGAGGCGGTACTCGTCCGTACTACTATAAGTTAGTATCGACAGCTACTAATGCAGCGGTACAGACTATTAGTAAGAATGCCTCAGAATACACTTTTGAAGGGGTAGAACCAGGTACTTATAGAGTAGAGCTTTACGATGCTAAGAACTGTATGGTATCGTTACCAGGTACCTTTGCATTTGTTGACCCATTAGCTATTAGTGCAGATATAGATGAGAATAACTCTAGCTTCTACACTTGTAGCGGTCAGAATGACGGTAGCCTTACTATAGATAATTTGGTAGGCGGTACAGGTACTTATACTATCGACATTGTAAGAGCCGATAACAATCAGAAGATAACCGGACATATAGATGTAACGGGTACTACCGATACCTTTAGCAACTTACCACCAAGTCCTAAGGACACTTATTACCAGTTAGTAATTAAAGACACGAATGGCTGTGTGATGACAAAGACGGTGACCTTTACGGTGGTAGAGTTCCCAGATATCAACGTGAACTACGTAGAGAAAGAGGGCACTTGCGAGGCTAATACGAATAATTATAAGGATTATTTGGTGGTTAAGTTCCGCAGTCCAGAGGTTGATTTTAGCAAGATAACCTATAGTCTTAACGGCGCGGCTACCAGAACCTCGTTTGTACGTACGTTGGGCAATGTGGGGTATATAGAAGAGTTCGATAGAACGATAGTGAGTCAGACTATCGAGGTACATTACGATACTACGAGCCCTGTTAGCGGCCATTGTAGCGCAAGTAAGAACTTTACTATTGATTTATACGTACCACTCACCCTTTCTGATACCACCAGTTCAGCAACGGCTATCAATACGGTACAGGTAGAGGCTAAAGGAGGAACGGTTACTAATCTGAAGGGCTACACTTACTATTACAATGGTGTAGATAGAGGTGATAGCACTACTTATAAGATAAACCACAACGATCCGGAACGCATAGCGCCAGATGGTACACGCATCAAGATAGTAGAGGTAATGGTACAAGATGCTAATGGCTGTACGGCAACCCTTACGTTAGAGGTACCGTACCACGATATAGAAGTACCGAACTTCTTCACTCCGGATGGAGATGGCGAGAATGATGTGTGGAAGCCTAAGTACTTAGACAATAATGTGAATGCACGTATTTACATATTTGACCGCTATGGCAGACGTTTAGCGAACTTAGCACCGGGAGAAGGCTGGGACGGACAATATGATGGACGTTCGATGCCATCGGGGGATTATTGGTATATTATAGAGATCAATGATCAGCTGTACGACAAGCGTCAGTTCTACGGCAACTTCACATTGTATCGCTAATCGATAATTGATTAATTGATAATAGTAATATAATTAAACAAACGACAAAAGCCAGCAGTTAATTGCTGGCTTTTGTTTTTGTTGTTTTTAAGCGAACGATGAGCAAAAGATTAGCGAACGATGAGCGAAAGATTAGCGAACAATAAGCGAAGGATAAACGATGTAAGTTTACTCGTTCTAAAAGTCAAAAAGACCTCAAAATCTGTTAAAAAAATATTCTTTTTTTCTTTTTTGTTTCGAAAAAGATTTATACCTTTGTGCCAATTAGCAAATTGACAAATCGACAAATTGACAAATCAACAGTATGGTTTATATTGAATTATTAATAGTACTCCTCGCTATATTTGTAGGGGCGAGGGTAGGAGGTATCGGGCTCGGTATCTTCGGTATGATGGGCTTAGGTGTTTTGGTGTTTGGCTTTGGGCTTACCCCAGGCAATCCGCCGATTGATGTAATGCTTATCATAGTAGCGGTTATCACAGCAGCAGCTACCCTACAGGCAGCCGGAGGCTTAGACTATCTGGTGAAAGTAGCAGAGAAAATACTGCGCAAGAACCCAGCTATGATTACCTTTCTTGCACCTGTAGTGTGCTACTTCTTCACTTTGTTTTCGGGCACAGGGCATATTGCCTATTCGCTTTTGCCTATTATTTCAGAAATAGCCACTGATAGCAAAGTACGCCCTGAGCGCCCGCTTTCTATCTCGGTAATAGCCTCGCAACAGGCAATCACAGCCAGTCCTATTTCGGCAGCGACTGCTGCTCTCCTCTCAGCAGAATTGTTGGGCGATAAGGGAGTAACTTTAGGCAATATATTAATGGTGTGTATACCTGCTACTTTAGTAGGGGTGATTGTAGGGGCTATAGCAGTGAGTTTTATGGGGGTGCCTCTTGAGAAAGACCCTGAGTACCTACGCCGTCTGCGCGAGGGGGTGTTAGACGCGGAAGGTAAGTCAGAAGAGGCTCTTTCTCCTCAAGCAGCTAAACGTGCAAAAACATCTGTAATTATATTCCTTATAGGGGTGCTATCAATAGTGCTATTTGGTTCAATAGACAGTTTGCGTCCTACTTTTACGGTGAATGGTCAGCTGGTAAAACTCGGAATGGCACAAGTGATAGAAATAGTGATGATGTCTACTGCAGGCTTAATGCTCATTTTTGCTAAGACCGATATTAATAAAGCAGTAAAAGGGTCAGTGTTTATCGCTGGTATGCAGGCCGTAATAGCCATTTTTGGTATTGCGTGGATGGGCGACACTTTCTTTGCTGGTAATATCGAATTTTTTAAGACACACATCGAGCAAATCGTCACCCAGTACCCATTCCTCTTCTCAGTAGCCCTCTTTGTGATGTCAGTGCTTTTGTTTAGTCAGGCGGCTACCGTGCGCACTCTTTACCCTTTAGGCATTGCTTTAGGCATTCATCCAATGGCAATGGTAGCGATGTTCCCAGCAGTAAATGGTTACTTCTTTATTCCTAACTATCCTACAGTGGTAGCAGCTATCAACTTCGACCGTACCGGTACCACTCGCATCGGTAAGTACGTGCTGAACCACTCGTTTCAGTTGCCTGGTTTTGTAGCAACTATAGTGGCTATAGCGGTGGGCTATCTGATAATTATGTTGATGTAATTAATAATTAAGAAAATATTGTTTAACTTATAAAACTGATTATAAATGAAATTAATGAAAAAAATTGCCCTTATATTATTGGTGATGATGTCTGTGGCAGTTTTTGGTCAAAAACCAAAGATTCGTATTTTAGCTACTGGTGGTACTATCGCTGGTGTGAGCAAATCAAATACAGAGACGAACTACAAAGCCGGAGAGCTCGGTATTTATCAACTATTAGAAGCGGTACCCGAAGTGAAAAACTTGGCAGATATAAGTGGCGAGCAAATAGTGAAGATAGGCTCGCAAGATATGAATGATGAAGTATGGCTTACGCTTGCCAAACGCATTAACCAGTTGCTAAACAAAGAGGGCTACGACGGAGTAGTGATTACTCACGGAACCGATACTATGGAAGAAACCGCTTACTTCTTAAACCTAACTGTGCACAGCAAAAAGCCTGTAGTAATGGTAGGAGCTATGCGTCCGGCTACCGGTATGAGTGCCGATGGCCCTCTGAACCTATACAATGCTGTAGCGGTAGCTGCCGACAAAAATGCTATGGCACGTGGGGTAATGGTGTGTATGAACGATATCGTACTTGATGCCAAAGATGTGATTAAAACTAATACTACCGCTGTAGAAACTTTTCAAGGAGCTAATTATGGCAAATTGGCTTATATTCATAACGGTAAAGTTTTCTTCAACCGTATGCCTGAAAACAAACATACTTACCAATCGGTGTTTAATGTAGATAACCTAAAAGAATTGCCAAAAGTAGGTATCATATACAGCTATTCTAACGTTTCTGAACTGCCAATGAAGGCTTTTATGGACGCTAAGTTTGATGGTATTGTACACGCTGGTGTAGGTAATGGTAACCTTTACCACACTATTTTTGATTTAGCAGTAAAAGCCAGAGAGCAAGGCATCTTGTTTGTGCGCTCTTCTCGCGTGCCTACAGGGGCTACTACTCTCGATGCTGAAGTAGATGATGCTAAATACCAATTTGTAGCTTCACAAACACTAAATCCACAAAAGGCTCGTGTGCTACTGATGTTAGCACTTACAAAAACCAAAGACTGGAAACAGATACAAAAATATTTTGATGAATACTAAAACCTAATTGTATATGAAAAAGATATTGTTGGCAATGAGCTTTCTGGTAGGAGGTGTTGCCTTTGCTCAACAAGATTTGCAAGAGCAAATCAACCAACTGCGTATGGAGATAGACCAGCTGCGTATGGCACCACCACCTCCTCCTATGGAGATGCTAGTCCCTCCTGAAGAGATGGAAAGTCCGTTGTGCAAGAAATTTAATATGTATTTCAACTTTCAAACTAGCTTAGATGCTGAAAAAGTAGGGAAAAATGATTTAACCACCAAGTTTCAGGCGCGTCAGTTGCGTTTAGAAGTACGTGGCGACCTTACCGAACGTATATTTTATCGTTTTCGTCACCGTTTGAACAAACCAAATGCAGCAGCTTCGTTAGACAATCTGGCTACTGCTACTGATATGATGTACGCTGGTTTTCGCCTTAATGAAAAATGGACGGCTACCGTGGGTAAGATGTGCCAAATGTGGGGAGGCTATGAGTTCGACCTCAATCCGATGAATATCTATGAATATTCAGATTTTCTTAATAATATGGATAACTTTATGCTCGGGGCAATGATTACGTATACCCCTAACCCTAACCATGAGTTTAACCTACAAATTACTGATGTTCGCAATGATAGTTTTGAAAATATCTATGGTACTTCTACAGGTATTAAAGCGAGCAATGCGCCTTTAGCTTACATCTTCAATTGGAATGGTAATCTTTTTGATAGCCTTATTCAGACTCGTTGGGGAGCAGGATTGCAAAGTGAAGCCGATGGCTATACAAATGCCTTGGTAATGCTTGGTACTAAACTGAACTTACCTAAGTTTCAGGTGTTTTTAGACTATATGATGGCAAATGACCAATTAGATAGATTATGCTATACACCTAATAGTAAGGATAGTAATAAAAAAATATTAGGAATAAAAGATGCTAAATACAACTCGTTTGTGCTAAAGGCAGAGTACCAACCTGCACCAGAGTGGAACATCTTTGCGCAAGGTCTTTATGAAACGGCTAATAGCAGCTTAGCTAATAACGAGTTTAAAGGCATAGGCTATTTTGCAGGGGTAGAATACTTGCCCTTCAAGGAACAAGACTTGCGATTTTTCTTAGCCTATATCGGTAGAAGTAGAGATAGAAATAGTGTAGTAGAAAATACTAATCGCGTAAGTGTAGGTATGATGTACCGCATAAAAGCGTTTTAACAATTACTAAATTTGGGAATTAGCAAATAAATAAGGCTGTTCAATCATCTTGAGCAACCTTATTTCTCATTTTATTATTGATCATTAATTTTCTGGTATTTGCCAATCACCGCGCACTTTTAGTACTTGCTCAATAACATCGCGTACAGCCCCTTGTCCTCCCTCGCGGTGAGAGATATAGTGGGCTACAGCTTTCACTTCAGGCACGGCATCCTGAGGGCAGGTAGCTAAACCAGCGTGTCGCATAGGCGAAATATCTGGCAGGTCATCACCCATATAGAGTATTTGCTCTGTTTTTAGTCCTTTGCTTTTTTGGTACTCTAAAAAAGTGCTGAGCTTTTGGTGGCGAAGCATAAAAATATCGGTAACCCCCAGATTTTCAAAGCGTTTTTGTACACCTACATTGCCTCCCCCTGTCAGGATACAGATAGTATAACCTTTGGCTACAGCTGTTTTTACGGCGTAACCGTCTTTCATATTCATACTTCGCAGCAAATCGCCATCGTTATCTACGAATACTTGGGTGTTAGTAAAAACCCCATCAACATCAAAGATAAAAGTAGTGATGTCTTTTAATCTTTCTTTATAATTTTTATTTTCCATAATAAGTATGTATAATAGATTCTGTGATTACTTTGTAAATATGTTGGTAGTGTTCAGGCAGTATGGCAAGGTGATTTTCAATAGTTTGGGTATCATTGCGCCTTGCAGGGCCTGTTTGCGCCTCAAGGGCAGGCATCTTTTGTAGTTTAGCAAAAGTTTCAGAGAGAAGCGGTTGCAATATGTCAAAAGGCACTTGGTGTTGCTCGCAAATCTGCTGACTGATGCCGATGAGATGATTGGTGAAATTATTGAGGAACACAGCAGCCACGTGTAGTGAACTGCGCTGCTCGCTGTTGAGTATATATACTTTAGAGCTGAGCCGTTTAGCCAAGGGGTGCAATAGTTTGTCTATATCAGCAGGGTCTTGTGCTTCTATACAGATAGGCACGCTGCTGAAGTGTACTTTGGCAGTTTTAGAAAATGACTGCAGAGGGTAGAAAACGCCAGCTCTATGGGCAGGAGCAATAACCCCCATAGGAGTATTGCCTGAAGTATGCACCACTAATTGTCCTTGATAGGGTAGGGCAGCCGAAAGAGGGGCTATTGCTTCGTCTTTAACAGCTAAAATAGTGAGGTTGGCAGGGCGAAGAGAAGAAAGATTAGTAGTTTTTTCAGTTTTAAAAACCTCAAAGTCAGCAGTAAAACCACTTCGGTTATACAGTTGTTGCAGATGCACATTGGGTGTGGTATAGAGGGCTTTAGTCAGGTGGTAAGCCAGATTGCCCGCGCCAATAATGTTAATAGTTAAGGCCATTTTTATAGTGATTTAATAGTTTCAGGGGCAAAGATAGCAAAATAAATAAGAGTTTTCAAAAAGTTTTTCTATAAATAGATGTATTATTCATTTATTTTATGTAATTTTGCCAAATGAATTATGAATGACGCAGCTTGCTTATCTTTTTAACCTTTATCATTACGAATGAATTTATTTAGGAAAATATTTAAAAGAGATACAACGGAAAAACTAAGACGCAAGCAGGAAGAGCAGCTTCCTGCAGATGAGCTATTTGCGCAAAAATTTACAGAAAATGGCGGTAAATTTATTTATTGTACTTCAGAAATTGAGGTGCAAGAAGCTTTTAGGTCTATACTAAAAGAATTAGGACTCTATGTAAAAATGAGTTCTAATGCCTCGCCTACTATTGAGGCGATGTTTGAAGAGCATACTTCTTTTTTCTCTTTTCCTACTACTGACTCTAATGTATATCTAACGGATTGTGAATATCTTATTACCTCATTAGGCGGTATTATGTTTACTTCTTTACAGATGAAACACCGAAAAATGAACGAACTGCCCGATACATTTATCGTTTTTGCTAAGACCAGCCAGATGGTGAAGGATATATCTGAAGGGATGAGGGGACTAAATAAGCGCTACCCTGCTAACCAGAAGCCCACAGGCTTGGTGACTCTCCAAAGTTTTTTTGAAGACCCCGAAAAGAGTTCAATAGCTACTTACGGCACAAGTAATAAGAAAACCTATCTTATTTTGCTTGAAGATTTGACAAATTAGATGATTATGAATGAACTTTTTAAACGAACCATTACAGGTTTTATTTACATATTTTTATTGCTATCGGCTATAATGCTCAATGCCGATGCATTCGATTTTTTATTCTTATCTTTTGGAATTATCTGTCTTTTTGAGTTTAAAAGACTGATATGGCTAAAGGAATTGCATATATTTTTATTGTTTTTGTTTGCTTGGTGGCTTTTTATACATCTAAAGCTCTCTGATTTTTCTATCTATATGTTGCTGTTAGCTACATTGCTCACCAATATATCGCTTATACTCTCACTTTTTAATGAGAAAACGCCACTAAGGAAGCAACATAACAATACCAAACTACTGATTAGCTTGCTATATATAGGCGGTGGCTGTATATTTGTACCTCTTATCTACAGACACGAAGACAATCCTAATCCGAACTATTTCTTTCAGAACTTTTTCAACAACGAATCGCAGATAACGATGATAGGGTTACTATGTATCATCTGGGCAAGCGATACTTTTGCTTACCTAACAGGTAAAGCTTTTGGTAAGCATAAACTCTTCGAGCGCATCTCGCCCAAAAAGACGATAGAGGGCTTTTTAGGAGGGTTAGTAGGAGCGGTGATAATCTCAATACTTATTGATATTTACAGCGTACGCCCAATGTGGCAATGGATTATATTGGCAGTAGTATTAGTAGTTACAGGTACTATAGGCGATTTAGTAGAGTCAAGTTTTAAGCGAGCGGCAAAAGTAAAAGATAGTGGCACTATCCTACCAGGGCACGGAGGTTTGTTAGATAGGCTCGACAGTCTGTTGTTCGCCTCGCCCTTTGCCTATCTTACTTTAGTGATATTTGAACTTTTTATGTAAAGACAAAAAATGATGAATTTTTATAAATATCAGGGCACGGGGAATGATTTTGTAATGGTAGATAATAGAGAAGGTATCTTCCCTAAAGATGATACAGAGCTTATAGCCCATTTGTGTCATCGCAGGTTTGGCATAGGGGCTGACGGACTTATCTTATTAGAAAATGACCCTGCCTACGACTTTCGTATGGTATACTATAATGCTGATGGGCGCGAGAGTACAATGTGTGGCAATGGGGGACGCTGTGTAGTAGCCTTTGCCCGCGAAATAGGAGTGATGACAGGCGATAGTACTCGCTTTATAGCGATAGATGGAGAGCATCACGCTACTATCGATGCGCAAGATAAGGTACACTTGCAGATGAAAGATGTACAGACCGTAGCCGTACACCCTGATTATGTGTTTTTAGATACCGGTTCGCCCCACCACGTGCAATGGGTAGCCGATGTAAATAAAGTAGATGTTAAAACTGAAGGGGCTGCCTTGCGCTATGGCGAGCTTTATGCCGATAAAGGAGGAAGTAATATTAACTTTGTATCGCCAACTACCGATAGCTTTGCGGTGCGTACCTATGAGCGTGGGGTAGAAGATGAGACTTATTCTTGTGGTACTGGGGTTACCGCTGTAGCTATTGCCCTCTATCATACCGGACAAATAACTGCCCCTGCGGTTACCTTGCACACTAAAGGTGGCGACCTAAAGGTAACTTTTGAAAAACAAGGTGCCCTCTATCAGCAGGTATATCTTTCAGGCCCTGCCGAAAAAGTGTTTAAGATTAGTGAGGTTTTAGGGGTTAGTTGTTAGACCATTCAAAAAACATAATTAAAAAAATGCTTCGGGCTTTAGAACCTACAGATATTGATTTCCTCTATCAGCTAGAAAATGAGCGAGGATTATGGGAGGTGAGCGAAACGCAATTGCCTTTTGCTAAACACCTGCTGCAACAATACCTGCTAAATGCTACTCAAGATATTTATGAGGCAAAACAGTTTAGGTTTGTTATTGCAGCAGAAGATGATAGCCCAGTGGGCTGTGTAGACTTATATGATTTTTGTCCACAACACAAACGAGCCTTAGTAGGTATTGCTATTTTGCCAAACCATAGAGACAAAGGCTATGCTACAAAAGCACTCACTGCACTAATCGCCCACGTGAGGGGCTATTTAGATATACACCAATTGGTAGCCTATATACCTGCCGATAATAAAGTGAGTAACGGCCTTTTTCAGAAAGTAGGCTTTATGGCAGTAGCGACTCTCCCCGATTGGTTATACTATAAGGGTGTGTATAAAGCGGTGAGAGTATATAGAATAGTAATTTAAAAATCTTTTAAAATTGTAAATATATTATTATGCAAAGAGACATTGACATTTTTGAACTTATTCAGGACGAGAGAGAGCGTCAGGAAAGAGGTATTGAGCTGATTGCTTCAGAAAACTTCGTAAGCGACCAAGTGATGGAAGCAGCAGGCTCTATCCTTACTAACAAATATGCCGAGGGTTACCCTGGCCGACGCTACTACGGAGGTTGCGAGGTAGTAGACGAAATTGAGCAAATAGCTATTGACCGCGCTAAATTGCTCTTTGGGGCTGAGTACGCTAACGTACAACCTCATAGTGGTTCGCAAGCTAATGCCTCAGTATATGCGGCTTGCCTCAAACCAGGTGATAAGATTTTAGGATTTGACCTTTCGCACGGGGGGCACCTTACTCACGGTTCACCAGTGAACTTTTCAGGTAGATTGTATGAGCCTGTATTTTACGGAGTAGAAAAAGAAACAGGTTTGCTAAACTACGACAAGATTTTAGAAATAGCAGAACGCGAAAAACCTCAAATGATAGTAGCAGGCGCTTCAGCTTATTCTCGCGATATAGACTTCAAACGCTTTAGAGAAATAGCTGATAAGGTTGGCGCTTTGCTATTTGCCGATATTGCTCACCCTGCGGGACTTATAGCTAAAGGACTTCTTAGCGACCCAATTCCTTACTGCCATATTGTTACTACTACTACCCACAAAACGCTTAGAGGCCCTCGCGGGGGGCTTATCCTTATGGGTAAAGATTTTGAAAACCCATTCGGGCTTAAAACCCCTAAGGGCGAAGTAAGAATGATGTCGTCGTTATTAGATAGCTCGGTATTCCCTGGCAACCAAGGAGGTCCATTAGAGCACATTGTTGCAGCTAAAGCAGTAGCTTTTGGCGAGGCGCTTTCTGACGACTTTTTGCATTACGCTATACAAATACAGAAGAATGCCCGCCGTTTAGCTTCTATCCTTTTAGGCAAAGGCTATGATATCATCTCTAAAGGAACTGACAACCACTTGATGCTTATCGACCTACGCAATAAAGACATTAGCGGTAAAGAAGCAGAAATAGCTTTAGGCAAGGCTGATATAACTGTAAATAAAAATATGGTTCCTTTTGATACACGCTCTCCTTTTGTAACCAGCGGTATACGTGTAGGGGTAGCTGCTATCACTACTCGCGGACTAAAAGAAGACGATATGGAGCGTATCGCTGACTTTATAGACCGTGCTATTGCTAACCACACCAATGATGAGGTGCTTGAAGAAATAGCTGAAGAAGTAAACCTATTTATGGAAGATAGGCCTTTGTTTGCCTATTAGCCAATTAGCAAATAAAATTTTGCCAGAGTTTATAGCATATTATGTTATAAACTCTGGCAATTTTTTGAATGGAAAAGATAAAAATAGTTTGTAGTAAGTGAGTAATTTTAAAAGTGAGTTGTTAAACTTCTGTTAATATTTTACACTTTTGTTGGATAAAAAGAGAGAAGTTAGTATTTTTGCGCCCTGAAGTAATAGAGTGATGTCTACTCACTTATTCATATTTAGGGTAAGTAATAGAATGTAGGGTCCTTTTTATTGGTAATTTTTTTCATTTTTATTTTTTATATTGAAAAAATTACTAACTTTGCACCGTGATTTGACTTACCATAGTTTAATGTTGTAGTCAGCTATATTTTATAATTTGAAGAGAGGTGCTGTTTTGCACATGTTAATTAGAAACTATGATTAAAAAAGGTTTATTTTCAGTAATTGCTACTTTATTTTGTACAGTAGTTTTAGCGCAGCAAGAATCGCAGTATACACAGTATATGTATAATACTATGCAGTTCAATCCAGCTTACGCAGGTTCGCGCGAAGTAGGAAGTTTCTTTGGTTTATTTCGTACCCAATGGGTAGGTATCAAAGGTGCCCCGACTAACGGAAGCCTTAGCTATCACCAACCAATGGAAAGCCTTCGTAATGTAGGTTTAGGGGGGAGTATTTTTCGCGAGAGTATAGGGCCTCAAAACCAAACAGCTTTA
>NZ_QBKG01000002.1 GCF_003054025.1 Capnocytophaga leadbetteri
AATTATCAAAATATAACTCAGGCTCACACGAGATATTCTTGCGCTACGAGCTTGTTAAAACCTATAAGAAAATCGTATCACCTCGATTCTTCTAATTTATTTCATTGTTAACGTTATTAATATTAGATATGAAATTATTGAATATTACATTAGCATTTTTATGCACTACTTCATTATTTGCGCAGCACGAACGTGAGCTGCAAAAAGCTAATAATATGTACAAGAATTACGCATATGTTGATGCTATTAAAATTTACGAGAAAATAGCTGAAAAAGGCTACGTGAATCAGGAAATGCTCGAGAGTTTAGGTAACTCCTATTACTACAATGCAGAGTATAAGAATGCCTTGCGATGGTATGAACAACTTTTTGAAGAAGGAAAATATGATGTAAAAACTGAATACTATTATCGTTATGCACAAGCATTGAAATCAGTAGGTAGGTATGACGAATCAGATAAGATGATGAATAAGTTTGCAGAGTTGACAGGAAATACAGATACTCGTGCAGTATTATTTGAAGAAAATAAGGATTATCAAGAGGTTATTCACAGCAATTCAGGGAGGTTAGAGTTACATTCTGTATCTATCAATACTGAGTTTTCAGAATATGGCACAGCCCTATACGGAGATAAAATTGTATTTACAGCAGCTAATAGTGGTAAAACATCTAAAGGAGGAGTTTCTCAATGGACAGGAGAGAGCTATTATGATTTGTATATAGCTGATCGTGACAAACAAGCTCTTTCTAATAAGAAGTTTTTTTCAACTACTATTAATACACCTTTTAATGAGTCTACAGCAGTTTTTACCAAAGATGGTAATACGTTGTATTTTACTCGTAATAATTATGTAAACCGTAGAATAGGAACTAATGTTGAAAATACTATTTTGCTAAAGATACTTCGTGCTACTAAGGATAGTGATGGTCATTGGGGTAATGTGGTAGAACTCCCTTTCAATAGCAATAATTACAACGTAGCACATCCTGCTCTTAGCCCCGATGAGAAGTTTTTGTATTTTGCCTCTGATATGGAAGGTACATTAGGAGAATCAGATATTTTTAGGGTAGAAATACTTGGAGATAATGAATATAGCACTCCTGAAAACTTAGGTGATGTAATCAATACTTCGGGAAGAGAGTCTTTCCCTTTTGTGTCAAAAAATAATATATTGTACTATTCTTCTGATGGTATTCCAGGTTTAGGAGGATTAGATATTTTTGCTGTGAAATTCTACGAAAATGGTACCGTATCAAAACCTATTAATATAGGTATGCCAGGTAATAGTGCTGATGATGATTTTTGCTTTGTGATGGATAGTGATACAAAGGTTGGTTTCCTTAGTTCTAATCGTCCAGGAGGGAAAGGTAGAGATGATATCTATAGTTTTTATGAAGAAAAACCATTGGTATTTGACTGTGAAAAAATGATAAAAGGAGTGCTAAAAGACTCTGAAAAAAATGATGTAATAGCTGATGGGGTAATAGTCCTTTCTGATAAGACAATGAAAGAGGTAGCGCGCCAAAAAACAAAAGAAGATGGTTCGTTTGCCTTTGATAAAGTAGATTGTAAAGATCTTTACTACTATTTACGTGCTGAGATTGGTGACTATGTAACTACTGAAGTAAAAGTAGATTTAAATGTAGAAGGAGATGTATTCTATGAATTTATGATCAAACCACGCGAAATAGCTATTGATAAAGATGTTGATTTAGCTAAAGTATTGAATATCAAAGAAATTTACTTTGACTTCGATAAATCAGATATTAGACCTGATGCAGCTGTTGAGCTTGCTAAGATAGTAGAAGTAATGCGTGAAAATCCGAAGATGAAGATTGATATTCGTTCTCATACCGATAGCCGTGGTGATGACTCATATAACCTTCGACTTTCTGACCGCCGTGCTAAAGCTACCCTCGAATGGATGGTAAAACAAGGTATAGAACGCAAACGTTTGACGGCTAAAGGTTATGGAGAAACTCAATTAGTAAATGGTTGCTCTAACGGAGTGCCTTGTACAGATGAGGAACACCAAGCAAACCGTCGAAGTGAGTTCATAATCGTAAGCATGGACTAACCTCTAATAATGATACCCATTATTTTATAATAAAAACAAAGAGACTATCTAAAAAAGTTAATGAGTTTAACTTTTTCAGATAGTCTCTTTTTGAATAGTTACGAAAAAAATACTATCTTTGCAACGAAAAAAGTTGATTAGCTAATTAGCAAATTGAAAACCATATTAATACGTAAAACTGATGAAAGTATCGGAAGGAGAAATGACTTTTTTAGACCATTTGGAGGAGCTTCGGTGGCATATAATACGCTCAGCTGTAGCGGTATTAGTAGTAGCCGTGATTGCTTTTGTGTTTAAAGACTACATTTTTGCCCTTCTCTTTGCTCCAAAAAACGGAGATTTTTTTACTTATCAAATGTTTTGCAAAGTTGGTCATTGGTTTAATTTTGAGAGTGATTTTTGTGCAGAGCAGCTACCTTTTACTATTCAGAGTAGAACAATGGCAGGTCAGTTTTCGGCTCATATTTGGACATCAATTTGGACAGGAGTAATAGTTGCATTCCCTTATGTTCTCTATGAGGTATGGAGATTTATCAGTCCGGGGCTGTATGACAATGAACGGAAGTTAGCACGAGGCTTTATACTAATAGCTTCTATACTTTTTTTCATAGGAGTATTATTTGGTTATTACCTTATAACTCCATTGTCAGTTAATTTTTTAGGCTCATACTCAGTTAGTCCAGAGGTAAAAAACCAAATAGACATTGATTCGTACATCTCAGTAGTGCGTTCGTCAGTTATTTCGTGTGGCATAATATTTGAGCTTCCGATAGTTATCTATTTTCTGACAAAATTAGGGGTAGTAAATCCAGATTTTATGCGCAAATATCGCAAGCATGCCGTAATAGTAGTACTGATAATAGCTGCTGTCATTACCCCTCCCGATGTTACAAGTCAAATTATTGTATCGATTCCAATAATGTTGTTATACGAAGTGAGTATATTTATTTCGGCATACGTTTTAAAAAAAGAACAAAACAAGGTAACTTAATATTTTAATGGATTGTAATACCTACTTACAGCAATTACCCAACGTGAAAACGTTGAAACAGCTTTGCAAAGGAAAAGCTGTGTTAGACTGGATTATTTGTGGTCACGAGTATGAGGTATATCATACGTACTACAAAGCAAATGAAGAAGAGTATGATGGCTATGAAGCCCAATGGGGGCATGGCTTTGAAGATGAAGATGGCTCTTCACTTTCTTTCTACTTTGTCGATAAGGCGTGCATAATAGTACCTTCATCGAGTGCTGAAGATAGTAAAGGAGGTGATAATCACGATTTAGAAAGGAAACTTCCTAAAGTCTTTTTGCCTTATTATCGCAAGAATTTTGCAGAGAGTGATATTCCGTTTGTTATTTATTCGTTAGATGGTGAAACTTGGCATTGTATAGAGAATTTTGCTGTAGAGGAGCATATTGATAAGTTTGACAAAATCACTACTAACCCTGCTGTATATAAAGAGTGGGCGAAAGCTTACTTAGGAGAAGAGGCTTATCTACAAGAAACGATGTCTGAACAAACAATTTCAGATATTTACGCAGGTAAAGTACTTACTGAAGAGATGGTGTACAGCCTTGTGACTGAGGTGTATGATTGGGTAGATTTAGAGACAGAACTCAACGAAATACCTTATCGCTTTTCGTTTTAATATATGAAATTAATAGTAAATAATATTATCAAAATCTATAAAGGTAGGAAGGTAGTGAAAGGGGTTTCGCTAGAAGTAAATCAAGGTGAAATCGTTGGGCTACTAGGGCCTAATGGGGCAGGTAAAACTACGTCATTCTATATGATAGTAGGGCTTATCAAACCCAATGGGGGTACTATCTTTTTAGATAATACAGAGATTACTCATTACCCGATGTACAAGCGTGCCCAAAGTGGAATAGGCTATTTGGCGCAAGAGGCTTCGGTATTCAGAAAATTGAGTATAGAAGACAATATCAAAAGCGTATTGCAACTCACAAAGCTCTCAAAAGCTGAGCAACAACGCAAAACAGATGAGCTGATAGATGAATTTAGCTTGGGGCATATCCGAAAAAACCGAGGAGATTTGCTCTCAGGGGGTGAACGGCGCCGTACAGAGATAGCTCGTGCCTTAGCTACTAGTCCGAAGTTTATCCTGCTTGATGAGCCTTTTGCAGGAGTAGACCCTATAGCAGTGGAGGATATTCAGCGTATAGTGGCACAACTCAAAGATAAGAATATAGGTATTCTCATCACAGACCACAACGTACAGGAAACTCTTGCTATTACTGACCGCACTTACCTGATGTTTGAAGGAGGGATTCTTAAATCTGGAGTGCCAGAGGAATTGGCAGCTGATGAGATGGTGAGGAAGGTATATCTTGGAAGGAATTTTGAATTGAGAAGAAAGAAAATATTGGAAGATTAGCCAATTGGCAAATGAATAAAGAATTAAAAACTATAATATAATGAAAAATTTAGTAGATCGTTTTATTAAGTACATAAAAATAGATTCTCAGTCAGACCCTGAGAGTATAACAACTCCTAGTACTAAAAAACAATGGAATATGGCAAACTTATTGGTAGAAGAACTGAAAGCCATTGGTTTGCAAGATGTGACTGTAGATGAGAATGCCTATGTAATGGCTACCTTACCATCAAATGTAGACTATGAGGTTCCTACTATTGGTTTTATCTCTCACTTCGATACTTCACCTGATTTTTCAGGAGAGAATGTAAATCCACACTTTGTAGAAAATTATGATGGGGGCGATATTGTACTTAACAAGGAACAAAATATAGTGTTATCACCTTCTTATTTTGAAGATTTATTGCTCTACAAAGGCAATACTATTATCACAACCGATGGTACTACCCTTTTAGGAGCTGATGATAAGGCGGGGATTGCCGAAATTGTGACCGCTATGGAATACCTTGTTCACCACCCAGAAATCAAGCACGGCAAGATACGCGTAGGTTTTACTCCGGATGAGGAAATAGGACGAGGAGCGCATAAATTTGATGTTAAGAAATTTGCGGCTGACTGGGCATATACGATGGACGGTGGACAAATAGGCGAACTTGAATACGAGAGTTTTAATGCTGCAGGAGCTAAGATTCACTTCAAAGGGAAAAACGTTCATCCAGGAACTGCTAAAAACAAGATGATTAACTCAATGCTTGTTGCCAATCAGTTTATTAATGCGCTTCCTGCTGACGAGATACCTGCTCGCACTGAAGGTCGTGAGGGTTTTTATCACATTACTGATATTTCTGGAGATGTAGAAAATACAGTAGTACAACTTATTATCCGCGACCACGATCGTGATATTTTTAATAAGCGCAAAGCTTTAGTACAGCAAATAGTAGATGATCTTAACAAACAAATACCCAATGTAGCTGTAGCTGAAATAAAAGACCAATATTATAATATGGGTGAAAAAATTAAACCAGTGATGCATATTGTAGAAGTAGCTGAGCGCGCAATGAAGGAATTGGGTATCACACCTATTACAAAACCAATCCGTGGAGGTACTGATGGTTCACAACTTAGCTTTATGGGCTTGCCTTGTCCTAATATTTTTGCAGGAGGCCATAATTTTCACGGTAAATACGAGTTTGTACCTGTAGAAAACCTCGAGAAAGCTACTGAAGTGATTATTCGCATTGCTGAATTAGTAGCAAAAAAATAATCAGTTATTAGTCGTTAGTACTTAGTCTTTAGCTATTAAGTACTAACGATTAATTTCTAACAACTAAAAACTATAAAAAATGCCAACAATATCACATAGAGCACAAATATTACCCCAATCACCTATCAGGAAATTGACTCCTTATGCTGAAAAAGCGTCTAAGGAGGGAAAGACCATTTACCACCTTAATATTGGTCAGCCAGATATTAAAACTCCTGAAATAGCTATTCAAGCTGTAAAAGATTTTAGTCCTACAGTGCTTGAATATACTAAGAGTGAGGGGATTAATTCACTGAGAGAAAAGGTAGTAGAGTATTATAAAAAACACGATATAAAGGTAGATAGTAGTGATATTATTATTACTTGTGGAGGCTCTGAAGCCCTTACTTATGTAATCGCTACAGTAGCTAATGCTGATGATGAGATTATCATTCCAGAGCCTTATTATGCAAATTATATCAGTTTTTCAGAAGCTTTTGATGCAGTATGTGTGCCTATAACCTCTTCTTTTGATAATAATTTTGCTCTCCCGCCGATTGAGGAGTTTGAGAAAAAAATCACACCTAAGACTAAAGCTTTCTTGATTTGTAATCCAGGAAATCCTACAGGCTATTTGTATTCTAAAGAAGAAATTTTGCAGTTAGCTGCAATAGCTAAAAAATACGATATTTTCCTCATTTTTGATGAAGTGTATCGTGAATTTGTATATGATGGAGCACAGCATTTTTCTATTATGCAAGTGCCTGATATTGAGCAAAACGCTATAATGATAGATTCTGTGTCAAAACGTTTTAGTATGTGTGGAGCACGTATAGGATGGGTAGTCTCTAAAAACAAAGAGGTAATGAAATCTATTCTAAAGTTTGCTCAAGCACGTCTTTCACCTCCTACTTATTCTCAAATAGGAGCAGAAAAGGCTTTTGATGTACCAGAAACTTATTTTGAAGAAGTGCTGAAAGAGTATACTCAGCGCAGAAATGTACTAATAGATGCTCTACAAAAGATAGAAGGAGTACGTGTGTCGATGCCTAAGGGAGCTTTTTACTGTATAGCTGAGTTGCCAGTAGAGAATGCTGAAGATTTTTGTATATGGCTTTTAGACCAATTTTCTGTAGATAATGAAACAGTAATGTTAGCTCCAGCAGAGGGTTTTTATGCTACTCCAGGTTTAGGACGCAATCAGGTGCGTATAGCTTATGTGCTTGAAAAAGAAAAAATAGAGAGAGCGGTAGAAATACTAAAAAAAGGATTAGAGTGCTATAAAAAGCGATAGACCGAATGCAAAATATGAAATGTAAGGGCGAGAAGAAAAAGTTAATTAATAGTTAATTAGAGAGTTAGCAAGAATATAGAAAAAAAACAGCAATAAAATTGCTTTTATTTGAAAAATAATTCGTACCTTTGATGCGAAAAATAAAAAGATAAATGTCAGTAAAGAAAATAGCAGTATTAACATCAGGAGGCGATGCTCCTGGTATGAACGCAGCCATTAGAGCAGTGGTGCGTACGTGTGCCTATCACAATATAGGCGTAGTAGGTGTATATCGCGGCTATCAAGGAATGATAGAAGGCGACTTTAAAGAAATGAATGCGCGTAGTGTACGCGATATTATCAATAGAGGAGGAACTATACTAAAATCAGCTCGCTCAAAAGATTTTAGAACTCCTGAAGGACGAAAAGTAGCTTATGAAAATCTAAAAGCTGCAGGAGTAGATTCATTAGTAGTTATCGGCGGAGACGGTTCATTTACGGGGGCGCTTTTGTTTAACCAAGAGTATGGATTTCCTGTGATAGGTATACCAGGGACTATAGATAATGATATCTATGGTACTGACTTTACTCTAGGCTATGATACCGCCCTCAACACTGTTATTGAAGCTATCGATAAGATTAGAGATACTGCAAGCTCTCATAATCGTCTCTTCTTTATAGAAGTAATGGGGCGTGATGCAGGGCATATAGCTCTTAATTCTGGTATCGGAGCTGGGGCTGAAGAGATATTAATACCAGAGGAGAATATAGGGCTTAAAAAACTGCTTAGCTCATTAGAGAAAAGTAGAAGTACTGGTAAGACCTCGAGTTTAGTAGTAGTTGCAGAGGGAGATAAAATCGGTAAAAACGTATTTGAACTAAAAGAGTACGTAGAGCAACATCACCCTGACTATGATGTACGTGTGTCTGTGTTAGGACATATGCAAAGAGGAGGTTCTCCTTCTTGTTTCGACCGTGTGTTGGCAAGCCGAATGGGAGTGAAAGCAGTAGAGTCACTTTTAGAAGGAAAATCAAACTATATGGTGGGTATCCGCAGTACTAAAATGGAGCTTACTCCTCTTGAAAAAGCTATCAAAGGAAGTTCTAAAATCAATACAGAACTTCTTCGTGTAGCGGAAATAATGGCTACATAGTTTTTTGAGAGGTAAAATATTTATAGAAATAAAATAATAAGTTAATTAAATTAAAAGAGAATTAATATGTCAGTAAAAATTGGAATTAATGGATTTGGACGTATTGGACGTCTTGTATTCCGTGCCGCTTATGAGAGAGCCGATGTAGAAATCGTTGGTATTAACGACCTTTTGGATGTTGATTACATCGCTTACCTTTTGAAATATGATTCAGTTCACGGAACTTTCAAAGGAGACGTGAAAGTAGAAAATGGACATTTAGTAGTAGACGGGAAAGTAGTACGTATTACTGCAGAAAAAGATCCTAACAATCTTAAATGGAACGAAGTAGGTGCAGATGTAGTAGCTGAATGTACCGGTATTTTCACTACTTTAGAAAAAGCTCAAGCACACATCAATGCAGGTGCTAAAAAAGTAGTTATTTCAGCTCCTTCAGCAGATGCTCCTATGTTCGTAATGGGTGTTAACCACAAATCAGTAAAACCTACTGATACTATTGTGTCTAACGCTTCTTGTACAACTAACTGTTTGGCTCCTATTGCTAAAGTATTAAATGATAACTTTGGTATTGAAGAAGCTTTAATGACTACTGTTCACGCTACTACAGCTACTCAATTAACAGTAGATGGTCCTTCTAAAAAAGACTGGAGAGGAGGACGTTCTGCACTTTGCAATATTATTCCTTCAAGTACAGGAGCAGCAAAAGCTGTAGGAAAAGTAATTCCAGAACTTAATGGTAAACTTACAGGTATGGCATTCCGCGTGCCTACTGCAGACGTATCAGTAGTTGATTTGACTTTCCGTACTAAGAAAGCTACAACTCTTGAAGATATCAATGCTGCTATGAAAAAAGCTTCAGAAGGAGAACTAAAAGGTATCCTTGGATATACTGAAGACTTAGTAGTATCTCAAGATTTCGTAGGATGCAAGAATACATCTATTTTTGATGCCAAAGCAGGTATAGGCTTAAGCTCAAACTTCTTTAAAGTAGTTTCTTGGTATGACAATGAAACAGGTTACTCTAACAAATTGGTAGATTTGGCACAACACGTAGCTAAATTATAATTAACGAAAGGTGAAGTACTTTGGTTAGTACTTCACCTTTATTTTTTACTATTAATAACATAATAAAACCGAAATAATATGATTTTAATTGTTGATAGTGGAGCAACTAAGGCAGATTGGACAGCTTTAAACAGCAAAGGAGAAAAGGTATTTTTTACTCAAACATTAGGGCTTAATCCTGAGGTTTTAACTGAAGAGATACTTGTAGAGCGTATTACAACTAACTACCAACTATTTGAAAATAGAAATAGTGTAAGTGAAATCTATTTTTATGGGGCAGGTTGTGGTACAGAACGCATTCGCTATTTTGTAGAACGCAGTTTGGCAACTATCTTTAAAAACGCTAAAATAGATGTAAAGGAAGATACTTATGCGGCTGTATTTGCAACAACTAATCCAAGTGAAAAAGCTATAGTTTGTATATTAGGTACAGGTTCTAACTGTTCTTTCTGGAATGGTAAGGAGCTTTACCAAGCAGTAGACTCATTGGGTTATATCTTGATGGATGAATCAAGTGGGAATTTTTATGGCAAACGCTTGATAATAGATTACTACTTTAAGAAGATGCCAGCTGACCTTGTACAAAAGTTCGAAAGTCAGTATGAGTTGGGCTCTGATGTAGTGAAAAACCACCTTTATAAGATGCCAAACCCTAATAGCTATTTGGCTACTTTTGCAAAATTTATAGTGGAAAATAAAAATCACGAGTATTGCCGTACCATAGTGAAGAAAGGAATGCAACTATTCGTAGACCACTGGATTTCACAATATGAAGAACGTTATGAAGTGCCTATTAACTTCGTAGGTAGTATCGCTTTCTTCCTTCAAGATATTTTGGAAGAAGTATTAGCAGAAAACAAACTTAAGTTGGGAACTGTATTGAGGAAACCTATTGATGGCTTAGTAGCATTTCACGTAAATAACTACTTCAAATAGAGAGATAAAGAAGATAAAAATAAAAAGAGTCTATCATTTGTAATGATAGACTTTTTTTATTTTTAGAATAATCCGTAGAGAAGTGCGTCTATTTTGTTGATGATGTCGCCTAAATCTTCGGGGTTATCAACGAAATTGATATCATCAACTTCTATGATGAGGAGTTTGCCTTTGTTGTATTGTTTTATCCATTGTTCGTAGCGCTGGTTTAGTCGGTTTAGGTAGTCAATGGAGATGGAGTTTTCGTACTCTCTGCCACGTTTTTGGATTTGTTTTACCAGATTGGGAATAGAACTTCTTAGATATATAAGAAGGTCAGGAGGAGAGATAAGTCGCTCCATAAGAGCAAATAACGAACGATAATTATCGAAATCGCGGGTACTCATTAGTCCCATTTCGTGTAGGTTGGGGGCAAAGATATGAGCATCTTCATATATGGTGCGGTCTTGTATAATATCGTTGCCTTTTTCGTGAAAGTCTAATATTTGTCGAAATCTACTGTTGAGGAAGTAGATTTGTAGGTTGAAACTCCAACGCTCCATTTGATGGTAAAAATCATCTAAATAGGGGTTGTCGACAACATCTTCGAAATGAGCTTCCCACTGGTAGTGCTTAGCCAGAAGGGCGGTAAGGGTGGTTTTGCCAGCTCCGATATTTCCTGCTATAGCTATGTGCATTTTTTCTGTTATTTTTTGTCGTTATTTTCGCGCAAACAACGAATCATAGAGGTGTTTTTGATTTCTTGGATAACAAAAGAACTTTGTATGTTTGCGATGATTTCTAATTTTGATATTTTATGTACTACGAAAGTCTGGTATTCTTCCATATCATTAAGCACCAACTTCAGTAGGAAATCATAAGCACCCGCCATATAAGAGGCTTCTAATACTTCGTCTAAGGTGCTTATATAGTTTTCAAACTCTTCAAATAGTTCGCCGTTATGCCTAAGTAGTTTTACTTGGCAGTAAGCTACTAATTTTTTGCCTAATGCTTTGGGGTTTACGACAGCTACATATTTTTGAATAATCCCCATTTGTTCTAACTTTTTCACCCGCTCGTGTACTGGGGTGATAGAGAGTTTCACCTTTTCAGCTAATTGTTTGATAGACTGCTCGCTATCTTGCTGGAGTTCGTCTAATAATTGTAAATCAGTTTGATCTAATACGTACATATTCAACTTAAATTATTGCGGTAAAGGTAAAAAATATTTTTGATATAGAGGGTGTAAATAGAATTTTTTTTGTTGTTTTTACTTAAAGTGTTAATAATCACTATTATAGAAATATTAGTTTTATTTATTGTTGCTCAATTCGTTTAATTATTGTAGTTTTGCAGCAATTATCATTGGTTAGCGAATTAGTTAATCATTGTTCGCTTATCCTTCGCTTATCCTTCGCTCATTGTTCGCTCATCGTTCGGTGAAAGTAAGAGGTGTAAAGCGTATGAAAATATAATAGTAGAAAATATTTAATATAGTAATAAAATGAATGAAATAGATTACAAGTTTGTACATAAAGATTTTAGAATTAATGGTTTTCCGATAGACAGAAATCGCCTTATTATATTGGCAGTGGCTTATGTGAAAGATGGTCTTCCTTATCGTAAGTCGGTAGGACGTTTTTTATTAGATTGGTTGGATGACCGTGATTATGTAGAGGCTACCACTTCTGGTTCGACAGGTATTCCTAAGCAAATAAAGCTAAAGAAACAAAGTATGGTAAATTCGGCTCTTGCTACGGGTGATTATTTGAAACTTTCGCCTAAAAATAGGGCTTTACTATGTTTGCCAGCTGACTTTATTGCAGGTAAGATGATGATTATCCGCTCTATTATTCTGGGGCTACATCTTGATATTATCAGACCTTCGTCTATGCCACTTTCGCTTACGAGCAAGAATTACGATTTCTGTGCGATGATTCCGCTACAGGCTTCGAAATCATTAGTGGATTTGCCACGTGTGAAGAAGGTTATCTTGGGAGGGGCTTCGATAGATGGAGAATTGGAGGCTAAGCTACAAACTATTTCAACAGAAGTGTATTCGTCATATGGAATGACGGAAACCATTTCGCATATAGCGATGCGCAAGGTGAACCATACAGAAGTACATCAGAATACATATAAGGCATTGCCTAATGTGACATTTACGCAAGATGAGCGCCACTGTTTGGTGATTGATGCTCCTTTGATAGCTGACCACCCTGTAGTCACAAACGATATAGTGAACCTTATATCGCGCACTGAATTTGAATGGGTAGGACGCTTTGATAATATTATCAATTCGGGAGGCTTTAAGGTGTTCCCTGAAAGTGTGGAAAGAAAGATAAAGAAATATATCAAAGGGGATTACTTCATCACTAAAGAGGCTGACGAAGAGTTAGGACAACGCGCTGTGCTGTATGTGCAGGGTGATGAGAAGGATTATCCTACGCTTTCGCACGATATTTATATGGATAAGGATATGCTGAAGTATGAAGTGCCACGCCAGATTTACTTTGTACCTGAGTTTGTATATACTGATAATCAGAAGATAAGGCGTGATGAAACCGTAAAGAAATACAAACAATAACCTACTATGAAGCTGAAAAGGTTTATTCCTTATATATTGCCTTATAAGAAACAGGCATTGCTCAATATTTTTTTCAATGTACTCTATTCGCTTTTTAGTGCGCTGTCGTTTATAGCACTTATTCCGATGCTGGATGTGCTTTTTGGCAAGAATAAGCCCATAAGTGAGCCCCCTGTATATTCAGGGAGTTTGATGGACTTAGGCGGCTATGGCAAAGCATATCTGAACTATCAAGTAGGAAAAATGGCGGGAGAGGATACTATATGGGCGTTGGCTATTGTTATCGCCTTGGTTATCTCGCTTTTTTTGCTGAAGAATATGTTTAGCTATTTGGCATCGCTGTTCATTACCTATTTGCGCAATGGGGTGCTACGCGACCTGCGAGACAGCCTTTACAAAAAAATAATAAGTCAGCCGGTAGCCTTTTTTTCAGACCAGCGCAAGGGCGATATTATTTCGCGAATGGTAGGAGATGTGAATGAGGTACAGTACTCTTTGCTTTCGGGATTAGAGGCGTACGTACGCGAACCGCTGACGATACTTTTTTCGATAATAGTGATGTTGGGCATCAGTGTGAAGCTGACTGTTTTCACCTTTGTATTTATACCGATAGCAGCTGCGGTGATTTCGAAGATAGGGAAATCACTAAAAAAGAACTCGATAGCTGTACAGCAAGAGCAGGGGCGGTTTCTTTCGCTTATAGAGGAGACGATAGGAGGCTTGCGCGTGATAAAGGCTTTTACGGCAGAGCGTATTTTTACTCAGCGCTTTAGTCAGTCGAGTGAGCACTTTATGAAGATGAGCAATAAGGTGATGAACCGTCAGAACTTAGGGTCGCCGATGAGCGAGTTTCTCGGTATACTGATGATAGCGATATTGCTTTGGTTTGGAGGTTCGCTGGTGTTGCTTGACAAGACTTTAGAAGGTACGCAGTTTATTGCTTTTATGGGCTTGGCTTATAATATTTTAACTCCCGCTAAGGCTATCAGCAAGGCTTCGTATGATATGAAA
This sequence comes from Capnocytophaga leadbetteri, assembly GCF_003054025.1. Classification (GTDB taxonomy): domain Bacteria; phylum Bacteroidota; class Bacteroidia; order Flavobacteriales; family Flavobacteriaceae; genus Capnocytophaga; species Capnocytophaga leadbetteri. The sequence goes on from NZ_QBKG01000002.1 coordinate 13,726, forward strand.
AGAGGAAATGCCGCGGCTGAGCGTATATTGGAGATACTAGATTACGACAACCCGATAAAGGAAAAAGAACAGCCTGTGGTGATGCAAGATTTTACTGCGGCTATTCGTTTTGATAAGGTAACTTTTAGATATGAAGAGGCTAATGTGCTGACTAACTTCACATTGGAAGTGCCTAAGGGCAAGACAGTGGCTTTGGTAGGGCAGTCGGGGAGTGGAAAGAGTACCGTGGCAAACCTTATCACTCGTTTTTATGATGTGAATGAGGGGCAGGTGCTGATAGATGGGGTAGATGTGCGTGATATGCAGACGGATTCGCTACGCCACCTGATAGGTGTGGTATCGCAGGATTCGATTCTTTTTAACGATACCATTAAGAATAACTTGCTGATAGGTAAGCCTTCGGCAACAGATGAGGAGATTATAGCCGCTACCAAAATAGCAAATGCCTATGAGTTTATACAAGACCTCCCTGATGGGTTGGATACAAATATAGGGGATGCCGGTAGTAAGCTAAGTGGGGGACAAAAGCAGCGCCTGAGTATAGCGAGGGCGGTGCTGAAAAATCCGCCTATAATGGTGCTTGACGAAGCGACTTCGGCATTGGATACTGAGAGTGAACGCTTGGTGCAAGTTGCTTTGGAGAATATGATGAAGAACCGCACTTCGGTAGTGATAGCCCACCGCCTTTCTACCATACAAAATGCTGACCATATAGTGGTGATGCAAAAGGGACAGATAGTGGAGCAGGGCACCCATACGGAACTACTGCAAAAGCAGGGAATGTATAAGAAGTTAGTGGAGATGCAGTCGTTTGAGTAATTAGCAAATTAGTAGAATTATGGTACAAGGACAGACTATATTAGGAGCTATAGCAGGAGATGTGATAGGGTCGGTGTATGAGTTTGATAATGTGCATACAATTGATTTTCCGCTATTTAAAGACGATACAACTTTTACTGATGATACGGTGATGACCATAGCTGTAGCTGATGCCCTACTCCATAATAAGGATTTTGCTGCTACTATGCACAGCTATGGGAGGACGTATGCCAATAGGGGCTACGGAGGACGCTTTAGATGGTGGTTATCACAAGAAACGCCAACGCCCGCTTATAACAGTTGGGGTAACGGTTCGGCTATGCGTGTGAGTGCTGTAGGCTTTGCTTATAATGATTTGGAAACGGTACTTGAAAAAGCTGAACAAACGGCTGAGGTAACGCATAATCACCCAGAAGGGATAAAAGGGGCTCAAGCTACAGCAGCGGCTATTTTTTGGGCGCGTATGGGTAAGAGCAAAGAGGAGATAAAAGAAGCTGTAACACAGACTTTTGGGTATGATTTGAACTTCACGATAGATGGAATACGCCCTACTTATAAATTTAATGAAAGTTGCCAAGAAACGGTACCGCAAGCTATTGTTGCCTTTTTAGAAAGTACTGATTATGAGAATGCTATACGCATAGCCATTTCGTTAGGGGGAGATAGTGATACCATAGCGTGTATAACGGGAGGTATAGCGGTGGCTTTTTATAAGGAGATGCCGGAAGCTATAGTAGAGAAAATGCGTTGGAAATATTTGCCTGATACTTTTGTAGCTATCATTGATGAGTTTGACTTAGTGTATGGAGGGAATGGGCGGAAATAAAAAATATTAAAAAATATTTGGTAGTAATAAATTTTCTTATTACTTTTGCCATTATTACTCCCGATGAGGGGGAAGATTTGTCGTTTAAAATACATAAAATATGAAATTTATAGTATCAAGTTCGTATCTATTAAAGAAATTGCAAGTGTTTGGAGGTGTTATCAATAGTAGTAACACTATGCCTATACTTGATAATTTCTTATTTGAACTTTCACCCAATTCATTAACTATTTCAGCCTCAGACCTTGAGACTACTGTGAGAGGGACATTGGAAGTGGAGTCGGATTCTGTGGGGAGTATTGCTATTTCGGCAAAGCTTTTGACTGATATTCTGAAAACTTTCTCAGAACAACCACTTACTTTTCTTGTAAAAGAGAATAATATAATAGAAATTAGTTCGACAACTGGTAACTATACATTGGCATACCTTGATGGGGCAGAGTTCCCTCAGCCAGTGGCTTTGCCAGAGGCTAACAAAGTAACGCTATTAGGTGACGTGTTAGCAACTGCTATACAAAAGACGATTTTTGCAGTAGGGAATGATGACTTGCGTCCGACAATGAGTGGGGTGCTATTTCAGTTTAACGAGCAAGGGCTTACCTTTGTAGGTACTGACGCTCATAAATTGGTGAAATACGAACGTGCAGACATTAAAGCTACAGAGGCTACTGATTTTATTATGCCTAAGAAACCGCTCAATATATTGAAGGGTATTTTGGCAGGTAGCGAAACTCAGGTAACCGTAGAATACAATGAGAGCAACGCTAAGTTCTCATTTGATGATATGGAGTTTATCTGTAGATTGATAGATGGTAAATATCCAAATTACGATGCGGTTATCCCGAAAGAAAATCCTAATAAGCTGACGCTAAACCGTTCGCAATTCTACAACTCGGTGAATCGTCTTTCACTATTCTCTAATAAAACGACTCACCAAGTACGCCTTAAAGTAGCTGGCTCAAGTCTTATTATTTCGGCAGAAGACGTAGACTACAGCAATAAAGGTGAGGAGCGTTTGACTTGTAACTATCAGGGCGATGATATGGAGATAGGGTTTAACTCTAAATTCTTGAAAGAGATGATTAACAACCTTGACTCTGACGAGATATTGTTAGAAATGTCATTGCCTAATCGCGCCGGTATTATTACTCCTATTGATGGTTTAGACGAGGGAGAAAAAGTACTGATGCTGGCGATGCCTATAATGCTTAACAATCAGTAAAAGATAGTTTTTTTTATTCATATCTATTGAAAAAAAGTGCTTTTGAGAAGTTTTTTCTTGAAAGCACTTTTTTTAAGACGAAAGATGAGAAGCGAGAGACGAATGGGCGGCAAAAAGAAAGTAGTGATTTTTTTCGGTGGTTTGGAAGTTTTTTATTACTTTTGCAAAATAATCCCAAATTGTGGGGCAGGAGGGTGAAATGCCTTTTTTGAAGTTTTACACAAAAACATCCCCCCAGCCCCCTTCAAAGGGGGAGATGTGATGGTATGCATACACGAATATTAGTAAAAGGGGGGGGATTTTAATGATTGTTTATAATTTGATATATGAAATACTTTATAGGAAAACTTAAACCTTTCGCTTATATAGCTGGCTTATATGTGATAATATCGCTGATAATGCGCTGTGTGTTTGTATTTCACCCTATCACTACGGCTTCTTTTTCTTTTGTAGAAGTGCTGAAAATATGTAGTATTGGGTTGGTTTCAGACGTGCTAACAATAGTATTAGCGATGGGTATTTTGGCTATTTACTTCCTTTTTATAGCCAATGTGAAATACAAAAAGCCTTATGGTTATCTCATCTTTGGGGCATTGGTGCTCTTCTTGCTCTATATCCAATTCTACCCTAATAATATATTTGAGCAGTACGGAGGGGTTATTCCTGAAATAGCATTGGCTTTTTTTGGTTTTAAAACCTTCTGTTTTGGTCTTTTGCTCTTCTTGCCTAAATATCGCGCAACACTGCGGAATATTCTCTATTTCATCACTTTATTTATTTATGTTTTTGCTATAGTGATGAATGCGGTAAGCGAGTATTTCTTTTGGAATGAATTTGGTATTCGGTATAACTTTATAGCAGTAGATTATTTGATTTACACTAATGAAGTGATAGGCAATATAATGGAGAGTTACCCTGTAGTGCCGCTGTTTTCTGGGGTATTTGCAGTAGTATTGGCGCTCACTATATGGGTATTTGTAAAAACGAAATCGGTTTTGACCTCTATTCCGACCCTATTGCAAAAGAGTATATATGTGCTTAACTATGCCGTACTCTCTATCTTAGCTATTTGGGCTTTACCAGCACTGCACAACTTGAGCGGTAGTAATATATTTGCACAAGAAATGCAAGCTAATGGAGTTTATAAATTTTATTACGCTTTCACCCATAGTGAGTTGGATTACGCTCAATTCTATCCTACTTTAGAGGAAGCAGAGGCTGAAGCAACACTTCTACAACAGATGAATGCTCCTGCCATTGAGCGTACTGTAGCTGCTAAGGGGCAAGAGCAACGCCGTAATGTGGTGCTTATTTCGGTAGAGAGTCTGTCGGCTGAATACCTTGCTCTCTATGGGAATGATGATAATCGCACACCGTTTTTAAACGAATTGGTAGATAAGAGTCTGTTTTTTACTAATCTTTATGCTACGGGAAATCGCACGGTACGTGGATTGGAAGCTTTGACGCTCTGCATACCCCCCACACCAGGGGAAAGTGTGGTAAAACGCAAGGATAATAAGAATAAGTTTACTACAGGTAGTGTGTTTAGAAGTAAAGGGTATGATGTGAAATTCCTTTATGGAGGCGATAGCTATTTTGACAATATGAAGGATTTCTTTACAGGTAATGGTTATGAGATAGTAGATAGCAAGAGTTTTTCGCCACAAGAGGTTACTTTTTCGAATATATGGGGTGTTTGTGATGAAGATATGGCTAATAAAGCTATAAAAGTGATGAATGAGCAGGCTAAAACAGGCAAGCCATTCTTTAATCACTGGATGACAGTTAGCAATCACAGACCTTTTACTTATCCAGATGGAAAAATAGATATACCACCTACCCTAAAGAAGCGAATAGGAGGCGTGAAGTATACCGATTATGCGCTAAAACACTTTTTTGAATTGGCTAAACAACAAGAATGGTATAAAAACACCTTATTTGTGATAGTAGCAGACCACTGTGCTTCGAGTGCAGGTAGTACAGAATTGCCCCTTGATGGGTATAGGATACCGTGCTTTATCTACGCTGATTTTATAACACCTAAAAAGGTAGATACGCTTGTATCGCAAATAGATGTGATGCCAACCGTATTGGGGCTCTTGAATTTTGAATACACTTCTAAATTTATAGGACAAGATGTATTTAGCGGGCACTACACACCGAGAGCTTATATAGCTACTTATCAGGATTTGGGCTATTTGTCGCCTACCCATTTGACTATTGTTTCGCCCTTGAATAAAATACGACAATACCAATTGTTGCCAGAGGCAGAACAGCCTGCAAAAGATTACCCTTTGTTCTATGAGCAGCAAGCGCAAACGCCTACAGGACAAGAAGTAAAAGAATGTATTTCGGCATACCAAGCAACCTCGCATTGGCTCAAAAAACAACAACTGAATGCGGTCAAGAAATAAACTAAAAATTATTAACGACCCAATTTATGGGTTTATACATATACCGAGCACATTGGTGTTTGATATTATAGAGCATCGCTATTTTCAGCGTTTGCGACGTATCAACCAAATGGGGCTTTCGTTCTTAGTTTTCCCAGGGGCTAAGCACACTCGTTTTGAACACGTCTTGGGGTGTATGTACCTGATGCAGAAGACGGTAGAGATGCTCCGTTTTAAAGGTGTGAGTATATCGGACAAGGAGGCAGAGGGGCTATACATTGCTATTTTGCTGCACGATATAGGGCACGGGCCTTTTTCGCACGCTATGGAACATAGCATAGTAGAGAATATCTCGCACGAGGATATTTCGCTGCTTTTTATGAAAGAACTCAATGCTACTTTCAATGGGAAATTAGAGTTGGCTATACAGATATTTCAGGGTACTTATCCGCGAAAGTTTATGCACCAACTCATCTCGAGTCAGCTGGATATGGACAGAGCAGATTATCTGAAGCGAGATAGTTTTTATACCGGAGTAGCAGAAGGGAATATCAACTCAGAACGACTTATCTCGATGCTGAATGTGCGCAATGACGAGTTGGTAGTAGAAGAAAAAGGGCTGTTTTCGGTAGAAAAGTTTCTGATAGCCAGAAGGCTTATGTATTGGCAGGTGTATTTGCACAAAACTAGTGTGACAGCAGAGCAGATGCTTATTAGGCTTCTGAAACGAGCTAAGATATTAGTGCAAGCAGGAGAACCACTGCGAATGTCGTCAGCCTTATCATTTTTTGTACATAACAGAATTTCAAACGAAAATTTTACCACAGAAGTACTCGAACAGTTTGCTCTGTTAGACGATACTGATATTTTTGCAGCTATGAAAGAGTGGCAGTTTCACTCAGATAGGGTGCTTTCCTCACTGAGCAGAATGCTGCTGAACCGCGACCTGCTGAAAGTAAAACTGCGTCCTACAGATTTTGAAGCGCTTAAGATAAAACGACTACAGAATATGGCGGTGATTAATGGCTATGCTCCTGAAACGGTAGATTATTTTGTATTTACAGGAATGATGGAAAATAGAGCCTATAATCCTGAGAAGCAAATCGTAAAACTCTTGACTAAGAATGGTAGAGTAGTGGATATTAGCAAGACCGCTGAGGGGCTGAACCTTGAGGCTCTGGCACAAAAAACGGTGAAATACTATGTGTGCTACCCTAAGTAGTCTGTGTGGAGCGAGAGGAAAGAAAATTGAAAAAAAATGATAAAAATAGATGTAGTTTAAAATAATTTTTATACTTTTGTTGCGAAAAATAGAGTCTAGAAACATCTGAAACAGGTAGCTTTAGAGCTATATCGTTTTGATTATAAACTAATTAAATGAAATTTACAGCAATACAAATAGCCAATGTACTGGGTGGAGAAGTAGAAGGAAACCCCACGGTGGAGGTGTATAAACTTTCAAAAATAGAAGAGGGGACAGAAGGGAGTATTTCATTTTTAGCCAATCCTAAATACAAGCATTTTATCTATACAACCCACGCGTCTGTAGTAATAGTAGGGAAGGATTTTGAACCAGAGAGTGCGCTTACTGCCACCTTAGTAAGAGTAGATGACCCTTACGCTGCTTTCTCGAAATTATTAGCGTTTTACAACGAGATAAAGTTGAACAAGACGGGGATAGAGCAGCCCTCATTTATAGCTGCCACTGCTAAAGTGGGCGAGAATGTGTATGTAGGAGCTTTTGCTTATATAGGCGAAAATGTAGTATTAGGCAACAATGTGAAGATATACCCTAACACCTATATAGGTGATAATTCGGTAATAGGTGATAATACCACTATATTCTCAGGCTGTAAGATATATTCGGAGACTGTAATAGGGAAAAATTGTACTCTACACAGTGGTGTGGTATTAGGGGCAGATGGTTTTGGCTTTGCTCCTAATGAAATAGGGGTATATAGCAAAGTGCCCCAAATAGGTAATGTAGTATTGGAAGATAATGTAGATATAGGGGCGAATAGTACCGTAGACCGTGCTACTCTGGGTTCGACTATTATACGACAAGGGGTGAAATTGGATAACCAAATACAGATAGCCCATAATGTAGAGATAGGTAAAAATACAGTGATAGCTGCGCAAACGGGTGTAGCAGGCTCTACTAAAATAGGTGAAAATGGAATGATAGGAGGGCAAGTGGGCATAGTAGGACACCTAACGATAGGAAACCGCGTACGCATACAAGCCCAAACAGGAGTAGGACGCAATCTGAAAGATGATGAAGTGATACAAGGTTCGCCAGCCTTGGGCTATGCAGAATACAACAAAGCCTATGTAGTATTTCGCAAGTTGCCAAACTTGCTAAAACGCATAGAAGAATTAGAAAAGAAATTAAAATAACAATATAATATGGTGAAGCAAAATACTTTATCCAAAGAAATATCTTTAGAAGGTATTGGCCTACACACAGGCAAACAAGTAAAAATGGTGCTAAAACCAGCCGCTATTGATAACGGATTTACCTTCGTACGTACTGATTTAGAAGGAAACCCTGTGGTAGAAGCTGACGCAACCTACGTATCGAACACTGAGCGAGGCACAGTGTTGGAGAAAAAAGGTGTGAGAATACAGACCTGTGAGCATATACTTGCGGCACTTGTAGGGATGGATTTGGATAATGTTATTATTGAACTGAACTCATCAGAGCCGCCAATAATGGACGGTTCGTCTAAGTTTTTTGTGGAAGCAATAGCCCAAGCGGGGATTGAGCCACAAGATGCCCCACGTAATGAATACGTGGTGAAACAAGTAATTACCTACGTAAATGAAGAAACAGGTAGTGAGATAACCCTTATACCTGCTGATGAGTACCAAGTAACTACAATGGTGGACTTTGGTACCAAGATATTGGGTACCCAAAACGCTTATCTGAATAAGCTATCAGATTTTAAGAACGAGATAGCAGATGCGCGTACTTTTAGTTTCTTGCACGAGCTTGAGACGCTAATTGACCACGGGCTTATAAAAGGAGGTGACCTAAATAATGCTATAGTGTATGTAGATAAAGAAATATCGGATACTACTATGCAAAAGTTAAAGAAAATCTTCAACAAAGATGAGATTACTGTAAAACCTAATGGGGTACTTGATAACCTTACGCTACACTACCCCAATGAGGCAGCTCGCCACAAACTATTAGATGTAATAGGAGACCTTGCCTTAGTAGGTACCCGTATACGTGGGAAAGTGATTGCTACAAAACCAGGGCACTTCACCAATACACAGTTTGCTAAAAAACTTTTGAAGATAATAAAAAATGAGCGACGTAATAACGTGCCTTCAATAGATATTAATCAGCCGCCATTGTTTAATACGGCTGATATAATGAAATTGTTGCCACATCGTCCTCCATTTTTATTAGTAGATAAGATATTTGAGCTTTCGGACAAGCATGTAATAGGATTAAAAAATGTGACGATGGACGAGCCTTTCTTTGTAGGGCACTTTCCTGGAGCACCTGTGATGCCAGGGGTATTGCAGATAGAAGCTATGGCACAAGCAGGTGGGGTACTTATACTTAGTACTGTACCCGATCCGGAGAATTATCTTACCTATTTTATGAAAATAGATAATGTGAAATTTAAGGTGCAAGTAGTACCTGGAGATACACTTATCTTTAAATTAGAATTGCTAACCCCTATAAGAAGAGGTATTTGCCATATGCAAGCATATGCATACGTAAATGGTAAGTTAGCTACAGAAGCAGAGCTGATGGCTCAAATAGTAAAAGTAAAATAAATGTATATGATACAACCTTTAGCTTACGTACACCCTGATGCTAAAATAGCAAAGAATGTAGTAATAGAGCCTTTCACTACTATTAGTAAGAATGTAGAGATAGGAGAAGGTACTTGGATAGGTCCTAATGTGACCATTATGGAAGGCGCACGCATTGGGAAGAATTGTAGAATATTCCCAGGGGCGGTTATTTCGGCTATTCCGCAAGACCTTAAATACAAAGGAGAAGAAACTACTACTCATATAGGGGATAACACTACTATACGAGAATGTGTGACCATAAACAAAGGTACCGCAGACCGTATGAAAACAGTAGTGGGTAACAACTGTTTGATAATGGCATACTCGCACGTGGCACACGACTGCATTATAGGTGAGGGTTGTATTTTTTCTAATAGTACAACTCTTGCTGGGCACGTAACTATTGGTGATTTCGTAGTAATGGCAGGGATGACAGCTGTATACCAATTTAGTTCGGTAGGTAGTTACGCTTTCGTAACAGGTGGGACAATGGTATCAAAAGATGTACCCCCTTATGCTAAGGCAGCGCGTAATCCTATTTCGTATGTAGGAGTAAACTCAATAGGGTTGCACAGAAGAGGCTTCAGTGTAGAAAAAATACGAGAAATACAAGATATATACCGTGTGCTTTTTCAGAAGAAACTGACCACTTCGCACGCTTTGGAATATATAGAAGCCGAAATGGAGGCTACCGTGGAGCGCGATGAGATACTGCAATTTGTGCGCAAATCGCAACACGGTATAATGAAAGGCTATTACGGTGAAAGTGTTTAGAAGAGTATTTAAAAATAAAAACAATAATAATTAATGGCAACAACAGCAGACATTAAAAAAGGATTATGTATCCGCTTTAACCACGACATTTATAAAATCATAGAGTTCCTACACGTGAAACCAGGGAAAGGACCTGCTTTCGTACGTACCAAGCTGAAAAGCGTTACCACAGGTAAAATATTGGATAACACTTTTTCGGCAGGGCATAAAATAGAAGATGTACGTGTAGAGACTCGCTCATTTCAGTACTTATATGCAGAAGGAGATGAGTTTGTGTTTATGAATAACGATGATTACAACCAAGTACATATCCGCAAAGATATGCTTGATTACCCAGACCTTCTAAAAGAAGGAGAGACTGTAATGGTAATCTTTAACGCAGAGGATGAAACTCCTCTTTCGGTAGAAATGCCTGCCAATGTAATCCTAACAGTAACACACGTAGAACCAGGTGTGAAAGGAAATACAGCTACTAATGCTACTAAACCTGCCACTGTAGAAACAGGAGCAACTGTAAATGTACCTCTTTTCATCAATGAAGGAGACCGCATAAAAGTGGAAACCGAAAAAGGTACTTATGTAGAAAGGATGAAAGATTAGTTTCCCCATATTTATAATTTTACTATTCAACAAAAGAGGTTGTCCTAAAGAAAAATAAACTTTTTGACGGAGAACCTCTTTTTTATTAAAATAAACATTCATATGCGTTTTCCTCAACCTTATACATTAAAACAAATAGCTACTATTATCAATGCCAAATATATAGGCGATGATGATTTTAGCGTATTGGGAATGAATGAGATACACGTAGTACAACCCGGTGATATAGTGTTTGTAGACCACCCTAAGTACTACGATAAAGCACTGCAATCGAAAGCGACTATAGTGCTGATAAACAAAGAAGTAGAGTGTCCTGAAGGTAAAGCTCTACTAATATCGGACGACCCATTTAGAGACTTTAATAAGCTAACCGATTTTTTTAAGCCTTTTGTAAAAGCTTTTTCGTTAGTAGCACCTACCGCTGTAATAGGGAAAAATACTATAATACAACCAGGGGCTTTTATCGGTAATAATGTGAAAATAGGGAAGAACTGCCTTATACACTCTAACGTATCGGTATATGACAATTGCGTAATAGGAGATAATGTAACTATACACGCAGGGACTGTATTGGGAGCCGATGCATTTTATTATAAAAAACGCCCTGAAGGATTTGATAAGCTAAAATCAGGCGGGAGAGTAGTGATAGAAGATAATGTAGATTTAGGCGCCCTTTGTACTATAGATAGAGGAGTGACAGGAGATACCACTATAAAGAAAGGGACGAAAATAGACAACCAAGTGCATATAGGGCACGACACTGTAGTAGGAGAGAAGTGCTTAATAGCTTCGCAGACAGGCATAGCTGGCTGTGTGGTAATAGAAGACGAGGTAACTATATGGGGGCAAGTAGGAATGACCAGTGGGATAACTATTGGCAAGAAAGCCGTTATATTGGCGCAGAGCGGTGTGTCGAAATCATTAGAAGGCAATCAAACCTACTTTGGTTACCCAGCAGGAGAAGCAAGAGAAAAATACAGAGAGATGAGTGCGCTGAAACAGCTTATCAGCGCTAAGTAATAAGGAATTTTGTGAATTCTCAATTATTTTGTATCTTTGCAATTATTAATTATAAGAAAATAAATGGAGGCACCCATATTACAGCTGAAAGATGTAGCTGTATATCAAAATAATAATCTTATTCTTTCGAATATCAATCTTGCGATAGGAAAAGGAGAGTTAGTATATCTTATTGGGAAAACAGGTTCGGGAAAGAGTAGCCTTATTAAATTACTATACGGTGATTTACCTCTGACACAAGGGCAAGGAAAGGTAGTCGGTTTTAATTTGAAGAAGCTAAATGAAGACAAAATACCTTTGCTAAGGAGAAAATTAGGGGTGGTATTTCAGGATTTCAAACTGCTTACCGATCGTAGTGTGTATGACAATCTCGCTTTTGTACTAAAAGCAACTGGTTGGACAGATAAAATAGCTATTAAAAACCGTATAAAAGAAGTTTTAACAAAGGTGAAGATGGAAACGAAAGACTTTAAGTTTCCGCACGAGCTTTCAGGAGGGGAGCAACAACGTGTAGCTATTGCGCGTGCCCTTTTAAACAACCCAGAGCTTATACTTGCTGACGAACCTACAGGGAATTTAGACCCAGAAACAAGTGTGGAAATAATGCAAGTACTGAAGGAGATAAATGCTTCGGGACGTACTATATTAATGGCTACACACGATTACGCCCTTATACTTAAATTTCCGTCGAAAACCCTGAAATGCGATGGAGAAAGAGTATTTGAGGTAGTACAAAGGAGGGTTTAATTAGCAAATTAGCAGATTAGCAGATTAGCAAATTTGTTGGAGAGAGAAAAAGATTAAAAATATAATAAAAATAATAATATATAATGGCGATAAAAATACTTGCAAATGATGGTATATCTGAGACAGGTAAGGTAGCTTTGGAGCGGGAAGGATTTGAGGTTATCACTACAAAAGTAGCTCAGAATCAGTTAGTAGATTATATAAATAAACACAATATCGATGCTCTGATAGTACGTTCGGCTACCCAAGTGCGCAAAGATATTATAGATGGCTGTCCTACACTAAAACTTATTGGTAGGGGAGGGGTAGGTATGGATAATATAGATGTAGCGTATGCTAAGAGCAAGCAGCTACACGTAATTAATACTCCTGCTTCATCAGCTAATTCGGTAGCAGAATTGGTATTTGCACACCTTTTTACTGGAGTTCGCTATCTACACGACGCTAACCGCAATATGCCATTGGAAGGTGACCAACGATTTAATGAACTGAAGAAAAACTACAATAATGGGGCAGAACTGAGAGGTAAAACTCTTGGTATTATAGGCTTTGGACGCAGTGGCCAAGCAGTAGCCCGTATAGCTATAGGCTTAGGAATGCGTGTGTTAGCATATGACCCTAATGTGCAAGAGACTGTAATTACTCTTAGTTTTTTTGACGGACAAGAGACCTCTTTTACAGTGAAAACAGTAGCAAAAGAGCAACTACTGATGGAATCAGATTTTATAACCCTTAATAACAGTCCAGCAGATGGAGGTTATGTGCTTGATGAAGAAGAATTTAGGATGATGAAAGACGGAGTAGGGGTTATAAATCTATCAAGAGGAGGAGCACTGAATGAAGTAGCGCTAATAGAAGCTATAGATCACGGAAAAGTAGCTTTTGCAGGCTTAGATGTATTTGAAAATGAACCTAATCCGGCTATACAAGTGCTGATGCACCCCCAAATTTCGCTTACGCCCCATATAGGTGCAGCTACTAATGAGGCACAAGACCGTATCGGCACAGAATTAGCCGCTCAAATAGTAACTTTATTAAAATAATTATATAAAATGGCAGGAATTTTAGACTTCTTGGGTGGGGAGAACCTCCAACAAATCGTTAACGGGCTTAGTGAAAAGACCGGAGTATCAACAGATAAAGTAGGTACCGTGTTAGATTCGCTTAAGCAAATGTTAGGACAAGGTGAAAATACTGGCGCTGAACTGCTAAGCAAACTAACAGGCGACGGACAATCGTCTACCTTGCAAGCTATCAGCGAAAAAACAGGAGTTTCTCTTGACAATGTGAGCCAAATATTCCAAAACTTAACTCCTATGATTTCTAACTTCTTTGGAGGAAAAGGCGGAAATATAGGCGATATGCTTACCTCTTTCCTTGATAAAAACAAGGACGGAAATGTAATGGATGATATAATGGGTGGTATAGGTAACCTTTTCGGAGGTAAATAATTACATTTTAATACATTGATTTTTACTTTGGCAGAGTTTTTGCTCTGCCAAAGTAATTTTTGTTAGTTATGACAGAAGACGAATACTTTATGCAGAAGGCACTTGAAGAAGCAAAAGTGGCTTTTGAAGAAGATGAAATACCGGTAGGAGCTATTATAACTATTGACAACAGAATAATAGCACGTGCGCATAATATGACTGAGCGACTAAATGATGTTACAGCGCACGCTGAGATGCAGGCTATTACGATGGCAGCTAACTACTTAGGAGGTAAATACTTAAAAGATTGTACTATGTACCTCACTTTAGAGCCTTGTGCTATGTGTGCGGGAGCCTTATATTGGAGTCAGTTGTCGCGGTTAGTTTATGCGGCAGCCGATACGCACAGAGGGTATACCGTGATGGGTGGTACTCTTCACCCCAAAACCGACATTACAACAGGTGTGTTAGCAGCGCCTGCTACAGAACTTTTAAAACAATTTTTTCAGCAGAAAAGAAAACGATGATGAGACTACTTTTCATACTATCATTTTGGTTGGGAATGACTTCACTTTTTTCCCAAACAGTTGATACATTGGAAGTAAAAACAAAAGATACTCTTATCAATCCTATTAATCCGCAACGTTCTGCTAAAAATAAAGCCTTCTATGAGAAAATACGGACGTACTTACGCAAACATAGACTCACAAAAAGGTTAGATGACCTCATACAAACACCTACTGCTACAGCTGCGGTAGCTACCCCTACTCAATTAATTACTATTCCTGAAAAAAAGATAATACCTAAGCCCTCTTATCAGGGGAAAATAATTCGGAAAATACATATTCGTACATTAGACCCCTTTGGGTTTGATGAAAAAGATAGTACAAAAGTGCCTCGTACCCGTTTAGAGCATTATGGCAATATGTTGCATATAAAGACACGTGAGGGTACTGTAAAGGGGATACTGCTGTTTAAATCGCATACCCCATTAGATACTCTCTTGCTGAGCGAGAGTGAGCGATTATTGCGTAATCAGCGGTATATACGAAGGGTGCAGATAACACCAGAGCTTATTTCGCAGTCGTCGGATTCGGTAGATGTGTATGTAACTGTACTTGACAGTTGGACAATGTACTTTGATGGAGATTTAGCGGGGAACAAAGGATGGACACGACTTACAGAGCAGAACCTTTTTGGGTTAGGACACGAAGCCACATTTACCTATCAACAATTCTTTTCTGGGATTTCTAATAACGGGAAAGGTATGAGTTATACATTGCGGAATATTAGGAATACTCATATAAATGTACGCGGATCATATTATGCAGATTATGACAATTATTTCAGCAAATATTTGTATGTAGAGCGCCCGCTGTATTCGCCATTAGCTCGATGGTCGGGGGGATTGTCTTATTACGAATACAGAGATGAGGAAGATTTGCGTACGCGTACTACTTATACCCCTTTACTTCACTCGAAAAGTTTTACCGCTTTTGGTAGTTGGGTTAAACCTATAAAGATGGAGGGCAATAAGAATATCAACAACTTTATAATAGCTGTAAATTACAGAAATATAAGTTATTACAGAAATTCACTTCAGGTTCCTTATAAAGAAACTTATCATTCTAATGAAAATCAATGGCTTACGCAGTTTAGTTTGAACAGCAGTAACTTTGTGAAAGACCGATACCTATTTCGCAATGGAGATACAGAAGATGTAGGGGTAGGACATTCTATATTTCTAACCTCTGGAATGATTTGGAAAAATACCACACTTTTGCCCTATTTTTCTGTTGGAGCACAACGCGCTTATTACGCCAAAAGTGGGTATTATGCAATGCATTTGGAAGTAGGTACTTTTATAACTCAAGGAGCTTTGAAAGAAATAGTAATAAAAGGGAGTGCTACTCACTTCACTAATCTATTTGATATAGGTAACTGGCACTTTAGAGAGTTTTTAAGAGCAAACTTTGTGTTAGGAGTTAATGACTTTGTATATCAACATAAAATCATCAACCTTAATGGTAGCAATGGGATTTCAGGCTTTAGCAGCGAGAAAGTTTACGGTACTAGAAAGCTCTTACTAACCACACAAACACAAATTTATGCCCCTTTTCAGTTTATTGGTTTTCGTATTAGTCCGTTTTTATCAGCAGACTTAGGTTTTATAGGACGAGATAACACCTCTTTTTTTAAAACGGAATGTTATGCTAAATGTGCCTTGGGTTTTTACATCACTAATGATTATTTGCCTTTTGGAGCTATACAATTTTCATTTGCGTATTACCCAGTAGTACCAGGTACGGGGAATCATATCATAAAGATAACAGGAGATACCAATGACGACTTTAGATTACACAGTTTTTCGCAACGAATGCCAGCGGTTACAAGTTTTAGATAAAACTGACAAAATGGCTTGATAGATTATATTGGCAATATTTTTGCTTTTTAAAGTAAATAATAGTATTTTTGCACGCTTTATAAGCACACAATAGTTATAACTAAAAAAATAGAAGAGCTTTGAATAAAGAATTATCATCAAATACCCTGATAACCAATATTATAGCAGGTATTGAAAAAGTAAAAGGAACAGACATCACTATTATGGACTTGCGTGAAGTAGAGAACACGGTGTGTGACTATTTCATTTTATGCAATGGTTCGTCAAACACCCAAGTGGCAGCTATTTCGGGCGCTATACAGAGAGTAGTAAGCCAAGCAGACGAACATCAGCATCCTTGGCACGTAGAAGGAGAAGCTAATGCTGAATGGGTACTGATAGACTATGTAGATGTAGTTGTACACATCTTTCAGACGCGTTTGCGTGCCCACTACGACTTAGAAGGGCTATGGGGTGATGCTAAAATTATAAACTTAGAAACTAACTATTAATATGGCAGATAACAATAATAACGGAAGTCGATTTTCAGCCTATTGGCTTTACGCTGTTTTACTCCTTATACTTTTAGGATTTAATTATTATTCGGGAGCAACATTTTGGACGCAACCGAAAGAGATACCTCAATCAAAATTTGAAGAGTATTTGACCAATGGCGATGTATCTAAAATAATCATTCTCAATAAGAAAGAAGCTAATGTATACCTTACCCCTAATGCCCTGAAAAAAGAAGAGCACAAAGAGGTGAGACCTACAGGCAATGCTATTATGCAAAGTGGTAATCCTGCAGATGTGCCCCAATATCGATTTGAATTGGGAGACTTGAGCAACTTTGAGAACCGATTTGACCAAATAGTAAAAGATAATAACTTAGAAACCACTCGTGAAAACAAGAGTCAGCAGAATTTATTGTCAGACCTGCTGCTTACCGTTTTACCTTTTGCCTTAGTTATAGGTGTTTGGATTTATATAATGCGCCGTATGTCTGGAGGTGGCCCTGGAGGTATTTTTAGCATAGGGAAATCGAAAGCAAGAGTTTTTGATGAGAAAAAAGAAAACCGCGTAACATTTCAAGATGTAGCAGGACTTGAAGGAGCTAAAGAAGAGGTACAAGAAATAGTAGATTTTCTTAAAAATCCAGATAAATATACTTCGCTTGGGGGAAAAATTCCAAGAGGAGCCTTATTAGTAGGTCCTCCTGGAACGGGTAAAACCTTATTAGCGAAAGCTGTAGCAGGAGAGGCACAAGTGCCATTCTTCTCGTTATCAGGTTCTGATTTCGTAGAGATGTTTGTAGGGGTAGGAGCCTCGAGAGTGCGAGACCTTTTTAAACAAGCTAAAGAAAAAGCACCCGCTATCATCTTCATAGATGAGATTGATGCGATAGGGCGTGCTCGTGGCAAAAATGTAATGACAGGCGCTAATGATGAGCGCGAAAATACCCTTAACCAACTACTAACAGAAATGGATGGTTTTGGTTCGCATACTAATGTAATTGTATTGGCTGCTACTAACCGTGCTGATATATTGGACAAAGCACTGATGCGAGCAGGACGTTTCGACCGACAAATATATGTAGAGCTGCCTAACCTAAATGAGCGCAAGCAGATATTTCAGGTGCATTTGAAGCCTATTAAGACATCAGAAACATTGGATATAGACTTCCTTGCGAAGCAAACACCAGGATTTTCGGGAGCTGATATTGCCAATGTATGTAATGAAGCAGCCCTTATAGCTGCCCGTAAAGGAAAAACAGCTGTAAGTAAGCAAGAATTCTTAGATGCGGTAGACAGAATAGTAGGAGGGCTTGAGAAAAAGAGCAAGATATTGACTCCTGAAGAGCGTAAGGCAATTGCTTTTCACGAGGCTGGACACGCAACGGTTAGCTGGCTGTTAGAATATGCCGCTCCGTTAGTGAAAGTGACTATTGTGCCACGAGGACAATCATTAGGAGCCGCTTGGTATTTGCCAGAGGAAAGACAAATAGTTCGCACAGAGCAAATACTTGATGAGATGTGCGCCGCTTTAGGAGGTAGAGCTGCTGAGAAAGTGATTTTTGATAAAATATCAACAGGAGCCCTTAGTGACCTTGAGAAAGTGACTAAACAAGCTCGCGCTATGGTGACTATCTATGGACTTAATGACAAAATAGGTAACCTTACTTATTATGATTCAGCACAGTCTGATTACGGATTTACAAAACCTTATAGCGAGCGTACTGCCCATTTGATAGATGAGGAAATCTCTAAAATTATAGAGGAACAATACCAACGCGCTATAAAGATACTTTCGGAAAATAAAGAAAAACTTACTATTTTGGCAAATCTACTTTTAGAACGAGAAGTGATATTCCGCGATGATTTGGAAAATATTTTTGGTAAGCGAAAATACAAAGATGCTGAAGAAGCTATAGAAGCCGAGATACCAGCAGAAAATAAAAATGTGGCTGAGGTAACCCAATGAAAATAACCGCTCAAATAAAAGAACCCATCAGAGAGGAGATGGAGCTTTTTGAACAGAAGTTCCGCGGAGCTATGTCGTCTAAAGTAGCTTTGCTAAACCGTATTACCTATTATATAGTAAATAGGAAAGGCAAGCAAATGCGCCCAATGTTTATTTTTTTGGTAGCAAAAATGCTTTCGGGAGGCAAGGTAACAGAGCGTACTTATCGCGGAGCTTCGGTGATAGAGCTTATTCACACAGCTACATTAGTACACGATGATGTGGTAGATGATAGCAATAAAAGGAGAGGTTTCTTTTCTATCAACGCACTATGGAAGAATAAAATAGCTGTTTTAGTAGGAGACTATCTTCTGTCGAAAGGTTTGCTTCTGTCTATTGATAATGGTGATTTTGACCTGCTACGTATTATTTCAGTAGCTGTACGGGAGATGAGTGAAGGCGAACTGCTACAGATGGAGAAAGCTCGCCGCTTGGATATAGTAGAAGAGGTATATTATGAAGTAATTAGGCAAAAAACAGCTACCCTTATAGCTGCGTGTTGTGCTATGGGAGCTTGCTCAGTAATGCCTGATGCACCAGAGTTGATAGAGAAAATGCGCCTCTTTGGAGAGTATATAGGAATGGCTTTTCAGATAAAAGATGATCTTTTTGATTATACAGAAGATGCTATAGGAAAGCCTACAGGTATAGATATTAAAGAGCAAAAAATGACTCTTCCTCTTATCTATGTACTTAATACTTGTACAGAAGAAGAGAAAAAATGGCTTATCAACTCGGTAAAAAAATATAATAAGGATAAGAAAAGAGTAAAAGAGGTTATAAACTTTGTTAAAACTCATAATGGATTAGAGTATGCTACAGCTAAGATGAAAGATTTTCAGCAAAAAGCACTGAGTTTGTTAGATGAATTTCCTGCTTCTGCTTATAAAGAATCATTGATTTTGATGGTGAATTATGTAATCAATAGGAATATTTAGTAGGTGAGGAGTAGGTGTTTTTTGAGTGAATTAAAATATTTCTAAATAAAGTAGTCTATTATTTTGTATATTTCTAAATAGTTTGTATCTTTGCAGCGTCAAAAATATTAAAACCAAACATATATGAAATTACAATTTTTAGTACCTGCGGTTATGACAGGAATGATGCTTTTTAGTACATCTTGTAAGAAAGATGATGATAACAAGATTGAAGCTCCTATGGAGAATGCTAGAGAAGCTACAATTGATGCTTCAGGAAATGAATGGAAATACTTTTCTTTTTCTTCTGGAAAAGAAGTGTCGGTAGCGAGTCCTACTACCAGCTTGGATTGGGATATTGCTTTCAATCGTTACTATGTAAAATTAAATGGTGGTGCATCGGGAGATGGTAAAGCAGAAGCGCTGAAAACTGATAAAACTCAGTGGAATGAGGTAAACGAAGCTCCTACCACAGGCTACAGCAAAGATGAAAAAGGTACTATGCAACTTGGTATGCCTCCTAAACCTATAGAAGGCACTTTCTGTAAAATAATTTCAGGAGGAATGAAAGATGAAAATAAAACGGGCTACGTTACTTACAACCCCAAAGTAATGCAAAGTGGAGGAGGAAATCCTTATGAAATTTACAAGTATGTATATGTTTTAAAAGCTGCAAATGGTGATTTTGTAAAAATACAGTTTACAGATTATTTAAATGATAAAAATAAAGGAGGACATCCTAAATTTAACTATATAGTTAGTAAAGATAGTAAATTCTAAGTTAAAAAGATAGTTTATGAGGCTGTTCAGCTGTGGACAGCCTCTTTTTTCTAAAATACAAATAAAATTATGCAAAAGATTATTATTACAGCGTTTATTGCTTTTCTGACACTACAAGAAGCTTTTGCACAAAATGATAAAGATAATAAAGATAAAGAGATAAAACTCAATGAGGTAATCGTGACGGCTACTCGTGCCCAGCGAAACCTCAAGAATGTGCCCATCACTGTACAAGTGGTTACTGCTGAAGATATAAGAAAATCACAGGCTACTGATTTTCAATCGTTTTTAGAGACAGAGTTTGCAGGTGTTAACTTTACATATGATGGGGGAATGCCTAATATCAATATGATGGGGTTTGGAGGTAAGTACGTACTTTTCTTGATAGATGGTGAGCGTATGGCTGGTGAAACTTTTGATAATATTGATTATAACCGTATAGACCTTGACAATATAGAACGTATAGAGATTATTAAAGGAGCGTCCTCTTCGCTCTATGGCTCAAATGCTTTAGGAGGAGTTATCAATATCATTACTAAGAATGCTCATAAACCTTTAGAAGCAGGTGTAGGTTACCTTTATGAGAATCGTGGGAATCATAAAACAAATATTTCATTAGGGAGCAAAAAGAACTGGGGAAGTGTACGTCTGTCAGGGTATCATAACTATATGAAACCTTATATATTAGAGGATAAAGAGCCTTTGCGTACTTATGAGAATGGTCGTTTGGTATTGGTTACACAAGGAGGATTGAATATTTCAGGAGGTAGTAACTATGGTATTACTCCTAAGCTTATCTTTAATGTAACTCCTAAAATAGACCTTACCCTAACACCTAATTATTATTTTAGTGAACGTGATGCAGGTACAGAAAGCTCTAAAAAAGTGAGAGACCGCTATTATAACTATGTGATGAATCTCAAAACTAATATAGCACTTTCAGAAGATAAAAAGCTGAGTCTTTCTGGAGCTTTTGACCGCTATGATAAGTTTAATTATTACCGTTTGCTCAATGAACAAGAAAAAAACTATGAAAATAGTATATGGCGTGTAGTAGCGCAGTATAACCAGTCACTTTTTGAGAAACACTCTTTGGTAGCAGGCGCTGAAGTGCTATCGGATGAGTTACTTAGCTTTCGTTTCAATAATACGGGAACAGAGGCAAAGCAAAATGCTAAGAATTATACACTCTTTGCACAACAAGAATGGGCTCTATCACCTGTTTTTACCTTAGTATCGGGAGTTAGAATGGATTATCACTCACTCTTTAAAGATTTCTTTACTTATAGATTTTCAGGAATGTTTAAGGTAGAAAATTTTACTTTCAGAGGTGGGTATTCTACAGGTTTTCGTTCGCCTACATTGAAAGAACTTTATACAAACTGGTTTCACCCTTGGGGGGGAGGTTTTCAGATAATGGGTAATAAAGATCTAAAACCTGAAAAGAGTAATAATTTTAACTTTTCAGTAGATTATAATACTTCAAAAATTAATGTAACGGCTATGACGCAGCTTTCAGTGGTGAAAGACAAAATAATTTATAAATGGTCGCGTGCTACTGACACAATTCAATATGTGAATGATTATGGAAATGCGAAAATAGTAAGTTCAGAGTTGTCGGCTACTTATAGGCCTACTAAAAGTTTGCGTTTAAAGGGATCATATGCCTATTATCATACTAGTCAACAGCGTTCAGAAAATCGTCCTCATACTGCTACTTGGAAAGCTGAATACATTCCGAAAACTGAAACAAAATATATACCCAATGTAATAGTGAGTGGTAAATATGTAAGTGCTACTACTATCTATGAAACATCTAATAATATAGAGTATTACACCTATTATGCTCCATATACTATATGGCGATTACAGCTATCATCAAGACTTCCTTATCATTTTACCTTAAATGCTGGTATCGATAACCTTTTTGACTATGTAACAAAAACTACTAGTTTTTATTCGAGTATTTCACCAGGGAGAACATATTTTGTAGGAATAAAGTGGGAACTTTAAGAGATAGTGAAAATTTGCTTTATACAAAATAAAGAAGTACATTTGCCACAAATTTTAAAAAAAGTCAGATATATGAAAAGAAATATTAGTGCTTTAGATAAGAACATTCGCCTTTTGATAATAGTAGTTATTGCTATTTTAGGTTTGTATAATGAGTTTTCTGTAACTGTAGCTTCTGTGCTTGGAGCTATATCTATCTTACTATTAGTGACCATAATGATTGGTTTTTCACCAATATATATGCTTTTGGGTATTAGTACTTATAAAGAGAAGAATAAATAATGATAGCTTTTTTTAATGAAATATCTTTTGTTTTTCCTTATCATAAAAATAAGGTGAAACAATGGGTCAAACAGATTGCCCTTTCAGAAGAAAAAAAAATAGGGGATATTAACTATATATTTTGTGATGATGCTTATTTGCATAAAATAAATATCCAATACCTGCAGCACGATACCCTTACTGATATTATCACTTTTGATTATGCTGAAGGAGATACTCTTAATTCTGATATTTATATCTCAATAGAAAGAGTGCGAGAAAATGCAGATATTTTTGGTGTAACCTTTGAACAAGAACTTTTAAGAGTATTAGCACACGGGATTTTGCATCTTTGCGGCTATAAGGATAAAACACCTACAGATAGCGAGTTGATGCGCACTAAAGAAGAAGAAAAAATGAAACTTTTTAGTTTATAACTACACAAAAAAAGACTGCTTTTAAATGGCAGTCTTTTTATTTTTCCGAAATCTAAACTTTAAGGTTAGACTAGCTAAGTAACCATAAATAAGTAGAAATACGCACCCGATATAGATATTGCAGTTGAAAAGGTAAAACTCTAAGAAAGAGAAGAGTACACTCATACTAAGAAATACTTTTATCTTTCGCTTGTTATAAGGTATGGGGTAGTGCTTTTGTCCGTAGTAATAAGAGATACTCATCATTGCTCCGTAGGTGATAAGGGTTGCTAATGCTGCTCCTTTATAGCTAAGCCAAGGAATTAAAGCAAAATTGAAAAGTACTGTAAGTGCCATACCTATTAATGATACAATAGCTCCAAAGCTGGTACGGTCAGTTACTTTATACCATACTGAAAGACTGTGGTAGATGCCCAAACAGAGATTGGCAAGTAAGACGATAGGTACTATCCAGAGCGCTTCCCAATAAGCCTTATTGGGTATCAAGATAAATTTGAATACATTAGTAAATACAGTGATAAAAACTAAAATAAAACCACTACATACGATGAAATATTCAGTAATACGGGCGTATGTCTTAGGAGCATTCTTGTCTTGAGCACTACTGAAAAAGAAAGGTTCTACTCCGAGCTTAAAAGCACTTACAAAAAGATTCATAAATACTCCCATTTTATAACAGGCGGAATAAATACCTATGGTAGCGTCAGCTGTCTCTTCAGGAAGTAACATACGTAAGAATACACGGTCAAATCCTTCGTTTACAGCAAAAGCAATCCCTGCTAAAAGTACAGGGAAGGCATAAATCATCATTTCCTTCCACAGCGAGTAATAAAACCTAAAACGTATTTTGATATAGATAGGCAGTAGCACTATCAGAGTTGCTAGGCTCGCTATTACATTGGCTAAGAAGATGTAATATACCCCTCCGTTGGTGGCGATACTTTCTTGAGACAAGTAGTTTAAAAAGTAGATGTTTAGGAGCAAATTAAGGGCGGTATTGCCTACTTTTACAAAAGCGTAAAAGTTAGCTTTACCTTTGTTGCGCAACCATGCAAAAGGAATTACTACTAAAGCATCGAGCACCATTATGTAGATACCAAAAACAATATGCTCTACTTTGTAGTTAAGCCACGAGGCTATAGATTCTCTTAGCAGGTAGGCAAGTAGTAGGAAAAATAAAGAAGATACAGTTAGAGAAGTAAGTGCAGTAGATTGTACTTGCTTTTTTTGTTCACCTTTATTCATAAAACGAAAAAAAGCCGTTTCCATACCATACGACAACAGCACATTGCCCAAAATAAGATACACAAAAATACCTGAATAAATGCCGAAATCATTTGTATCTAGCTTGCTAACGTAGAGGCGTGTGAGCAAAAGCGTCATCACACGTGGCAATACGGTTGCAATTCCGTAAATAGCTGTATCTTGAAAGAGTTTCTTAAGCATATATAAGTCTTCTTATCCAAAAAGTTCACCAATAGCATCTTCTATTTTGGCGACTTTCACAATCTTAATTTTAGTGTTTTTAAGGGCTATCTTGTTGTATTTAGAAATAAAAATAGTATTAAAGCCTAACTTTTCAGCCTCTGTAATGCGCTGTTCTACTCGCTGTACAGGTCGTATTTCTCCACCAAGCCCTACTTCACCCGCAAAACAAACATCCTTTTCAATAGCAATATCTTCGTTAGATGAAAGTATTGCCATTGCTACCCCTAAGTCAGTAGCGGGGTCATCAATAGTGATACCCCCTGTAATATTAAGAAAGACGTCTTTTGCTCCTAAGCGGAAACCAGCACGTTTTTCGAGTACAGCTAAGAGCATATTCAGTCGTTTGGCATTAAAGCCTGTAGTGCTACGCTGAGGTGTGCCATAGACAGCTGTACTCACAAGAGCTTGTATTTCAATCATCAGTGGTCGCATACCTTCTAAGGTCGCAGCTATTGTAGTACCGCTGATAGTCTCATCAGTCTTAGAAATAAGTATCTCTGAAGGGTTGTTTACTTCACGTAGACCATTGCTAAGCATTTCATAAATACCGAGTTCTGAGGTAGAACCAAAGCGGTTTTTTAACGAGCGCAAGATACGATACACGTGGTTGCGGTCGCCTTCAAACTGCAGGACAGTATCAACCATATGTTCTAATATTTTAGGCCCCGCAATCTGTCCGTCTTTAGTTATATGCCCAATAAGAATTACAGGAGTATGCGTAGTCTTAGCAAACTTAATTAGCTCAGAAGTACATTCTCTTATCTGTGAGATGCTTCCTGCCGATGCTTCTATATAATCAGATTGTAACGTTTGTATAGAGTCTATAATCACAATTTCAGGCAGAAGTTCTTTTATCTGCTGAAATATATTTTGCGTCTTGGTTTCGGTTAGGATAAAGCAATTATCAAGATGATGTGGAATGCGGTCAGCACGCATTTTTATCTGTTTTTCACTCTCTTCCCCCGACACATAAAGGGTACGATAAGGTAAGTTAAGGGCTATTTGCAGCAATAGCGTACTTTTGCCAATACCCGGTTCACCTCCTAAAAGGGTTACAGAGCCAGGCACAATCCCCCCACCAAGCACATTGTTCAGTTCGTGGTTATTGCTATTTAAGCGTGACTCTTGTTGAGTGCTGATTTGCGAAACAGCTATGTATTTAGGAGCTTTGTTTTTGCTTATGCTCTCTTTTTCTTGCCATACAGGGGCAGTGTCTTTCTGTACAACCTCTTCAACAATAGTATTCCATTGTTTGCAGGCGTGGCATTGTCCTTGCCATTTGCTGTATTGGGTTCCGCAATTCTGACAGAAATAAGCTGTTTTTAGTTTTGCCATAACTTAGGTGAGGAGGGGAGTTTTTTTATTAAATTGTTAATTGTCAATTGTCAGTTGCAAAAGGTACTGTCCGTACTGGTTTTTAATCATTGGCTGAGCTAATTCGCGTAGCTTTTCAGTGCTTATCCAACCTTTGCGATAGGCTATTTCTTCGAGACAAGAGATTTTCAGTCCTTGACGTTTCTCTAAGGTTTCTACAAAGTTAGATGCCTCGCTAAGCGAATCGTGGGTGCCAGTATCCAGCCACGCAAAGCCGCGACCTAAAAGCTGCACTTTTAGCTCTCCATCTTTCAGAAACACCTGATTAACGCTCGTAATTTCCAACTCACCGCGTGCCGAAGGCTTGATTCCCTCGGCTACCTTCACTACTTTATTTGGATAGAAATAAAGCCCTACCACTGCGTAATTCGACTTTGGTTGCGCAGGCTTTTCCTCTATGCTTAGCACATTTCCTGCTGTATCAAACTCTGCTACTCCATAGCGTTCAGGGTCTTTCACATAGTAACCAAATACAGTAGCTTTGCGCTCTTTTTCTACATTGTGAACAGCTTGGGTAAGCATTTGTGAAAAACTCTGTCCGTAGAAGATATTATCGCCCAATACCAAGCACACATCATCATCTCCAATGAAGTCTTTGCCAATAATAAAAGCCTGAGCTAATCCATCAGGGCTTGGCTGTTCAGCATAGCTCAGATTTATACCAAAACTACTGCCATCTCCTAAAAGGCGTTGGAACCCGGGTAAGTCTTGAGGAGTAGAAATCACTAATACTTCACGAATACCAGCCAACATTAAGACTGATAAAGGGTAGTAAATCATTGGTTTGTCATAAATAGGGAGTAATTGTTTTGAAACTCCTTTTGTAATTGGGTAAAGGCGGGTGCCTGAACCTCCTGCTAATATAATTCCTTTCATTTTTTTATTAGTTTTTAGTTATTAATCATCATCTTCAGGGATAGAAGCGTTTTCTACTATTGTTGTTTTGTTGCCTTTGTTATCTACTTTATACTCATTGCCATTCTCTATTAGCAAACCTTGTACCACTCCTTTAGCGTGGGATACATCGAGGTCAATAACGCGTTTGTTTAATAGGTAAGTTACTTCGCTGTGAAGACTATGCCCAATAACGAACTTGCCTACATTCCACTTTTTCATTATTTCATCAGCCTCTTCAAGGGCTATGGTTTGTTTGCCCCAACCTCTGTACCACGTTGGGCTTACCCCAAATTTGTAAATAGTGCTGTATGTCTTGTCTGTTTGTTGTTGAGCTTCTTTGTTTCTGAAGTAATATCGGCGCGCCTTGTCGTTCAACTCTTGTACTGACAGATTGAGGTCAGCTACTTCTTTAGAAATACCTGCGTGCACAAACACATAGTTGCCTATCTTCTCTACTATGTTTTTAGTTTCTAACCATTGACCCAATTCGGTCTTGGGCTTATAAAGGTCTATATAAGGGATATTCATCAGTTCGGCATTGGTGAAATACTTTTTGCGTACATAGCGAAAATCGTTATTCATATTCATCAGGTCGTGATTGCCAAGAATAAAGTGTACCTTGCCTCCTGCTTTTTCTGCTTGGTTTTCTAAGTGATAGATGAGCCAAAGAGTTTGGGTTACCATCAGTCCGCGGTCAAAAAAGTCACCTACGGTTACCAAATGCCCCTTGCCGAATGTCCATTTATACTTTTCATTCATCACCCCATTAGCGATAAGAAAAGAGCGAAAAGCCTCAAACTCTCCTTCTATATCGGAGATAGCAATTAGCTTTTCAGGCATTTCGTACACTGCAGGTTCCTTGGTGAGTTCCTTTTTCAATCTGAAGCTGAAAAAATGCTTGTGTCCTACTTGTGTTTTTAGTTTTTTACCTCGTTTTACCCCTGAATAATACCATTTAGAGGTGATTTTCATATTCTCTCTACCGCTTTCAGTGATGTATTTAATGACTTTTTCGGGGCCTCTTCCGGTATAATATATATGAGGGCCGTCCATACCTGCGGTGGAGGTATCACTGCTTAGGCGTTTTTCGCTAATGATAGGCTTTAATGTTTGTGCTTGCGACTGAGCCTTTTCAGCACAGAAAAGTCCCAAAAACAAACATAAACTTACTATATAATGCTGTATCTTCATAATAAAATAGTATTTTTAATTGATAAACCGGCTAATTGCACTGCCATTCAAAGTTTTCTACTTTCGATTGCATCTCAGGGCGGTACTCATAATGCCACCATTCTGAGTAAATCGACTTAAAATTGAACTTATCGAGTGTTTCTTTTAGCAGTTTGCGGTTCTCAAGTACTTCTTTAGAGTGCTGAGTATAGGTGTGATGCGCTTCTTTTCCAAAGAAATCAAAAGGCGTCCCCATATTAAGTTCCTTGCCTTGTGCGTCTACCAGCGTAAGGTCTACGGCTGCCCCTCTGTTGTGCTTAGACCCTTTAGCGGGATTGGCTACATAGTGAGTGCCGGGCAGTATCTTCCACATTTTCTTTTGAACGCTTAGCGGTCGGTAGCAATCAAACAGCTTAATGCGGTATCCTAGCTGTTTAAAAGCCTCATTTGCCTTCACTAAGGCTTCAGCTGTACTTTTGCGCAAGTAGCACTCGCCACAATCGTATACCGCCTGCTTTAGGAAGTTGTCGGGCGTAGCGTATTTTAACTCATACACAAAGTCGGGTGAGAGGTCTTTCAATCGTACAAAATCCGATTGCTGCCCCCACACCACAAAGCTCAATAGCGTAGACAAAAATGTTATAATTAATTTCATTGTGTCTTAAATTTGTGGCAAATATACTATTTTTTTATTTTATGTAGTACTATTTTTGTAAAAATCTTACCTTTGCAGTTCTGTAACTCATTAAGTAACACATTTATAAGATGAAAATAGAAGATTTACTATCGGTAGCACATACCTACGGAAGTCCGGTGTATGTGTATGATGCTGATAAAATAAGCTCTCAATATCAGCTACTTACAGCTTCTTTTAGCAGCGTGCCTCATTTGCGTATCAATTACGCTATGAAGGCGCTTTCTAATATTTCAGTGTTAAAACTGATGAAAAAATTAGGAGCGGGACTCGATACGGTTTCCATTCAGGAAGTACAATTAGGCTTGCGTGCAGGCTTTGCCCCTCAGCAGATTATTTTTACTCCTAATGGAGTTTCTCTAGACGAAATAGAAGAGGCAATGCACTTAGGGGTACAGCTCAATATCGACAACCTTTCGGTCTTAGAGCAGTTTGGTAGTAAGCACCCTGAAGTGCCTGTGTGTATCCGTATCAATCCACACGTGATGGCAGGCGGCAATAGCAATATTTCAGTGGGACATATAGACAGCAAGTTTGGTATTAGTATCCACCAAATACCTCATATTCTGCGTATTGTCGAAAATACGAAAATGCATATCAACGGCATACACATTCACACTGGTAGCGATATCCTCGATATTGATGTCTTTCTATACGCAGCCGAAATATTGTTCGAGATGGCTAAAAACTTCAAAGATTTGCAGTTTATTGACTTTGGTAGTGGTTTCAAAGTGCCTTATAAGGAGGGAGATATACAGACGAACATAGAAGAATTAGGCGAACGCCTAAGCGCACGCTTTTTAGCTTTTTGCCAAGAATATGGGCGCGACCTAACTTTGGCTTTTGAACCTGGTAAATTCTTGGTAAGCCAAGCAGGTTATTTTTTAGTGAAAGTAAATGTAGTAAAGCAGACCACCTCAACAGTTTTTGCGGGAGTCGATTCGGGCTTCAATCACCTTATACGACCTATGTTTTACGGGGCTACTCACTTTATAGAGAATATCTCTAATCCCGAAGGGCGCAAGCGTTTTTATTCGGTAGTGGGCTATGTGTGCGAGACCGATACTTTTGCTTCTAACCGACAGATAGCCGAAATTACTGAGGGCGATATACTCTGCTTCCACAATGCAGGGGCTTATTGCTACACTATGTCGAGCAATTACAATTCGCGCCTACGTCCTGCCGAAGTGCTTTGGTATAAAGGAGAAGCTCATCTTATCCGCAGAGCTGAAACCTTTGACGATTTAGTAAGAGGACAAATTGAAATAGAAATCTAAAAAATTAGTAAATTTGAAAATTAGCAAATTACTCCTTTGGTAATTTGCTAATTTTTTTATTTTTCTTCGTATAAGATAATATCTTTGATAAGTTTGAAGTGTTTCAGATTATGAGTATATATGGGTAGTCCGTAATATAAGCCCGTAGCCCCGATAAAAATATCGGGGAAGTCAAGGCTGTTGTCATTTCTGATGATATCAATAGAGAGTTCTGAAATAGCTTTATTGGTATGGAGTATTTTTAGAGAGTCCATAAACGATTTGATTTCCTTTCTGTCCTCACGAGTGAACTTTTTATAACTACTAAGCCAATGAATGATTTCTATATATACTATAGGGGTAATATAGATATTCTTCAGCCCTATCATATCTATTTGCTTCAGTACTAAAGGGTCTCGAAAGAGAAGTTTGCTGATAATGTTAGTATCACAAATTACCATATAATTCTTTTCTATTGAAAGGTTTAATATCGTACTTGCTAATAATATTTTGGGCTATTTCAGCTAATTCTTCTATTGTTTTTTTCTTTTTAACAGTGGCTTTCTTCTTAGGTACTACAAGTGCTAAGCCTTTGGTACTTGTAGCTCTGTGGGTAGTGGTTTTGGTAGTGTGTGTTGTGGTTGTTGCTGTCATAATATTATGGTTTTATTAGTTTCTATGGGGCAAAGATAATAAATAATTCGTTAGTTTTTAAATTTCTTAAAGAAATCGATTGTGCCAGCTTTCAGCCAAAGGCACTTCCCAATTTTCTTCGTATTCTAATTTAGTATTGACAAGGTTGTTAAATACTATTGTCTCTGCCGATACCGCCTTATCCTTTACCATCTTCTTAAAGTCGATTAAGTTTTTATAAGCGATATGTTCTCCTTGTCGATAACTCACATTCATACGATCGAGCAGCATAACCTGATATTGCTCTTCAAGCTCTTGTATAAAGCGCACCAAAGCATCTAAAGAGCAGCCCGAAACAGCGTGTGCTCCGTAGTTTGCTCCAATAATAATAAAGCGATTATAGCGCAACTCGTACGAAGCCAATATGTCTTTTTTGTGTACAGTCCATTGGTTTAGATATGCTTCTAATTGAGCGTGCAGTTGCTGTTGTTCTTCTTCAGTAAAACTGCGATTGCATTGGTATACCCACACACGGGCATCTTCTGGAAGTTCTTTAAAATCAATATACATTTTTTATTTTATTTCTTCATTAGTCGGTCTAAGTTCCGTTTATTGTCACGGTCTTTGATAGTTTCACGCTTGTCGTATAGCTTTTTACCACGAACTAAAGCAATATCTACCTTAGCGAGCCCTTTATCATTGATAAAAAGTCGCAAAGGCACGATAGTAAGTCCGCTGTTTTTTACCTCTTTGTTCAGTTTGCGCAATTCTTTCTTTTGCAATAGCAGCTTGCGTTCGCTTTTAGGGCGATGGTTGTAATAGGTGCCAAAGTCGTATGCCTCAATCGTCATATTGATAACAAACAACTCTCCTCGCTCGTTAAACTCGCAGAAACTCTCGGCTATAGATGCTTTTCCGAGCCTAATCGACTTAATTTCAGTACCTACAAGCACTATACCTGCCTGATATTTGTCGAGAATTTCGTATTCAAACTTAGCCCTTTTGTTTAATATTTGTATGGTCTTCTGAATCATAGTACAAAGATAGTACTTTTCTTTGAAATACGAACTTTTTTTGATAATTTTTTCTGATTTGATAATTTGTTGATTTACTAATTAGGTAATTATATTTTTCTGTATTTATCCTTCGCTTATCCTATAGTGTAAGTGTATCTAAAATAAAGAGGGAGAGCGGAAGAAAAAATATTTTTTGCAATTAAAAAATAAGTGTATATTTACCGCAAGTTTTAAAAAACATTTAAATCCTATTTAGAAGAAACAGAAAAACCATAACATAAAGACATAATATTAGCGTTTCGCTTTACGATTTTCCTATCATAGAAATACGACCAATATTTTTTAGCACAAGGAAAGTGAAGTGGAAATGCCTACGTTAATAAGCGTGGGCATTCCTTTTTACTTTGTGCGCAGCCTTTGGTCGGGCTTCTATGATAAGTAACAAGGAATGTAACCGCGCTTTTTTTGTGTGTTTTTCTCAATGATAAGTAACTAATTTTAATTTTTATAAGCAATGAAAAAAGTAATTTTAACTATTTTAGCCGCAATGGCTATTGGTGTAATGGGGTGTAAGAAAGAGCAAGAAGAACTACCAAGCTATGCTTATGTATACACTTACTATACAGAGAATACAGCACGAGCCGTATTTGGAACTAGAGGGATAGCAGATAAAGCTCCTAATGTTACAGTTACTTTGTATAAAACAAAGACTGATTTAGAGCAAGAAAAAAACAAAGTAGTATCAGGGGTAACTGATGCTAACGGAAATCTTCAGTTTGAAAATTTAGAAGATGGTATCTATTATGTAGTAGCGAGTAAAGAAGGCTGTTTTTATAACGCAACTGATATAGAGAAAGAGAAAAATATAGTTACTTATATCAAGAATAAAGAAATGAATATTTATGTACATATTGATAAAATATCACCTATAGATATCAATAACTATTGGGATAAAGATGTTTATGTAAGTATTGATGATGAAACTGACAAAGTTTTGGTAGAAAAAAGTAAAAGTAAAAGAGGTTATCTTACTCCGCATAGATGGGCAACCCCTACTGATTATTTAGAGCATACCCTTAAACTGTATAACAATAGTTTTGATACCGCTCCCTTTAGAGAAATGAGAATAACTGCAAATGATAATTGTAGTGTACTTCCTGTTGATTTGAATACGAATAAAAGGAATCTTATTTTTGTTTTTGAAGATGAACAACGAAAACTATTAGGAGAGGGAGATGTAGCTGTACAGTTTAATGGAGAAACTAAATTTACCAATAATGTAGGAGAGATCTCTTTTGAAATTACTGATACTATGAATAGTGAAATTCCATATATAGCATATTCTTATTGTCAAACCAAAAATTCAAGTATTAACCCTTATCAGTATAAAGATTCTAACAATTATGTTTCTATACAGATAAGACGTCCAAAAGGGAAAATAAAACTTAATAACACTTCTACTAGTCCGTATACAGTAACCATAGGGAGTGAGCAGTATGTTGTAGAAGGAGGCCGTACTAAAACAATAGAAACTTCTTTAGGAAGTAAAAATATCAATGTAAAACAAAAAAGTGGTTATATACTTTATCCTACTGTAAAAGACTATACAGGAACTGTAACTTGTGATGAGATTTTAACTGTTACTTTCCCTTAATCCTAAATTTTGTATTGGAAATCATAACTAATTTAATTTTTATAAGCAATGAAAAAGCTGTTTTTATTTGGTGCATTGGCACTATTGTTAGCGAGCTGTGGTTCTACTAATGAACTTACTCATAACCTAAACAACCACACTACCCAAGTGGTACTTTCTAAGAAAAACTTTAATGTAGTTGAACACGTGAAAGGTGAAGCTTCTAATTTGTATGTGTTAGGTTTCGGTGGTACTAAAGCAGGACTTGTAGGAGAGGCTCGTGCTAAGATGTTGCAAAATGCTAATTTAGTAGGCTCATCAAAAGCAGTCATTAATGAGACGGTAGAAATACATTATTTTAGCTTTTTGTTGGGGGCTAACTATAAAGTGGTTGTTTCTGCTGATGTAATAGAGTTTACAGAATAGTTACAAACTATAAAACAACTATAAACAACTTTGCTAAAGGGTAAAACTTTGGTAAAGTTGTTTTTTTGTTTGTTTTGTCAATTGCTATTATTTTTCTACCTTTGCCAATAAATACTAAGTAAAAAATGAAATCTATCAACGAAATACGCGCTGACTTTCCTATATTGCGGCGCATTATCAATCATAAACCTCTTATTTATTTTGACAATGGGGCTACTTCTCAAACACCTATGCAGGTTATTGAGGCGATAATAGCGTATTATTCTTATGAGAATGCTAATATTCATAGAGGGGTGCATACCCTTAGTCAGGAGGCGACCGACCTATATGAGCAGGCTCGTATCAAAGTACAAAAACATTTTAATGCTCGCAAGTCGTCTGAAATTCTTTTTACAGCTGGTACTACCCACAGTATCAACTTGGTAGCCAGCGGCTATGGAGCGCTGATGAAAGCTGGCGATGAGGTAATCGTGTCAGCTTCTGAGCACCATAGCAATATAGTGCCTTGGCAATTAGCTTGTCAGCGCAGTGGGGCATCACTAAAGGTAATACCTATGGACGAGCGAGGGGTATTAGACCTACAAGCATACGAACAGCTGCTTAGCGAGCGTACTAAAATAGTGAGTGTGCAACACGTATCGAACGCTTTGGGCAACATTCACCCTATAGAGGCTATCATCGAGAAGGCACATAGGGTAGGAGCGGTAGTCTTGGCAGATGGCGCTCAGGCAGCCCCTCACTTACAACCCGATGTGCAAGCCTTAGATGTAGATTTTTATGCAGTATCAGCGCATAAGATGTACGGGCCTACGGGGGTAGGGGCACTATATGGCAAAGAAGAGTTGTTGTTGCAACTACCACCTTATCAAGGAGGAGGTGAGATGATAAAAGAAGTGTGTTTTGAGAAGAGTACCTATGCTGATTTGCCTTATAAGTTTGAAGCGGGTACGCCTAATATTTGCGGAGGAATTGCTTTTGGGGCAGCTATTGATTATATGCATTCGTTGGGTATGACTGAAATAGCCGCCTACGAACACGAGTTGTTAGTGTATGCTATCGAAAAACTAAAAATGATTGAGGGAATAGTGCTCTATGGCAATGAAGATTTGAGCAAGCGCACAGCGGTTATTTCATTTAATCTGAAAGGGGTGCACCCTTATGATGTGGGTACTATTTTAGACAAGTTGGGCATAGCTGTACGTACGGGGCATCATTGCGCTCAACCTATAATGGATTACTACCAGATACCGGGTACTGTACGCGCTAGCTTTGCGGTGTATAACACGTTTGAAGAGATAGATACTTTTATAGAAGGAATTAAAAAAGCCCAGCAGATGCTGAGCTAAAAAGAAAAGGGAACAACACAGCGCTGTTCCCTTTTTTGTATAGTAATACTAATCAGGTAGTTTCTCTTTTCGTATTTGTATTAAACGGTAGTTTTCAGTAGGTACAGCCTTTGCTGAGAGCTTATGAGTCGCTAAGAAATCTTTCAGTTCTTCAATAAGGCTATGAGCGGTATAAGCATCGCGCAAGTGGTGAATTACCCACCACGTTTCTTGTGCGTTGTACAGGTCGGCAGAAAGACTAAGCGATGCCGAGATAGCTTGTAGTTTCTCGGTAAGAGCGTCTTTCAGCTGAGCACGTGTTTCAGAAGTAGTGCCTGTGATGATGACCTTCCAGCTGGTTGCCTTATCGTCAGTTACAAAAGTCTCTTTCTCTATGTCTTTCAGTTCCTCTAATAGGTTTTTAGCCTCTTCGCTTTCAGCAGTAGCTGGATAGTTAGTTACGAGCTGTTGTAACTGTTGTTGATAAGCAGTGATTCCCTCTAAACGAGCAGTAGTTTTGGCTTGTAGCAAGGCTATTTTAGGTGCAAGAGCTGTTTCGCGATAGTTGATAGCTTCATTTTGCAGACGCTCGGCTACGGCTACTATCTCATTCCGATTGTATTCAGCTGTAAGCGAGTCTAAAAACTGCTGAGCCAATTTGTTTTGTTCTTGCTTAGTAGTTTCACCTCCTTGCAATAGTTTAGCATAATCAGTGCCACTGTAGTTTGCTAAAAGTTTCTCCTTGATACTTTCCGCTTTAGGGCTATGTACATCGGTGTAGTTTTTCTGTAGTTCGTATAGGGCAGCTACCTCTAAGTCGGCAGTAGGTTGTAGAGAAAGCAATCGCTCTAAACGCTGTATAGCCAATTCATTCTCACTAAACTTGGCGCGGTATAATACCCCTAATTGATACAGCGCTTCATTGCGGTCTGCCGTTAGCTTACTGATTTCAGCTTCGGATTTAGGCAGTTTGCTGAGGTAATTATCAGGAGTATCTACCTCTTTTTCTGCTACCTGTTGAGTAGTGGTTGTAGCGCTGAGGTTAGATATCGTGCTATTGTTCATAGCTGACCAGCGCCAGTTATCTTCTAACTTGCGATCGCCCCAATACTGCTCGAATTGCTGTTTTCCGTATGCTACAGTCAGAGGGTTATAGAAGTAGAATTTACCACCTTTTTGTTCATCGGCTGTAGGCATAGTAAAGCCTAAACCTAAATTAGCATTTTTGACATTCTTAGTTTTCTGACTTCTAAGGGCGGCAAGCTGTTGTAGCGAGTCGATATGTTTTTGATAGAAAGCGCGGCGCTCTGCTTCGGGTAGTTTTATTACCTTTAGCACGCTGTCGTTCTTCTTCACCACAAATTCTAATTCAGCAATTTTAGCCAAATTGTCCTTTTTGCGGCGCACATATAGATGCTCAAAAGTGTTTTCAGGAATGTAAGTAAGAGTACTATCTAAGTGTTGGTAAGCCCCAATATAATCTTTTTGGTCGAAGTACAATTCCGAAAGCCGAGTGTGAGCTTTAGCTTTCAACGGATTGTTGTCTTTGTTGTGCAATAGTGATTGACGGTAGTAGTCAGTTGCCAATCGTTTATTAGGGTCTTTTACTAAGTCGGCGTGAGTGTAATACAGCACATCAAGGAAGTCTTTGTGCTCGTAGCGGTTCTCAAGTTTTTGCAGATAAGCTAAAAACGCTGCTTTTTCTTCAGGAGTAAAGGTCTTATTACGCGCCTTTCCAGCTTGCGCTTCTACCCATAGCTTACGTGGTATTTTCCAATTTTGCTTTACTACCTTTTCAAAAGCTACTGCAGCTGAATCTTTTTGGTGTTGTTTTTCATATAATTGGGCAGCAATGAAGTAATACCGCCCGCGCAATGCCTTGTTGCGAGTGTATTTACCAGCGAGGTAGAGAGCCTCTGCAGCTGCAGGATACTGCTCTTGGTTGATGTACGCTTGCCCTAAGGTAGCATAAGCCTCAGCCTTGTCGTTACGGCGTATTTTAGGAGTTTCTCTGAGTAGTTCTGTTAGCTTATCAATAGCCACTTTGTCTCTTCCTAATCGCAAATTAGTTTTCTGAGCCCATACCGCAGCCTCTGGTATGCGCTCGCTAAATCCGTAGTTAGTAAGTAAGTGGTTAAAAGCCTCTAAAGCAGGAAAGAAGCGTTCGTTATAATAACGCGATTGCCCTAATAGCATATACGCATCATCAATTTTGTAGTTGCGTTGTATCCCATTGAAGACCATAGAGTGGCGCTGAATAGTTTTAATAGCTTTTTCTTCAGCACGTTCAAAGTTAGGATTTTCCATTCCTCCTACTTGCACTTTGCCGCTCATACCGATAGGCTCTACTGGCAGTATCTCGCTAAAATTGTCTTGATACTTATTTCGCAACTCGTTTAGCCCTTTGGCGTAGGCTTCTTCGCCATTGTACAACACATTGTATTTAGTAACAATTGGCTGTAGCTGGCGGTTGTAATAAGTATTGGCATTAGGCGTACAAGCGATGATGAGTAGCGTAGCAAAAAGAATAAACGAACAGTATTGTAAGGCTTTTTTCATATTGTTAGCTATAAAAGAATGGGCGAAAGTACTACTTTTTTTTGAAAATACGAAATCCTAACACTAACTTTTTATATTTTAGCAGTAGGGACTTCGCCTATTACAAAGGTATGTTTGCCCTTATCAGCTATTTTGGTGATAGTCTCTAAATATTGGAAAAACTTAATATTCTCATCGCCTTTCATTAGTTCTGAAGCGTTCTTAAGGGCTCTGGCAGTAGCTACAGCTGTACGCGCATTTTCGAGCTCGGAGGTAGCGCGTATTTTGCTTTCTAATACTCGCGAGAAGAGGTCTTGTACACTTTTAGGGAAGGTGATATCTATCAGCTGTGCTTTTATTATTTTAAGCCCCAAAGTAGCCACTTCGTTACAAAAATCTTCCTCTTTAAAGTCAGTGATGTCATTGCGACATTCATTTAGTTTTTCGCTACTGAAAGTGGCGATTTTTTGACGTAGTAATACCTGTGCAACTGCTACTATTTGCTGTTCAGCTACGGCAAAATTATCGGCTTCAACCCCGAAATTATCTACAAATAGCTTAGTATTATCGAGTTTGTAAGCCAAGTAAAAAGAAAAGCGTAATGCGATATTATCAGCGGTCAGTACCTCCTGATTTACCACCCTTACACTTCTTAATTTTTGCGATAGTGAGATAATATGCACTTTCTCCCACGGACTAAATTTATAAATACCCGCAGATAGTTCTTGCTGAAAAACATTCTTTTTGAAGAGGAGTCCCACAGAGTTAGGAGCTACCTCTAATTCTTTGTAAAACATATAAATACGATTAATAAGTTAATAAAATAAGAAAGAGAAGACCTCTAAACAGAGGGAAAACCCGATTAAGCCTTTCAAAAGAGCGAAAGGCGGTATCCTCGGTTTTGCAAACTTTGTTTAGAGTGAGCTGCAGCTCTGTCTTATCTTTCTTCCCAATAATAAATACAATGGAGTCATTCCCCTTTAGTTATTCCGCAATACCTTATTTTATGAGGGGAAGACGGTTTATATAATAAGTGGCGGTTTGTTTTTCTAAATCTGTTCCTTATTTCTGAATATTGTGCTAATACTATACAAGGAAAAGGAATAAAAATAAACGGAGCATAATAGGATATGACAATTCGTAAGTTCCTATTATTTTAGAAAGCTCAAAATATATTGAATTAAAACAAACAATTTTTTAGTGAAGAACTTTCTTTAAAATAGGTTTATGGCAATCTTTAAGTAATTTATTGATATTTTTCCAGTGTTTTTTTATTTGATTATTAATCTTATTATTAGACATCCTACTTATAGCCTTTTTTGCATAAGTTATATAGTTCCCATAATTATATGTATCATATTTATATAGCCTTTTTTCTGCCTCATTCCATACTACTTTTCTATTTCTTTTGGCTCCTTTGTAAGAGAATTTTTTTAAAATTCGCCTTCTAAAAATTGGCTCTTCATATTTATAAGAATAAAATTTTGCTCTACTTATATATCTTTTCATTTTTCTATAATACCCTGAAAGACTTGATTTTTTTAATCTTATACTTTCGCCATCAAATTCAAAACCTAAATATGTTAGATTTTTATTTCTATTAATAGTATCCTCAAAAATTTGTGCACATGTTAATTTATTATTCTCTCTTTTAAATTCAAATACTTGAGTTTTTGCCTCTTGTATCTCTAATTTATACTTTGTAATCTCTTCCATTACAAAATGACAAACTTCCTTTCTGTATTCATAAGTACAGATGACAATAATATCGTCTGAATATCTTTTATAATGCCCTCCAATCTTTTCAATATAACTATTAATATCCTTGTCAAAATCTACTAAATAGATATTTGCTAAAGTAGCACTAATGGGGGAGCCCTGTGGAATCCCAAATGTTCTTGGTATAATTTGGTCTCCTTTTTTAATAGTTTTAAACGAATGAACTAATTTATGTTTTACCTTAAGAAATTCCTTTTTTTCACAGAAAGCTATTGCATTTTGATTCCTTAAGAATTTTATCTTGCTAATCTTCTTTCTTTTAACTGGCTGTTGTATTCCCCTAGTTGTTATTTTTTGTGTCAGGATACTACCTTGAAAAAAACTGAATATATCCACTAAATCTACATAACTGAAACGTGTAATGTTTTTGTATATATTAAAATGATCTATAGGTAATTTATCTACAGAAAGAACTTCTTCCCACTTTTCTCTTAATATTCTATGATCCAAGTTATCAAAAAAACTAGTAATATCAAAAGCTATTACACAGAAAAAATCTTTAGGATATTTCTTTATTAAATCAAAAGCATCATTTGCAATCTCGATATTAGATTTATTAGTGCTATTTGGGTTATTCTCATCAATTGAGATACTTCTATAAGCACAAACAACCTCATCTAATTTATATTCCTTTATAAGTTTTTCATATTTATCAGACAACTGATAAGAATAATAACTAAAAATAAGAGAATCTAAATGACTTGCATAGAAAAGTTCTCTTTTTTTCTGACCTTTTACTCTTTGTATTTTATTAGTTCCTTCTGCCTTTATAGGATTTCCTTCCTCATTATATTCCTTACGAAACTTACGGACTAATGAGGTTTTATGGATAAAAGGCAGGAATGAATGTTTAGCTATATTCTCAGGACTAAGTATATAAGACATTACCCTTTTTTTATCTTTAATAGAAATAGGTCTTCCTATATGAGGGTATTTTTTTAACTTAAACCAATCCTTCTTGTTTTTTCTCATGTTTTCTTTATAAAAAGAGTAGTGAAATCCAAATGCGGAGCCGTGCTTTTTAAGAAGATAACACTATCTTCTAGAACCATGTATGCTAATACGATATATCAATCAATTAAAAGCTGTCAATATATCACTCCGTCTTCTATTTGGGTAGAAAAATATTAATGCTATATTTGCACATTCGTGCTAAACCTAACATTATGAAAGTTATGTATATCATATCTAAGATATTAACCTTAGCTGGACTTGCTCAAAGTAGAATTATTTCTCTTGAGGTTTGTCTCTATGAAATATTAATGCTATATTTGCACATTCGTGCTAAACCTAACATTATGAAAGTTATGTATATCATATCTAAGATATTAACCTTAGCTGGACTTGCTCAAAGTAGAATTATTTCTCTTGAGGTTTGTCTCTATGAAATGACATTTCCCTTATAGTTTTTCATATAAGGCTATAGGATTTCTCCTAACCAAAAAACACAATAGTTCGGCTATTTCACTACTCTTATATTTTCAACCTTGTATTCTAAAATCTCTGCAAATATACAACTAAAAACCAAAAAGGCAAGCCTAGGCTTGCCCTTTTAGTTCTTTATTTTGAAAGATACATCTTCCTCCTCGTATAAATCTCATAGAAAGCATCATCTTTAAGGCTATCTATAAACAAGATGCTTTCGCCAGTAGATTTCATTTCAGGTCCTAGCTTCTTATCTACATTCGGGAATTTGTTGAACGAGAACACAGGTTGCTTGATAGCAAAGCCCTCT
Organism: Capnocytophaga leadbetteri; assembly: GCF_003054025.1. Lineage (GTDB taxonomy): Bacteria > Bacteroidota > Bacteroidia > Flavobacteriales > Flavobacteriaceae > Capnocytophaga > Capnocytophaga leadbetteri. The sequence goes on from NZ_QBKG01000002.1 coordinate 54,648, forward strand.
AAGTGCGGATTGAAATGGAAATCAGTGAGTTTCTTCTCGCCAAGCATTACTTTGGTAGCGTAGTTTACGTACGGCTCTTGGTAAGCTTTAGAGATAAATGGCACCGTACGAGAGGCACGTGGGTTTGCCTCAATGATATAAACCACATCGTCTTTTACAGCAAACTGCACATTGATAAGCCCTACCGTGTTTAGTGCTAAGGCTATTTTATGAGTATGGTCTTTTATTTGTTGTAACACAAACTCACCCAAGTTGAATGGTGGCAAGGTAGCATTACTATCGCCTGAGTGAATACCACAAGGCTCTATATGCTCCATAATACCAATGATATACACATTCTCGCCATCACAAATAGCATCAGCTTCAGCTTCTATGGCGCCATCGAGATAATGGTCGAGTAGTAGTTTGTTGTTAGGTATCTTGCGTAAGAGGTCTACTACGTGTGCTTCCAACTCTTCTTTGTTGATAACAATCTTCATACCTTGCCCACCCAATACATACGAAGGACGCACGAGTAGCGGAAAGTCAAGTTCATCAGCAAGTTTGAGCGCCTCATCAGCGGTTTCAGCCACACCAAAACGAGGATAAGGAATATTATTCTCTTTCAGCAGGGTTGAAAAACTACCTCTATCTTCTGCCAAGTCAAGCGACTGGAAGCTAGTACCTATAATTTTAATCCCATATTTATCTAATTTCTCAGCCAATTTCAAGGCTGTTTGTCCGCCAAGCTGTACAATTACTCCCTCTGGCTTTTCGTGTTGAATAATATCATAGATGTACTCCCAGAACACAGGCTCAAAATAGAGTTTGTTAGCCGTATCAAAGTCGGTAGAAACAGTCTCAGGGTTGCAGTTGATCATTATGGTTTCATAACCGCACTCTTCAGCAGCCAATACCCCGTGCACACAGCAGTAGTCGAACTCAATACCTTGCCCTATGCGATTAGGACCTGAACCGAGTACTACCACCTTTTTGCGGTCGGTTACTACGCTGTCGTTAGCTACATATTCCTTGCCGTCAGCGGTGCGTATAGGAGCCTCAAAAGTAGAGTAGTAGTAGGGGGTCTGTGCCTTAAACTCAGCAGCACAAGTGTCTACCAATTTAAACACACGACGTATGTTCAGTTCCTCACGCTTCTTGTGTACCTCACTCTCCCAACAGCCCAGCATATAAGCTATTTGTCGGTCGGCAAACCCTTTTTGTTTGGCTTCAAAAAGGAGTTCTTTAGGTAGGGTGTCTATCTTGTAGCGAGATATTTCTTTTTCGAGCGCACAGAGTTCTTCATATTGTTTGAGGAACCACATATCTATCTTGGTAATTTCGTGTATGCGGCTTAACGGAATACCCATCTGTACCGCATCGTATATTACGAATACCCTATCCCAGCTGGGGTAGGTTAGTTTTTCAATAATCTGTTCGTAGTTCTTATAGCCTTTGCCATCTGCCCCTAAACCATTGCGTTTGATTTCAAGCGATTGAGTTGCTTTCTGCAATGCCTCTTGGAAAGAACGCCCTATACCCATTACCTCACCTACCGACTTCATTTGCAAGCCAATAGTACGGTCAGAACCTTCGAACTTGTCAAAGTTCCAACGCGGTATTTTCACAATCACATAATCCAATGTAGGCTCAAAGAAAGCGGAAGTGGATTTAGTGATTTGGTTTTGCAATTCGTCTAAATGATAGCCAATAGCCAGTTTGGTAGCAATCTTAGCAATAGGATAACCTGTAGCCTTAGAAGCCAAAGCCGAAGAGCGCGATACACGTGGGTTAATTTCAATAGCGATAATATCTTCCTTTTCATCAGGCGATACCGCAAACTGCACATTGCAACCGCCGGCAAAATCGCCTATACTACGCATCATCTTAATAGCCATATCGCGCATACGTTGGAAAGTGCGGTCAGATAGAGTCATCGCAGGAGCTACAGTAATAGAATCCCCCGTGTGGATACCCATAGGGTCCATATTTTCAATGGTACAGATAATGGCCACATTGTCGTTCTTGTCGCGCAAAAGTTCGAGCTCGTATTCCTTCCAGCCTAAAAGGGCTTTATCGATAAGCACCTCGTGGATAGGCGAGGCTTCCAAACCGCGATTGAGGAGCATATCAAAATCCTCTTTTTTATAGACGATAGAAGCTCCTGTACCGCCCAAAGTAAAAGACGGACGTATTACTAACGGAAAACCAAAGCGTTGTGCGATTTCTTTTCCTTTGAGGAAAGAAGTAGCTGTTTCAGACGGTGCCATTGGGATACCAATCTGGTCAAGCAGTATCCGGAACTTCTCGCGGTCTTCAGTGATTTGTATGGCATCAATATCTACCCCGATGATTTCAACCCCAAAGTCTTTCCAGATACCTTTTTCATCAGCCTCAATACAAAGGTTCAGAGCGGTTTGTCCGCCCATTGTAGGGAGTACAGCATCTATTTCAGGGTGAGCTTTTAGAATTTCCACTAATGATTTAGTAGTGAGAGGTTTCAGATAGACCACATCCGCCATAGAGGGGTCTGTCATAATGGTAGCAGGGTTAGAGTTAATAAGTATGGTTTTGATACCATCTTCGCGCAAAGAGCGCAATGATTGCGAGCCTGAGTAGTCGAACTCGCAGGCTTGTCCGATGATAATAGGTCCTGATCCTATGAGCAGAACACAATGTAGGTCGTTTCTTCTTGGCATTTTATATAGATATTGCTGTGTTTTTATTTTTTCCAAATTTGCTTAGCTTTTTCATATAAGAATAAAGCTCTTTCTTCTATTGTTTTTTCATCCCATTCAGGATATTCTAAGAATTGACTAATAGTCTTAAGTCCTCCTGAATATTCTATCAATCCTCCCTTTTTATTTTTTCCTTTTAGTTTATCTTCCCATTTACTATCTCTTATAGATGAATTTAAAGATTGAGTTATAATCGTTAGGTTACCTAATGTTAATAATTTACGATCTCTATTTATCTCACTTTCTTTAGAAGATAGTTTATCCCAATTATTTCTCCATTTCTTAGGCATTAAATGTTCTAAGCTATACTTGTTTATTCCTAAAAGAGCTGTAGAATCTTTTTCATTTCTAATTTTAGATTCTATAAGATAGAGTATACCTGCTGATTGTTTGTTAATCAATATAGATGTGTTAAAGCCTTTTTCAAGTTCATCATCAGTAGGAAGAAAGTTTACTTTATCATCTCTTTTTTCTATATAATCTAAAAACTCTTGTTTAGATAAAACTCTATTATTTATCAACTTATCAGTAAATAACTGATTGTAGTTTTTAGTGTTAGAATGAGTAATCATTCTTCTCATTATGTAGGTTTCAATAATACCAAATAACTCATTCTTAGTTGTCTCATCCGAAATGTTTCTAAGAATATAAAGAGTATAAGGTATTAATGTAGTGGTGTCTAACCCAAAAATAATAGTATTAATACGGTCTATTCCAAAATCTTGGGTAAGCTCTTCTCCTAATATTTCGTAGTTGAAGTTTTTCTTAAATAGCAAAGCATATTCTTTTATCTCTGATAAAATAGCTTCCTTATTATCATTAAGATAGCTCTTTATAAAGTTTTTATAAGATTCAAAAAGATGCTCTACTTTTGCATATGCATCCTTATCTTCTGCTTTTACTTTAAAATCAGTCTCTTGAATTTTTATTTGTAGATAGGCAAAGAAAAATAGGTCAATAAATGTTCTTCTTAACCGACCTGCAATTATTTCTCTATCCCAATAATTTTTGGTTTCCTCGTCTTTCTCAAAAACTTCTTTCCAATATTCATTATATTTTTCAATATCATCTCTATTGAAAAAATAATTTTTAAGGAGTTCTGCAGTAGTAAGTTTAACTCCTAACGAGTTGATTGTGTCAAAAATTTGTTGCTCATCTTCATCTTGGCTTAGGTCTATTCCTACAAACAATACGTTTGAAAGGATACTATCTAAATTGAGTTTATTTGGAACTAAATTATCTTTAAAGTAATTATAGGCTTGAGTAATGTTGCTTTCACCTTCTAAATCTTTTAACTCTGTTAGTGCTAATATTTCATTGAATGCCTTAATATCATTGTGGTTATGTAATAAGGCATTGCTATTATCTCTTAACTTAAAACTTCTATCGAATGTAGAATTTTCATTTGTTTTTAAGCATAGTACTTTAAAAAAAATATTAAGTGTAGTGAGCCTTTGTTGTCCATCTATCACAGTTCTTTTGTCTCCAATTCTTGCCCCAGTGGTAGTTTCCTGCTGTTTTAATATTACAGATCCTAAAAAGTAAGGTTTGTTAGATTCAGTAATATCTTTCATATCTTCTAATAATCGTTCCCATTGAGGTTGCCCCCATACATAGGCTCTTTGAAAAAAAGGAATCTCTAAAACACGATTCCCATTGAAAATATCATTAATGGTTCTTTTTCCAGCATCCATAGTAATTAAATATTTTGTTTTTGAATTGGAGGTTGTCTAAAAAGTTTTTCGTGTATGCTGACCGTCACTTCTCCCCCTTTGAAGGGGGCAGGGGGGGATGTTAATAATCAGAGTTATAAAAATCTAAATTATATTAACAAGCCTTTTTAAAGGAGAAATAAAACTTTTCGGATACCTCATAAAAAAATAGCTACATCTTTCAAAAGAAAAATATAGCTACTATAATAATAAAGAATATTGTTGCCCTGCGTATCTCTTTCGAGTACTGCCTATCAAAGCACTAAAGAGTGCTAACTGACTCATATTCTTAAAGGTGTTCATTTAACAATTAATAACTGCACATTAAAAAAGAGCGAAAAACGGGTCTCGAACCCGCGACCTCAACCTTGGGAAGGTTGCGCTCTACCAACTGTGCTATTTTCGCTTATTTATGCTGCAAAGGTACAACAAAATTTAATACCTGCAAATTTATACCTGAAAAATTGCACTTACTACTGGAATAGGCGATTTAATTTACCTACATCAGAGGTAGCAAATGTTACAGCTGTTTCCATAGTCAAATATTTTTAAAGGTTATGTAAAAGCAAAAAATCATTACTCTCGTTAGAAAGTAATGATTGTTTGTTCGTACTCGGAGCGGGACTTGAACCCGCACAGGCATTGCTGCCCACTGGATTTTAAGTCCAGCGTGTCTACCGATTCCACCATCCGAGCATCATCGTTATATGTAAGTAACAAAAAAAGAGCGAAAAACGGGGTTCGAACCCGCGACCTCAACCTTGGCAAGGTTGCGCTCTACCAACTGAGCTATTTTCGCTTGTGTTTTTCAGTAAGTTTGCAGCTGATTTGTTTCTCATTTGCGGTGCAAAGGTACAACAAATTTCAATACCTGCAAATTTTTTCTTACTTTTTTTACAACTTTTTTTGCTTCAAAAAGCTAACTTACATTCTTTCAGGTACTTGTATTCCTAACATTTTGAACGAAGCGGCTATAATTTCGCCTATTTTCTCGCATAAAACTACTCTGAAGTGCAACTTCACCGACTCTTTTTCACCTAAGATGGATACGTTCTGGTAGAAAGAATTGAAGTCTTTTACCAAGTCGTATACGTAATTAGCTATCACAGCAGGACTGTATTCTTCGGCTGCTTCTTGTACAATAGCAGGGAAAAGGGTAATACTTTTTAGCAGAGCTTTCTCTTTTTCGTGCAGAGTGTCAGGCATAGCTGTGCTGTCTGCGACTCCCATTTCGGTGTATTTGCGCAAAATCGACTGTATACGCGCGTAAGTGTATTGTACAAAAGGACCTGTATTCCCTTGGAAGTCGATAGACTCTTTAGGGTCAAAGAGAATGCGCTTCTTAGGGTCTACCTTTAGTATATAATATTTTAGTGCCCCTAAGCCAATGGTGTGGTATAGAGCTTCTTTTTGCGCTTCGGTATAGCCGTCGAGTTTGCCGAGTTCTTGCGAAATCTCTTTGGCGGTTTGCTCCATTTCGGCTATAAGGTCGTCAGCATCTACTACAGTGCCCTCGCGACTCTTCATCTTACCGCTTGGCAGGTCTACCATACCATAGCTGAGGTGGTATAAGTGCGAAGCCCAATCGTATCCTAACTTATTGAGTATCAGAAAAAGTACTTTGAAGTGATAATCCTGCTCATTACCTACCGTATATACCATTCCCTTTACATCGGGGTAGTCTTTCACGCGTTGGGTAGCAGTTCCCATATCTTGGGTAATGTATACCGAAGTGCCATCAGCACGTAGTACCAACTTCTCGTCCAATCCATCAGCGGTAAGGTCGCACCATACCGAGCCGTCTTCTTTTTTGAAGAAAACACCCTGTGCTAATCCTCTCTCTACAATGTCCTTCCCTAATAAATAGGTGTTGCTTTCGTAGTAATACGAGTCGAAATCTACCCCTAAATTCTTATAAGTCACCGCAAAACCATCGTACACCCAGCCGTTCATCTTTTTCCAAAGCGATATTACTTCAGGGTCGCCGGCTTCCCATTGGCGCAACATCTCCTGAGCGGCTACAAATATAGGGGCTTGCTTTTCAGCTTCCTCTTTGCTTTTTCCTTCGGCTATCAGTTGCTGAATTTCCTCCTTATAAGCCTTGTCAAAAGCCACGTAGTAGTTGCCTACCAGCTTATCGCCTTTTAAACCAGTGCTTTCAGGGGTTTCGCCGTTGCCAAAGCGTTGCCACGCAATCATCGATTTGCAGATGTGTATCCCTCTATCGTTGATGATTTGGGTTTTGTACACTTTGTGTCCAGCAGCTTTTAGTATTTCAGCTACCGAATACCCCAAAAGGTTGTTGCGTATATGCCCTAAGTGCAGCGGTTTGTTAGTGTTAGGCGATGAATATTCTACCAAAATCGCCTCTTTACTGTTGGGGGTAGCCAAACCAAAGTGCTTATTTTCTCTGATTTGATTTAAGAAATCGATGTAATAACTGTCGGCTATCACAAGGTTCAAAAAACCTTTAATAACGTTGAAATCGCTAACTAAATTGCCAGCGTGTTTTTTCAGATAATCACCTATTTGTTCGCCAATCTGCACAGGATTTCCTTTGATATGGCGCAATAAAGGGAATATCACAAGGGTAATATCACCGGTGAAATCTTTGCGAGTCTGCTGTAGTTCAACGGTTTCTAAATCAATGTGGTACAACTGCTGTACTGCTTGAATAATATGCTGTTTTAAAGTGTCTTGTAAAGTAAGCATCGATATTGTCTTTGTTTTAAAGGTGCAAAGGTAATAATAATTTGCCAATTTGTCAATTTGTCGATTGGTCAATCAGTTCAAACACACAAAAGTCTGCTCATTCTTCCCAGCCTTCCCAATCCTCCCAGCCCTCCCAGCTCTCCCATATTTTTTATATACACTTACACCGAAGGATGAGCGAACAATAAGCGAAGGATAAGCGAACAATAAGCATCAATTTAGCATCAGCTAATTGACAAATTTCCCCGCGTATTCTGCGATAACATTTTTGTCGAAATAAGGTTCTTCATCTATATGCAGTAGCACTGGTAGTTGGGTTTTATGCAGAATAAATGACTCAGTTGAAGGGTTAGGCGTACCGCTGAATACAATGCCATACACATCTAAACCTCTGTGCTTTAAGGCTTCATAAGTGAGTAGCGTATGGTTGATACTGCCTAAGTAATGGCGCGATACTAGTACGATTTTATCGGTAGGGCGGAGTAGGTCTAGCATCGTGTCGTCTTCATTTAGCGGTACAAAAAGCCCACCAGCAGCCTCTATCACCAAGTGGTTGTCGGTCTCAGGGCGCACTATCTTAGATAGTTCTATGCGAATGCCATCCAATTCAGCTGAAAGGTGCGGACTGGCAGGGGTATGAAGAGCATAACTATTGGGGTGGAAAACAGTGCGTGTGTTAGAGATAAGTCGGCGTACTTTGTCGGTGTCTGAATTGTCTAAATCACCTGACTGTATGGGCTTCCAATAGTCAGCTTCAAGAGCTTCGGTAAGGATAGCCGAAACGATGGTTTTTCCTACTTCGGTAGAAATACCTACTACAAAATAAGTGTCTTTTTTCTTCATTTTGATTGTTTTTTTTGATTTTTCAGAAAGCAAAATTAGTAGTAAAAAATTAAATAACCATCGTCAGTACAAAAAAATGTTAAAAATATTTTAAATATAATTTGCAAGATTTGGTAAAAGTTCCTACATTTGTAGCTCGAAAATAACCTTCGGGAAGAGCATTTCCCGACCTAAATAACAGTATATATGAAAGTTACAGTAGTAGGAGCTGGTGCAGTAGGTGCCAGCTGTGCAGAGTACATCGCTATTAAGGACTTTGCTTCTGAAGTAGTATTAATTGACATCAAAGAAGGTTTTGCTGAAGGTAAAGCTATGGATTTGATGCAAACTGCCTCTCTTAACGGGTTTGATACTCGTATCGTAGGGGTAACTAATGATTATGCTAAAACTGCTGGTAGTGATGTAGCAGTGATTACCTCTGGTATTCCTCGCAAGCCTGGTATGACACGCGAAGAGCTTATCGGTACCAATGCTAACATCGTAAAATCAGTAGTAGAACAGTTGGTGAAATATTCACCAAACGTCATTGTAATCGTAGTGAGCAACCCTATGGACACTATGGCTTATTTGGTACACAAAGCTACTAACTTGCCTAAAAACCACATCATCGGTATGGGTGGTGCACTTGATAGTGCTCGCTTCAAATATCGTTTGGCTGAAGCGCTAAACAGTCCTATTTCAGACGTAGATGGTATGGTAATCGCTGCACATAGCGATAGTGGTATGCTACCACTTACTCGTTTGGCAAGCTACCGCGGAGTGCCTGTTACCGAATTCCTTTCAGTTGACCGCCTCAACCAAGTAGCCGAAGATACTAAAGTAGGAGGAGCTACCCTTACTAAATTATTGGGTACTTCAGCTTGGTATGCACCAGGAGCAGCAGTTTCAGCTTTAGTACAAGCTATTGCTTGCGACCAAAAGAAACTTTTCCCTTGCTCAGTATTACTCGAAGGCGAATACGGCGAAAAAGACGTATGCGTAGGTGTACCTGTAATTATAGGTAAAGACGGTATTGAGAAGATTGTAGAAGTAAAACTCAACGATGCTGAAAAAGCAAAATTTGCTGAAAGTACTGCCGCTGTACGCGAAGTAAACAAAGCGTTAGCTGGCGTGTTGTAAGATTTTTGTAATCATAATAGAAAAATAGGCTGTCCTAATAACAAGGGCAGCCTATTTTTTGTATCATAATCATTAGCATTACCACGAAATAAATACGCCCCCAGTGGTCACTAAGTACATCTTTTTTATAGGCACGATAGGCTTGGTATGCTGAATGAGTTGGTAAGAAAGCCATATACCAAGATTTTTAGTGATATGATGCTTTAGTTGTAAATCGTAGGCAAAACGTGGATTTGCGATATTGCTATCTAAGCGCGAATGCATATAACCGCTGGTGGTAAGCTGCCACTTCTCGCTGAAGAGTATTTTGAAGCCTATAGCTAAGCGGGATTTGAGGGAGCGATGGTGCAGAGTGATATTTTCGCCTGTATACTTAGGTACACCGTCCATATTCCATTTTTCGTATTCATAAAAAAAACCGAGTCCGCTAGTCAGGATAAAATGCTCTGATTGTATAAGTCTATACCTCGACTGCATACCCGAGGCTATCCGCAACAGCAACCCCCGTGTAGGCGACCATACCACTTCGGCAAACGGATAAACCTCTAAGCGTGGTTTTACTAAATAGCGATATTCCATATGTAGAAAACCATTGCTGACGTTTACAGTATTGCCAAAAGCAGTAATCTCTAATTGGTTGATAAGGGTAATAGCTTTTTTCTTCTGAAGTAGCCAACTAACATTCGCGTTATTTTTAAAACTGAAGAAGTTTTCTTTTTCAGTTTTGAAGTTGAGTTCAGGCGCAACAGAGCCTTGCCAAGAGCGGGTGGTATCAATTACCGTAGCGAGACTCTCGGTAAATATAATCTGTGCGCGCAAGGGTAGGAGGGGGCACAGTAGGTTAAATAGTAAGCAGTAGCGTAAGAAGGTCATATATTTACTATTTGGGCACGGTCGGCTTGGCTATAAGCCCACGGTGCTCCGTTATTCTCTATATTGGTCATCATAGCATTTAGCTCGGTAGGAGCAGCTGATTGCTCCATTACTGAGTATTGGCGCAGCTCCATAATAATACTCACCGGACTGATGCTCACAGGGCAGGCTTCAGCACAAGCATTGCAAGTGGTACAAGCCCATAGCTCTTCCGCCGTGATGTAATCGCCTAATAGCTGTTTGCCATCATCTTCAAACTTGCCATGCTTATCGATGTTCTTACCAACTTCTTCTAAGCGGTCGCGGGTTTTCATCATAATGGCACGAGGGGAGAGCTTCTTGCCGGTAAGGTTTGCCGGACACTCATCAGTGCAACGTCCGCACTCAGTGCAAGTGTAAGCACTCATCAGCTGTACCCACGTAAGGTCGGCTACATCTGAAGCCCCAAACTTTTCAGGAGGGGTAGTGTCTTGGGCAGCAAAAGGGTCGGCAGTAGGGTCTAACATTAGTTTTACCTCACGTGTTACCGTAGGATTTACCTTCAGCGCTCCTAAAGGTTGAATAGAGGCGTAGTAGGTATTAGGAAATGCTAATAATATGTGTAGATGTTTAGAGTAGTATAAGTAGTTTAAGAAGCACAAAACTCCGATGATATGCAACCACCAACAGCTGCGCTCTATCGCTATAAGAGTAGGTACAGAGGCGTATCGGAAAAGAGGTACTATGTATTGGCTGATGCCGAAAGCTCCTGTAGAAACGTAGTGAGGAACGTGTAGGGCTTGTAGTTGGGTATCGGCAGCGTTCATTAGCAGAAACAGACTCATCATCACCATTTCGGCGTAGAGAATGTTGTTAGCATCTTTCTTAGCCCACCCTTTTAGTTCAGTTTTCTGAAAACGAGGTAGTTTTAATATATTACGCCGTATCCAGAAAGTGATAACAGCTATGATAACTAAAAGAGCTAACCCCTCAAAAGCAGTGATTAAGAAGTAGTACCAAACTCCTAAGCTAGCAAATATACGGTGAGAGTCTGTAAGTCCGTCAATGATGATTTCTAAAAGCTCTATGTTGATAATCAAGAAGCCTGCATATACTATAAGGTGTAGTACGGCTACTATGGGGCGCACTAACATCTTTTGTTGCCCAAAGGCTATACGCAGCATATTCTTTAGGCGTTCGCGTTTGTGGTCGGTTACTACCTCAGGGCGACCTAAACGTATGTTGCGTATGAGTTTGCGTATATTATAAATGAAAAAGCCTCCTCCTATACAGAGAAGTATCGCAAATACTATGTTAGGGAGGAAGCTCATTATACGTTTATATTATTCTGATTTTTCTTCGTCTTGAGGTTCGTATACTTTAGCTTTTTTGCCAAAGATAGAGAAATGTACATAGCGCTTAGGGTTTAGACGGAAGTCTTGTAGCAATAGCTCTAACTGTTTAGCAGACTTGTCTAAGTCTTTGTATAGCGCTTCGTCTTTCATCAGTTTGCCTATAGTGCCTTTGCCCCCTTCTATATCGGCTAAAAGAGTATTAAGGTTGTTGAGAGTAGTTTGAGCATCAGCTATAACCTTGTTAAGTTCAGCTTCTGATAGTTCGCCAGATACTTTAGCTAAATCAGTAGTGATTTTATTAGCGTTTTGTAGGGTAGAGCGCAGGTTGCTTTGGCTATCAGCTAACAACTTATTGAGGGTAACTGATGCTTGGTTGAGGTTGCGCATAGTAGTACTGATTTCGGCTATAGCTACTTTTAGGTCGTTAGAGGTTTTAGCATCTAAAATCTTATTTACACCGGTAAGGGTAGTGTCAGCCTGATTGAGTAAGTGGTTTAGTTTTTCTTGAGTAGGCTTAATAGAAGAAGAGATAGACGCAAGCATATCTTCTTGAATACGCGCTTCGAGTACATCGCCTGATACCGCTATAGGGGCATTGTCAAAAGCAGGGATAATCTGAAGTCCAGCGCCGCCTAATAAACTGTTGTACAGCTCGGCTACACTATTTTTAGAGAATGAAAAATCGTCAGAACACTCCATAGTGATTTTGATTCTTGCTGTTTTCTCTTCTAAATCAACAGCTTCAACACTACCTACTTTAACTCCGTTTACAGTTATTTGAGTACCTGTTTTTAGTCCGCCTGAATGAGGAAAGTAAGCGTAATAGATATTGGTTTTCTTAAATATAGATTTTGATTTTAGGAAGTTAAATCCTACGAAAAAAGCAGCAATACCTGCTATTACTATAATGGCTGTTTTTACTTCTTTTGATAATTTCATCAGTTTTTATTTATAGGTTCTATTTTTCTATTTGTTTAGCTTTCTCTATAGTGATTCGTTTCCCAAGATAAAAAGCCGCTATGTAAGCATCTTTGTAGCCTTTTTTTTTAGCATTGCTCAGTAGGGTAAGAGCCTCTTTGTGTCGTTTAGCATTGCCGTAATAATACACATATACCTTACCGTCTTTTTCTGTTGAAATAGGCGAGAGCCCTTTGAAGTTAAACGGCTTAGCTTCCAAGCGTTTGGGGCTAGACGAAATTTGCACTTTGTAAGATACACTCCCCTTTTCGGTAGGGTGGTTTGCAGGCTGTTTTCTGCCTGTGCCGTGTACTGATACAGTGTCGCTAGGCGCTACGTATGAACTTTGCCCTTGTATCCATTTTTTATAGGTTAGGATAGCTGTAGCAATGTTTTCGGCAAACTCTTCTTGCCCTTTTTCTGAGGTTAAGAACTTTCGCTCTTCGTTACTAGTAAGAAAGGCCGTCTCGATAAGTATACTTGGCATATAGGTTTGGTGCAGCACTATGAAGCCTGCTTGGCGCACTCCTCTGTTGGCGCGCTTCATAACCCCTGTTAGCTGACTTTGCACTATCTTAGCCAATTGTATGCTTTGCTCTAAAAACTCTTCTTGCATAATAGAGAGCCCAATAATCGACTCGGGAGAGTTGATATTGTACTGGGCATACTTCTTCTTGTAATCATCTTCTAAATAGATTACTGAGTTTTCAGCCTTAGCTACCTCGAAGTTTTGTTCGTTAGCATTCAACCCCAATACATAAGTTTCAGTTCCCTCTACTTGTGTTTCGTGGGCGTTGCAGTGTATCGATACGAATACATCTGCTTTGTTTTTGTTGGCGATAGCTCCTCGCTCGTATAGGTCGATAAGCTCATCGGTTTTGCGGGTGTAAATAACCTTGATGTCAGGGTGAGCTTCTAATTTCTTTCCTACCAGAAGGGCTATTTTTAGCACTACGTCTTTCTCATAAATAGTTTTATTGACTACCTTACCAGGGTCTTTTCCTCCGTGCCCTGCGTCTAAAACTACTTTGAAAACAGGTGTCTTCTGAGCATACCCACTTAGGGGAATAGCCCAGCATAACCAGAAAAGTATGAGGCGTAAAAGTTTCATCAATTAGTTTTTTGTTTTAATTGGGGGCAAAGATAACGGTTTTAGCTTACAATGCCAAACTTCCCTACATATTTAACTGATTATTAACGCTTCAAATTCTTCTTCACTTATCATTTTTACCCCTAAACTTTCGGCTTTTTCTTTTTTGCTAGGCCCCATATTATCGCCTACTATTACATAGCTGGTTTTAGATGAGATAGACGAACCTACTTTGCCACCGTGTTGCTCTATAAGGGTTTTGAGTTCATCGCGTGAATGTAAGTGGAATACCCCTGACACTACAAAAGTGAGACCCTTTAGCTTGTCGGTCTGCCCTTCGGTAGCCTGCTCGCTTAGGGCAAACTGTAGTCCGTAGCCTTTTAGACGCTCTATAAGGGCACGGTTATAGGCATCGGCAAAGAAACTCACTACACTGCTAGCTATCTGGTTGCCTATTTCGTCTACTTCTATTAGCTGTTCTACCGTAGCTGCTTCGAGGGCTTCTATGGTTTTGTAGTGGCGTGCCAATTTTTTGGCAACAGTCTCGCCTACATATCTGATACCTAAGGCAAAAAGCACCCTCTCAAACGGTATTTCTTTTGACTTTTCAATGCCTTTTACTATGTTTTCAGCACTCTTTTGTGCCATACGCTCTAAAGGTAGCAGTTTGGCAACAGTTACTTCGTAGAGGTCGGCGTAAGTGTGTATGATACCAGCCCTAAAGAGTAGTTCTACTGTTTCCTCGCCCAAGCCCTCTATGTCCATTGCTTTGCGCGAAATAAAGTGCTGTATCTTACCTGTGATTTGGGGCGGACAGCTATTGCTATTGGGGCAGTAGTGCTGTGCTTCGCCTTCGTTGCGCACTAAAGCTGTGCCACACTCAGGACAATGGGTGATGTATTGGACTTTTTCCGCATTGGCTTCGCGTTTTTCTAAATTCACCCCTACTATTTTAGGGATAATCTCTCCGCCTTTTTCTACATATACTGAGTCGCCTATGTGTATGTCGAGTTTTTCTATTTGGTCGGCATTGTGCAGCGAGGCCCGCTTCACGATAGTACCGGCTAAAAGTACGGGCTGTAAGTTGGCTACAGGCGTAATAGCCCCTGTGCGCCCCACTTGGTAAGAGATACTCTCTAAAAGGGTATCTACTTGCTCGGCTTTGAACTTGTAAGCCATCGCCCAGCGCGGTGATTTAGAGGTGTAGCCTAATTCTTCTTGCTGTGCTATGCTGTCTACTTTCACCACTACACCGTCGGTTTCGTAGGGTAGGGTATGGCGCTTGCTATCCCATTCGTTGATAAAGTTCATAACTTCGGCAGTTGAATGGCATAGTTTAGAGATGTTGGGCACTTTGAACCCCCAAGAACGTGCTTTTTCTAAGCCCTCAAACTGACTCTTTATGCCTGTGTCGCCTACTAAAAAGTATAACAAGCAGTCTAAGCCGCGTTTAGCTACTTCGGCAGTGTCTTGCAGTTTGAGGCTTCCGCTGGCGGTATTGCGCGGATTCATAAAAGGGTCTTCGCCTGCAGCAACGCGCTCTTTGTTGAGTGCTTCAAAAGCCTTTTTAGGCATTACTATTTCGCCGCGGATATAGAAACGCTCAGGATAATCGCCTTTTAGCTGTAGAGGCACTGAACCGATAGTACGCACATTGGCAGTGATATCGTCGCCTTGAATACCATCGCCACGGGTAGTAGCTTGCTTGAGTTTGCCATTCTCGTAGAGCAAATCAATAGAAGCACCGTCATACTTTAGTTCGCAAGTGAAGTTGATTTGGTCACTGCCTAAAGTCTTGATGATACGTTGTTCCCATTCTTCTAAATCTTCTTTAGAATAAGAGTTGTCTAACGAGTACATACGATACTCGTGCACCACTGTAGGGAAGTTTTTGGTGATAGTACCCCCCACGCGTACCGTAGGCGAGTTCTCGTCGTAATACTCGGGGTGCGCTTGCTCTAATGCCTGTAGCTCTTTGAGTTTTTGGTCGAACTCAAAGTCGGAAATAGTAGGCGTGTCGAGCACGTAATAATTGTAATTATGCTGATTAAGCTCCTCGCGAAGCTGCTGTATTTTTTCTTTCATTAGCGTCATTATTAATACTTTCAAATTCAGATTTGGTAATGATGTATATCAAAGCTAACCAATTTTATCGTAAGATACGGTCTGGTTCTTTGTTTTTCTCCCATTTTAGGTCAGAAAGCATTGAGGCTTTGATACCAATAAAGAAGTACCAAGAGGTGCGGTAACCAAAAGGGGTGAATTGAAAACTCATTTTGAAACTGTTCAGGTCGCGCTCGAAACGGAGCTGGGTGTATGTAAAACCTTTGTTTACAAAGTCGTAACCGCTTGAGAGTCCTACTTGCCACTTAGGGGTGAGCGACACATTGCCCGAGAACATCAGCGAGTTATTAGAAATCATACTTTCGCGCGCTTGATTGCTGTAAGTGAGCGAGTGCGCAAGCGTTAAATCCCAAGGGATAGTAGCCTGATAGAACTTTTGCTTTTCGTCTCCGTCTTTCTCCTCTTTCTTATCGCCAATATGCTGCACATCATTTAGCGGCTTAGAAGACCCAAATAGGTCGTCAGTACGTCCGCCCGATACATTACCGGTACTCTTTTTATCCTTGCTGTTTTTGTCTTTCTTGTCCTTTTTGTCTTTGTTAGAGAAAGAATAGTTAGTAGAAATATTGGCATTGGTCAGCCTAAAGAGACTACCGCCATTGTTGATATTCCACTTTTCCATTTGTCGCCCGTTGTTGTCGATAGCGTACGGGTTGAGAGTGGCACCAAAATTAACCCCTAACTTGCCATTGAACAAAGCAGTACCTCCTGTAACGTTCACCGGACTGAATTGCTTGGTTATCACATTGTAGTTAGAGCTGAAGTTGAGGCTGTTTAGCAGCATAACCTTTCGTGGAGCTGTTTCGGCACTGTCTTTTTGCTTCATCTTAGCCTCGAAAGTGTTAGCAAGCGAAAAGCCTATTGACTGCGATTCGTGTAGTCCTGGGGTGCCATAGATACCCCCTTCGAAGCGCGAGTATTGCATACGATTGCCGTACGCATCGGCTATGTAATAATCGTAATACTGGTCGAATGATGGGGTGTAGCCATAGCTTACTGAAGGGCGCATCACGTGACGGATAGCTTGTATGGCTGCTCCTTTTTTGAAGCGGAAAGTACCATAAATGGTAGTTCCTAAGCTAGCCCCTAAGTTGTACGTCATAAAACGGTCGAAGCCGCTAAGGGTATCGATACCTACCTTGCCAATAGTGCTATTGAAGTTGTTTTTGCGTATGGTTTTGAATTGCCAAGTTTCGTTAATAGATGAGTTGAGCCCTAAGGTGATGTATTTCATCAGTTTAGCAGTAGTGCTAATCGGGATAGAATGTTGCACCCCATTGCGCGCCTCGTTGAACATTTTCTTTGAAAAGAAAAGGCTATCGTAGGTAGCAAAACGGTTGTCAGCCTGCATACTATACTGTAAGTTCAAACTCTTGATAAGTCCTTTTTTGGTTTCGCCCTCTTTGGCAAAAGGGTAAATACGCTCTACGCTTCCGCGCAGCGAAGGCAGGGTCATATCTATACTTTTGGTATTCGTATTCTGTGAGTGCGATGCCGATACTGACAAGTTCACCGAAGGCGATGAGGGGAAAGTCTTAGAGTATGACACTGACGACATCATCGTGTTGTTTAGGAAGTTAGAGGTATTGGCTTGGTTATACGACTCTTGGTAGTACCTACTATTGCTCGACAGGTTTACAGAGGCTGAAAAGTTAGAGTTAGGGTTTGCCTTGCTGTCCTTGCTGTGCGTCCACTGTATGCTGTACATCTGGCTGCCCGAATAGTCGGGTAAGCCCCTCATACTGTAGATGTTATTCTCATAAGTAAGGTTGAAACTACCTGTGTATCGATAGCGCTTCACATAGGCCGATTGAGCTCGCAATCCGTAGCTACCATTAGTGTAATAATCGGCTGTGAGAGCAAGGTCGAAATTATTGCTAACTACAAAGTAATAGCCTATGTTCTGAAGGAAATAACCGCGGTTATTCACCTCGCCAAAGGTAGGAAAGATAAGCCCTGAAGAGCGCCCCGATACCATAGGGTAATAAGCAAACGGAATGGCGATAGGGGTAGGGATATCGACTATATACATATTGCTGAAGCCTGCGATAATCTTCTTTTTAGGTACGAACTTAGCTTTGTATACTTTGATGTAATAATCAGGGTCGTCGAGGTCTTCGGCCGTAGTAATGATGGCGTTGCGCATAAAGTAAGTAGAGTCGTTCTCTTTCTTGATGATTTCGCCCTTTACGTTGTTTTCGTCCTGCTTAGTGTAGGCATTGCGGATAATCGCCTTTTGGTTGCGATAGTTGAAGCGGATAGAGTCCGGCTCAATAACATCATTCCCTTGCTTGAATACAGGGTGCTGGCTGTACTCACCAAGACTATCTTTTAGTCGCCCCGCATATACTTCACCTTTTTGGAAGTTGATAACATCTATCCCTGCAGTAATATCAATATCAGTATATTGCACATTGGTTTCGTTGTGCAAGATGATTTCGTGGGTAGCTTTGTTGAAGACGATACTATCTTTAGCCTTGTATTTTACCACATCCTCTAAAGCACCTTTAGGTTTTTTGATAGTGTCTTTTTTCTTGAGGGTATCAACCTTAGCCTTAGGCTTTTGAGGTTTGGGTCTCCTGCCGCGCAGTTGGACAGGCAACTTAGGAGTTAAGCTATCTTTTTTGAGAGTATCGGTTATAGAAAAAGGATATTCATACTGAAAACTGCCCTTTCTAAAGGCAAAAGTTTCAGCGTACCAAAAGCAAGAAGTAATTACTAATAAGCTAATAATGAATGTTATGGTGCGTTTATACTGTTGCAAAGTCTTTTCTGATTTTGATGTATTTTGAGGGCTCAAAAGTACGACTTTTTTTTGAATTGAGAGTTATTTTTGGGGATTTTTTGAATGACAAGCAGGGAAGACTGGGAGGTATAGGAGGGCTGAGAGGGCTGGGAGTAGGATATTTTTATGGGTTAGGGTGGTTTAATAGACGTTTATTTTTCGGTAAACCTTCGCTTATCTTTCGGTGTTCGTATATTGTAAGTATATCTGAAGTAAAGGGAAGGAGTAAAAGAAATATTTTCTGCTGTGGTCATTTGTTATTTGATAATTATTTACTATCTTTGCAAAAATAAATTAACTAATATGAGTGCTATTGTAGCAATAGTGGGGCGCCCTAATGTAGGTAAGTCGACCTTTTTTAATCGTTTGATAAAACGCCGTGAGGCGATAGTTGATGCCGTAAGCGGCGTAACCCGTGACCGCCATTATGGCAAAACGGATTGGAATGGTGTGGAGTTTTCGGTTATCGATACAGGAGGGTATTTGGCCGGTGGCGATGATACCTTTCAGAAAGAAATTGATAAACAGGTAAATCTGGCTATTGACGAAGCTGATGCCATCATCTTTATGGTGAATGTAGAAGATGGTTTGACCGGTATGGACGAATCGGTAGCTGCCCTATTGCGCAAAAGTAAAAAGCCTGTTTTTGTGGTAGTTAATAAGGTGGATAGCAATAACCGCCGCGATGATGCCCACGAATTTTACGCTTTAGGCTTTGAGCATTTGTTTTCTATATCGAGCATTAATGGTAGTGGGACAGGCGACTTGTTAGACGAGTTGGTGAAGAGCCTACCTGAAAAAGAACAGAAAGAAGAGGAAAATTTGCCACGCTTTGCTGTAGTGGGGAGACCTAATGCGGGTAAATCGTCATTTATCAATGCGCTTATAGGGGAAGACCGCTATATAGTGACCGATATAGCAGGGACTACTCGCGATGCTATTGATACGAGATACAACCGCTTTGGTTTTGAGTTTAACTTGGTAGATACGGCTGGTATTCGCCGTAAATCGAAGGTTAAAGAAGACCTTGAGTTTTACTCAGTGATGCGCTCTATTCGCGCTATTGAGCACTCTGACGTGTGTATACTGATGCTCGACGCGACACGCGGCTTTGAGAGTCAGGATGCTAATATCTTTTGGCTTGCCCAACGCAACCGCAAAGGTATAGTGATATTAGTTAATAAATGGGATTTGGTAGAGAAAGAGAACAATACGGCTAAGGCTTACGAGGCTGCCATTCGCAAAGAGATAGAACCTTTTACTGATGTGCCTATTATCTTTGTGTCAGCCCTTAATAAACAGCGTATTTACAAGGCGATAGAGACGGCAGTAGAGGTGTATAACAACCGCACTAAGCGCATTCCTACTCGTCAGCTTAACGAGGTGATGTTGCCAATAATAGAGAACTATCCGCCACCTGCTATCAAAGGTAAATATGTGAAGATAAAGTTCTGTACCCAATTGCCTACACCGATGCCGCAGTTTGCTTTTTTTGCTAATCTGCCGCAGTATGTAAAAGACCCTTATAGGCGTTTTATTGAGAATAAACTCCGTGAAAACTTTGATTTTAAAGGAGTTCCTATTGATGTGTATTTCAGACAGAAGTAATGAATCATCTTTTAGAAGATAATAAGCTAAAGATAGATGCTTTGTGCCAAAACCACAAGGTAAAGACCTTATACGCTTTTGGTTCGGTACTTACTCCAAAGTTTAATGAAAATAGCGATATAGATTTGATAGTGGATTTTAAACAGCAAGATGTATCGGAATACGCGGCTAACTATTTCAATTTAAAATTTGCTTTACAAGCTATTTTCAACCGAGAGATTGATTTATTAGAGGCAAAAGCGGTTAAAAATCCTTATTTTTTAGCGCATATTAATTCAAAAAAACGACTTATTTATGCAGATTGAAGTAAAGGTTTGGTTATATGATGTGCTTAATGCTATTGTTGAGATAGAAAGTTATTTTGAAGAACATACTACTTTTGAAGAATTTAAAAGTGATTTGAAAACTAAAAGAGCTATAGAAAGAAATATTGAGATAATAGGAGAAGCTATGAATCGTATTTTGAAGAAAGATAGTGAGATTCAGATAACACAAGCACGTCAGATAGTAGATGTTCGCAATAGAATTATACACGGTTATGATACTGTTTCTGATGAAATTATTTGGGCAATAGTATGGCAGTATATACCAGTACTTCAAAAAGAAGTCTCTAACTTATTAGAAGAGTGAAATGTTCTTTAGAAGAATAAAAAAGTTTTTGTATGAAACAAGAGATACCGGCAGCGGCTTTAAATGAAATATTTTATAATGCGATGTAGAGAGCACGGCGCGAAAACCGTGCTTTAGGGCTTAGCAATATCACGGTAATAGACGGTGAATTGGTAGAGGGAAAACCCGATGGTACCCTTGTGCCTTTAGGACAAAAAGCCCAGTTTGGGAAAATGATATCTATAAAAAAGGGTGTCTATAAATTAAAAAAAGCGATATGAAAAAAAATATAGCAATAATAATGGGGGGCTACTCTGAAGAAGCTCCTGTTTCTTTAAAAAGTGCAAGGGTGGTAGCTAATCACCTTAATAAAGAAAAATACACACCTTACTTAGTGCGTATCGATAGAGATAAATGGGTGTATGTTGATGAACAGAATACTGAATACCCTATCAACCGCAATGACTTTTCAGTAGTAATAAACGGGCAAAAGATTACTTTCGAGGCGGTGTTTAACGCTATTCACGGTACCCCAGGGGAAGACGGTTATCTACAAGCGTATTTTAATCTGATAGGCTTGCCCTTAACAGGCTGTAGTATGTATGCTTCGGCATTGACCTTTAACAAACGCGATATGTTATCGGTGCTAAAACCTTTTGGTATTCTTTCAGCTCCGTCGTATTATCTGAACAAAGGGGAAAGCTATAGCACTGCCGATATAGTAGCTAAAGTAGGATTGCCTTGCTTTGTAAAACCTAATAAGGCGGGTAGTAGCTTAGGCGCTAGCAAAGTAAATGAAGAAGCTGCTCTGAGAGAAGCTATTGATAAAGCTTTTGCCGTAGATGATGAGATACTTATAGAAAGTTTCTTGAAAGGAACAGAGATTTCTATAGGCGTGATTAAGTATCGCGGAGCTATAAAGGTGTTGCCAATGACTGAAATAGTGTCAGAAAATGACTTTTTTGATTATGATGCTAAGTATAACGGCAAATCGCAAGAGATAACCCCTGCGCGTATTTCGGAAGAGATGACGGCTAAAATTAACGCTTTGGCAGAGCGCGTGTACCGACTGTTGAAAATGGAAGGTTTTAGTAGAAGTGAGTTCATTATAGTAGGGGATACCCCTTATTTATTAGAGATGAATACGACCCCAGGTCTTTCGGAAGCAAGCTTACTGCCACAGCAAGCCAAAGTAGCGGGGATTAGTTTGGCAGACTTATTTGAAAGCGAAATAGAACGAGTACTTAACTAAACAATTAACCATTGAAAAGAGCTTTATTTCCTGGGTCTTTTGACCCTATTACGTTAGGACATTTTGATATTATACGTCGCGCTTTGGCTCTATTTGACGAAATAGTAGTAGCTATAGGTGTAAATGGTGATAAGAATTATATGTTTACCGTTGAACAGCGCAAAGAGTTTATAGAAAAAGCCTTTGCCGATGAACCCAAAGTGAAGGTAAGTACTTATCAGGGACTGACAGTTGATTATTGCAGAGAAATCGATGCCCAATTTATCTTAAGAGGTCTTCGCAACCCTGCCGACTTTGAGTTTGAGAAAGCTATTGCACATACTAATCGCACCCTATCTAAGATAGAAACTGTCTTTTTGCTTACGGCAGCGCGCACCTCTTTTATATCATCGTCTATTGTACGCGATGTGATTCGCAATAACGGTGATTATACGGTATTAGTGCCCGAGAGCGTAAGAGTATAAAATGAAAAAAGAAAACTTAAAAAATAAAAAATATGTGTGGAATCGTAGGTTATTTGGGCAAACGTGCCGCTTTCCCTATCGTGATTGATGGGCTTAGACGTTTAGAATATCGAGGCTATGACAGTGCTGGCTTTATACTAAACGCCACAACTTTTCATACTGAGAAAACTAAAGGTAAAGTATCTGACTTGGTGGCTAAAGCAGGAGCTGATGTGCCTGCTTATGGTAGCGGTATGGGGCATACGCGTTGGGCTACTCACGGAGTGCCTAATGATGTTAATTCGCATCCTCATCTGTCTAATTCGGGCAAGATAGCTATCGTGCATAACGGTATTATTGAGAACTATGCGAGTATTAAGCAAAACCTTATCAAAGAAGGATTTACCTTTCATTCTGACACCGATACTGAGGTATTAGTGAATTTTATTGAATATTTCAAACAAAAAGAACAAACAGACTTAGCTACAGCGGTACGCTACGCCCTTAATGAGGTAGTAGGAGCTTTTGCTATTGCCGTAATGGAAGAAGGTAATCCGCAAGAGATAGTAGTGGCACGCTTAGGGAGTCCGCTGGTAATCGGTGTAGGTACTGATGAGTTTTTTATTGCTTCGGATGCTTCACCATTTATTGAATACACCCAAAATGCTGTGTATTTAGAAGATGGCGAAATGGCTACTATTCGCCTAAATGAGCCTTTAAAGGTGATTAAAATAGGTAGTAATGAGGCTGTGAGTCCTTTTGTACAGCAGCTGAAGTTAAACCTTGATGCTATAGAAAAAGGAGGTTATGACCACTTTATGCTCAAAGAAATTTACGAGCAACCTAAGTCTATACAAGATACAATGAGAGGTAGGTTGTTGCCTGACCATACTACTAAACTCTTAGGAATTGAAGCGCATTTGGAAAGTTTTCTCAATGCTAAACGCATCATTATTGTGGCTTGTGGTACCTCGTGGCACGCTGGGCTGGTAGGTGAGTATCTCTTAGAAGAGTACGCACGCATTCCTGTAGAAGTAGAATACGCTTCGGAGTTCCGCTACCGCAATCCGATTATCAATAAAGATGATATTGTTATTGCTATTTCGCAGTCGGGAGAGACCGCTGATACTTTGGCAGCCCTTAAATTGGCAAAAGAGAAAGGCGCTTTTATCTATGGAATTTGCAACGTAGTAGGCTCTTCGATAGCTCGTATTACCGATTCGGGCACTTATACCCACGCAGGTCCTGAAATAGGAGTGGCTTCGACCAAAGCCTTTACTACACAGCTTACAGTGCTTACTCTTATCGCTTTGCACTTAGGACATAAAAAAGGCACTATTTCTGACGAGACATATCAGCGTTTATGCGAAGATTTGGGTAAAATTCCTTCGCTTTTGGAGGTTACCCTCAATAAAGTGCACGATAATGTGAAAGCAATAGCAGAAAGCTATAAGCACGCTACTAATTGTTTGTATTTAGGACGTGGTTTTAACTTCCCAACGGCTTTAGAAGGGGCATTGAAACTGAAAGAAATATCGTATATTCACGCCGAAGGTTATCCTGCTGCAGAGATGAAGCACGGGCCTATAGCCCTTATTGATGAGAATATGCCTGTAATATTTATTGCACCCAACAAAGGGCATTATGATAAGGTAGTATCTAACGCTCAGGAGATTAAGGCACGAAAAGGCAAAATTATAGCCGTAGTAACAGAAGGGGATACCCAAATGGCAGGTTTGGCTAACCACGTGATTGAGATACCTGAAATTAGTGAGGCTCTTACGCCAATCTTGGCTTCTGTCCCTTTGCAATTGCTCTCTTATTACATTGCTATCAAACGCGGTTGTAATGTAGATCAGCCTCGCAATTTAGCCAAATCAGTAACTGTTGAGTAGAGATAATTTGTTAATTTTTTAAATAGGAATGAGTCAGTTTGCGCAAAAGAAGTGAATTGACTCATTGTTTTATTTGTCATTTAACAAAATTTTATTACTTTTGCAGGCATAACCAAAAATAAAAAACAAAAGAACAATGAATACGGTTACTCGTTTGTTTGATATTCCTTATTATCAACAAACTAAATACCCATTGGACGATGCTTTTGCAACCAAATACAATGGGAAGTGGGAAAAGACTTCAACACAAACTTATATTCAGAAAGCTAACTGCGTAAGTAGAGGACTATTGCGCTTAGGAGTTAAAAAAGATGATAAAATAGCTGTCATTTCGAGTACTAATCGCACTGAATGGCACATTTTAGATATTGGTATCCTACAAATAGGGGCGCAAAATGTACCTATCTATCCTACCATTACTTTAGAAGATTTTGAGTATATACTAAACCACTCTGAATGTAAGTATTGCTTTGTTTCTGATAAGGTGTTATTAGATAAAATTACTTCTATCAAAAATAAATTACCGCATTTAATTACTATTTTTACCTTTGATACAGTGGAGTTAGCTCACTCTTGGCAAGAAATCTTTGATTTAGGAGCAGATGAAAGCAATCAACAAGAGGTAGAAGATCTTAAAAATAGCATTAAAAAAGATGATTTAGCTACTATTATCTATACTTCAGGTACTACTAACCGTCCTAAAGGAGTAATGCTCTCTCATTGGAATATTATTTCTAATATTATCAACTGCCAAGATAGGCTTCCAATTTTACCAGGCTCTACAGCACTTAGTTTTTTGCCGGTGTGCCACGTTTTTGAGAGGATGCTTACTTATCTTTATCAGTATGATGGATTGCGTATTTATTTTGCTGAGTCTATCGAAAAAATAAGTGAAAATCTTCAAGAAGTTAAACCGAATATCCTTACAGTAGTACCTCGTCTTATAGAGAAGATTTATGATAAAATATTTGCTAAAGGTACAGAACTTAAGGGGATTAAGAAAAGGCTTTTCTTCTGGGCACTCGGTTTAGGATTTCGTTATGAACCTTATGGAGCCAATGGCTTCTGGTATGAAATTCAATTGAAAATAGCGCGCAAGCTTATCTTTAGTAAGTGGCGTGAAGCCTTAGGAGGACGTATACAGATGATAGTCTGTGGTAGTGCTGCACTTTCTCCGCGTTTAGCAAAAGTATTTTCGGCAGCAGGGCTTACTATTATGGAAGGCTATGGGCTCACTGAGACTTCGCCTGTGATCTCTGTCAATCGCGAATCAGGTAGGTATTGGAAGATTGGTACCGTAGGAAAGCCTGTGAATAATGTAGAGGTTAAAATAGCTGAAGATGGAGAAATTCTTGTTAAGGGAGAAAATGTGATGTTAGGCTATTATAAAAATGCAGAACAAACCGCTGAAAATATTACAGAAGGCTTCTTTCATACAGGCGATATTGGCGAGCTTGATGCGGAAGGTTTCTTAAAAATAACAGATAGGAAAAAGGAAATCTTTAAAACTTCAGGAGGAAAATATGTATCCCCTCAGCTTATTGAAAACCAGTTGAAGCTCTCTCGTTTTATTGAAAATGCAATGGTAGTGGGTGAGGGAGAGAAGATGCCTGCTGCTATTATTCAGCTTAACTTTCCTTTTGTGAGGGAATGGGCAAGACGCCATAACCTGAAAATAGGTAATACAAATGCCGAAATAGCTAAGAGTGAAGAGGTTCATAATCGTGTAGCCCAAGAGGTAGAAAGGGTAAATAGACATTTGGGAAAATGGGAACAGGTAAAACTCTTTGATTTTACCCCTGACGAATGGACGATTGACGAAGGACTTCTCACACCTACGCTCAAGCTTAAGCGCCGCGTTATAAAAGAAAAATATATTGATATCTATAATAAGTTTTACGACAAGTGAGAGAAATAACCGATATTACTACTTTTACCTCTGAAAAGCCAACTGTCATTACTATTGGTACTTTTGATGGTGTACATCTGGGGCATCAGAAAATTATCAAAAGGGTGGTAGAAACAGCACACAAAAACGGACTATTGGCGACAGTCTTTACTTTTTTTCCTCATCCGCGTATGATAATACAGCACGACCAACAGCTGAAGCTTATCCATACGCTGGCAGAGAAGAAACAGTTTTTACAGTCGCTGGGAGTTGATTTGCTTATCGTACAGCCTTTTGATGAGGCTTTTGCGAACCTTTCTGCTGAAGCTTTTGTGTCTGAGCTTTTAGTAAAGCATCTCCGTGCCAAAAAGGTAATTATAGGTTATGATCACCATTTTGGTAAAAATCGCACTGCTAATATTGATAATATGCGTCTTTTTGGGGAACAATATGGTTTTTCAGTAGAAGAAATTCCGGTGCAAGAAGTAGATGAGGTATCTGTTAGTTCTACTAAGATAAGGCAAGCCCTCAATGAGGGGAGGGTAGAGATAGCTGAACATTATCTTGGAGTACCTTATAGTTTTACAGGTAAGGTAGTACACGGGCTCAAATTAGGTAGAACTATAGGCTTTCCTACCGCTAATCTTCAGGTAGAGGCTTCTTATAAGCTGATACCTAAAGATGGGGTATATGTAGTGTATAGTCTTATTGGGGGGCGAAAAGTATACGGTATGATGAGTATAGGTAAGAACCCTACTATTCAAGGAAAAGGAGCTTCTATTGAGGTTTATTTCTTTGATTTTAATCAAGACCTTTATGGGCAAGATTTGACTATATATTTTGTGAAATATCTCCGTGAAGAACGGAAGTTTTCATCAGTATCACTTCTTAAAAAACAAATTCAAGATGACGAAACAGCAGCAAGAAAAGCAATTGCGCTATGATAAAGCTTATATGCGAATGGCTATGGAGTGGGCTAAACTCTCATATTCTCATCGCAAGCAAGTGGGAGCTATAATGGTAAAAGACCGTATGATAATATCTGATGGTTATAATGGTACGCCTACTAGTTTTGATAATTGCTGTGAAGATGAAGAGGGCAATACCCATTGGTTTGTGTTACACGCTGAAGCAAATGCTATAATGAAAGTAGCAGCTTCTACACAATCTTCACAAGGAGCTACGCTCTATATTACAATGTCTCCTTGCAAAGAGTGTAGCAAACTCATTTACCAATCGGGTATTAAGCGTGTAGTTTATAAAGAGGGGTACCGCGATAATGAAGGTCTAGCATTCTTAGAAAAAGCAGGAGTTGAGCTTGTACATCTCGAAGAGGTAGAACAATAAAGTTATTATAGGAGATAGATTGAAATAAAAAAAAGACGCTGTTAGAAATTTTGGAAGGTTAAACAGCGTCTTTTTCAAAAAATACATTAATTATGGCTGAGATTGAAAACTCTTGAAAAGAGCTTCCATTTTCTCTTTTTCTTCATCAGCTAAGGCTGCATCTACTAATATGCGCCCACTGTGTTCATCAGTGATGATTTTCTTGCGAGAAGCTATCTCAACTTGTACTTGAGGAGGGATAGTAAAGAAAGAACCCCCTGAAGCGCCACGTTGTATAGGTACTACTGCTAAACGATTGACTACACTCTCGCGTATGCGTTGATAAGCCTTTAATAAGCGCTCTTCTATCTTAGCAGCATACTCTTCAGCTTTTTCTCTTAAGAAAGCTTCTTCTTTTTCTGTTTCAGCTAATACTGAACCTAATTCAGCTTTTTTCTGTTTTAAGTGAGCATCGCGCTGAGCTTTACGTTCGTCTACCTGCTTAATAGCTTCTTTTTTCTGGTCTACCAACACCTTTCCTTCTTTGATGCGCTTTTCT
Organism: Capnocytophaga leadbetteri; assembly: GCF_003054025.1. GTDB lineage: Bacteria > Bacteroidota > Bacteroidia > Flavobacteriales > Flavobacteriaceae > Capnocytophaga > Capnocytophaga leadbetteri. The sequence continues at coordinate 82,494 of NZ_QBKG01000002.1, forward strand.
GCTAATTGTACTTCCAATTCTTGGAATTCTATTTCTTTAGATATAGAGGTGTATTCACGGTTGTTACGCACGTTTTTCTGCTGGGTACTGTATTTCTTTATCAGTGCCTTTGCCTCTTCTATCTTTGCCTTCTTTTCCGCAATACCTGCTTGCAAGGCATCTAATTCTTCTTTGAATTTAACGTGTCGTTTCTTTAGCCCTTCTACCTCATCTTCAAGGTCAGATACTTCTAATGGAAGCTCGCCACGTGTGTTCTGTAGTTCATCAATTTTTGAGTCAATAAGCTGTAAATCATACAAAGCTCTTAACTTTTCTTCTACGGTAATATCCACTTTTTGTGCCATATTTACGAATAATATTTGATAGGATTGGTGTCCACTTTTGATATTGAGACTGCAAAGGTAGGAATTTTTTTTGAAAGAAACTCAAATAAAAGTAATTTTATGTATTGTTCGCTTTCATAATGTCCTATATCAGCTAATAATATTTGCCCTTCAGCCTTGAAAAAATCGTGGTATTTAAAGTCTGCCGACACAAAAATATCAGCACCTGCTCGTTTAGCATTTTCAATAGCAAATGCACCGCTACCACCTAATACAGCTACTTTTTTTATAGGTTTTCCTCTTAAAGCACTATACCTGATACCCTTTGCTTGCATACGTTCTTGTAGTAATGCCAAAAAGTTAGTTTCACTCATAGCTTCGCTCAGTTCACCTATCATTCCCATTCCTATATGTTGGTGATTGTTTTCAAGAGAGTAAATCTCATAAGCTACCTCTTCATAAGGGTGATTTTGTAGCAGAGCTTTTAGTATAGCACTTTGTAGATGTTTAGGAAATATAACACCTATTTGAGTCTCAGCTTCAGTGTGAAATACATTTGGTGTGCCAATAGTAGGGTGAGAGGCATCATTGCCCTTGTAAGTGCCATTACCTTCAATATTAAAACTACACTCAGCGTAATTGCCTATATTGCCAGCTCCTGCAGCAAACAGTGCCTTGCGGAGCATTTCAGCATCGGCTTTAGGTACATAGGTGATAAGTTTCTGAATAGTATGAGGCTGAGGTATAAGAATACGTCTGTTTTGTAGCCCTAAACGGTCGCAAATAGAGGCGTTTACCCCCTCAAACTGATTGTCTAAAGCAGTATGCATACTGTAGATAGCAATATGGTGCTGTATAGCTTTCATTACTACGCGCTCTACATATGTCTTACCTGTCAGCGATTTGAGTCCGCTAAAGATAATAGGGTGGAAGCTGATAATTAGGTTTGAACCTATAGCGATAGCTTCGTCTATTACTGGCTCTAACGTGTCTAAGGTGATGAGCACTCCAGTCACTTCTTGCTCAGCATCGCCTACTAATAGACCTACATTGTCAAAACTTTCAGCATAGTTTAGCGGAGCAAGCTCTTCTAAGGGTACGATAATATCTTTTACTTTCATTGTGTTATTTATTTGATACCTAAGTGTTGGCGTACTTCAGCTACAGTTTGTTCGGTAAAGAGAGCTTCTAAGTTTTTCCATACACTGTGGTAGCCATAAGGGCCATTTAGCATTTCTTGTTTAGCGTCTTTTATACTCCAATTTTGGTAGATAATGCGGTACATAGCTACCATTATACCTGTACGGTCAGCCCCGTGATAACAATGTATGAGTACAGCCCCTTCTTGTTGATGCTGCCGTATAAGTTTCAGCGTTTGGGCTATTTCAGGAGCTTTGATGCGCCACGTTAGTAACGGATGGTTTATTAGCTTTACGCCTTCTGAAGGGGCAAACAGCTTTCTATCGCCTGATCGGGTGAAGTATCGCAAGTTGATAATCGATTTGATAGGAATACGCTTGATAATAGCCTTATCCTCGCTTACTAACTGTTCGCTACGGTATAGTAGTTCATCTACCTTATAGAGATTTGCCTCAGCATTCACAAGGGTAGCAGTCTGTTGTCCCCATAAGGAGGGTATGAGGCCGACAAATAAGTAAACGTAGATTAACAGTTTTTTCATAGCGTATCCTTTATTTCTTCATAGCGTTTTAATACATCATTCACATTTCTGATAGATTGTTTCGTCCAATGTACTAAGGTATCATAACGCTCTTCTTCAGTCAGTTGCCAGCGTAGGTCGCTGCGTCTAAGTCTATCGGTTAGTTGTTGTAATACAATGGCCACTGCTACTGATATATTCAGACTTTCGGTAAAGCCTACCATTGGTATTTTCAAAAAAGTATCAGCCTGCGAGAGTACTTGTTCAGAGAGACCTTCTTTTTCAGTGCCAAAGAAGAAAGCACTCTTTTTACTGATGTCAAAATCATTCAGAAAGTAAGCGTCTTTGTGCGGAGTGGTAGCTACTATCTGGTAGCCTTTAGCACGGAGGGTATCTATACAGTGCTGAGTGTTGTCATAGCGAAACACATCTACCCACTTTTGAGCACCCATTGCTATTTTAGCATCAAGGCGTTTGCCGAAGCGCCCCTCTATGCTGTGGGCTTGTTGCACTCCAAATACCTCGCAAGTGCGCACCACCGCACTAGTGTTGTGCATCTGAAAAACATCTTCCATAGCGACAGTGAAATGATTAGTGCGTTGTCCAATAATCTCGCGAAAACGCTCTTTGCGCTCTTCGGTTATAAATCTTTCTAAATAGGTTAATAACATTTTTTTGTTTTTTAAGCAATAGGTTAGCCGCTGTATTTCTCAAAAGCTTTGCGCCTTTCTATGGCAGCAGCTAATATCTCCCAAATAATAGGGCTTCATTCGCAACCGTTTTTCTAAGGATTATATTTTTATTCATTTTTTTTTGAGATAAAGACTTTGTCAAAGTCCTAAAACTCTGACAAAGTCTTTTTGCTAATAATATCAACAATGTTTTTATCTTATAATATCTTTGTATATAGGATTAGCAGTCTTATAAGCAGATGCACTACCATTAGGTACATAGATATTACGGAAATTAGTGTTGCTCATAGCTTTTATTTGAAAAGCAGTAGGATTCAAAATAGTTATAGTATGTAAGCTTTTACAATTTTGAAAAGCAGCTGCCTCTATTTCTCCTACCTTTTCAGGTAATGTGATATGCGTAAGCCTTGTACAGTTAAAAAACACCCTAGTTTCTATTTTAGCAAGTTCATCAGGAATATTGATGTTTCTTAGATTAGTACAATTAGCAAAAGCAAATCTACCTATTTTGGTGATGTTTTCAGGTAATTCTACTGTTTTTAGCTTTTCAGAAAGATAGAAAGCATAATCATTAATTTCTGTAACCTTATCTCCTACAATGATAGTAGTGAGTTGTAGCCCACGTCCAATAGTTTCTCCATTAAAAGCTTTATCAATCTTAGTTACTTCTCTTAGTTTAGGATCGGCATTCATATCTATGAAACGAGTATTAAGATTTTTCCATTTTAATAAGGTCTTACCATCTCCACTTAATTCATAATCACTATTGTTGATACTCTCATTAGTCAATGAAATACCCGTAGTAGGCCAAGAGCTATTTGCTTTAGGGCCGTAGAATATCTTAGTTTCTGTATCAATATAATAATCTCCGTCCTTACCTTGGGTAGTAGGTTTTCCCTTATCAGCATAGATTACCGAACCGTCTTTACCGGGGAGACCTCTTTCTCCTCTCTCTCCTTGAGCACCAGTAGCTCCGGGGTCACCTTTTGCTTTTATATTAGTATCATTGTTTCCAATCCACCAATTTCCATTGTCTCCAATATGGGGAGTTTCCCCATTTTTTCCGTTATCTCCCTTTGCTCCATCAGCACCTTTGTCTCCCTTTTTTCCATCTTTACCATCTTTACCGTCTTTTCCATCCTTTCCGTCTTTTCCATCTTTACCATTTTCAGCTTTAGCTTTGGTAGTAGAAGTTTCTCCATTTATCACCCAATAACCATAGCTATTAATAGTTATCGTAGGAGCGGCTCCATCTTTACCGTCTTTTCCATCCTTTCCATCCTTTCCATCTTTACCATTTTCAGCTTTAGCTTTAGTAGTAGAAGTTTCACCATTTATTACCCAATAACCATCGCTATTAATAGTTATCGTAGGAGCGGCTCCATCTTTACCGTCTTTACCATCTTTACCGTCCTTTCCATCTTTGCCATTAGTTCCATTAGAACCATTCTGTCCGTTGGCTCCGTCAGTTCCTTTAGCTTTGATATCTGTTTTTTGTCCGTTTACTACCCAATAGCCGTCAGCTGAAATGGTAGGAGTAATGCCATCTTTTCCATCTTTTCCGTCCTTTCCATCTTTACCATTAGTTCCGTTAGAACCATTACTGCCATTAGAGCCGTCTTTTCCTTCGGCCTTGATGCCTGTATTAGTTTCTCCAATGTACCAGTAACCTCCTTTGATGTTTGGTACAGGGGCGTCAGTTCCATTTTGTCCGTCATTACCTTTGTCGCCTTTCAAGCCGCGCAAACTGATAGGATTACCCCAACCTTCAGCAGTTTTAGCTCCATAAAGGTTTACTCCGCTAAGGTCTAAGTAATAATCCCCAACTTTCCCTAAAGAGGCATCAGGAACTCCATTGCCTGAAAGAATAGCATTGCCGCGTTCACGAATTACTTCTACACGTTCCTCAATAGTTTTAGTACATTGTACAGTGGTAAAACCTATACCACCTAACATAGCTATAAATAAGATTCTTTTCATTAACATTTGATATATTAATAGTTTAATGGTTGTAACTAATTTACCCAGCAAAAAGTATGCCATTATTGTTTGCTCTAAGCATTTCTATACTCACTGGGCGTTTTGCCTATAGCAGTCTTAAAGGCAGTACTAAAGTATTTTTGCGAATTAAACCCTACTTCTAAAGCAATCTCAGCTATTGTTTTATCAGTGTTTCGTAGTAGGGCAGAGGCTACCTCTATGCGATATTTATTTACGTATTCACTAATGCCTAAGCCTGTTATTTGCTTCATCTTGCTGTATATAGTGGCACGGCTCATTGCCATTTTGGCAGCTATATCAGCTACCTCAAAATCAGCTTTACTATAGTTGTTTTTTATAAGTTCGTTTAGCTTTACCAAAAATACCTCATCAGCATTGCTAATAGTAGTAATAGTAGGGGCAGGTAAGGGCAATTCTTGCTGATATCTTTGTCTGATAAGTTCGCGCTGCTTTAACAGATTATTGGTAACCGACAGTAGTAGGTCTATATCAAAAGGTTTAGACAAATAGGCATCGGCACCTAATTTATAGCCTATTTTCTGACTTTCGCTATCGCTTTTAGCAGTCAGTAACACTACGGGTATATGGCTAATGGGCAGTTGCTCTTTTACCTGCTGACAGAACTGATAGCCATTCATTACAGGCATCATCACATCGCTGATGATAAGGTCGGGCTGGTGAGTTTTCAGTAGTAGTAGGGCTTCTTCTCCGTTTACAGCTTTAAGTACGTTTCTGAATAAGGGGCGTAGTTCGCTGTGTAAATAATTTAAAAAGTCGGTATTATCATCTACTAATAGTATACTATAACCAGTAGTGTCCATAGGGCTGAGGTTATGAGTAGGAGCTTGACTTTGCGAGGCTTCACCTTCAAACTTATCGAGTATAGCAGAAGGGGTATAAGGCAAGGTAACATAAAATACAGTATGCCCATTTTCGTCATAAGCCCCTATAGTGCCCGAGTGCATAGCTACTAACTCTTTGCAATATGCTAAGCCTATACCACTGCCTTTTTGCTGATGTTTCCCCTGCTGAAAACGCATAAAGAGCTTTTCAGTATCAATATTCTGCAAGCTAATACCTGTATTTTCTACCTGAAAACGCACGTTATCAGCGTTAGCAAAAGAGCGTAGATAGATAGTGCTGTGCTCATTGCTAAATTTTAGGGCATTCATCAGTAAATTAGAGATAACTACTCTTATTTTAGCAGGGTCAAGGGGTATAATGGGTAGGTTTTTGTCAAGACATAACTGTAGCCCGATATGCTTACTCTCTAACTCTTGTGCAAAATCATTGCTACAATCGGTCAGTAGGTGGTTCAGGTCGGTATGAGTTTTAGAAAGGCTGTTTTCTAAAGTCGTATTTCGGTTGTAATCTAAAATCCAATTGATAATGTTTTTCATCGCATTGGCTTGCCGAAAAGCACTTTCTAATAAAGATTTTGCCGTAGGACTAATAGCCTTCTCTTCAGTATTGCTTAGCAGTCGTTTTAGTGGTGCGTAGATAAGGGTTAGTGGGGTGCGAAGCTCGTGGCTTACATTGGTCAAAAACTGTATTTTGTCTTCGTTTAAGGCTTGCTGATGAAGCGCAATTTGCCATTTTAGTTGCTGTTTCTTACGGCGTAAATATATCCATATAGCCCCACCTGCTATGGCTACTACTAATAGTACTACCGCTATCAGAAAAGAAGTACGCTTATACCAAACCGGTAGCACTTCAAAGTCTAACAGAGGGGTCTCCGCTGTCCAAAAGCCATTTTTAGTCATACATGCTACGCTCACTTGATACTTTCCTACCGAAAGTAAAGAGATGTCCAACTGGTTATCGTAGGTTTCTATAACCGAAGTCTGTGCGTTATTCTTTATTTTGAAGCGGAAGAGAATGCGCCTAAACATATCTTTCTCATTAAGCCCTACGTTTATCTTCAGCGAATGAAAGTAAGGGGGTATTTCCTTAGGAAAATTCTCGTGAGTGTAGATTTTGCCGTTTAACTCTATGTTGTGCAGAAAAATCTGTGGAGGGGCACTCTGATAAGACTGTATATTGTAATTGATTTTTACCAATCCGCCTACGCCGCCCATATAAATATAAGGAGTGGTGGAGGCTTGTACGTAGCCGGTGAGCATATCGTTGGCTAGAAAGCCATCAGATGCATCGTATATCAGTATCTTTTTGCTGGGTATATAGTACGAAAACAATACATTCGAAGCATTTATCCACAGCCGTTGGGCATCGTCTATTTGCATATAACTGATTTGTCGAAACATATTGTCAGTAGATATAGCCGATAGTTTTCCAGTTGTAGGGGTGTAATTAAAAAGTCCGTTGGTAGTCGCAATCCACAGCTGCTGATGAGTATCGTAACAAAGAGCGGTGATAGCGCCCTCTGTTGGTAGTGTTAAATACGTGCTGATAGTGCCACCCTTACCGCTTATCTTGTAGAGAGTATTTCCTTTTGAAAGCAAAAGCGTATCACCTTGTATAGCTTGTAGTTGTAGAGCATTTTTAGCAGCAGTACCTTGTGCAAAAGCAACTTGTTCAAACTGCTGGCTTTTCAGCTGGTAGCGATAGGTGTTCTTAGCGGTGATGAGTATCTGCGCATCATTTATACGGTATACGAAAGGAGTAAAACCACTATGGCATTCTTGCTGGTCAGTAGTAGGGTCACGTAGTATAAATGGGGTATAGCTACGGGTATGAGTGTTGTAGATAAAAAGTCCTTTGCCGTATAATGATACTAACAGCTCATTAGGCGAAAATAAGGTGATAGATGATACCTTATCGTTATAGGTATTAAGGTGATGGGTAAATTGCTCAGTATGTGGATTGAACGCATTGATACCACCCCCATCAGTGCCTATCCAGAGGGTATGATCAGGGGCTTCGTATAAACTGATTACGGCACGCTCTGAAAGTCCGTTATTGGCACCTAAGGCACTATCTGTATAGGTTTTGATATAAGTTTCTTTGAAGAGAAAAACACCATCTCTTACCGTGCCAGCCCAAAGATTGTGGTTAGGGTCTTCGTATAGGGTAGTAATCGAATTGACCGGTAGCGAGTGTGCATCGCCTGCACGGTGTTGTAGATTTTCAAATTGCACCTTATCTGGCGAAAATACCGATACACCTCCTCCGTCAGTGGCTATCCATATCTGTCCTTTATAAGGTTTGATGTCTAAGATGATGTCATTAGGCAGAGCACTATTAGCTGTGCTATAGTGCGAAGTTTGCTGGGTCGTTAGCTGGTAGCAATATAGTCCTTTCTGAAAAGAAGCATAGTATATTTGGTGTTTTTGAGCATCGTAGTATAAGGCGGTTAGCGGACGTGTATTTTCGGTGATGAAAGGGCGAAGTTGTTGCGTCTGAAAGTCGTACAGATAGATGCCATCAGCTTCAGTACCTACTAACAATGTATGAGCATCAAAAGGCAATAGATGGTTGATAAGGCACTCCCTACTTTTGGCATAAGAGGCTTTTTGTAGTGGTAACCTACGGATATGTTTATGGCTGTAGTTATACTCAAAGATAGCCCCATAACCACCGAAATACACCCCTCTATCGGTTGCACAGATAGCAAAAAGAGGGGTATCTATTTTAGGTTGAAAAATATCTTCTGAGGGATTATAGCACCACACGCCTTTGTCAGTCACTGCCCATAGTTGATGCTGTTTGTCTTCTATTAAATGAAAGATATATAAGTCGGTATACTTCTGTATATGGTTTCTATCCACACGGTTGATACCCTGCCTTGTACCAATCCACAGCGTACCTTGGTAGTCGCGTAAGATAGCCGTTACCCCCGACTGCGATAGTCCTTGCTCTATAGAAATACGCTTAAAATAGTATTCAGTAGCCGACTTTTGTGCACTACACACCCAGCTGCATACTAAACACAAATATATGAGTAGAATTCTAACCTTCATCTTCCTTATAATTACGCGGCAAAGATACTGTGTAATTAGCAAATTAGCAAATTCACTCAAAATCACGAAATTTTAGAAAAATATTCTCTTCATACCTTCCCTTTACTTTGGATATACAAACGAGCCACCTACACCGAAGGATCTCCGAAAAATGAGCAAAGTAAAAATATCTAAAGTAAAGGGAATGTATAGAAGATTTTTTTATAACTATTTTATTTGTATTTCGTCAACGAATAATAGGGCAGGGGTACCCTTTCCTTCGTGCCAGTCAGGTATAATAGTACCTTTGAGCACTACCTTTACATAGCGTACAGAGGTTTTAGTAAAGTGTAATGTTGTAGGAATACGAGCTATAGGGTCACTTTTGGTAGCTGTGCTAAGGGCTTGCTGTGCGATGAGGTTAAATGTCTGTCCATCGGTTGAACCGTAGATAGCAACCTCACTGGCAGGGAATATCCAGTTAGGGGTGTCAGCAAGTGTGCCTGTGCTAAGGCTACTAATCTCTTGTGTATTGCCTAAATCAATAAGTACTTCTGCACCTGTTCTACCAGGGAAACCTACCCAATGTCCATCAATATAAGAGGCTTCTCCTATTTGGGCATCTACTAAGGCAGCCGCTCCTCCAAAAGTGTATTTAGGGTTAGGAGTAGTTAGTAGTTTTGCCGTCTTGTAAGTAGCTTTATTAAAATGCGATTGATAGCTAAATACGCCACTTATGGTATCGTTATGCACGGCTATAGCTTTTAATAATACATCATTGTCTAACTTAATAGGCTGAGTGTAAAGTTGGCTCTTAGGGGTAGGCTCGCTACCATCTATAGTGTAATATATCTTGCCGTTGCCTACCGTTAGCAAGTATGCCAAAATACCGTCTTTAGCAGGGGCGGGAGTAATAATAGGGGTGACTCCTAATATGTGTTTAGCATACCGATAACCTTCTTTTTGGTAAAGCTCAAGCAGATTGCCTAAGCGGTGTAAGAAGTTAGCAAAATCCTTTTGGGTAGGATTTGTCCATTGTACTTCTGATAGTGCTGCCAAGCGGGGTAATAGCATATACTGAGCGTGGGCAGGGGTTGCTATGTATTCTGTCCAAAGGTTAGCCTGTGCTCCTAATACATACTTAGCTTGTGCTGGACTGAGTTTAGGGTCTATAGGCTCGTAATCATATACTTTTTTTACAGGAAGGTATTCGCCTATTGATAGGGGTTCTTTGTTGGGGTCTTCACCTTGGTTATAATCAAAATAAAGACTGTAATGAGGCGTCATAATAGTGCGATTATGACGTTGAGCGGCTGCTATACCTCCTTCAGTGCCGCGCCACGACATCACAATAGCATCTTCTGAAATGTTATCACCTTCTAATATCTCGTCCCAACCTATAATTTCGCGTCCTTTCTTCTTCAGAAACTGTTCTACACGTTGTACTATATAGCCTTGTAACTGCTGTTCTGGGGTGTGTTCTCCCTTAGCTTTTAAACCTAATGCCTTTATTTTAGCTTGACATTTAGGGCATTCCTTCCAGCGTGTTTTAGGACATTCATCTCCGCCTATATGTATGTATTTAGAAGGGAAGAGAGCCGTTATTTCAGTCATTACATCTTCTAAGAAAGTGTAAGAGGCTTCGTTGCCAGCGCAAAGTACATCGTCAAATACGCCCCATTTAGTACCTACCGCATAGTCTTTGCCTATACAGCCTAACTCAGGGTAAGCCGTGAGTACCGCAAGGGTATGTCCTGGTATATCTATTTCAGGTATAATGGTGATGTAGCGGTCTTGTGCGTATTTCACTATCTCTTTTATTTGTTCTTGGGTATAAAACCCTCCATAAGGTTTGCCATCAAACCGGTGGGGCTTGTCCTTGTGTAAATGCCCAATAAGTGTTTGTTGGCGGGTAGCTCCTATTTCAGTTAAGCGTGGGTATTTCTTAATTTCTATGCGCCAACCTTGGTCGTCTGTCAGATGCCAATGAAAGGTATTAAGATTATGCAATGCCAGAATATCTATATATTGTTTTATAAAGTCGATACTAAAAAAATGGCGTGCAACATCTAAGTGCATACCACGATAAGCAAAACGTGGAGCATCATTAACTACTGCAGAAGGGAAAACCAATAGCTGTGGTTGGCTAACCTCTACTGACTTGCGTAGGGTCTGAATACCGTAGAAAGTGCCTGCTGCACTTGCCCCATTAATACTGATTTGCTTTTCAGTAACTGTTAGCTGGTAGGCTTCTTTATTAGTATTGCGAAGGGTAGCACTAAGAGCGATTTGTTTACCGTCAAAAGGGGCTGCTTTAGTATAGAGCGTAAGCCCTGTAAGGGTTTTTAGATACGAAGCCAGAAAGATGGCGTTTTGTTGTTGTAATGAGTCTCCTTGCGGATAGGTGATAAAGGTCTGCGTATCTAACACAAACGGACTCTGATGGGTGTAGTCTATAGATTGCGGTTGAGGTATTACATTGTAATTAATTACCGGTTGCACTTGTTTGCAACAGCCGATAAGGTATAAGGTCAGTATACTGTATAGTAGTTTTTTCATTGGTAGTATGGTGTTTAATATTTGATAGTTGAGATGTATTGTACTCGGTAAAAAGTGTAGGGCAGCTGTAGGTGTCGCTGTATTTGGGCAGTGGTGCTACGGTTAGTAATCAATACTTGTTTGCTACTGCTCAAGGCAAAGAGTACTGACTGTTTGCCTATCAGCTGTACATTGCTACGAGTAGCTGAAAAGTTACCTTTAGGCAAAGCTATTTCTGTAGGTACACTTACTGTTTTTGTTGTAGGGTTTACTTTGTATATAAGGGCACGCGAACCAGTGCTCTTGTTCTCGCGAGCATTGTCTATCACCAATACCTCATCAGGGGCTTGCACTATAGCGCAGTGAATGCCATGCGAAACATAGTGAGTGGTAGGCGTAATAGTACCTTTTTCACCCACACGATAGATTAACTCGCCTGTTCTTCCATTTATTTTCCACAGTTCACTATCCCGATTAGTAGTCATATAATAATTGCCTTCACTATCTTGGTCTATAGAATTGGCGTGTATCCAATCTTCTCTTACTTTTTTAGAATTAATAGTAGGATACTCAACCGGATTTAGATGGTCAAAACAACTCCACTGATAGGTTATTTCGCCTTTAGAGTTCATAATTACAAAACCATCACCGCGTACGGTATCGCTTTGAGAGCCTCCTTTCGTGCTAAGGTCTACAGTTTTGTCTATATAGGTCACTAGCCCTATATTACCATTGGGCATAGGTCTACATTCGTGGTGTACGTGGCAGTTTTGTAGTTCAGGTATGGTGCTAAAGTTTTTCTCAAGAGTAAGGTTACCCAAAAGGTCAATCACTTTCAGTTTTTTAGCATTAAATACAAAGAGTCCTTCCGAAGGGGCATCAGTCAGCATATAGAAGCGTTGGCTATGTGGGTCGTAATTTACTACGGCTGGGGTATCGGCTACAGGTTCATACCATACCACATTCCCGTTCATATCCATTAAGTAGATATGTTTACTATTTCTGTTGTTCGCTAGCAGATAGCCCTCTATTTTCTCGCTAAGCTCTTCTTTCAGTAGAATTGCATTAGGCAAGAATGCCTCTACACTCTTAGTTTTAAATGTTTTTACTACTGATTTGTCTCCTGCTTCTGTAATGATTTGGCAGCTATAGTCGGTGTCGGGTTTGAGTAGTAAGAGGGTACGTTGTGTACTGCCAGTAGCTTGATAGGTATCGGTGTATTTTACTTGTGCGGGGGTAGCAGTTTCCCAATAAGCGATATGGTAGGAAGTTTGGGTACTAAAAGTAGTCCTAACCTCGGCTCGTAGATAATTTGTAGGGCTTAGGCTTACACCGAAAGTGCTAATGGTACCCTGTGTACTGTTATGGTCATCTTCTTTTTGACAAGAAAAAAGAAGACAGCATACTATAAGTAGAGAAAGTATCGAGCGGTTCATATATTAGCTATATTTTTAAGATGAAAGTTATAAAAAGGGGGCTATGCAAAAGAATAGCCCCTTTTTTATTGTAAAAATCAATTTGCTATTTACTTATGAAAAACTTATTTTAACTACTAATAAGCTGTGTATTCAATAAAGTTGAAAGAAGCATCTAATCGGCTTGATAAAGGTTTCTTTTTCATCCACCCTTTATTAGCTTCGGCCGATATGATAAAGTCAAATTTCACTAATTCTGCACCATAGCTGGCTTGTAGGCTCTTAAGTGGGCGACCATCAAGGTAATACACAATTACATATTTATCAGCTGCTTTTTTCAGTTCTATAGTAAACTTGTACTCTTTGTCTGGGTCTAGTACTGCTACATAGGCCTCATAACCAGGTATTTCAGAGTATAAACGTAAGAGGTATTGTCCTGCTTTAGCTCCTAACCGTGTACGATCGCTTTCGTTACCATACCAAGCCATCATTGTAAGGCAGTGTGCCCCATTATCTTCGTTGGTAGTGTAGAGAGTGCCTCCTATCTGAAAGTTGGTAGCTTCTGTAATACCTATTAGTTGCGGTAATTTTACTGACCAAGTGTATTTGCCATAACCTACGGCATTTTTGTATCTTATTTTGGCATCACCGCAATAATTATCAACCGAAAGTACGAGTTTGCCGTTTTGTATTTTGTTATAGCCTACCCCATTACTTCCTACGTTAGTACTAGCTATCCAGTCGTGAGGGAAAGTGTTGAAAGTCCATCGTTTTACTTCTCCTTTATCGGGTTCAGGAGTTTCGTCTATTGGGTTTACTTGCGTGGTTGGTTCTACAGGGGTTATTGCATAAGGATAAGGGGTGTAAGACACATAATCCCATAAACCGTAGTGGTCTTGATAAGGCCAGTTATCACCTATAAACTTCAGATTCTCAGTGCTGCAGAATATATGGAAAGGATGCTCCTGACCGTAGTTTAGCTGCTGGGCAGCACATTTTACATCATCAATAAGCCACGTAGCAAAATACTTGTCGCCTACTAACTGCAGGTCAATCTTAAAAGTATGCCAAGCATTCTTTTTTATTTTCACCTTTTGTTGTACAAAAGGGTTATTCTGACTGGTAATATAGGCTATCACCTCATCATCAGCAGTAGCTAGTGTTTCACGTTCTTTGGCAGTGCCTGAACCTACTTCAAAATCGAGTTCATGTTTATCGCTATTCCAAAGCCAAGAACCTATGCTTACGCGCTCGGTAACTCCTAAGTCAGATATATAGGTACGCCAAGTGTAAAGTCCAGCGCCATATTGTTTTTTGCTCTTTAGCTTTTTGCGTTGCTGGGTGTTGGCTTCAGTGTAGATTTTTATTACTTTGCCATCTTCAGCTTCAGAGTTGTTTTCTACAGAGGTTTGCGAAACATCTGCATTTTCTCCTTGGCTGGCATTTAGCCACTCATCAGTATTAGTAAACTGCCATTTGAGCTCTTGTGCAGTGCTAAGAGTGGCCTTGTTAGGGGTATCGATATGACTCTGAGGGGTATCGCTAAAGCGTCCATCAGTATCGCTTTTGCTACAGCCTACCATACTAAGTACAGCAGCTGTTATTAGTAGGGGTTTAGTATATAATTTCATATTTATTTCTACGTTTAGGGTTATTGTTCTCTAAAAGAACGGTTGTTTTGTAGGTCGGGGTACTTATTGCTATATACACTAGGGATAGGGTAATAACGGCGTTGGTCGTACACTTTCAGCGGACTGTTGAATTTAGGGTATACTCTCCACTGAGGACTTAAGTCGTAAGGATTGGGTACTACATTGGGGTCTCTACGCGCATTCATATTAGCTTGCTTAGTTTCTAACTTCTGTTTGATAACGTCCATATACTTGTCTAAGCGATCTTTCCACAAGCCCATACGTATAAGGTCAATACGGCGTAGGCCTTCCATATTAAACTCAAATAGGCGTTCATCACATAGCTTGCTGCGAAATTCGTCTTTAGAAGCAAACTGAGCTAAGGTGTAGTTGTGGTTGCTATTCTGGAAAGCTCTTTGGCGTATCTGGTTAAGTAGGTCTACTGACTCCTGATTAACTCCATTTAGCTCATTTAAGATTTCGGACTTACAAAGCAATATATCAGCATAGCGTAATAGTGGCAAGTTATTAGGGGTATTGTAGTTATAAGTACCTGCTTTTTCGTAGAAATACTTGTCGGTATATACATTAGCTAACTCAGTGATACGCGGGCTTGATGCCTCATTGTCTAATGTACCCATTTGGGCAAGGGTAGGGGCTACGTACTTCTGGTCAGCATTATTAATATTGATAAACTCTCCTTTGATAAATTGGGTAAGACGTTCATCACTATGGTCAAACTGCCAATAGAGTTCCAAAGGGATGTTAAAAATATCCCAGCCCTTATTGTAATCCCAAGAAGTGAAATAAAGAGCTAAGTCAGAAGCTCCTGCTGGTACAGTTTCGCTACTGCGCACCGCAAAAATAATCTCGTTATTGTATAGAGCAGCACGTGTGCGAGGATTAAAGGGGTCGAAAGCATGCGCTTTTAGGACGTATTTGCCAGTGGCGATTACTTGGTTAGCATATACTAAAGCTGCTTGCCAAGCAGAGGTAGCATCAGAGCCTTGCTCGCGCAATCTACCCGCTTGTCGCATATATAAGCGCATAAGATAGCCATAAGCAGCTCCTTTAGTGGGGCGACCTGCATCGCTACCGTTTATATCCCATTCTAAAGGCAAATGGTTAGCTGCTATAAGTAAGTCACGCTCTATTTGCTGGTCTAAAGCCTCAACTGTCGATAGGGTAGGATTAGCTGTCGAGGCGTAAAAACCGTTTGTAATCAATGGTACACGGTAGAAAGTATTAGTGAGCTGATAATAGGCAAAGGCACGCATAAAGTGTGCTTCGGCTAATAAAACTGTTTTCTTTTCAGCATTAGCAAAGCGGCTATCGGGCATCTGGCTAATATTGTCGATAGCTGAATTGGCACAACCTATCATTTGCCAATTGCCGTTATAACTTGTCAGTAGCTGTACGTTATTGGTCAGACCATTATTGTTTAGAATCTCAAAATCATTACCTTCTTTAAATCCATCATCGGTAGGGAGGTCATTGATATAAAAAGTACTAGGGTGAGTGGCTGAATTGAGGTACCGATAGATACCATTTACCCCTTCTTGTGCGTTTTCTTCGGTAGTATAGGCATTATCAGCATTGTAAACAGAGCTTAAGTCTTCTTTTAGTTCACAAGCTGTAAACGATATTCCTAAAATACCTACTAATGTGTATGATATATAATTCGTTTTCATTCCTTTTCTGTATTAAAAAGTTAATTTTACACCAAAGTTGATAGTACGATAAGCAGGATATGAGTTTAAATCTAATCCTTGTGCTATAGCACTGCTACCATTGGTACTAACATCGGGGTCAAACCCTTGATATTTGGTAAAGGTAAGTAGATTTTGTGCTCCTACAAACATACGCATCGTTTTAAGGGTTTTTAAATGCCATTTTTCACCTGCAAAAGTATAGCCTAACTCTATGTTGCGTAGTTTTAGAAAGTCAGCATCTTCTACGAAACGAGAGTTTACGTACGAACCGTATAAGAGCTTGTCATTCTTTTGATAACCGCTGCGGGGTACACTATTAGAGGCGTATGCGCGTGTCCAACGGTCAGCAGAGGCTGCCAAACGGTTGTTGTCTTCTAAGTAAATACGGGTGAGGTTTAGCATTTTAGCACCTAACGAAGCTTCAAAGAAAAATGAAAAATCAAAATCTTTGTAAGTAAAACTATTATTGAGTCCTATGATAGTTTTAGGAATACCTGTACCTAATACAGTACGGTCGTTTTCGTCTATTTTACCATCGCCATTTAGGTCTCTAAATTTAGGGTCTCCAGGTGCCGATTTACTTTGGGGGGCATAGCTTTCGCCTTGTTGTATAATGCCGTCAAATACATAACCATAGATTGCACTTAGCGGTTCACCTTCTTTAAGCATCATATATTCTTTTTCTTCGTATGAACCGTGAGGGCGTATGTACTGAAAACGTGGTTTACCATTGTTTAGCTTAAGTACTTTGCTGTCGTTATTGGCTAAGTTGAAGGCTGTACTCCATACAAAACCTTTCTTGTCTATATTAGTAGATTTGATAGCTATTTCAAAACCGCGATTCTCTATCTCTCCATCGTTTACCATCATAGCGGTATATTCAAAACGCCTACCGTCATTCACGTAGTTAGGAAAACCTCCTGAAGGGTGTATAGGGTCAGGGTTTAGTAGGTCTTTAGTACGCTTGATGTAATAGTCAAAGCTAGCTTCCACTCTGCCAATGCTCAAATCTATACCTGCATTCCACTGAGCTGTAGTTTCCCAACGTAGTTTTGGGTTGTAAGGGTTAGAAGGGTACATACCTTTAGTGCCTTCTCCGCCTCCTATATATACATCACGTACTGAATATTGATATTGTGAAAGACCGAAGCGTATACCATCATTACCGCTAAGTCCATAACTAGTGCGTAATTTAATACGACTGAACAGCGGCTTAGCAAAAGCCATAAATGATTCTTCTCCTAAGTGCCAAGCTAAAGAACCAGCAGGGAAAATACCCCAACGATAATCAGCACCAAATACTGAAGAGCCATCAGCACGTACTGACCCGTTGATAATATAACGATTGTTGAAAATGTATTCTGCACGACCAAATACTGAGGCTTTTTTAACTGAAGATTCTCCTGAGCCTATCCAATCTAAGTGTTGTGCTGCTCCTATATTTTTAAAAGAGAATACGTCAGAGGCAAAACCGTAGGCTTGTACTTCATCGCCTTTTCCTTTTTGATATATATAAGAAGTACCTGCTGTTATTTTTATATCGTGTTTACCTTCCATTTTAGGGTGATAAGTAGCTACGCCTTCTATTTGGTGTTTTACATTTTCTTCGTGGCTCAAAAAGGCTTGCCCTTTGTAAGACTGACCGATAGAAGTAGAACGGTCGTAGTATTTTTCTGTTTTTAAATGGTCGTAGGCATAAGTATAACGACCGTTGAGAGTGAGTGAAGGTAATAACTCTATATCAGCATAAGCAGTAGCATACATAGTGTTGAAATGGCGGTAGAGCTGTGCTCCGCTCATCTCTTCAAATACAGCTGGACGGCGTGCCTTAATGCCAAATACATCATAACCTTCTTTATTTTTCCAAGGCTCTAAGTTAAAGATACGATACATAATATTTTTATCAGAAGAGATAGTACCCATATCTAAGAATTTCTTTTTAGATTGCGAAAAACTGAGGTTAGCTCCTGCTTTTACTTTAGAACTTATCTTGTATTGCAGATTAGTACGTCCTCCGTAGCGGTTGTAATTGGTGTTGAGTAGAATGCCAGGTTCATCTAAGTAGTTAGCCGACATAAAGGCTGAAAGGCGGTCTGTACCTCCTGAAACAGAAAGCTGATGTAGCACCGTAAAGGCATCGTGAGTTGTCTCTTTGAGCCAATCTGTACCCTTACCCCGATACGTAGCCTGTTGGGCTGTCCATTTGTTGTATTTAGCATCGCCTGTTTGTTCGTACAGACGGCGAGTAAGAGCAATAGTCTCTCCAGCGTCAAGTAAGTCCCAAGGATTATACATATTCTTATATGAAGTTTGATTAGAATATTCTACATTGAAGACCCCTTCTTTACCTCTTTTAGTAGTGATAAGAATAACTCCATTAGCACCGCGTGCCCCGTAAATAGCAGTAGTCGAGGCATCTTTTAAGATTTCGATAGACGCAATGTCGTCAATACTGATTTGCGACATATTGTCAGTTTGAAATCCATCTATTACATATAGCGGTTCGTTGTCTGCACTTACTGATGAAGCTCCACGAACGCGTATAGACACATTGCCACCAGGTTCTAAAGAGTTTTGACGCACTTGTACTCCTGAGGCACGTCCTTTAAGCATTTGCGACATATCGGCTACTACCCCTGCTTTTACATCATCTGTCTTGATAGAGGTGATAGCTCCTGCCAAGTCGCGCTTTTTAGTAACACCATAACCTACCACTACTACTTCTTCAAGTTTCTTTTGTTCATCAGCAAGTGCGATGTTTAGAGTAGCGGGTGTGTTAATGCTTACTTTTACATTCTGGGTGATATACCCCATAAACGATACTTCTAAAGTTTGTCCTACTGATACTTCTATGGTGTATTTACCATCTATATCAGTACTGACTCCTTTGGTAGTTCCTTTTACTACTACTGAGGCACTCATAAGGGGCTCTTTAGTAGTAGCATCACTAATAGTTCCGCGCAAGGTGCGTTGTTGGGCATATCCGCCTATCACCCATAAGAGCAAAACTAATAAAAATAGATTTCTTTTCATACAATGGTCGTTTGTTTGTATTTTGATGGCTCAAAGGTACAAAAGAGATGTAAATAGTGGGTTCACTATCGTCTGAAAAAGGTTTGAAAATGTCTAATTCAGTTTAATAGTCTGGTTATCAGTGTTAAAAAAGGCTGCTCAATACAAATGAGCAGCCTAATATAGTATGATAAAATGTTTTAAGATAATATATTTATTTCCAATCTTTCTTCTTCGATGTTTTACCTATACCTGGGTTGAAGGTATTGGTAGGGTCAAGACTGTTGTAAAAGTTCTTAAGGTCATCGTTAGCGTGATAGAGGTGTCCTACATTGTGTTCAGCAGGATATTGAGCGCCGCGCTTGTCTAATAGTTTGAGCATCTCTTCTTCTATCTCTTCGCAGTTATACCCTTTCTTTATTACGTAGTCTTGGTGAAATACGTGACACATAAAGTGTCCGTAGTATAACTTGTGCAAGATTTTGTTGTCAATTTCGGGCGGTAGTTTCTCAAACCAATCCTCGTCGTTACGACGCAAAGCAATGTCTAAAGCTACAATATCTTCCACCTCTTTTTCGTGTACTGAGCGATAGCGTATAGCGGCTGAAGCTACTGCAAAGCGCAATAACATAGCGGCTTGAGCTAATTTAGCATCACACTCTATATAAGCCCCTTTACTACTGTCAGCAAACTCTTTTTTTAGATATTCGCGAGCCTCTTCTACTCCTTTACCTCCCATTTTCAATACAAGATGATGCTCGTACTGATTGCGGTAGTCCCATAGTATTTGGGGCAAGTGTTTAGGCATCAGTTTAGAAGTTGCTTGCAAAAACTTCTCGCTGAAGTGGTTAGGCATAAAAGGCAGTTTTTTAGCTACA
This sequence comes from Capnocytophaga leadbetteri, assembly GCF_003054025.1. Lineage (GTDB taxonomy): Bacteria > Bacteroidota > Bacteroidia > Flavobacteriales > Flavobacteriaceae > Capnocytophaga > Capnocytophaga leadbetteri. The sequence goes on from NZ_QBKG01000002.1 coordinate 102,255, forward strand.
CGGTCAGCCCACGCTTTCATAGCAAAAAGACGCGGTAAGTATTCTGTCCCTACATTTTTGATATACCAGAAAGTATCTTTTCCATATTTAGCAGCTATATCAAAAGCGGTGCGGTGTATATACTCTCCTGAGATAGGTATTTGTTCAAACGAACCCAACATATCTCGGCGTAGCTTGGTAAGTACAGCTGTGTCATTAGTACCTATATAGAATACGGCTGTATTTTTTTCAGCAGCGAAAGTATCTACACGTACGGCAAAGATAGCTAACCTACCGGCGCTTCCTGAAGCTTCATATAGGCGAGCAGGGTCAGCGTTAAAACGTGCTGGTGTATCGGCATTTATCTGGCGTACGTGGTCGCAATAGTGGTGGTCGTGTCCTTTTTTACCAGTATTCTTAATGTCTTTAGTCTGGTATTTTCCTTCTTGCAGATTGGTCAGTATCTCTTTGGGGGTTTCGCCTAAGTCAATACCCAAGTGGTTTATAAGCTCTAACTTACCTTCAGCGTTTAGCTGGGCAAATAGTGCCATTTCGGTATAAGCAGGACCTCGTTGTACTAACGAACCTCCTGAGTTGTTGCATACCCCTCCAATTACTGAGGCTCCTATGCAAGACGAACCTATCACCGAGTGTGGTTCGCGTCCGTAAGGCTTAAGTTCTGCTTCAAGGTGGTTTAGGGTCGAACCTGGCAAGCATACGGCTTGTTCAGCGTTTAATATTAGTTGTACATTGTCATTGCGCATAGTGTTGATAATCACTACATCGCGGTCGTAGTCATTCCCAAAAGGGTTAGACCCACCTGTGATGCCGGTATTAGCAGCTTGCGAGATGACGATTACATCAGCAGCCACACAAGCTTCTAATACTTGCCACTGTTCCCACAAGGTCGCCGGACGTACTACTGCTATGGCATTTCCCGTCCCAAAGCGGTAACCAGTACGAAATCTTTCGGTTTGTGCAGGGTCGGTCATTACGTACTTTGCGCCTACTATGTTGCGCAAGGTACTCAATAAGTTTTGTGTATTCATTTTTTTGATTTATAGGTGAGTGTTACTCCAAATTGCGGTTGAGTGAGGTAGTCGGTCTGTATATAGGGCTCTAAAGAAAGCCGTTCATCTACGTTAAATTGTTTCAAGTGGGCATCAACGTTTGCCTCTATCACGTTTAGGGCATACATACCTATCCCTATAAGTATCGAAAGTTCTTTGTTACGCCTGTAAAACTGTATACCGCGGCGTAGCCCATCAGTGCTCAGAAGCGGTTGTCCATCAAGGTAAAACTCGTCATCAGTATACCCTTGCTGTCGTCGTTTGTAGGCAGTTAAATAGCGGTCGTACTCTTTAGAATTTCGTATATAGAAATAGATAGGTGTGCCAATAGCAGCATACACTAAGGGTACTTTCCAATAGCTTTTGTTGTATATCTGCCCCAACCCAGGTATTACAGCTGAGTAAAAGGCAGCTTTGGCAGGTGATAAAGGGTCTGTATTCCACGTTATTTTGTTTAGGTTGTTTTGCATAACGGCTACCTGCATCGAGTCTGAAGGTATTGTCGCAACCTCCTCCTTTTGTGCATACGCCATACGCCCTCCTAATAGGAGAACCATTATCAAAATAACTTTATTCATCTCTTTTGTCTAATAATCTTTGTATGCGCTTAAAATCTTCTTCAGAGTTAAAAGGTATCGTTAGGCTACCTTTTCCGTCTTTACTCATTTTTACGGCAACTTTTGTACCAAAGAAGTGGTTGAAAGTACTGATGTGCTCCTTTATATAAGAAGGCACTTCAGTTTTGCTACTGTTTTTGGGCAGACTTACACTAGCTACTTCAGTAGTTTCAGGGTTTTGAATGCGGCGTACTAATTCTTCGGTATCGCGTACCGAAAGATTATCTGCTATGATGCGTTCATATACTTCAGCCTGTTGTTCAGGGTTTTCTATTGGTATGATAGCGCGTCCGTGCCCCATACTTATAAAACCATCGCGTATACCTGTTTGCACAATAGGTGCTAACTTCAGTAGCCGCAAATAGTTGGTGATGGTAGAGCGTTTTTTCCCTACGCGCTTACTCATTTGGTCTTGGGTTAGGTTTACTTGCTCTATTAGCTGTTGGTACGAAAGGGCTATCTCTATAGGGTCTAAATCCTGACGCTGTATATTCTCTACCAATGCCATTGTCAGCGAGTCGTTGTCATCGGCTATTCTGATGTAGGCGGGTATTGTTTTAAGTCCTGCCAATTTAGAGGCGCGAAAACGGCGTTCACCCGAAATAAGTTGATATTTGTTCCCTTCTTCTAATTTGCGAACGGTGATAGGCTGTACTACCCCTAATTCCTCTATAGACGAAGCGAGCCCTTGCAACTCTTCTTCGTTGAAAGAGGTACGTGGTTGGAAAGGGTTTGTCTCAATCAGGTCGAGCTCTAATTCTATAATATTTCCTACTATCTTATCGGCATTCTTGTCGTTGATAGAGCTAATCGTAGCTTCAGGACTGTTGCCGAAGATAGCAGATATTCCTCTTCCTAAGGATTGTTTTTTAGCAGGTTTCGTCATTAGGCTGTCTTGTTTTTATCTATGATTTCTTGAGCTAAGTTGATGTGGTTAGTTGCCCCTTTGCTAGTAGCATCATAGTTGATGATAGTCTCACCAAAGCTGGGGGCTTCACTTAGGCGCACATTGCGTTGTATAATGGTTTTAAACACCATATTGCTAAAGTGTTTTTGCACTTCTTCTACCACTTGGTTTGATAGGCGCAAGCGTGCATCATACATAGTCAGTAATAGCCCTTCGATGTCTAAATTAGGGTTAAACGACTTTTGTACACTTTTGATAGTGTTCAACAGCTTGCCCAATCCTTCCAAAGCAAAGTATTCGCACTGTATAGGCACGATTACCGAGTTAGCAGCTGTTAGTGCATTTAGGGTGATGAGCCCTAATGACGGAGCGCAGTCTATTAGTATATAGTCATATTGGTCGCGTATGGGCGCTAAGGCTTTTTTAAGCATATACTCGCGCTCTTGTTTGTCTACTAACTCTATTTCAATGGCTACCAAGTTGATGTGGGCAGCTATCAAATCAAGGTTAGGAGAGCTAGTATGTATAATCATATCTTTAGCGTCCATAGTATGCTCAAGTAGTTCATAGGTGCCGTGTTCTATCGAATCTACATTGATGCCTAAACCCGAAGTAGCATTCGCCTGAGGGTCAGCGTCAATAAGCAATACTTTTTTCTCTAACACCCCCAATGAGGCTGCTAAGTTTACTGAGGTAGTAGTTTTTCCTACCCCTCCTTTTTGGTTTGCAATAGCAATTATTTTACCCATTTGTTTTGTGTTTTAAAAGTTAAACGGAAGCCCTTGTTTGGCTACAGCAGCCAGTGTGGCTTCGTTCTTTTCTGTAGCTTTGGCTATAGCCTTGTTTAGTGTAAGTATCAAAAAGTCTTCTAAGGCTTCTTTGTCTTCCAAAAGCGTATCGCTTATGCTAATTGATTTAATTTCTCTGTTAGCAGTGATGGTTACTTTTACGCTCCCATCAGCGGTAGATTCTTCCAAGAGTACATTGCTGAGTTGCTCTTTAGCTTCGTCAGTTTTTTGTTTAATCTCTTGGAGCTTACCCATCATATCCATCATATTTCCAAACATAGTATTCTGTTTTTTTTGAGGGTGCAAAAGTAAGCATTTTTTCTAACATCACACAAAAAATACAATCAATAATTGTGCTACCATTATTCGTAAGAAAGTAGTAAGAGGGTATACGCTTGCGTAGGTAAGGGCTGGTATTTCAGAGTTCGACATATCATTAGCAAAAGCCAATGCTGGGGGGTCAGTAGAAGCTCCTGAAAGCAATCCACAGATTTCCAAATAGTCTAATTTGCCTTTTATACGCGCAATAAGCGAAGTTACTAATAATGGTATTAGAGTGATAAGTACTCCCAAGCCCATCCAGTAAAGTCCATCGCCGTGCAATAAAGTTTCTATAAATTTAGCTTTAGCATCTAAACCTACACTAGCAAGGAATAACACAATACCTATTTCGCGCACCATTAGGTTGGCACTTTGCGATACGTAATGGGTCACTGAGAATTTTCCACCATATCTACTGATAAGTATAGCAACAATAAGAGGCCCTCCCGCCAAACCTAAGCGTACAGCACCTGGTATACCTGGTATTGAGAAGGGGATAGAGCCCAATAACACCCCAAGAGTAATACCCATAAAGAGCTCTGCTATATGTGGGGTCTGTAGGCGGCGTTTAGAGTTGCCAAATTCTTTACTTACTAATTGTATGTGGGTTTCATCGCCTATTACGGTGATAGTATCACCAAATTGCAACTTAGTGTGGGCTGAAGGTACGAACTCCACTCCCGCACGAAATACGCGGGTTATAGTCACCCCAAAGCGTCTGCGCACATCCAATTCTCCTAAAGTTTTAGTGAAAATAGCACGTTGTGTTACGTTGATACGGCGCGAGGTGTAGCGCATATCTTTTTCATCAGGAAAATAATCAGTCATAGCTACACTATCGCCCATTAGCGTGAAGAACTTTTCATTCTCTCTCTGGTTAGCTACTACTAATACCACATCGCCTTCTTCTATTAGGGTGTCAGCATCAGCTAAGAGTATTTCACCTTTTCGGCACATACGCGAAATGGTAAAATCAAAATCGAGCGTCTTCTTAATAACGCTTAGTTTTTTGCCAAATAGAGATGGATTGGATACTTTGATAGCAAAACGATTGATAATTACTTGGTCTTTAGAATGCCGTAGTGAGTTTAATCGTTTTTCAGCTTCAATATTTACTTTGAAAATACCTCTTAAGCCCAACATCACAATGATAATACCAAATACCCCAAACGGATAAGCTACTGCATACATAGTAGTAAGCGAGGGGGCATCTTCGCCAAACCTCTCAGCCAACGCAGCATTGGCAGCTCCCAAACCAGGCGTATTAGTTACGGCTCCCGACATTATCCCTACTAAGGTACTCATATCGGTATTCGTAAGGTAGTGAATGGCAATTACCGTAGCCACACAGGTGGCTATTGATATTACTGCCAACAGATTGAGCTTAATGCCTTCTTTCTTAAAGGCGGAAAAGAATCCTGGCCCTACCTGTAGCCCAATGGTATAGACAAAGAGTATAAGCCCAAATTCTTTAATAAAGTGCTGAATGTGAGTGTTTACCGTAAAACCCATTTCAGCCATAGCAATGCCCGCGAAAAGTACCCAAGCAATACCAAATGAGATGCCGAAAAATTTAACCTTTCCTAAGGCAACTCCTATCGCGATGACCACACTATACACTATCACAGTGTAAGCCACACTCTCGTGGTCGGCCATCAAGTTCCAAAGCCATTCCATTTTTAATGTTTAATTTGATTGATTTTGTTATTCTATTTTGCTAATTTTTTACTTTGAAAATAGACTGTCCAAAAAGTTTTTCGTGTATGCTGACCATCACATCTCCCCCTTCGAAGGGGGAGGGGGGATGTTAATAATCATAGAGTTATGAAAATCTAATTTGTATTAATGTTTTAAGGTGAAAAAAACTTTTTGGACAGCTTTACTATTCCTTTATTACCCCAAGAACGGATAACGATAATCTACTGGTGGTACAAAAGTTTCTTTGATAAGGCGAGGCGATACCCAGCGCAATAAGTTCTGTGCCGAACCTGCCTTGTCGTTAGTACCTGAGGCACGTGCGCCACCAAAAGGTTGTTGTCCTACTACAGCTCCTGTAGGTTTGTCGTTTACGTAGAAGTTACCTGCCGCATTTTCAAGGGCTTTCACCGCTTCGTCTATCGCGTAACGGCAAGTAGCAAATACCGCTCCTGTAAGGGCGTAAGCCGAGGTTTCATCTACTAATTTTAGCGTTTCTTCCCACTTAGCATCTTCGTATATATACACGGTTACCACAGGCCCAAAAAGCTCAGTTTCCATAGTGGTGTAATGCGGATTAGAGGTAACAATTACGGTAGGTTCTATAAAGTACCCTTTGCTCTTGTCGTAACTACCGCCTACGAATATTTCTGCATCTTTATCTTTCTTGGCTTGGTCTATGTATTTAGCCAATTTGTCAAAAGAATTTTCGTGAATAACAGCCGTGATAAAGTTCTCTAAGTTTTCAGGAGAACCCATTTTGAAAGACAATACGTCTTTTTTTACCAATTCCAATGTTTCCTCAGCCTTCGATTTAGGTAAGTATACACGAGAGGCAGCACTACATTTTTGCCCTTGGTACTCAAATGCGCCACGAGTGATAGCCGTAGCTACTTGCTTTGCACAAGCACTTGGGTGGGCAAGGATAAAGTCTTTACCGCCTGTTTCACCTACTATCTTAGGATAAGTTCTGTAGTTATGAATGTTGTTGCCTATTTTCTTCCAAATATCTTGGAAAACATTGGTAGAACCTGTAAAGTGGATACCAGCAAAATGCGGACTAGCCAGTAGCGCATCAGTAATCATCGCTGCATCACCGTGCAGTACATTAATAACCCCATCTGGCAAACCTGCTTTCTTAAATACTTCTACTATCATATTAGCCGAAAATACTTGCGAAGCACTTGGTTTCCAAATTACTACGTTACCCATTAGGGCAGCACTTGCAGGTAGGTTGCCCGAGATAGCGGTGAAGTTAAATGGAGTAACGGCATATACAAATCCCTCTAATGGGCGATATTCTACGCGGTTCCATACCCCTTCTGACGAGTTAGGCTGATCGTTGTAGATATTAGCCATAAATTCCACGTTGAAACGCAAGAAGTCTATCAACTCGCAAGCAGAATCTATTTCAGCTTGGTGTACAGTTTTAGATTGTGCAATCATTGTGGCAGCGTTCATTTTAGCGCGATAAGGTCCTGCGATAAGGTCAGCAGCTTTCAAGAAGATAGCGGCGCGTTCTTCCCACGCAAGAGCAGCCCATTTCTTACGTGCTTCAAGGGCTACAGCTATCGCTTTTTCTACCTCTGCTTTGCTAGCGTTGTGGTAAACGCCCAGGCAGTGCTTGTGGTCGTGTGGAGGGTGTATCTCGCTCGTGTTGCCAGTGCGTACTTCCTCACTGCCAATGTATAGCGGAGCATCTACACGGGTGTTCCATAATTCTTTGTAGGCTTTTAGCACCGCTTCGCGCTCAGGGCTACCTGGTGCATAACTCTTTACAGGCTCATTTACAGCCTTAGGTACTCTAAAAAATCCTTTTCCCATTGTTATTTTGTGTTTTAAGTTTGTTGATGTATTAAAAATTTTCGGCTAAGATACAACAATTATTTGAACCACCAAAATTTAAAAAGAAAAAACTTTGCCAAAGGCATAACCTCTGGCAAAGTTCTTCTTTTGTTCTTTGTATTTTGTCTCTCCTCTTTACAAAAAGGTACCACTACTTTCAGGATTGAGGGTTGATGAGAGAATATCGTTTCGGTCTTTTTCGATTTCAGCTTTGGTCGCGCCAAATTCGCGCATTGCATCTTCTATTTGTTCATCTTCTGCTATGATATCTGTATAGATATGAATAGGGATTTTCACTTCCATAACTTTATTAGCCGGAAGGGTACTATAAGTTAATCCAGCGGGTTTGGTAGCGAAATAGCCTAACACAATTTGCAAATCGAAATTTACATAAGCTCTTTTGATTTCAAAAAAGCCTTTTAAGCCTATTTGCTCTTTACGGAGCACACCTTTGGGGGCATTGGGGTTATTGTCTATACCTGCCCCTCCTTTGATATACAACTCTTCAGGATTGGTATCGCGGTATTTGTATCGCAAGGCTTCAGCTTGGGTAGGCACTGTAGTATTACTAGCTACTGCTGTGAAATTATCGGCGATAAAGAAGAATTGATAGTGATTAGGAGCCTGACCAGTAGTCAAGAGTGAGTTTATACGTTTGCCCTCTTTATCATAGAAGATAAGTTCTATTCCAGATAGTGATACTCCAGCTTCATCATTACTTCCTTCCCAACGGATAGCGGTAGAATTGTTGCTTGCGGGGGTAATAACGCCATTTTTGTTCTCAAAATAGAAATGTTGTACTGTTTTGAGGTATTTCACGGGATAGTCGGGGTTACCGTGGAAATAGCCGTGAGAATGCCCTTTGGTAAATCGCACTTCAAGTTGGCTCCACTTAGCCATAAACTCTTCAGTAGTAACTGTGGTGGTAGAAGTTGTGGTAACGGTAGTAGTAGAAGTTTGAGTAGTAAGAGGGGTTACTTTATTATCATCTTTGCTACAAGCGCTAAAAGCAGTAGCCATCACTACTAAAAGAAAAGTGTATTTTAAAAATTGATATATATTTTTCATCGTTTTTTTAATGTTAAAAAGGTTATTGTTTAATTTCTATGGGTAGTGTCATATCCGAATCTAATTGAAACGCATTAGAGTATTCCACTACATTATAAGGGCGCTCTTCTTGGTTTTGTGGGTTGAGCTTGTTAGCAGTGAGAAAGTGTGCTAACTTAATTCGCAAGGTATAATTGCCGGCAGTCGCTTCGTCTTTAATGTGGAAAATACCTTTCAGTCCCACAGGGTCGCGTAGTTCTGGGTGCTTTTTGTCCCAAGTGCGCAGGCGCAATTTTACCCCTTGTGTGCCGTAAGTGCTATTCTCAGGGTCAGTGTCCTGATATTCATAACTTACTACCTTGTTCATAGCGGTTACCATCGCATCTCTTCCTTCTTTATTTTCAGGGTAATTTCCTTGAAATAACTGAAAGAAGTGTTGGTGAATAGGTGCCATTTCAGCAGTTACAAACTCGTGGTTCATACGCACTCCGTTGTTGTAATACACTATCTCGAACAGGTACTCGTGCCCTACTTGCCATTGTATAGGGCTATTGATGTCGTACACTATTCCCTTAGGCGACTTGTTAGCGGCACGCTCTTGTACTGCCTTAGTGCCTTTATCGGTGATGATAAACTGTACCTTGTCGGGCATATCGTGTCCTCTGTCTTTAGTCTCGTCAGTAGGTGGTTTTGGTTTACTATCGTCCTTACTACAGCCACTTACGGCAAAACACACTAAAATTATCATACTGATAGCTTTTAAATAATATGATATTTTTTTCATTTTTTTTGATGTCTTTTAAAAATTATAAATCAATCTCACGAATACATTCCTACCCAAATCGTGGGCGTAATACCTAAACCGATTGGTGTATTCCTTGTATTCTGTGTTCAAAAGGTTTTCGGCAGAAAGCCTTATCCCTAAAGTTTGTTGTCCTCCTATCTTCAGCGTTGTTCCTATGTTAGCCTCAAAAAGGTGATAAGCATCAGGGGTAGTAGGCACTAACTCTTGGGCAGGTTCAAAGCGGGTTTGTTGGGCTACAAAGGTGTGTCCTATACCCACAGCAAAATTTCTTACCAACCCTCTATTGCGCTCTACGTTCCATTTTAACTGCTGATTTATGCGCGGAGCAGGTATAAAAGGGAAGTATCGCTTAGTCTGCATTTCATTAGCAAAAACTACAGAGCCCTTCAGTTCATAGTTCAGCTCTTGGTCGCTTAGGCTATGCCACTTCAGCAAAGGTAGTTTTGCATCAAGGTCTACGCCTCTAAAGAAAGCATCAGCTTGGGCGTACTGAAAGATAGGGTACACCCCCGAAAACAAGGTACGCGTTTCACCTGTAGGGTAGTCGTAAATATAATTTTGTATCCATTGTAGGTACATATCTACATTTACACGTATCTTGCGGTTGTTAAAAGTAAAGCTGGTGAGCCACTTAAGCCCTGTTTCCGATTGCAGCGTCTCATCGCCTAAATCATAGGTACCTGCTCCGTGGTGCAAGCCACTGCTGTACAGCTCGTTTACGTGAGGGGCACGCCACGCCAAACCTATATAGCTGCCTACGTCTATCCAACTAGAGAGGTGGTGCGAGGCTCCTATACTGTAGGTCAGGTTGTGAAACTGGTGTTCTCCTCCGTAGCGTTGCGAGTACATATCGTAGCCATCAGCGTTTAGGTATTTGTAGTCATACCTAAGCCCTGCTTGGGCTTGCCATTTCATATAAGAGTAACGTTGTATCCCAAAAATGCCGTAACTAAGCGAAGCAAAGTTAGGGATTACAGGCACTACCCCCGTACCGGGTTGGTTGTAGTTGTCCTGCTTGCTAAAGCTACCCCCTATCATCGTTCCCCAACGGTAGCGGTAAGAGTGTTCCCAATCTACATCAAGGGTGTGAGTGGTGAGCTCCATATTCAGGGCTGGGATGCGCGTCCTATCCATCCTACGCAAACTAAACTCTTGGCGTATATCTTTCTGAAAAGCGTATTGTGCCGTCAGTTTACTGCCTAAAGGCAAAAGGTAAAACGCTTTGGCTTTCAGCAGGTGATGTACTACCTTTTGCTTAGGAGCATTGATAGAGTACGAAAACGGATAGGTAGTCAGCGGTCTACCGATTTCAAACCTGCCTAATAGGTCGTCTAAATTCCCTATATGCGACCCGTAGAATACACTGCTCTCATTCTCATAACGGCTGTAAAACACTTCAGCAGTACCTTTGTTTTTCTGTACGCCTGTCGCTACCGAAAAGTTCGCCTCACGGGCTGCGGTGTTGTTCAGCAGATAGTTAGCGGTACTGAGGTCGCCCGAACGTTTTAGGGTACCTTGCACCCGCCATGCCCACGAATGCAGCTTAGGTACAGACCCCTCTACGCTTGCCGTTAGGGCAGTCTTTCTACCGTTTGAAGCAAATGAGGGCAATAACTTACCGTGCAGTCCATCGCCGTAAGGCAGTTTGTTTGGGCTGATGAGTATTACCCCACCCAGTGCATCCGAACCATAGCGCACAGCCTCAGCTCCTTTCACTACGCTTATCTGGTCAGCCACCATAGGGTCTATTTCAGGAGCGTGGTCAGCCCCCCATTGTTGTCCCTCTTGGCGTACCTCGTTGTTGAGTATCAAAATACGATTGCCGTGCAAACCATGAATCACAGGCTTGGCTATAGTACCCCCCGTTTGTATCATCGAAACACCTGCTACTTGGGTAAGTATTTTAGACAGTTCGTCTCCCGAATGCTTTAGAAAACCATCTTGCTTAATAACCTGAACCCTATAAGGCAACCTACATTCTATCACAGAAGTATTATGTCCTACCACTGTTACCGCATCTAACTGATTAACAGTCTCTTTCATTACTACCTTGTAAGGTTGAGCGATAGGCAGCGTAAGCGTTGCTTCGTAATCGTGATAACCGAGATAAGTAATTTTGATAGGATAAGACCCTTTAGGAGTTTTCTCAATAGCTACCTTGCCGTCAGAGTCCGTTAGATAGTGTTTGCCCATAAAGTGCACCACCGCTCCTGCCAACGGCAATTGTTGAGTATCTTCTACTTGCAGTTGTAAGCGTCCTTGTCCAAAAGCCGAAAACGCACACAACAGTAGCAGAAGAGATAATATCTTTTGCATAAGAATTTAATTTGAAAATTAATTGATTTCTCAATTTGCTAATTGGCAAATTGACTCATTGACAAATTAACAGGCGGTCCTCTTGAAAAGATAGTAAAGACAGTTTGCGGAATGTCTTTTTCAATAAAGAAGAAAATAGTTGAAACGTTCTGCTCCCATAAATGATAAGTAAAGAAAGAAGGAGCAAAGAACTGGTGAAGTTGTAGAAAGATACAATCGTGGTGAGTATCTATAGCCGAAAAGTGTGCTTCGTGCTTACATTCACTACCTGTAGCAATAGCGCATAACTCCTTATTTGTGTGGTGGTTATGAAAAAACTCACCCACAGGGAAAGCCACTTTTAGCATACATAGCAGCAGCAAAGAGGCAATTAAGCGTATATGTACAGATTTCTTTTGTATCATTCCAACGGCAAAGGTAAAAAATAATTTTTAATTAAGCATTATATATTAAATTTTGAGTATCTTTTTTTTCTGTAAGTTTAGGTTAATCATCAAAATCTATATAATTCAACTTGCTAGTTATTGATTATTTTAAATAACTAGCAAGTTGAATTATTTAATAAATTTCAAATTCAGTTTTACCTTTTGGGATATGTAAAAGATAATCTAATTTAGCCTCTACCCATTTTCCTTCTCTTTTAAACTTACACAATAATGCAGAAGCTCCTTGAAAACCATCTTTCTTTTTGCTTTTTAAGCCTACTAATCTACCCTCTCCATAAAAAACTAACTCATAATTTTCCAATGGATAGAACTCTAAATTGTCTGCTCCTGCAATAGAAATAAGTTCCTCCCACCCCTCTTGCACTTCTTCTTCATCAAAATATTGGGCAATGGCTTGGTCTTTCATTTTATTAAATGAAAACTGAGCAATTCCATCTAAATCTCGCTCTTTAAATGATTTTTGAATCATTTGATAAGCTTGTAACACTTTTTGTTCCAAGAGCTTCTTGTCAAAATTTCTCAAATCTTGACTATCTTTCCAACCTTCTATTTTATAAGGCACTTCGGGGAGCGTAAAGGTTACTGTTTGCTCAAAATATTCTTTACCAGCATATTTGAAAAAACCGTTCTCATCCTCTGGAGTCTGATATATGAATAAATTACTTTGTTGTTTTTCTATTGCGAATTCATTTTGGTTGTCATAGCTACCTATTCCTAATTTAACAGCTGAATTGTTCAAAAATTCTCCAAATTCTTCTGTAGCATACATCCTTAGTTTTATCGTTTGATTTGAAAAATTCAAAAGATATGGATTTATTGTAAAACTACTAGACCCTCCTTCTCCATAGTTTTTATAGGCTAAGATATCATTTATATACAATTCAATGTAACAATGACCAAACTCAAAATCTACTTGGTAGATAGGTTCATAATTATAATGACTAACTTGTTTTGCAATCTCTTCTACAAGATTGTTGGCAGTGATGTTTGGATTTTGTGTTATCATAGTTTTTTGTGAACAGCTTTGTAAGCTGAGTAATAAAAATAGTGTTAATACTGCTTTTTTCATTATGCTTAAGATTTAAATAATTCAACTTGCTAGTTGAAAAGTTAAAAAAATAAAAACAACTCCAATGCTTTGCAAAGACAAAATTACATCAATTTTTTGTATTATCGATGATATTTATACGATAGCCTATCTATTAAAACTAAAATAGACATTGTTATTTAACAGTTTACTAATCTAATCCTTTCTTCTTTATCTCTATAATTACTTCATCATTAGATAAATAAAATATAGTATCATTCTTTTTCTCTTTTATATAACTGACATATTTTTTATCGGAATATATAGTATCAATATCAAAGCTATTTAATAAGGCTACATCATTTTTTAGTTCTGACAATGTATATTTCAAAAAACCATTAGATCTATTCCAAAAAACTTCTTTTAACTTTCCTTCCTTATCGTAGTGAGAAATGGTTTTTATATTTAACTTTCCGTAGCTATTTTCTATAAAACCTATAGAATTATAAGAATACTCTTTACTTACTTTTTTTGTACAGATAATTTCAAACTCAGTTTCTTTAACACTACAATTTATAAGTAGAAAACTAATAAAAATGCTTAATTTTATTTGGTATTTCATCCTTTATAGTCATTATGTGTTTCACTATTATAAGTACCCCCCCATATGTATTATTTATAGGAATCTCTAAAAATATAGAAATTTCCTTCATTTTCCCTGATATGTTGTCCTCCTGTCTCACAAGGTATTATCTGATGTACTTCAATAATAGAGGCGTTTAGAGCTAATTCTTTTCCTCATAGATAAACAACGTATTTCCGGAGTCCAGAAGAAACATTTTATCATCATAGAACTTTATATCCATAACTCTTTCATAGGTTTCTACCTTGTGAATCCACTTATATTCGCCTGTTTCGGGGTCAATGGCAAGGATAAAAGCGTATCCAGATATAAAGACTTCATACCATAATAATCCTTTATGATATACTACCCTATGACCAGCAGGCCAGTATGTTTCTCCATTATATTCAAAATCAGGTAGGCGATCGTATTTTCTTCCATAACCATACTTTTCTCCATTATCTAAATTCACCCAATATAAAGAGAGCCCTGTACAGACATAGCCTAAGTTTCCTACGATCTCCATAGTCCGTGCATAGTAATCACTTTTCCAAATAAGAGAACCATCCTTTTGAGAAATACAAACAATGCCCCTTTTAGCAATCACTATAAAGGTATTTTTATAAGGATGCACAGAATATATCTCTATTTCTTCTTCCTTAGAAAAAAAGTCTTGTATATTCTGTTGCCTTAGTAAAGAATAGTCACTTTTTACATATATATAAATATATGGATCATATCCCTTAATAACATATTTTTCTGTCACTAAGAGTGTTACTCCTATAATTGGTTTATCTATTTTCTTTAGAATTTCCCCTTTCAATATATCAAATATAATAATATTTTCATTTGTACTACTATATAATATATTCCCATCAAAACATTCTTCCTTATACAAAATTAATTTTATCTCCCCTTTGAAAATCAAAGTTTTTTTTCTTCTATCATATATAAATGTTCTATCATATGTATATTTATCTTCTAAACTTTCTAAGTTGAAGATAATCACATCGTTGTTTACATAATTGTACCTAATCTCTGTCTCTTCTGATTCCCAGAGAACTTCTCCTGTTAAAGATAATTCTTTTAATATACAATTTTCTTCTGTTTTAACATATATTTTTCCGTCTATATAAAAATAGCTAAATATATTTTCCCATTTTTCAATTTGTCTATACATAACTAATTCACAATTTCAAATATTTTTTTAAAATTTTCTGGGTTATCCAACCATTGCAAAAAGGCTTCTGAAGAAATATCATCTACTTTCAACCATTTTGATATTTTTCTTGTAAAGCCACTGGGTTCTTCAAACAATTTCTCTAACTCTTCAATAGGTTTTCCGTCAGCTGTTTTTGCAAATATCCATTGGGTATCACCTAGATTTTTATTCCATTTTCAGAATATCATATTCTGATACTTCATAGCCTGTTATTGTTTTCTATAAAAGCATTCAATAGTTACCCTATTCCTCTTCGTAGATAAAAAGGTTATAGCCTGTATCGGTAACAAACATTTTATTGTCATAAAATCGTATTTCTTCTATATCTTCATAAGTATCTTTGATTTCATAAATCCATTGATATGTTGCTGTTTCAGGATCTATGGCTATTATAAAAGGGTGCTTTGAAGTGTAGACATCATACCACAACAAGCCATTATGGTATACTACTTTATGACCTGAAGGCCAATGATTCTCTCCATTATACTCAAAATCAGGCAAACGAGAATATTTTCTATTATAATTATAGAACTCTCCCGTATCTAAATCAACACGATAAAAAGACAAGCTGGTACACACATAACCATAATGTCCTACAATTTCCATAGTCCGTGCATAATGATCACACTTCCAAATAAGAGAACCATCCTTTTGAGAAAGACAAACAATGCCCATTTTAGCAATTACTATAAAGGTATTTTTATAAGGATGCACAGAATATATCTCTATTTCTTCCTCAGGAAAAAAATCTTGAATATTTTGTTGCCTTAGTAAAGAATAGTCATTTTTTTTATATACATAAATATATATATTAGAATTTGTAACCAAAAAGGAATCCGTGAAAAAACGTATCTGTCCTAACAGATTTAATTGTTTATCTATTAAAACAATATTTTTTGTTATTCTTGCTAAGAAAAAAATTACGTTAAATTCTTCCACAAAAAATCTTACTATCATTGACTCCTTATTAGAAACTGAATAATAATATTTTTCGTTAGGAAAGAAATCTATTAAGGTTAAATCCTTAATAGAAACACCTCTACAATGTTCATCTATAATTACATCCCCTAAATCATATAAACCTCCACCATAATTGACGTTTATTATTTTTAATAAAAGCATAGAGGATAGGTCATATATATAGAGAAAACTTCTATCACTTTGTAAGACAAATATTTTATTTTCCTTACAAATAAAGTATGTAGCCTCTATTTTATTTTTCTTTTTATACATTATTCTGCTATTTGGAAAATTTTCTTAAAGAAATCATCTTCATTTAGTTTTTCTAAAAGAAATCTATTTTTATTATTGTTATTAATAACATCTTTAAATTCAGGAAATAATTTCTTAGTTTGTTCTGTAGAAATTTTTTCTAACTCCTTAATAGGTTTTCCGTCAGCTGTTTTAAGAGCTTGTAATACTTTTGATTTTAGAATATTAAGGTCTCTAATATTATCTGTTCTTGCAAATATCCATTGGGTATCACCTAAATTTTCATTCCGTTTTCAGAACATCGTATTCTGATACTTCATAGCCTGTTATATTGTTTTCTTGAAAAGCATTCAATAGTTTTTCGGATATAATATTTCTTCCCTCAAAATGAAATATATCATATTTAGGAAAAGAATTTAATAGGTAAACTTCTTTAATGATAAGATTTTTTTCAAAATCTCCAAAGGTTTCTTGTTCTTTGCTTAAATAAAATTCCTTTGATGTAAAACAGAATTCTTGGATGACATCTCTCCATTCTAGTATGAATTTGGATTTTTTCATATCTATATATTGGAAAATATCATCATAGAAATTGAACCAATAATAGTCTTTTACATTAATTTTATTACGAAATAAAACTATTGGATAAAATTTATATTTATAGGCAGTAATATGAAATATACAATACTATCATAATCAAAAAAGCCCTAAAATCCTTAAAATACAAGTAGTTACAATAAAAAAGCCCAAAAAGGCAGGTAAAACAAAACGTACAAAAAACCACTTTTAATTGCCATTTAATTACCGAGTAATTACCCGATAACTACCATTTAAATAGAAGTAATTACTATTGGCAGGCATATATACCTCTATAATTGCCAAAAACCTTATAAATACGCCCTTTTTGGGCGTTTTTTTGTGTCTTATAGCTACCAAAAAGCCACCTCCAGAGGGCCAGAAAATACCCACAAAAGACACTCACCCAGCAAAGACTAAAAACACCCTATTTTTAGCATTAGGGGTGCACTTAGGGGTGCAGTTAGGGGTGCACTTTTGGGCTATTTTTAGGGTAGTAAAGTAGGTTGTATATTCTTTTTAGTGCAACCAATGGGCTTTTTTGTAGAGTAAAGGGGGGTGTATTGTAGTGCTTTTTAAAGTTTATTTTTATATAAAATACTGATTTTTAGCATTTTGTATTAAAAACAAGCAAAAAGGGTATAGTTTCTCCTGCACAAATACCCGCTTTCTACACCTTTTATTCCATTTTCCTCTATATATTATGTATGTGCGGGCAATAGTTGTGTCTCCAAGTTTTTCACCTTGTCCTGCAATTCCGATAAGTTCACTTCAAGTTCTGCAATTTTCTGATAGTTGGTAACTGGGTCAAGGAATTCAAAAGATATATGAGCTTGACACTCCCATATCTCTTTTATATCTTCTAACATTACCTTAATATGTTTGTAATCTCTATTATCAGACTTACAATAAAGGAACCCTTTTTCTCTTGCTCTATTTGTTACCCTCTTTACGATTACCCCATCGCGTTCTGTGACTACTACACATACCCTATTATCACCCAACCACTCCCAATCTTCAACAAATTTACCTATTACATAGCTACCATCCTGTAAGGTGGGATACATAGAAAAACCGCTGACCTGAAACATACGATATGTGCCATTTCGCATTTCAGGAAGACTATATGTAGGTAGTTCCTCAATGTAATTGCTATCATCATAGCCCTCAAGATAGCCCGCTTGGGCTTTTACTGAAACTAATGGAATACGGTCATTATCGTCATCATCTACTACGACTACTTTAGGCATTAAACTACGCCCCTCTACCTTTATAGGCTCAATAATTTCTACACGAGGTGTCTTTATTACTTCTGTAGCCCCTTCACTTTTAAGCATTTCGCCATTTCCAGTGAGCAACCATTCTGCATTTAATTTAGGATGGTTTGACAAAATTTTGGCGATAACATCACCTCCTACTTCGCTATAAAGAGCATTTCCTCTAAAATTTGAAGTGGCAACATTCAATTCGCCGAAAAAATTTTTCCTCTCAATCTGTTTATAATCAACAAATTGAAGTATTCTTTGTTTAATAGGTGCTAAAATTTTGTCCATAATATTTTGTAGCGATAAAATTTTGACATACCTTTGCGCCAGAATTGGAACAATAAGTAACAATGGACAAAAGTAAGAAAAAAAAGTATAACAAGTACAATGCAAGCGTAATAAATGCATTAATTGAGAAACACGGTTTCTCTGGGCGATACATTCGCCAGTGTGTAAGCGGCGAGCGCACAAGCCTCTCAGCCGACAAAATCAGAAAGGACTATCATAGTATGATTGCCCCTTCTGAAAAGAAAGTAAAAGAATTTTTAAATGATTAAGCTATGAAAGTAGGAAACAAAGTAAGAGTATCACCTTTTATCACCACAGACCCTTACGGTAAAAAAGGAAAAGTAGGCAAATTAACCGATATACGCACCTATGAAGATTATACATTAGGCATTATAACCTTTGCCGATAACAGTGTAGGTATCTACGACGTAGAATGTTTAGAACCCATAAATGAATAATACAATGATACAAGTAAAAACACAAGTAGTGCTCATAGAAAGTGAAGAGAAAAAAGAGCGTAAAGTAATAAAAACAGTCCGCTTCTTAGGGTTACTCATATTTAAGAAAGAAAGCTCTTTAGGAATGTAAAAAGGGGCATACTGCACAGCATACCCCAAAGATAGAAACTTAGTAACTATCATTTAGAGGAGAGCCTATTCATTAAAGACTCAAAAGACTCATTAGTATAGATTTTCTCGCCATTAATGAGAGTAATCATACAAAAGTCACTTCCTCTTCTTACGGTGATAATATGGTGAGTATTCACCACTAAAAATTCACCTTCCAGTGTGGTTGTAATTCTAATGAACATAATTACTAAAATTAAAATTAGACGCCACAAAGTTAGTAATTATTTCCCAAGGTTGGTACGACCAACGGCAAGAAAGTTTGCAGCGGTTCGCAACCGCCTTGGGAAGCATTTAAAAACCTTTTAAACCCTATTTAAAATGAAAGTAAAAACCATTTACCTAATTAATGAGGACTTTCTCATTATCGGCAGAGAGATACGCACAACCTTCTTAGGTATCGTCGTAAAAAGAGAAAAAATAGAGTACCACAAGCCAGTGAAGTACCACTAATAACACCACATCACGTTTTTTATATTTTGATTTTATTGTTGTTTTCCCCAGTGGTTGGTATGACCAACAGCATTAAGCGCAGCTCGCAACTGCACTGGGGAGCAAGGCAAACGCCAAAAAAACAAAACTATGTACGCATTCCAAAATAACATATTATCTATCCCCGCACGCCTATTGTATGACGATTGGAAAGTAATGAGCTACAACACCTACAAATCGTACAGTCAGCGTGGTAAGCTCCAAGTTACCCAAGCAGGCAAAGGGCAAGGTAATGAAGCGTGGGTAGCCTTTGATAGCCTCCCCGTAGTGAAAGGTGTGAATACAAAAGAATTTTGCGTGCGTATGCTCGGCAAGCCCGAAGAGGCTCACATCGTTACCAATGTATTAGAAGAGTACATCGTGCCCGACCCCGAAGCTATCAACTTCTTTGCTGAGCACCGCAAACCTAACGGCAAATCACTCCCCCTCTCACAACAGCGAGAGAAAGCCACCTCCGCTATGATACTGGGTGCCATCGAAATCTTGCTTAAAAGCCGTCCGCTCACTGCCAAAGCCTTTGGTAAACGCAAAACCCAAATATGGCAAAACATCAGCGAAGCAGTGAATGCGCTAAACCCCGAAAAGTGGAGCTTCTCATTACCTAACAACCCACGAAGCCTACAGCGCAAATATAACCAGTACCTTACCGAGCGTTACGCCACTTTCATTCACAAGGGCGAAGGCTCCGACAACGCCAAGGTAGTAACCCCTACTATGGAACGCCTATTTATATCCATCTGCTGTATGCCTAATAAACCTTACATTAGTTCGGTATATGATATTTACAAGCAGTTTCTATACGGCGAAATAGAACTTTTTGACCGTGCTACGGGCGAACTCTTTAACGTAGACGATTTTTGCGATGAGAATGGCAACCTGTTAGAAGTATCTGAAAGCACTGTAAAACTATGGCTTAGCAAAGCCGAAAATCAGCTTATCATAGCCAAAGCCCGCAACGGAGAGTACGATTTTAGCCACAAGTTGCGCCCACACGTTCACCGCCACGCACCGCTCTACTCAATGAGTAAAATAACCCTTGATGACCGCGATATAATGCACACCAAGCTACCCGACGGCACCAAAGTAATGGCATACTATGCTTACGATGTGATGAGCACTGCCCTAATAGGTATCGCACACAGCAAAAAGAAAGACACCCAGCTGTTCTTAGACTGCTTCCGCTCAATGTTTCAGTTCACTACCTCCTATGGCTTGGGCACCCCAATGCAGATAGAAGTAGAACGACACCTAACGGGAGAATTTGCCGACGGGCTACTGAAAGCTAACAACCTATTTCCGTTTGTACGCTTCTGTAACCCTACAAACTCACAAGAGAAGTATGCCGAGACAATGATACGAGGTAAAAAATACGGTATTGAGAAAAACAGACACCAAAACGTAGGTCGCCACTATGCCCGCCGTGATAGTAACCGAACCACACAACAAAAGATATTCGATGAGTTCAACAATAATTACAAAGAAGCCAAAGCCTCTTATGATGATATTGTAGCAATGGAACTCCAAGAGCAAACCCTATACAACAACCAACCCCACCCCGACCAACAACGCTTCCCTGGGAAGACACGTTTGGAGGTATTTTTAGAGAACGTAAACCCTAATTTGCCACAACTCAACCGAGCCCTTTTAGCCCAATACATAGGCAAATGTACCACTACTACCATACGCCGTAGTCAGTATGTAACCGTACAATACCAAAAATACCAACTACCCAACCCACAAGTACTTACCTTATTAGCCCCCAACAACTACCAAGTAGAAGCCTATTACTTGCCTAATAAGGACGGCATTACCGAAGTGTATCTATACCAAAACGGAGCCTTCCTCTGCACCTGTAGCCCTGTGCCTACCTTCAACCGTGCTAATGCCGAATGGACTCAGCACGATGAGCAACAATATGCCGAAGCAATGAGTTATGTTACCAAGTTCGACCAAATGGTACGTACCCAATCAGTGCAAAAGCTCAACCGCTTAGGAAGCCTCACCGCGCCCATACCCACCGCTACCGAAGTAGACTACACACCAGTAGACTACACCGAGACACCCGCACTCAACTATCAAGAGTACAGCAAAACAAAAGTAGAAACCATAAATAAAGCATTATTAGACTTATGATAACCACAGTTTTAAAAGAAAAAATCGTACAAGCAATTGCCGAAAACCGACAAAACTACCGCTATGACACCCATCACGCCAAAAGTCTTGGCATCAATGGTGCCCAGTACAACCGTGTAATGAAAGGCGAACGCGATGGCGTGCTATCCGATGCCAAATGGATAAGCATCGCCCGCAAACTACAAGTACAACTCCGCGATGAGGCTCCTTGGGTAACCGTAGAGACCGAAACCTTTCAGTACATATACAGCCAGCTTACCGCCTGCCAAACACGCTCGCTTTCGGCTATCCTATGTGACCGTGCAGGTATAGGCAAAACACACACCGCCAAAGTATATGTAAGCAAAAATAAAAACGCCGTATATATCGACTGCTCACAAGTAAAAACCAAACAAAAACTTATACGCAAAATCGCACAAGAGTTTGGCATTACCTATACAGGACGATATGCCGAAGTGTATGAAGATTTGGTTTACTATCTAAAACAGCTTGAAACCCCTTTAGTGATATTAGACGAAGCTGGCGACCTCGAATACCACGCCTTTTTGGAACTCAAAAGCCTTTGGAATGCCACCGAATATGTTTGCGGTTGGTATATGATGGGGGCCGACGGGTTACAAGCTAAAATCGACCGTAATAAGGGTATCAAAAAAGTAGGCTATGCCGAAATATTCGACCGCTATGGCTCCAAGTATAGCCGTGTAAGTCCACCCTCTGATAAAGAAGCTATCGAAGCCTTCCTACTCAGCCAAATAGCACAAGTAAGCCAAGCCAATGGCTCAACTATCAGCCCTGCACAAATGTACGCTAACACCGCAGGAAGCCTCAGAAAAGTACGCACCGAAATTGAAAAGCAACGCCTACAACAACTCAATGATGGAAAATAACGAAAAAACAATCATACCCCGCGCCTATACCTACGAAGATTTAGCGCGCAAAAAGTACAAAACAATCGACCTATCACCCCAATGGGCAAACCATCTCGGCAAGGTAGAACGAAGCGGCAGCCTCCTTATCTATGGCGACTCAGGGCACGGCAAAACCACCTACGCCCTACAGCTAATGAAAGAACTCTGCCAAAAAGAAAAGGTACTATACAACTCCTTAGAAGAGTGTGGCAGCCTATCACTCATTGAAAACCTCGACCGCTACGGGCTCAAACAGCACCGAAAACGCTACAGCGTACAAAAAGAATATGTAGACAAAATGATGCTACGCCTGGACCGTCCACAACAACCTAAAATAGTATTTATTGACAGTATACAAGAGTGTTTCGACGGCAAGCCCGCAAGCCTATACAACAAACTCATAGAAGCATTTCCTAACACCCTTTTTATTGGCATATCACAAACCGATAGTAAGGGAAACCCCAAAGGAGCCGTTGCCAACAAATTCTACTGGCTTAGTCAAAACCGTATATTCGTCAAAGACTTCCGAGCCTACATCGAAAAGACACGTACAGGAGCCAATGAGTTAGAACCCTATCTCATCTCAGCCGAAAAAGCCCAAGAACGCGATTTTAAACTCTTAAAAACACCCTAACAATGAATACAATAGCCCAACAAATCACCTATCGCCACGCTCTCGCCCGCCAATTAGGGCTCACCTATTTACAGTACGAAAACCTCCGCTATGAGTTCTACAACGAATGGTGCACCAATCTATGTAACACCGCCATAGGTAGAGGGCTGCACTTAAAAACCCTCATCACCCACGATACCCTACTCAATTGGTATGACGATCAGTGGTACAGTGAGGTGGAGAAAACCATCGAACGCCTTTACGGCAACGACATCACCCTATTCAATGCCGACGACGTCCTCCTGCTCATCACTATCTACGCAGAAAATATCCTGCAATATTACCCCAGTATATTACTCAAAAAAATAACTGCCCGTGCGGCTCGAAGCGAACACCAAGCTAACACTAACCGAAGATAAACCGAACACAAGATGAGATTAGAACCTAACGAAATCAGCGATTACGACTACATCAACCGCAAGCTCAGAGAGCACGCACAAGAGCTGCTCAAAACCGCCAAAAAACAAAAACGCCCCATTCGCTATCTACCTCAAGGCATTAGCGGCAATAATGTAACTTGGTGGGCAGACCTCAAAAAATACGGCAAACTAATACAAAAAAACAATGAATAGTAGATTTTTAGCATACACAGAAGCCCTTGCCCTCGACACTTTTTTACAAGTGCTTACCTTCGAGCAACGGCTTGCCACCTGCCAATACCGCGCAGGTAAAACCGACAAAGTACCCGCCTTAGTGCAGAAGTTACAAGACTGGACAGAGCGAAAGCGCTGGCAACCCCCAGCCTTTCGCTACGAGCCCGAAACCCTTGAACTCCTATGGCAAGACAGCACCGCCCAATGGCTACCCTTAGCCGTACACCCCCTATACCAAGCCGAAGTAAATGGAAAATAACAAAGTAATCAATTAAAAATCATATAAAAATGGCAACAAGAACCAAAAAAATCGTACAAACAGGTGTTACCAAAGAACAAATGGAAACCTCATTTTCAGACTATGCCAAGGCAGAAGCCGAAATCGCCAAAATCAATGCTACTATTGATGTAGAAGTAACCAAAATACGCGACAAGTACGCCGACAAAATCACTAATTTGCAGCAAATCAAAGATGACAACTTCGATGTACTACAAGCCTACGCCCTCGAGAACCGCGACACCCTTTTCACCAAGAAAAAGTCTCTCGACAGCCTTCACGGAACTATCGGCTTCCGCACAGGCACGCCAAAACTCAAAACTCTCAAAGGCTTCACTTGGGGAGCTGTTACCAACCTCCTCAAAGAGTTTCTACCCCAGTACGTACGCCTCACCGAAGAGCCTGCTAAAGATAAGCTTCTTGCTGACCGTGAAGACGAGCAAATAGCCACCCTCTTCCCAAAAGTAGGTATATCAGTCGTGCAAGACGAAACCTTCTTTGTCGAAGTCAAAAAAGAAGCCGAATAAACTTTTAGCTATCTCGGTAGCTAAAAGAAGCTCCTCCGCCCTTAGTTCGGTCGCTGGCACTAAGGGGACGCCCATAGGAGATCCACTAAGGCGAGGAGCTATTTTTAAACAACGTTTAAACACCATTTAAAATGAAAAAAGCACTTATATTTTTAGGACTATCATTACTATTTTTCTCTTGTGGAAAAAAGAACAATGAACAAACAAACAAAACAGAGGTCATTATAGGCTTTGTAGTAGACAAAGAAATGATAACAGCCCATACAACCTTCCACTTTGTTGGAAAAGTACGCACAAGCACCTATCACCCCGCAAAATATTATATGTATGTTGCCAACAAAGAAGGTACTAACAAAATAATAATATACGAAAACGACTACAAAGAGTATAACGTAGGCGACTATGTAAAAGTAACAGTTAAAAATGAATAATATGCCCACAATAAAACCCCACCAAATATGTATCCTTCAAAGCCTTTTAGGCAAACGCTTTAAGGACAGAGAAGCCCGCCTGCACTTTGTATGCAGCTTTATTGGCAGAGACCTCCCCAGTACCAAAAACCTCACCGAAGACGAGTTTTTCACCCTCGCCCAGCACCTTGGTTACCATTTCGAGATGCACGCCTATTTCGATGCCCAAAACAAGCAACACGCCAAGCTATTAGCCCTATGCCACGAACTCGGCTGGCGAGACGAAGCCAACCCCAAATACGCCGACATCAAACGCCTTGGCAAATGGTTCTGCTCAAGCAAAAACCCATTCAAAAAAAAGCTCCAAAACCTCACCCCCAGTGAAGTAGGCAGGGTCAATAACATATTCGAGAAAATGAACGAGCAACGCTATGAAAGAAGTTAGAAAATTAGCCAATGAGAAAATTAGCAAATTAATTGCCTGTGCGGCTCGCACCTGCCCCCACAAGCATAAAGAGCTCCGCACCCTTGCCCACTACGTTACAGTAGAAGTAACAGCCTTATTCTGTAAAGACTGTGGCGCGCAACTCACTAAAGAAGAGTGGAATGTATAACCCTTTAAACACAAAATATAATGGAAATAGACGATTATGATATAAGTTACTCCTCAATATGCGATAGAATTAATGGAAACCCTCAAGCAGCAAAAAAAGAGCTATTGCGTTTGTGCAATATGACCATAAAAGCAGAAGAAAAAGTTAAAAAATTAGAAGAGGAACTAAGTGAGGCAAAAACTGATGTGAGATTTTTTAAAAAAGGTATATACAACACCTTTCATTACTTCCGCAACCAAATTGGCAAACTACCCTCCTCTGTTATCCTCCGTGAAGGAAAGACGATATACATCATTAAGTACTTCGATGAAGATAACATTACAATAAATATTGAAAAAGAAAGTTTTTAATTACTAAAACACAAAAAACAATGGAAAATAAAACAGTAACAATTGACGAATTAGGTATAACAGTAACATACCAAGTTAGATTTAGTGGTGAAGTTACTGAAAAAGTCGCTCAGCAACTACAAGCTATGTACAAAAAAGAAATGGTATATAGTGAGGATAACGACCCTCTAACCAATCACCCCTACAAACAAGCTATAGAACTCGTTGCCGATGTAGGCTATAACGGAGTACCATCTCATTACACCTACGAAATTGACAGCTTAGAATTTTCAGAGGAAGCTGAAGATGAAGAGGCTGAAGAAGAATAACCTTAAAAAAACAGAAAGAAAATGAATAAAGAAAATTACCTCACTTGGTTTGTCCCACTTGACATCGCCAAAGAACTCAAAGATATAGGTTTTAAAGAGCCTTGTTTATTCTCATACTCAGAAGGTGTTGGTATTACTGCAATGGTATGGGGCAGTTTAAAGGGGAAAACAGAGTTTTCAATAAAAGATTTTGTGTTAAGTGGCAATTCACCTGGAAGCCCTTTTACAGATATTCCAACTTACGAACAAGTCTTTGAATGGTTTAGAGTACGCGGACTATTTTCCTACATACGCCCAAATATGGGGGCAATGGATTGGTATTCTTATCGAATTTATAACCGCTTTGACATTGAAAAAGGAAAAGGAATGTCATTCGATTACGAAAATGCCCGCCTTTACTGTATGGAAGCACTCATCGAAATATTCAAAGAACAGCAAAGGGACAAAGAAAAAAGAATAATGGGAAGTATAACCTTTTAAACAGCATTTAAAATGAAAGAAATACCTACACACTATTACTGTTATTTAGGTAATGGTATACAAACAAAAAACAAGCTACAAGCCCAATTCTCTTGTTTTCTAAGAGGAATGAACGGAGAACTATATCGGGCAGATGATTTAACCAAAATAAAGCAATACATCATTGAAAAAGCTAACGAACTCAACCAAGAGTACCCCCGATGCAAACCCCTTAGCGTCACTTTTACGCAATACTTTGATAACAACAAGCATCACCTATGCGGTTTTGAGTTTGACAACTTTATCCTTATGCCCGCTTACTTAATTAAATTATAGGCTCCAATGGAAACAGAACGATACCCTATTTGTCTTGTACCTCCCGAAATAGTCAAACAGCTTGAAGATATAGGCTTTGATATACCCCTTCCCACTTGGGAGCAAGCCTTTCAATGGTTTGAAGCTCACGGCTATTACGGCAATCTCGAAAGCACCCCTGCGGGCACCTCCCTCTATATCTTTACCCCTTTTATAGATAGCGGTACCTCTTGGGATTTTGCACACCTGCAAACCTACCAAGCCGCCCGCCAGTCCTTACTCATCAAACTAATAGACCTTTATAAAAACAAAAGCCAATGAAAGCAAACGATTTATACCATAAACATAGGGAATTAGCCGAAAAAATATATAAATCCTATGAAAAATACGATAACTATTGCGCTAAAATGGCAATCTTTCTCAAAAATGAAGTAATTAGTAATTATAATGAAGTCGAACTACATTTGTTTTATGTGGGTTATTCTGAAAAAGATGGTTTAGCTTTATATATTGACTTAGGAATTTCGGATATAACTCCCTCCGTTTGTAGTATTGATGCAATAATAAACTTTTTCTTAAGTGTAGAAAGGAAATTAACAATTAAAGAGATAATAGAAGTATCATCATTTTAACACAAACACTATGAAAATCGCCCTTACCTTATCACGAGACCAAGCCGAAGTCCTTGCCCGCGCTACCTTCATAGGGCAACCCCTATTCAACAACCGTGAGCAACGTGTACTTTATAGCATAATGCGAGAAGTAACTATCAAAGCCACTCGCTTTTATATGGGTTTCGCCACACAAAAACAACGCAGGTTTTGGCTTAAGCTCTACGAAGCCGATATGTTAGAAAAGTTCTTAGGATATATCCTTACAATGGAACACTACGGACAATACGAACGCCAAACCCTATTACAAATAACATATGCAATTAACGAACAATTAGCCTAATGGAAACAACCTATATTTTTAAATCGAAAAACACTCGAATTGAGTATTTGTTTAAATATGATTTAGAGGGAAACCTAACTACTTTACAGAGCACAGGGGAACCCCCAACAAACGAACAGTGGCATTGGCTTGTGCGCTACTTTCCCTATAATGAAGAGCGTATTGCTATATTAGCAAGCGACGCCAACCTCCGAAAGTACTTCAGCATTGAGAAGACGCCCGCCTCAGTAACCTTTGAAGACTTTTGGAACGAATACGGTAAAATCGGCACTAAGGCAGTTGCCAAACGCAAGTTCGACAAGCTCAAGCCCGAAGAGGTTATCAAAGCCTTCATAGGAATTGACAAAGAAAAGTCTAAAAAGAAACTTGACGGTACAGCAATGCCCTACGCCGAGACCTACCTAAACCAAAAGCGATGGGAGTAATAGTATAAAAAAGTCCGCTTGCATATAAGCGGACTTTTTTATACTTTTGCACCATAATATTCTATTCTCTTAGTGGCTATGCAACTTATAAGTCAGAAACAACGCAAACAACGCCTACAGAGGCGTAATGAAAAGATACGTGAGCTTTTTGGTGAGCTCACAAACAAGTACCCTCAATGGCGTATAGATGCCGTAATTGAGGAGGTAGCAGGTAGGGTATTTTTATCCCCTCGTACTGTAGAAGCTATCCTCTCTTATGAGGGTGTATATGCAGAAAGTTGAAAAAAGTTTTGGTAGTTTAAAAAATAGTTGTACTTTTGCAGTACAAATTGGTTGGGAGGCTACATAAGAAAACTCTCGACCCCAACTCAGGCAAGTAAATAACTTATTATTTACCTGCCTGTTTTATTTTACAGAGTCCAGTCTTCTTTAAGTATATCTTCCCTTAAATAGGTTATATCCTCACCATTCCTAATTACAATTATCTCTTCTATCCATTCAGACCTATAAACACGGCTTTTTATAGCACTTCTTAAATCCCCATCTATAAAATCTGTTTTTATATCCAATACAATGTGTTTGGCTTGTTCCTTTGTACCCCTCAAGGCATTATCAACAGCACTTTTAGTAGGCTTATGAATACGTTTATACTCCTGCTTTATATCCAATGTTTTATTAAACGTATCGGCACTTTTCACCCCTGATATGTTTGATTTTTCTATAAGGTCTATTTCATAGCCATATTTATTAGCTAAGTAAGAAGCTATTTCTACATTTTCGGCTTTCTCATCCTTACCGTGCAATGAGCTTACCCTCACCGTACCCTTTTCAGTAGGTATGGTTTGCCACGTTTCCTCTGCTCTTTTAGCTTTAGCCTTCTCCTTTTTAAGACGTTTTTCCACCTGCTTTTCTACCTCTTTTACGGCTTTTTCACTCATTCCTTTGGTATAAGGTATTACTGGAAATATCTCACCAGAAAGAGCGGGATTGTTAGCAAAGGCTTCTTTTATAGGGACGTCTTCCGTACGAATGCCCTCGGTTATAGGATTGGCAGTAGGCTCTACATAGCAACGACAGCCCCAATCATTAGGAGGTAGGTGTGTTTTCCAAAAAGAATGCTCCACAGGTAGCGTAAGCCCGTCCCAGGCGCGATGTGTTTCACGAGTTCGCTCATCGTGCACCGCGTGATAAGTAAGGTTAGGGTATATGCGCTTATTGGCTATATACTCCTCGTACTTTTGTGCAGAGAGTGCATTGGCTACTGTTTGGTTATACTCAACTTGCAACCAACGCCTATTGTATTCTATATTCAGTTTGTTGGCTTCGGCTTTGAACTCTTGCCACGAAAGCACCTTACCGTCTTTAGTTAAAGAGGCTTCTATTTGCTGTTTAAAGCTCGTTTCTTTAAAAGCCGAAAAGCGTGCAAGGTTGTGCTTTAGTGAGGTTACGAGTTCGGTATTGGTTTCCTCAATAGTAGGGTTGTAGCCCTCTACTAAGGCTTTATTTAAATGCTTGTAGTAGTATTGCCATAGTTCTTTGCTTTGCGCCTCACTAATACTACGCTCTTCAAAAGCCTCACGTATGTACCCCTCTATGAGCCTACTCAAGTTGTTGTCTTCCTTGCTGAGCCTGATAGTCTCGTGATCGGAGCAACAATGGGTGTGATAATATAGTTTGAGTAGGCTTAGTGCTGGGGGTTATCATCTGGTTTAGGAGAAAGGGAGGAGGTAGGCATACTTTCTATTTCTACCCCATAAGTACGCTCTATATAGTCTTGGGTAAGGATATAGCCACGCCCTAAGAGTACCCCGTCTATAGTGATTTGCTTGTTAGGGTCTGTGGTTTTCTCTACCGCTATTTTGGCATTGTCGGGGATAGGGTAGCCAATGGCACGCATAGCGGGCAAAAGCTGGTTATTGAGGAAAGCTAACATCTTCTTTTCGTCGGCATAGACTACCTCTTCTAAGGTGTTCTCGTGTACTATGCCTTGTGCCTTGCTACTGCCGTTTTCGGTAGTCATTGTTTGGTGAAGTACGAGTTTTGATAACTCCTTGTCTAAGGCTTCAATCTTGCGGTAAAACACTTGAAAGGCATCGGCTTTGCTGTTCTCCTTAATATCTACTTCAGTACCAATAGGAAAAACACCATACGAAGCTGAACCCATTTCCTCTAACCACTGGGCAACTTCCTCTTTCACACTATCACTCTGCGAAGCAATTTTAGCTATACGTATAGGAATGCCAAAGAGCTCCTCGAACTCGTCCCACGAACCCCACGAATGGCGCTTTAGGATTGCATAAGGAGTAGCCTTTTCGAGCAACCCCGAATGCTTGTAGAATTGTGCTACTAATACTACCTCTTGCACATCTCGTAGGTCTATGCCAGTGGTAGCATCGTAGTCTTTTAAAAGTACGTGCTTTTCGGGGATTACCAAGCCCCTATCAATAAGTTCTACAGCTTTGATTTCGCCTTTGGTTACCTCTTTGATCCATACAGGAGAATGCCCGTGATAGATGCTTTGGTGAGCGAACTCGATTACGTCCTCAAACCATTGTTTGTCCTTGATATACTCGGTTAGGGTGTCGTCCTTAATCTCATCGATGACGATAATGTAGTCCTTATTGGTAGTTCGTAGGGTACGGTTTTCGGTGATACCGGTAAGGTGTCCATCGAGGAGTACATCTTGGTATACCTCCTCCAATGGGTAAGTACGAGGGTAGTCCACACTATAACGGGCATAACGTGCCGAGTGCCAATGGTTGAGTTCGGTACGCCATAGTCTGCGTTGGCGCTTGATGATGTCTACCATTAGATTAGTTACCTGCTGAATGTTTTGGGCTGTGTTTTTGCCCAAATGTACCTTTTTATTAAGTGCATTACCACTAAGGGTGACACTCTTTTCTATACGTTGTTTATGGAGTTGCTTTGCCATTATTGTAGTTGATTGAATAAACGGTCTATTTCCTTTTTTATATTATTAAATAAGGTTTTGGAGTCGCCTATAAATTGTCGTTTAGGCATACCTTTTAAGCCCTCGTTGTGTCTTAAGGCATACTCCTTATGGGTGTAGAAGGTAACTTGCATTTTCTCTACACGCGCCCTAAATGAATTGCGCAGCTTGTTGCCTCCTGAATTGTGCCCTGTGAGGATAGCACGTCCTTGGTTACGCTTGCCAAAGGGGGTAAGGGTGCCCTTTTTACCTACCCTATCCGAGCGGTAACGAGTAAGGTCTCTCCCACGTGTATCGGTAGTTTTGCGAGGTTGCCACTTTTGTAAGCCCTCATCATTAAAGCCTTCGTCTTGGAAGTTCTGTTGAATAAACTTGAGCCCCTCTGTTTTAAGTACAATAGGGATATCATTAGCCACCAAGCGTGCGAGAGCTTCGAGCTTTTGGCGGAGTTCTTGTAAGTTGTTGTTAGGCATAATCACCAGTGGTTTTTATAGGTTTTGCGCCCTCCGAGCTTCATAAAAGGGGTGGGCGTATCGGGGGTGCCGTCGCCATCGGTATCTTTGAGGCGCTTGGGTAGGGCGACTTCTATTTCGCCTTTGGCTATTTTTTCAAGCCATAGCATAGCCTCGTCATAGCGGAGCTTTACCACTTGGTTGAGGGTTTTACTTCGCCTTATATAGATCTCGTGGATAACAATATCCTTAAGGTATTTCAGTAGTATTTTGCTACGCTCGTCTCCCTCTTTGGCAAAAATAGCCTCTGTATCGTAATACTTATAGAGGTAAGAAGCCATTAGGTCTATGCTTTCGGCAATGATTTCTGTTACTATCTGCTCATCGCCTTGGGTAATAAGGTCTATTACCTCTTTAGTGGCTACGGTTTTGAGTTCGTCTTTGGTTAAATACACGTTACTAATGATTAATTGTTAATGATTAAAGATTAATTGCTTGCGATTTGCAATCGTCTGCCTGTATAAGGGTAGGGTGTTTGTCTATAAATGCGGGTGGTGAAGGTAATACGATAGCTCATAATGCCGTCATCACTTAAGCGTAGTTCCTCCTCTCGCACCTGCTGTACGGGTTTGAACTGTTCACCTTGTAGGAATTGTATCGTATCGGTGATTTTGTCCAATATATCCAGTTCCATAAGCCCCTCTTCAGCATCAGCAGTGCCTAAGTGTTGGTCTGTCCATCCGTCTTTGCAATAGAAATCAATATGAAACTCACACTCGCCCTCTTGTACGTGTTGGGTCATCGTCTCGTATGTAATAGGCATTACTTGTATGAGTGCAGCTGTCCATATTTCGGGGTAGCCGTTTTCGGGGTTGTCAAACTGCCCGCGTTGCAGGTCTATCAGCTCAATGCCTTCAATAGTTGCAAGGGCTTGTTTTACTTTTACAAATAGTTCTTTTCTTGGAGTCATCAGTGTACAATTTTAGAGAATAATAAGGTTATACGTTACGCCTTTTGTGTTTGGCAATAAAA
This sequence comes from Capnocytophaga leadbetteri, assembly GCF_003054025.1. Taxonomy (GTDB): domain Bacteria; phylum Bacteroidota; class Bacteroidia; order Flavobacteriales; family Flavobacteriaceae; genus Capnocytophaga; species Capnocytophaga leadbetteri. The sequence goes on from NZ_QBKG01000002.1 coordinate 134,801, forward strand.
GGTCGCCCGCTTTGTAAAGGGTTTTCGGTATAGCCAAAATACTGTTGGGCAAGGGTAATGGCACGCTCTAAGGTATCGGGGGCGTCATCGTTTGAAGCCGTTCCTTTTTCAAAAGAAAGTAGCTGTTTATTAAAGGCGTTGTAGTCGCGTTCCGAACGTTTTGGCAAAGTCTCGTCCCAGTACAATATTTTGCGGAAGAGCGCATTTGTAATCCCTGCCGAGATACGGTTGTGCTTGTCGCCCTCCTGGTGCAGACCAATAGGGATATTAGGGCAAGCGTTGTCCTCGGCACTTTGCATAATAATAGGGGTGTAGACGGCTTTCTGCGCCATAGTAGCATCAAAGAAGCCTATAGTATTATATCCTTTTTTAAGGTACTTTTTCACCCATTGGGCACGCACTTCCATAGCTGCATTAAGTTCACACCTTTGGCAAAATACCTCCAACACGTACAGCTTAATACCTTTGATGCCAATGAGTACCCCCGCTTTATAGTCGCCCGTAGCGGTGTAGGATAAGTCCCAATGGTCGAGCAAACCGTCCCACGCCTCATTATCTGCTATGCGTACTAAGGCAATATCTTTCGCCTTAAAGAGTTTGCCCTCCTCAATAGGGTTGTTGAAATCCTCCCGCTGAGAGGTATAGTAGTCATCATTCATTAGGATACGAATAATATCCTCCTTAGTATCGCGTTCTATCCACGAGGGCTCCCACTCTACATCCATATAGTTCTCGCGGGTGATATTCACAGTAGCAAGATTCGTAACTGAATCGTGCAGGTGTGGGCTATCTTTCCACTTGTCGTATAGATAGTCTAATATGCCGTCTTTGACAATATAGTTGTTGTTGATGATGAGCCTGCCCCGTTTTCGGTGAAAGGCTTTCACCAAGTCGCCTGTTATCTTCTTGCCGTACTTCTCTATCATATCGGGGCGTTTGGCTCTATCCAAGTCCTCTATATCGTCTAAAATAGCCAAGTCAGGGCGATACATACCAAAGCGCAACCCTCTGAAAGGTTGGTTAAGCCCCAAGGCTTTGAAGTGCTTGCCGTCAGTAGTTTGAAAGTCGCCATCCGACCAATCCCCATAAGAGAGTTGCAAACCAAAGTCCTTGATAAACTTCTGATTGTTCTCAAGGTGTGCTTGTAAGTCGGATAGTAGTATTTTAGCCAAGCCCTCGTTAGCTCCTATGAGGATAGGAAAGAAGGTAAGGTTATTCTGCTTGAGGTGGCATATATTGCCCACGTTCGACTGTATAGACTTACCCGCCCCCCTAAACTTCTTTCTAAACTGACGGACATAAGGGTCTTTGTATAGCCTTATATAATCGTCAATATGAAACTTAGGAGTCTTGGCATCACCCAAGGGCAAACCACTGTCTAAGCCAAAATAGTAGTCGAAAAACTCACCATAGTTTTCTGGCTTTAAAAGTCGTTTGATACGTGCTTCCTGCTCGTCGGCTGTTTCCTTCTGTATAGCCTCGTAGGTAAGCTCTCTAATCATTTTCGACTTCGCAAAATAGCGTTCTTTGGCTTCTTTGAGTTCTGTTTTAGTCATCTCCTTTCTGTAATAATTCGGTTATATACATATCAAAGTAAGGGCGTATCTCTTTGATGGTGCTCATATAAGTTTCACGCTTTTTACCGCTACTTTGCCCTGCTTTCTCTAAGATAAAGTTAGAGAAGCCGTCAAGGCTCTCCATAGTGTATACTGCAATCTTATTATGGTCAGTGATACGGTCAAAGGCAGCAACGATTTTAGTAATGTCGTCTGCTTTATAAGGTAAGGGTTCGCCTCGCTCAATAGCCTGCGCACACTTGAGGGTGAGTTTGCGAATATTGGAAGGTTTGAGTGTTTGTAGTTCTCTCTCCTCGTCCCACTTTCCATCTTCTCGCCATTTGCCTAAAGTCTTTACACCTATACCTATCATTTCCGATATATTGGCAATACTAAAGCCCTTAGTAAAAAGTTCTTTGCCTTGCGACCTCTTATAATCTGCCTCTACAGCTGTCAATCGTGCCATATCTTATTGTAGTAATTCATTTATCTTGTTATTAATCTCATCAAACTTCACCACGTTGTTAGGAGCGAAGTTACCAGGCCCTGCAGGAGTTTGTATCACTGCCGTTTTAAGTTCGTTTAAAAGCTCATTTAAAAGGCTTTTAAAATCTACTTCACCCCGTTGTAGGTGTACTCCTGCTTTGTCTATGGTAAGTTGTGTGTCTTCTATCCGTAGGCTCACGCTTTCAATTTCACTATAAGCAACTACATAGTAGCGGTTCTCATCTTCTCCAATCGAGGCAATCAGCACGCTACTTCCTACCTTTGGGAACAGGTAAAACCGCTCAGCATTATCGTTAATCACCGAGGCTAAGCGCACGGTATATTGTAGCTCGTCGTCTTTCACCTCACACGTGCCATTTCCTTTCTCTACTGATACCACTTCTACGGCTATGGTAGGGGTTTTGCGTTTGCCTATCTGTCTAATTCCCTCGACTAATTCTCTATCTATGCTCATAATCGTGCTCCTATGGTTATTTGTCGGCGTGCCCCATTACGTCCAAAGGTAGTTTCTACCTTCTTAATGAAATAACGCTCTTCTATGTTTTTCAGTTCTTTGTCAATAATATGCGCCTGCATACCACGTGTAGCATAGGGTACTAAGAAGCTCGTTAGCGTGCCGTCAAAGCCGTCATACTTTAGTTTTTCCATTTCCGCTCTTGCCATAGCTCGTAGCTTGCTCTCATCGCTTACTACCGAAGTATGAAAAGTCCTTAGCTCACCATCGGGGTCGCCCTCTTCTACAGTTTTCTTTTTATTGTTTTTGTCAATGTAGGTATATTGTACTTTTAGCCTACGTTCGTCCTTGGTACGATATTCCAAGTCGTTCGCCACAATGTTATAATTGAGGTTATAGCGTGCTGTTTGTCCTATATTAGTAAGTTCTGAAAGTCCTGCGTACAGCTTGCCCTCATCGTTGATAAAGATACTTAGGCGAAACTCCTCTTTGAGTTTATCCAACACCTGCGTACCATTGGCATTGCGAATGAGCCACTGGTCTAACTGCATTTCTGGTATATTATCAGCCAAGGCAATAGGTGTATCTTTCACTACCTCCTGCAATACTTCTCTAAGTGTTGTCTTTTGCCACGATTTATTGATGTTTTTTCGTCTAAGTAAGTACATAGCGTCTTCACACTCTATGCTTACAGGAATGCTTGGCTTGACCTTCTTTACATAGCCCTCAAACTCTACCCCGCTATATACCCCTTCATAAGCAAGGGTCACGCTCACCTTATCGCCTGCTTTGATAGCCTTTTCTGTATAGAGGCTATCACCTCCTTTAGCTACTTTAAAATGGGTAGGAAGTTCAATAGTACAGGTGTCGGCTAATTCGTCTACCGATTTGGTGATTTTCACACTATGCACAGCCTTAAAAGTATAGTCCCCTATTTTGATAATTGCTTGTAATATAAACATTAGTATAAGTTGTTAAGTTGGGTTCGTTTTTCGTCTAACTCAGCATAGAAGTCCATATCTGACACGGCTTTGATGGTGTATTTCTGTATGCCCTCTTTACCCTCCATTGCCTCAAAGCTTATGTCTTTCAGCACAATGTTACGAATATCAAAGAGGGTAAAGAGTTTATTACCTACAACCTCCAAACTTTCGTTCTTTTCAAACAAGCGGTTAAGGCTTTGTACTTGTGCAGTAGGGTACAAGTCGGGGTTATTAGTGTCTATGCAAAGCCCCTTAATGGTAATCTGCCAGTCTTCGGTAGCTATGTACTCCTTTACCTTGCCCCTGCGGTGCTTACCTACGGTTGCTGTCTCTACAATGGTTTTAGTGAGTGAAAAGCTCACCAAAGGTTCATTAGGGAAGAGCGTTTGCACGCCTGCTTTATCGGCTACTTTCAGTGTCATAAAATACTGACTTCCGTTGCTGCGAGCCTCACTTATATTCGATAGGCTTGGTAACACATATTTTGTTTTGTTATTAGCCCACCAAGCGGGAAAAGCAGGGCCTACATAGTCTAAAAATGCTCGTGCAGTAAGTTCTTTGAGGTCAAATTCCATTGTGTACTCTGTTTTTATCAGTGCAAAGGTCATACATATAAAGTAGGTAACGAAATTAGCTCCCAACGCTTGGGCTAAATGAGTACAAGGTTTGGGCAAATTCACTACAAGGCTTGTTTGCCGATTTTTATACCTGCCAAAACCTACTGAATTTTGCACCAGAATTAAGTGACGAACTAACACCAATTTGCTAATGAAACACCAATTTATCATCAATACCGAAAATGTAAATAGCTATGGCTACCGCATCCTTACAGATGGTATTGACTACACCCAATATATGAGAAACCCTGTTGTACTCTTTATGCACGAAAGAGGTGTCAATGCTTATAAGGGTAGTGAAGTCATCGGGCGTTGTACAAGGCTTTACAAAGAAGGGACTACCCTTATAGCAGAAGTGGAGTTTGACGAGCAAGACGAGTTCGCTAAGAAGATAGCAGGAAAGGTGGAACGTGGCTATATACGTATGGCTTCAATGTTTGCGGAAATACAAGAAGTATCTACCCAGCCTCAACACATCTTAGAAGGGCAAGTATATGAGACTGTAACCGCTTGTAAGCTCGTGGAAATCTCCATTGTAGATATAGGAGGCAACGACAACGCTTTGAAGCTATCAAAAGACGGCAAGCCCTTTCAACTCAAAAAAATAGTAACTAATACATCAAACAATATGGACATTAAAGTGATAGCCCTTGCCCTTGGTATGGGCGAGAATGTGAAAGAAGAGGCAGTACTAAGCGCCTTACATAACCTAAAAACCGCCAAAGAAAAAGCAGAAACCGAAGTAGTGGCTCTGAAAAAAACAATTAGAGAAAATCGCACTGCCGAAGCCACTACCTTAGTAGACAAAGCCGTACAATTAGGGCTTATCCCACAGGCCCTCAAAGAAAGTCAGCTAAAGCAGTTTGAAGCCGATTTTGACGGGCAAAAAGCCGTACTCTCTAAACTTGTAGCCGACAAAGAAGCTGAGAATACACAGCAAGGGAAGGCTAACACCGTACGTGAGGTAGTGTTGGGAGCAGGAGCAAAACCAACAGGTACAGCCAATGAAAGCTTTGACTACTTGCAAAAGAAAAACCCCGAAAGGCTCCGAGCTCTCCGAGACAAGGAACCCGAAGAGTATGCCCGCTTAGCTAAAGAGTACGCCAATGGGGTACGCTACACCGAAAAGTAATTTAATAACCCTTTAAAAACAATTTAAAACAGTATGAAATTATCATTAAAAGCATTATGTATTAATGTGGTTTTGGCATTCCTTGCCTCCCTTTTTATCGCCCCAGCTTTGGGTGCCTCAGTACCCTTGGTGGCTACAACTATCGTAGCAACTTCCACCGTAACCCAGTACATAGCCCCAGAACTCTTTAAGGGTATTGCAATGGAGGGGCTTCAAACCGAGGTATGGATAGCAGGTATCAAAGAAAACCCTGTACCTAATAACTCGTTTATATACCAAAGTGTGGACTTGTCACAATATGTAGAGCATAACAAGTTACACCTTGCTGAAGCGGGTGTGGAACCTGCCGTACACGAAGATTATTTTGCTACAGCTAATAACCCATTGCCCGTTACCGATATTACCGATATAGGTAATGAGGTAGTGTTACACACCTATTCTACCGAACAAACACGCCACAGAGAGTTACAAGATATTGAGCTTTCCTACGACAAACGCTCCAGTATTATCGGACGCCACCGTTTATCATTAGAAAACAACTTAGGGAAACGTGCAGCATATGCTTGGGCTCCCCAAAAAAATGATGATTGGAATAAGGTGTGCCTCCTATCAGCCAGCGACTCGGTAATAGATGCTATTATCGACATCAAGTCCTTTTTGGAGGGTAAAGACATCTATAATGGTATTAACATCTGCCTTAATGCTGACCACTTTGCTCGTATCCGCAAAGAAGACAAGCGTCTTTATAAGGATATTATGAACGAAAACCAAATGTATGGTATTAAGGTATTCCAATATAACCAAACCCCACTCTACACCAAAACGGGCGAAAAGAAACCTTTCGGAGCTACCAAAGATACTGAAGACAAACAATCGTCTTTCGTATGGGTTACAGACGAGGTGTTCCGTTGCTTTGGCGATGTAAAGATGTATGCAACCCTACGTGATTCTGGGTTGCAAGCCGATACTATTTCCTTTGCACAACGTGCCTTAGTAGGAGTTATCCGCGCTAAAAAACCTAAATATTTGGGAGCTATCTTATAGGAATATAGTAGGGTGAGCGGACGAGTTCAATGGTATCCATACCTCACCCTACTCCTATATTAACTTTAAAACAGAATACAATGACAACAGCAGAAAAAGCAAAACAATATTTTGAGGAAAACAAAGCGACAAAAGAGCTCTTTGCTACCTCCGATGGTTTCCTCTTCTTACTAAAAAAAGATGCACAAAACCACGCACAAACCTTAGAAGATAGCACAGTGGAGAGCTATACTAATGAGGTAGAAGATAAAGTAGTAACAGAAACACCAGACAAAACTGAACAATCTGAAGACTCTGACGAGTCTGACGAGTCAGAAGGTGAGACTGTAAAAGACACTTCAAAAATCAACTTTTTTAAACCTAAAAAATAATGGCATTACCTAAAGTATTATTCAATATTGCCAAAGACGGCTTAGGCAGGACAACGGCTATACAAAAAACTACTGGGCTCATCACAACGGGAGTTACGGTGAATAACAAAGTAGAGTTGGGCAAGTCGTATCAAGTTTTCTCATTAAAAGAAGCCATAGCTTTGGGAATTTCAGAAACTGAAAACGCCTTTGCCTACAAGCATATCAAAGCGTTTTATGACCAAGCCCCTACGGGTACCCCTCTGTGGCTAATGCTCGTATCGGATGCCACTACTATGACGGCAATGCTCGACAAAGACGGTGCTTTTGCCCCAACTCTCATAGCTGATGCCAAAGGGGCTATCCGCGTGCTTGGGGTAGTAAAAAAAGCAACTGGTAGCGAGACTATCACCGCAGGCTTAGACGTTGATTTGCAGACAGCTGTAGTGAAAGGGCAAGCCCTTGCCCAGCACTTTGAAAAGAAATATATGCCTTTTAGGATAGTTGTATCGGGCAACAGTTGGAACGGCAAAGTAGCCGACCTTACTAATTTCTCCGAAAACGAACTTAACAAAGTAGCTTGTTTTATTGGGAATGACGATAAGGAGAAAGAAGCATCAGTTGGTTTATTTTTAGGAAAAATAACCAAAATACCCGTACAGCGCAAAATTCACCGCGTGAAGGACGGCAGCGTATTACCCTTGGTAGCATACTTCACTGACGGCACCACTATCGACAGCAAAGCCGACCAATGGGACGCGCTTGACGACAAAGGGTATATCTTCTTTCGCACCTTTGTAGGGCGTTCGGGATACTACTTTTCGGGCGATAATACCCTTACTAAACCCACTGATGACTTTAAGAGCCTATGCAACGGGCTTGTAATGGACAAAGCAATGCTTCTAAGTTATGGGGTATTGGTAGAGGAACTCAGCGACGAGGTGTTACTATCCGAAGACGGCAGTATTCACCCCGCGATTATCAAGGGTTGGCAAACCAAACTTGAGAGTACCCTGCAAAGCCAAATGGTATCGCAGGGCGAGCTTTCGGCTGTAAAGATTGATATAGATCCAAAGCAACGTGTACTACAAACAGGTAAAGTGGTGATAGGTATCAAACTGTTACCCGTGGGCTATGCCGACTTTATAGAAGTAAACATCGGTTTTACTACAACAGTCAATTAGTAGATTAGAAAATTAGCAAATTATGGCAACATTCGACAGCAAACAATATGCGTGGTGTAACCTCTCTATCGTCTTTGGTGGGCGCATTATCATAGGAGTTACAGAGTTGGAGTACACCGAGAAACGCGAGAAAGACTTTCTTTACGGGCGCGGGTGCAAACCTCACGGAGTGGTGGCGGGCAACCGTAGTTATGAGGGTAAAATAAGCCTTTGGCAAAGTGAGGCAGAAGCAATGACCCGCGATGCCCCAAACAACGATATACTTAGCCTTAGCTTTGACCTTGTGGCTTCCTACGTACCTTTGGACGGCGGACAGATAGTTACCGATATTCTCAAGAACGTGGAATTTACCGAAGTGAAAAAAGGAATGAAGCAAGGCGATAAGAATATGATTATGGAGCTTCCTATTATCTTCACTGATATAAAAAGACAAGCCTAACAAATTAAACAATAAGAAAATGCCTGTGCAGCTTGCACTTTAAAAACCTTTTAAAAGCAGTTTAAAATGATAACTAAAGAACAAATACAAGAATGGAAACAACAGTACAAAGACATCTTTGTAATTAGTGTAGAAGACAAAAAGGCATACTTGCGTACGCCTGACCGACAAACCCTTAGTTATGCCTCGACCTTGGCAACTAAAGATCCGCTAAAGTTTAATGAGGTAGTACTCAACAACTGTTGGTTGGGTGGTGATGAGGAGATTAAAACAGACGATGCGCTGTTTCTCGCCGCCAGTAGCAAGCTGCCAGACCTTATACAGATAAAAGAGGCAATTTTGGAAAAGCTCTAAGTGATGCGGAGATAGACGAGGGGCGGGATTGGCTTCGTATCACTAACGCTTCACTGCGTTACTATATGCACATTGCCAATCCCGACGACCTCACCGATACCCAGTGGGCTATGCGAGTAAAAGAATTAGAATGGCTTAGACAAAAAGAGAAGGAACAATACAAGTAGTATAGGTAGTTTGTTGTAGTCTTTCACGCTCTCTTGCTTGTTTGGCTCCTTTGGAGAGCATAAGGGCAAGTATCGCTATAAGGAAAAAGGAAATTGTACTTGCAATAGCTGTAGTGGTGTATCTCCTCTTAGTAGTGGGCTCCTTCTCAGTAAAAGCCCTATAAGTAGCATAGAAGGGCACACAGAAAAGGGCAGCTCCATAGAAAAATCCCGCACCAATAAGTAATAATAAGCCTATAGAGGCAAGTAGGTTAAAGAAAAATAATAATACTCTCATTGTGGCAAATATTTTAGAATATACATTAACGCTTAAAGACTTTGTAAGTGCAAAGTTACAAAAAATCGGCATAAATAACGATACAATGTTAGAAAAATTTGCCGAATTAGAAAAAGTACAGAAAAAAGTCTCTCGTGGCTTTGCTCAAATGGGTACGTCTGTACATACTTTGCAACAAAAAATAGCCTTGCTAAAAGCCGAACGAGATTTATTGCCTATAGGTAGCCTTTCGGCTATTCGTAAGTACAACAGCGAGATTAATAAGTTAGAGCACAGTGTTTCTAAATTGCAAACCCTCAATGGGAGTAAGCTAAAAACGTGGTTTTCGGAGGCTTTGAACAGTCTGCCTGGTTTGGCTACCAACCCTCTTATATTGGCGGGAGCGGGTATAGGTATGAGTATCCGAAAGGGTATGGAAGCCGACTTACAACAAGCTAACATTACTACTTTGCTTCGTGGTGATGTAGAAAAAGCCAAAGCCTTATATGCTCAGCTCTCTGATTATGGGGTAAAAACACCCTACGACAAGGCAGGGCTTATTGAAGCACAGAAGACGATGATGTCCTTCGGGCTTTCCTCTGAGTTTGCTTTTGGCAAGCTCAAGAACATCGGCGATATTGCTATGGGCGATGTGCAGAAAATGCAAAGTCTATCACTTGCTTTTGCGCAGGCTACTTCGGCAGGCAAGCTGCAAGGGCAAGACTTAATGCAGATGATTAACGCGGGCTTCAACCCCTTGCAGGTGATTAGCGAACGCACGGGCGAGAGTATGGCACAGCTCAAAGAACGAATGAGTAAAGGAGGTATTTCGGCGCAAGAGTTGGCACAAGCCTTTGAATGGGCAACCGATAAACAAGGGCTTTTCTACCAAGGTGCAGAAAAAGCAGGGCAAACCCTCAGCGGTAAGTTCAACAAGATGATGGACTCTATCACCGAACTTGCTCTAAAAGTATATGAAGCCATCAGCCCTGTGCTTAGTCCCTTAGTAGACCTGGCAGCAGTTATATTTTCAAGCATAGGTGGAGGTATAGGGTGGCTTATTGAGAAGTTTCAAGAAGGGAATCCCATTATATGGGGTATTGCAGGAGCTATAGGTATATTCACCACTGCATTGATACTACACAATACCTATACGGCTATTGCTACTGCTTGGCAAAATAGGCTCACTTGGGCAGTGATAAAGACAAACCTTGCCTTTTTGGCAAACCCTATAACGTGGATAATAGTGGGTATTATAGCCCTTATTGCTATCATAGCCTATTGTATTGTAGGTGTAAGCGGTTGGGGCAAGGCGTGGGAATATACTGTGCAAGGTATGAAATACAGTTGGGAGGCTTTTGTAGAAAATTTTCAATTGCTTTGGACTGTTGCAAAAAATACTTTTATGGCAGGTATAGATGCTTGTAAGCTCGCTTGGTATAAGTTTAAAGAAGCGGTTGGCTTAGGTGATAGTACCGAGAACCAAGCAATGATTAACAAGATACAAAATGACTTGCAAGAGCGTGCCAAATCGGTAACAGAGGGGTATAAGAAAGCAAATGAGGCAGGAGAAAAAGCCAAAGAAGCCTTTGGTAAAGCGTGGGACTCTTTAGAGTTCAAGAGCTTTAAGGAGGTAAAAGACGGGCTAATGGGCAAGCTGGGTATGAAAACCGAAAGCAGTCCCGCACCAGGGGTGAGTCCTATTATGGGAGAAACTACCGCCACCACGGGAGAAGGCACTAAAACCAAAGACAACATCGTATCAGGAGGTACCCGACAAACGCATATCAATATACAGATAGGCAATGTAGGTACTGATACTAAGGTGTATGTATCGTCCGTACGCGAGGGAGTAGAGAACTTTGGAGAAATGGTGAAAGAGGAACTTCTAAGAGTTGTTAATAGTATAAACCAAATGCAGACAGCCTAATGAAAGATATACTAATAGATGAGGGAAACGATTTGCGCCTATTAGCAGGTGATTTTGAGGTGGGGTACTCCGATAACCAACAGCAAAAGGCTATCCTTACTACCGAGAAGGGAGAGTGGAAAGAGCACCCCGAAGTAGGGGTAGGAATATCTCAAATGCTCGCCGATGACCTCTATACCGAAACCCTCATTGAAATAAAGAAACAGTTGGAGTATGACGGTATGCAGATTAACGATGTAGCCCTACAAGAGGGCGGCAAATTACTAATTGACGGAACCTATAACAACAATTAACATTATGCTAAACAAACAAGCCCTAAAACAAGGCATTATCACCCTGCAGCAGGATATGCTTACCAAAACAGAGGCAAATCCAGAAGAGTATGCCGAACGCTTAGCCTCACTTATTGATGCCTTTGTCAGAAGTGGCGAGGTAACAGTAGCACCAGGTATACAAGTAGGCACGGCAGGTACAGCCACCGCCCAAACAGGAGCAACTACAGGTGAAGGAAAAGGGAAAATAACTTAAAAACACATATCACAATGGAATGGATAACAGAAGTACTTAAAGAGCATTTTGGTTCGTTTATCGGTATGGTATTATCGGGCTTAGCGGGTTGGTTTTTCGGCAGACCTAAGCAACAAATGGAGCTACAAACCTCCGAACTTGACAATGTAGACAAGGCTGTGAAGATATACCGAGAGATGATAGAAGACTTAGGCACCAAGTACGCCAACGCTATCGATGAGCTAAAGAAAGCTAACCAACGCATTAAGGACTTAGAAGCCTCAGTAGAAGAGCTTCTTACCGAACTTAAGAAGTACAAGCAACTCAACGGTAAAGCAAAATGACAATCACCGCCCTACATAATCAGTCGCTATTAGACCTCGCCCTACAACACACTGGCGCTATAGAAAGCGTATTTGAGTTGGCAGAAGCTAACAGCCTTAACATCACCGATGATGTGCAGGCAGGAGCTCCCCTCTACTTGGGAGAGGGGTTGGAGGTGAGGAACGAAATACTAAGCTACTACACTGCTAAGAACTTACAGCCCGCAACGGCTTTCACCAAAGAAGACGAACAAGTGTTTGAACGCCTTGAGGGCATCAGTATATGGGCAATAAATCTTGATTTCGTCGTTAGTAGTTAGTCGTTAGCAAGCGACACAATCTAACGACTAATAACTAAAGACTAACGACTAAATATTATGGCACGCACTATACAAGAAATACAAACCCTTATCCTACAAGCCAAAGCCCAAGAGCCTGCTCTGAACGAGCTCAATAGCACCTCCAAAGTAGCTATATGGCGCTTGTGGGTGTACATCATAGCCGTAGCAATATGGAGCTTAGAGAAGCTGTTCGACCAGCATAGGGCAGATATTGACAAGCGTTTGGCAGAACTCAAACCCCACACCGCTCGTTGGTACAGAAGCAAAGCCCTTGCCTTTCAGTATGGTTTTGACCTTTTAACTGACAGCGATAAGTTCAACAACCAAGGGCATACAGAGGAACAGATAGAAGCCAGCAAGATAGTGAAGTACTCGGCAGTGATAGAAAGCAAAAACGAAGGCCGTTTGATAGTGAAGATAGCAGGCGAACAAGGTGAGCAGTTGCAACCTATCACCGATGCTCAAAAGCAAGCCTTTGAAGCCTATTTATCAGAGATAAAAGATGCAGGGGTACGCCTATCAGTGGTGAACTACCAACCCGATATACTGCACCTGCAAATGAAGATAGTATATGATCCGCTTGTATTGGACGGCAACGGACAAAGTATCATTCACGCTACACACCCAGTAGAAACGGCTATTAAAGACTATTTAAAACGCCTGCCATTTAACGGCGAATTGGTCTTAGCACACCTTATTGATACGCTGCAACAAGCAGAGGGGGTGAAGATACCGCACTTAGTTCTCGCCCAAAGCAAAAACATCACCAGCGGTGGAAGCTACGGCGCGTTTGAAACGATAGAAATAAGCAAAATACCCACAGCAGGCTACTTTACGATAGACAACTTTAACGATATCACTTATGCCAGCAATGTATAACCTAAACATCGACAAACTGCTCGTGCTGCTAACTCCTACCTTTCTGCGCAAGCCCAAGCTCATAGCCTGGTTAAGAATGCTGGCAACACCCCTGCACAAGTTGCTGTACGACTTTCAGCGAGCTCGCCAAGCCGACTTGTACAACCTCGCCCATAATAGCCAAGTATGCTACCTTCGAAAGGCTCTCAATGATGAGTTCGACAGCGAGCAGCGGCGCATACGTATAGAAGACGGCAAGCAGAACGAGCGGCTCTATATATACCCCCGCAGTGCCAATAAGCCCCTATTCTTAGGCAAAGTCTTCCTCTATCAACGAGGCGACTATATCGACGGAGGTGTGGACTTTATAGTGGTATTGCCACAAGGTTTAGAATACGACAAATATAAGTTAGAAGCCCTCGTGAACTTCTATAAATTAGCTGGTAAACGATGGGAGATAAATCATAACTAAAACCGTTACCCCGTGCGGATTGTCCCTCCCTTTCGGGGAGGGGAACGGGGAGAGGATTATGAATAAGTTACATACCGAACACAATGCAGGCTATCCCTTTGATGTGGCATTTCTTGCCTTTATGCAGAACGCCTATAACCTATTTAACCACTTTGGACATCTTGCAGGTAATAAGGCGATTATTTCGGGTTGTGAGGAGATAGGCAACACTATCACCCCTGGTACTGTCTATATAAATGGCGAGCTATTACCCTTTGAAGGTGGTACCAAAGACGACACCGTATGGATACGGGAAGACACCACACAAGTAACCTTTCAGGACGGTTTTTCTCGCACCTTAGAGACAATACGCACCGTTGTATTTGGCTATTCGTCACCTGATAAGACCTTCAACTGGGAAGACTTTAAGCGTATTAATAACCTACAAGAGTTATACAAAAATAAAGCTGAAAATAAAGCGTTGAAAGAGTTAAAAGACGAAGTAGAAATACTCAAGAAACAGAAACAAGCTATACCCGTTGGGCTCATCGCTATCTGGGGCAAACCTGCTAACGAAATACCTGAAGGATGGGAAGAGTACACCGACCTACGTGGTAGAATGCCTATCGGTTTAGACCCTTACTACAATAAAACAAAAGATGACGCCCAAGACTATCAGCTCAACAGCCTACTGAAGCAGGGAGGCGAACGCTCGCACAAACTCTCTGTTGAGGAAATGCCTAGTCACAAACACGAGACTGTGAATGATGCGTCAGGTAGTGATAGAGATAGTAAAGGATACGGGAGTGCTTTTACAATGGACACAGACGAGATAAATTATAATAGACGAAATTTAATGAGGATAGAACCCTCTGGCGGCGATAGGCCTCACAACAATATGCCTCCCTATCACGTAGTGCAATTTATAAAGTATGTAGGCTTTAAATCGGTAGCACCTTAAATAAGTAACTTTTAAAACTAAACAATATGATAACACAAAAAAAGACATTAAAAAAGTGGTTTTCTAACTTTATGAAACCCGCACAAGAACATTTCGCTGCTTGGATTGACAGCTATTGGCACAAAAGCGAGCAAATTCCTATGAGCAGCATCGATGGACTTAGCAAAGCCATTGAGAACACCGCATCGGCAAAGCAGCTGCTCAACCATTTAGAGGACAGCAATGCCCACCGCAATCTATTCGACAAAAAAGTAGATAAGGAGGAGGGCAAAGGCTTGTCGGCGAACGACTTCACCAACGAGCACAAGCAGAAGTTAGAAGAGTTGCAGCCTACTGATGTATCGGGCTTATTGCCAAAAGGGGGGTATGATGGCACAGGGCAACAACTGAAAGAGGCTATTGATGGCTTGCAAACCAAAATGCAACAAGTAGAAACTACCTTAAGTGTAGATGACACGGACTTTGATACCTTGCAGGAAATCGCTGCCCAAGTGAAGAACAATAAGAACTTGGAGCAGTTGCTTATAGGGAAGGTAGATAAAAAAGATAGCCTTTGGTCAAGCATCAAGGAAGCTATTTACTTTTATAACCTCCCAAACAAAACAAATAAGGGGGTTCGCTTTGATGGGGAATGTGTAGAGATATTTGCAGAGAGTTTAGTAAATATTAGAAATAGAGGAGGTGTTAATATAACAGGAGCTAATGGACAGAGAGGGGAATACCTTATTGTGAGTGAGGAAACCGTAGATATCAACTCTGAAACTACATCTATTAGAGCTAAGAATCTACAACAAAGTTCTGAAGAGTATTCTCACGCAGGAAAAAAAATGGATATTTATGCCGAAGAATTAAGTATTAGAGCTAATAAGCTATTAGTCAATGGTAAAGATTTGTCCTCTAAGTTAAACAGTTTAGGCGATTTCAACGCAGAAGAGATTAATAGAAAGATTGAGGCAATTGAAAATACATTGATGAATGCGGGATATATAATTCAGCAACCTTAATGACTAAAAACTATGGAAATCAGAAAACACATCATCAAATTATTTGCACTCAGTTATATAGTGCCATTTGCAGGTAAAACAAGAAGTTTTACCCGCTCCGCTAACATCATCTTACCCTTAATTCTTATCGGAGGACTTATTGTTTGTGCCGAGCTTTATAGCTGGCTTTACGTGGTATTGCCTTTGTTAGCTGTAGCTTGTTTCTTTGGCTTTGGGTATTTTCACTTTTCACCTCTTACCAAAGCTGATATACCCTTAATGGATAGCACCCAATGCTGGCAGTACCAGCAACTCTTAGGGGATAATAGCAATACACCTACACAATACAACGCCCGTTGGGTAGTATGGGTAAACCCATTGGCTATAGCTATAGCTCTTGTCTTATTATTCACTTTAATACTATAAGCAATGAAAAAAAGTACCCGCAACATTCACTACCTTGTCGTTCACTGCTCCGCTACACCAGAGGGCAGAGAGCACACCGCCCAAGACATCGACCTTTGGCACCGCCAACGCGGCTTTAATGAGATAGGTTATAACTACATCGTACGCCTCGACGGCACGGTGGAAGAGGGTAGAGACGTGAACAAGATACCTGCCCACGTAACCAACCACAACAAGGACAGCATCGGCATTTGCTACATTGGAGGTATCGACAAAAACACCCTCCAACCCAAAGACACCCGTACGCCAGCCCAAAAAGAAGCCTTAAAAAAGCTCCTAAAAGAGTTAAAGGCTTTGTACCCACAAGCTGAAATCTTAGGTCATAGAGACTTCCCTGGTGTAGCTAAAGCTTGTCCGTGTTTTAATGCCAAAGACGAATATAAATCAATTAGCAAATGAGAAAATTAGCCCTATTATTATTGGCGTTCCTTTCCTTGGTAGGTTGTCGTACCCGCAAGGTAGAAAGCCACGAGCAAAAGCAAGTACAGAAAGAGCACTTCATTCATTATAAGGATAGTTCACAGCTCTTTGCCTATAAGGGTCGCAAAACGGACTTGTCCGACCTGTCAGACTCATCCTTTGAGCTTGAATTAGAAAGCCTTACCGATAGTATAGGCAACCCCCGTGAACTCATCTACACCCGCATTCGTGACGGTGATAATGAAGTTATAAGAGTACTCAACGGAAAGGTAAAGATTAAAGCTACAAACACCCATTCTAAGAGCTACCAGCAGGCTGACAGTGCCCTTTTATATAATACGAAGATACAGACAAAAACCGAAGCACAAAAGCACAAATATACCCAACATAAGCAAGTAAGCAAAGAAGTAAACAAAAACCCCGTAAGGCACATCCTTTGGCTATTGCTTATTGCAGTTTTAGTATTTATCATTTGGAAGTTTAAGCCGTTTCGGTGGAAGATTTAATAACAAATTAAACAGCTTTTAAAACGCTTTTAAAGCACTGCTAAAATAGGAGGACAAGCGGTAAAAAAAATGTCCTCCGCTTTTTAAAGGCTCTCACCCCATTTAAAAACACGCCCACTGGCTACGGAGGACAATATGTCTTCTGTACCAGTGGGCTTTTATGTTTTATGAGGTGAGAGTTGCAAAAGTACAACTATTTTCTGAATTACAAAAACAAAATAACAAATGGCAAAATTCAAGTACAAAGAACAGCACGCTATCATCATCAAAGTAAGTAGCGAACAAGAACAAAAAGAACTATTCGAGAAACTCCAAAAAATGGGGTTTACTAACCTTAAAGTAGTAAGCGTATAATGGAAATCAAAATCAAACACACCAGCGAAAACTTCAAAACCTTTCGCGCCGAAAAAGTAAAGTCCCTTTTCAATGCCGAAAATGGGCACACATGGGAACACACCGCCAACCTACCCATAGAAGACAAAGATTGGCAAATAGGGCTTATCGTAGGCCCCTCAGGAAGCGGCAAAACTTCTATAGGCAAACAAATATGGGATAGCGGTATAACCAACCTCACCGAAGGATGGAACCCGAGCCTACCCATTATTGAGGATATTGCCCCCGATAAGTCAATGAACGAAGTAACCTCTGCTCTTTCAGCTGTAGGGCTCGGCGATGTACCCGCTTGGTTGCGCCCATTCAAAGTCCTCAGTAATGGCGAGCAGTTTCGTGCGGGTTTAGCGCGCCTCATTTGTGATGCCCCCAACAAGGTAATAGTAGACGAATTTACCTCTGTAATCGACCGCCAAATCGCCAAAATAGGGGCTTCGGCATTTGCCAAAGCGTGGAGACGCGTGCCTAATCGACAAATCATTCTGTTATCCTGTCATTATGATATAATCGAATGGCTGCAACCCGATTGGGTATATGATACGAGAGTATCAGAAGTAAAAAAAAAGTCCAAAAACGACCTCCTATTGAACTCCAAGTTTGGAAGGCAAACGGAAGTTACTGGCGTTATTTTAAAGAGCATTACTATTTAGATTTGCCACATCCTCCTTGTGCTGAATACTTTGTCGGTACAGTCAATGGTGAACTTGTTTGCCACGTTGCTGTCGCTCCACTATTCACAGCCAATGCCTACCGTGCTACCCGATTAGTAGTAATGCCCGAATGGCAAGGAGCGGGCGTAGGTACCCAATTTCTCAACTTTGTAATGCAGTACCATTTGGAGGGCAACGGGCGTTGTAATCGCAAACTACACACTTTTTTTCATACCTCACACCCCCAACTGTGCAACTACCTTCGCCATTCTAATAAATGGGAACAAACCTCCGCTAAATTGCACGGAGATAACAAAGCCCGAAGCCGAGCCTCAATGATAAAAACCTGCAAACCTATTCAAGGTGAAAAGGTAATGGTAGCAGGCTACGGAGGTCATTTCAGAGCCGTACAAGGCTTTAAATACTTAGGGCAAATCACAGAAAAAACAATAGAAGATAATAAAAATGAAGCAAAAGTTTAAAGTATTTATCAGCGGACAAAAGTATTTTGGGCAGGAAATTCTATCCCTATGCCTTGCCAAAGGCTATGAAGTAGTAGGCGTATGTTGCCCCTTAGACGATAAGTATATCGGGCGTTTGGCTAAGCTACACAACATACCTATATTACCTGCGGGGATGCTTACCTACGACACTATGCCCACTGGGGTAGATTTAGGCATAACCGTTCATTCATTCGACTATATAGGCAAGCGAACCCGCTACAAAACTCGCTTAGGGTGGATAGGTTATCACCCCAGCCTTTTACCCCGACATCGAGGACGCTCAGCTATTGAGTGGGCAATCCGAATGCGTGATATAGTAGCTGGTGGGAGCGTTTATTGGCTCAATGCGGGTATAGATAGAGGCGATATACTATGCCAAGACTGGTGTTGGATACCACCCAAGCTATACGCCAAACCACCCAAAGAAGCTGCAAAGGAACTATGGCAGAAAGAACTACTACCAATGGGCATACGCCTAATGGACAAAGCCCTCACCGAAGTAGCCAATGGCATATACACCAAAATACCCCAACGCCAAGATGTAGACACCTTTGAACCAAGTACTGAAGTAAAAGACATTTACAAACCCGATCTATTAATGTTACCCGATAGGTTATAAAGGCATAGTACATAAAAAAAACACGGATAGCTATACCGCATATCCGTGTTTTTTATTACTTTTGTCCCGCTCAACCACCGCTCAAAAAATGTACATTTCGTTTTAATTTTTGGTACATTTCGTTTTGCGGATTATATATTTAGGGATATTAAACTGTTCTAAAAGATTTTTTAACTTTACATTAATAATTAGACCAAAATAAGGTGTTGTACTGCTCAACATATCTGTAATTTTAGCATTCTTATAAAACTCTAACTCTAAATAAGGAATTTCATTAGGAATGTTCCCATAATTAATTCTTTGTGTAGAAAAAGGAGAGTTAAAAATGTTATTCTCAGTTTGTGAAATTTGTGGATAAGAACCTATGGTATATAGGTTTTCTGATGTTCCTAAATTAAAATACATTACTTAATACCTATTTTTTTTGTTTATATTTTTAAAAATATTCATTTAAGTTCATTCCTGAGTCTTTTGCTTTGATAATTTTTTCCTTTAAATCAGGAATCAATTCTTCTTGTAAGAACTTATTAGCTTGTTCAGGAGTTAAACCTTTTTTAAGCCTTTTTTCTCTAATAGTTCTCTTACAGCAATCACTGTACCGAACTATCACTGTCCGCCTTTTTGTCATATTTTTTCTATTTTAGCGTAAATCTATTTTAGGATATAAAACTGTGTAAGATGAGTATAAGATAAGCGAAGGATGAGCGAAGGCTAAGCGAAGAATAAACCTTCTCTACCAGAGCGAATACTAATGGCTTCATAGAAAAATAAAAAAAAATTCTCCCTTTTTTATAGAAGATAAAAATATCTTTTATATCTTTGCACCCGAAATTAAAAACACTAAACAATTTTATTATGACAGCAAAAAAATTGTGGATTTGGTTAGGGGCTACAGTGGCAGCCTCTTTTTTGGTGCTGATTTTTTTCGGTGTAGAAATATATCGTACGGCACCTCCTTTCCCCGAAAAAATCGTAACTACCGATGGGGAAACGCTCTATGAAGGGCAAGACATCAAAGACGGTCAGAACGCTTGGCAATCTATGGGCGGTCAGACCGTAGGAAGTATCTGGGGACACGGAGCCTACATCGCTCCCGACTGGAACGCCGATTACCTCCACCGCGAGTCTATGCTCTTATTAGATTTGTATGCTCAAAAAGACGGCAAGGTCTATAAAGACCTGCCCGAAGAAGAGCAAGCTAAGTATCAGGTACAGTTGCGCAAAGAGCTTCGTGCCAATACTTTCAATCAGCAAACGGGGGTTATCACTTTCTCGCCCGAGCGCGCACAAGTAGCTAAAGAGTTAGCTAACTATTATAGCAAACTCTTTATGGATGACCCTGCACTCGAGCAAACGCGTACCCATTACGCCATCCCTAAGAATGCGATAAAAGACCCTGCCCGTATGGCACAGATGAACGCTTTCTTTACTTGGACGTCTTGGGTGTGCAGCACCAATCGCCCTAATGACGATGTTACTTATACCAATAACTGGCCTTACGACCCGCTCATTGGTAACCACCCTTCTACTTCTTTGCAGATGTGGTCTGGCTTCAGCGTGCTAATGCTTCTCTTTGGTGTGGGGCTGCTTGTGTATTACCACGCTCGCAACAAAGAAGAGGAAACCAGCGAGACTTTCCCTACTGAAGATCCTTTGCGCAATATGAAGCCTACCCCTTCAATGAAAGCAACCCTCAAATACATCTGGATTGTCTCATTGCTTATCATTGTACAAATGATTTCTGGGGTTATTACAGCTCACTATGGTGTAGAAGGAGGCGGCTTCTTTGGCATTCCTCTCGATGTAGTATTGCCACAGGCTATTTCTCGTAGCTGGCACGTACAGTTGGCTATTTTCTGGATTGCTACCTCTTGGCTGGCTACAGGTTTGTATATAGCACCTGCTGTATCTGGCTACGAACCTAAATACCAACGTCTTGGGGTGAATGTACTCTTCGTGGCTTTACTTATTGTAGTATTAGGCTCATTAGCCGGTCAGTGGATGGGAGTAATGCAAAAATTAGGCTTAGTAGAAAACTTCTACTTTGGTCACCAAGGTTATGAGTATATCGAGCTTGGTCGTTTCTGGCAAATCCTATTGCTTGTAGGTTTGTTCTTATGGTTGTTCCTAATAGTTAGAGCTTTAATTCCTGCTCTCAAACGCAAAGACGAAAGCCGCCACTTATTGTTGTTGTTCGTACTTTCATCAGTAGCAATTGCAGCTTTCTACGGTGCGGGACTAATGTATGGTCGCCAAACGCATATGGCAATAGCTGAATACTGGCGTTGGTGGGTAGTGCATCTTTGGGTAGAAGGTTTCTTCGAGGTATTTGCTACCGTAGTGGCAGCCTTCTTGTTCTCTCGTTTGGGCTTGTTGCGCATCAAAGTAGCAAGTACAGCCGTACTTTTCTCTACTATTGTATTCTTGGCAGGAGGTATATTGGGTACTTTCCACCACCTATACTTCAGTGCTACACCTACAGGGGTATTGGCATTAGGGGCTACCTTTAGTGCGCTCGAAATCGTGCCTTTGGTACTCATCGGTTACGAGGCATACCACAACTACCAATTGTCTAAAACTACCGAGTGGATTAAAGCTTATAAATGGCCTATTTACTGCTTTATAGCTATGTGCTTCTGGAACTTCCTAGGGGCAGGTATCTTTGGTTTTGCTATCAATCCACCTATTGCTTTATACTATATTCAAGGGCTCAATACCACTGCCGTTCACGGTCACGCTGCCTTGTTTGGGGTATATGGTATCCTTGGTATCGGTTTGATTCTCTTTGTATTGCGCGGATTGTATGCCGACCGTCATTGGAACTACAAGATTCTAGGTTGGTCATTTTGGCTTATCAATATAGGGCTGTTTGTAATGTTAGTAGGCAGTCTATTGCCTATAGGAATTTTACAAGCGGTAGAAGCTATCCAAAATGGCTATTGGTCAGCGCGTTCTGAAGAATTTATGCATACCGACACAATGCAGATTATTCGTTGGTTGCGTGTACCTGGCGATACGCTTTTAGCTATAGGCGAATTGCTATTGGTATATTTCATTATCGGTCTGAAAACCGGTTGGTCTCTTAGAGAAAAACGATAATTTATCATAGGTTAAAAATACCCATATAGCTAATTAATTCTGAAAAGGGCTGTCCATACAAATCTTCTTGCCGGACAGCCCTTTTTATTATTTATTTTTAACTAATACTGCCGTTATTCCAAACGATAGAAAAGCGGGTAAAAACCACTCTATTCGGTAGTTAGCTAAAGGTAGCAATGTTTTGAAATTGTTAATCCAATCTATATGTAGCAAATCACCTATGATGAAGAGAGCTGATAATACAGCTGTAAGCGTTACCCCTACTATATAAGGAGCGTTGCTCTGCACCCGCTTGCCAAAGAAAAGCACAAACAGAGTGAGCGCGATGGTGATAGGGTACGAAAAGTCTAACAGATAACCAGCGTAATGTATGATTTCATCTACACTTCTGATAGAAAGCAGAAGCGTGATGCCAAAGTACAGTACTCCAATGTAATGAATTTCTTTTTGTCCATAACTAAGTAGATTTATTAGGTTAGAATGCTACAAAGATACAACTTTCTTTTTATAAAACAAATGTTTTTTTATTTTTCTTTTGTTGCTATAGATACAAAAAAGGCTGTCAATATTCTTACTGACAGCTTTTTTGTGCTTATTTCTTTATGGTAACTCCAAAAATCTCTTCGAAATGCTTTAGTATAAGTGTCTTTACTTCTTCAGTATCTACCTTTTCTTTTGATAACTCTACATTGAGTGAGGTTACGGCTTTACCCCGTATCCCACAAGGGATAATGTTATCAAAATAGCCTAAATCAGTATTGACATTCAGCGCAAATCCGTGCATTGTTACCCACCGCGAGGCGCGTACCCCCATTGCACATATTTTGCGAGCAAAAGGCGTACCTACATCTAGCCATACACCTGTCTCTCCTTCGCTGCGCTCCCCTTTGATGCCATAGTCGGCTAAGGTTCTGATGATTACCTCTTCTAGCGAGCGCAAATACTTGTGAATATCAGTGAAGAAGTTTTCAAGGTCTATGATAGGATAGCCTACTATCTGTCCAGGACCGTGATAAGTAATATCGCCTCCGCGGTTTATCTTATAAAAAGAAGCCCCTTTTTTAGCTAAAGCAGCCTCATCAATTAGTAAATTCTCTATATGACCGCTTTTGCCAAGCGTATATACGTGTGGATGCTCTACAAAAAGAAAGTAGTTAGGAGTAGGGAGGTTAGTGTTTTCAGCCCTATTCTTGCGTTTCAGCTCAACTATTTCTTCAAAGAGACTTTCTTGGTAGTCCCACGTTTCTTTATAGTCTTTATGACCTAAATCCTTAACGATTATTTGTTTGTTCATAGATAGTTTTGATATTACCTTCGTTAATATCACCAGTTTTATATCCTTTAGTAAACCAGTATTTGCGTTGCTCAGAAGTACCGTGAGTGAATGAATCGGGTACTACGTGCCCTTGCATACGTTTCTGAATAGCGTCATCGCCAACCGCATTGGCAGCACTTAGTGCCTCATCAATATCATCTACATCTAAATACTTCTGGTTATGGTGTGCCCACACTCCTGCGTAGAAGTCAGCTTGTAGCTCTTGGGCTACCGACCATTTGTTAGCAGCCGCTTGGCTAAGCCCTTGCTGTTGTCGTCTAACTTGTTGCGAAGTGCCCAAAAGTGTCTGTATATGGTGTCCTACCTCGTGAGCCATTACATAGGCAATAGCAAAGTCTCCTCCTTTGGCTCCAAAGCGCGTTTTTAGCTCCTCAAAGAAATCCATATCCATATATAACTTATGGTCTGCGGGACAGTAAAAAGGCCCTACAGACGATGAGGCTTGCCCACAACCTGTATTTACGCTAGCAGTAAAGAGTACTAAGGTCGGCTTTTCATATGTTCCGAGTCTGTTTTCGGCAAAGACTTTTTCCCATACATCTTCAGTATCAGCAAGCACAGTAGCAGTAAATTCGCCGATTTTCTTCTGCTCAGCAGTTAGCTCTACGCGTTCTGTTTGCTGAGTTTGGTTGCCACCAGCTACCTGATTGACCACTGAAGCTACCTGTTGCCCTGTTTCGCCGCCAAAAAGCTGCAATAAAACTACGATGATACCCACGATACCACCGCCTGCCAACAGACCTCCCTTACCGCTAATACCGCGTCGGTCGTCTACATTGCTACTCTGTCTTCTTCCTTCCCATTTCATAGAAAATAATGATTTTTAGTGAATAAATTATTAATAGTTAGTGGTCAATGTTTTGCAAAGATATAAAACTATTGCGAATTAGCAAAATTTAAGCGTTTTACCTCTCGTTATGCAATGATTCCTCTTTCGCGCATTAAGAACGTAGCATTTCTGTTTTGGCAGATACCTTCGCGTAGTTTATAGTCGAAGTGTAATACTCCTTGGCTGATGTCTGACTCAAAGCATTTGTTTACTAAGCGGTCGGGGTACTGTTCGCTCAGGCGACATACCTCAATATCGTGAGTGGCAACAATACCTATAGCTTGTAATGACAGCAGTCGCTCAATAATTTTTATAGTACCGTACTGCTTGTCTTCAGAGTTAGTACCGCGTAGTATCTCATCTAATAATACCATACAGCGTTCGCGTTTTAGAACTGCCATAATTTGCTCTATACGGTTTATCTCAGCAAAGAAATACGACTTACCATCACTTAGTGAGTCTGATAACCGCATTGATACTAATAGTGGCAGTGGGTGTACATCAGCTTTTTTAGCACAAACGGGTAATCCAAGCTGTGTAAGTAGCATATTTATACCCAATGTACGTAGGAAAGTACTCTTACCCGACATGTTCGAGCCAGTTAGGAGTACAAAATGCGCTTCATCTAACACTATATCGTTGGTTATGCGCTCTTTTTCTACTATAAGAGGGTGTCCTACCTCTTCAAAAGTTATCCGATATGCTTCATTTAGGGTAGGATATACAAAGTGAGGATGGTTGTAAGCAAAATTAGCAAAACTACACAGCACTTCGGTGTCAGCTACGGTTTCAAGCCATGGCAATACCTCTTTGCCGTAGGTAGCTTTCCACGTTTGTAAAGCGCTATAACGATGTAGGTGGTAGAAGCTGAAAGCGTTGAGCGGAATAGATACCAATATGTTACTTACGCTATCTAAATCGTCTAATAAGCGCGAAAGTTGTGCTATAGGTCTGCTAGCTTGCAGGTTTTTCTCAGGGAAACGCTCTTCTATTAAAGATATACACGATTTGAAAGCATAAAGCATCGCATAAGTGCGCTCAAAACCGAGTTTTTCTTTGTTTATTTTGCTGATGTAGAAGAAAAATACCGATAAATTTATAGTGAGTAGTAGTTTAGCGATACTTTTTAGTACTTCGTAGTCGTATATGTAGCCTATGATTGCCGAAAGAGTGAAGACTATAGGTGAAATGACCGTAAAAACACGCATAAATTTGCCCATTGGTGGGGTAGGAGTTGCAGCCCATTGTTGCAATCGGTCGTAAAAAGAAGGACTGTCGTCTATTTGCTCCGCGTGAGCCATAAAAGTTTGTCGCCAAGCTAATTGAGGGGTTAGGGCTTTAATTGCCTCTTGGTGGGTGAGTATAGCAGTAGTGTCCGGATACAATAGTCTCTGAGCCAAGCGTTTGCGCCCTAAGTAAGTATGGGTACGGTTAAGGTAGTGGTACAATGATTTCTCACCCAATACATCTAAGTCGTAGGCGTAAGGGTGCTGGGCAGGTTCAAAATCTTTGCCATTGTCAGCAGGGTAGATACCTTGTTCTATGAAGGCTATTTCGCGCTCATTGATGGCTATTTTTGCCTTAGCAATGCGTCTTTTTACGGCTATTTGTTTGTGTTTGCCAATGAGTAAAAAGAAAAGCACTATCATCACTGCTGCTAAAAAGCCCCATAACCACGAACTTTCGTTTATAGCCTTGTAGCCAACAACTATTGCAAATAATAAGTCTATCAGTCTTGCAAAAGCAATAGCGTTGTACTGTTGGTGGTACTGCTTATATAATTGTGTAGCGGTCTCTAATTTTTCTTTGTACATAGTAATTAAATTAGCAAATTAGCAAATCGGCAAATCGACAAATTGTTAGCTTTCGTAATAATATGATTGTGCAATTCCTTTGAAAATTACCTCTCGGTCATTTACTTTGTCGGTAAGTGCTGGTTGTAATAAGAAACGTAATTCTAAATCGTTGATAGGGCTGCGTTCCATAGCTTGTAGGTAAGCTGTTTTATCTATTATTTGCCAATCTACCACCTTGTTTAGTCGTTTTTTTAGTATTAAGTCTAACCATATGCGAGTGGCGCGTCCATTACCCTCCATAAAAGGGTGCGCAATGTTCATTTCCACATATTTAGCAATAATTTCTTCAAAAGTATTCTCAGGCATTTGCTCTATCACTGGCAGAATAACGTGTAAAAACATAGCATTAGCAAATCTAAAACCGCCTTTACTGATGTTTAACTGACGTATTTTGCCTGCAAAGTCATATAAACCATCAAACAGATACCGGTGTATATCGCATAGTCCTTTGGTAGTATCTACCTCTATAAGCTCAATAGCCCCGCTTTCAAAAAGATGATATGCTTTTTGCAAACTCTTTGCGTCAATATCTTTAGTGTCCACTCTTAATAATTATGAATTTTGAATTATGAATTAGTTACCTCGCATCTAAACGGAGGAAAATAAACAGCAATATAGTGAAAGCCCATAGCCCCGAACCTCCATAGCTAAAGAAGGGTAGGGGGATACCTATAGTAGGA
This sequence comes from Capnocytophaga leadbetteri, assembly GCF_003054025.1. Lineage (GTDB taxonomy): Bacteria > Bacteroidota > Bacteroidia > Flavobacteriales > Flavobacteriaceae > Capnocytophaga > Capnocytophaga leadbetteri. The sequence goes on from NZ_QBKG01000002.1 coordinate 161,551, forward strand.
ATAAGACTGATAACCATACCTATATTGATACAGAAGTGTACAAAGAGTATCGACACTACGCAATAGCCATAAACACGGTTAAATTTGGTTTTCTGTCGTTCGGCTAACTGTAATAACCGCAGAAGGAGCAACGCAAAAAGAACAACCACTAATGTAGTGCCTGCAAAGCCCCACTCTTCGCCAATGGTGGTGAATATATAATCGGTGTGTTGCTCGGGTATAAAGCTACCTTTGGTGCGCGTACCTTGTAAAAAACCTTTGCCCAAAGTACCTCCCGAAGTAATAGCCGATTCAGCCATATTGGTGTTGTAGGCAAAGTCGCGTTTCATTGCAGCTATTTTCTGAGGGTCAGTTTCTAAGCGCAACCATAGGCTTAAACGGTTGCGGTGGTGCTGCTTTAGCACATTGTCATAGGCAGGGTGGGTAGCCAAAGCGGTTACTAAACAGATGCCGCTGAGTATAAACAGATTAGCAAAAGGTATGCGATTGGTGCGCCGTTTATGCCAAAAAACGTAGAAGCCAATGCACAAAGCCGAAGCCAACAGAGTGAGCCCCGTACCAAATTTTAAGGAGGAAACAAATACTACCCCTGCCAAAAATAGGTAGAATAAGAGGGCAGAGGGCATTCCTTCACGAAAAAGTACAAATAATAGTGAGAAGAACACCAATAGACTCCCTACGTCGGGCTGCAGCAAGATAAGAAAAGAAGGTACACAGATAATAGCTATTGCTCGCAGTAAGTCAGGTATGCGCCGTACATCGGTGTGAATGTCGCTCACATAACGCGAAAAAGCCAAAGCAGTAGCTACTTTGGCAAACTCGCTCGGCTGCACCGTGATGCTACCAATAGCATACCAAGCCCGCGCCCCATTCGTCTCTTTCCCAAAGACGAACAGTCCCGCCAGCAATACGATGGCTATCAAGTAAAAAGTTACTGCCAGATTAATGTACAACTTGCTATCTATAGCCAAGATAAAGAGGATAAGCAAGAAGCTAAGCGCAATAAAAAGTAACTGCTTTCCGTAGAACTGATTCAGGTCGAATATAGAACTAGCTTTCAGGTCGCTATAAGTAGTTGAAAAAATAGCTATCCATCCGCAACTTACCAATAATAGGTATAATATTACCGACACCCAATCGAGGTTCTTTACAATACTATTACTCATCTTTTTCTAAATAGGAAAAATAGGGCGTATTCCATCACTAAACTGAGCCATCTTTTTTTAGGGGAAAAGATAGAAAACCACGTGCCTGCTAATAGGTTGCTTACCGTCATCTCTTCTTTGCAAACAGAAAGCTGACGCGATAGTTTAAGGGCGTGAATATCCTTTTCGAGTTTGAGTATTTTCAGGTCATTATCAATTGCCTCGAATGACTCGTATATTTTATTCTTCATCATCATCATCAGGTGCTGCTTTAAAGTAAATTTCCGACAGTTTTCTTAGCAAAGGTTTCACAATAAGTACCCTGCGGAAGAAGAAAACCCCCGCAGCCACTACTATATAGAAAGCCCCTACAATAACAAAGCCCCACGCTATGCTATCTACAGCCTCACCTACTGCATAAGCTGCAGCAATTGATATGAAGAATAGCATCAACAAACACGCAAAAGCTACTATAAAAAAAGTTATTAAGCCTGTAGATGATTGGGCTATAAACCTAAAAAGGAATAGCTTATAATAGGCCACTTGCGCATCAAGAGCATCAGTTGCTTTTGTAGGAACTTCCTCAAATGATTCTTTTATCGAGTGAAACGACATAATAGCTTATTTCTGCAACTTAGCGTTAGCTTCCTTAAGGGCAGCCAATTTCTTTTCAAGGAAAGTAATTACATCATCAGCTTTATAGCTTGATTTAGAAAGTAAGTTTTCTACTTTTTCTTCTAAGTTTTCCTTTACCTCTCCTGTTTTTTCTCTAACTTCTTGGGTTAGTTTTTCCAATTTGCGTTTTAGCTTATCAGCCTTATCACTCACCCCGTCTTTTATTTTTCTACGGGTTTCTTCACCTTTGTCGGGCGCAAATAATACACCAACAGCTACACCTACAGCCAAACCTGCTGCAAGCCCTAATAATACATTTCCTGCTTTTGCCATAATAATATTAGTTTTTAGTTTTTATAAAAATCGCACAAATATACGAATAATTTTTGAATAAGCAAGAATAATTTACAAATTTGCAAATCGCCAAATTGACAAATCGGCAAATCGGCAAATTGACAAATCAGCAATGATAGCTTGGCTATAGGTTGAATATACAATGAATACAGCTTGAATATAGACACACTGAAGAAACGCTTTTGTCAAATTAACAATAAAAACGGCAAAACCTTGCGAATTTACTAATTTGCTAATTTACAAATTTGCTAATTATCTAATTGTCTGATTTATAATACTTACAAAAAAAAGATACTAATTTTTTTTAAGAAATATTTTGTATTTAGTGTAAAATATGTACCTTTGCCGTTTGAAGATAAAAAGTTAAGTAATTCATTTAAAAAAATGCAAAACAAAGGACTTATTAAACTATTTGCCCTACTATTTGGGTTGGTAAGTATTTACCAGCTTTCATTTACGTATGTGGCAGGTAGAGTGGAAGACGAAGCCAAAGCGTTTGCTGCGGCTAAAGTGTCTAATACTCAGCCCGATTATATCGCTAAACGCGAAGCAGTCGAAGCAAAGTATTTAGACTCAATGTTGGGGCAAGATGTCTATAACATCGGTATAGCTAAGTTCACTTTTGCTGAAGTTAAAGAGAAAGAGCTCAACCGTGGGCTCGACCTCAAAGGGGGTATCAACGTTATCCTACAGATTTCAGTAAAAGATATCCTTAGAGGGTTGGCTAACAATTCTAAAGACCCCATTTTTAACAAATCATTAGCCGAAGCGGATGTTCAGCTGCGCAAAACCGACAAAACCTACTTGGATTTGTTCTTCGAAGCTTACGCTAAAAACGGTGGTAAATTAGCTTCACCTGATGTGTTTGCTAATAAAACCCTTAGTGACCAAATCAACTTCCAAATGTCTGATAGCGAGGTGCGCCCTATTATCCGTCGCAAAGTTGATGAGTCTATCGTATCAGCTTTTGAGGTATTGCGCAAACGTATCGACAAATTTGGGGTTTCTCAGCCTAATATCCAACGCTTGGGTGCCTCTGGTCGTATACTTATTGAGCTTCCAGGAGCTAAAGATATCGACCGTGTAAAAGCCCTTTTACAAAGTACTGCTCAACTCGAATTTTGGGAAACTTATAAGAACGGAGACGTATACCCTTACTTAGAAGCTCTTAACGAGCAACTCAAAACTACTAAAGTAGCTAAAACTACTTCTACTAAAGATACTTTAGCGGTTAATACACAAACAGCTAGCACTATCGACTCTCTTCTTACTGATGTGAAGAAAGACTCAGTTCCTGCTAAAGGCACTGTTAATCCTCTTTTCGATTTGGCTAGCCCTGTTCGTTACGAAAGTCCTGTACTTTTAACAGCAAATCTTAAAGATACAATGCAGGTGAATAGCTACTTGCATTCACCAGAAGCTAAACGTTTGCTACCTGCTGATTTGCAATATGTGAAATTCGTATGGGGCAAACCAGACAAGAAAACTTCTATGATTGAGTTGTATGCGCTCAAAGGCAACCGCGATAACACTCCTGCCCTTACTGGTAACGTGATTACCCAAGCAGACCAAGGGTATGATATGCGCAACCAACCGTCAGTATCAATGCAAATGGACGGTAAAGGAGCTCGTATATGGGAAGCCCTTACTGGCAAAGCCTTTACTGAACGCGGCAATATAGCTATTGTACTTGATAATATAGTGTATTCAGCACCAGGGGTAACCACAGGTGCTATTTCAGGAGGTCGTTCTGAAATTACAGGTAACTTCACTCTTAATGAGGCTATCGACCTTGCTAACGTACTTCGTGCTGGTAAGTTGCCTGCAGGGGCTGACATCGTACAGTCTGAAGTGGTAGGACCTTCATTAGGGCAAGAGGCTATCGACAGCGGTATGAACTCATTCCTTATTGCTACTATCTTTATCTTCGCTTGGATGGTGTTCTACTACGGTCGTGCGGGTATTTATGCTGATATAGCTTTATTGGTGAATATTCTCCTTATCTTTGGAGTGCTATCGAGTATAGGTGCGGTACTTACTTTACCGGGTATTGCGGGTATCGTGCTTACTATAGGTATGGCGGTCGATGCTAACGTGCTTATTTTTGAACGCTCGAAAGAAGAATTAGCTAAAGGTAAAACTACTGACCAAGCGGTAGTAGATGGGTTTAAACACGCTTTATCATCAATCTTAGACTCTAATATTACTACAGGTCTGACAGCGTTGATACTTTTGTTCTTCGGTAGTGGTCCTATCCAAGGTTTTGCAACTACCTTGCTCATCGGTATCCTTACCACGCTCTTTACCGCTATCTTTATCACTCGTCTTCTTATAGATTACAGTGTAGAAAAACGTCATTTGCTTACATTCGTAACTTCTGTTACTAAAAACTGGTTCAGAAATGTTAATTTGAACTTTATAGGCAACCGCAAAGTGGGTTATGTTATCTCTATTACCCTTTCTGTAATAGGAATTATTTCACTTTTCACTCGTGGTCTTGACCAAGGTATCGACTTCGTAGGAGGGCGTACTTACCAAGTGCGTTTTGAAAAAGAAGTAGTACCTACTCAGGTAGCCGAAGCGTTGAAAAAAGACTTAGGTAATGTAGAGGTGAAGACTTTTGGAGCTCCTAACCAAGTGAAAATCTCTACTAAATACAAAGTACAAGAAGAAAGTACTGAAGTAGATAACGAGGTACAACAACTCCTTTACAAAGGCTTGCAATCTTTCTTACCACAAGGGCTTTCTTACGAAAGTTTTGCACAAGCTTCCTCTACTGATAAGGTGGGTATTATGCAATCAATGAAAGTAGGCCCTACCATAGCAGAAGATATTAAGAGTAGTGCCTTCTGGTCAGTAATAGGTTCGCTTATAGTGATAGGTTTGTATATCCTCTTCCGTTTCCGCAAATGGCAGTTCTCTATGGGTGCGATTGTATCATCAGCTCACGACGTGCTATTGGTATTGGGTATTTACTCGCTAACCTACAGCATAATGCCATTTAATATGGAAATCGACCAAGCGTTTATTGCGGCTATCCTTACAGTAGTAGGTTATTCGCTTAACGATACCGTGATTATCTACGACCGTATTAGGGAGGTAATGCGTCAGCCACATTGGTCTCGCGAAAAGATTAACCACGCCCTTAATACTACTCTTAGCCGTACCTTGAACACCTCATTTACTACTTTAGCCGTATTGGTAACCATCTTTATCTTTGGTGGTGAAACCCTTAGAGGCTTTATGTTCGCTATGATTATAGGTGTATTTGTAGGTACTTACTCATCTATCTTTGTGGCAGCACCAATCATTTACGATACTGTAAAAGATGAATCGGTGAGCTCTGATAACAAAGAAGAGCATAAAAAGTAAAAGTTTAACTTTATTTGCATAGTGGAAAAGCTGCCTTAGTGATAAGGCAGCTTTTTTTTATTTACTTTATTTTGTGTATTCAGATTATTTGTTTAACTTTGCGGTGAAAATAAAAAATCTAAAAAACCAATATAGTATGAAAACCTACGACATCGTTATCATCGGTTCAGGTCCAGGCGGCTATGTGGCTGCTATACGCGCAGGGCAATTAGGATTTAAAACGGCCCTTGTAGAAAAATATAACACTTTAGGCGGTACCTGCCTTAATGTAGGCTGTATACCTTCTAAAGCCTTGTTAGATTCTTCTCATCACTACGAAGATACTCTTAAGCATTTAGACGCACACGGCATTGAACTCTCTGGTGAGGTAACCCTCAACTTAGAGAAAATGATAGCACGCAAGGCGGCTGTGGTAGAGCAGACTTGTGCAGGTGTGAAATTCTTAATGGACAAAAATAAGGTAGAAGTCTTTACAGGAGTAGGCTCTTTTGTGTCACCTACCCAAATAAAGATTACAGCCGCCGATGCTACTGAACAGCTTATCGAAGCTAAATATACTATTATAGCTACAGGCTCTAAACCTGCCTCTTTGCCTTTTATTACCCTTGATAAAGAGCGAGTAATTACCTCTACTGAGGCACTTAAACTAAAAGAAGTTCCTAAACATCTAATAGTGATAGGAGGAGGAGTGATAGGTTTAGAATTAGGGCAAGTATATAGTCGTTTAGGGGCAAAAGTATCAGTAGTAGAGTATACCGATAGTATTATCCCTACAATGGACAGAGGTTTAGGGCGAGAACTTACTAAAGTACTCAAAAAGCAAGGTTTTGATTTTTATACCGGTCACCAAGTGAAAGAAGTAACCCGTGAAGGAGCTACGGTAACAGTAAAAGCAACTACTCCTAAGGGCGAAGAACTTAGCCTGCAAGGCGATTACTGTTTAGTAGCTGTAGGTCGCCGTCCTTATACCGAAGGTCTTAACCTCGAAGCGGCTGGCGTACACAAAGATGATAGGGGTAGGGTAGTGGTAAATGACCATTTGCAGACTAATGTGCCTAATATCTATGCTATAGGCGATGTGGTGCGCGGCGCTATGTTGGCACATAAGGCTGAGGAAGAAGGGGTATTAGTAGTAGAGCAGTTGGCAGGGCAAAAACCTCATATCGATTACAATCTTATACCAGGCGTTGTTTACACTTGGCCAGAAGTAGCTTCAGTGGGCAAGAGCGAAGAGCAACTAAAAGCCGAAGGAGTAACTTATAAAGTAGGACAATTTGCATTCCGTGCTTTGGGTCGTGCTCGTGCTAGTATGGATACTGATGGTTTTGTAAAAATATTGGCTGATACTAAGACCGATGAGGTATTAGGGGTACATATTATAGGAGCGCGCGCTGCCGATATGATAGCCGAAGCTGTAACGGCAATGGAGTTTAAAGCCAGTGCTGAAGATATAGCGCGCATCAGTCACGCACACCCAACTTTTACTGAAGCTGTAAAAGAAGCGGCTCTTGCAGCTACCGAGAACAGAGCAATACATAGTTGATTGTTAATATTGAACGACAGATATGGTAAAGAAAAATAATTAAAGAAAAATTTGTTTGTTAAAAAAATAAATAATATCTTTGCCTCACATTAACAATTAATAATTAACAATTGATAATTGACAATTATGGAAAATCGCTTTTCTGACACTAAGACCGCTTTTGAACTCAAAAGCCAATCAGAGTTAAATTGGGCTTATTGGCTCTTTAAACTCATCGGTAACAATGCCCTTATCAATATGGGTACTGCTCTTACCAATTTTTCACTAAAGCTCCGTCTACCTGTAGAAGGAATGATTCGCAGTACGGTGTTTAACCAATTTTGTGGGGGCGTTTCGGAGCAAGACTGCCTACCTGTTATCCAAAAAATGCATAACAAAGGGGTGGGGTCTGTGCTTGACTATTCGGTAGAAGGGAAAGATGATGAAGCCTCTCTTGAAGCTACCTTTCAGAAAACGATGGAAACCATTGATTTTGGTAACCAACACCGCAATGATGGTATCCCTATCGTAGTTTTTAAACCTACAGGATTTGGGCGTTTTGCTATTTTCCAAAAAATTACTGAAGGCAAGAGCTTAACCGCTGATGAAGAAAAAGAATGGGAAAAGATTAAGCAGCGTTTTGATGCTGCTTGTAAGAAAGCCTATGAGTATAAACTCCCTATTTTAGTAGATGCTGAAGAGAGCTGGATGCAGACTGCCGCTGATGACTTGGTGGAAGAGATGATGCGCAAATATAACAAAGAAGAAGCTATCGTATACAACACGTTACAAATGTATCGCCACGATCGTCTGCCTTACCTAAAAGGACTTTATGAGCGTGCAGTAGCTGATGGTTTCTATATTGGGGTGAAGGTAGTGCGTGGAGCGTATATGGAAAAAGAAAACGAACGTGCTGCTGAACAAGGTTATCCTACCCCTATATGTGCTAGCAAACAGGCTACTGATGATAATTATAATGCAGTTGTTACCTATATTATAGAGCATATCGATCGTATTGCTCTTTTTGCAGGTACTCATAACGAAGAAAGTGCTGCTCTTATTATGGACTTGATGGCTAAAAAAGGACTTGCTAAAGACGATAAACGTGTTTGGATAGCCCAATTGTACGGTATGAGCGACCATATTAGCTTCAATGCCTCAAAAGAGGGGTATAATGTGGCTAAATACTTGCCTTTCGGTCCTGTGCGCGAGGTAATGCCTTACTTGATACGCCGTGCTGAAGAGAATACTTCAGTGGCAGGACAAACAGGGCGCGAGCTTACACTGCTAAGTGCTGAGAAAAAACGCCGCAAAACAGAAAAGAACTCATAGATTATTATTCATATTTATTTTTTCCTCGTTTCGTCAACCTCCTCCTCTCCTGATTGAAACGGGGAAAAAAATTGTGCTTTATCATTTGTCATTTGTAATTATTTTGTAATTTTGCCCCGTTATTAAACTTATTATAATGTCGCGTTCGATAGATTCATTTAACAGAAGAAGACTACTCACCTCTTATTTTTCGGTTATCGTAAGTATTACCTTGGTGTTGTTTTTGTTGGCTTTCTTTGGTTTTTTGGTGCTCAGTACTAAAAAATTAGCTGACCATTTCAAAGAGCAGGTAACAGTAACTGTGCAAATAAAGGATAATGCTAAAGCAGCTGATATTACCCAACTGCAGAAAACGCTATCGGTAGCTGATTATGTGAAAGAACTGAAGTTTATATCGAAAGATGAGGCAGCAGAGAAGTTTAGTAAGGATATAGGAGAGGATTTTGTTACTTTTATTGGTACCAATCCACTGCGAAATGCTATAGACCTCAGTCTGAAAGCTGAGTTTGCTGAACCTGATAAAATGCAAGAAATTAAACACGAATTAGAGCAAAATTCGTTTGTGTCCGAAGTGATATATGACCAATCATTAGTAGCACTTATTCACGATAATGTGAATAGAATAGGGTTAATCACTTTAGTTTTTAGTGCTCTTTTTACCTTTGTATCGGTGTTGCTCATCAATGCGTCAATTAGGCTTTCTATTTACTCTAAACGTTTTATTATCAAGACAATGCAGTTAGTAGGGGCTACGCGTGGGTTTATACGCCGTCCGTTTATACGCACCAATGTACGCTTAGGTATATTAAGTGCCTTAATAGCGATGACCTTTTTCTATCTTTCGCTTTTGGCTATTGTTAGGTCGTATCCTGAGTTTGGAGTGCTGATAGACAGTAGTGTACTATTGATAGTATTTGCAGGTGTATTGCTGATGGGTATTCTTATCAGTTGGGGTAGTACTTTTTTTGCTACTCAGCGTTTTTTGAACCTAAATACTAATGATTTGTATTATTAATTAGTGAATAATTCAAAATTGAAAAATTACAATTATAATGAAACATCATTCAACCCTTATTTTTGAAGAGAAAAATTATATTTTTATGGCGATAGGCTTAGCAGTGATAACGCTAGGCTTTTTGCTGATGAGTGGAGGTGGGAGCGATAATCCTGCAGTGTTTGATGCGTCAATTTTTGACTTCAGACGTATTCACTTAGCACCCGCTTTAGTGCTCTTGGGCTTTGCCATAGAAATATACGCAATATTGCTCAACCCTACTAAAAAAGAAACTCAAGAAGAAGAAAATAAATAATGAATACACTACAAGCTATTATTATCGCTATAGTAGAGGGACTTACTGAGTACCTTCCTATTTCATCAACAGCCCATATGGGCTTTACCGCCAGCTTGATGGGAATGCCTGAAGATGAATATCTGAAAATGTTTCAGGTATCTATACAGTTTGGGGCTATCTTATCAATAGTAGTGCTATATTGGCGCAAATTCTTTGACTTTTCTAACTTCAATTTTTATATTAAGTTAGCTTGTGCAGTAGTGCCAGCCTTGATATTAGGAAAACTTTTTGATGATAAGATAGAAGCGGTATTAGGCAATCAAAAAGTAATATCTATCGTGCTTATTATTGGGGGGATTATTCTAATATTTGTAGATAAATGGTTTAAAAATCCTGTTATTGATAATGAAAAAGAGATTTCAGTAAAGAAAGCAGTTATAATAGGATTCTGGCAATGCTTGGCGATGATGCCTGGCACTTCGCGTTCGGCAGCTTCTATCATTGGGGGGATGACCCAAGGGCTTTCGCGCAAGGCTGCTGCTGAGTTCTCCTTTTTCTTGGCTGTTCCGACAATGTTAGCTGTAACCGTTTATTCGCTTTTCTTAAAAAAATGGGGTGCTGAAGGTACGGTACAACAAAAAGGTTATGAGCTTATTATGGCAAGCGACCAGTCTTTTTGGTTGTTTATCATAGGCAATGTGGTAGCCTTTGTAGTGGCGATGATAGCAGTGAAGTTTTTTATACATATACTTACTAAGTTTGGTTTTAAAGTGTGGGGTATCTACCGTATAATAGTAGGTTCAGTACTTTTGTACTATTTCTGGTAGTAAAATGATTGATAGCCAATGAAAGTATTGTTTTTTATTACAGCATTTTGCTTTATTCTCATCACTTCAGTAAAGGCACAAAACGATAGTCTGTCGATAGCCTTACCCTCTTCGCTATTGACAACTGAAAAACCAAGTGTACAACAAGTATTGCTACCTGCATCACTTATATCATTAGGACTTATTTCTAATGCTACCTATATCAATAGGTATGTGCAAAGGCATGCTTATAGATTTTCGGGAGGACAGAAACGCCGTTTTGATGATTACCTGCAATATGCCCCTATAGCAACTACTTTTGTGCTTAGCAATTTTGGAGTTAAACCCAAACACACGGTGAAAGAGCGGTTGATAGTAGGTGCTACCTCTTATGCTATTATGGCAGCTTTGGTAAATGGAGTAAAATACACTACACGCATACGCCGCCCTGACAATAGCAGCTATAATTCTTTTCCTTCGGGACATACAGCTACAGCTTTTACAGGAATGGAAATGCTTTGGCAGGAATATAAAGACGAAAGTGTATGGATAGGAATCAGCGGCTATGCACTTTCTGCTGTAGTAGCAGGTATGCGTCTGCATAATAATCGCCATTGGGCAGGTGATGTGTGCGTAGGAGCAGGAATAGGCATCCTTAGTACTCGTGCCGCTTATTGGCTTTTGCCTTATACTTCTAAATGGTTTTCGGCTGAAGAAAAATCTTCTGTTCAGATGGTATGTTATCCTGTTTATTCTGCTGAAATGAAAGGTTTTGGACTTACCTTGTATCGTTAAACTAAAAACTATTAGAATTTGTCGGTAATTAAATACATTTTAAACACTATACCACGTCCGTACCTAATAAAGATGAGTTATTGGGTACGTCCTTTTTTGGCACTATATTTGAGAGGTAAAAAATATGAAGATCCTATTGATGGAAAAACATTTAGAAAGTTTTTGCCCTATGGTTATGGTAGTCCACGTGCCAATGTGCTTTCGCCCTCTACTTTGTCGTTAGAGCGGCATCGCTTGCTGTGGTTGTACCTTACCCGAGAAACTGATTTTTTCTCAAAACCTTTGAAAGTGCTACACGTAGCCCCAGAACAAGCTTTTTATAAGCGCTTTAAAAATCAGAAAAATCTGACCTATATCACCACAGATCTTTATTCACCTTTGGCAGATGTAAAAGCTGATTTGTGTGCCTTGCCTTTTGAAGACGATAGTTTTGATGTGATATTTTGCAATCACGTGTTAGAGCATATCCCTAATGATGCACAAGCAATGCGCGAATTGTACCGCGTAATGAAAAAAGGAGGCTGGGGAATATTTCAGGTACCCCAAGATATAAATAGGATACATACTTTTGAAGATGATACTATTACCGACCCTGCTGAGCGCACTCGCATTTTTGGACAGTACGACCACGTGCGCGTGTACGGGTTAGATTACTTTGATAAGTTGCGACAAGTGGGGTTTGAGGTAGAAGAAATAGCCTATTCAACGCATTTTACAGCAGAGGAGATAGAACGCTATCGGATAGTACCGCAAGAAATTTTACCACTATGTAAAAAACAATAATAAGTAGGAGTGTTAATTTTTAAAAAATAATTAACAAAAAGTTTGGAGGGAATAAATAAAAAATATATCTTTGCGCACAATATTGATTAAACAATGAAATATTTAATGTTTATACTTACTATGGTAATGGTGGCCTGCCAGCCTTCTGTAAACGAAAAAGTATACTTAATAGAAGGAGAGGCACAAGGGTCTACTTACCACATCAAGTACATAGCTGAGCGCGATGAAAATCTCAAACCAGCCATAGACTCGATACTTGAAGTGATAGACCGCTCAATGTCTACCTACCGTCCTGATTCGGCTATTTCGAAGATTAATCAGGGAGATACTACGGTGGTGGTAGATGAGCATTTTAGAAAAGTGTTTGAAGCTTCGCAGCAGATATGGCAAGAAAGTGAAGGACTGTTTGACCCTACAGTGGGTGTATTAGTAAATGCTTGGGGATTTGGTAAACAAAAAATAAGCGAAGCAGACCTTCCTACTGATAAAAAAATAGATAGTCTTAGAAAATACGTAGGATTTGATAAAGTGGCGCTTACAGAAAAGAACCTTATAAAAAAACGATATACTGAAATACTTTTTGACTTCAACGCTATTGCCCAAGGCTACACCTCGGATGTAGTTGCTAACTATTTAAGTGCAAGAGGAATAAAGAACTACATAGTAGAAATAGCCGGCGAAATGTACTTAAAAGGTAGGAATACAGTTGAAGATAAGTCTTGGACAATAGGCGTTGAGAATCCGTTAAAACCATTAGATGATCGCGATTTAGTAGCTACTATTCAGTTTACTAACCAAGGATTAGCAACCTCTGGTAATTATAGAAAAGTATGGATAGATAGCAATGGACGTAAATACGTACATTCTATCAACCCAATAACAGGTAGGGCTACCCAGAGCGATGTGCTAAGTGCTACTGTAGTTGCTCCCTCAACAATGTTAGCCGATGGATATGCTACTATGTTTATGGTGATGGGATTCGCAAAAAGCAAGGCTTTTTTAGAAAAACATCCTGATTTTGCAGTTCTATTAGTGTATAGTGATGACAAGCATCAGGAAGCAATCTATAAGACGAAATCATTTGAAAAATTAATAATTCACTAATAAAAAAAACTAAATAATTTTTTATAATAAGCAAATATGAAAACAAGAATTTTAACATTGTGCTTAGGAGGACTTCTATTATTCTCTTGTGATTCGAAAAAAGGAACTCCTAAATATCAAGAAATAGAAGGTGTAGCCGGAACTGTGGAATACCGAGTTAAGTACATCTCTACAGACACCATTAGTCTAAAGTCTTCTATTGATTCAATTGTGAGAACTATAGACAACTCGATTTCTGTTTATAACGAAGAGTCTATTGTTTCAAAAATTAATAAGGGATATGTGCCTATCAAAGCAGATGAGCACTTCAAAAAAGTATATACAGCTACTCGTGAGGTGTGGAAAGAAAGTGAAGGAAAATATGACCCTACAGTGGGGATACTTGTAAAAGTATGGGGATTTGGTCGTGAAATGGTACAGCCTATCTCTAAACTACCTACAGATCAAGAACTAGATAGTCTAAAACGATATGTGGGTTTTGATAAAGTGCAAATAGGAAGTGATGACTATGTTAAAAAAGACTATCAAGCTATTCAGATAGATCTAACCTCTGTAGTAAGAGGGTATACTGCAGATGTAATTGGAGACTTTTTACAAAGTAAAGGCATTAATGACTATGTGGTAAAAGTAGCCGGTGAAATAAAAGTAAGTGGTAAGAATACTGTAGAAGGAAAACCTTGGGTAGTAAATGTGATAGACCCTTACGAATTAGACTCTAATTATTCTGAAGTGACTCTAAAACTCACAGACGAAGCTGTCTCTACTGATGAAAACTTCCGCCGTGTGTGGATAGATGGTACAGGGAAACGCTTTGTGCATATTATCGACCCTTCTACAGGTAAACCTTTGGAAAGTGAAATGCTAAGTGCTACCGTAGTTACCAAATCTGCACGCGAGTCAGATTCGTATGCTACTATGTTTATGCTTATAGGTCTTGAAAAAAGTAAGGAGTTTTTAGCAAAACATCCGGAATTAAAAGCACTCTTAATATATAGTGGAGAGGATAATAAGATAGAAACATATATAACTGAAAACTTAAAACCACTATTGGTAGAAAAGAAATAATAGATAAAGTTCATATTTATAGTAGGGGGCTGTTCTTTTGAAACTGAGCAGTCCCTTTTTTTAATTTATTGTAATGATAGGAATTATAGGCGCTATGGAGCTGGAGATTAATACTCTCAGGGCTACCATTATAGATTGTAAGGAAACAAAAATAGGGCGTTTTGCATTTTATGAGGGGACACTCTGTGGTACAGAGGTTGTAGTGCTACTTTCGGGTATCGGTAAAGTAAGTGCTGCAGTGGCTACTACTTTGTTAATAGAAAAATATAACCCCTCACTTATTATTAATACAGGTACTGCTGGAGGATTAGCTGATACCTCAGTGCACGATATTATTTTAGCTACTGAAGTACGTCATCACGATGTAGATGTAACGGCTTTTGGTTATGAAATAGGGCAGCAGGCGCAGATGCCTCCCGCTTTTATAGCAGATGTTCAATGGTCAGCACAACTGAAAGAAGTAGCAGCACAACATCAGTATCGCTTACATTATGGGCAAGTAGTGAGTGGTGATGCTTTTATTTCATCACCTGAACGTTTGCAGCAGATCGCTAATACTTTTCCGCAAGCCAAAGCGGTAGAAATGGAGGCTGCTGCTATAGCTCAAACTTGTTATCTGTTAGGAGTCCCTTTTGTGATGCTTCGTGCTATATCAGACAAAGCTGGCGAAGGTAATGCTATTTCGTATAACGAATTTGTAGAAGAAGCAGGTAGGATTTCGGCAGAAATAGTAAAGGCATTTTGCCAAAAGATTAGAAGATAAAATAAAATAAAAAACTTTGCCAAGGATGTAAAAGGCTTTGGCAAAGTTTTTTATTTGTACGCTGTTGTTATTTGGTGTAAAAATTAACAATTTTCTGTATGGCTCTTTCGCAGACAGGGCAGAAA
This sequence comes from Capnocytophaga leadbetteri, assembly GCF_003054025.1. Lineage (GTDB taxonomy): Bacteria > Bacteroidota > Bacteroidia > Flavobacteriales > Flavobacteriaceae > Capnocytophaga > Capnocytophaga leadbetteri. The sequence goes on from NZ_QBKG01000002.1 coordinate 176,624, forward strand.
CCTTTAGGCTCATTAGACTTCATACGGCAGTCTTGCATAGGGCTATAAACCCCTTTGCTGGTGTACCCTCCTCCTTCAAAAGCACCTACTACTTTTTTGTATTTTTTAGTACGAGGGGTAGGGATAGGGGTATTTTTCTCCACCATATCTTTCCATTTACTACCAAAATCAACTAAAGTGGTGATGTTTTCTTCCCACGGTTCTATTTTTTGGTTGTACATATCCTGAAAAGTAGGATCCCAATCGTAGTAATACTCATCGGCAAGTCCCACAAAACCGTGTCCGAACTCGTGTATATACACCTTTTCAGAGAGTTCGTTGTCGGCAGTGCCTAAATTAAGATGATTGTAAAAACCACCTCCGCCATAAATAGGGGTATTGACTAATACATATAGTTGGTCATAAGGTACTGCAGCCGCTACATCAGCTATTTCTTTCAGACTGTTGGTAGTGAGGTAACGTTCCTGATTAAAAGTGTAAAAAGAAGAATTGAACGCTGTGTTTCGGTAAACATTTTTACCGGGCACATCAGTACCACTTTCAGCAGAAGGTACAGCAATAGCGCGCACATTGAAGTCTTTTTTGAGTTTGTCGAAAGGAGGAATAGTGAACATATAGTCGGTCATACGCTGGGCATCAGCATAAAACTTATCGGCTTCAGCAGCTGTATAACCTTCAGCAAGAATAACCAAATCTACTTTTTCAGAAGGGGAGCCGTTTATTAGTAGGTCTTTTGAAGGGTAATTGATAGGCATTTCTACCTTAATAAAATAATCGTCAGGGCGTATTTCGCGGCTGCTAAGTGGGTGAAAAACACCCTCACGGTCACGTTGATCAATCTGTACCCTTAGATTTTTTTTAGGAAACGGAATTTGAATAGCGTGATAAAAGAGGCGTTTTTCGTTTTTAGCCTCATCGATAGCAGCCCACTCGTTAGAAAGTGAGTTAAAACCTTTTGAAAAGACGATTTTTGAACCATCTAATACCAGCAGTCTGAAACTACCCCAGTTAGGTGCGATAAGCTGATGAGTGGGGCCACCCCAATATGGTTCTTTCTTCAGTTGTTGAAAAAGTACTTCAGTATGCTGGGCGTCGGTAAGCAAATTGAAGTCGATGCGTAGGCTCTTAGAAAAGTCAAAAACGCTTGGCTCTTGTGCCCAGATGCACTGAGCAATAAAAAAAACTAAAAATAAATGCTTCATAATATATAAAAATTAAAAAATAATTACTACATTTGCACTATAGTTAACCCTGTTTTTTTGATTACAAGTAGGTGTTTTTCAGCTGCCAAAAGTAACAATAAAATATTTAATACCAAAACAAAATGGAACATATCGCTATTTTTAGAATGTCAGCAATGGGAGATGTAGCTATCAGTGTACCTATAGTAACTGCATTTGCTGACCAATATCCAGAGGTGAAAATTACGTATGTTACGCGTCCACTCTTTGCTCCTATGTTTGCACATATTCCTAATTTGGAAGTGTTTTCGCCTGAGCTAAATGGCAAACACGCAGGACTATGTGGACTCTATAGACTGTATAAGGAGTTGAAAGCTAAAGGAATAGATGGAGTGGCTGATATTCATAACGTATTGCGTACTAATGTTTTGAGATTGTATTTCAAAGGAAGTGGGATACCTTTTGCCCAAATAAATAAGGGACGCATAGAAAAACAGGCACTTACTCGTTACCGCTTTAAGTCATTTCACCCTCTAAAGCCCTCTTATCAGCGTTATGCTGATGTGTTTGCTACTTTGGGATTTCCTATAGATCTAACAGAAAATTATCTGCTTTCACCGCCCGATATAAGTGAAACAGTACAAAGAATGTTAAGTGAAACAGTGAATATAGGGGTGGCTCCTTTTGCTTCGTATGAGGGGAAACAGTACCCTTTTGAGAAGATGTGTGAAGTGATTCAGCAACTTTCAGCGCAATATCCTAATGGTAAAATATATATATTCGGAGGAGGAAAGAAAGAAGAGGAAAAAGTAAAGCAAATATGCTTACCTAATGCTGAGAATATGGTAGGGAAGCTATCATTTAAGCAAGAGTTAGAACTTATTTCTAGGTTAGATGTGATGGTAGCTATGGATAGCGGTAATGCACATCTATCGGCTATGTATGGAGTACCAACTATTACTATTTGGGGCGTGACCCATCCATACGCTGGTTTTTATCCGTATGCTCAGCCGATAGAAAATGCTCTTTTGGCAGATAGAACACATTTTCCACTTGTTCCTACTTCAGTTTATGGCAAGAAATATCCTAAAGGATATGATAAAGCGATAGAAACAATTACAGTAGAGGCAATTTTAAATAAAGTGAGGGAAGTAATAAATAAAGAAGAAAAATAAATAGATATGAAAAAAATAATGATTATAAATGGGCCTAACCTAAATCTTTTAGGTAAAAGAGAACCAGAAGTATATGGAAGTCAGACTTTTGAAGATTATTTAGCACTGCTTCAAACTCAATACCCAGAAGTAGCATTACATTATTTCCAGAGCAATAGTGAAGGGGGTCTTATTGATAAAATACAAGAAATAGGTTTTACTTATGATGGTATCATACTTAATGCAGGAGGGTATACGCATACCTCAGTGGCATTAGCAGATGCAGTAAAAGCAGTATCTACACTAGTGGTAGAGGTGCATATATCAAATACCTTTGCTCGTGAGGCTTTTAGGCATCATTCGTATCTATCGCCAGTAGTGAAAGGGTGCATAGTAGGTTTTGGTATGAAGAGTTACGAATTGGCACTGCTGAGTTTTATAAGTTAGAAATGAGATATTGTTGAAAGAATTGTGTCCTAAACTGTTAATGAAAAAACTATATAAAAAGAAAATTATAACTCCAATAGGAGTGATGATAGCAATGGCAACCGATGAAGCTATCTGCTTACTTGATTTTTTCGATAGTAAAACATTACTAATAGACCAAACTATAGCAATGCAACATTTTAAAATTACTGATGATGAGGAGAAAGATACGCCATTGCTTTTAGAATTAGCACACCAATTGAATGAATATTTTGCTAAAGAAAGAAAGGAATTTACGCTTCCTATACAGCTTATTGGTACTTCTTTTCAGGAAGAAGTGTGGAGAGTACTACAAACAATACCTTATGGAGAAACTCGTACTTATAAAGAGCAGGCAATAGCAGTAGGCAATCCTAAGGGAGTAAGAGCAGTAGCCAATGCTAATGCGAAGAACCGTATTTCTATAATAATACCTTGCCATCGTGTGATTGGTACTAATGGAACGCTTACAGGTTATGCAGGAGGTCTTGATAGAAAGAAGTTTTTATTAGACCTTGAGCGTCAAAACTTATAATTTTTTATATCAGTGGATTTTAGAACAATTATTCCTATTTCTAAGGTTGATACTTCTATTACTTATCATAGTCGTATTGTGAGTTTAGGCTCTTGTTTTGCTGTGAATATGGGTGAGAAGTTTGCTTATTACAAGTTTCCGATAACACTTAATCCCTTTGGCATTCTCTTTCATCCTTTGGCTATTGAGAATATTATTACTCGAGCTCTACAGTCAATACCTTATATAGCTGAAGACTTTTTTCTTCATAATGAACTATGGCATAGTTTTGATTTTCACTCGGATATGAGTCATATTTCACTCAAAGAGTCAATATCTTTAGCTAACAGGCAACAGACATTGCTTTATGATACATTGCATAGAGCTAATTTCTGTTTTCTTACGCTTGGTACAGCTTGGGTGTATATCTATAATAGTACTGATAGAATAGTAGCTAACTGCCATAAACTTCCTCAACAACATTTTTCTAAAAGGCTTCTATCAATAGAAGAAATAGGAGAGAGTCTTATTCGTATAGCTCAATTGCTAAAGCAAATTAATCCTTCAATGCAGTTAGTTATTACTATTTCTCCTGTACGGCATATTAAAGATGGTTTTTTAGAAAACCAAGTAAGTAAGTCGCAACTTTTCTCGGCACTTTATCCTCTAATTACTTCTGGTTATTATACTTATTTTCCAGCTTATGAGTTGCTTTTAGATGAACTTCGCGACTATCGATTTTATGCTAATGATATGGTGCATCCTTCAGAAATGGCAATAAATTATATATGGGAGCGCTTGGTAGCTACTTATATAGATACAGCTACTCAAATGGATATGAAGCAAGCAGAAAGTATTCAGAAGGCTTTTCTACATCGTCCGTTTAACCCTGATACAGAAAAACATCAGCAATTTTTAATACAATTACAACAAAAAATGGAGATATTTACTATGAAATACCCCCATATTAATTTTTAGGGAATAGAGTTAAGATAATAATTTATTCAGCGACTAATCTGTAAGAATAACTATAAGGTCTATACAAATACAATAAATATTGTTCCATAGGTAGGTTGCCCCAACTATTATCTCCTCCAAGACCTAATTGTTGTAAATCAATGTCTAAATGAGTGTTTTTGCTTAGAGTAAGTTCACCTGAATGTGTTTGCCCTTTTTCAATACCAGGAAATAATTGCTCAGGACTATAAGGCAAAGCATTTACATTTAGCAACTTGTCAGTGCTATATATAGCAAGAGTAACGCCTTTTTTCATTAGTTTTGCCCAGCGCACCTCTGTTTTATTTCCTGTTTCTTGTGGACGTACATAAGGATGTGCTTGCGCTTCAATACTTCCTTCATATAACCCTACTAAAGAAGAGGTTTTTCTGTCTTGGTAACTTTCCCAAGGACCTCTTCCATACCATTGAATGCGTTCAAAAGGCAATAGAGTAAGGTGATTCCCAATTTTAAAGGTAAGTGTTTTATCATCTTTTAAAGGCTTAAAAGTATTACTTACTATTACAGAAGGTTTTCCATCAAAAAGCAACTCTTGTTTGTATGCGATACTCCCTTCCACTAATTGTTTTTGAATGGTTACCTTTACTTGTTCTGAAGGTAGAGACTCAGCACTAACTTTTATTTCTTTTGCTTTACTATCAGCATTTTGTAAATATTGTAATTTCTTAGGTAGCCCAGCACCAAAGTCGTTGTCAGTACCTGGACGCCATAGATTTACTTCTAAACCTTCGGGTGCAAAAAGCTCTTCTTTTTTCACTTTGAAAGAAGTCCATTTACCTGTTGTTTTATCAATTTTAGAACTGAAATTCTTGTTTGTTAGTAAGATATAAGTAGATGTTTCTTCTATATTAATAGGAGTGCTATCTTCTTCTACTTTTGCTGGCTGATAGCTTGTCAAAGGAAACTCAGCAAAGGCTAATTCAGTTCCTTTTTTTAATAACCCTTCATCTTCTTTCAAAGCAGCAGTATATTGTAGTATATACTCTGCTTGTTTATCTACCAATAAGTTGTTAGGCATTGCAATAGTAGCTTCAGTTTGAGGCAAGACTACAAGGTTGGTGATACTACCTTTTTGTACTTCTTTACCCTCTTTTAGTAACTTCCATTGTATTTCATAATTTGACAAATCTTTGAAAAAGTGCTTATTACGCAGGGTAAGTACATTGTTCTTGTACTGAAATCCTATTTCTTGTTGTACCTTTCGTACTTCGTAAGAATGTGGATGTAAACTTCTGTCTGAAGCTATAACTCCATTGATAAGAAAGTTATTGTCACTTGGAGTGTCTTTATCCCCATAATCTCCTCCGTATGTCAGTATTTTCTTCCCGTTGGGTAGTGTTTTATATATACCTTGGTCTACGAAATCCCATATAAAACCGCCTTGTAGCTTAGGGTAATGCTCATAAACGTCCCAATATTCTTGAAAGTTTCCTAAACTATTGCCCATAGCGTGAGCGTATTCACATTGTAAGAAAGGTTTTTGATGATGACTCAAAGCATACTCTAATAAGAAAGGAATACGTCTGTACATACGCGATTCAATATCGGTATTCCAGTCGTAATGAGCCAACTCATAATGGATAGGACGAGTAGGGTCTAACCCTTTCATCATTCTGTAACCTTTATAGAAATTCCATCCATTACCAGCCTCATTGCCCATACTCCAAATGATGATAGAAGGGTGGTTTTTGTCACGCATCACCATTCGTTGCATTCTCAATAGGTGGGCGTATTCCCATTGGGTATCGTTAGCAAGTGTTTTATCTACTTCATAATGCATTCCGTGGCTTTCTACATTAGCCTCATCCATTACATAAAGTCCGTATTGATCACATAGGTCATAGAAATAAGGGTCATCAGGATAATGACAAGTACGTACTGCATTAAAGTTGAGAGCTTTCATTAGCATTACATCTTTTTCCATACTTTCACGCGATACTACCTGACCTGTATAAGGGTCTGTTTCGTGTCGGTTTACACCTTTTATCAAGATGCGCTTGCCATTTACTAATAAGTTAGCGCCTATTATTTCCACAGTTCTAAAACCTATAGGGCGACTAATGACTTCTTTTACTTTACCTTCAGCATCGTATAACACCATTTGCAACCTATACAAGTGGGGCAACTCTGCACTCCACGCTTTCACTTGAGGAAAGTCTGCTTGAAATTGTAACTCTGTTTTGCCAAAAGCTCTTTTTAAGGCTGTAGTATTTTTCTTCTCCTGATAAAGTAGCTTATCTTTGTAGTATACAGATAGTTCCGCTTGATATTTTGATTTATCTTGAATGGTTTCATTCCACACCTCTACCGAAGCAATGAGTCGTCCATCTGCGTAATTATTGCTTAAGGTTGATTGTATATTAAGATCATAAAAGTGTGTTTTAGGGCGCATATATAGGTAGCAATCACGCGAAATACCCGAAAAACGCCACATATCTTGACACTCTAAATAACTAGCATCCGTCCATCGTCTTACTTCCATAGCTATTAGGTTCTTTCCAGAGGTTAGATAAGGAGTGATATCAAACTCCGAAGCTAACTTACTGTCTTTGCCAACTCCTACAAAAGTACCATTGATATAGAGTTTAAATGCTGATTTTACAGCTCCTAAATGTAGGTAAACCTTTTCGTCTTTCCAAGCAGAAGGTAGCTCAAATACTTTGCGATATACACCTGCATTTTGAGCTAAATCATCAGGAATATCAGGAGGAGTGGGATTCTTTTGGTTAAACTCATATGAAGCATTTACGTAAATAGGAATGCCATAACCTTTCATCTCCCAATTGGCAGGTACAGTTATCTTATCCCATTTCTCTTCCTTGTAATCTTTCTTATAGAAATTTTTAGGAAGTTGCTTATAATCGTTTTTCCAAAGGAATGACCACTCGCCATTCAGACTTAAATAGCGTGTAGAATTAGAAGGCAACCCATTTTTTGCTTTACTTATTTCATCAAAAGGGAAATAAGAGGCACGCATTGGCATCCGGTTTATTTCTTGTACTGCCGGATTTTCAAAAATAGAATCTAAGGTCTGAGCATATCCGTTGCCGCATACCCATAGGAATAACAAGAGTAAAAACTGTCGCAGCATAGTTATTTTTGTATTGGGAATTCTTTGTTGAAGAATACTTTTTCAGCAAGGTCATCTTTCTTATCGCGAATTTCTTTTAGTAGTAAGTTTTCTAATTCTTTAGTGATTTTCTGATATTCTTTTTGTCCGTATACATTTTGCAATTCTTTAGGGTCTTTTTTAAGGTCAAATAATTCCCAAGTATTACAACGTTTGTAGTAACGGATAAGTTTATAGCGGTCAGTACGAACCCCAAAATGTGGTGATACAGCATGTTCTCCATTTTCGTAATAGTGGTAGAACAATTGATTACGGATAGGTTTTGCTTTTTTAGCAAATAAAGACAAGAAAGATTTACCTTGTATATCTTCAGGCACTTTTACTCCTGCTAGTTCTAAGAAAGTAGGAGCTAAGTCGATGTTTAATACAAAATCATCGTTAGTAGTGCCTTTAGGGAAGAGCTTAGGGTATGAAACTATCATAGGGGTACGGAAAGATTCTTCGTACATCCAACGCTTGTCGAACCATCCGTGTTCACCCATATAAAAACCTTGGTCTGAAAGGTAAATAATAATAGTATTGTCTTTTAAATTGTGTTTTTCAAGGTAGTCGAGCATACGCCCAATGTTCTTATCCATTGATTTTACAGTAGAAAGATAGTCGCGCATATACCGTTGGAACTTCCATTTTGCTAATTCTTTTCCGCTGATGTTTTCCTTGAAGTATTCACTTCTGATAGGGTTGTAAAAATCGTTATAAGCAGCAAATTGAGCAGTTGTCATTCGAGAGAAGTTAGCGTCTTGTGCTACATCTTTCTCATTTTTAAACATTTTTAAATCATAACCCATACGCATATCTTTTCCAATAGCCATTTCTTGCATACTTGCAGGCACACGAGTAGCATAATCATCAAAGAAAGTGTCTGGTAGGGGAAAATTAACATGCTCATAAGCTCCTAATTCAGGTAGGTCAGGCATCCAAGTGCGGTGTACAGCCTTGTGTCCTACTACTAAACAGAAAGGTTTGTTCATATCCCGTCTATCAAGCCATTTTTCTGCTTCGTCTTCTATGATATTGCTCACGTACCCTTGCTCGCGTACACGTTTTTTACCTTCAATGATAAAGTCGGGGTTGAAATACCTGCCTTGGTCTACCAATATTTTGAAGAAGTCAAAGCCTTTAGGGTCATCACCTAAATGATATTTACCTATCCAAGCGGTCTGATAGCCACCTTGTTGTAGAAGGTTAACAAACTGCTGCTGAGACGAGTTGTAATGCGAGGTTTCATTATCCATAAATCCGTTTTTATGGCTGTATTTCCCCGTTAAGATACAAGCCCTACTAGGGCCACAAATAGAGTTGGTTACAAATGCTTTGTTGAAAGTAACTCCCTCTTTAGCTAACTTATCAATAGCAGGGGTGGCATCGGTTTGCCCGTTGTTATAAGCCCCAATGGTTTGATAAGAATGGTCATCAGATACGATGAGTACAATGTTAGGTTTGCTTTGTGCAAAACCAAATGTAGAACAACATATTCCACATAAAAGTAACAATCTTTTCATAAAGCTGTTGGTTTATTTATGACTATAAACTTATTTTTCGGCAACAAAATTACAAAATATTTTGTTAAAGACCAAAAAAAAATCCTAAAATTTGTCTTATAAGTTGATGAGGCTTTCTAATGCTGTACTTTTACTTGGCATTGGAGCATTGATAGAAATGATATTACCTTCTTTATCTACTAACATATAACGCGGAATACTTCGCAAATCATATAGTTTTTTGAATAATTCTTTTGTTTCTGGTGAAGCATAGAGATGAATACCGCTTAGTTTCTTCTCTTTTACCATTTTTTTCCACGCTTCTTTATCGCGGTCTACCGAAATACTTACAAAAGTAACGGGTTTGCCTTTATAAGTTTGCTGTAAGGTTTCTAAGAAAGGGAGTTCTTTTCTGCAATCAGGACAATAAGTTGCCCAAATATCGATGAAGAGCATTTTTCCTTTTAGATTTAGTTGCTCAAAATTTATGGACTTATCATTCATATCTACTACTCCTTCAAAAGGTGGGAACGGTTGTCCTGATTTGAGTTTATTAACCAAATTTATTCGCTGGTTGAGTTCTTGTAGAAGCTCAGTGTTTTTTATTATTTGTGGTATTAAAGCCATTAATTCTTCGTTAGTAGTAGCTGCCGAAGTAGGTGAAACCCCTTCTATGAGCAAAGGGGCTAGTGCTTCCTTGATGTTTTCTGATTTAATTGTTTTGAAGTCAGCTAAAATCTTTCCCCAAGGGTCATTGAACTCATATTGTACTTTATAAGAATAGATACGTAGCTTAAAAATATTGTGTACTAAAGCTTGATACTCAGGATAATCATTAAAATCAGTAGCATTGTCTAAATCTACTGCAGTACATAAATCTTGTAACTCTTTGATAGCAGGAGCTTCTTCTTCAGTATATTTACGGTGATTCAACAGATATTCCGATACTATAACCAACTGTTGATAGCGGTTAGCTTTCTCTTCTTTAGCTACGAAATCTGCTGGCAAGTTCTTGAGTATTTCGGTGTATTGTTGGGCTATTGCCTGCATACTTTGTTTAAAAGCCATAGGAGATTGCCCTAAGAGTTCATTTTGTTTTTCAGCTGATTGTAAGCCTATGATTTCTTTTTGTTGCAGATAAGCCTTTATTGCTTCTTCTGGATTGGTACACGACACCAAGGCGCATACAAGGATTGCAAATATCTTTTTCATAACACTATGATTTAAAAATATTGACAAAGGTACAATATTTTTTGGAAATCCCTCTAATTCTAACAATTATTCCTATTTTTGCACTCAAAAGACCTCTCATAGGAAACAACAATTCATTTTATGAATATAAATATTGAAGATTTTAGTCTTATTAATTTCATTTCTTCTGTTGAAACTATCCCTTTTTATTATGCCAGCATAGAAGGTATAGCCGATTGTTTGGGGTATTATATTATCTGTTTTAAGGAAAGAAATAGTGATTTTCTCTCTGCTATTAGTTTTGAGGATATTTTACCGCATAAAGAACTTACTGAAATAGCTAATCATATTTTACAAACACTGTATATTCCCATCCGTTTTGGAGATGATAGTCTTCTTGTCGAATCTACCTTAGGACACCCTTTCTATACTGATGAAAAACTTTTTACTGACCGAAAGATATGGTATTATTACATCAATGAAGGAAAAGGACTTTTAAGCGTTGGTATTAATCTGGCAGATAAAGTTATGAGTTTAGAGATTATCAGTCACCCCACAATTATAAAAGAACGAAAAGAAACCTTATCTATATCATAAAAAAATCCGACCTATTACTAAGTCGGATTTTGTATAATGTAGATAGTTATTAACCACCAAAGTCGTCGAAACGAATATTTTCATCGGGCATACCAAAGTCTTGTCCCATTTTCTGAACAGCTTTGTTCATCATCGGAGGGCCACAGAAGTACAATTCTATATCTTCTGGGGTATCGTGTTTCTTCAAATACTGTTTGATTACAGCATTATGTACAAATCCTAAGAATCCATCACCTTCAAGGTCATTGATATCTTTCTTCACTTTCCAGTTATCTTCTGGTAGCGGTTCAGAAAGTACGATAAAGAATTTGAAGTTAGGAAACTCGCGCTCTAATTCGCGGAAGTGCTCTACATAGAACAACTCGCGTTTTGAACGACCTCCGTACCAATAAGTAACTTTTCTATTGGTTTTTAGGGTTTTGAAGAGGTGATACAAGTGCGAACGCATAGGTGCCATACCAGCACCTCCCCCTACATAAAGCATCTCGGCATTAGATTCGTTGATGAAGAACTCACCATAAGGGCCTGATATAGTAACCTTATCACCTGGTTTACGAGAGAAAATGTATGATGAGGCTACCCCAGGGTTTACATCCATCCAGCCACCTTTAGCTCTGTCGAATGGTGGTGTAGCGATACGTACGTTTAGCATAATTCTACGTCCTTCAGCAGGATAAGAAGCCATAGAGTAAGCACGCTCTGCAGGTTCTGGGTTTTTCATCACTAAAGGCCATAGTTTAAACTTATCCCATTCCATTTTGAACTTATCAGGCTCACCTGGGTGTTCTTTAGGGTGTGCAGTGATGTCGATGTCAGTGTATTTTACCTCGCAAGCAGGGATTTCTATTTGTATATATCCACCAGGTTTGTAATCCATATCTTCAGGGATTTCTACCACAAACTCTTTGATGAAAGAGGCAACGTTGTAGTTGCTTACCACCTTAGCTTCCCATTTTTTGATACCAAATACTTGTTCGGGTACACCTATTTGCATATCTTGTTTTACTTTCACTTGGCACGCCAAACGTACTCCCTCTTTAAGTTCTTTTTTAGTAAAGTGAGGGGTTTCAGTAGGGAGGGCTTCGCCACCCCCTTCGTATACGTGGCATTCGCATTGCAAGCAAGACCCTTTACCACCACAAGCTGATGGCAAGAAAATCTTCTCGTTACCCAAAGTAGAAAGCAATGAACCACCGATAGGCACTTCTATTACTTTATCTTTATTGATAGTGATTTTTACAGGGCCGGAAGGGGTTAGTTTCTGCTTTACATATAGTAAAACGGCTACTAACAGAAGGATTATTACTAATAACCCTATTACCGTTACTGCAATAGTTGTTAATATTTCACTTGCTAATATCATTGCTTAAATCTTTTGTGTTATTGGCTAAATTATCAGTTTTAACTTCTTGTTGGATAGTGGTTTCTTTCTTAGGCTCTTCTTTTTTGCTGCTACCACCTGTTAGCATACCACCAAAACTCATAAAGCCAATAGCCATAAGCCCTGTGGTGATGAAAGTGATACCTAAGCCGCGCAAAGGAGCTGGTACGTGCGAATAACGTATCTTTTCGCGTATAGCTGCCAACGCCAAGATAGCGATAGCCCAACCTAATCCTGAACTCACCCCGTAAGCTACTGAAAGCCCGAAAGAGTGAATCACTTCAGCACGCGATTGCATAAAGAGTGAACCTCCTAAGATAGCACAGTTTACGGCTATCAGTGGCAAGAAGATACCTAATGAGTTATACAATGATGGAGAGAACTTCTCTACTATAATCTCTACCAACTGTACCATTGTAGCTACAGTAGCGATAAACAAAATGTAGGTAAGGAAGCTCAAATCATAATTAGCATATTCTTCACCCAACCAGCGCAAAGCACCTTCTTTGAGTATGTACTCATTGAGTAACCAGTTCATAGGTACTGTTAGGGTTTGTACAAATACTACGGCAGCTCCTAATCCTATAGCAGTCGACACTTTTTTAGATACAGCCAAGTACGAACACATACCTAAAAAGGTAGCGAAAATCATATTCTCTACGAATATTGATTTAAAAATCAGTGTTAAATATTCTAACATTTTCTTTTCTTTTTAAATGATTAATGACTGTCTTCTATTAAGGCTTTGTTGCGTGAGCGTTGTACCCACACTACTATACCGTAGGTTACCAAAGCCATAGGAGCTAACAACATAAAACCGTTGTTTTCGTAGCCTAAGGCATAAGCTCCTGTTTTCTTGATAGGGTCTCCTAATATTTGGAAGCCGAGCAAAGTGCCAGAACCTAATAGTTCGCGGAAGAAGGCTACGATAAGCAAGGCGATAGAGTAACCACCTGCGTTACCAATAGCATCTAAGAACGATTTTCCTGGAGGGTTACCTAAAGCAAATGCCTCAAAGCGTCCCATCAAAATACAGTTGGTGATGATAAGCCCTACGTATACTGATAGCTGTTTGCTAAGGTCATATACATAAGCTTTCAGAACAAAGTCCACCACAATTACTAAGGCAGCAGCTACTATCAGCTGAGCGATGATACGAATTTTTGGTGGAATCACATTTCTAAGCAAAGAAATGGTTACGTTACCCATTACAAGCACAAAGGTAAATGAAAGGCTCATTACGATAGCGGCTTTCAGCTGAGCTGTAATCGCTAAGGCAGAACAGATACCTAACACTTGTACTGTTACGGGGTTGTTATCCCATAGAGGGTCAGTTACTAATTTTGTATCTTTTTTTGATAGTCCCATAGTCTCTTATTTGTTTAAACTTTTAATATAGGATATATAAGGCTCTATGCCATCGCTTATCATCGCTTGCACTCCATTACCAGTAAGGGTAGCTCCTGCAATAGCATCAATTTTCCCATCTTCTTTACGTTTGTTTTCTGGGTCACCATTACTTTTTGAAATTTGAATGCTTTGGAAGTTACCTGCGGCATCCAATAAATGTTCCCCAATAAAGTCGTCCATAAAGAAACGTTCTTTGATGTTAGCTCCTAAACCAGCAGTTTCACCTTTGTGGTCGAAGAAAACACCACGTACGATAAGGTCTTTATCTACAGCTATATATCCCCAAATAGCATCCCACAAACCACGTCCGCTTACGGGAATTATATAGAGGGTAGCTCCATCTTTTTCACCTACGTAAAGAGGTAAACCTTCACGATGACCATTGAAGTTGATAAGGTCGTTAGCACCTTCTACTTTTTCAGCGGTATTTCCTTTGATAAGGTATTGCTCTTTCACATAGTTAGGAAACTCTTTTTCAGCATCGGTAGTAGAAAGAAACTCTACTTTACCTCCTCCGAGCTCACCTTCGTTGTGATTTACGCCCATAGCGTAGAGGATATTCTGTTTCTTTTCTAACTTTTTATTGTTGCTGATATCGCTACTTAACGCTGACGAGATACCAGCGAGCAACGCACCTACGATTACCACCATTATAATGGCGAAAATCACTGTATACGAATTACTTTCTGTCTTGATTGCCATAATTATGCGGTTTTAGCAGTTGATAATTTTAAACGTTTTTTTCTACGAGACACATTGGCTTGTACTACGAAGTGATCGATAGTAGGAGCCAGTACGTTCATCAATAAGATAGCAAGCATTACACCTTCTGGGTAGGCAGGGTTGAAACAACGGATAGCAATCGCTATAAAACCTGCTAAGAATCCATAGATATATTTACCTGTATTAGTTTGTGCTGCTGTTACAGGGTCGGTAGCCATAAATACAGCTCCGAAAGCCAAACCTCCTATAAGTAAGTGCTCATATGCAGGCAAACTCCACAAAGCGTAAAACTGTGTGCCTTCCATACTTGGGGCTAAACAGTTGAAGATAGCACCCATTACCCAAGCACCTACAAACATACTTACCATTATACGCCAAGAAGCAATTTTGGTATAAATAAGGAATAGACCAGCTAAGATAATGAGTAGGGTAGAGGTCTCACCTACTGAACCAGGTATAAAACCAAAAAACAAGTCTGATACTTGGTAAGTACCCGTTTGTCCTTGTGCTAAATTACCTAAAACTGTTTCTCCTGATACGGCATCTAAATTAGCTCCAGCAGCTATGTCTTTAGCGCGTTGTACAGCTCCTTCTACCCATACTTTATCACCTGTCATAGAGGTAGGGTAAGCAAAGAATAAGAACGCACGAATAGTTAGTGCTGGGTTCAAGATGTTCATACCTGTACCACCGAATACTTCTTTACCTATAATTACCCCAAAAGCTACAGCTACAGCTAGCATCCAAAGAGGAATGTCAATAGGTACGATAAGAGGTACTAGCATACCGGTTACTAAATAACCTTCTTCTACTTCGTGTTTGCGGATAGTAGCAAAGATAAACTCAATGCCCAAACCTACCACGTATGATACTATCACTAAAGGAAGTACTTTAGTAATACCAATACTGAAGTTAGCCCAGTTCCAGAAATCGCCGCTGCAGAAAGCCATACCTGCCTGAGGTTCAATAGTTCCGAAAGCGACTTGGTGCTGATAGCCAGCATTGAAAATACCGAAAATCAAACAAGGAATAAGTGCCATTACCACCATATTCATAGTTCGTTTTAGGTCGTCAGCAGCCTTAATGTGGGTACCCCCGTGGGTTACCTCATTAGGCGTATAGAGGAATGTGTGGAGCGCGTTGAAAGTTGTCTCCATCTTCGTTCCTTTATACTTTTCTTTTAATGTATTTAATTTACTTTTTAAACTCATTTTCTTAATGAATAAGTTAATTATTTCTTTTGATTTGTGAATTAGAACAAAAGCTTAAAATTAGGCTTTTGCTTTCAGCATATCATAAATAGTTTTATTGATATGTAAGTATTTCATAAACTCATCAGTATCAAACTCTACTTTGCCTTTACTATTTGTCTTGGCCTTTACATTATATACAGAAAGGTAGTAATCATTCCCCGATACGTATGCCGTAAAAAGGCTATGACTTGCTTGTCTATCTGCTAACTGCAAAGTTTCAGCTAATGCTTCCCAATTACCTTGTTCAGCGGCTTGCTTAAAGCTATTAGGGTTGTCTATATAAGTAAAAGCGGGTAACTCTTCTTCTTTAAACCATTCTTCGGTAACTTCGCTAAAAGGTACTTTTGAACGACCTGCAGCCATAAAACCAAAGAACATAATAGCTCCAAACTCAATTAACCAAATAATGCTAAGGAAAATACCACTTACAGTCATACTCTTTATACCCCAAGTACCTTCTTCATTGATAAGCATTATCAAATCAATAAGATCACTTGGGTGGGTGGCTAAGTAAAGCAGTTGCTCAAATTGAACATTACTTACTGATATGCCTATTTGCTTATTGCCGTAAACCTCTCCTGCGTTTAGCACTAAGTCTACCCATACTACCCATTGGCTGTAATAAGCTACCAATGAGGCAATAATAGCAAAAAGTGCTGAAAGCCCATAGTTGCGCACTTTACCTAATCTGATGACTAAAAGGCTTACTGCAAAAGAGATACTAACTCCAAAACCAAAGGTAATGAGAAAGTTTACGTATATAATAGGTATATACCACGTAGCATATGCATAAATAGTACCTAAAATAGGCATTACTATAGCACACACTAATAAAAGATATGCAAAAGCTATGGGTGAAAATTTTCCTGAAGGCTTGTAATAGTTTGACATTTTCTGATGTATTACTGTTTATAAGTTATTATCCTAATTCTTGAATCATTAAATCAAGTCCGTCTCTGATAATTTGCTGATGTGGCTGTTTAGACACACATACAAATTCAGTAAGCGCAAAGTCCTCTGGAGCTACTTCGTAAGCACCAAGGTTTTCCAATTCGTCTAAATCCTTATATAGGCAGGCTTTGAGTAGCTGCATAGGATAGATATCTAAAGGAAAAACTTCTTCATACATACCTGTTACCACAAAAGCGCGGTGTTCGCCATTGGTGTTGGTGTTAAGGTCGTACTTTTTCTTAGGATTCAACCACGAGAAAGTAAGCGAACGAGTAAGAGATACTTTGTTAGCTATAGGTTTTGCCCAACCGAATAAATCATAATCATTTCCTTCAGGGATAGCTGTGATTTGGTCGTCATAAAAACCTAAGAAATCATTCTCACCTACCTTAGTGCCAGTAAGTACATCACCACTGATAATACGAGTGTTAGCAACGTCTTTCACTTGGCTACCTACTACGCCACTAATTTGAGCGCCTGCAATAGCGGTTACGTAGTGAGGGTTTTCAATACGAGAACCTGTAAGCGCTACAGTGCGTGTAAGGTTGAGTTTACCAGTAAGGAAAAGCTCACCAATAACTACCAAGTCCTGAGGAGTAACCACCCATACCACTTCACCCTTGTTGATAGGGCTAATGCGTGCTATTTGGGTGCTGACGTTACCAGCAGGGTGAGGTCCAGAAACATTGTGAAGAACAATGTTTTTGAGGTTGCGGAAAGGAGAAAGAGAGCTGTCTTTAAACACTGATACGTGCACCTTGCCAGAAGTTAGCTTAGAAAGGGCAGTAAGGGCTGTTTGTAGCACCTCTTCTTTACCTTTTAGCACATAGTCGTAGTCTGGGGCAAGCGGGTTAGTTTTGCAAGCCGACACGAATATTGCTTTTGGAGTAGTGTCAGGATTGGCAATTACGTCATAAGGGCGCTGCTTAATAAAAGGCCAACAACCACTGCTAAGTAGGTGTGCCTTAATGTCTTCGCCCTGCATTTCGTTCACATTCTTTTCACCATAGCTCTTAAACGATTGCTCCTCGCTGGGTGCTATACGTATTTCTAAGACCTTACGTCTTTCGCCACGTATAATCTCCTTGATAGTACCACTTACAGGAGATGGGAACAAGATACGCTCATCACTCTTAGAAAAGAACAATGCTTCACCTGCCTTCACTTCATTCCCCTCACGTAGTAAAAGTTTAGGGATAACTCTGTGAAAATCACTGGGTTTAACGGCATACAATGCCGAAAGAGGGAGCTGCTTAGTAGTCTTATCAGCTTTCCCTTCCAACAGTATGTCTAACCCTTTTCGAATGCGGATGTCGTTTGACATATCTAAAAAAATATTAGTTAGTTTTGTTAAATTTGGCGACAAATATACGAATATTTTTTGGATATAAAATAATGTAGTGATTTTATTTTATAAAAAAGAATCACTTCAGATATTTATGGCTTCTTGAAAAGTTAATATTTTCAATTAAAATAACCTAAAGTGATTCTTTTTATCTCTTAAAATAGTATTTATTGTTGGAAGAATGAGTCTACAAACTCATATTTGTTGAATATTTGCAAATCGTCAATTCCTTCGCCTACGCCTATGTATTTTACTGGAATTTGGAACTGGTCTGAAATGCCTATTACTACGCCGCCTTTGGCAGTGCCGTCTAACTTGGTAACGGCTAAGGCGGTTACTTCAGTCGCTTTGGTAAACTCTTTAGCTTGTTCAAAAGCGTTTTGTCCTGTCGAGCCGTCTAATACTAATAACACTTCGTGAGGAGCATCGGGTACTACTTTTTGCATTACACGCTTTATTTTGCTTAGCTCATTCATCAGGTTTATCTTGTTGTGCAAGCGTCCCGCTGTATCTATGATTACTACATCAGCCTCTTGTTTTACAGCAGAAGTGAGAGTATCGTAGGCTACCGAGGCAGGGTCGCTACCCAGCTGCTGCTTAATCATCGGTACTCCCGTGCGATCAGCCCATACTTGCAACTGGTCTATCGCTGCTGCGCGGAAAGTATCGGCAGCCCCTAAGACTACTTTTAGTCCTTTTTTAGTAAACTGACTAGCTAGTTTGCCTATAGTAGTTGTTTTTCCAGCCCCATTTACGCCTACTACCATCATTACGTATGGTTTTTTGTCAGCAGGGAGAGAAAAGTCGGTAGCCTCGCCAGTGTGCGTTTCCGACAGTAGACTACCAATCTCTTCGCGTAAGATTTTATTAAGTTCAGAAGTGCCTAAATATTTGTCTTTAGCCACACGTGCCTCTATGCGGTCAATAATTTTTAGGGTAGTATTAACCCCTACATCGCTGGCGATGAGTACCTCTTCAAGGTCATCAAGCACCTCCTCATCTACCTTTGATTTTCCAATAATAGCCTTGCCGAGACGGTCGAAAAAGCTATTTTTTGATTTTTCTAAGCCCTTGTTTAGGGTTTCTTTCTTCTCTTTAGAAAAGATATTTTTTAAAAACTCAAATGCCATAACTATACTATAATCTAAAAACTCGGGCAAAGGTAATAAAAAAGGTTTATATATGCAAAAAAGCTGTCTCACGACAGCTTTTCAGATATGATAAAAATAGAGAAAATTTAATTATTTCTTCTTCAAAAATTCATCAACGAGCTCAGGAGCCATGACGCTTTCTACGAAAGTATAGGCACCTGTTTTAGGTGATTTCACCATTTTGATAGCTTTAGTAAGCTTTTTTGATTTACCTTGTAGTGTTGCTACTGTTTTCTTTGCCATAACGTTTTAATTATTTAATTTCTTTATGAACAGTTACTTTCTTTAGGATAGGGTTAAACTTTTTAAGTTCTAATCTATCTGGAGTATTTTTTTTGTTTTTGGTAGTGATGTAACGAGAAGTTCCTGGTAAGCCAGATTCTTTGTGCTCGGTGCACTCCAATATAACCTGAATTCTATTTCCTTTTTTAGCCATTTTACTATTGTTTTTAAAATTTAGTTAATATATCCGTTACGTTCTACCTCTTTAAGCACTTCGTAGATACCTTTTTTGTCGATAGTTTTGATAGCAGCTGCCGATACTTTTAGGGTAATCCAACGGTTTTCTTCAGGAATGAAGAAGCGTTTGGTACGGAGGTTTACATTAAATTTACGTTTCGTTTTGTTCATTGCGTGCGACACGTTGTTGCCCACCAATGCTTTTTTGCCTGTTAAGTCACAAACTCTTGCCATTTTTTCTCTATTTATTAATATGTTATTTATATTCAGGGCGCAAAGGTACAACTATTTTTTTTAATACCAAAACTTTTTTGTATAAAAAGAATATAGGAGTTAGAAGTTAGGAGTTAGTGCATTAGAAAATAGAGAGTTACATTATATATATAATTTAAAATCATTTATAAACTCTCGTTCCACTTTTAAGAAATTCTGTTGTGAAGGAGTGAAATTTCGTAATTGTTCTAAAGCCTCATCAATATTAGATGAAATATTTTCTGTCTTGCCTATCTTAACTGATATAGGTATAGGTAATCCATATTCATCTAATGGAACAACATAAGGAGAAATAAAATAACATTCAACTAAACTAGCGTAATATGAGTAGTCACATAATTGAAGATTATATTTTTTAAAAACATCATTGACTATGTCCTGCAAAGTCATTAGGTAACGTGGAAATTTAAAATTTATCCAATACCTTTGAATATTAAATGCTAATTCAATTGCTTCATTAACATCTAATACATTTCTATCAGTTTTAATAACGTCAGCAATAAAATTTTTTATATTTTTCGCATATCTAAACTGATTTATTCTAAAATGTAATTGTTTCCCTGATATTATTCCATATTTTTTCTTTGAATTTACAAAATATTCCCATATTAACTCACATGCAAATTTCAATTGGTTATTTGTAGGGATTGATTTCCAATACATTGAACTATGTATTTCATCAACCTTACTATGAATGAAAGTTGCTAGATTTAATTGCTTATTTAAATCTATATATGAGTTTTTCTTTAATATTTCTTGAGATAAAATATCTTGTTCAGTATATTTTTTCAATTTAACTTTTGAAGATTCTTTTAAATCCTTTTCATCAATATTGATTAGTAGATTTTCAGAAACTTCTTTTGGTTGAGAAAAAATAGGAAACTCTACTAGAGGGAGTTCTGCTACAGGTGGTTCGTAAAAAAGATATACATGACCTACGAAATAAGAAAACATTCTGCCTGAACGTCCACAAATATTATTGAATGTAAAATAATCAAACTTAGTTTTTGCTATTTTATTATCATAGATGATCACATTTTTTGCTTTAGTATTAATACCTTCTATTAAAGTAGAAGTACAAATAAGGTATTTTATTTTTCCTTCATTAAACAAATTAACACATTTTTGAGCTATTGCTCTAGGAACACCTCCATGATGGATACCTATTGCATATCCTAAGCTATTTGGTAAAATCCATTCAGAATGATAGTTATTTTTTAACCAATCAACTAATTCGTCATTTTTATTTGTTTTTTCAAATCCTTTGCTATCTAAAAATGCTTTGGCAACTTTATTAGCACTTGCTGGAGATTGGCAAAAAATTAATGTTGGTTCTTCCAAAGAAGAAGCTAATTCAATAAGGCGTGTAATAGCCTCTTCTCTTTTCTTTAAATTTACATTATGATGCTCTGAAATAACTGTTTTATAATCTGTTTTTATAAATTTAAATTCAATATTATCTAACAATTTTCTTGTTACTTCTTCAATATTTGGCCCTAAAAGATAAAATTGAGCATTTTTCTTTACTAACATATAAAACACTTGATTCAAAACGAGACATCTTTCCTTATCTTGATCTGTATTTTGAAAATTTAATTTATAAAACTCATCTATCACAAAAAAATCTACATCTATATTTGGTATTATTTCTATTGCTCTTTCTTGAGTTAAAATAAATACGTTTTTATTAGAATAAGATTGGCTTGGATGAGTGATTATTTTGTATAAATCTTTAAATTTAGACAAACGTTTTCGTGTTTCATCAATCAATGCTATTGTAGGAACTATAATGATAATATTTAAATACTTTTGAAAAGCTATAATTGAATCGATAATAAGGCTCTTTCCAAAACTTGTCGGGGCACTTAAAACAACATTCTTTCCTTTTAAAAGAGTGTAATACACTTCAGCTTGAGCGTGATGAAAAACAACACTCTCTTTAAATCCTGTAGGTCGATGTATTTCATAAGCTATTGTATCTTTTAAAGACAATTTCTCTTCATCTAAATAAGGAAAAAGACCTACCTACCTGTCTTACCAAAGTATCAATCATAGAGTCAAATCCTTTAAACTCTGTTCTCTTAGCTAATAAACGCAAAACAAACTCTTGTCCCACAATTTGATTTGAGGCAACAAGAATTGTTATTTCCTTTATAACTTGAAATTTATCTATATTAGTAGGAATATCTTTTCTTAATATATCTCGTAATTTTTCTATTGTCATAAATTTTGCCATGTTTTAAGTTTTTCCTCTAAAGATCTTATCAAATCTTTTTTTGTATTTAAAGGTAATAAGAAAAGATGTATTGTTAATTTAAAACTACCTATTTTCTGACAAAAAGTTTGATGTAGTTTTTTAAACTCTTTTTCTATTTCAACTATATATTCATTAGATTTATTATTATATTTTGCAAGGATAGTTGAATCGTAGGTAAGAAGTACTGGAATACAAGTTTTTGAAAATACATTATCTAAAGAGGTGTTAGGATGAAGCAAAGACTTTAATTTATTGGCATAAGGCCAGCTGTTATCTATTTTATTTGTTATAGCAATAAACTCATTTTTTATATATTTAATCTCTATGTGTGCATTTAATTCCTTTATAACATCAGAAATAGCATTATTAATATTGTCATAGAATTTAACTTCTCCTAACCATAATTCTAAGTCATTATCTGTTACTACGACATGTACAGCGTCAAAGCCCTTTACTGTTTCATTAGGACCATCTTTATAATAAATCTTACTAATAGCAGGAATTGTATTACAAGATTCTTTAATTATAGCGTGCAACAATAACTCTCCAAACTCACCTCTTTTTTCAAATTTTCCAGTTTGATATACATTTGCAGCAGCTTTTTGTATTTTCTCAACAGCATCTTCACCTTTAATAGTAGAATACTCCTGATAAGTTAAAGCAAATTCAGGTAGATAAGTAAACAAATGTCTTACCAACTCTTCCTTTCTCCATTCTCCTGCTTCAAATCCCGCACATATTCCATGTAAAATAGGAATTGTAGCCTCTTCTGTATGAATTATTAGGTTAAAAAAAGGAGGTTTCATAGTTATTATGTTTTTATAATGTTAAATATAAGTTCCTTGTTTTTTATTTTATAGTAAATAAATACTCTCGTCACCACAAATATTGCGTATCTTTAGGCGAAGTGGTTTATTTTCGGAAGTTATAGCTCCGTCCCAAAATTCTTTAGTATCTATACCATTCTTGCGAACATAGCCTAATCTGTTTATAAGAATTTCGGCATCACTATGCCAAGTACCTTCAGCTGCTGTACAATCAAGACTAAGAAACTCAATCGTTTCAAGTCCTTCTTCACTAATTGTAATAGGAACATATTCTTTATTTCCTTTAAGAGCTTGCTGTTGTCCTTTTAGGTTATATTCGTCAATCTTTCTACTTACTCGGTCGCTAAAGAAACGTTCTATATATACTTGCCATACTTTAAACACCTGACCTTCGGGCTGCACTTGTTTTATTTTAAATGTTGCCTCGTCTTCTACAACTACATTGTCGAGTATGTTTTTTAGGTCTCTAAGTTCTATTTTTATAAGAGTATCGTTTTGTTCTTTGATAAATTGTTCTATTTCTTCCTTACTGGTGATATCTATATAGTATATAATCACTTTTTTAGTATCATCAGGCAAGTCGGGCATAGCTTCTTTAAGGATACGGTTCATTAGGGCAGTATCGAGCAAGCGGGTACTGCTATCCATTAGGTTAGGCAGGTATACGGGCATCATCCCTTCTTTGGTATCGTTGATACTTCCTTCCCAGAACTTATCAAGACGGTCTTCATTGCGCAACCCTAAAATCAGGCTTTTGAGTTTATCCATTGTCTGTACGGGATTGCGATAGAGTGAAACGCCGTCTTTAACCTCTAATACCTCAAATACCGCTCCTGCTTTGCGCAATCGATCGCGAGCAGTTTCAATGCTATTGATACCTATATCGCACTGAATAAAACGCCTGCCTAACTTATGGGCTACCGTAGCTGTTACGCCACTACCTCCAAAAAAGTCGGCAATGAGCATACCTTCATTGCTGCTTGCTTTGATAATACGTTCTAACAATTTGAACGGTTTTTCTGTAGCGTATTCTACTCTGTTAATCCCATCAACTCTAAAGCGTGAGGAAACAGCAAATTCCCACCAATCTTCAGGAATCTTACCTTTATTGGAGTAAGCTCCACTATCATCTTTATTCATTTCTCCATTAAAACCTCCTGAATGGACATTTGAAGGGATTCTTACATCATCTCCATTAAATATATGTGATTCACTTTTTGAGTACCAGAATATTGTATCGTGTTTACGGCTAAATTGTTGCATACCTGGAGAACCTGGTCCTGTATAGCACCATATAATCTCGTTTATAAAATTATCTTCTCCAAAAATCTCGTCTAACAATATCTTTACATAATGCCCTATATGCCAATCTAAATGTACATAGATAGAGGCAGTTTCGCTCATCACTGATTTTATAGCCATTAGGTTTTCGTACATCCAGTTGAGATAACGCTCTTTATCCCATACATCACCATACATTTTTTCTTCAAAGCCACGAATTTCATCGCTGTCTATCTCTGTTTCGGCTTGCTTAATAGCTTCTGCTACCTTGGGATTACGACGAAGGTAAACCTTTTTGGCATAATCGGCACCACTGGCAAAGGGAGGGTCGATGTATACCAAATCTACTTTTATGCCTTTTTCTTTTAGATAGGCACAAGCTGAAAGGCATTCTCCTCTGATAATAGTGTTGTTATGTGGATTTTCTCCTACTATTTCTTGTTTTTCTACCTCATAAAGAGGCATTCCTCGCTCTATACGTTCTATTACTTTGTCGTTATCGCGATAGCGCAGGATACGCTGTGTACGTACAAAATTGTCGAGCATTGCTTGCCCCTGAAGGGTAGTAGGGTAATATGGTATATATTTAATTGCCATAATTATTTTCTATTTTAAAAAAAAATATTAATTGCATTGATTGTAAGAGTGTCTTGTTCTGTTTTGCTAAGGGTATCTTCTATATATAGGAAATCAAATTTGTTATATCCAAATTTTTCGTTATTTAGCCTTACGAACTCACTCATAAAAGCTTTTCGCTCTGCGAATTTTTGAGCAAATCCTTCTCCTTTGGTTTCAATGATAATTACTTGATTGATGTTATTTTCTTCATTGCGGTTTAGCAAAAGAAAATCGGGTACATATTCGCCTATATAGCTCCAATTTTTACCTTTTTGTTTGTAGCAACGTATCTTAAACTCGGTAAGTTCATCATCACCATTGAAATACATTTCCAATTGTTTGTCTCTGATGATGGTTTGGAGCGAAGTGCTGAAATAGTCAATTTCAAACCTACTGTCAAACTTATAAGGCAGATAATGATAGGTTTTACTATAAAGTTGCTCATCAATAGCTTCGTAATTATCAGGATTATTGAGTAATTTCTCAATAGTTTGCCCCTGATTACCTAAGGTTTGTAGGGTTTGTATAGTGGTGCTAATAGCAGCTTTCAAGGTTTTCTTTCCTTTATCGGCTTCTATAATTTGTTTCACTTCATTTTCTGAGGGATAGTAATTTTGGGTACTCATTACAGCAATAGGCGAAGTAAGTTTTTCTATGGCTAACAACCTTGCTTTATCGGGGATTACCTCTTCTTTTACTTTTATAGAGCGATTGGGTATAAATGCTTTGCGAATATTAGCTCGAATTTCTTTGTGATTATATATTCCTTTAGGATAATACACACCTTCTTTTTTTTCGGTAATATTATCGAATGTGCCTTTAAGTAGCTCTGCGTACTGGCTAAGTGTATCTTTTTTCAGTGTACCAAAACTTTCTTTTGCAATTAAATGTAGCCAACTGCTGAAAGTGATAGGGGTATGTTGCTCCTCATCTTGTACTATTTCGAGCTGCTTATGGGTGATTTTTCCTTTTAAATCCTGCTGTTTGATAAGTATATCATCGGATTTCTTAAGGATGGTATCTTTTTTAAGTTCGTCAGCAGTATTAAGCTTCTCTTCTGCTATTAGTGTTTGATAAGAAACTTTTAGCTGGTAAAAGTCAATAGGGGGTACACGTAGTTTTTCCATACGAGAGAAGCGTTGTAATGTGTACAGATGAGTAGTTTTAGCATTACTAAGAGCTTCTATAGAAGTGTGTTGCTGCTGGGCTAACTCTTTGTTTAGTATCTTTGCGTTATCTTCATTTAGCCAAATAAGTGCTGTTTCAGTTGTGTTTTTTTTCACTTGTCGCAAACAGCGACAAGAGGTTTGTAACACCATATTTTGCGGGCAGGCTCCTTTTTGTGGCAATATAACGCTGGTAAGGCTCTTGCAGTCCCAGCCTTCTTTACCTATTTGTGCCAATAATACTACTCTAATTTTTGATAAATTTGTGTCTAACGAAGCAAATTCGGTAGCAGCTTCTTGTGATACGGAGTATTCTTTATTTCCTCCGTGATATTTTAGAATAGCAGTATGAGGGGTAAGCCCTCGTGCCGATATAAGCTCTGATACGATGGGATAAATATTTTCTTCTAAATGGGCTATTTGTCCGCAATAGATAGCTAATTTAGCACAAGTGCCATTAGCATAGATTGTATTGGCATATTTATCGAGAAACTCGGTTACGCCTTTTCGTATAATATCGTCATAACCACTATCCGAAATTTTAATAGTAGGTATTTTTAAGAAATTGCCTACCCCCTCAATAAGTGGATAATAATACACCACATTAGAAAGGTTTTTATTTTGTAATGATAATTCATTACTTATTTTAACCGATTCTGCTGATGCTAAATAGGGTGTGCCCGAAAAGCCTAAGACTGAGTTAAAACTTTCAGTTTCCATCCATTTGTTTACTACTTGTCGGAGCTTAATATCTCCATCCGAAGCGTGGTGAACCTCATCGATAAATATGGAAAGATTAGGAATTTTGGCAATGATATTGCGCAACTCATTAGAGTTTTTTATCTCTTCTAACTCTTTTTCTGAAAAAAGAGAGTTTTGAGCATCACTTTTGTCTATTTTATTAAGAATAACTTTCTCTGCATTGGTAATAGCTACCAAACCACGAAGGTATTCAAAAGGTTGATGATTGCTTATTTTTTGTGCATTAGGATTTTTTACAAGATTACTTTTTTTAGCTGTTTTTTGTTCATCGAGTATTTCAAACTGAATTTCATTTTTAATTTGAGAAGCAGTAGGTTCTGGTAAAATCCAAGTAGGGTCAAAGTCTTGAATATTTTTGATACTTGGCAGAATAGATGATTTCAGTCCTGAAGGGGCTAATATCATAAAGTTATGAGCAAAAGCCTTGTTATCAGGTTCGTTTAGTGAAAAATACAAATCTAAGTAGATAAAGGCAGCCATTAAGTAAGTTTTTCCTGCCCCCATCGGAAGACTAAAAATATAGTCGGGATAGCTTACATTGTAAAATAACGCTTTAAATACTTGTTCGTAATCAATTTTGTCGGGGTTCTTTTCGATAAAATCTTTTAGCGAAGGCATCAAAGTATTGCCTCTCTCATCTTTTAGGCAAGCATATTCATAAAGTGTTGCTGCTGCATTATTATCTAATAGAATATTTCGACATAGAGAAGTCAGACTAATGCTATCAACATCTATAGATAAGAAGTTATTTTCGGTAAAAAGCTTCCACAAAGGTTTATTATTGCAGCTTATTTTCAAAAAAAGATACGTTTTAATAGCTTCTATTTGAGCGTCACGCATCATTCCTCTATTTTGTATATAAGATAGTAGAGAATTTACAGGACAATTTTCTTGCCTTAACCATTCATCTCTTTTTCTTTGTAAAAGTTTATAAAACATTTGTTTTTATCTCTTATTAATTTATTTCTACAGAATTATAGCGTGCAAAGGTAACAATCTTTTTTCAAACATACAAACTTATAAATATACAAAAGCACCCCATTACTGAGGGTGCTTTTTATTATTTGCCTATCCGTGCTACGGACTATTTTACTTCTTCAAAATCTACGTCTTGGACGTTGTCGGTGTTACCGCCTTGCTGTTGTTGTCCGCCAGCGTTAGGTTGTCCGGTAGCACCGCCTTGTTGTGCTTTGTAGAGGTCTTCTGAAGCTTGTTGCCAAACAGTATTGATTTTGTTTAACGCTGCTTCTATGTTGCCAAGGTCTTTGCTGTCATAAGCTGTTTTTAACTCACTTAGCGCGCCTTCTATAGCCCCTTTCTTGTCTGCAGGTAGCTTATCGCCAAACTCTTTCAATTGTTTTTCAGTTTGGAAAATCATCGCGTCAGCTTCGTTTAGCTTATCAGCTTTCTCTTTAGCTTTCTTATCGGCTTCGGCATTAGCTTCAGCTTCGCGTTTCATCTTTTCGATGTCTTCTTTAGAAAGTCCTGATGAGGCTTCTATACGTATGTTGTGCGATTTGCCAGTACCCTTGTCGGTAGCTGATACGTTGATAATACCGTTAGCATCGATATCGAAAGTTACCTCAATTTGTGGTACCCCACGTGGAGCAGGAGGAATGTTGTCTAAGTGGAAACGACCTATCGTTTTGTTGTCGTTAGCCATAGGGCGCTCTCCTTGTAGTACGTGTATTTCCACACTTGGCTGATTGTCGGCAGCAGTTGAGAATACTTGCGACTTTTTAGTAGGGATAGTGGTGTTAGCATCGATGAGTTTAGTCATCACACCGCCCATAGTTTCGATACCCAATGATAGAGGGG
This sequence comes from Capnocytophaga leadbetteri, assembly GCF_003054025.1. Lineage (GTDB taxonomy): Bacteria > Bacteroidota > Bacteroidia > Flavobacteriales > Flavobacteriaceae > Capnocytophaga > Capnocytophaga leadbetteri. The sequence goes on from NZ_QBKG01000002.1 coordinate 205,029, forward strand.
TAACGTCTAAGAGCAATACATCTTTCACATCACCGGTAAGTACCCCCCCTTGTATAGCAGCCCCTATAGCTACTACCTCGTCAGGGTTTACACTCTTATTAGGTTTCTTATTAAAGAATTTCTCTACCGCTTCTTGTACAGCAGGGATACGAGTAGAACCCCCTACTAAGATAACCTCGTCTATATCACCTACGCTTAAACCTGCGTTTTGTAGTGCTTTTCTACAAGGCTCGATAGTGCGTTTTACTAAGTCGTCTATCAGTTGCTCGAACTTAGCACGAGAGAGTTTGCGCACCAAGTGTTTAGGACCTGAAGCAGTAGCGGTGATGTAAGGCAAGTTGATTTCAGTTTCAGTAGATGATGAAAGTTCAATCTTAGCTTTTTCAGCTGCTTCTTTGAGGCGTTGTAGTGCCATTGGGTCTTTGCGTAGGTCGATACCTTCTTCGGCTTGGAACTCTTCAGCTAACCAGTTGATGATTTTTTCGTCTACGTCATCACCACCAAGGTGCGTATCACCATCGGTAGCAAGTACTTCAAACACACCATCACCAAGCTCTAAGATAGACACGTCGTGAGTACCACCACCAAAGTCGAATACTACTATCTTGTGGTCGTTGTGGTTTTTGTCAAGACCGTAAGCTAAGGCAGCAGCTGTAGGTTCGTTGATGATACGTTCTACTTTTAGACCTGCTATCTCGCCCGCTTCTTTAGTAGCCTGACGTTGTGCATCATTAAAGTAAGCAGGTACGGTGATAACCGCACTAGTTACTGGTTGCCCTAAGAAGTCTTCAGCGGTCTTCTTCATTTTTTGAAGTATCATAGCTGAAATTTCTTGAGGAGTGTACAAACGTCCGTCAATATCTACACGAGGAGTATCGTTGTCACCGCGCACTACTTTGTAAGGTACGCGTGCTATTTCTTTTCCTATTTCAGAGAATTTGTTCCCCATAAAACGTTTGATAGAATAAACAGTCTTGTGAGGGTTGGTAACTGCCTGACGTTTAGCGGCGTCACCTACTTTTATTTCGCCTCCGTCTACAAAAGCTACTACTGATGGAGTAGTGCGTTTGCCTTCAGCATTAGTAATTACTACAGGGTCATTACCTTCCATAACAGAAACACACGAGTTGGTGGTTCCTAAGTCTATACCTATAATCTTGCTCATATTAATTAATTATCGTTTTTAGTTCAACATTTATTTTTAATTTCATTAGTAGATAGTCAATGATTGTGCCAAAGCACTAAAAACTGACAAAATGTCATTTTTTAGTAGTTAGTCGTTAGTGATTAGTTGTTAGTCGTTAGAAAGCGACAAGATACTAACTACGAATGACAAGTGACGAATAACTAAATACTAATTTCTAAATACCAATTTTCCGTCGAAAGCGTCTAAGAGTATGGTGCTGTCTTTGTGGATATTGCCACTTAGTATTTCTTTAGAAAGGCGGTTGAGCACTTCCTTCTGAATGATACGTTTTACAGGACGGGCACCAAACTGAGGGTCAAAGCCTTTTTGTGCTAAGTAGTCTACCGCTTCGTCGGTGGCATCTATAAGAATACCTTCTTTAGCTACCATTTTGATAACTGCATCGAGTTGTAAACGCACGATACTGCGGATATTGTTGGCGTTGAGCGGTGTAAACATTATGATGTCGTCAATACGGTTCAGAAACTCAGGACGTACTGTCTGTTTGAGCAGTTGTAGCACTTCGTTTTTAGAGGTTTCAATAGCGCGCTCAGTGTCATTGGCGTACTTGTCGAACGCTTCTTGAATAAGCTGACTACCCATATTAGAGGTCATAATGATAATGGTATTTTTGAAGTCGGCAGTACGACCTTTATTGTCGGTTAAGCGTCCTTCGTCTAACACCTGCAAAAGAATATTGAAAGTGTCAGGGTGTGCTTTTTCAATCTCGTCTAACAAGATGACAGAATACGGACGGCGACGTACGGCTTCGGTTAGCTGACCACCTTCTTCGTAACCTACATATCCTGGAGGCGCGCCTACCAATCTGCTTACAGCGTGTTTCTCTTGGTACTCACTCATATCGATACGCGTCATTGCGTTTTCATCGTCAAAGAGGTATTCAGCCAAGGCTTTGGCAAGTTCCGTCTTACCGACTCCTGTAGTACCTAAGAAAAGGAATGAACCTATAGGGCGACGAGGGTCTTGCAAGCCTGCACGGCTACGGCGTATGGCATCTGATACCGCTTCTATAGCCTCCTCTTGACCTACTACACGTTTGTGCAATTCGCTTTCGAGTTTTAATAACTTTTCGCGTTCGCCTTGTAGCATTTTCGATACTGGTATGCCTGTCCATTTAGCTACTACCTCAGCTATATCTTCAGCTGTAACCTCTTCTTTTACTAAGCTATTAGCTTCACTTTTGTTGTCTAAGTTCTCTTGCAAAGCAGCCAATTTAGCTTCAGCTTCTTTTATTTTGCCGTAGCGCAACTCAGCCACTTTTCCGTAATCGCCTTCGCGTTCGGCTCTGCTCGCTTCTAGTTTGTACTGCTCAATAGCTTCTTTGGTGGCTTGTACCTCATCAATCACGCCCTTTTCGCCTTGCCATTTAGCATAAATAGCGTTGCGTTCTTCTTTCAGGTTAGCCAAATCTACGTTGAGTATTTTGAGTTTAGCCTCATCATTTTCGCGTTTGATAGCCTCAATCTCTATTTCGAGCTGCATTATCTTGCGGTCGAGTACGTCTAACTCTTCAGGTTTAGAGTTGATTTCCATACGCAGTTTAGCAGCCGCCTCGTCCATTAGGTCGATGGCCTTGTCGGGCAAGAAACGATTGGTGATGTAGCGTTCAGAAAGCTCTACCGCTGCAATGATAGCCTCGTCTTTGATGCGCACCTTGTGGTGAGTTTCGTATTTTTCTTTGATACCACGAAGGATAGAAATAGCACTTTCGGTATCAGGTTCTTCTACCATTACTTTTTGGAAACGACGTTCTAGCGCCTTGTCTTTTTCGAAGTACTTTTGATACTCATCGAGGGTAGTAGCCCCAATAGCACGTAGTTCACCACGAGCTAAAGCCGGTTTTAAGATGTTGGCAGCGTCCATAGCACCTTCGCCACCACCAGCCCCTACAAGGGTGTGGATTTCGTCAATAAACAAGATGATGCTACCGTCAGAGCTGGTTACCTCTTTCACTACCGATTTGAGTCGCTCTTCAAACTCACCTTTATATTTGGCTCCTGCGATAAGGGCACCCATATCGAGCGAGTAAATTACTTTGTCTTTAAGGTTTTCGGGTACATCGCCTTTTACGATACGGTGTGCCAAACCTTCGGCGATAGCAGTTTTACCAACCCCTGGTTCACCTACCAGCATAGGGTTATTTTTGGTTCTACGCGAAAGGATTTGTAGCACGCGGCGTATCTCCTCATCACGACCAATCACAGGGTCGAGCTTGCCACTATCAGCCAGCTGATTGAGGTTTTTAGCGTATTTGTTAAGCGAGTTATAAGTATCTTCAGCCGATGCGGAAGTTACTCGTTCGCCTTTGCGCAGCTCTTGAATGGCTTTCTCCATTTCTTTTTCGCTTACACCTTGGTCTTTGAGGGCTTGTGCTATCTTGCTATTACTTTTGAAGATAGCTAAAAGCAAGTGCTCTAACGATACGTATTCGTCGTTCCATTTTTTTGCGATGTTAGCCGCTTCGTTGAGCATAGTATTGGCTTCGCGAGAGATGCCCATACTACCCCCCGTTACTTTTGGAAAAGACTGTAAGGCAGCTTCTAAGTTTTTGCTGAGCTGTTCGCGGTTGATGTTCAGTTTTTTAAAGAGGAAAGGCAACACGTTTTCGTCTACTTGCTCGATAGCTTTAAAGAAGTGTTCGCATTGCAATTCCTGATGCCCGTATTGTTGGGCAATTTGCTGAGCGGTTTGTACCGCTTCTTGCGCTTTGATAGTAAATGTATTGAAGTTCATATTAAATTCTTTTTTAGGGTTCAACAATCTCGCATAGGGTAAGGCAATAGTTGTGCCAATGCTTAATAACTGACAAAATGACAGTTTTTGGTGACAAAATGACAGTTTTATGATTTTTGTAGATAGTTTTTCTGTTTTTTGGCTGTTAGTTAGTTGTTTCTACTTTGTGGGTTGTTCGGTGTTTCTGTATTGTTCTTATATCGTTCCTGTATCTGAGCTAAAGGGAAGGGATAAAAGAAAAAAAGACTGTCTGAAAAGTTTTCAGACAGTCTTTTTTTAATTGACAATTGATAATTAGTTGAAGAATTTTTCTTTCACTTTATCTACATAATCTAACTTTTCCCAAGTGAAGAGTTCTACCTCTATCTTCTTAGTTCTGTGGTAAGGTGATGAAAACACTTTAGTTACTACCTTAGGGGTGCGACCCATATGTCCGTACGAAGCGGTTTCGCTATAGATAGGGTTGCGCAGTTTCAGGCGTTGTTCTATATCGTAAGGGCGTAGCGGGAAGATTTCTTGTATCTTCTTAGCTATTTCGCCATCGGTTAGCTTTACTTTGGCTGTGCCGTAGGTATTTACGTACACACCGGTAGGTTCAGCTACCCCTATGGCATAGCTGACTTGCACCAATATTTCATCAGCAACGCCAGCTGCTACTAAGTTTTTGGCGATGTGGCGCATAGCGTAGGCAGCACTACGGTCTACCTTGCTAGGGTCTTTGCCTGAGAAAGCACCCCCTCCGTGAGCACCTTTACCTCCGTAGGTATCGACTATTATTTTGCGTCCTGTTAGTCCGGTGTCGCCGTGAGGGCCTCCGATAACGAAAATACCTGTAGGGTTGATATGGTAGATGATGTTTTCGTCGAAGTAAGGCGCATACTGAGGGTATTTCTTAATCACACGAGGGATAAGTATATTTACTATATCCTCTTTGATTTTCTTAAGCATTTTGCTTTCTGTATCAAAGTCGTCGTGCTGGGTTGAAATTACTATGGTATTTACGCGCACAGGCTTGTTATCATCGCTGTATTCTAAGGTTACTTGGCTTTTAGCATCAGGGCGTAAGTAGGTTATTTCGCGGTTTTCGCGGCGTATTTCGGCTAACTCTCTTAGCAAGGCGTGCGATAGGTCTAAAGCAAGCGGCATATAGTTGTCGGTTTCGTTTACCGCATAGCCAAACATCATACCTTGGTCGCCAGCCCCTTGTTCTTCAGGCTTGCCGCGCTCAACGCCTTGGTTGATGTCAGGCGACTGCTCGTGTATAGCTGATAGCACCCCGCAAGAGTTCGCTTCAAACATATATTCGCTTTTGGTATAGCCTATTTGTTTGATAACGTTGCGCGCTATTTGCTGCACATCAATGTAAGTGTTTGATTTTACTTCGCCAGCAAGAATTACCTGTCCAGTGGTTACGAGGGTTTCGCAAGCCACCTTAGAGTGGGGGTCGAAAGCGAGGAAGTTGTCGATAAGAGCATCGCTAATTTGGTCAGCGATTTTGTCAGGGTGTCCTTCAGAAACGGACTCAGAGGTAAAAAGATATCCCATTGTTATATGTGATTTGTAGAGGATAATTAGCACTTAATCAATGGGGTACTACTAAAAAAGAAGTAATAAAAGATTACTGTTTTAGCATTTTTTGGGGAGTACCCCAAGAGGTTGCAATCAGTACAAATTTGTCCTCTTGTTATTATTTTCGGGGCAAAGATAATGATAATTTGCTAATTAGCAAGTATATAATTAGCAAATTATCATTATTCAGAAAAAAAGTAGTTGCTCGATTACAGTCCGATAACGATACCTACGTGAGGTACTAAGCCCGAACTGAAAATACTTTTATCTTTTTTGTACAATACGTTATAGCTTGCACCTATTTGCAAATAGGTATTATTGCTCAATTGCTGCATATAACCTCCGCCGAGGTAAAGGGCGTCTTCTTCGGTGTTATGGGTGTAACTAGTGCTTTTGTTCTTGAGCGATACAAAATAGTGTTGAAAAGAACTACTCAGATAGGCTGCTCTTCCGATATAATAGGCTAATGAAGGGCCTACCCCCAGAGAGAGGCTGCGGTAGTACTCAGTGTGTTGTAGAGAGCCGTTTACATTGAGGGCGAGCTCTAGATCATTCGTGATTTTATAACCTATACGGGGTGATAAATCTAAACTCAAACCGTAAGTGGTAAAGTTGATACCTACATTACCGCCATAGGTTATAGGTGAGTTAGCACTACTTTGGTAAGCAGGCGACAAGATGTTAGTACTCTGCGCCATAGCCAAAGAGGTCAGCGTTAAAAAAGCAAGGCTAAGAAAAAGTTTTTTCATATTGATATATTTATTTGTTACTAAAAAGTTATTTTTAAGCAAACTTCATTGATTTGGTAGGTGAAATTTTGGTGATAATATAAGTAGGTATTAACAACATCAGCAGGCAGAGCAGTAGCACCCCAATGTTTAAACATACAATCCACATAGGGGTAAAGGCTATAGGTACTTCGCTTACGTAGTAGGTGGCAGGGTCTAATTTTACAAGGCTGTAACGCTGCTGTAGATAGAGCAGTGCAAAGCCCAGTACATTGCCCCATAGCAGTCCTAATCCAATGATATAGGCAGCGTTATAGAGGAATATTTTGCGAATACTTTTATCAGAAGCCCCCATACTTTTGAGGGTGCCAATCATAGGGGTTTTCTCTAAGATAAGTACTAATATAGCCGTTATCATATTGAAGCCCCCCACGATAATCATAATGCCGATAATGAGGTAGATATTGAAGTCGAACATTCCTAACCATTCAAAAATAAAAGGGAATTTCTGAATAATGGTCTGCGAATCGAGGTGGTAATTGGTATGGGCATAGACTTGTTTACCTATATTTTCTATTTGGTTAAAATCACTGATGAAGAGTTCGAAACTGCCGATTTCGTCAGCTTGCCATTTGTTTATTTTCTGTATTTGACGCAGGTCGGTGAAGATATAAGACGCATCAAACTCTTGGAAACCACTGTTGTACAAGCCTACTATTTTGAAGCTACGTTGGTTAGGGGCTTGTGCTGCCTCGTCTTTTAGGAAAATAGCCTGACAGCGGTCGCCTAATTTTAGGTGCAGACGATTGGCTAAATAGGTAGACATCAGTATCTCATCGGTAACCTCTGCACCATCAACCTTAGGTACACGCCCTTGGGTGATAAAGTCGCGCATCAGCGACCAATCGTAGTCTTTTCCTACCCCTTTAGCAAGGATAGACTCGTAGGTATCGGGGGTACGGATAATGCCCCCTTTAGTAGCTACCGCCTGAATGTGGGTAACCTGTGGTACGCTTTTAAAGTTAGGATAAAAATCTTGGTTGATAGAGATAGGTTTGATAGAAACTTCAGAGGCATTATTGTCATAATTAAAAATTTGTATATGCCCGTGAAAGACTACTAACTTCTCCCGAATCTTGCGCTGCAAACCGATACCAGTGGCAATAGCGATGAGCATCATCACCATTCCAACGGCAATTGCAGCTACTGCCATTTTGATAATTGGTGAAGATATTGTACTTTTGTCGCCTTTTGAGAAAATAACTCTTTTCGCTATGAAAAATTCAACATTCAATTCGATAATCAATTTTAGAAGTGCCAAAATTACACTTTTTTTCTTATGTACGCTCATTTCGTGCAAAAATAATGGGCAGCAGTCGGCTACTACTATTGAGAAAAAAGCAGAGAAACACAGTAAGGAAGTAGTGGTGGGGGCTAACCGTATGTATCTGTATATTAAAGATTTGCAGGATAAAAATATAGGGGTTGTCACTAACCAAACCGGCATCGTAAAGACCGAAAAAGGCAAGTATGTACATTTGGTTGATACGCTGCTAAAAAAGAAAATAAAGCTAACTAAAGTATTTGCTCCTGAGCACGGTTTTAGAGGAGAAGCCGATGCTGGCGAAGTGGTAAAAGATGGTAAAGATACCCACACAGGGCTGCCAATAGTATCGCTATACGGCAAAAATAAGAAGCCTACTGCCGAGCAGCTAAAAGGTATTGAGCTGATGCTCTTTGACCTGCAAGATGTAGGAGCCCGTTTTTATACTTATATCTCTACCTTGCATTATGTGATGGAGGCTTGTGCTGAGGCGCATATTCCGCTTATTGTTTTAGACCGCCCTAACCCTAATGGACACTACATTGATGGGCCTGTGTTGCAGCCCGCTTTCAAAAGCTTTATCGGTATGCACCCTGTGCCAGTAGTCTATGGAATGACCATAGGCGAGTATGCGCAGATGATTAATGGCGAAAAATGGCTTGCCAAGTCAGTTACAACCGACTTAAAAGTTATATCGCTTGCTAATTACACCCACCAAACGGCTTATAGTTTGCCGGTGAAGCCATCGCCTAATTTGCCTAATGAGGCTTCAGTTAATTTGTACCCCAGTTTGTGTTTTTTCGAGGGGACGAATGTTAGTATGGGGCGAGGCACTAATAAGCAGTTTCAAATATACGGAGCTCCTTACTTTGATAAGACCGCGTTTCACTTTACGCCTAAGCCCAATGCCGGCGATAAAAGTCCGAAGTTTAATGGCAAAGTATGTTACGGTGAAGACCTGAGCAAGACAGCCCCCTTATCACAACTGAATTTGACGTGGCTAAAAAAAGCATTTGAGCAAGGGAAAGGCGTTAAAACATCTTTTTTTACTGCTTCTTTCAACAAAATAGCTGGCAACGACCTACTGAAGAAACAAATCACTGAGGGGAAAACTGAGGCCGAAATACGCCAAAGCTGGCAGAAAGACCTCGATAAATTCAAAGAAATAAGAAAGAAATACCTATTATATAAATAAAAGTTGTATCTTTGCACCCTCACTCACTATAAAATGACAAATACAGGAAAAATTGAACTAATGGCACCTGCGGGTAACTTTGAGTCGCTACAAGCGGCGATAGACAACGGTGCTGACTCAGTATATTTTGGGGTAGACCAGCTGAATATGAGGGCAAGGGCGAGCATCAACTTTACTATTGCTGACCTTGATGAGATAGCACGCCGTTGTGCCCCTAAGGGTATTCGCACTTACCTCACCCTCAATACTATTATTTACGATCACGACCTTTCTATCATCAAAACGCTGCTCGATGCTGCTAAAAAAGCTGGGCTTACAGCAGTAATCGCTATGGATCAGGCTGTAATTGCCTATGCAAGGCAGATAGGGATGGAGGTGCATATTTCTACCCAGATAAATATTACTAATATAGAAACCGTACGCTTCTACGCGATGTTTGCTGATACGATGGTGATGAGCCGCGAGCTGAGTTTGCGACAAATCAAAAAGATATGCGAGCAGATAGAAAAGGAGCAAATAAAGGGGCCTTCGGGCAATTTGGTAGAAGTAGAAATATTTGGACACGGAGCCCTCTGTATGGCAGTGTCGGGCAAGTGTTACCTAAGTTTGCACTCGCATAACTCATCAGCTAATAGAGGGGCTTGTAAGCAAAACTGTCGGAAGAAATACACCGTAATTGACCAAGAGAGCGGTTTTGAGATAGAATTGGATAATGAGTATATGATGTCGCCTAAAGACCTTTGCACTATAGACTTCCTTGACCAAGTAATCGATACGGGGGCGAAGGTGCTAAAAATAGAAGGTCGTGGGCGCGCGCCTGAGTATGTGGCTACCGTTATCCGTACCTATCGTGAGGCGATAGATGCTTATTACGCAGGTACTTATAGCAAAGATAAATTTGAGGGGTGGATAGAAGCCCTTAAGACAGTGTATAATCGCGGGTTCTGGGGTGGTTATTATTTAGGACAAAAACTCGGCGAATGGAGCGAGAACCCAGGCTCTAATGCTACCCAAAAGAAAGTGTATATAGGCCAAGGTAAGCACTATTTTCCTAAAACAGGTATAGCTGAGTTTGCTATTGAGGCTTTTGATATAAAGATAGGCGACAAGCTGCTTATCACAGGGCCTTCTACAGGAGTGCAAGAGCTTGAACTAACAAGTATGATGGTAAATGACGTCCCTGCCGAACGCGCTAAAAAAGGAGATTCGTGCACCATCAAAACTGATTTTAGAGTACGCTTATCAGATAAATTGTATAAAATAGTGAAGAATTAGTCGTTAGTAAATTAGTCGTTAGTCGTTAGAAAGCGACTTGAAGATTAGAGATTAAAAACTAATATGCTAAAGGCTAACGACTAGAGACTAACGTACTAACGACTAGAGACTAACGACTAAAGGCTAACGACTAATAAATGGTAATAGTAACTTTACAACGTGAGAAGTGTATAGGCTGCAACTACTGTGTGGAGGCGGCTCCTGAGCAGTTTCAGATGTCTAAGAAAGATGGTAAGAGCGTGCTACTGCGTTCTACTGATAAGAAAGGGTTCTTTACACTGAAGAGTTATGATGATAGTATTTATGAAGATTGTGAGAAAGCCCAAAAAGCCTGTCCTGTGAAGATTATAACTACAAAGAAACTTTGAGTTTTTTTTATAATAAGTCAAATATCAACGAAAATATATAACCAATGAAGAAAATAATATTATTAGCAGTATGTTTATTAGGACTGTGGAGTGCAAAAGCACAATACATAGGCATCAAAGGAGGGTATAATTACGCTACCCTAAGCGGTAATGTGAATAGCGATAGTAGTGTAAATCCTTATCACGGGTATTATGCAGGTCTTACTCTTGAGTTTCCTCTCTCTAAATTATTCTCTCTACAGATAGAAGGCATCTATAACAGACGCGGCGCCAATATAAGAAATAGTACTTATGGTAAGGCAAAATTAGCATTAGATTATCTATCAGCTCCTGTATTGGCACGCTTTAATGTAGGGAAAGGTATTAATCTGCACGTAGGGCCTCAATTAGAATATCGCATTGATAAACCTAACTTCTATTTTGATGGTACAGACCCTGTAACCCGTGTAAAAGACGATGCTATTGATATGATAGATGGAGCACTGACTGCTGGTATAGGCTATACTACCCAATCGGGTTGGTTTTTTGAATTGCGCTGGGTACAAGGGCTTACCAATATATTTGAAAGTGATAGTAGTTTAAATCACGTACCTTTCAGTACTGATTATAATTTTAAGAATAGAACCCTCTCATTAGGAGTAGGATATATATTTTAAGCTCTGAAAAAAATAATTTTCATTTTCGTATTAGGTGTTTTATTAGGTTGCGAAAAAGAACAACGCACTAGAAACCCTTATTTAGGTGAATTTCACTTTACCTACACTATCAATATGAACTTACCTCTGTACAATTCGTTAAAAACACCGATGAGTACAGTTTTTGTACCTTACGGAGGTATTAAAGGTTTTTTTGTAACTTATAACGGTAGTTCGTATTACGCTTGGGAGGCAGCTTGTCCTAATCACGTTGCTAATACTTGCGAGCGGTTGCATTGTGCTTCGAAGTCAGGAGGAGGGAATACCTTTGAGCGTTGTGATGATACTAATACCCATTCGTTTATTTTTGTACAATGTCCTTGTGATGGCACTGTGTATAATCTTGTGAATGGAAGCCCTATTGCGATAGACAAAGTGACTTCACCTTATCATATGCTCTATTATAATGTTTCAGTAGCAGGTAATATTTTAACTATTAGTAACTAATGCTTTCAGAACGTTTTGAAAATACTAAACCCATCACTTTTATCATCGTGCTTATGGCTCTGTTGATAGGTGATGGGTTATATCAATATGAAATTTTACAAATAGCTCCTTTTAATAGTCCGCATACTACTACACTGATTATCACTTTTGTACTATTTTGGTTTTCTTTATTACTTTTGCACCAAATAGACCGGTGGAATGAGCTAACGGAGACAAAAAACTGTTATTCGATAGCTTTTTTTAGTATTTTTGTAGTGCTTTTTCCATCTCTTTTTCAAGAAGTAAAACTAGTAGGGGCTAACTTCCTTATAATAGCTGCTTTATGGCGGGTGCTTACGCTAAAAACAGGAGAAGGTATCTCACAGAAATTGTTTGATACCTCCTTACTTATTGTTTGTGCTGGGATATTGCACCCTTGGGCACTTATTTTCTTATTAAACATCTGGATTTCATTGCTTTTCTACGGAGCTCAGAAGCGCCGTTATTGGTTTATACCTCTTTTAGCTATTCTCATCGTAGGTATATTGTTAGGAGCAACGCTTATCCTTTTTGATTACACTTCTTTTTTGAGTGACTATTATCAGAAACTCTACACAGATATAGAGCGTCTTTTAGTTTTTCCTTCATACCCTTTGCCTACTTTAGTAGCATTAGGCTGTTTAGGACTTTTGTTCGTAGTGTCGCTGATAGTGTATTATTTCAAGACTACCTATCATAGTATCAGCTCCCTTGTAGTAATTCAGTTTCTTTGGGTAGCCATAATAGTAGCCATAGTTTCTAAAGAAGTGCTCTACTGTTTTGCGCCTATAGCTATTATTTTTGCCCTTTACGTGGAGAAAATACGTATATGGTGGCTAAAAGAGACTGTGCTATGGCTACTACTCTTACTACCCGCTGCGCTACTTACCTTACATTTTATCACCAAAAGCTAAATCGCCAGCATCACCTAAACCAGGTACTATATAACCGTATTCATTTAGATTAGGGTCGATAGTGGCAATCCAGAGATGAGTGCTTTCAGGGAATTTGTCTTCTAAATATTCTATCCCCTGTTGAGCACCAATCACAGCAAATAGGTGTACTTCTTTAGGCTTTCCTAAAGGAGCTAAAGCATTGTACACATTAGCAAATGAGCGCCCTGTAGCTAACATAGGGTCAGCTAAGAAGAGTACTTTTCCTTCTAAAGAGGGCGATGCTAAATACTCTACCATTATGTCGAAATCAGTCTCAGAGGTATGTTTTCTATAAGCCGATATAAAAGCATTATCGGCATTGTCAAAATAATTCATCAGCCCCTGATGGAGTGCTAATCCAGCACGCAAGATAGAGCATATCACTATTTCATCTTTAGGTAGTTGTACTTTCTTCTCGCCTAATGGGGTAGTGATAATCTCACTGCGATAATGCAAGAACTTACTCATCTCATAGCATAATACTTCACCTATTCGTTCCAAATTTTTACGGAAACGCATACGGTCTGATTGAATATTTACATCGCGGAGTTCTGCGATAAAACGATTAAGTACTGAGGGTTCTTCACCCAAATGGTGTATAATCATTGGCTTGTTAATATTTTAATTGTTTACGCCCCAAAGGTACAAATAATTTGCTGATTAGCAAATTAGTAAATCAGTAATTTTGAAAAATTGGCATATTATTTGTCCTTTATTCAGTACAAAATATTTAAAACAATAATAATGTATGAAAAAGAACTTAGTTAAACTATCGGCTATTATTGCATTAATGCTACTCACCACAGCAACTTATGCTCAAGAGTTTCACATAGGAGCTAAAGCAGGGGCTAACTTAGGAAAGATAGCAGGGGTTGCTTATAAAGATAATTTTAAGTTGGGCTATCAAATAGGAGGATTTCTAGAATTTGACTTTACTGACAAATGGGGATTGCAGGGCGAAGTGCTCTTTAACCAAAGCAATACAGAGATTCGTAATAGTTACAAACAAGTGTGGGACGAAAAGTTTAATAAGAACAAAACGCTGGATTATGTGAGTGTGCCAGTATTATTGAAGTATAATCCTAATGAATTTCTGTCGTTACACGCAGGGCCTCAGTTCAGTTTTTTAACTAATAGTGAGGATAGCACTTGGGAGAACGGTAAGAAGCTTTTTAAAGACACGGACTTCTCTATAGTAGCAGGCTTAGAGGTGAAAATATTAAATCCTTTGTATGTGTATGGTAGGTATGCGTGGGGGTATTCAGATATCAATAAAGCCCTTTCTGAAAAGGCAACTTTACAACAAATTCAAATAGGTGTAGGGTTGCGGTTCTAAATAAAAATATAAAAAATAGTATAAAAAACTTTTTGTTATTGTAAAAAAGCATTATCTTTGTCCTAAAATTTACCAACAGAATTAGGATGATGAAGATAGAAAAGTTATATAGAATTCTATTAATAAGGTTTTTATTTGTATTAACCATTATATTTTTTCAATTTGCTGACGGACAAACTATAGAAAATGTTCTTACTTCCACTAATTTACATTTTGCATTAGATAATTTTCAAGAAAAGGAAATAGTTCGTTTGTCAGTGCCTGAAGGTATAACAACAGTAGAAGTGGAAATTACACTCCCTTTAGGGGTAGAATACGCTGAAGGTACTGCTGTTATAACAAAAGGAGAGGCTAAAATAATACAAAAAGCAGGAACTTTACTTTCTCAACCTACATTTGTAGTTACTATTAACAAGAGTAACACTATTACTTTTGAATTTAATAGGGAAGTAACTTCTCGGGCATTGCTTCTTAAAGGAGAACTCAAAGATACTGTAAAATTAAAAGTTGGTGAGCGCTTGTATGACACAAAGCTTTCTAATAGCTATTACTTGCACTCACCATCTTTGCTTTTACAACCTTCGACTATAGTGTTTGATAAAAAAGATGGTGAACATAATGATTTTTTCGTACTTAGCAATACGGGTATAGGAGGGGTTAAAGATATTTATTTTTCAGTAGATTACCCTGAAGAAGTGTCTCTTATAGATTTAAAATATAAAGGGAAAAAGATACTTCCTATAGGAGTAGTGCCTGCAGGTTATGCTAATGCAGGAGCTCCTTTGTACAGGGTAGAAGGGACATTTTTTAACGAAAAGAAACATAGAATAGTAATATATGAGCATTATATAGTAGCAAATTGCCAAGCGAATTGTCCTATAAAGTATGCAACTTATTGGGGCGATAATACATTGCGTTTTTATGAAACGAAAGAGGAGACAAAGTTACTTCATCCGAAAGAGGAGCCTACTGTTATCACGCTTTCAGATGATACTTATACTCTCACAACTAGCGAGAGCACCACTACTACCGCTACAACTGTCGGTAGTGTCTTCACTAACGACCGCCTAAACGGAAAACCTATTGATATCCAAAGAGTAATCTTTAGCTTATTACCGCAATCTGCACCTAATACTTTTGTCATCACTAAGGACGGCAACATCATTGTCCCCCCTCATACTCCAATAGGGCGCTACACCTTAAATTACCGTATTTGTGATAACTCTCAAAACTCAAAAGACAAGAACTTTAAACCTGTTTGTCAGACAGCAACCATAACCATTGCAATACTACAATCAGTAACACCCTCAGCTACAACTACTCTAACAACTGTTACAAGCACCACTGTCACCGCTACTATTACCCCTACCGTTATTACACTTTCAGACGATACCTATACTATCACAACCACAGAGAGCACCACTACTACCGCTACAACTGTCGGTAGTGTCTTCACTAACGACAGTATGAACGGAAAACCTATTGATATTCGAAACGTAATCTTTAGCTTATTACCGCAATCAACTCCTATTTCTTTCGTTATTACTAAAGACGGCAATATCATTATTCCAGCTCAAACCCCTATAGGGCGCTACACCTTAAATTACCGTATTTGTGACAACTCTCAAACCTTAAAAGATAAGAACCAAAAGCCTATTTGTCAAACAGCAACCGTAACCATTGCAATACTACAATCAGTTACTACCCCAACTACAACTACTCCAACAACTGTTACAAGCACAACCACTCCGACAGTTATCATACTTTCAGATGATACCTATACCCTCACAACCACAGAGAGCGCTACTACTACCGCTACAACTGTCGGCAGTGTCTTTACCAATGATAGTATGAATGAAAAACCAATAGATATCCAAAAGGTAATCTTTAGCTTATTACCGCAATCTACTCCTAATACTTTCATCATCACTAAGGACGGCAATATCATTGTCCCAGCATCAACCCCTAAAGGTCGCTACACCCTAAACTACCGTATCTGCGACAACTCTCAAACCTCAAAGAACAAGATTCAAAAACCAATCTGTCAAACAGCAACCATAACCATTACAATACTACAATCAGTTACTACCCCAACAACAGCTACAAATACTACTGTTACAGCTACTACTACCCCAACAGTAGTCACTCCAACAGTTATCACACTTTCAGACGACACCTATACCCTCACTACTACCGAAAATGCTACTACTACCGCTACAACTGTCGGCAGCGTCTTTACTAACGATCGCCTAAACGGAAAAACTATTGATATTCAAAAAGTAATATTTAGCCTACTACCGCAATCTACTCCCAATACTTTTGTGATCACTAAAGACGGCAACATCATTGTCCCACCTCATACCCCAATAGGGCGTTACACTTTAAATTATTGTATTTGTGATAACTCTCACCCCTCAAAGGACAAGAACCAAAAGCCTGTTTGTCAAACAGCTACTGTGACTATTGCAGTATTACAATCAGTTACTACCCCCACCACGACTACTCCAACCACTACAACAAGCACCACTGTCACTACTACCACTACGCCCACAGTAGTCACTCCAACTGTTATTACCCTTTCAGACGACACCTATACTATCACAACCACACATAGCATCACTATTACCGTTACAACTGTCGGCAGCGTCTTCACTAACGACAGTATGAACGGAAAACCTATTGATATCCAAAAAGTAATTTTTAGCTTATTACCGCAATCTGCATCTACCTATTTTGTTATTACTAAAGCAGGCAATATCATTGTTCCTGCTCAAACACCAATAGGACGCTATACTTTAAATTATTGTATTTGTGATAACTCTCAAACCTTAAAAAGCAAAAATCACAAGCCCGTTTGTCAAACAGCAACTGTGACTATTGCAGTGTTACAATCAGTTACTACCCCTACCACTATTACAAATACTACTGTTACCGTTACTACTACCCCGACCGTAGTTACCCCAACTATTATTACCCTCTCAGACGATACCTATACTATCACAACCACAGAAAGCACCACCACTACCGCTACAACTGTCGGCAGTGTCTTTACCAATGATAGTATGAATGAAAAACCAATAGATATCCAAAAGGTAATCTTTAGCTTATTACCGCAATCTACTCCTAATACTTTCATCATCACTAAGGACGGCAACATTATTGTCCCCTCTCATACCCCAATAGGACGCTATACTTTAAATTATCGTATCTGCGACAACTCTCAACCCTTAAAAAACAAGAGTCAAAAGTCTGTTTGTCAAATAGCAACCGTAACTATTGCAATATTACAATCAGTTACTACCCTAACCACTACAACAAGCACTACTGCCACCCCTACCGTTATTACCCTCTCAGACGACACCTATACCCTCACAACCACAGAGAGCACCACTACTACCGCTACAACTGTCGGCAGCGTCTTTACTAACGACCGTCTAAACGGAAAACCTATTGATATCCAAAAAGTAATCTTTAGCTTATTACCGCAATCAACACCTACCTCTTTTGTTATCACTAAGGACGGCAACATTATTGTCCCACCCCAAACCTCAATAGGGCGTTACACCTTAAATTACCGTATTTGTGACAACTCTCAAACCTTAAAAGATAAGAATCTAAAGCCAATTTGTGAAACTGCAACCGTAACCATTGCAATACTACAATCAGTTACTACCCCCACCACTACAACAAGCACCACTGTCACTACTACCACTACGCCCACAGTAGTTACCCCAACTGTTATTACCCTTTCAGATGATACCTATACTATTACTACTACCGAAAGCACCACTACTACCGCTACAACTGTCGGTAGTGTCTTTAGTAATGATCGTATGAACGGAAAACCCATTGATATTCAAAAAGTAATTTTTAGTTTGCAGCCACAATCTATTCCTACCTCTTTTGTTATCACTAAGGACGGCAACATCATTGTTCCAGCCCAAACACCAACAGGGCGTTACACCTTAAATTACCGCATCTGCGACAACTCTCAAACCTTAAAGGACAAGAACCACAAGCCTATTTGTCAAACGGCAACTGTAACCATTGCAGTGCTACAATCAGTTACTACCCCAACCACAGCAACAAGCACCACCGTCACCACTACTACTACCCCTACAATAGTCACTCCAACAGTTATCACCCTTTCAGACGATACCTATACCCTTACTACTACCGAAAGCACCACTATTACCGCTACAACTGTCGGTAGTGTCTTCACTAACGACCGCCTAAACGGAAAACTTATTGATATCCAAAAAGTAATTTTTAGCTTATTACCGCAATCAACACCTACCTCTTTTGTTATCACTAAGGACGGCAACATCATTGTTCCAGCTCAAACCCCTATAGGGCGTTACACTTTAAACTACCGTATTTGTGACTCAAAAAACAAGAACCCAAAACCTATTTGTCAAACCGCGACTATTACCATTACTATTTTACAAACTCCTGTTACCCCCACAGTCTCCGCCACAGTAGAAACGGATACTTCTTCTACTACCCAAAGTGCTACTAATCAGCCTATAGCGGTGCCAGACAGTGTTACTACTCCTATGAATACCCCCATACGTATCGCCGTGTTGGATAATGATACGCCCTATACTACCTCCCCAAAGATTGTTATTTTTCCAACAAATGGCGATGCTTTTGTCAAAGAAGATAACACGATACTCTACCGTCCCCGTGTGCGCTTTATAGGTACTGACTATTTTATCTATGAGCTATGTACGCCCTCCTCTCAAAGTTGCACCACTGCTACCGTTACGATCAAAGTTACTCACAGAGTTGTGCCAGATAATGCAATGTCTGCGAATGGTGATGACAAAAATGACTATTTCCATATCGTAGGAATAGAGAATTATCCTGATAATCAAGTGACTATATATAACCGTAACGGAGAAAAAGTCTTCACAATATCTCATTACGACAATCGTCAAAGAGTCTTCAAAGGAATTGTCGAGGGGGAGGTATCTCTGTCTAACACAGCCCACTTACCTCAAGACACTTATTTTTATTTAATAGAATATTATGATGAAAACCGGCAGTTACAACGCCAGATAGGCTGGTTATATTTAAAAAGGTAATAGAAAAATTTTCTATAGCCACTTACCCTATACAATAGATATACGAACAAGCCATCTACACCAAAGGATAAGCGAAGAAAAAGCGAAAAATAAGTGTCTAATAATAGGCTTAAAAACAGAAAAAAATACTACTTTTGCCCCATATTCAAATTTATCATCTTGAACAAACATTTCTATATAACGGCTTTTTTTGTATTTGCAGTACTCGCTGCGGTACTGTGGCAAGCTCCTATCTATATATATGGTGTGGGACTCCTCTTATATTTGGGCTTGCTCTCGTGGGGAGTGTTCGATATCCGTCTTTCCTACTTTATTCCTACTAAATACTGCCTAAAGGGGCGACCTTCTAAAACGGTTGTTCTCACTTTCGATGATGGTCCTTCAGCACTTACGCCTCAATTCTTAGACTTACTGAAGAAATACAATACCAAAGCCGTTTTCTTTTGCGTAGGCGAACAAATACAAAAATACCCCGAAGTGGTGCATCATATGAAAACCGAAGGACATCTTGTGGCGAATCATACGTTTAGTCACCAACCGCGAAACCTACTGCATACCCAACGACTTATAGACGAGATTAAACGCACTGATGCTGTCCTAGCAGAGTTAGGTATACACACTCCTCTTTTTCGCCCGCCTTATGGTATCACCAATCCTCCTTTAGCTCGTGCCATTCGCGCTACTCATAAAAAAACTATCGGCTGGGATATCCGTTCGTTAGATACGGTCATTACTGATGAAGACCGGCTTTTTAGGCGTATCACCCGCAAGCTCAGTGCCGGCAATATTATACTGATGCACGATAAATTCGAGCGCAGTCTGCACGTTTTGGAACGCTTATTGCAATATCTCAAAGATAACAATTATACAATAACTACAGATTTCTGATGAAAACTCTTTTCTTATTATTGAGCCTCTGCGCTCCTTTTTTCCTTATAGCCCAGCCCCTTACTGCCGAACAATCTGCCCAGTTCAAAGCACAGCTTATCGCTAAAACTCGTACGTTACAAACAATGCAAGCAGATTTCCAGCAGAAGAAACACCTCGATTTTATGAGCAAAGATATCGAGACCTTTGGCAAAATGGCTTTTGCTAAACCTTCACAACTCAATTGGCAATACACTAAGCCCTACCAATATCGTATTATCTTTCAGAAAGATAATATTACGGTGAATGATGCTGGTAAAGTATCACAAATAAAAGCTGATAACAAAGTTTTTAAGAAAATTAATCATCTTATTATCAGCTCAGTTACCGGTGATATGTTTGACGAGAAAGAGTTTACTATCAGTCTTTCGCAATCAGGCAAGCATACTCTTGTGAAGTTGTTGCCTAAAGATAAAACCCTGCTGAAGTATATACGCGAGATTAACCTTTATTTTGATGCCCAATATTTAGTAGACCGCGTGAAACTCATCGAACCTACTGCCGATTATACCGAAATTATTTTTACTAACAAAAAACTAAATACCTCTATTGATGAAGCGAATTTTAAAATATAGTCTGCTGTTACTTGTAGGCTGTTCTACGCCTTATCAACTCCCCTCACAATACCAGTTAGCACCAAAAACTACAGAAACGGTCAAGAATCCGCATTTTTCAGTAGGCGAACAATACCTCTATCGTGCTACTATAACGGCATATGGACATACTTTTAGCGGACTTTTAGCAGCTAAAATCACTGCTGATAACGCTTGGCGAGTGGCTCTCACTACCGATTTTGGCAATACTCTTTTTGATTTCGAAAAGAAAGAGGGTAGGGTAGAGGTCAATTATGCCCTTCCTGACCTCAATCGCAAAGTTATAATCAATACACTTACAGCCGATTTTCAGAAATTACTGCAAACTCATTTTGTTGTCATTCAAAAATATGTTGATGGCACTACAGAGGTACAACAGTGTAGCGTTGGAAGTGATATAGTTTATCTGTTTACTTCAGGCACTAACCTTTCTAAGCAGCTTAATATGAAAGCCAAAAACTTATACACAACCTTTACCTATACCCCTGATAATATAACTATAGAGCACCACACCCTTAAGATTCAAATAGTTTTAGAACCCATTCATAATTATTAATTGCCAACTTTCAATTGTTAAAGATGTTAAAAGATTTTTATACCCTCAATACCTTACAACAAATAGCAGCTAACACTTATCTTTGTACGCTAACCCTCAATGCTGAGCACCCTATATTCAAAGGTCATTTTCCTAATAATCCCGTTACACCAGGGGTGTGTATGATGCAAATCGTCAAAAACCTCACCGAGCAAATCACAGGTCACCAACTGCAGCTTACCCAGATGCTCAATGTAAAATTTACGGCGCTCATCAACCCAGAGCTTCATCCTTTCTTGCAACTTTCACTCAGTTTGCAAACCCAAGACGGACAAGTGTTAGTAAAAAGCGATACCTCATACGAAAACATTATAGCCCTAAAACTTACGAATAGCTATAGAATACAGTCATAAATAGTTCGTTTCCTTATCACATTATCTTTAGTGAAAAAAAATAGCTTAAAAAGTTTCACTATCTAAAATAAAAGAATTACTTTTGCGGGCAATTTTTAGAAAAACACAGTCCCAAAATATAACTAAAATAACAAATTAATAGTGGAAAAGGAAAGAAAGAATTTTACTGAGAAGAGTTATGAGAAGCTGAAAAATGCAATTCAAGAAATTGTAAATGAAGAAGATAGAAAAGATGTATACGTTTTGTCTCTCTGCTATACTTGTGATGATGAAGACTTGCGATTTCCTAAGGTTACACTGAGCTATAATACCCTTTCAAATGTAAAAGAAGAAAGCTATAATGCTGCATCAAAAGAAGATGCAAAGTGGAATTATGACTATTGGTTACAAACTGAAATTGAAACTATAGGAGGTAAGAAAGATAAACAACTCAAACAGTGGTTTGCTAAAACACCTTATTTTTATTCTGACGAAGAAAACGACCGTGCTATCGAGGAAGACGAAGAGTTATATGAAAAGATTCTCAAAAAAGGCGATAGATTCACTAAAGAATTTATCAAAGAGGTGATAGCACTTGCCAAACGTCTTATAGATGAAGGAGAAATAGAGAAGGTTTTCACACGTAATATACCTATTATTATTCACCAACAGGAATTTGAAGAAACTCCTATCCTTTGGACGAAAAAAGCCAACCCTACCAAACTTATCAAAGAGTTTTTAGACTACTTTGATGGAGATGATGAATAATTAAATAATTAGTATATAATAAAGAATTAAGCTGCCTTACTAAAAGCAGCTTTTTTTGTTCCCACTCGTCCCTCCCGTCCCACCTGTCCCACCTGTCCCACAATCGCCTATGCGTCTCGCATCCCAGCCCTCCCAGCCTTCTCAATCCTCCCATTCCTCCCAAAAAACTTCACTTCCCTAACCACTGATTTCCAACCACTTAACAATTTCCCTCAAAAAAACTTCAAAAAAAGTTGTCAAAAAATTTGCAGAATTAAAAAAACGCCGTACCTTTGCACCCGCAAATGAGACGATAAGGCTCTTGCAAGAAGAAACAACACGTACATTGACATAATGTTGTACAGCACAAAATAAGATTTAAAGAATCGAGTGAAACCTGAAGTCAATAACTT
>NZ_QBKG01000003.1:0-138910 GCF_003054025.1 Capnocytophaga leadbetteri
TACTTAAGCCTTTTTTCTCTATTTCTTCTATGACAGCTCTCTTAAAGCAATCACTGTACCGAACTATCTCTGCTCGCCCTTTTGTCATATTTTTTTCCTATTTTAGTGTAAACCTATTTTAGGATATGACAGCTGAGAGGGCTGGGAGGGCGAGCCGCACCGGCGATTGTGGGACAGGGAGAGAATTTTGAATTGGGAGAACGGGTGCGACAAGTAGGACAGGTAGGACGGGGAGAGAATTTTGAATTGTGAATTGGACACGAGCTACAAGCTTGCGCCAGCGGGGCTAATTACATTATTTTTTGTAGTTTTGCTTTTTATTCGTAATTTTGCCGCATAATTATAAACCCTAAAAAATAACATTATGAAAGTCACTTATCTCGGGCACGCTTGCGTAAATATTGATATTGACGGCACTTTTTTCTTAGTAGACCCCTTTATCAGCCCTAATCCTCTGGCTAAACACATCGACATCAACTCTATTAAAGCTGATTATATACTTATCACTCACGCCCACGCTGACCATATAGCCGATGTAGAGGCTATTGCTAAACGCACTGGCGCTCAGCTGATTACTAACCCCGAAATACTCGCCCACTTTGAGGCACTAGGGCTTAGCGGACATAGTATGAACCTCGGAGGCTCTCACCGCTTTGTAGACGGCAAAGTGAAAATAAAGATGATTAAAGCCGAACACTCTTCTTCGTTCCCTAACGGTTCGTACGGTGGCAATCCGGCTGGCTTCCTCATCGATTATAACGATGAAACTATCTATATATCAGGCGATACCGCCCTTCACTACGATATGAAGATTATCCCCCACCAATACAAGGTCAATTTGGGTATTTTCCCTATCGGCAACAATTATACGATGGGTGTACGCGATGCCCTTACGGCTGCTCGTTTCGTACAAGTAGACAACGTATTAGGGGTGCATTACGACACTTTCCCTGTGATAAAAATTAATAAAGAATCGTCTAAACAAAAATTTAAAGATGACCATCGCCGCCTACACCTCATTGAAATAGGGGCAACCCTCGACCTTAAAGACCTTAATATCAGTACACTATAAAATCACTAATGAAAAAACTCCTTTTACTTGCCTACATTAGCTGCCACTTACTTGCTACCACCTATAGCCGTGCACAAGATTTCCAGCCTATAGTACCCCTAAATACTAAACCTCTATTGGCAGGGAACTTTGCCGAACTGCGCCCTAACCACTTCCACGGAGGCTTAGACCTCAAGACTGAAGGTAGAGAAGGACTACAGGTATTGGCAGCCCAAGACGGCTATGTATCGCGTATAATAGTAAGTCCGTATGGGTATGGCAAGATGCTGTACATCACCCACGCCGATGGCTATGTAACTACCTACGGACACCTACAGAAATACGCGCCTGCTATAGAGGCATATGTAAAGAAAAAACAATACGAAAAACAGACCTACGACATCGATATTACCCCTGCCGAAAACGAATTTGTAGTGAAAAAAGGCGAATGGGTAGGCGTAAGTGGCAATACCGGTGGTAGCCACGGGCCGCATCTGCACTTTGAGGTGCGCGATACGAGCAATAACGGCTGGAATCCGTTGCTTTTTGCTTTCCGAGAGATAGAAGACACTACTCCTCCTGAAATAACAGGGCTTTTTGCCTACGCTTTGGGCAATGATGCACAGGTAGCTCACACCCAGTTATCGCAGCAATTGCAAAAAAAACGATTGCCTGACGGCTCTTTCGTTACTGATACGCTTAGGGCTATCGGCACTATTGGCTTTGGTTTTCAAGCCTTTGACCGCCAAGATGGCACCTTGCACAAAAACGGTATCTACAAGGCTACCCTACTGCTCAATGGTGAGCCCCAGTTGCAATCCGCCTTCGACAAGGTGAATTTTGGCGATACTCGCTGTATCAATATTCTAACCGATTACGAGCGTTATTTGTCTGACAAAAGTTTTGTACAGCTGCTCTACAAGAAACCTGGTAACCGCTTAGAGATATACAAGATACTAAAGGAAAACAACGGCTATCTGACCATAGAAGAAGGGCAAACCTATACGGCTACGGTAGTGGTAGAAGATTTTAAGGGCAATGCTACTTCGGTACATATACCCATAAAAGGCGAGCGATTAGAGCTGAAGACCGAAAGACCTGAAAACAAGGGTAATAAGCAGCTAATAGCCAAGCGCGATAACTATTACGAACTCTCTAAAGGAAGTGTGTTTTTCCCCGAAAATACTTTCTACGAAGACCAGCTTATCAACATCAGCGAAGACAGCGATGGGCTGCTTATCGGCAATCGCCGCACGCCTGTAGATAAGTACTTTACCGTAACTATGAAAAACACTAATTTTGCAGAGGACGAAATCAGCAAGGTATTTATCTCGGCAGCAGGTGGTTTTGCTACTACTGTTTATAAAGATGGCGTATTTACCGCTCGTGCGCGCAATTTGGGCAGATATAGCCTGCGGAAAGACAGCACCCCTCCTACCCTTAAAGCATTGAATTTCAAAGATAAAGGAGTAGTAAAGGGCAACACCCTAAAAGTGACCGTAAGCGATAACCTCAGCGGTTTTGCCTCTTGTAGTGCTACCCTGAATGGGCAGTGGATACTCTTTGAGTACGAGCCTAAAAATCACACCCTTACCTTTAACTTTGACGATGTAGATACTACCGATACTACTAAATACGAATTGAACATTAATGCTTATGACAAGGTGGGCAACGTTGGTACGCTAAAAGCTACTTTCACTCGCCCCAACTCTTAAAAAACGGAAATTAAAAACCAATTTTATATGAAACAAGTCATTTTTACAGACAAAGCACCTGCTCCTATCGGGCCCTACACCCAAGCTATTTTGGCAGGTAACACCCTCTACGTATCAGGACAGATACCCGTAAACCCTGCAACAGGCGAAGTGGTAACAGGCATTGAAGCCGCTACTGAGCAAGTGATGGAAAACCTTAAAGCTATCCTCACAGAGGCAGGCACTACCTTTGAAAAAGTAGTAAAAACTACTATTTTCTTAGCCGATATGGGTCAGTTTGCACAAGTAAACGGTGTATATGCTCGTTATTTCGATGAAAAAACAGCGCCTGCCCGCGAAACCGTACAAGTAGCTAAACTACCTAAGGGGGTAGAGGTTGAAATTTCTTGTATAGCGGTGCTATAAAGCAATGAAAAATGGTTAATTATTAAAGGATTAATGATTAACCATTTTTCCTAATCAATTTAGGTATAAACTATAAGACACAACAAACTAAAGTTAATTATGAAAAATATACTCTTTTTAATCCTTTGCGGTGGAATGGTAGCTTGTGGGGCTCCTACTGAAACTCCTAAAAAAGAAGAAAAACAAGCTGTACCTGTTGAGCCTCCTGCCACCTCTTATACTACCTACGTAAACCCGCTGATGGGTACTGACTCTACATTCGAACTTTCTAACGGCAATACTTACCCTGCTATTGCGGTGCCTTGGGGTATGCACTTCTGGACGCCCCAAACAGGCAAGATGGGCGATGGTTGGGCTTATCAGTACCACGCTCAGAAGATAAGAGGCTTTAAGCAAACCCACCAGCCAAGTCCGTGGATAAACGATTATGGGGCTTTTGCCCTAATGCCTGTAGTAGGCAACTTGAAAATAAAAGAAGACGAGCGCGCCTCGTGGTTCTCGCACAAAACCGAAACAGCACAACCTCACTATTATAAAGTCTATTTAGCTGACTATGATACTACAGTAGAGATTACTCCTACTAACCGCGCGGCTCAGTTTCGCTTTACTTTCCCCGAAACTGACAAAGCCTATTTGTTATTAGATGCTTTTTTCAAAGGTTCGAAGGTACAAGTACTGCCCCAAGAACGCAAGATTATAGGCTATGCCCGCAATAGTAGCGGCGGTGTACCCGAAAACTTCCATAACTACTTCGTGATTACCTTTGATAAAGATTTTGAGAGCGTGCAAACGTGGGGCAATGGCTATAAACTGAGCAACAAACCCGAAAGTGAGGGCGAACACACTGGTGCTGTGATAGGCTTCCGCACCAAAAAAGGCGAACAGATAACTGCCAAAGTAGCTTCTTCTTTTATCTCGCCTGCACAAGCGTTATTGAACTTGCAAACGGAGCTCGGCAACGATACTTTCGAACAAACCCAACAGAAAGCACTTGCCCTTTGGGAGGCTGAACTCGGCAAGATACAAGTAGAAGACGAAAATATAGACCATTTGCGCACTTTCTACTCTTGTTTGTACCGCACGCTACTCTTCCCACGCACTTTCTACGAGTACGACAAAGAGGGAGAAATAGTGCATTACAGTCCGTATAACGGCAAGGTTGAAAAGGGCTATATGTTTACTGACAATGGTTTTTGGGATACTTTTCGCTCGGTATTCCCGCTGTTTAACCTATTGTATCCTGAAATGAACCAACAGATGATGAAAGGATTGGTGAACGCTTATAAAGAGTCTGGTTGGTTACCCGAATGGGCAAGCCCAGGGCATCGCGATTGTATGATAGGGTCTAACTCGGCTTCTATCATTGCTGATGCTTACCTGAAAGGAAATATAGAAGCTGCTGATGCCGAAATACTCTTAGAAGCGATGCTCAAAAACGCTACCCAAAGTGAGGGCAGACCTGTGAAGTCGGTAGGACGCGAGGGGGTAGATTACTACAATAGTTTAGGCTATGTGCCTTATGATGTGAAGATTAACGAGAACGTAGCCCGTACCCTTGAGTATGCCTATGCTGATTATTGCATTGCGCGTATGGCAGAAAAGATGGGTAAGGCAGATATAGCCAAACAGTATTACGAACAATCTAAGCGCTATAAAAATGTATTTGACCCCGAAACCAAATGGATGCGCGGCAAGAATAAGGACGGCAAGTTTCAATCGCCATTCAATCCGCTAAAATGGGGCGATGCGTTTACTGAAGGGAATAGTCTGCACTACACTTGGTCGGTATTTCAAGATTTTGAGGAACTCGTACAGCTGATGGGCGGCAAAGAGGCTTTCGAGAAAAAGATAGACGAAGTGTTTGAGATGCCCCCACTTTTTGACGATAGTTATTACGGATTTACCATACACGAAATACGCGAGATGCAGCTGGTAGGAATGGGCAATTACGCTCACGGCAACCAGCCTATACAGCATCTTATCTATCTCTACAATTACGCAGGCAAGCCCGAAAAAGCCCAAGCTAAACTACGCGAGGTAATGGACAGGCTTTACTCCCCTACCCCCGATGGTTATTGCGGCGATGAGGATAACGGGCAGACCTCTGCTTGGTATGTGTTCTCCGCTTTAGGCTTTTACCCCGTAACCCCTGCTAGCGATAGTTACTTATTGGGCACCCCTTTGTTTAAAACAGTAACTTTGCAATTGCCCGAAGGTAAAAAGTTTTTAATAAAGAATGTAAGTCGCAATCCTAACAGTCCTTTAGTAGAATACGTACAGCTAAACGGAAAGCCAATGGAAGGCTTCGAGATACCTTTTGCCGCATTTAGAGAGAATGGCACTTTGACGTTTTTTAAGTGACAAATTAATTATTTCGGCACACTAATTGTTATGTAGTAATTATAAAATAGATAATTACTATGAAACATTTTTTATCATCTGCTGCACTTTTACTTCCTTTTATCGCACTGTCGCAAAAAACAGCGCTACCCGAGGTGAAAGTAGTAAACCAACGTAATGCCAACCCTATGGAGCTACGAGAGCTCTCGGTAGACATTTTGGTAGTAGGGCAAACCGCCGTTACTACTATGGAAATGACCTTTTACAACCCTAACACCCGCGTAATGGAGGGCGAATTTCAGTTCCCTCTTGCCGATGGTCAGCAAGTATCGCGCTTTGCCCTCGACATCAATGGCAAGATGCGCGAAGGGGTTGTAGTCGATAAGGCTTTAGGGCGCAAAGCCTTTGAAGACATCGTACGGCGTGGCATAGACCCAGGTCTACTCGAAAAGACTGAGGGCAATAACTTCAAAGCCCGCGTATACCCTATGCCTGCACAAGGTTCTCGGCGCGTGCTTATCGCCTTCGAGCAGGAGCTACGTCAGAAAAACGGACAAGATTTCTACTTCTTGCCTATCGCCTCTGCACTCCAGCTACAGAAGTTTAAACTGCGTACCGAAGTAGTATCGCGCCTTGTGAAAGCTGATATTGAAAACAGTCTTGAGCTCGACTTCAAACAGACGCGCAATAGCTATATTAGCGAGCTGAGCAAAGACAATTACTCCCTTAACAAGAACATAGCTCTTACTTTCCCTAAGGTAGAAAAGCCCCAAGTGCTAACGGCTACCAAAGGTAGTAGCAGCTATCTGTACGGTACTATGGCGTTGGGCAATACCCCTCAACAGCCTAAAAACGCCCCTAAAAAATTAGGTATCCTGTGGGACGTGTCGCACTCAGCCGTCCAAGCCGACAAAGAAAAAGCATTTGCTTTCTTAAACGACTATTTCTCTCATATTCAGAACACCGAGGTAACCCTTAGCACCTTCAGCATACGCACTTCCGAAGCCGTTAATTTTGAGGTAAAAAATGGTAATTGGCAACCCCTAAAAGCCTATCTACAAACCTTAAAATACGATGGGGCTACCGATGGTAATGCGATGAGCTTCAGCCCTAAGTGCGATGAATATTTGCTCTTCACCGATGGTATTTTCAACTTTGGCGCTAAGGACTTTTCAGTAACCGAAGCGGTAAAACAGATTAAAACTCCTATAACTGTTATCAATAATAGCACAATAGCCAACACTGCCAAAATGCAGTATTTAGCAGGGGCAACTGGCGGTAACTTTATCGATTTGACCACTCTTAGCACTCCCGAAGCCGTAAAAGCAGCCTGTTATACCCCTTTTCAGCTCTTAGGCTATGAAGTGAAAAAAGGCAAAGTAAAAGACCTTTATCCAGAAAAAGGCACAGCCCTCAGCGGCGAGACTTTTACCTTTGCTGGCAAACTCCTCTCTGACGAAGCGACTATAGTAGTATCAGTGGGCTACCCTAATAAGGTAGTGGCACAACAAGAAATCAGTTTTAGCAAGGATAATGCAACTAGCCAAAGCGAATACGCTCTCTTGCGCCGTGTATGGGCTGAAAAGCAAATCGCTCACTTGCAACGCATTGGGGCTGACCAAAAGCAAATAGACGCTGTAGGGCGCGAGTATGGCATCGTAACCGAGGGCAACTCGCTAATAGTCTTAGAAACTGTAAGCGACTATCTGCGCTATCGTATCACTCCGCCTAAAGAGTTGCTACAAGAGTATCAAAAGTATCTACAACAAGAAGAGAAAGATAAAAAAGAGTCCGTTAAAGAATCCTTAGAAGAGGTCATTGGGCAATCAGCCGACCAGACTAAGTGGTGGCAAACTTCCTACCCTAAGAAAGTTAAAAATACTAAACCGGTTATAGAAGTCGAAGCTGAGGAAACTGAGGCTGTAAGCTTAGCTGAGGCTACCCCTGTGGCACACAAAGAAGAAAGAGTAACAGTTGTAGAAAACCTCTCTGATAAGGACGCCGACCAACTTGAAGAAGTAGTAGTGATGATGGACAATGCCCCACAAAGAAAGACCACTATGGTAGGTGCTATTTCTTCTAATGCAGCAATGAAGAGAAGCGAAAGCTACTCAGAAGACGCTCCTGAAGCCCCTACCGGTAGCATTGCCCTCAATGCCTACAACCCCGATACGCCTTACCTAAAAGTAATGGAGTACGCCGATGAAGCCAAAGCTGTAGAAACTTACTACAAACTCAAAGAAGAGTATGGTAGCACCCCTTCTTTCTATGCCGATGTAGCTGACTATTTCTTCAAAAAAGGCAATAAAGAACAAGCTATTTTAGTAATCTCTAACTTAGCCGAGTTAGGCTTAGACGACCCTCAACTGTTGCGTATGCTAGGTTACAAACTCAGCAGCTACAGAGCTAAAAAAGAAGCCGTACAAGTGTTCCGCAAGGTAGCCGAACTACGCGAAGAAGAACCGCAATCTTTCCGCGATTTAGGCTTAGCCTTAGCCGATGACGCTCAGTACAACGAGGCTGTCAAAACCCTTTATAAAGTAGTAACAGGTGTGTGGAGCAGTCGTTTTGGCGATGTACAACTCGTAACGATGAACGACATCAATAGCCTAATAGCGCGCCATAAAGGCATAAACACCAGCTATATCGATAAACGCTTGCTAAAGAAAGAACCAGTTGATGTACGCGTAGTGCTCAGTTGGGATACCGACAACTGCGATATGGACTTATGGGTAACCGACCCTAAAAACGAGAAGTGCTATTACAGCAATAAGCTTACTTATTTAGGCGGTAAAATCTCTGAAGATGTTACTCAAGGCTATGGTCCTGAAGAGTTTATGCTCAAGAAAGCCGTAAAAGGCAAGTACAAAGTACAAGTAGATTACTTTGGTACCAGTTCGCAAAAGCAACTAATGCCGGTTAGCTTGCGCATTATCTTCTACACCCACTACGGTACCCCTCAACAAAAACAACAAGAGACCACCGTACGGCTAAGCAACGCCAAAGAGGTCATAGAAGTAGGCACTTTCGAGTTTTAATAGTTTAAAAATATGATAAGCAAATAAAAAAAGCGGTTCAGCACGTGCTGAACCGCTTTTTTTATTTGTATTTTTTGTTGTTCGATTTAGGTATATTGTGCCATTATGATGCTCGTGTATGAGCTCCCCCTTTGAAGGGGGCTGGGGGGATGTTTATATATCGAACTAACATTATTTTAATTATTAGGATATACCATATGTCCAAAACGAAGCCCTACGAAGAAGTTAAGCTCGTGAGCACTTTTGGTTATAACATTGCTGATAACAGAACTTGAACCTACAGTAAGAGGCCCTAAACGCAATCCAAAACCTATGTTAGTCTTAGCTATTTCGTTGTATGAAATAGGCAAATAAGCTCCAAAAGCACTAGTATCAAAGCGTGGTGTAAAAGAGAATGTATTAGCGTAATAAGCGTTATACACATCTGTTTTGCTCTTAGAAGTAAGATTCACAAGCCCTGAAGCATTAACGTACAAACCTCCAAATATGCGGTAGTCAGCACTTAGGTTCAGCGTTGTAGGAAGTGATGATTTCACTGTCTTTTGTGCTATTTTTTTAAAGTTCCCTATACCATAAGCTTCTTGTAGTTTCTCTTCACTAATATCATCCATTTGTATAGTTACAGTACCTGTAGACGGCATTCTATAGCGATAAGATTCTGAATTAGTTTTATAGCTTACAGTACCTATATCCATAATCGAGAAGCCTATACGTAGGTCGTGAGGCTTGTTATGGCAGGTCTGACAAGCATCTACACGGTATTCGTAAGTAGCCCCAAGGTCAAAACCTATAGTAGAGGCTTCTTTACCCATTAGCGAATTAGCCGTGAAATTATTGAGAAAATCTGTTCCTCCGTTTATTATATCAAATGTCCCGTTAGTAGAATTAATAGCCAAGGTTGTTTTTCGGCTAACAGGGTCAGTAGTAAGGCTCGCAGTACCGTTGAAGTCGCGGAAGCCTGCATATAAATTACCCGCACCCATTATGTACTTAACGCTTGCCCCTGCTTTGATGGCATTACGCCCATCAAAATACAATTCTCCTGCCCAAGAAAATCCTACTTCAGAAAAACCGTGTACTACCACCTCTTGGTCGTTTAGGTTTAGACTGTAGTTATCACGCAATTCTAACTTATCATAGTCTGAAATGTATGATTGAATCATTTTTGCGTCAAAGTTGTTGATATTGCCTAAAGCACGTACACGCGTAAAAATCCCTACAGCGTGTTTATTATTCAGCTTTACAAATACTGAAGGACCTAATACATCTACATTAAAACGCGCATTGATGTCATTATTCTTCGCCAGCGGATTAGAAGCATCTAAGCGTGCAAACTCATTAATACTCTTGTTGATATCTGTATCGAGCTTGATAGCGTCATTGCTTATGCCCACATTTAGCATAAATAGGTTAGCGTCCCAAGAGCGCTTGCTGCTAATCATATAAGCAGGGTTAGTTGTAGCTTGTAGCACCCCTGTATACGGACTCTCCCTAAAGCCTGAAAACGATTGCTGAGCTTCCATTGCCATCGTGCTCAACACTAATGCTGATAAAAACACTTTTTTCATTGTATAGAACATTAAAATTTAGGGTACAAATGTACAAATAATTTGTCAATTAGCAAATTTGCCAATTTTGAAGAAAAAAATTCCTCCTCACTTTCCCCTTACTTCAGATATACTTACAGCGAACGATGAGCGAAGGATAAGCGAAGGAAAGTCGGCGAGCTGGCGCAGCCGAGTATGTGACGAACGAAAAATCACCCCTCTCTTCGCCTTCAAAAACTTTATGAAAAGATTAACAAATACGTATTTTTTTAGCACAAGTTTTTGCACTACCTTTGCTCCCCCAAATAATGAGAGCATAAATTATTAAAAAAAACTTTTCGTCGATAAAATTAGCCTTTTCGTCGAATTTATTTGCGCAAACCCCACCATCATTTTACCTTTGCATAATAATTCTCATCTATGTAAAGCAATCCCCTAAAACTAATAAGTAACAATAAAGTATTATGAATAAAATCTTTTTAACAGCAACGGCAGCTATTGCTATGGTAGCCTGCAATAACACACAACAACAAGCAGCGCAAAATAATGCGCAGATACCCTCATACCCTGCTATAGTAGTAGGCGAACAAAATACAACCTCTTTCCTTTCTTACCCTGTAAACATCGAAGGGGTCGTAAACAGCCCTGTGCAAGCCAAAGTGTCTGGCTACATCACCAAAGTATTGGTCGATGAGGGACAAGCCGTTACCCAAGGGCAAGCGCTTTTTCAGCTCGAAACACAAACTCTCAACCAATCGGCAGCTTCAGCCAAAGCACAGGTCGAGGTGGCACAGGTCGAAGTGAATAAACTCATTCCTTTGGTAGAGAAAAATATAGTGAGCAAAGTGCAGCTCGAAACGGCTAAAGCCAACCTACAGCGCGCCCAAGCTGCTTATAACGAGGTGGCGAGCAACATCGGCTTTGCAGTCGTAAAAGCCCCTGTTAACGGCATAGTAGGTGCTATCAACTACCGCGAAGGAGCGTTGGTAACCGCTAATAACACCGTTCTAACTACTGTATCCGACGTAAAAGAGGTATATGCCTACTTCTCTATGAACGAAAAAGAATACCTCGACTTCTTGAATAATACTGAGGGCAAAAACCTACCCGAAAAGCTCAAAAACCTACCCGAAGCCTCTTTAGTATTGGCTAACGGAAAAGAATATACCCAAAAGGGTAAAATACAAGCAGTAACAGGGCAGATAGACCCTACTACCGGCAGCATACAGTTCCGCGCTACTTTCCCTAATCCAGAGGGAGTTCTTACCAATGGCAACAGCGGTACTATCCGAGTACCTCAACACTTCAGCAATTCGTTGGTAATACCCGAAGTAGCTACCTTCGAGCAACAAGGCAAAGTATTCGCTTACAAAATAATAGAAAAGGACTCAGTGGTACAAACCGTTATCACTCTTAAGAACCGCGCCGATAATTATGCAGTAGTAGAAAGCGGACTCTCTAAAGGTGATATCATCCTCGTACAAGGGCTTAATGCTGTGCGCAGAGGTATGCACGTAAAACCTGAGCCTATCGTACAAATGGATAGCATTGTAAAAAGAATACAGCCTATTTTTAGTCATTAATCGTTAGTCATACACGAATATCATAATTTAACCCAAATGCATTAGGCTATCCGAAAGGTTTTTCGTGTATGTTGACCGTCACATCTCCCCCTTTGAAGGAAGTCTGCGAGCTGGCGCAGCAGAGTATGTGCATAGGGGGGATGTTAAATAATAGCCCTCTGACTTGTATTCTCACATTATTTTACACCCAAATGAAAAGAATCATATACAAATCTATAGTAGCAGCGAGTATCGCCCTGAGCCTTACCGCTTGTGTAGCACCCAAAAAGCAAGAATATATGCCCGAGGGGGTTAGCGAAAAGCTTTTCCGCACCGACAATATCCCTACCGATAGCCTCAGCAGTGCTACAGTATCGTGGCGCGATATTTTCACCGACCCGCTGCTGCAGCAACACATCAGCAAGGCACTGACTAACAACCTCGATGTGCGTATGGCAGTGCAAAGCGTGCAGTCAGCGCAAGCCTATCTAAAGCAGAGCAAAACCACCTATATCCCTACCCTTTCAGTAGGAGCTGATTATACCCGCAGCACTAACTCTATCAACGCTGCCGGAGGCATAGGCGACCGCACCTATGGCAACCTGTGGGACATTACCGCCAGTGCCAGTTGGGAAGCCGACATTTGGGGCAAAATCTCTGCCCAAAAACGCGCACAAACAGCCTCTTACTTAGCTACAGTCGAGGCTCAAAAAGCCGTACAATCAGAGGTGGTGGCTACGTTGGCAACTGCCTACTACCAATTGCTAATGCTCGACGAACAGAAAAAGGTACTCGAGCAGACTATCGACTTCCGCCAAAAAAGTTTAGAAACCACTAAACTTCTAAAAGAGGCAGGGTCTACTACCGAAGTAGCTACCAAACAGATAGAAGCCCTCGTATACAACGCCCAAGCCCAGCTTATCAGCATCAATAACAGTATATGGGCGTTAGAAAATACTATTTGCGTGCTTATGGGCGAAGAGTTGCACAGCATAGAGCGCAGCAACCTATCAGCCCAACAATTTCCTACCGAGTTCAAACAAGGTTACCCAGTGAAGTTGTTAGAAAACCGCCCCGATGTACTCCGTGCAGTACTCAATTTGCGCAATGCTTTCGAACTTACTAACGCAGCCCGTGCTAACTTCTTCCCTACCCTTACCCTTTCAGCACGAGGGGGCTTGAGTAGCACCGAGTTAGATACTTGGTTTTCAGCTAAATCTATGTTTGCTAACTTCGTAGCAGGGCTGGCACAGCCTATACTCAATAAGCGACAAATACGCACCCAGTATGAGGTACAACGCACTGCCCAAGAAACGGCCTTGCTCAACCTCAAAAAGTCTATCCTTTCAGCAGGCAAAGAGGTAACCGACGCAATGCGCAACTTTACCACTCAAACCGAGCTAATCGAACTAAAAACCAAAGAGATGAAAGCCTACCAAGAGGCTACTGACTTCTCTAAACAGCTGTTCGATAGCGGTATGGTGAACTACTTAGAGGTAATCACTGCCGAAGTAAGCCGCCTCAATGCCGAACTAAGTGTTGCCGAAGCCCAATTTACCCGTATGCAATACGGCATCACCCTCTACAAAGCTCTTGGAGGTGGCTGGAAATAATAAGCAAATTGACAAATTAAGAATTTATGATAAAGAACTTTATAAACAGACCGGTGCTATCAACGGTTATTTCCATCTTGATAGTTATCCTAGGGGTGCTGGGTATTGTCTCGTTACCTGTATCGCAATACCCCGACATTGCGCCTGTTACCGTATCGGTAAGAGCTAACTACGGAGGGGCGAATGCCGAGACCGTACTCAAATCAGTAGTAATTCCTCTTGAAGAGCAAATCAACGGGGTAGAAAATATGGACTATATCGTATCCTCTGCCTCTAACAGCGGGGCTGCCAATATCACTGTATATTTCAAAAACGGTACTGACCCCGACAATGCTGCCGTATTAGTGCAAAACCGCGTATCGTATGCTAACGCTATCCTTCCTGCTGAAGTAAAACAAGCAGGGGTAACGGTAGAAAAGCGCGAAGCGGGTAACCTTATGTTCCTCACTTTCTTCTCAGAAAACCCTGATTTTGACGAAGTATTTTTAGAAAACTACCTTAGTATTAATGTAATTCCTGGTTTAAAACGTATTACAGGGGTGGGTGATGCTGAAGAGTTTGGGGGCAAAAACTATTCTATGCGTATATGGCTCGACCCTCAAAAATTGCAAGCCTATAAGCTCAACCCTACTGAAGTAACCGCTGCTATCTCTTCTCAAAGTTTGGAAGCTGCTGCTGGTACTTTAGGGCAAAATAGTGGTAGTTCTTATGAATATACTATCAAGTACAAAGGAAAATACAACAAAGTATCAGAATACGAAAATATCGTACTCAAAGCCCTCGAAGGGGGACGTATACTCCGCCTAAAAGATGTAGCTAAAGTAGAACTCGATGCGCTTGGCTATACCAGTTTTTCTGAAAGCAAAGGTCGTGCAGCCATTGCAATGGGTATTTCGCAAACCCCTGGAGCTAACGCTCACGCGGTAGTACAAAACATTGATAAGTACCTCAAATCTATTGAGAAAGACCTTCCCGAAGGAGTAACCTACTCTATCAACTTCAATGTAAATACTTTCTTAGATGCAGCTATTTCTAAAGTGGTTTCTACCCTTTTAGAGGCGTTCTTGTTGGTGTTCTTAGTAGTGTATATCTTCTTGCAAGATTTCCGCTCTACCCTTATCCCTGCTATTGCGGTACCGGTTTCTATTGTGGGTACTTTCTTCTTCCTAAACCTATTGGGCTACTCTATCAATATGCTTACCCTCTTTGCTTTGGTGCTTGCCATAGGTATAGTGGTCGATGATGCGATAGTGGTGGTCGAGGCGGTGCACGCTAAAATGGAGCAGACGCACGAGAAAGCTAAGCCTGCTACTATTTCAGCTATGAACGAAATTACAGGAGCGATTATCTCTATCACCCTGGTGATGGCAGCTGTGTTTGTGCCGGTTACCTTTATCGAGGGGACAACTGGGGTATTCTACAAACAGTTTGGGGTTACCCTCATCATCGCAATTGTCATTTCAGCAGTAAACGCCCTTACCCTCAGCCCTGTACTCTGCTCGCTTTTCTTAAAACCTCACGGCGATAAGGAGTACGAAGAGAAATCAGCTATAGGCAAATTCTTCCACAAATTTAACATTGCCTTCAATGCGGCAACATTGAAGTACGGACAGACTTTTACCTTCTTTTTGCGCCACAAATGGGTTACCTTAGTGCTTTTTGCTATTGCAGGGGGTGGTATTTACTTTGCTAATAAAAATATACAAACAGGGTTCGTACCTAACGAAGACCAAGGCTTCATCTTAATGGATCTTTCTATGATACCTGGTGCCTCTATGGAGCGTGTAGCCAACGAGATGCGCGAAGTAAGCAAAGACCTCAATAATATCCCTGGTGTAAAAGACTTTACTTTCGTTACCGGAAATGGTATGTTGTCAGGCTCTGGTAGCAACAATGGTATGGGCTTCTTCACCCTAAAACCTTTCGAAGAACGCTCTAAAGACCCTCGCCAAAGTATAGATGCTATTATAGGGCAGGCTTTTGCAGCTGCTTCTAAGATAAAAGATGCACAAATATTGTTCTTCCAGCCGCCTGCTGTGTCAGGTTTTGGTATGGGGGCAGGGGTATCATTTGCCTTACTGAATAAATCGGGTGCCGATGTTACAGAAATCAATCAAACAGCCCAAGAGTTTATGGCGGCTCTCAATGCTCGCCCCGAAGTGAAGTACGCCCAAACCTCTTTCAATACCAATTACCCTCAATACCAAATGGACATCAATGTAGAGCGCGCTATGCAGTCGGGTATATCAGTAAGCGAAATCCTTTCTGCTCTACAAAACTATATTGGGGGCTACTATGCCACCGACTTTACCCTCTATGGTAAGCAATTCCGTGTAATGGTACAAGCTTTACCTGAAGATCGTAAAGATGTAAATAGCCTCAATGGTATGTTCATACGTACAGGTAGTGGCGAGATGGCACCGCTTTCAGAATATGTTACTATGCAAAGGGTATTTGGTCCTCAGGCGATAAGCCGTTATAACCTCTATACTTCAGTAGATATTTCGGCAGCCAATAATGAGGGGTATAGTACCGGTGATGTAGTAAAAGCTGTTGAAGAAGTAGCGGCTCAAACCCTTAACGCCAACTATGGCATTGATTATACAGGGCTTACCCGCGAAGAGCAAAACGCAGGCTCACAGACTATCATCATCTTTATTCTCAGCTTGGTGTTTACCTACTTTATCCTTTCGGCACAATACGAAAGCTACCTATTGCCGTTATCAGTGCTAATGTCGTTACCATTTGGTATTTTTGGGGCATATCTGGGGCAATGGCTCTTTGGTTTGGAAAACAACATTTACTTCCAAATCTCACTAATTATGCTAATGGGGCTTTTGGCTAAAAATGCTATCCTGATAGTAGAGTTCGCGGTACAACGCCGCCGTATGGGCGAGAGCCTCTCTAAGGCAGCAATCAATGCCGCTATGGCGCGTTTGCGTCCAATCCTGATGACTTCATTTGCCTTTATCGTAGGACTTTTGCCATTAGTATTTGCTACAGGTGTAGGAGCTGCTGGTAACCGTTCAGTAGCTACCGGAGCCGCTGTTGGTCAGCTTATTGGT
Organism: Capnocytophaga leadbetteri; assembly: GCF_003054025.1. Classification (GTDB taxonomy): domain Bacteria; phylum Bacteroidota; class Bacteroidia; order Flavobacteriales; family Flavobacteriaceae; genus Capnocytophaga; species Capnocytophaga leadbetteri. The sequence goes on from NZ_QBKG01000003.1 coordinate 16,337, forward strand.
ACTTTCTTCGGATTGGTAGTAATCCCTGTGCTTTTTGTTATCTTCCAAGACTTACAAGAGCGCATAAGTGGTCACCGCCACAAAACCGACGAAATATTCGCTACCCCTACAGAAGAATACTAAAATAAAGACAAAAAATAAAAAACAAAAAAGGTTATTACAGCAAATACTGTAATAACCTTTTTTATTACCAAACTAACGACTAACGACTAAAAACTAACAACTAAAAATTGCTAATTGACAAATTATTCGTACCTTTGCCGTACCGCTAAAAGATATAATACGATGAGCGAATTAAGTGTCAATCACCTTTTAGGTATTAAGTATATCACCGAAAAAGATATACAACTGATTTTCGAAACGGCTGACCACTTCAAAGAGGTTATCAACCGCCCTATTAAGAAAGTGCCTTCATTACGCGATATTACCATCGCCAACCTTTTCTTTGAGAACAGCACTCGCACTCGCCTCTCTTTTGAGCTGGCTGAAAAGCGCCTTTCTGCCGATGTGATTAACTTCTCGGCTTCGCAATCATCGGTTACTAAGGGCGAAACATTAGTCGATACGGTCAATAATATCCTTTCAATGAAAGTAGATATGGTAGTGATGCGCCACCCCAACCCTGGGGCTGGAGTCTTCTTATCGCAGCACGTCAAAGCCTCTATCGTAAATGCCGGCGATGGAGCGCACGAGCACCCTACCCAAGCCCTTTTAGACTCTTATTCTATTCGCGAACGATTAGGCGATGTTGCAGGCAAAAAAGTAGTAATAGTAGGCGACATACTCCACTCTCGAGTAGCCCTTTCTAATATATTTGCCTTACATAAACAAGGAGCTGAAGTAATGGTTTGCGGGCCTAAAACGCTTATCCCTAAATACATACACGAGCTTGGCGTAAAGGTAGAAACTAATTTGCGCAAAGCCTTAAACTGGTGCGATGTAGCCAATATGCTGCGCATACAAAACGAGCGCTTAGACATCAGTTACTTCCCCTCTACACGCGAGTATGTACAGCAATACGGACTTACCAAAGAACTCTTAGCCTCTCTCGATAAAGAAATAGTGATTATGCACCCAGGCCCTATCAACCGAGGGGTAGAAATTACCAGCGAAGTAGCCGATAGCCCTCAGTCTATTATCTTACAACAAGTAGAAAACGGAGTAGCGATACGTATGGCAGTAATATACTTATTAGCATCTGTTAGCAAGTAGCCAAATAGCTAATCTCTTCTAATTCTAATAGTAATAAACGCAAACGCCAAAGTCGTAAAGAAAGAAAACATCGCATACACAAGGGCAGGTTTGGTCATTGGGGCATTGTGCATCAGAGTGCCCGCTACAAATATTGCCAAAACTGTGTTTTGCAACCCTACCTCTATACTAACAGTAGTAGATTGTATACCCGATAGTTTGAAGAGTTTAAGGGCTATAAAATAGCTAAGTATCATCGAACTAAGGTGCATCAGTAAGGTAGTAGGCAATAAGCGTATAATTTCATCTACTGATATGCCGCTCCCCCCAGATTCTTCCCCTGCAAAGAACTTGATAAGGAATACTACCCCCAATAAGAGGGTATTAATTACTTTTAGCGGAAACTTAATCCGATGAGCTACATTAGGAAAATAGCGATTGAAGAGCAAACCTAAAGTAGCTGGGATAATAACTATTTTAGTCACCTCCCACACAGTATTAAGAATAGGCAACGATACTTCAGTATGCCCGCCCATAAAGGCGGCTACTGCCCAATTAGATAACACAGGTATAGAGACCAATATCAGCAGACTATTGATAGAAGTAAGAGCTACTGCCAGAGCGGTATCCGCTTTTATGAGATAGCTTATAAAGTTAGAGGTAGTACCCCCTGGACAAATAGCCACGATAATAAGCCCTACTTTTTCAGCAGGCGAAAGGTCAGCTACCGCAGCAATAATAAAAGCACAAATAGGCAAAAACACCATTTGCAAGAAAAGCCCCAAGTAAAGGGGCTTTGATTTTCTAAATATATTTTCGAAATCAGCAAAGCGCAACGAACTGCCTATCGCAAAGGTGATAAGCATCAGCACTGCTGAGAGTAGGTAATCAATAAAACTCATATTTTATATCTTTTTCATTGTTTAAGTGGCAAAGATACAAAACTATTAATAATTAACAATTAATTATTGACTACCTAACGTATAAAAATCCTTTTTTCTCTTCTAATGTATTATTTTTGTAGTATCGCAGTATATAGAAATAGGTACCTGCCAATGCTTTTTTGCCTATTACGTTTTTCACATTAGCATAACCTCTAAATACTTCAGGATTACCATAATCAGGGTTTTCATACACTTTTAGTCCCATTTCATCAAAAATAATCACATAGATAGGTCTGTTTTCATCTGTATTCTCTACTTTGAAATAGTTATGAGAATTATGAGTTGAAACCCCATTATAAATAATTACCTCCGAAACCTCAGGGTTTGTTTCCGTTGGTGTACTCACCGTTGGTGTACTCACCGTTGGTGTACTTACAGTTGGTGTACTCACTGTTGGTGTACTTACCGTTGGAGTACTTACCGTTGGTGTGCTTACTGTTGGACTACTTACAGTTGGTGTACTTACAGTCGGTGTGCTTACTGTTGGACTACTTACTGTTGGACTACTTACAGTCGGTGTACTCACTGTTGGACTACTTACAGTCGGTGTACTCACAGTTGGACTACTCACAGTCGGTGTACTTACTGTTGGAGTACTTACAGTCGGTGTAGTTACTGTTGGAGTACTCACAGTCGGAGTACTCACAGTCGGAGTAGTTATAGCAGGATTAATAGTAATCACCTGTATATAACGGTTTTCATTATGAGCATTATCCTCTACAAACCATACATAGGTTACCTCTTTCTTTTTACCTTTGTCATCATATTTACTACTTTCACTTGATACTATAGGTAATACACCATCGCAGTTATCAGTAGCAGTAAGGTTTTCTTTGAAAGGCACTTGATCCTCACTCTTCACTATCATACTTTTAGGATAGGATGATAGTTCTGGCTTCTGAGTATCTCTTAGCAAAATTTGCTGAGTGTGCCGAATTGGCAATGCATTATCAGCATATGCTATCCAAGAACGAGTGAGTTTATAAGCTTTTTTATCCCCTTCAGTCATTTCTTCTTCATAGTCTATACGGATATTATCTGCTCCTTCAGCCTTTACCGTTGCTTTTTCGGGTATTTCTCCTTTACATTGTACGTGCATATCTTTAGGCAAGTCTCCTACAAAATGCAAACTATTAATAGGTGCTTCTTTTTCGTAATAGATAAATTGCTGAGCGGTAGCTTTATCACCACAACCATTAGTAGCTACCCATTGGCGTAACAGGTAAGTATCGTGAGGTTCTTCCGATAGAACTATATTGATACGTCCTCTTTTACAATAGCTTTCAGCTGTAACATTCGGAGCTGCAGGTATAGCATTTTTCTTCACTGTTATTGTAGGCTCTGGCAAATTCTTAAAGGTAATATCAGGGCTGTGCATATCTAAAGTGCCTGGGGTATCTCTACTCACAGCATAGGCTATGTGGTTGAGTACTTCTATTTTGAAAAGTCCTTCTACAAAAAGAGCGCTTCCCTTCCAACCTTTGGCTTGCGTTGGGAAAATAACAGTAGCTTTACCATTGTTAGGAATTCCATCAGCTAACACATATTTATAACTCTTTCCATAATCGTCTGAAAAGAGAATACGCACCTTGCTATCTTCACCAAAGATATTTTTATCAACTCCCCAAGTGAGGGTAACATCTTTTCCTCGTTTGTATTTTCCCGCACTACTTTTGCTTACATTAATTATTCTAAAAGGAGTACCTCCTACTATATTCACTTTGGTTTCATACACATCGTAAAGAGGCACGTGGGGTTTTCCATTTTTATAAGCCCCCACTTTCCCATCACATACTCCCAACCAAAAAGTAAACTCTCCTGTTTCTGTGGGTTTTGTAAATTTGAAAGGAACAGCTTCCCATTCATTGCTTCTATTCTTTCTATATGGTTGATAAAACTCTATACGGTTACTCTCTGTAGGTCTGTTAGAAGGAAAACGAGCTTTTCCAAATATCTTAAAGTCAGCTTGGTGTGCCATATAAAGTAGCGGGTCGCCATCAGGGTCGCTGGCTTCTATATCAAACTGAAAGTAAGTATTAGGTGGTAAGGTATAACTCTTTTTCAACTTCGCACGATGTATCACTGGGGCACGATTGTCCGATACCTCTCCGTAGGGTATATTCGCTTGTGGTAGTCCTACCAATTGGGTACGTGCTTTATCGCTATAGTAAGCATCGTGTAGGTTAGTACGATTGCGAATAGTGTAGATAGAAGGCAACGAAAAATAAGTCCCATAAGGGTCATTAATATAACTCATTATCGAGTTTCCCCTATCAGGCTCTGTAAATGACGAAGCCGTTTGTCCTCCGATAGTAAAGGTATGTGCCGAACCCAATAGGTGTCCGAACTCGTGAAGAATGATATAAAACTCGTGGTTAGCAATACAACCTCCTTTTAGTTTCCCTGTGATTTCACCCAGATGCGCCAATCCACGATTGTCTTTATATACCGAAAATACTATACCCGCATCGTAGTTTTCTTCACCTATAAGGGTATTAAAATCGCCTGTAGCTCTCTCAACTACCGTTCTTACTACGGGAAAGTCATACACTTCTTTTTCTTTAGTAGTGATGATAAGGCGTGGGTCGTTTACCAATTCAAATTGACAACCTATCTCCCTGCCACACACTTCATTCAGTCCTGCTTGCACTTCTGTCATAAAGGCTTTTACCTTGTTCATATCACTGCGGCAATGTCCTTTGTAAAAACTGTAATCTATAAGCATTGCCAAGCGGTACGTTCTCATTACATTAGTGTTGTATAGCACTCGTTCGTCTTCTGATGGCAAGGCTACTTCAGCAAGAGCTACACCTCGGGCTGTAGTGCTTGTTTTTGGGGTAGTAGTGGTACCCATATCAGTATTACAATGCCCATCAGCACAAGTACCACAACTAAACTGACTCTTTTCGGTACTAATCTTTAGTATGCCTTTTTCTGTACTCAGAAAGTAAGCCTTCCCTTCGTGCCACACTTCACCCGATATAGTAGAAGGAGCTACAGAAATACTCCCTGCAAAAGCCCCTTGGTCGTAGGCTACAAAGGTGCGAAATCCTTCTTGAGCAAGAGAGTTATGGCGCTCATACCACATAAGGGGTATGCTTTTCCCTTTTACGGGTAACTGCCATTCTACAGCGTTGTTTTGCTGAAATAAGCGTATTACAGCAGCTGCATTTTGTTGTGCGTTTATGGTTCCTATAAATAAAAACCATATTAATAGTCGTAATATTTTCATTTTGCTAAATATTTAATTGTCAATTATTATCTGACATATAAGTATCCTTTTCTGCTTTCTAATTGTCCGTTTTTATAATACGTAATGATATAGAAATACGTCCCTGCCAAGGCTTTTCGCCCGCCTATTATCGTCCCCATATTAGCCATACCTCTAAATACTTCTGTCTTTCCATAGTTATTATTTTCATAGACTTTTAGTCCCATTTCATCAAAAATAACTACTGAAATTGGTTGATCAGTATCTGTATTTTCTATTCTAAAGTAGTTAGCAGGGTCTGTTGTCGAAACTCCGTTATAGATAATAATCCCTTGTGTCGGACTACTAACCGTCGGTGTTGTCACTGTCGGAGTGCTAACCGTTGGTGTTGTCACTGTAGGGGTACTAACCGTTGGTGTTGTGACTGTCGGAGTACTTATTTGTGGTTTAGGGTTTATCAAAATAGTTTGAGTATGCACTATACTATTACCACAGCTATCAGTTGCTTTCCACAAATATACCACCTTATTATTTTCTTTACTTACCAAAGGCGTTACTTGCAAATTCCCAGCACAGTTATCTTTAGCGGTAAGCGTCTTAGCTTCAGGCAGAGTGGCTCCTTCTTCTATAATTACATCTTTAGGCAAAAACCCGACAAAAGCAGGAGCTTTATCATCTTTCACTGTGATGAATTGCTCAAAACTTACTATTGTATTGCACTCATCTCTAAAAGAGTAAGTGCGTTTTAGGATATAGTAGTTATCACATTTCTTATTAGTTTCTTCTTGTGCAATAGCCTGAGTAACTCTACCGCAGCCGCCTTCTGTCTCTATCTTGGCTGCAGTAGGTATTGCATTAGCACAAGCTACTGTAATGTATTGAGCAGGTAGGCTACTTGCTACTAAGGTCAGCGGCGTAGGGGCATTTTTGTTCTTATCAATCATAAAGCCGCCTACGTGATAAGGTTTGGTGCACGAAAGAGCAAAAGCCAAACCATCTATCACTTCTATTTTGATAACACCTTGTCCTCTTTGTTTGCCAAAATGTCCGTGAGTAGTACCTATATTGATATTGGGGAGTATCACATCGCACGTTCCATTATTATCAGCGGTCTCTTTCAATATGTATTTATAAGTCTTCCCCGAGTCGTCCGATAACAATATCCTCACTTTACTATCTTTACCAAAAATATTTTCATCTACTTGCCAATGTAGGGTGAGTAACTGCCCTCCTTTGTAAGTGCGATTTTGTTCCCAACTACCATTGTCAAAGTTTTGTATTTGAAAAGGTTTCCCTTCAGCTATTTTCACTTTTACTTCCTCCACATCATATTTCACCACGTGGTTGCGGTCAGCTCTGTTATGGTCAGCAGCAGCCAACCAAAAAGTAAAAGTACCAGGGGTATAATTTAAAGGAGAAGTAGCAGCTATTGGCATAAAAGTATTGCGTTCTTTCTCAAACCAAGTAGTCTCAAAGCGTATATTACCATTGGTTTTCCCTTTGTAAGTCATAAAGCGGGCGTTTGAATTAGTAGAGTGAAAACGCCTATCTGCTTGGTGCGCTATATAGGTAATGGTATCATTTTCAGCATCCCTTCCTGTTAGGTAAAACTGAAAGTAGGTATCTTTCGGAATTACATATTCTTTCTTTAAGTGCGAACGGTCAAGTACAGGAGGCTGGTTATTACTCTTCACCCCATACACAAGGTTAGAGCCGGTACCTTCCACACGTTTGCCAGCTACTTGAGTACGTGCTTCATCAGCATAATACGCCATCGAGTTACCTAAAAATCTGCGTATAGTTTCCAAACTTATCAATGAAAAGAAATCACGAGGGTACTCGTGTCCATAACTCATAATCGACTGACCTGAGCCTATTTCTGTTTTGCTAGTATAGTTTCCTCCGTTAGAAAAAGTATGGTCTGCCCCAAACATATGTCCTATCTCGTGAGCAATGGTAGATGGTTTTATAGGGCGTGCCGCCGCATTTGCCTTATTATGTTGTTCATAAGCCGAATAAACAGCTGCCATACCATTATATTTCTCCCTATAATCAGTCAGAATAACTGCCAAATCATACTTTTTAGGGTCATAATGTTTGTTAAGGGTAATCGTACCATCATTTACCACATCATTAGCCCGACTGCCTCTGCCAAATAACTGATTTTCTGTAGTAGTGAAGATAAGTGCTTCATCATCTACCAAAGTAAAATCTACCCCTACATCATTGCGGTATAATTCATTTATAAAGGCAATGGTAGCATACCAAAATGCCTTAACCTTATTTACATCCCTATTAAAATATTTCGAATTGTAAATGCTGTAATCTACCGGAAGTGCCAATCGGTAGTGCCTAAATACGCCATCGGTGTGAATAAGAGCATCAGGGTAAAGCGAATTGTATATTTCTGGTTTCTCAATGGGTGGGTCATTCTTATCTTCATTGCCTTCATAGTATTGTCTACGTGTAAGACTTTGTTTTTCAGAAGAATTTTGTACGCCACAAGCTTTTGAAGATTGGTCTTTTTTTATGCTAACTACTCCTTTTTCTGAAGTCTCTAACAGATACGAATTGCCTTGATAAAAGATTTCGCCAGTAGCATACTCCTTACTAAGGGTTATTACTCCTACGAAATGGTCTTGATAATAGCCTACAAAACTACGGAACTCTCGAGGTTGAGAAGTAACTTTTCGCTCTTGCCATTTGATAGGTAACGACGATGCGTTAGGAAGAGATACTGCCCAGCTAATAGGTTGAGGCTGTGAAAAATAATTGAAGAGTTCTTGAGTTTTTTGTTGCGCATTGGCGGCTTGCAAACCTATAACCAATGCGCAACAATAATATAATATTGCTTTCATTACTGATATTAGTTTGACGGTGCAAAGGTACGAACTAAAAATCAATTAGCAAGCTAATTATTATAATTTTTGTTAATAATATTATTTTATTTAATAATTCTCAGGTCTTTAGAGTAAGACTACCTGACGTACAAAAATCCTTTTGCGGACTCTTGTTTGCCATTTTTGTAGTATTTAACTATATAGAAATAGGTACCTGCTAAGGCTTTATTACTACCTATTACGCTTTTTACATTCGGATAGCCTCTAAATACCTCTCCCCTTTCCTGATAATGGTCGCTTTCGTATACTTTAAGTCCCATTTCATCAAAAATAATCACCGAGATGGGACTATTAGGGTCTGTATTCGCTATACGGAAGTAGTTATTAGCATCATCAGTAGATACTCCATTATAAATAACCACTTCAGCAGTATCATTAGATGCAGGAGGTACTACCTTTTTAGGAGTAATTGAAATAGTCTGAGTGTGTACCGCCTCATTACCGCATACATCACGTGCTACCCATTGGTAGATAATTTTAACACGTTTGCCCTCTTCATTAAGTTCTTCTCTCATTGAACGTTTAACCGTTGGCGCTCCAGCGCAAGTATCTTCTGCCGAAATACTTTTTTGTAGAGGAATAGGATCGCCCTCTTCTATAGTAATATCTTGTGGCAGAGTTCCTACAAAAGTAGGCGGTATGTTGTCAGCTACTTTTATGGTTTGAGTATGCGTTAGCGTGGTGCAACCATCAGTTGCGGTAAAGATACGGAATAAGGTAAAACGATTATCGCACAGCACTGCTGTTTTCTTCTCTTCCATACGATAACTCACACTCGCACAGCCCCCTGTTGTGGTAGGCATTACTGCTGTGGGCACTTCCTTAGCACAACTAAGGGTAAGGTCTTGTGGCAAAGTAGTAGCTACAAATGCCAAAGGAGGAGTTGCTGCTTTAGGTGTGAAGACAATGGTCTGAGTATAAACTGCCTGATTGCCACAAGCATCTTTTGCCTTCCATATATACAACAATTTGCTTACTTTACCATTCTGTTTCACCGTCTGCTGTGTGGTACTTACTGAAGCACTTCCACAGTTATCTGCAGCAGTAAGTACTACTTGTGTAGGGGTAACGTTAGCCTCTTCTATAGTAATATCCTGCGGAAGAGTTCCTACAAAAGTAGGCGGTATGTTGTCAGCTACTTTTATCGTTTGAGTATGCGTTAGCGTGGTACAACCATCAGTTGCAGTAAAGATGCGCAATAAGGTAAAACGATTATCGCACAGCACAGCGGTTTTCTTCTCTTCCATACGATAACTTACACTCGCACAGCCCCCCGTAGTGGTAGGCATTACCGCTGTAGGCACTTCCTTAGCACAACTAAGATTAAGGTCTTGTGGCAAAGTAGTAGCTACAAATGCCAAAGGCTCAGGAACAAGATTGTTGTCTTTTTCAATAGTAAAGCCTCCTGTTTTAGGATTATAATCTGTAAGCGCAAACGCCACCCCCTCTATTACCTCTACTTTTAGCACTGCCTTTGAAGTATTGATATTAGGCAAAGTAACCTCTTCAGCACCATCATTAGCCGTTTCAGCCAAAACAATATGCTTAAACGTTTTCCCTAAATCATCTGACAGCAGCACACGCACCTTTGTGCCTGCAAAAATAGCGGCATCAACCTTCCATTGCAGCGATATTTTCTCACCACCTTTGTATTTATTTTTAGGGGTAGTAGTAATTTCAAAAGGCGTTCCTTCTTTTACAGTAACCTTTGTTTCTGCCAAATCATATTGCACTATATAATCGGCAGCCTGCTGAGGTTGAGCATCACTTACCCCCAACCAAAAGGTAAAAGTACCCGTTGTCTGATGAGCTAAACCGCTATTAGCCAATACATTTCCAGAATTTTCGTTATACTCTGTTTTAATAGTAACAGGGTTAGCGGTAGTAGGTTTATAAATAGCGTACTGCGTTACAGGGGTTTCATCTGCATTGCGTACATCGTGCTGATTTACAGCATATAGCAAGACGCTGCTATCAGGGTCAGTAGCGGGAATATAAAACTGAAAGAAAGTACCTTTTGGAATCGTATAATGATTTTTAAGCTTGCTGCGGTCTATATGCGGAGCTTGGGTAGCAAAAGTCTTATCTTGGGCTTTTGCGGGTACTTGTGTCAATCGTTGGCGTATGCGCTCTATGCTCGATAACGAGAAAAAATCACGAGGACTACCATAGCTCATCACCGAAGTACCGCTACCGAGTTCTGTTTTTTCGCTATCGTAGGCAGCCGAGCCTTTATGACTGCCAAAAGTGTGCCTACCGCCAAATAGGTGTCCTATTTCGTGTGCTATGACTTCTTTAGTAAGTACAGCTACAGCATCAGCTTTGGTATTAGGTTGATAAACTCCTTCAAGATAGGCCAATCCTCTGATACCACTTTGCTGAGAAGAAGTATACACAAGAGAGATACCCACATCATAGCTATTCTCTCCTATAAGACTATTGATAACGATTGTAGAATTATCCTTAACGTAACTAGCATTGCGAGTGCTGGCAAAGGTTTCTTTTGTTACATCTTTAATGATAAGGCGTTCGTCATTCACCACCTCAAAGCGTACCCCTAAATCGCGCATATACATTTCGTTAAGAAAAGCTTCAGTGTCCGCCCAAAAAGTTTTTACTTTTTCTATCTTACTATCAAAATAGTATCTACTGAATGTGCTATAAGGGATGTGCATTGCCAATCGGTATACCCTTAGCACTTGGGTATTAGCAATCTTCGGTTGCGCTTCTTCAGCAGCTAAAACCGGTCTTGCGTGAGCGCTATGCCTATGAGGTTCTTTATCCTGATTGCCACAGATACCTTGTTCACTTTTATAAAATACCAATTGTCCTTTACTATCGGAAATTTCGTATGAAGTCCCTTGATAACTAAAACTCCCCGATACAGCCTTCCCTACCGAAAGAGAAGCCACAAAGTCTCCTTTATAGTAACCTACAAAACTCTTTATTCCTTCTTTTGCCAATGAAGTAGGGCGTTCTTGCCACTCAATAGCAATCCCCTGCTGTGCCGACACCGCTTTCAGCCATTTGCTCGCCTCATTCTGTGCTTTCCCTAAAAAAACACACCCTACTAATAATGCTATTGTAATAATATTCCTCATAATTCTTGTTTTATTCTTTTTTTACTTATTCATCACTATAATAAAACTTCTCTTCCCTCCTATTTCCAAAGTATCACCTAAAACAATCTCTTTCCCCGATACCACATCTGTACCCCTCAAAAATCCCGCCAAACTCTCAGCAAAGCGGTTCAGCTGAAGCGTTTGCGGCTTTTCGCTATTGTTAAGCACTACCATTACCGACTCGGTATCATTGTAGCGAAAATAGACATACACTTCATTTTCAGGCAGATATTGCTTAGTCTTACCATAGTGAATCACAGCCTTATCCTTACGCCAGTTAAAAAGCTTAGCGGTGAAATCGTAATACTCATTTTGGATAGCCGTACGCCCAGCAGCAGTGAAAGCATTTTGCGCATCACCTTCCCAACCACCAGGGAAATCCTGCCGTATATGGCCATCACCTTTGCTCTTATCGCCTGCCATACCTATCTCACTGCCGTAGTACAATTGCGGAATACCGCGTGCCGTAGCCAACATACTGATGATAAGCTTGTAATCGGCTATCTTAGGATATACGTGATTAAGGCGTGCCGTATCGTGGTTTTCAGCAAAGATAAGCAAGTTATTAATATCCTTATACAGAAAATCATTCGCCAAATTGTCATACAGCTGTATCATACCCTTATCCCACGACGGAGTAGCGCGAAACGCCTCACCTATCGCATTAAAAAGTGGAAAATCCATCACTGTAGGCAGATAAGTATTATAGCTTTGTATGGCACTTATCGGACTGTCCTTTTGCCAATACGACACCTGAGCGCTTTGGTTGAGCCATACCTCACCCATAATATTAAAGTGCGGATACTCATCCATAATCGCTTTCGTCCATTTAGCGATGCCCTCTTTGTCGTTGTATGAATACGTATCTACGCGTAGCCCATCAAGGTCAGCGTACTCTATCCACCAGATAGCATTCTGCGTCAGGTAGTTTAGCACCAACGGATTAGCTTGGTTTAAGTCAGGCATCGAGCGCGCAAACCACCCCTTCTCACAGTATTTTTTATCCCATTCCGAAGCATTGCTATCCATTTGGGTACTCATCCTAAAAGTACTCTGTCCGTACCCAGGGAACTGATGCAGCCAATCATAGCAAGGCAAGTCTTTCACTAGCCAATGCTGACTCCCCCAGTGGTTAGTCACATAGTCTTTGATGAGCTTCATACCTCGCTTGTGCAAAGCCTTAGACAGCTGTATATATTCCTCATTCGTACCATAGCGAGGGTCTATTTTATAGACGTCAGTTTGGGCATAAGTATGATACGAATGTTGCGGTTCATTATCCTCACATAAAGGCGTATGCCATATAGCGGTAGCTCCTACAGATTGTATATAGTCCAGATGGTTTATAATCCCCTGAATATCACCTCCGTGCCTACCGTCAGAAGCTTTTCTATTGAGCTTGTCAGTAAGAGCCGAATGCGAATCGTTGTTGGGATTACCATTAGCAAAACGGTCAGGCATCAGCAAGTAAATCATATCCGAGCTATCAAAGCCTTTTCTAAGAGCGGAGCCCTCGCGCCTATGCTTTAGCTCGTAAGCCACATTAGCTACTTTTTTGTTCTTTTGTAGGAGAGAAAGCGAGTAGTTACCCGCTTTTTTACCTTTAGTATCTATGGTAACGAATAGATAGTTAGGGTTTTCTGTTTTCAGCACATTAGTGATAGGCAAGTCGCTTTCCACGCGATATTGCGCTATATTTTTGCCGTAAAGCAATATTTGCACCTCAGCATAGTGCATACCTTCCCACCAAAACGGCGGTTCTACACGCTCAATTTGAGCGTGTGTATTAAAAAAGCTAAATAGTCCCATAAGGGTAATGATATATTTCATAATATTAATTTATCAATGTGTCATAATTGGTGGAATCAATCACTTGATTTTTATCCTGATGTATTTGCGTTCTTCTTTGAACTTTTCTAAGTGGTCTTCATAAGTAGAGATAGCATCCATTGAGGCATACAGATTCCCATCTTCACTAAAAAATATAGGATTTTTGCTATCGCCTTCATAAGCTACCCAATAGCGAATCCACGCGGTTGCTACTGACTCTATATGCAAGGGGTCTTTACTTAGCACCTTATACAATGTAATCGCAGTAGGGCCTTCGTTTTCTAAAATACCAAGAGTGAGAATATACTCTCCATTGGGCGAAAGGTAGGGCAGATTCTCTACTTCTGTTTTTCTTCCTGTTCTCTTATCTATTAAAAACTTGTACACAAGATCGTAGTAAAGTCCTACTACAAGGTACTGGTTTATAGACGGCAGTTCGCCCAGATATTTATAACTTCCCATTCTTGGCTCTGAAGTCAGTTCTATGTCTTTGAGTTCTACAAGAGTATCTCTACAAGGAAGTCTTAGTATCCCTTTACTTTTTTTGATAGGAGGATTGTTTTCTATTAAAGAAATGTATCTACTGCGAAGCGCTTGTTGATATTCTTCGTAAGAGATTAAGTCAATTGTAAAGTATTCGGAAAGAGTAGCATTCGATTTTTCATTTAAAAAAGTACGTTCCTCTCGTTTAGTACCTATGACGTGCACAGTTTCTAAAGCTTCCTTTGTAAATTGGATATCCTCATAACTTCCCATATCCTCTTTGCGAAGATACATATCTGATACGTTTTTTATTTTGTAGAAATGCTCTGACTCTGCTTCTATCTCAAAAAGGGCTCCAAAGGAGTTTAGTTCCTTTTTAGCTTGAGCCAGAATATTAGGTTTTGCATATTCCATAGCTGTATGAGTAATCACATACAGTTCCTTCTCTACCGGCACAAATACTTCCTCTTGTTTTGCTTCAGTAGCCACACGCTCCCCTGCTTGCTGTTGCTCCTGAAAAAGCTGACAGCCAGTACATAATAACGTTAAAAAGAATAATAAAAAGTATTTCATCACAATCGAGCCGCAGCTTGCTACACTGCAAAAATAATAGTAAGTTTTGTGGCAAAGATAGCCATTTCTTTTTAAACAGCCAAGACAGAAAAATTTTCTCTTTATACTTACCCCTTACATTCGATATAGGAACGATATAGGAAGAGCGAAGGATAAGCGAATAAATATCGAAGTATAAATAACTAATAAGAGTCCAAATATAAGGTATATTATACTACTATGCTGCTCGTGTATGCTGACCATTACATCTCCCCCTTTGAAGGAAGTCCGCGAGCTGGCGCAGCGGAGTATGTGCAAAGGGGGGATGTTATATACGAACGATACAGGAATACCGAAAAAACATAGAAGTATAAATAACTAATAAGAGTCCAATATAAGGTATATTATAGTATTATGAGGCTCGTGTATGCTGACCTTCACATCTCCCCCTTTGAAGGAAGTCCGCGAGCTGGCGCAGCGGAGTATGTGCAAAGGGGGAAGGATGTTCCCTCAAAACAAAAAATATTCCTCTTAATAATTGCTAATTGATATTTATTTTGTATTTTTGCACTCAGAAATAACGACGTAGCACAATGAAATATCAACAAAAGAAAAAAGCGGTGTTGCTATTGGCTGATGGTACTGCCTTCTATGGCAAAAGCGTAGGCTATGAAGGCACTGCTTTTGGCGAGGTTTGCTTTAATACCGGTATGACTGGTTATCAGGAAATTTTTACTGACCCTTCTTACTTCGGACAGATAATGGTGACGGCTAATGCGCATATAGGCAACTACGGCATCACTGAAGACGACTATGAGTCTAACGGACTCAAAATCGCTGGCTTAGTATGTAGAAATTTTAGTTACGACTATTCTCGCCCCAAAGCACAGCAGGGGCTTCAGAGCTTTTTAGACGACCACCATTTGGTAGCCATTTGCGAAGTCGATACGCGTGCTTTGGTAAGCTACATACGCGATAATGGCTCTATGAATGCTGTTATTTCAACAGAAACTGACGACTTAGAGGTGCTTAAAGCACGTTTGAACGAAATTCCTAATATGAAAGGTTTAGAATTGGCATCAAAAGTGTCTACAGCTAAACCTTATTTTTTTGGTAATCCTGAAGCTAAGTACAAAGTAGCAGCGTTAGACTTTGGCATCAAGCGCAACATTTTGCGCCACTTAGCCAGCCGCGATATATATGTAAAGGTATTCCCGTACAACACACCTTTAGCAGAACTCAAAGCATGGAATCCCGATGGCTACTTCCTCTCTAACGGTCCTGGCGACCCCGAGCCGCTAACAGAAGTTATCGCTCAAGTAAAACAGATGATTGCTGAAGATTTACCTATCTTTGGCATCTGCTTAGGGCACCAAATCATCGCTTTGGCAAATGGCATTCCTACCTACAAAATGCACAACGGGCACCGTGGTATCAACCACCCTGTCAAAAACCTATTAACAGGCAAAGACGAGATTACCTCACAAAACCACGGTTTCGCAGTCAGCAGAGCAGAAGCCGAAGCAAACCCTAATATAGAAATCACACACACACACCTAAACGACGATACTGTAATGGGCTTACGTATCAAAGGCAAAAAATGCTTCAGTGTGCAGTACCACCCCGAAGCCGCTCCAGGCCCTAATGATGCCACCTATCTGTTCGACCAATTTGTAAAGATTCTTAGTCATTAGTGATTAGTAATTAGTCGCTAGAAAGCGACAATAACACTAACGACTAACATTCTAACGACTAAAGACTAACGTACTAACGACTAAATAAAATAATGAAAGAATTACTTACCCCCGAAGCACTGCTCACTAACTTAAAAGATGTACGTGCCCTCACCCGCAAGGTGATTGAGGCTTTCCCTGAGAAAGACCTTTTTGAGTTCAATATAGCCAACTTGCGTCCCTTTTCAGCAATGGTAGAAGAGTTTTTAAGAGTTATGGACTATCTTTTTAAAGAAAGATTTCAGGAGCAACACACACTTTTCTTAGAAGGTACTTTCCCTACTACCAAAACGGAAGTATTGGCTTTATGGGATAGAGCTACTGAAATCCTCGACCGCGAATGGACAAAAGTAGGCGATTATACCCAACCGCTGACTATTTATCAAATGACTTTTAGCTTTGCCCAATGGATACTATACTTCATTGAAAACGAGAGTCACCACCGCGGACAAGGTTATACTTATCTCCGTGCTTTAGGTATCGAACCACCATTCTTTTGGGCAAGAGAAAGTTTTAATTAGATAATTTTGCCGATTTCTCATATGTGCATAGTATTAGTCACTAAATAGCGACACATTCTAACGACTAACGACTAATAACTAACGACTAAAACATAGTAAATTAATTAAATAAAATAAAAAAATATGAGTAGAATTGTAAGCGTGCACGCACGCCAAATCTTGGATTCAAGAGGAAATCCGACTGTAGAAGTAGATGTATTGACCGAAAACGGTTTTCTTGGTAGAGCAGCTGTGCCTTCAGGAGCCTCAACAGGGGAATACGAAGCCGTTGAATTACGCGACGGTGGTAAAGATTATATGGGTAAAGGCGTTTTAAAAGCCGTTGCTAATGTTAATGAAATCATTGCTGAAGAGATAGTAGGTATCGACGTATTCGAACAAAACCTTATCGACCAAGCTATGATTGCTCTCGATGGCACTCCTAACAAATCTAAATTAGGGGCTAATGCTATCCTTGGGGTTTCATTGGCGGTTGCAAGAGCTGCTGCTGAAGAACTTGGCTTACCTCTATACCGCTACGTAGGAGGGGTTAGTGCTCACACTTTGCCTGTTCCTATGATGAACATCATCAACGCTGGTGCTCACTCTGATGCTCCTATCGCTTTCCAAGAATTTATGATTATGCCTGTGAATGCTAAAGACTTTTCACAAGCTATCCAAATGGGTGCTGAAGTATTCCACAACCTTAAAAAAGTATTACACGACAAAGGTTTAGGTACTGCTGTAGGCGACGAAGGTGGTTTCGCTCCTGCATTCAAAGACATCGAAGATGCTCTCGACTCTATCAAAGAAGCGGTAAACAAAGCTGGTTACAAATGGGGTGAAGACATTAAGATTGCCTTAGACTGTGCTTCTTCTGAGTTCTACAAAGATGGTAAATATGATTACACTATCTTCGAAGGTGCTAAAGGTAAAGTACGTACTTCTGCTGAACAAGCTGAATACTTAGCTGAATTAGTAGCTAAATATCCTATCATCTCTATCGAAGACGGTATGGATCAAAACGACTGGGACGGCTGGAAATTGCTTACCGAAAAAATTGGAGGCCGCGTACAATTAGTAGGTGACGACTTATTCGTTACCAACGTATCTATCCTTGAAAGAGGTATCGCTAAAGGTATCGCTAACTCTATCCTTATCAAAGTAAACCAAATTGGTACACTTTCTGAAACAATAGCAGCTGTCGAAATGGCTAACCGTGCTGGTTACACCGCTGTGATGTCTCACCGTTCAGGAGAAACTGAAGATAACACTATCGCTGACCTTGCAGTAGCGCTTAACACCGGACAAATCAAAACCGGTTCAGCTTCTCGCTCTGACCGTATGGCAAAATACAACCAATTGCTTCGTATCGAAGAACAATTAGGCTCTGTAGCATACTATCCAAAAGAAAAAGCTTTCAACGTAAAGAACTAATCTATTAGGTTAGTAAATAGTCTTTTTAACTCAAAGAAGGATGTCCGAGCTGAAAAAAAGTTCGGACACCCTCTTTTTACCTTAAAAAAAGAAATGTGATGATGAAGAAGTTATTATGGTTTTGCGTACTACTGTTCAGCAGCTACACTATCGCACAAGAAACTGAGCTGCACGGGCATATATACAGTGTACAGACCGAAAAACCGATGCCCAACGTACATATTCTAAACCTCAACAAAGTAAAAGGTACCACCTCCGATCACAAAGGCGATTTCACCATAAGTGCAGCCGCCAATGACACCTTGTACATTTCTTTTTTAGGCTATAAATCTACTAAGATAAGGGTAACCAATGATATGATTAAGTTTCAAGGACTAAAAATCGGAATGACCGAATTAGCTTATGCCCTCGAAGAAGTAGTCGTTACCCCCTATAAATTAACAGGTTATTTAGATATTGACGCCAAAAATGCACCCGTAAACAGCAATAGCAATACGCGTTATAGCATCTCAGGTTTAGAGATAGGCTACGAAAGCAGAGCAAGCGCAAGTGCTGTAGGGCGAGTGTTAAGCAGTGTTATGAACCCTGCCGACCTGCTGTATAGATCATTTAGCAGAAAGGGCAAAGAACTGCGCAAACTACGCGATATAAAGAAAGACAATAAGCTAAGCGATGCCCTGTCTACTCGTTACGACCGCGAAACGCTGTTAGAACTATTGCAAGTAGACCGCAGCGAATTAGAAGAAATCATACGTTCTTGCAATTATTCTAATGATTTTATAATGACAGCCAACGACTTGCAAGTATTAGAGGCTATCAGTCAATGCTATGAAGAATACAGAGTACTACACAAGAAAAAAGACAAATGATAAATAACAAACGATATTTTTTTTGAGAAAAAAAATACAAAATACTTGTTATTCCAAAAAAAATACGTACTTTTGCAACCGCTATTGATAAATAGAGAAAGATTAGTCATTTTAATAAGATTTTAAAAGATTTACAAGCAATGAAAAGAACATTTCAACCCTCTAAGAGAAAAAGAAGAAATAAGCACGGATTCAGAGAGCGTATGGCAACTGCCAACGGTAGAAAAGTTTTGGCGCGCCGCCGTGCTAAAGGACGTAAGAAACTAACTGTATCATCTGAACCACGTCATAAAAAATAAACCTTTTTAAAAGAAGGTAACAGCTAATAGGTAGCAGGTAACGAAGCATTTCTTATCTGTTACCTATTACCTATTGTATTATATTACTATGAAAATAACTTTTCTCGGTACAGGCACCTCACAAGGTGTACCTGTAATAGGCAGCGACCACCCCGTAGGAAAAAGTACAGACCCAAGAGATAAACGTTTGCGCACTTCAGCCCTCATATCTTGGGGCAATACCAATATCAATATCGACTGCTCGCCCGACTTCCGCCAGCAGATGCTACAGCACAACGTACAGCACTTAGAAGCTATCCTATTCACCCACGAGCACGCCGACCATACTGCGGGCTTAGACGATATACGCCCATTTGTAAAGATGCAAGGCGATATGCCTATCTATGGGCTACCTCGTGTTATTAATGAATTGCGCACACGGTTTGCATACATCTTTGCTACCGAAAACCGTTATGAGGGGGCTCCCTCGGTATTAGCGCACCTTATAGACGGACAACCTTTTGAGCTATACGGCAAAGAGGTACACCCCATAAAGGTAATGCACGGACAGCTACCCATATTGGGCTATCGTATCGAAAATTTGGGCTACATCACCGATGCTAAATACATTACTTCAGAAGAACTAAACCGACTACACGGCTTAGAGGTATTAGTGCTTAACTGCCTCCGCGACCTCGCTCACCCTACCCACCTCAACCTGACAGAAGCTTTAGAAATCATCAATATACTAAAGCCCAAACGCACCTATTTAACCCACATCAGTCAAACTTTTGGTTTTCATAAAGAGGTGCAAGCACGTCTTCCAGAAGGGGTCTGGTTAGCTTATGACAACTTAGTTGTAGAATGTTAATGTTTAGTTAATTGTTATGGCAGTTCTAATAAAAAGGACTATTTTTGCCCCGAATTAAATTAGAATTACTATGAGAAAAATTGCACTTCTATTTGTAATGGCAATTAGTTTAGTAGCCTGCAAAACCAGCAATTCAGGCACTATGACTTCAAAGCCAAAAGAAACCAACATTGCCAACAAGGCAATCAAAGGTGAATGGACACTACAATCAATCACCTACAGCCAGTCAGGTAAATTTAATGTTACCTTGCTAAACGATACTTCAAAAGAGTGTTTTGAAGGTAGTACTTGGAAGTTTGTGCCTAATAACAATCGTGGGCATTACACTATCAACGCGTCAGATTGCTCTACTGGGCAAAGAAACTTTATCTTTATCGTACAAGAAATCGATAAATCAACTGGGTATTACGACTTCCTTTTGAAGCCTACTAATGAAAAATATGTATCAGAGAGCAACCAAGGTATACGTTTGCACTTAGCTAACCTATCAGACGACTCAATGGTATGGGAACAAACCCTAAGAGTAGACGGCAAACCTTTTGTAATCTCAATGAATTTTGTAAAATAACCTTTTGAATAATTAAGTAATAATGAAGAAAATTGCAGTTTTAACATTGTCAGCAGCTATTTTATTAGTAAGCTGCGACGCTTATAACAACTCTAACAAAACACAACGCGGAGCTGTGATAGGAGCTGCCGGTGGGGCTCTATTAGGGGCTATCTTGGGCAACAACGTAGGTAACGGTGGCAATAGCGAACTTGGGGCAGTACTTGGTACTGTAGTAGGGGGAGCTGCTGGTGCTGTAATCGGCAACCAAATGGATAAACAAGCTAAGAAGATAGAAGAAGAAATCCCAGGAGCTGAAGTAAAACGTGTTGATGATGGTATCGTAGTTACTTTTGACGAAAACAGTGGTGTATACTTTGAAACAGCTAAGCATAACATCAACGAAAAATCAAAAGAGACGCTTAATAAGCTAATTGCAGTACTTAAAGAATATCCTGAAACTAATGTAGTAGTAGCAGGTTATACTGATAGCGTTGGTAAAGATGAGTATAATATGGGCTTATCAAAACGCCGTGCTCAATCAGTAACTAACTACTTCACTTCTAACGGATTGGCAGCAAGCAGATTTACTACCAAATGGTTTGGTGAGCAAAACCCAGTAGCCGATAATGGTACTCCTGAAGGTCGTGCTAAAAACCGCCGTGTAAATGTAGTAATCGTTCCTAACGAAAAGATGAAAGCAGATGCTGAAAAATCAGCAAATCAAAACTAATTAGCAGATTTGCTAATTTGCCAATTAGTGATTAATAATAATATAAAAAAGGCTGTTTCTTATGGAAACAGCCTTTTTTATATTAACTAATTTGCTAATTGGCAAATTATTTACTCCAGTTTTTAATGATTTCAGCAGGTACACCTCCTTTGTGAAGCATAATAGCAGTAGTTTTAAACTCTACAAATGCTTTGCTTACATATAGATAACCTTGATAGTCATTGCGTACGCCCCAAGAGTTTTTCACCATATAGTATTCACGTCCGTTTTGGTCTTTAGCAAGCCCTACGATGTGCATAGCATGGTCATCAGTCGTTTGATAGTTATCAAAATCTTTTTGACGCATTTCAGGGGTAATACGTCTCTCAGCAGTAGGAGGAATATTGAAAAGGTCGCGTGCTTCTTCGTAAGACATTTCAGTTACTTCTTTTTCAGGCACAAAAGCTACTCCGTTTTTCCAGCTAAAATAGCGCTCACTTACATCGGCTGCCCAAGCTACAGTATAGCCTTTCTTTAGGGCATTATCGATAGTTTTAGTAAGGTCGGTCATCGCTACGTTGTAAGCGTGGTCATAGCTCCAGTTATCAGGCACAGCCATAAAAGTATTCTTATAAAGCGGTTGGTCATTATACGATACCATCTCGATATAATCATCAGGATTGATACCTACGCGCTCTTTAGCAAAACTCTGAGGGGTATACTTTTTCCCATCATACATAAAGCTTTCAGGCACAGCACCCAAATAAGAGTCAATAGTAGCTGTAAAAGCAGATACCCAGTTAGGTGTTAGCGCTTTTTTACCTTGATTACCTTTTACCATTCCTTCTAAGAATCCTTTGAGGATAGCGTGCAATTCACCGAAATCATTGCGTGTGCTACCATACTGCAAGCCTGTATATACGTACTGAGGCACAGCACCATACTTAGCATACATATTGATAACATCGTGCAATTCACCTCCTTGTCCGTAATCGAGGTAGCCGTGCATACGCACATATTGTTTTGCCTTCTCGATATAGCAATTGCGCGCAGTGTAGATTTCAGCAAGGTCAATAGGCTTTTTGCCCATACGGCTCATTTCGCTTTCTAAGAAAGAAGCCCCTGCATAACTCCAGCAAGTACCGCTACTCCCTTGGTCTTTCACGTCAGTACGTTCGAGATTGATAACAGTTGTGAATTTAAAACCGGCATTGTTAGAATGGTTACCAGCCACCGATTTAATCAGGTCGTCTTGAGCTGTCGCAAAGAAGAATGACGACAAAGCTACAAATAATGTAATGTTTTTCATAAATAAAATAATATATTATTAGGGCAAAGATACAAAATAATCTGTATACAACAACATTTTGGCACAATTATAGCTATAAAATAATTAGCAAAATTAGAAAAGATGAAAACATTATTACTCTCTATATTTTTGTTGATAGGTGCTTGGGCAGTGAAAGCGCAACCTTTAGAGACACAAAAGCGGCAAGTGCCAGTGGTAGTGCCTTTAGAAAAAGCCCCCGAGTTGCCTGCCCCTACTAAGAGCAATACACAACCTTTCTCTGTAGGAGCTAAGTTGCCGCCTTACCAGCCTTCTTTTGCTAATCCGTCAGAAAAAAGCATTGACTTTACAGGCAAAAGCAACTTAGTACACCGCAAGATTGAGCTTAACCCAAGGACTAATAACTTTGGCAACCAAAAAGAAGATTACAAAGCAGTAAAAGGCGACCAATTTTTTGGAGATTTTACTAATAATGGAGATTTTGTGAATGTATATTGTCGCGATTTTGCAGCTATCGATGGTGATAGGGTTAGTATTTTTGTAAATGGAGTAGAAGAAGTACGCGATGTTTTTTTAGTAGGAGAGTTTACCGGCTTTCGGATTACACTAAAGCCTGGTTTTAACAGTATAGAGTTTTTGGCTTTAAACCAAGGAGAATCAGGTCCTAATACAGCCGAGTTTCAGGTATTAGACGATAAAGGAAAGGTGATTGAAAGAAATCGCTGGGACTTAGCCACAGGTTCTAAAGCTCGGATAGTGATAGTGAAAGACCATTAGAAAGTTATTTTTATTTGTTACTTTTTTTAGCTCATATTTTTATAAGATTATTCTTATAAAGATATGAGCTTTTTTGATGCATCAACTTATCAATTTGCTAATTGACTAATAGACAAGCGAGGTTGGGCAGTAACCCCTTGCTGGGTAAAGTCGTTTTGTAAAAACTTATAGTAGCCTACAATACCTATCATAGCAGCATTATCAGTACAATACTGAAATTTAGGTACAAAAGTTTTCCAACCGTGCTTTTCGCCCATACTTTGTAGGGCAGTGCGAATGCCGCTATTAGCTGATACCCCTCCACCAATGGCTACCTGCCGAATACCAGTCTGCTGTACTGCTTTTTTAAGCTTCTTCATCAGTATTTCTACAATAGTATGTTGTACTGAAGCGCAAATATCAGCTAAATGCTCCGTTATAAAGTTAGGATTATCAGCCGTGTGTTTCTGTATAAAATAAAGAATACCCGTTTTAAGTCCGGAGAAGCTAAAATTGAGGGCTGCAATATTAGGCTGAGAAAACTGAAAGGCTTTAGGATTACCTTCTTGGGCGTATTTATCAATAAGAGGGCCTCCTGGGTAAGGAAGTCCTAATATTTTAGCGGTTTTATCAAATGCTTCGCCTACAGCATCATCGAGTGTTTCGCCTAATACTTCCATATCAAAAAAGCTATTCACCTTTACAATCTGTGTATGTCCGCCACTGATGGTCATCGCCAAAAATGGAAATTGGGGTTTAGTTTGCCCTTCATCTATAAAATGAGCCAAAATATGTGCCTGCATATGATTCACCTCTATAAGCGGAATGCGAAAGCCCATAGACAATGACTTGGCAAAAGAAGTACCTACAAGTAGCGACCCCATTAAGCCTGGCCCCCGTGTGAAAGCTATAGCAGACAGCTCTTCCTTGCTTACCCCTGCTTTTTTGAGGGCTTGGGCTACTACGGGCACGATATTCTGTAAGTGGGCGCGCGAAGCCAGTTCGGGTACTACCCCACCGTATTGCTTGTGCACCTCTTGATTAGCAACCTCATTAGAGAGTACTTTGTCATTGCAAAGCACCGCTGCAGAGGTGTCATCGCAAGAAGATTCTATGGCTAAAATATATGTTTTTTGCATCGTTTATTCGTTTAATAATTAGCAAATCCTTACCGCATTCTTTTGAATCGGTTGTGAGTCCAGAGGTAGTACTCTGGTTTATCGTATATCTGTCGGGTTACGTGCTCGAAGAAAGCATCAGTAATCTGAAAATCTACATAATCATTAGGGTTTTCGGCTAATAATTCGAAGGTAGTTTGGTAGTAACCACGCTTTAGCTTTTCAATCTTAGCAAAAACAATCACAGTATTGAGAGCCTTGCCCAAACGTTCTGCCCCTGTAAATACGGGTACATTGAGTCCTAAAAACGGACGGCGATAGTTCTTCTTGTTATTGGGTATTTGGTCGGCAGCAAAACCATAGCAATACACTCCGCGTTCGTCCTTGTGTTTTTTCATTTCGCGGTGAGCTGTGTAGCGTGGCAATAGGTAGCTGTGGTGCTTCATACGTATCTTCTGAATAAGACGATCGAAATAGGGGTTACTAAGCGGTGTATATAGTGCGTACGACTTGTGTTGCAGGTAGTACGCCAATGACAGTAACCACTCATAACTAGCATAATGACTGCACATTATGATAATATTTCGCTCCTGGTTCTCGTATTTCTTCAACACTTCTATATTCTTAAATACCATACGTTTCTTCATCTCCTGCTCGCTCATACCATACGATTTTACCATCTCTAAGAAAGTATCGCAAAAGTGATGATAAAAGCGCCGCTCGATAGTATTCAGTTCTTCCTCTGACTTAAAAGGAAAGGCTGTATGCAGGTTTTTCCGCACTACTTTCACTCTAAATTTCAACAGCTTGTATATGATAAGATAAAAGAAATCTGACACAATGTAGAGCAGCCTAAAAGGCATACGCGACACCAACCAGACAATAGGATAAGCAATTATATAGATAAAAAGGTTCATTCGGTTTTTCAGTATTAGACGGCAAAGATACTAAAATATTCGCCACTGCACAAATACTAACAAAAAAAGCAATGTACCTTTTAGGGTACATTGCTTTTTGTAATATTATTGTGCGTTAGGCAGCAATCTGCTAGTTTGTCTCGCACAGATATTTTTTAGATTGACGACAGAATGAGATGTGAAAGTTTTACTGTCTTATAAAGGTATTAATACCTGTTTTTCCTATTAATTCTTTATCAAAAGGATCATTCTTGTCAATGATTTCATCAAAACTAAAAGACATTAAAAGTTTATTACCTATTACTTTTACGAAAAAAGGAAAGGGAAATTCTTTTTCATTTAAAAAGAGTTTCAATCTATTATTTGAAAGGCTATAATAAGTTTCGCCTATTTCTTCTTTACAGTTGTTGACATAAACATACATTATCATCTTACTTTCTGTAAAAATGATTTTTGTTTTTTTATTGCAATTATTCATTGATGGTAACCATTCAGATATTTTTTTTCCTTTAAATATAAACTTTCTTGAATCTTTTCCATCAATTGTAGAACTTTCTAATACCCAAGTGCCAATTAAGTCTTTGTTGCTTACGCTTCCTTCATTGTCTCCTTTACCACAGCTGATAAAAGTTACTAAAATTACTGCCAAAATAGCGATTACCTGTGTAGCGGTGCGAAGTGTTGCCCTTACTACGTTGTTGTTTTTGTTGTTCATTACGTTGTTAAATAAAATTAAATTTGTACCTACTCTGTTCACGCTTTTCGGTTGCCGCCTTTATCGGTGTAGGTTTCACTATAGTAAGGCAATAAAAAAACGTGG
This sequence comes from Capnocytophaga leadbetteri, assembly GCF_003054025.1. Classification (GTDB taxonomy): domain Bacteria; phylum Bacteroidota; class Bacteroidia; order Flavobacteriales; family Flavobacteriaceae; genus Capnocytophaga; species Capnocytophaga leadbetteri. Next base: position 42,416 of record NZ_QBKG01000003.1, read on the forward strand.
AAACATTCCTTATTGCTCAATTTCTGAAGCCCGACCAAAGGCTATGTTACAAAGCAAAAGGAATGCCCACGTAACCGCAGGCATTTCCACTTTCACTTTCCTTGTAACATTGAAAAATTGGTCGTATTTCAGAAATTAGGAAACTGTAAAGCGAAACGCTATATCTTGTTATTTTTTAATATTATTTAAATACTTTAATTTTAAAGATGTATAATCTCTTCTTCTAATAAAAAACTATCCTCTGTAATATCATTATATTCAGATGAATATCTTTCTTTAGATGAAATAATCTCTTCCTTTCTTCTATTATGAATCCAAGAAGTAAGGCTGTGCTCTGTTTCTTGAGCGAGAACTTCATCTAATTCTTTTTCTAAAGCTTTTAAGTCTAACATAATTGTTTTGTCGGCAAATGTATAAAAAAATATCTTCTCTACAAAGAAAAAGAGGGATTTTAACAAAAAAAGCAATGTACCTTTTAGGGTACATTGCTTTTATTAATTAATATCTTGTAAGAGAACCTCCCCCTGCCCCCTCCAAAGGGGAATGGGTACCCCTCCAAAGGGGGAATGGGTAATTCGAAATCACATTAATTATTTGTATAACTCACGGAGTTCTTTGGCGGTATCAACCATTGCGTGTAGGGCTGCTTTGGTCTCTGGCCAGTGGCGCGTTTTAAGTCCGCAGTCTGGGTTTACCCATAGCTGCTCTTTAGGCACTACACTGATGGCTTTCTTCATCAAATCAGTCATTTCTTGTTGCGATGGTACACGTGGCGAGTGAATGTCGTACACCCCTGGTCCTATTTCGTTAGGATATTTGAAATCGCCAAATACATCAAGAAGCTCCATTTGTGAGCGTGAACACTCTATGGTAATTACATCGGCATCCATATCGGCAATAGCTTCAATCATATCATTGAACTCTGAATAGCACATATGGGTGTGAATTTGTGTCTCGTCTTTCACCCCTGAAGCTGAAATACGGAACGCTTTGATAGCCCAATCGAAGTAGGCTTTCCACTCGCTCTTGCGCAATGGCAATCCCTCGCGAATAGCTGGCTCGTCTATCTGAATAACTTTAATACCTGCTTTTTCGAGGTCTACCACTTCGTCGCGGATAGCTAACGCTATTTGCAAACAAGTTTCTGAACGAGGTTGGTCATCGCGTACAAATGACCATTGTAGGATAGTTACAGGGCCTGTAAGCATACCTTTTACTGGCAATTTAGTAAGCGATTGTGCGTATTTGCTCCAACGTACAGTCATTGGCTCTGGGCGCGAAATATCACCAAAGATAATCGGTGGTTTTACGCAACGTGAACCGTAGCTTTGTACCCAACCGAATTTGGTAAAGGTATATCCTTTAAGCAATTCGCCAAAGTATTCCACCATATCGTTACGCTCAAACTCTCCGTGTACGAGTACATCGATATTGGTTTCTTCTTGGAAACGGATAGACTCTTCAATTTCTTTTTCTAATAACTTATCGTATTCAGCTTGAGTAAGTTCGCCTTTTTTGAAGCGAGCACGCCAGCTGCGCACCTCGTCTGTTTGAGGGAATGACCCAATAGTAGTGGTAGGGAACGCTGGCAATTTTAACGCCTCGTGTTGTGCTACCTTACGCTGACTGAATGGACTGTGGCGTACATCATCTTTATCGGTAATGTTGCGCACGCGCTCTTTTACCTTATTATCGTGGATAAGCGGAGAGGTTTTGCGGGTTTCAGCTGCTTTTTTGTTCTCTTCAAAAATAGCTTTTACCTCAGGAGTTAGCTGTCCGTTAGCAATAGCTTGCAGGGTGGTAACCTCTTTTACTTTTTGTTTAGCAAAGGCTAACCACTGTTTGATTTCAGGGGTAAGCACTTTCTCGTTGTTTTCGAGCTCAAGGTTGCAAGGTGAGTGCAATAGCGAGCAAGAAGTAGCTATAAGCAGACGCTCAGCCCCGATAGCTTCTTTAGCTTTTTCAATCAATGCTAATGAGTGCTCGAAGTTATTTTTCCAGATATTACGCCCATCTACTACCCCAAGCGATAGTTTTTTATCGGCAGGAAGCGCTTTAAGCACTTTGTCGAGTTGAGCTGCTGCACGTACTAAATCGATGTGAAGAACATTGAAAGGCAATGATACTGCTAACTCGGTATTATTATCGAGCGCACCGAAGTAAGTAGTAAGAATAAACTCGGTAGTAGGGAACTTGCTTCTTAGTTCGGCATAAACTTTTTTGTACACCTCTGCCGCTCCCTCAGGAAGGTCGAGTACAAGGTAAGGCTCATCGATTTGGATAGTTTTAGCCCCTGCATTTACCAAACTTTCTACCAACTGTACGTATACAGGCAATAGGCGGTCAGCTAAATCTAAACGGTTAAAGCCTTGTTCTTTTTCTTTACCTAACAACAAGTAAGTAACTAAACCGATAAGAACAGGCTTGGTGTCGAAACCGTGCTTTTTAGCCAAGTTATACTCTTGCAAAGGTTTGTTTACTAATATGCGGAATTCTTGATTTTTAGTAAATTCGGGTACTATATAATGGTAGTTAGTATCGAACCACTTGGTCATTTCCATAGCGGTGATATCGATACCATCTTTCTGATAACCACGAGCTAAGGCGTAGTAGCGCTCCAAATCTCTCAACTTGTGAATAGGGGCGAAACGCTCAGGGATAGCGTTTACAGTAAAGGAAAAGTCAAGCATTTGGTCGTAGAAAGAAAAGTCGTTAGAGGGGATAAGCTCTACTCCTGCTTCTCTTTGCAATGTCCAGTTATGTACGCGGATATTTTCAGCCACCGCTAAGAGCTCTTCTTCTGATATTTTACCAGCCCAGAAAGACTCATTGGCTTTTTTAAGTTCTCGTTTCTCACCGATACGAGGATAGCCTAATACGTTCGATTTCATATAGTATTTGTTATTTGACGGCAAAACTACAATATTTTTTTTACCTACCAAAATAATATATAGAAAAATTTATGGCAGCGCAAGAATATAGTATTTTTTTCTGTTTTTGCCTCTATTATTAGTTGTTTATTACTTTTTAATATTTAGTATCCTACGGCTGTATCATCGCCACGAGGATCGGCACCGCCCTCTAAAGTGCCATCGGGTTGTACTAAGATAGCATCTACCTTGCCAATGATTACAAAATTTTCTTCGCGCGGCTTATAGCCTTTGGCTTTGAGATGGGCTATCACCTCTGGGGCAAAGCCTTTGGGCTCGTACATCACATCATCGGGCAACCATTGGTGGTGAAAGCGCGGCTTGCTAACCGACTGTTGCATCGTCATACCATACTCCGCCACATTGAGGAAACACTGCAACACCGATGTAATGATAGTTGAGCCCCCTGGGGTGCCTATCACCATAAACAGCTTGCCTTCTTTTTCTATAATAGTAGGACTCATTGAGCTTAACATACGTTTGTTAGGGGCAATGGCATTTTTTTCAGAGCCTACCAATCCGTAGGTATTGGGCTCGCCCGGTTTGATGCTAAAATCGTCCATCTGATTATTGAGGAAAAAGCCCCCGCCTTTGACATAGACCTTACTACCATAGTTAGTATTGAGGGTAGTGGTTACAGCAACGGCATTGCCAAAACGATCGACTATAGAGTAATGGGTGGTTTCATCGCTTTCGTAGCCGACTATTTTGCCGTGAGCTATCTCAGTTGATTTGCTAGCTTTATCCCACGAAAAACTACTCATACGCTCTTTGAGGTAATCGGGCGATAGAAGCTGTTGGGTAGGCACTTTCACGAAATCGGCATCGCCCATATAATAGGCTCTGTCGGCATAAGCACGGCGTTCGGCTTCTACCAATAATTGAATATACTGCTCGCCGTTATGAGGATACTGACCTATATTATAAGGTTCTACACTCTTGAGTATCTGCGCTAAACAGATGCCTCCGCTTGAGGGCAACGGCATAGAACTAATGGTATAATCTTTATAGGTGAAGGTAATGGGCTTGCGCCATTGGGCACGGTAGTTTTTCAGGTCGTCTAAAGAGAGGATACCGCCGAGTTCTTGCACGTAAGACACTATGCGTTTGGCTGTTTCGCCATTATAAAACTCATAGCTACCATTATCGCGTATGCGCTCTAAGGTCTGAGCAAGTTCTTCGTACTTGAAGCGTTCGCCTGCTTTCCAGCCGTTTTCAAAAGGAGTAACATAATTATTAGCCTGCTTGATGAGTTCTACATTCTTATTCATATAAGAATTGGCTTGCAACTCGGTGATAAGCACCCCATTGCGCGCCAAATCGATAGCAGGCTGTATAAGTTCGCCAATAGGTAGCGACCCAAACTTTTTGTACACCTCGAAAATTCCGGCAATAGTACCCGGTACGCCTACTGCCAGCGCGCCCAGCGTACTCTTATCGGCAATGACCTTGCCGTTTTTGTCTAAATACATATCGCGGTGGGCTTTGGCAGGTGCTTTTTCGCGATAGTCTAAAGCGCCTCGCTCGCCACTGCCTAAGCGGTATACCATAAAGCCTCCGCCGCCTATATTACCGGCATTGGGGTAGGCTACTGCTAAAGCCAATTCGGTAGCTATCATAGCATCGAAGGCATTACCGCCTTTTTTGAGAATAGCAAGACCTATCTGCGAGGCTTCTTCTTTAGCACTCACCACCATAGCGTGAGGTGCTAATACCCCTTTTTGGGGGTCGGGTTGTTTTTTGGCAGGAGAATTTTGGCAACTAGCCAACAAAACTACTGCTGTTAATACTGAAAAGATTTTTTTAATCATTTTAATTTAGTTACTTTTTTATTTAATTTTTGAGTGTTTTTGTTTTATAGCTTATAAGTAAACAAATAACAGTGAGTCGCTAGTGATTAGTATGCTCTTTGATACTAATCACTAACGACTAAAATTTATTGTGTATTAATTATTGACTAACGACTGCCTTTACTTTATCGGCTGCTTCTTGGAATAAAATAGCTGAATGAACGGCTAAGCCTGAATTGTCTAATATCTCTTTGGCAAGCTCGGCATTAGTGCCTTGCAAACGTACAATAATAGGCACTTTGATAGCATCGCCCATATTTTGATAAGCATCAACTACCCCTTGTGCTACTCGGTCGCAGCGCACAATACCACCAAATATATTGATAAGAATTGCCTTTACATTAGGGTCTTTGAGAATTATGCGGAAAGCTGCTTCTACACGTTTGGCATCGGCAGTACCTCCTACATCGAGGAAGTTAGCGGGTGAACCCCCTGCTTGCTTAATCAAATCCATAGTAGCCATTGCTAAGCCAGCCCCGTTTACCATACAGCCTACGTTGCCATCGAGGGCTACATAATTGAGCCCTACGGCTTTGGCTTCTACCTCTACAGGGTTTTCTTCGCGTATATCGCGATAAGCCGCGTACTCAGGGTGACGGAAAAGCGCATTGTCATCGAGTACTACTTTGGCATCTACTGCTAATATCTTATTGTCTGAAGTTTTTAACACGGGGTTAATTTCAAACAGATTGGCATCAGATGATACATAGGCATTGTAGAGGGCTGTAACAAACTTCACCATATCTTTTTGCGCCTCGCCACTAAGTCCTAAATTAAACGCTATTTGGCGTGCTTGGAAGGGTTGTAAGCCTACAGCAGGGTCTATCTCTTCAGTGAAAATAAGGTGAGGCGTTTGGGCAGCTACGGTTTCGATATCCATACCTCCTTCAGTAGAATACATTATCATATTCTTACCTTTGGCGCGGTTTAGCAATACCGACATATAGAACTCTGCCGGCTCGCTTTCGCCAGGGTAATACACGTCTTCGGCTATAAGAACCTGATGCACTTCTTTGCCCGTAGGAGGGGTTTGAGGGGTAATAAGGTGCATACCAATGATTTGTGAAGCAAGCGGCTCTACGTCTTGCAATCCTTTAGCCAACTTTACACCGCCGCCTTTACCGCGTCCGCCGGCGTGTATTTGTGCTTTTACCACATACCATTTGGTACCGGTCGTCTCAGTTAATTCTTTAGCCGCTGCCACTGCTTCAGCGGGAGTTTGTGCTACGATACCACGCTGCACACGTACTCCGAAACTCGATAGGATTTCCTTTCCTTGATATTCGTGTAAATTCATACGTTGATTAATTTGATAACTTTTCGACAAAGATAGAAACTTTTTTTTGAATATAAAAAGTTTTTACAAGATTTTTTTCTGACGAAAGGTTTATTGGTTATTTGTACTTCGCTATTTCTTCGCTAATCCTTCGCTAATCCTTCGCTCTTCCTATATTGTTCCTATATCGAATGTAAGGGGTAAGTATAAAGAGAAAATTTTTCTACTAATAGGCAAATTTGCTAATTGATAAATTATTCGTATCTTTGTGCTTAAGAGTGATTTACTAAAAACTTTTTGTACAGCTCTTTTATTATAAAAAAAATAAAACAGATAATATAATGGACTATAAAAATAAAGTATTTGTTAATGGGAAGTTACAACAGATAAATGATTTTGAAAAGATTAGTACATACCACTGGCAATGGGTAGTAATAAATCCTAATTAGTTAAATTAGATAGTAAAACTCCCATTACTACTAATAACCTATTTAAAGAAATTTCAAAACTATAGTTATATGCAAAGAATAATATTTTTATTATGTTTAGTTTTAGTAGCCTGTAAGCCTAAAAACGAAGAGGTAGCTGTTATAACTCCTCAAAGGGAACTCTCTGAAATAGAAAAAAGAATTTTAGAGGATAGGAGGCTTCCCGTATACAATCACACTGTAGAACAGATTGACTGGGAGGTTCTCCTGCTATTTGTAAATGACCATATTAAGGAATATAAGAAGAAAAATGGCGATAGAATCACCTCAATGAGGTATTATTCTATAGGAGCGAGCTCAGTTGAAGTTTCAAATCAAGAACCTTATGTAGAAATTTTTAAAAATTATCATCCTAATGGTCAGATAAATAGCATTGTAAAGATAGCTAAGGGCTTTAGAAATAGAGCAATAGGTAAATCAATATACTATGATGAATACGGGAACAAAACTATTATAGATAATGATACTCTCTATGGAGCGTTAAAATACAATGATATCGTTAGGCTACTTATTAATGAAAGACTAATTGATGACCCAACCAAAGAAATAGGAAGACATAGACTTGAAGAGAGTGAATTTGGGGTTAAATATATAAAGGAAGTGAACTTTTGGTATGCTGTAATCTCAATCAGACCAATGAAAAAATGGATAGGAAAATTGAAAGAATGGAAAGCCCTAAAAGAAGCAATGGAAGTCCAAAAAGATTTGGATAAACAATACAAAGAAAAACCTTGTGCAGAAACTCATATATATGCTGAACTTTATATAGATGGAGATACAGGGAAAATTTATCTTAAGAATGAATATGATAAAGGTTATTATGTAGATTATACAAAGGAATAATTTTTTATTCTAAAGTAAAAACCGATGGTGTTTGCTAAAAAATAGAAAAACTTTATAAAATTACTGTAATCCCTGAAAATAATGAAAACCACACTAATACAGAAATAGTAGAAACTCGTGTTACGGATTTAGGTAAAAAAATAGACGTAATTAAAATTATAAAAGATTATGACCCAGAAGATATTTCTATATAGCTTACTAATAGGTGTATCCTTTTTAAGCTGTTTCAATACACCTAAAAAAACCATTTCCTTTTTATTAAAAATAGAAACCAAAAAGGATACTATTTTAAGTAGAGAAGTTTTTTATAAGAAAGTAGAAAATCTTATCAATCAAACTATTGAAAATAGAGAAAATAATAAAAATTACTTTAAAACCAATGATAGTTTAAATTATTATTTTTCAAAATTTTCACCAGAAGAATTGTTTGAAGATAACCATTTTAAGGCTATAACAGGGCGATTGTTGGAATATGAATACTTGAAAGTCAGAAATAGTGGAGAATATGACCCAGAGTCTTTTTCTGTATATAATTTGACGATTCTTTTATTAGCTTCAAAAAATAACAGAAGTGAATTTTTCATTCTAAAAGTTATAAACAAAGGAATTTCGGACTTTGTTTGTATAGATTCTATTGTGTTAGCATTGGATAAGATCCCACAAATGCAAAATGATTCCATTCATAAAATTTGTATTGATCTGGTAAAACGCAACAAAACAGGCCGTTGCAAATGGTGAATATTATGCGGGTTAAACCTGTCTATGAGAAAATATTGATTGAGGTGTCAAAATAATTTCATATATTTGCATTCTGAAAATTAATGTATTATGGAATTATTTAAGGGACAAAGCCTCTTAGAGTTTACTGAACGCTTTAAAACTGACTTAGATTGCGAAGAATACTTAGCTTCCATAAAATGGGAAAAAGGGTATTGTTGCCGTAAATGTGGACATACAAAATACCAAGTTCGCAAAGATTTTTCACGCACTTGCAATATCTGTTCAGATACAGAAAGTCCTACAGCTGGAACACTATTTCATAGACTAAAATTTGGGTTACGTAAAGCATTTTTTATATGTTTTGAAATGACAACTACAACTAAAGGGTTATCAGCCTCACAAGTTGCTCGTCGTTATGAAATTAGTCGTCAGACTGCACATTATTTTATGCAAAAAGTCCGTGAAGCTATGAAATCCAGTGAGTCACACAAAATGAATGATAGAGTGCAAGTTTGATGAATTTACCATAGGAGGAAAAGAGGAAGGAAAACAAGGTTGAAGCTATGAGGTATATATTCTTGGGTATCAGAATTTAACATAGACCGATATTTAGCGGAATACAGTTTTAGAATTAATCGCTCACAAAATAAAGATACTATATTTAACAAATTAATGAAAAGAATTGTAGAACGTTCTCCCGTTTCCCAAAGTCAATTAGTATGTAGCTAAATAGACACCTCAAAAATTAAATTTAAAGATAGCGCAGAGCCTTATAATAACGAGGGATATTTAACTGAAAAAGCTATTGCTGCTAAAGCCCTATTTAACAGAATAGGACACCCTAAGGACTTTTTGCAAGGAATTGCGCATAATTAGTCGTTAATTACTAATCAAAAGAATTGAAAAACTGCAAGGATACTAAGTTACCTTGCAGTTTTTTAGGCTATTTATCATTTGTCTTTTGCCATTTGCCATTTTTTTATTATCTTTGCGCGCTAAATTATCTTTTCTACTGAAATGAAATACCTTATATATATACTTTTAGCCTTAGGGTTTACTGGCTGTGGTATCTACAATTTCACCGGAGGAAGCACCGGAAGTGCTAAGACTTTTCAGGTTAATTTCTTCCGAAATGACGCTCCGTTAGTAGAACCTGGTCTTGACCGCGACTTTACCCTCGCCCTGCAAGACCTTATCAATAACCAAACAAACCTAAGCCTTACCGACCGCAATGGCGACTTAGTATATGAGGGCGAAATAGTAGAATTTAGCATCACCCCGATGACGGCTACTGCGGGACAAACCGCTGCCCAAAACCGCGTGACTATAGGCGTAAACGTGCGTTTTACCAATCATACCGAAGAGAAAAAAGACTTTGAAAAACGTTTTTCTTTCTACTATGATTATCCGGCTGCCGCTCAGTTTAACTCGGTGAAAGGGCAGGCTATACCGCAGATATTTGAACGCATCACTCAAGATATTTTTAACGCATCATTAGCAGATTGGTAGATTTGCTGATTTGCCGATTTGTCGATTTGCCAATGAGAAAGATTGACAAATTAGCAAATTAGCAAATTAGCAAATTGACAAATTGACAAATTGACAGTAAAGGAGTTCATAGAGATTATTAGGCAGCCCTACACTATCAGCAGTGCACAAGTGCGCGAGTTAGACGAGATAGTGAAGGAGTTCCCTTATTTTCAGGCGGTAAGGGTATTGCAACTCAAACTGCTGCACTCTGAGGGTAACTATCGCTATAGCAAAGCTCTGAAACTGGCAGCCGTACACGTGACTGACCGCACGGTGCTTTTTAACTTTATCAATTCAAAAGATATTATTCCTGATTTCTCTACGATTAGGTCTGACTTTGAGCGTATTAGTAAAGCACACGAGCGCAAAGAGGCGGTAGAAGACAATGCGCCACCGAAAGTGAGCTATATAGATAATAGTCCGCGTAATTTTCGTCCTACCCTACCCGACCCAATCTTTGAGGAAAAGATTATCCCTGATGAGCTTATCAATCATCAGGAGCTGACAGACCTATTCGTACCTAAGACAGCGCAACCCACGCCTAAGCCTGAAATGCCCGCTTGGTCGCCCCCACCACCGGCTGACGACCCTACGCCTGCGCATTATCAGAGTGACACTGTGGCAGAGAAATTTAAGCTCATAGATAAATTCTTAGAGAACAACCCGAAAATAGAAGCGTCTAAAGAATACGTGTCGAACGTGAATTTGGCAGATGAAGTGAAGGGTGATGAGAGACAATTAATGACTGAAACATTAGCGCAAGTGTATGTAAATCAGCGTAAATACAAACAAGCTATACAAGCTTATCAAATATTAATTTTGAAAAATCCAAAAAAAAGTGCTTACTTTGCAGCCCAAATAGAAAATATCAAAAAATTACAGCAAAATAATTTATAACAAATGACAGCATTCAACATCTTTTTAGTTTTATGTGTAGTGGTATGCTTACTACTCGCTTTAGTTATTATGGTTCAAAACCCTAAAGGGGGCGGACTTTCTTCTACCTTTGGAGGTAATACCCAAGTAGTGGGTGGAGTGAAGAAAACTGGTGACTTTCTTGAGCGCAGTACTTGGACTTTTGCCGGTGCGTTAGCAGTGCTTATCTTAGTAGCTAACACTTTGTTGCTTAGCAATACCGGTGTTAACGCTGACTCTAAATTATTAGACGGCAGTACTCCTGTAGCTCCTCTACAACAAGCACCCGCTAACAACGCTACTGAGGCTCCTGCAACTCCTGCAACCTCTACTAACACCGGCAACTAAGAAAAAAAGGTCTCCTTGAGACATTTATACGATTTCTATTCTAAGGGCGAATTGCAATTCGCCCTACTCTGTTACTGCTAATCTTTAGCGAGCTTTTTTTGATTAGCTATAATAAATTAGCAATATCATACTGACAAAATGTCAGTTTTTAGAGATTGGCACGGTTTTAGGGAATAGGAGATTAGCAAATTTGAAAATCAGCAAATTTGTAAGTAAATGAGTTAATAACTAAAAACTAAACAAATAATGGCAAAATTGAATATCAAACCTTTAGCTGATAGAGTGGTGATTGAACCAGCCGTAGCTGAAACAACCACTGCATCGGGTATCATTATCCCTGATACAGCAAAAGAAAAACCTCAAAAAGGTACTGTAGTAGCAGTAGGTGCTGGTACTAAAGATAATCCTGTAACCCTAAAAGTAGGCGATACCGTACTATACGGCAAATACGCAGGTACAGAACTGAAATTAGAAGGTAAAGATTACCTTATTATGCGTGAAAATGACGTGTTGGCAGTAATCTAAATCATAATTCAACAACTTATTAATTAAAGAAAAATGGCAAAAGATATTAAATTTGACATAGAAGCTCGCGAAGGCTTAAAACGCGGTATTGACGCGTTGGCTAACGCTGTAAAAGTAACTCTTGGTCCTAAAGGACGCAACGTTATTATTAGCAAATCATTTGGTTCGCCTCAAGTAACTAAAGACGGGGTGAGCGTGGCTAAAGAAATAGAACTAGAAGACGCTCTTGAGAATATGGGCGCTCAAATGGTGAAAGAAGTAGCTTCAAAAACTAATGACCTTGCTGGTGACGGTACTACTACCGCTACTGTATTGGCACAAGCTATCGTAAAAGAAGGTCTTAAAAACGTAGCTTCTGGAGCTAACCCTATGGACTTGAAACGCGGTATAGATAAAGCCGTAGTTAAGATTGTAGAGCACCTTGCTAAACAAGCTAAAGAAGTAGGTTCTTCATCAGAAAAAATAAAACAAGTAGCTTCAATCTCAGCTAACAACGATGAAACTATTGGGGAACTTATCGCTCAAGCCTTTGAAAAAGTAGGAAAAGAAGGGGTTATCACTGTTGAAGAAGCTAAAGGTACTGACACTTACGTGGATGTAGTAGAAGGTATGCAGTTTGACCGCGGTTACCTATCTCCTTACTTCGTAACTGACTCTGAGAAAATGGTAGCAGAGCTTGATCGTCCTTACATCTTATTGTACGACAAGAAAATCTCTACTATGAAAGACTTGCTACCTGTATTAGAGCCTGTAGCTCAGTCTGGAAAACCTCTATTGATTATCGCTGAAGATATCGATGGTGAAGCTTTAGCTACCCTTGTAGTAAATAAACTACGCGGTACTCTACGTATTGCTGCTGTGAAAGCTCCTGGTTTTGGAGACCGCCGCAAAGCAATGCTTGAAGATATCGCTATCCTTACCGGAGGTACTGTAATAGCTGAAGAAAGAGGCTTTACCCTTGAAAATGCTACTATTGATATGCTTGGTACTGCTGAAAGAGTATCTATCGACAAAGATAATACTACTATCGTAAATGGTGCTGGCAAGTCAGAAGATATTAAAGCTCGTGCTGCACAAATAAAAGCACAAATAGAAAACACTACTTCAGACTATGACCGCGAAAAGCTACAAGAACGTTTGGCTAAACTATCAGGCGGGGTAGCAGTACTCTATATCGGAGCTGCTTCAGAAGTAGAGATGAAAGAGAAAAAAGACCGCGTAGATGATGCTCTACACGCTACTCGTGCAGCGGTTGAAGAAGGTATCGTAGCTGGCGGTGGTATCGCTCTGCTACGCGCTAAGAATGCTTTGGCTAAAATAAAACCTGTAAACGCTGATGAGGAAACTGGTATAAAAATCATACTTAAAGCCCTTGAAGCACCGCTACGTACTATCGTAGAAAACGCAGGAGTAGAAGGTTCTGTAATCGTATCAAAAGTACTTGAGTCTTCACGCGAAGCCTTTGGATACAACGCCAAGAGCGGACAGTATACCGATATGTTTAGAGCAGGTATCATAGACCCTAAAAAGGTAACCCGTGTTGCCCTTGAAAACGCTGCTTCAGTAGCTGGAATGATACTTACTACTGAATGTGCTTTGGTAGACATTAAAGACGATAAAGCTGCTGCTATGCCACCAATGGGCGGCGGTATGCCAGGAATGATGTAATAAGTTTTTCACACCATTATTCATATTTATAAATAAAAAGACGCTGTTAGTATTTAACAGCGTCTTTTTATTTATAAATCTTAAATTACAAACTCTTTAGGGCTTGCTTTATAATATCTTCTACTGATAGCGCCTCTGAGGCTTGTACTATCTTATCGACCACCTTTTCAGCCTGTTTACGCACAAAGCCTAATACTTCTAGGGCGGCAAGAGCTTCTTCTTTATGGGTACTCACTGCACTAATAGGGGCATCGGCAAAGTCTTGCAGTTTAAGCATCTTATCTTTCAGGTCGAGCACTACCCGCTGCGCAGTCTTAGCTCCTATACCTTTCACTGACTGAATAGTAGCTACCTCACCATTGACGATAGCATTGCGCACTTGTGCTGCTGTTAGGGAGGAGAGCATCGTCCGTGCTGTACCTGCTCCTACCCCCGAAACTGAAATAAGCAGTACAAACACTTCGCGCTCTGCTTTAGTCAGAAAGCCATAAAGCGTATGAGCGTCTTCTTTAATTTGCAAATAAGTATATAATTTAATAGCCTCACCCTCTGGCAAAGCAGCATAAGTATTGAGACTAATATTAACAAAGTACCCTACTCCGTTGCAGTCTATCACTACATTAGTAGGGTTCTTCTCTACGAGTTTCCCTTGTAATTGTGTAATCATTTTTTAATTATTAATAATAATATTACTTCATTGGCAAATCGTCAAATCGACAAATCAACTCATTGGCAAATCACCTTTATCGTCTTTTCATCGCCTTTTTCATTGATTATTTTAAGCAAATGCTCTCCTTTAGCAGCAAAGATATTCATCTCGTGGAAAGTATCGGTGGTACCCAAATAAACATCATCTATATACCAAAATAGCTTACCAGAGCGATTGGCTGCTTTAGCCACAAAAGGCTGTTGTTCCCCTCCAAAACTCTTAGTAGTATAGATAACACTCAAGTGCTTAGGATACACAAAATCTAACGCTTTTTGGGCTACCCCTTCAGTACAATCAGAGCGGAAAGGCGGCAATGATTGATAGTGTACGTGTTGCTGCTTATAGTACCATTCCATCACAGGGGGCAACACAAACCACGCCTTGGTATATATCTGGTCTACTGGCTGACAAGAAGCATTCACCTGATACTGTGCATCAGGAGTAAGATGCACTAACTTATGATAAGGGCACTGTCCTATCTCTTTAGGGGCAAGTGTGGTACGCAAGAGCTTCTGAGGGCATTCAGGTTTAGCTAAGTAGCCCGACTGCTCGCATATCGTCACCTCGCGCATATCGTCTAAAGGCTGTTGAAACCACGTAGTGTGCGGTAGGGCGTTAAAGATACTAAACATCACAGGAGCCGCATACGATACCCCCGTAAGGGTAGGTCTCCCCTCCCCTGTAGCATTGCCCACCCATACAGCTACCACATATTCGGGGGTAGCCCCTATAGCCCACGCATCTTTATTACCAAAGCTAGTACCTGTTTTCCAAGCTATTTTCCTAGCGGACTCATAATACCGCCACGCTACATCATCAATAGGGCGGTTTACTTCTTTCATAGCCGAAAACATACTATACAGAGCCCCTGCCCTAATAGTCGGAAGGGCTGTAGTAGCCTTGCCAAAATCAGGAGGACTTCCTGCCGTATAGCTAAGGGACTGAAACTCGGCAGTACGATACTGCTGAGTAGCAGCAAAAACATTTACTTCAGAAGCCAAATTAGTATAAGCTTGCGCCAAATCCCATAGGTTACTCTCAGCGCCGCCCAAGATGATAGACAGACCATAGTGGTCAGGGTGGCGCGAAATATTCTTCAGTCGCAACTTCTGTAGCACCTCATAAAAATGATAGGTAGTAAACTGTCGCAAAAGCCATACGAAAGGTACATTCAGCGATTTTGCTAACGCCATATCAGCCGGCACCGCTCCCTCAAAACTATTGCTAAAATTCTGTGGCGAATAACCTGCTATCTGCGTTGGTACATCTGGGATTAAGGTAGTGGGCAGCAGTTCGCCCTCGTGTAGCATAGCCGCATATAAAAAGGGTTTTAATACGCTGCCAGTACTGCGCGGTGCGTGAATGATATCCACATCTTTCTGATGGTTCTCATCAGTGGGGGTATTACCCACATAAGCCAAAACCTTACGCGTTTTAACCTCTACCACCAGCGCTGCCATATTATAAATTTCCGATTGCGAATAATGACTGTAATAACCCGCTACTATCTGACTGACTTTCTGTTGCAAATCGATAGGCAAAGAAGTAGTAATACGCTGTCCTTCAAGGGTCTTACTCGCATACGCCAACAGATGAGGTGCCAACTGCGGAATAGGGTGTGGCTCTGTTGGCAAGGGCTCAGTAAGGGCTAAGTCATAGGTCTCTTTATCGATAATTTCAGCCGTATAAAGTTTGTGAAGTAGGGCATTGCGCTTAGCTAACAGTCGCTGTTGGTTCTTACCCGGGAAGATAAGACTGGGCGCGTTGGGCAATACTGCCAAGGTAGCGCTTTGCGCCCACGAAAGCTGATGAGGCGCCACCCCAAAATACCGCCAAGCTGCCATATCAAGTCCCACTACATTCCCTCCAAAAGGCGCGTGCGAGGCGTAAAGCCTAAGAATAGATTCTTTCGAATACCTGAACTCCAAACGGGTAGCCCAAATCATCTCTATCAGTTTTTCAGCATAAGTGCGCTGCTGGTGGTTGCGTGCTATACGCACTACCTGCTGGGTAAGGGTACTCCCCCCCCGCTGCACCCGTCCGCTCTTCACATTGCGCACCAAGGCTTTAACTATAGATACCGGATTTACCCCCCAATGGCGATAAAAATGAGCATCTTCAAACTGCAATACCGACATTTTAAACCGATAAGGCACGCTATCTACCTCCGGAAAACGCCATTGCCCATCAGTAGCTATCTTAGCCGACAGCAGTTTCCCCTCTGCACTCTCAAGCACAGTAGCATAAGGCTGCGGAAAGAGATGGCGCGGCAGACAAAAAGCATAAGCGAGCAGCAATAGCAGAGCCACCCCCGATTTAATAGGGTGCTGACGTACTTTTCTCCGTATATAACTGATGATATGTAGCAAACGCTTCTTCATTGGTGCAAAGGTACGCATAATTAGCAAAAGTAACAAATTTGTCAGTTAGCAAATTAGGGTGTATCTTTGCACCTAAATTCTTTCAAAAAACAAAAAAATATGTTTCAAGGTGTTTTACAGAAGATGCTAACCGAGTGGGCTGACCCTATACGGTATTATCTACCAATGGAGGGCGATTATGTACTGATGAACAATCTATTAGGCAAGTCCATCACTATAGACTTAAAGGGCTTTCAGTGTTTGAATTGTGGTCAGAACAAGCCTATTTTTAGGCAGGGCTATTGCAAAGAGTGCTTTTTTGAAGTCCCTCAAACTGCCGATTGGATAATGCACCCCGAACTGAGCAAAGCGCATCTAAACATCGAAGAACGCGATTTAACCTACGAGCAACAAGTACAGCTGCAGCCACACTACGTATATTTAGCTAATTCGAGCGAGGTAAAAGTGGGGGTAACTCGCAAAACGCAAGCCCCTACCCGCTGGATTGACCAAGGGGCGCACGAGGCTCTTGTACTTGCTGAAGTGCCTAACCGCTATTTAGCTGGGGTAGCCGAAGTAGCTCTCAAAGAGCATTTAGCCGACAAAACCAACTGGCGCAAGATGCTCACTAACCAAATCACCCCTGTAGATTTATTAGCGGTCAAAGCCCAAGTACGTCCTTGGGTACCCGAAGAAGTGCAGCCCTACATCACCGAAGACATAGCGCCTTTGCAGATACACTTCCCTGTGCAACAATATCCTACCAAAGTGCAGTCGCTACAACTGCTCCGCACCCCTACCTATACCGGCACTCTGGTTGGTATTAAAGGACAATACCTTATTTTTAAAGACGATACCGTATTCAATGTCCGCGCCAACGAAGGATTTGTAATTGATTTGTCAATCAACATATTGCTGGTATAATGCTCGTGTATGGGCTCCCCCTTTGAAGGAAGTCCGCGAGCTGGCGTAGCGGAGTATGTGAAGGGGGGATGTTTCCACAAAAATCGGCAAATCGGCAAATCGACAAATCGACAAATCAACAAATCGACAAATCAACAAATCGGCAAATCAACAAATCGCCAATCGACAAATCATCTCACAAACACAATCGTATTTCCTTCCGAAAATTTTTCTGAAAACACATACCCATCAGCGTTGAAGCCTTTAAGGTCTTCAGCCGAGCGAATATCGTTTTCAGCCAAATAGCGCACCATACGTCCGCGGGCTTTTTTAGCGTAAAAACTCACTATTTTCAGCGTATCGCCCTTGTAATCTTTAAATACAGGGGTTATTACGCTTGTTTTTAGCTTAGCAGTATCAATCGCCTTAAAATATTCTTCACTGGCTAAGTTGATAAAAAGTTCCCCTTCTTCCAACTCATCGTTCAGAGCCTGCGTGATGCGTTCCTTCCAAAAAGCATAAAGGTTCGCCGCCTTGCCTACGGATAGTTTAATGCCCATTTCTAACCGATAAGGAGCGATAAGGTCTAAAGGCTTAAGGATTCCGTAGAGCCCAGAGAGAATCCGCAAACTCTCTTGTAGCTTATCGAGCTGAGCCTCAGCCAGCGAATAAGCATCAAGTCCCTCATATACATCGCCATCATAGGCAAAGAGGGCTGGACGCGCATTTTGCGGAGTTAAAGGCATCGTAAAGACTTGGTTGCGTTGCCAATTCAGTTCAGCAAGTTTGGGCGAAATGCTCATCAGCGCAGAGAGTTTCTGGGGTGATAAGGGTTGAAGAGCCCCGTGTACCTCAGCGATTTCTTTGGTAAAGATAGCCGACGAATAACGCTCTGTAGGGAGCGGAGAGGTCTCGTTGATAGTTTTAGCCGGTGATATAACGATTTTCATAGTGATAATAATTAAGGGGACAAAGATAGAAAAAATTTCTGTAGCCATCTACCCTATACAAACAATATAGGAAGAATACAGGAAGAGCGAAGGAAAGTCGGCGAGCTGGCGCAGCCGAGTATGTGACGAAGGTTTAGCAAAGTATAAACGTCTAATCATCGGCTAAAAACCAGAAAAATATCCTACCTCCCCCCTATTCCTCCTAGCCCTCCAAGCCTTCCCAGCCCTCTCAAATCTCCCATTCCTCCCAGCCTTCCCAGCCTTCTCAAACCTCCCATCTTTTTTTATCAAAAAAAATACACTTCTATCGCTCTTATTATTAAATATTTTTTTAACTTTGCGGCATTAAAACTAAATTCTTGCAAATTAAAGAGAATATGCAAATATTTAAATTCGGAGGTGCCTCAGTAAAAGATGCTGCGGGCGTGCGCAATGTCGCTAAAATACTAGAAAAAGTAGGCTATGCCCATTCTCTCATCGTCATTTCGGCTATGGGCAAAACTACTAATGCTTTAGAGGTCGTGGTTAATAACTACTTCAAAGCCCCTGCTCAGCTGCCCGAAAGCCTACAGACTATTAAAGATTTTCACTACCAGATTATACGCGAACTCTTCAGCGACGAAAACCATCCTGTTTATTGGAAAGTCGACGGACTTTTCGCCGAACTCAGTTCGTTTTTAGAGCGCAATAAGTCGCCTAAGCACAGTTTTGTGTACGACCAAGTGATAGGCTTTGGCGAACTGCTCTCTACCACTATCATCAGCCAGTATCTAAACGATAACGGCATCAAAAACAACTGGATAGATGTGCGCAACCTCATCAAAACGGATAGCAACTACCGCGATGCAGGCATCAATTGGGAAGAAACACAAACCAATATCAGCAATAATATCAACAAGTCGTTGCTCAACATCACACAAGGCTTTTTGGGTAGCGATGCTAACTTCTTCACCACTACTCTTGGGCGCGAAGGCTCCGACTATACGGCGGCTATCTTTGCCTATTGCCTAAACGCTAAGAGCGTAACCATCTGGAAAGACGTCCCTGGGGTACTCAATGCCGACCCTCGTTATTTCCAGCATACTCAGTTGTTGCGCAAAATACCTTACCAAGAGGCGATAGAGTTAGCGTTTTACGGTGCATCAGTCATTCACCCCAAAACGCTACAGCCACTCCAGCAGAAAGAGATACCGCTATACGTGCGCTCATTTGTAAATCCTACCGAAGAAGGCAGTGCAGTGTGCAATGTAGCGAGTTTAGAACCTAAAGTACCTTGTTTTATACTCAAAAAAGACCAGATACTGCTCTCTCTTTCCTCTCGCGATTTTTCGTTTATTATGGAAGAGGGTATCAGCTACATTTTCAAGAGTTTGCACAAAGCTCAAATGAAAGTAAGTGTGATACAAAATTCAGCTATCAGCTTTTCAGTATGTGTTGAAAACAAATTTGATACGCTACCTGAGCTTTTAGAGAAGTTAGAAGAGCGTTTCAAAGTATCGGTAACCGAAGGGGTAACGCTCTACACCATTAGGCACGCTACCGAAGCAGCTATTGCCGAAGTAGCAACAGGCAAAAACGTACTGCTAAAACAAGTATCATCAGATACCGTACAGATGATTATTAATTAGTCAATTTGCCAATTAGCTAATTTGTCAATGAATAGTAACGCAAATCATCAAATTGGCAAATCGGCAAATCGGCAAATCGACAAATCGACAAATCAGCAAATCGACAAATCAAAAAAATATGGCTCTTAAATTTTTAGAAGAAGTAAGAATGGGCATCCGCAGTGCCTCTCTTAAGAAAGACATTATCTGTTATTACATCAATAACGGTGATAATACCCTTGCCGACCTTGGTAAGGAACTCAACCTCAGCGTACCTACGGTTACCAAGCTGGTAGGTGAACTGATTGACGACGGTATCGTAATGGACTTCGGGAAGCTCGAAACCCCAGGAGGTCGCCGCCCTAATGTATACGGACTTAATGAGAGTTCGGGCTACTTCATTGGGGTAGATATCACCCATTCTCACGTAAATATAGGGCTTATCAACTTCAAAGGCGAACTGATTGACGAAAAAATCCGTATCCCTTTTGCTGAAGAGTTACCCCAAGAGCGCTTTGAGCTGTTATGCCAAATCATCAACGACTTCATAGCGCAAACAGTGGTTCCTAAAGAGCATATCCTCAGCATCGGCATCAATATTTCAGGGCGCGTCAATACCCAATCCGGACATAGTTACAGCGGTTTTTACTTCGATGAACGTCCGCTAACCGAAATGTTCGAAGAGCGTTTGGGCATAGGGGTAACCATCGATAACGACTCCCGCGCAATGGCTTACGGCGAATATATAAAAGGCAGGGTAAAAGGCGAAAAAGATATTCTATTCTTGAATGTAAGTTGGGGCTTAGGCTTAGGTATCATCATCGATGGTCAGTTGTATTACGGCAAGTCAGGCTTCTCTGGCGAGTTCGGGCATATAGCGGTTTTCGATAACGAAATACTCTGCCATTGTGGCAAAAAAGGCTGTTTAGAGACTGAAGCCTCTGGCTCGTCATTACACCGCAAATTTATAGACAAACTCCAACACGGTCACTCGTCTCTACTCACCCAGCAAAAG
The DNA here is from genome assembly GCF_003054025.1 of Capnocytophaga leadbetteri. Taxonomy (GTDB): domain Bacteria; phylum Bacteroidota; class Bacteroidia; order Flavobacteriales; family Flavobacteriaceae; genus Capnocytophaga; species Capnocytophaga leadbetteri. The sequence goes on from NZ_QBKG01000003.1 coordinate 63,053, forward strand.
AACTACGACCCCAAAGCACCCGTCTCTTTAGAAGACATCATAAAAGTAGCCCTACAAGAAGATATGCTCGCCATAGAGCTTATTGAAGAAGTGGGCAATGCTTTGGGCAAACACACCGCTAGCCTTATCAACCTTTTCAACCCCGAATTGGTGATTATAGGGGGCACGCTTGCCACTGCGGGCGACTACCTACTACTACCGCTGCGCAGTGCCATCAAAAAGTATTCACTAAACTTAGTAAATAAAGATTCGCAGATAAAAGTATCAAAATTAGGCGAAAAAGCAGGACTTTTAGGCGCTAGCCTTTTAGCCCGTAGCAAATTTATAGGACTGATATAATGGATAAACGACTCGAAGCCTTCCAAAGGCTACTAAACATAATGGACGACCTGCGGGCGCAATGTCCGTGGGACAAGAAACAAACGATGCAGAGCCTGCGTCACCTCACTATCGAAGAGACTTACGAATTAGGCGATGCCATACTCGATAACGACCTGCAAGAGGTAAAAAAAGAGCTCGGCGACCTATTGCTACACATTGTTTTCTATGCCAAAATAGGCAGCGAAACAGGCGATTTCGATATTGCTGATGTAGCCAATGGGGTCTGCGACAAACTCATCATACGTCACCCTCACATCTACGGCGATGTCAAGGTCGATAACGAAGAAGATGTAAAGCGCAATTGGGAAAAGATAAAGCTAAAAGAGGGTAATAAAAGTGTATTGGGTGGGGTACCCAAAAGCCTGCCAGCCCTTGTAAAAGCCAGCCGCATACAAGATAAAGCGGCAGGAGTAGGCTTCGATTGGGACAATATAGACGATGTGTTTGCCAAAGTAAAAGAAGAAATAGAAGAGCTTCACGCTGAAGTAAAAGCACAAAAGCACACCGCCATTGAAGCTGAATTTGGCGATGTGCTTTTCAGTTTAATAAACTATGCGCGTTTTCTAAAAGTAAACCCCGAAGATGCCTTAGAGCGTACTAATAAGAAGTTCATAGCTCGTTTTCAGTACTTAGAGCGCAAGGCTGCCGAGAGCGGTAAGTCATTACGCGATATGACTTTAGCCGAAATGGAAGCCTATTGGCAAGAAGCTAAAGGGGTTTTTGAGCAATAAGAGCAATAGCATCAAGGTTTTGCTGGTGCTTGCGGAAAGATTGTTTCATTTTCTGAACGCGCTTGCGCAAGTCAGGGTAGCGCAATAAGTTGAATAAGAATTTGAGGGTGCGGAAAAAGCCTTCATCTTCTAAAATACGGCTGCCCTCTAATAATAGCATCGGGCTGTGTTGTTCTTTTATTACTTTAAAACCTTGTTCTTCTAAAAGTGTTTTCCACTCTTTAGCCGTCATAGGTCGGGCGTGCACCCTGATGTTGCTGCTAAGGTCTTTAAAAAGGCCATTTTTCACCTCCTCGCTCACCTCATCAGGCTGCAAGCCAAGTTCGTGTATAGCATAATACCCCCCTGGTTTAAGCAGGCGGTACGCCTCGCTTATAATAGCTCGTTTGTGCTCAATAGGCTGCATAGTTAGCATCGCCTCGCCATATACTTTATCAGCAAAACCATCAGGCAGTTGGGTATCAGCCGCATCGGCTATAATCACTCGTGCCTTATCGTAGCGGATATTCTTCTTAGCAAGCACCGCCGCCTCTTTATTCATATCAACCCCCGTATAGCTAAAAGGTTTGTAAGAGCAGGCTATACTACCTGTAAAGCCCAGCCCTGGGGCAAACTCTACTACATTGTCTTTAGAGGTAATCTCTAAATTGCGTACCAACCATTCGGTAAGCAAGCGACCTCCGGGTCGTAATACTTTTTTGCCAAGTTTAGCAAGAATCCAGTGTCCTTGTTTCTGATTTAAGCTGCTTTCTGTTTTCATTGTTCCAATTATTTAATTTAGGACACAAAGGTATAAAATAAAAATTAATTGCCAATTATTAATGCTAATTATTAATTGTTTTGTACCTTTGCAGTGTTATAAAGAGAAAAGCGACAAGCTATCTAATTATTTTTTGAGAATTAACCTTGAATAAACAAAGAACAATGGCTGTACAGAAACCCAGTATTCCTAAGGGCACCCGTGATTTTTCACCTGCCGAATTAGCAAAAAGATACTTTATCATCAATACCATACGCAATACATTTAGTACTTTTGGCTTTCAACCTATCGAAACGCCAAGTTTTGAGAATTATGATACCCTAATGGGCAAATACGGTGAAGAAGGCGACCGCCTTATCTTCAAAATCCTCAATTCAGGCGATTTTACACAAGGGGTAAAACAAGAAGATTGGGAGGCTAAAAACCCTCAAAAGCTCACCCCTCAAATATCCGAAAAAGCCTTGCGTTATGACCTTACGGTACCTTTTGCGCGTTATGTAGTACAGCACCAAGCCGAACTTACTTTTCCTTTCAAGCGTTACCAAATACAGCCCGTTTGGCGTGCCGATCGTCCGCAGAAAGGGCGTTTCAGAGAGTTCTACCAATGCGATGCCGATGTGGTAGGCAGCAATAGCTTGTGGCAAGAGGTAGAGTTTGTACAGTTGTACGATGCGGTTTTTACAGCGCTTAATCTAAAAGGGGTTACTATAAAAATTAACAACCGCAAGATACTCAGCGGTTTTGCCGAAGTGATAGGCGAAAGTGATAAACTCATCGACTTTACAGTAGCTTTAGACAAACTCGACAAGATAGGCGAAGAGGGCGTTATAAAAGAAATGAGCGAAAGAGGTATCAGCGCAGCGGCTATCGAAAAGATAAAACCTATTTTTGGGCTCAAAGGCTCGTTTACCGAGAAGTTAGCTGCCTTATCTGCTATTTTAGCTACCTCCGAAGTGGGGCGCAAAGGCATAGAAGAACTCACTTTTGTAGGCGAACAAATCGCTGCATTAGGGTTACAAACTGCCTTATTAGACCTCGATGTTACCTTAGCACGCGGACTGAATTACTACACAGGGGCTATCTTCGAGATTGCGGCACCTGCCGGAGTGCAAATGGGCTCAATAGGGGGCGGTGGTAGGTATGACGACCTAACCAGCATCTTCGGTCTCAAAGGAATGAGTGGTATTGGCATCTCCTTTGGTTTAGACCGTATCGGTTTAGTGATGGAAGAGCTCAACCTCTACCCCGAAACGCTCAGCAGTACCGTCGAAATACTCTGCTTAAACTTTGGCAATGCCGAAGCGCTACAGAGTATGAAGCTTTTGCAACAACTCAGAAAAGAAGGCAAAAAAGCAGAACTTTACCCCGAAGCGGCTAAGATTAAAAAGCAAATGGACTACGCTAACAAACGCAGCATACCCTACGTAGCTATTATAGGCGAAAGCGAGCTACAAAAAGGCACCTATATACTGAAGAATATGCTAACGGGAGAGCAAGAAGAATGTGAGTTTAGTAAATAATGATAATATTGTAATATATAACAAATAAACTAATGAAGAACTTTATAGAAGAACTGCGCTGGCGCGGTATGATTCAGGATATTATGCCTGAAACAGAACAACACCTTATGGAAGGGCTCCGCGCTGCCTATGTAGGGATTGACCCTACTGCCGACTCGCTACATATTGGTCACTTAGTAGGTGTGATGATGTTGCGCCACTTTCAGAACTGCGGACATAAACCTTATGCCTTAGTAGGGGGTGCTACCGGTATGATAGGCGACCCTTCAGGCAAATCAGCAGAGCGCAACCTATTAACAGAAGAAGTACTTGCCCACAATATAAAGGGTATCCAAAAGCAATTAGCTAAATTCCTCGATTTCGAAAGCGAAGCCCCTAACCGTGCCGAGTTAGTTAATAACTACGACTGGATGAAAGAATTTTCTTTCCTCTCATTCATTCGCGACATCGGTAAGCACATCACTGTCAATTATATGATGGCAAAAGACTCAGTTAAAAAACGCTTCGACCCCAACGAAAACACCGATGGTATGTCGTTTACTGAGTTTTCATACCAATTGCTACAAGGGTATGACTTTTTGCACCTATACCGCCAAAAAGGACTAACGTTACAAATGGGGGGCTCTGACCAGTGGGGCAATATCACTACTGGTACCGAGCTTATCCGCCGTATAGCAGGAGGCAAGGCATACGCCCTTACTTGTCCGCTTATCACTAAGGCCGATGGTACTAAGTTTGGCAAAAGCGAAGGTGGCAACGTATGGCTCGATGCTGAAAAAACCTCACCTTATAAGTTCTACCAGTATTGGATAAACGTATCCGACGAAGATGCACAGCGATACATCAAAATCTTTACGATGCTAAGCCGTGAGGAGATTGAGCAACTTATCAGCGAGCACCAAGCAGCCCCTCACCTACGCGTATTGCAAAACAAATTGGCTGAAGAGCTAACCGTACTCGTACACGGACGTGAGGAACTACAAAAAGCCCAAAAGGCTTCGCAAATACTCTTTGGCAACTCAACTTCTGACGACCTCAGACAGTTAGATGCTAAAACATTCTTAGAAGTGTTTGACGGAGTGCCACAAGCTGAAGTAACTCGCACAGATATAGCGGCAGGCTTAGATATGATAGCAGCTTTATCGGCCAAAACAGGCTTTATAGCCTCTAACTCCGAAGCAAGACGCGCACTAAAAGAGAAATCAATCGCTGTAAATAAAGAAAAAGTAGAAGAAAGCTATATCATAGGTGAGAAAGACATCATCGACGACAAGTTTGTGTTGCTACAGCGCGGAAAGAAAAACTACTTTGTAATTGTGATAGTCTAAATACAAGACAAAATACAAGATACAAAACAAAAAATGCTTTGACAAAGTTCAAAACTTTGTCAAAGCCTTTTTAGCAGTTATAACTCTCTAAAAGAGCTGATAATTTCTTTCATTTGCTGCTCGTTCTGAGTCTTTTTGCTATCGAGTGTCCAAGTAAAGATTTGGTAGTAAGTTTTCTCAGTTTCTACCACTGCCACTATGTAGAACACCTTATTGCCGTTTACTTGTTCAGTAGTCTCAACCACCATAGCAGGCAGCCTATGAATAGTAGTGGTCGTGATTTTCGCCGCAGAAGGGCGCATCATCTTAGCCTCTACCCAACCCTGATAGCACACATCAAAGTAATCCTTTAGGCGGAAGCGCTCAGCAAAAGCTTTTTTGGTTTGTACACCCAGCTTGTCTTTCAGCAGCTCAAATAGAGCTTCTGTCAGTTCCTCTCGATTATCGTCAATCACAGCCACAAAAAAGGCTTCTTTAGGATTGGCGTATTGTAGCGAGGCTTGGTCATAAAGATTGTTTTGGTAAGTAAGAGAAGTAGGTAGTTTCATTTCATACTTATCCTCTACTTTTACTACCTGCACCGAAGTCTCTGTGGCGCGGCAAGATACTAATAGTAAAAGGATAAAGATGAAAGGTAATTTTTGATTAAAACGTTTCATCTCTTGCTAATTTAGTTTATTTCTGCGTACAAAGATAGAATTTTTTTTGTTAATACCAATTTTTTGTAAGATTTTTTTGTAATATAACTTTTTATAACCTATTTCATACTGAAAAATGTTCCCTTTGAAAGACACTTTAAAACACCGCGGTCTGCGCAATCAGTTAGCCGACCTGCTCAAAGAAAAAGGCATACGCGATACGCGTGTGCTCGAGGCGATACGGGCTATACCACGCCACCTGTTTATGGATAGCTCTTTTGAAGACCACGCGTACCAAGACAAGGCTTTCCCAATAGGCGAAGACCAAACTATCTCGCAGCCTTATACGGTAGCCTTTCAAACAGAACTGCTACAGGTAGCTCCGCGCCAAAAGGTGTTAGAGATAGGCACTGGTAGCGGCTATCAGTCAAGTGTGCTGATGTACCTCGGGGTATATCTGTATACTATCGAGCGACAACAAAAGCTCTTCAAGCTCGCCCAACAATTACTACCCAAACTGATAAATCGTCCTGTACAGATGTATTTTGGCGATGGTTATAAGGGCTTACCCCAAGAAGCCCCTTTCGACCGCATATTAGTCACGGCGGGGGCTCCTTATGTGCCCAATCCGCTATTGGCACAATTAGCTATTGGCGGACGTATGGTGATACCCATAGGCGAAAAAACACAAGTAATGACCCTCTACGAACGCATCAGCGAAAAGGAGTTTCATAAAACTACCTACGGCGACTTTCAGTTCGTACCAATGCTGAAAGAGAGAAATTAAACCCACAGACAGGTTTTTTAATATTTTTATAGATTAGAAAGAAATGTACTTAATATTCGATACCGAAACCACGGGGTTACCCCGTAATTATAATGCTCCTATTAGCGATAGCAACAACTGGCCGCGTGCGGTGCAAATAGCGTGGCAATTGCACGACCAGTGGGGGACACTTATAGAACATCAGGATTTTTTAATTACTCCTGATGGCTTTGACATTCCTTATGATGCCGAGAAAGTACACGGCATCTCTACCCTACTAGCTGAAAAGCAAGGGGTACCCATTGCTGAGGTGTTCGCTGCTTTCAACGAGGCTCTTAGCAAGGCTCAGTACGTGGTGGGACAAAATATAGGCTTCGATATCAATATTATGGGGGCTGAGTTTTACCGCTATGGGGTGGAAAGTCCGTTGGATAAACTACCGGTAATCGATACTTGTACTGAGGCAACCGCTAACCTCTGCAAAATAGAAGGAGGTCGCGGGGGTAAATATAAATTCCCTTCACTTACTGAGTTGCACTCTTTCTTATTTGGCGTACCTTTTGCCGAGGCTCACAACGCTACTGCCGATGTAGAAGCTACTGCCCGCTGTTTCTTTGAACTTATAAGGCGTGGTGAGGGCTTCAAAGAAGGTACTTTCAGTAGAGAATATATTGAAAACTTTCAAGCGCATCACTCCTCTCCCATAGGGCTTATAGGGCTCAAACACGTAAACCTCAAAGAGGCTTCCGAGGCATTGCGCAGCAAAGGCAGTACTCCTGAAATAACCGCTTCAGAAGAAGAGATAGCACTACTTGAAACGGCTGCCTTTGCCCATCTACACAATCATACTCAATACTCTATCTTACAATCGACTACAGCTATAAGCGACCTTGTGAAAAGTACCGCTAAAGAGAAAATGCCTGCCGTAGCCCTAACCGATAGCGGCAATATGATGGCGGCTTTCCACTTCGTGCAAGAAGTACAAAAATACAACAAAGAGGCTGAAAGCAAAAACAAAGAAGCTGAAGAGAAAGGAGAAACGCCTACCGAAACACTTATCAAGCCTATAATAGGTTGTGAGTTCAATATATGTGAAAATCACTTGGATAGAAGTCACCAAGACAATGGTTACCAAGTGGTTATCTTAGCTAAAAACAAAGAGGGCTATCAGAATCTTATCAAAATGGCTTCGATAGCCTCTACTAAGGGCTTTTATTACGTGCCTCGTATCGACAAAGAGATTGTTGCACAGTATAAAACCGACCTTATAGTGCTTTCAGGGGGTATCAATGGTGAAATTCCCTCTAAAATACTCAATATAGGTACCAAACAAGCTGAAGAAGCATTGCTGTGGTGGAAAAACCTCTTTGGTGAAGATTTCTATTTAGAAGTGATGCGCCACGGGCAGCAGGAAGAAGAGCACGTAAATGGTGTGTTGGTAGAGCTGTCTAAAAAGCACAACGTGAAGCTCATCGCTACTAATAACACTTTTTACATCCATAAAAAAGATGCTAGTGCCCACGATATTCTGCTATGTGTAAAAGATGGTGAGAAGCAGAAAACACCTATTGGGCGCGGACGTGGCTATCGATTTGGAATGCCTAATGACGAATACTACTTCAAAACAAGTGCCGAGATGAAGGCACTCTTCAAAGATATACCTCAGGCAATCATAAACATACAAGAGATTATCGATAAGGTTGAGCCCTACGGCTTAGCTCGCGATATACTCTTACCTAAATTTGATATTCCTGAACCCTTTCAGGTAGCAGACGACCCTACAGGCAAGAAAGGTGAAAACAATTATTTGCGTCACCTTACCTATGAGGGGGCTAAGCGCAAATACCCTGAAATTACTGATGAGGTGCGCGAACGATTAGACTTTGAGCTTTCTATTATAGAAAAGACAGGTTATCCTGGTTACTTTCTGATAGTGCAAGATTTCATTGCAGCTGCGCGCAAGATGGGGGTATCAGTAGGGCCTGGTCGTGGGTCGGCAGCAGGGTCGGCAGTGGCTTATTGCTTAGACATTACCAATATGGACCCGATAAAGTACGACCTGCTGTTTGAGCGTTTCCTAAACCCTGATCGTGTATCAATGCCAGATATTGATATAGACTTTGAAGACTCTGGCAGACAAGATGTTATCAATTACGTGATTGATAAGTATGGCGAGAGTCAGGTAGCACGTATCATCACTTATGGTAAGATGGCGGCTAAGTCGGCTATAAAAGATACCGCCCGTGTGCTGGATGTGCCTCTGCAAGAGTCGAACCGATTAGCAGGTTTAGTACCCTCTAAACCCCCCGGACTTTCACTAAAGAACCTCTTCAATTGGGACGAGAAAAAGCTCAAAGAAAAAGTGCGCAGTGAAGAACTACCAAAAGTAGATGAACTCAAGCAGCTTTTGGCAGGCGGAGGCGAAGAGGAGAGCAACCAAACTATTCAGCAGGCCAACATTATTGAGGGCTCGGTACGCAACACCGGTATTCACGCCTGCGGGGTGATTATTACCCCTGACGATATCACCAACTTTGTACCTGTAGCCTTAGCCAAAGACTCTGACCTATTCGTTACCCAGTTTGACAACTCGGTAGTAGAAAGTGCTGGACTGCTGAAGATGGACTTTTTGGGGCTTAGTACTCTTACCCTTATCAAAGATACGATTGAGAATATAAAACAAACACACGGCTTAGAGCTCGATGCAGAGGCTTTTCCGTTAGACGATAAAAAGACCTACGAACTCTTTCAACGAGGGGAAACGGTAGGGATATTCCAATACGAGTCCGCAGGTATGCAGAAGTATATGCGCGAACTCAAGCCTACTGTTTTTGCTGACCTAATAGCGATGAATGCTCTTTACCGCCCAGGGCCTCTGGAATATATACCGAGCTTTATCAAGCGGAAACACGGTATTGAACCCATAGAATACGACTTGCCTGATATGAAAGAGTATCTGGAAGAAACCTATGGTATCACGGTATATCAGGAGCAGGTGATGCTACTCTCGCAAAAGCTAGCAGGTTTTACCAAAGGTGAGGCTGACGTACTGCGTAAAGCAATGGGTAAAAAGCAAATAGCCGTGCTAGCTAAAATGAAACCTAAATTTGTTGCCCAAGCATCAGAAAAGGGACACGATGCCCAAAAACTCGAAAAGATATGGGCTGACTGGGAGAAGTTTGCGGCTTATGCGTTCAACAAGTCGCATTCTACCTGCTATGCGTGGGTGGGCTACCAAACTGCCTATTTGAAAGCTAACTACCCTGCCGAGTATATGGCTGCGGTATTATCTAACAATATGAACGATATTAAGACGATTACTTTCTTCCTTGAGGAATGTCATCGTATGGGTATTAGGGTATTACCTCCGGATGTGAACGAGTCGTTATACAAATTTACGGTGAACAAAAATGGGGATATCCGCTTTGGTATGGGGGCAGTAAAAGGAGTCGGTAAGGCAGCGGTAGACACTATAGTAGAAAACCGCAAAGAGCGCCCTTACACCTCTATTTTCGACTTAGCAAAGCGAGTAGATTATAAGAGTATCAACAAAAAAGCCTTTGAAAGTATCGCTTTAGCAGGTGGTTTTGACTCTTTTGCGGGCACTCACCGCGCTCAATATTTTTATGCTGAAGCTGATGGTATTCCTTTCCTTGAGAAAGCTATTCGTTTTGGGAACAAATATCAGGAAAGCAAAAACTCGGCACAGATGAGTCTGTTTGGGGGGATAGACGAAGCCGAGATACCTGAACCGGTGATACCTAAATGTGAGTCTTGGGGGAACCTTGAGCAGCTGCGTCGCGAAAAAGAAGTAGTGGGTATCTATATATCAGGACATCCGTTAGACGATTTTAAACACGCTATTCAGCATTATTGCAATATCAATTTATCGCAGCTACAAAACCTCACACCACTTATCAACCGCGAACTTACCGTAGCGGGTATGATAACCGATGAGCAACACCGCACCAGCAAGAATGGTAGTCCGTTTGGGTTCTTCACTTTAGAAGATTATGACGGCTCTTTCGAGTTCAGACTTTTTAATAAGGACTATGGAGAGTTTCGCCAATATATGGTAATGGGAGCCTTTCTATTTATCAAATTCAAAGTAGTGGAAGGCTTTTTGAACAATCAAACTCAGCAACGAGGCGAGCCAAGGATACAGGTACTACAGATAGAGTTTCTGCAAGATGTATTAGAAAAACTCTCTAAAAAAGTTACCTTTCACCTAAATATAGAGGATATTAGTCAGCCGATGATTGATAAATACAAGTCTTTAGTGAGCAAACACAAAGGAAAACAGCCTGTTTACTTCGTGGTACATCATAAGGAGGATAATATCCACCTAAATATGGACAATGCACAGTTGAAAGTGAATATCAACAATGCGTTTTTAGACGAGTTAGAGGCTCAATCGGTAGTTTATAACCTCAACAACCAGCCTTTAGAGAAATTTATAGCTAAGAAAGTAGAGACTCAAGAAGAGGAAGAACCTGCTATAGAAGAACTAGGTCTATCAGACTAATTTGATGATTTGATGATCAAGACAATAAAAAAACTGCAAGAGGAACTAAGTACTCTTGCAGTTTTTTAGTTTTAGAAGAAAAGATTGTATGTTACCATCCAGGATTTTGTACTAACACTCCTTTATTCTTTTGCAACTCATCAAAAGGAATTGGGTATAAGTACATTGCTCTTTTGAACAAACGTGTTTCGTAAGCAGTACGTTGGAAAAACTCTGCTTTATTATCAGTCTGCATATTCATTCCGTAGAAAGGTCCTCCTTGAGCACCTTGTCCAGGAGCTGCGTTATCGGCTATCATCCAGCGGCGTACATCAAAATAACGTTGCCCTTCAGTAGCAAGCTCTACACGGCGTTCACGGCGTATAGCTTCGCGTTGTTGTTCTTGGTTGCCCACAATACTAGGATAAGACACTTCAAGATTAGGAATACCTGCACGCTTACGCACTTTATTTACATAAGTAAGAATATCAGGTGAAGAAGGGTCTACCTCATTGAGCATTTCTGCATATAACAAATAGAAATCGGCTAAACGGAAAATAATAGAAGGTCTGAATTTGCTACGAGGATGATTACCCGCATTGTAAACTGTACGATTGATGCGTTTGTAGAGCAAATAGCCAGACCAAGGGTAGTCAGCTTTGGTTTTATCATTGCCTTGACCTGGGAAAAAGCTCACTTTATTATTGCTAACGTGCCATCTTCTACCGTGATAGAATACAGTTTGGTAGAAACGAGGTTCGCGGTTTATCCACATTCTAAAGGTGCCCACCTCGGTGCGCCCTGTAGTATCATCACCTGCTACTGACATACCTGTTTCGGAGTACAAAGGCGAATCTTGTATGGTTTTACCATCATTCATAAAGAAAGCATCGACAAGCTCTTGGGTAACAGCTATGCAGGCAAAACCTACTTTTTCGGTACGAGGCGTACAACGTCTGTCTACTCCTTCTCCTCCTATATTACCCCAGTCATTGAAGTAAGTAGCCCAAACAATCTCTTTGTTATAAGTTTGGAAAAGGTTGTAAAGCGACTTATCAGGGTCTATAGTACCATCGTTTTTCTTTTCTTCGTACAATTCGTATTTACCTTGGCTATAGTTGATAAAATCTCTTACTGCTGCTAACGCTTTTTGTTTTTTAGTAGCATCGTAGTCAGGGAAAAGGCGTTTGCCATCAGGATTGGTAAGCGAAAGGGCTTCAGTATAACCACCATTGAATAGTGGGCTGGCAGCATATACCCATAACTTAGCACGTACTGCTAAAGCAACCCCTTTAGTAGGCAAGAGGGCTTCGTTTTGTTCTGAATCTACTATGGTTTTTCCTGATAAGTTGAAGTCAGTAAGCCCGCTATTAGGATCGTCTATTAGGGCTTTGAGCTCTCCATCTATCCAATTTACCACTTCATCTACACTATTGCGAGGAAACTCCCACGATTTAGCATTAGGGTCGGCTATGGTGCTCATAATAGGGATAGGCCCATATTGCTCGAATAGCAAATAGTGATAGTATGCCCTCATAAATTTGGCTTGAGCCATCATCTGTTTATAGTCTTCAGCACTTACATAGTCGGCAGTACCTTGTTCGGGTATTACTTTTGCTTTAGCCATAAATATATTGGCTTGGCGTATTTTTTGGTACATCAGTGCCCAACGGTGGTAGTAGGCATTACTAGCATTATAACCACTACTTGTGAGGTTTTTGAGTGCCCATTGCGATATTTTCAGCTCATCGCTAAAGCCAGCCCAAGGGTTAGCACGACCCGTATTAGCATCGCCCCTCATAGCCGAATAGTCTGGAATAGCAGCAAATATGGCTCTGTGGAACTTCTTTTCCATAGTAGCATTATTGAATATTTCGTCTTCTGAGAGCTCTGCTGCCAACTCGTCAGATACGTTTAGAAAATCTTTGTTGCATCCTACAGTTAGTAACACTGCAGTAGCAATGGGTAGTATATATTTTTTCATAATAATCTTTTTTTAAAGTGAAAAGTCTAAACCAAAGGTAAAGGTTCTCTGCAAGGGGTATTTCATACCTGCATTAGCATTACCCATTTCAGGATCCCACATTTTGATAGTATCCCACACGTATAGGTTGTTACCCATTAAGTACATTCTACCACTAGTTAAGCGCAATTTTTTAAGTAGGTCTTTAGGTAGATTATAGCCTATTTCTAAGTTTTTGAACCTAATGAAAGAAGCATCGCGTAGCCACCAAGTACTGCCTACTTGGTTATGACCGTTATTAGCCGTTCTTAGACGTGGGTACAATACATCTTGCGAAGGATTATCGGCTGTCCAACGATTTAAGGCTTCAGCACGTAAGCTTGATTCGTCTATACCCCAAGAGAAAGGGAAAAATCCTTCAGGATTACTGCCTCCTAATACAGTAGACACGTTGCCCACCCCTTGGAAGAACACGTTGAGATATAGATTTTTATATCCGAAGTTGAAGCCTACCCCGTATGAAATCTCTGGAGTAGTAGGATGCCAATCGCCATACATTTGGTCGTATTGGTCTATTTCGCCATCATTATTAAGGTCGGCGTATTTTATATCACCAGGGCGTAGCTCAGGTTGCATAGATGAGCGTGCTATATGAGCCTTAGGGGTGTAGGTTTTCTTGCCAGAACCATCAGTAGTAATATTGAAATCATCATCAGTTAAGAGGCGTTCGGCTACATATAGACGATTTTTTCTGAGGGGTTGCCCTGTAGAGTTCATCCATTCGTAGCGGTTAGGTGTTTCGTCTCTTTCTACGATTTTATTTCGTGCATAAGTAAAGTTACCACGCATACCTACACTAAAATCTTTGATAAGCGTTTTAGCAGAGAAGCTAGCATCAATCCCCTCATTGGTTACGATACCGAAATTTTGCCAAGGATTTTCATTAAATCCGTTTTGTGAAGGTACCATCTGGCGTCTGAGCAAAATGTCGTGGCGGCGGTTATTGAAATAGTCGGCTTGGAGAGTAATACGGTTATTGAAGAACGCCAAATCTACCCCGTAGTTTTGTTTATCTTCTATTTCCCAACCCAAATTAGGAGAAGCAAAACGTCCTTCGGTGATACCGCCTAAATAGTTGATACCACCATTGTTGTTGATACCATAGCCATAGCCATAGGCTCCTTGATTATATGAAGGGCGGTACAAGAAGCGGTCACCCCCTGTATTATCGTTACCAGTTCTACCATAAGAAACACGCACTTTTAGTCCGTTCATCACTTTGTGAAGTTTTTCACCGTAATAAGGCTCATTGTCTACTATCCAAGCTAAACCTACCGCAGGGAAGAAACCAAAACGGTGCCCCTTAGCAAAGTTTTCACTACCGGTAAAACCAAAGTTAGCTTCTACTGAATAACGCTTGTCGTATATATAGACAGCACGCCCTACATAGCCTTGTTTTCTGAAAGCTAATAGGTTGTCGTGGCTTTGACTATCGCTGTGGTTGTATAGTAATAGCCCTGTAACATTGTGCTTAGTATCGAATATACGTTTGTATTCTAAAGCACTTTCTATGTATATTCTTTTAGAAGAAGAGGTAGAAGCGTTGAGCGAAGTAAGAGGCGATTCGGTAACCATCTGTTTGAGGTTTAGGTTACCATTGATGTCGCGACCTCCGTTTTTGCTGTAATCTACTATATATTGAGCCGGTGTTTTGCTACGTCTACCTATCATAGTGGCAGTAGCATCATAGCTTACCATAGCTCTGAACTTAAGTCCTTTGGTAAGGACATCTAAATCTTGCTTGAGGGTAACTGCTGACTGAATGTTAGAACGCCATTCTTTGGCATAGCCTGACTCCATTAATAGGTTGTAAGGGTTTTGACGAGTACTACTAGCACGTGGGTGAGCAGCGTGCATTCCGTTAGAAAACTGCATTGGGAATAAGTTAGGTGGTGCTAAGGTAATGACGTGGAAAAGGGCATCAGTACCTACCCCAGGGTATACGTTTTGCAAATACTGACCACTGAGATTTACGCCTAAAGTAGTGCTATTGCTCACCTCTAAGTCTACATTACTACGCAAGTTATAGCGTTTTACACCTATATTATTTTCGTATTCTTTTTTAGGATTGCTTTTGAAGAGCCCAGATTCATCATAATAAGCACCTGAGATGAAGAATCGAGAGCGTTGCCCCCCACCTCTGAAGCTAAGAGTGTAGCGAGAATTGACAGTAGATTTCTTTAGCAAATCAAGCCAATTGACATCAGGATAGAGGTCGTTATCGGTATGGGCTGCATATTTATCAATAAGAGATTGTGGATATACGTGTGCTTTGCCTTCGTTTTCTAAGGCCTCGTTATAGAGGTTCATAAAATCTACAGAACCTAAGAATTTAGGCAACCGTGTAGGGGCAGAAACAGTAGTTTCGGCTCTGAAAGAGATTTTGGTCTTTTCGCGCAAAGCCCCTTGTTTAGAGGTGATAAGCACTACCCCATTAGCTCCTTGAGCCCCATAGACAGCAGTAGCAGCAGCGTCTTTTAGTAGTGTAAAGCTCTCTATTTCATCAGGCTCTATATCTGACATTGAGCGTGGTACCCCATCGACTAACACTAATGGATGAGTACCACCAGCAAATGAACTGATACCGCGAATGAAGAATTCGGAATCATCATAACCAGGTTCGCCAGAGCGCTGAATAGAGATAAGTCCGGCAACTTGACCTGCTAAGCCATTGATAAAGCTACGCGAAGGGATTTTGAGGTCAGCGCCCTTAACGGTACTTACCGAACTTACGATACTCTCTTTCTTCTGTGTACCGTAGCCTACGACAACTACATCGGAAAGCTGTTGAGCATCTTCTTTCAGAATTACATTAAGGGTTAGGTTTTTACCTGTTCCTGTGACTTTTCTACTTTGTAGTTTATAACCTACATAGGAGAAGTCTAAGACATCTCCTTTTTTTACTTCAATGAAGTAATTACCGTCTAAGTCGGTAGTTACCCCTTTACTAGTGCCGTGTACTAAGATATTAGCTCCAGGCAATGGTAAATTTGTTTCGTCTGTTACTTTACCAGCTACCTTTACTTGAGCAGCAAGAGGTAAAGCAAAGAGAAGCAATACGATGGATAATAAAAATCTATACATACAAATAAAAGTTTTTGTTTTGACTGCGCAAAGTTGCGAAATATTTTTATAACTACCAAATTTTCTTCTTAAAAAAATCATAATTTTAACATTTACTAAACAAACATATTAAAAAAATAAGGATAAATAGGTATTGCATTATTTGCAATGTTTCGATATTTTTGTTGCTGATTTGATAATAGATTTTGTTGAGGCTTCCTGTATTCTTCCTATATCTATTATATATCCTTTCTATAGTGAAGATGTAATTGCAGTATTTTTAATAAAGTAGCAAAATGTTTGCTTATTCTAAAATTAGAAATATCTATCGTTATGGCCTTCTTTTCAGTGAAAAATGGCGTACCTTTGCGGCGTAGAATTTTAAAAACAAATATCTTATGAAATTAAATACTTTAGGGCTTAACAAAGCCGATGTTGAAAAAGAAATTGGGCTACTTAATGTGCTCTTAGCTAATTATCAAACTTATTACCAAAACCTTCGCGGAGTGCATTGGAATATCAAAGGAAAACGCTTCTTTGAACTGCACGTGAAGTTCGAAGAACTATACACTACCGCCCAAGAACAGGTTGACGAAATAGCTGAACGTATCCTTACCCTCGGCGGCGTGCCTTTCCATACCCTAGAAAGCTACGTGAAACACGCCTCTGTGCCTGTAGGTGAAAATATCTTTGACGATGAAAAAACCGTTCGATTAGTAATCGATACGATTAGTGCTTTATTGCCTTTGGAAAGAGAAATCCTTGATTTTTCTGACGAAATTAACGACGAGGGTACTAACTCACTAATGAGCGACTTCATCTCTGGTCAGGAAAAGAACGTGTGGATGCTTAAAGCTTACCTCAACGAAGTAATTTAAGGTTATCAATTCGTCTATATTTTTTAACAATCGAGACTGCCCCCAAAAAGGGCAGTCTATTTTTTTTGGCTGATTGGTATTTTTTTATTACTTTTGCGTATCTGATTTGAGCGAATTGCTCTTTGTTATTAACATACTCCGCTGCGCCAGCTCGCGGACTTCCTTCGAATAAAACATCCCCCCTACCCCCCTTCAAAGGGGGAGATGCGATGGTTAGCATACACGAGCATTAGGACGAGGAAACGTGGCGGTCAGCATACACGAGCATTAGGACGAGGAAACGTGGCGGTCAGCATACACGAGCATTAGGACGAGGAAACGTGGCGGTCAACATACACGAGCATTAGGACGAGGAAACGTGGCGGTCAGCATACACGAGCATTAGGACGAGGAAACGTGACGGTCAGTATAGATGTTATGGTCAATAAAGGATAATTATGAAAAAGATATTATTATTTTTACTCTTAACCCTGCAGCTCGCTAGCTGTCAAAACCATAATAGCAATAATAAGAATATAAACGAACCTCAATACGATTGGGGCGTAGCGGTGAATACCCCCATAGGTTACCCTATACGGTTTTACGCTGCTATGGTAGGAGGATCTCCCATTGTAGGAGAGTTGTACACTGAAAAAGAAGAACCCGATTGGGGAAATGCTTTTGGTTATGAAAGCACTTCAATGGACAAGCTACCTAAAAGCGTAGATATGGTATGGCTGTCGTATAAAGAAGATTGTTTTTATAGGCTCAAAACGGCTATTGATTACGAAAAGATAGCAAAACTTTTTAGAGAAGGTTTTAATCAAAGAGTACCTAATGGAGAAGTAAGACATAAAACCTATGATACTATAGTAGTGGGTATTGCCCCTGGGGGTGTAGTAGTGTTATGGGCAGGTAGAGGTTATAAAAAAATTACTGAAATAGGAAGATACCAAGCCGAAAAAATAGATTTGAAAGAGCCACCTGGGTTAGATAGTCACGAAAGACTTATATTTGACAAAGAGTATAGTAAAAAAATATTATCAAGTAACTCAGTTATTCCTGAAAAGGTACGCGAAGCCAATAAAAACAAACCTATCCCCTTTGGCTTATGGGATAGTTATAGAGACCATCAATACCAATGGTTCGCTATCTACGAAATTCCCGATGGAAAGATAGGTGATGTAGACTATCGCTATTGGAATGGAGAGGCAGGCACTACCTTGTATACCGATTTCGCTTCCTATATGGGTAAAGAAGGTTTCTTCTATTTAGAAGAACCTATTCAAAAACGTTCCTTATTTAAAGAATTAGTCATTTCTTACAAAGCTGAAAGCGGACAAAAATATTTGGCTGAAGTAAGTTTTGATTGGGAAGCAGTAGTAGCAGCTTATCAAAAAGTCTTTAGAGAAGAAGCCGATAAAGTAACGGCTCATTTGGATATTCGGATAAATCGCGACAATGATTACCTCACCTTTCAATTGATAGGTGACAATGGCAAACAAACTATTTTAGAACCTAAAGAATTAAAATTTTATAAACTTTCCGATAGGAATATTATAACACCTACTCCTTTAGATTAAAGAGATAAAAAATTAATAAAAATGAAGAGTTTATTTACAATATTCTTTTGTGTGCTTTTTGCGATGGCTGGAGCGCAACCTAAAAATGATTGGCAGGAAGACCAATTGCGCGGCAAAGTGAAGAGTTTGCGCGCTATCCCCTATAAAGTGAAAGGCGGTGAAGGTACTGCTTTTAGCAAAGGCGAGATTGAAGACGATGACGACCTTGTGGTCTTCAAAATGTCGAATATCTACAATAAATATAAACGCTATAACCCTGAGGGTATGCTGGTAGAAACGCGCTTTTTGTTCAAAGACGAAACTATCTATTTGCGCAGTGAGTATTATTACAATCCGCAGGGTAAGCTGTTTATGGAAAGGCAGAACTCTGACAAGATAATGTTTGTGTACGACCCACAAGGCTTTTTGGTGAAAGAAGTAACCTATTCGCCTGGGGGCTTTCTTAAATCGCATATTGATTATGAGGTAGATGCGCAAGGACACAGAGAAAAAGAGACTCATTATATGAGCAATGCGCCTACGGAAAGCACTACTTATCAGTACAACCGCAAAGGGCAGGTAATTGAGAGTATAAAGTATGACAAGGAAGGCAACTTTGTGGAGAAACGTCTTTTTAAATACAACGCCCAAGGCTTGGTGGTGCGCATACGCACTTACAACAAAGACAACCGACTGATAAAAACGAGTGATAAGACCTATAACCCCCAAGGCGATTGCATTCGCTGGAAAGTGCATAATAAAACTACTAAAGTGAAAATCGTTGAAACCTATCAGTATACCTACGATGCTCATAACAACTGGGTGAGTGCCGTGTACTTCGTAAATGGCAGTCCCACCCAAATTATAGAACGAACCCTTGACTATTATGAATAAAATTCACCTTTTTGGTGTACGACACCTTTCGCCTAATGCTGCTACGCATCTGCTGCAATTCTTAGACAAGCACAAACCTAAATGTATCCTCATAGAGGGTCCGGCTGATGCTACTCCGTTAATGCCCCAAATGGCTCAGAAAGGGGTGAAGCCGCCTATCGCTATGTTGGGCTATACCACTGAACTGCCTATAGAGACGGTACTCTATCCGTTTGCTTCATATTCACCTGAATACCAAGCTATTTGTTGGGGGGTAAAGAAGAAAGCTACTCTTCGGTTTATAGATTTGCCTTCGGAAAATATGCTAAAGCTACGCCAAGAGCAACCCACGGAAGAGGAGGGTGAAAAGGCTAAGGCTTTCTATACCTATCACAATAGTCTGTACAAGCAATTAGCTGAGCAGATGGGCGAAACTGACTATGAAAATTACTGGGAAAGGCACTTTGAGCATCGACAAGAAAAGGATAGCTTTGCCCCTACCCTTGCGCTGCAATCGGAAGAAATGCGCAAGATGGTAGTAGATAAGGAATGTGAGGAAGCTCCGTTTGACTTTTCGTACAACCTTATTCGCGAGGCGTATATGAAGCGCGAAATAGCGCAGGCTTGCACCGAATTTAAGCCTGAGGAAATAGTGGTAATTGTGGGGGCTTATCACCTATCGGGTATAGAAAATGACTTGCCTGCGATGACTGATGAGGAGCTGAAGAAGTTGCCCAAAGCCAGCAGTCAGCTTACCCTTATGCCTTATTCGTATTTGCGCCTAAGCAGCCGCACAGGTTATGGAGCGGGCAATATGGCTCCTTATTACTTTGAGCTGATGTGGCAAGCGATGCAGCAAAACACTATGGATAAATTGGCGGCTACTTATCTGACTAAAGTTGCCAAGATATTGCGCTCGCAAGGGCAAAACGCCTCGTCTGCCAGCGTGATAGAGGCGGTGCGTCTTGCCAATGTGCTATCGGCTATGAAAGGGGGTGAATACCCTGTATTGGAAGACCTACACGATGCCGTCATCACTTGCTTTGGCGGTGGTGGATTGGCAGGGGTAGCCGAAGCCATAAACAAGGTAGACATAGGTACGGCTATAGGGGCACTACCTGAAGGGGTAAGCCAAACGCCCGTGCAAGAGGATATGAACCAAGAGCTAAAACGGCTTAAACTGACAAACTACAAATCGGCCGTAGCACAAGACCTCAGCCTCGACCTGCGCGAAAATCTGAAAGTGAAAAGCAAAGAAGCTGCTTTTATCGACCTAAATCGCTCGACTTTCTTGCACCGACTAACGGTGCTGGGCATTCACTTTGCTACCCAGCAGGGTACGGCTCAGGACAAAGCTTCGTGGGCAGAGAAATGGGTGCTACAATGGAGTCCGGAGGTAGAAATAGAGATAGTAGAAGCGAACCTAAAAGGGGAAACTTTAGAGATAGCTACTGCCTTTGTACTAAAAGAACAGCTAAGCGAATGTACCGATATATCATTAGTAGCCAAGATTATACGCAAAGCTTGCGAGTGTAGGCTCACGGATATTTTCAGCAATGCGTTAAGCACTTTGCAACGGCTGTTAGTAGACACTAATAGCTTTGTGGAAACGGCTATGGCTGCGCAAGAGCTATCGGTGCTGATACAATACGGCGACCTTAGACAGTTTAACCTTGAACCGCTGAAGCCTATACTGCAACAGCTTTTCCTAAGGGCAGCCCTCTTGCTAACTGATGCGGCTGCTTGCGATGACAAAGCTGCCAACACTATAGTGCCGGCTATCAACGCTATGGAGTACATAAGTGAGCAACAATACGAGCTGGTAGATGTAGAAACGTGGCACAAAGAGGTAGCGCACGTGGCGTGGCGAGATGACCTGAATAGCAAGCTGTCGGGAGTGGCTTTTGCCGTTCTGTTAGAGCATAATTTGGCGACCGAAGAGGAGTGCAGTAGGGAGGTATCGCGGCGGCTTTCTGCTGGCGTTCCTGCTGATTTAGGAGCGGCGTGGTTTGAAGGTTTTTCTGGGCGCAACCGCTATGCCCTACTATCGCGCACCATTATATGGCAGGAGTTAGACAATTATGTACGTCAGTTAGACGAAGAGCAGTTTTTGCGGTCGGTAGTTTTCTTGCGTCGCGCTTTTGCTGATTTCGAGCCTAACCAAAAGAACAGTATAGCCGAACTATTGGGCGACCTTTGGGGTACTGGTAAAGAGGCGACCGCTGAACGCCTGCAAGAAGTGTTGAACGAAACCGAAACCAGCAAATTAGAAGAACTAAACGATTTTGACTTTGATTTTTAAGGATATGAAAGAAGTATTTGCTTTGTACCGAAAATTGCGTGAGCGTCAGTTAAAGTTGCTGAACAGCTTCACGCCTGAAGAGCTCGCCACCATACCAGCGGGTTTTAAGAACAACATATTGTGGAATATAGCCCACTGTGTGGTAACCCAGCAGCTGTATTGCTATGCTAATAGCGACCTGCCGACTTACCTAAGCGATGATTTTATAGCGAAGTACCGCAAAGGTACTGTACCTGATGGGCATATCCCTACCGCTGCCGAGATAGAGGAAGTGCGCAGCCTGATGTTCAGCACCCTTGACCATCTGGAAGCTGACTACGCTAAAGGGATATTTAAGCACTACAACCACTACCTGACAGGCATAGAGTACCCTTTGACCAATATTGATGAGGCTATTTACTTCAATATTTCGCACGAAGGAGTACATTTGGGAAGTGTGTTAGCGTTGAAATGCGCTATTGCTAAAAAATAAAGACGAAAAATGAAAGACGAGAGTGTGTTGCTCTCGTCTTTCATTTTTCGTCTTTATAAAAACTGTACTTCGTATAGGTTGCGGTAGTAGCCGTTCTCTATTTGTAGCAACTCGTCGTGAGTGCCTATCTCTACGATATTACCTTTGTCGAGTACGATTATCTTATCTGCTTTTTTGACCGTAGTAAGTCGGTGGGCTATGATGATAGAAGTGCGCCCTTCGGTTATCTTTTCGGTAGCCTCTTGTATCAGCCGTTCGGAGTGCGAATCGACTGATGAGGTAGCCTCGTCTAAGATGAGTATTTCTGGACTATGCACATAAGCACGGAGGAAAGCAATAAGCTGTCGTTGCCCTGCTGAGAGCATCGTACCGCGTTCCTTAACATTATAATCATAGCCTTCGGGCAGCTGCATCAGAAAGTCGTGTACGCCTATGCGCTTAGCAGCCTCAATGACCTGTTGGCGAGTAATATCGGGATTACGCAGCGTGATATTGTTGTAAATACTATCAGCAAAGAGGAATACATCTTGTAGCACGGTAGCTATGTGCTTGCGCAAAGAGGTAAGCGTGAAAGTGTTGATATTCACGCCATCTATATAAATAGCCCCTGCAGTAAGGTCGTAGAAACGATTCAGCAGGTTGGTAATAGTAGTTTTACCAGCCCCCGTAGCCCCTACTATAGCTACTGTCTCGCCGTGTTTTACTTCAAAAGTAATTCCGTGCAAAATCTCTTCACCGGCTATATATTCAAAATGAACATTTTCAAAACGGATAGAGTTCTTTACCTGAGTAAGCTCTTTCGTACCTTGTTTTTCGGTATCGGCATCGGTATCGAGGATAGCAAAGACACGTTCTGAAGCAATGACCCCCATCTGTAGGGCGTTGAACTTATCGGCTATATGCCTAAGCGGGCGGAAAAGTTGTTGTGAGAGCTGAATGAATAGGAAGATATTGCCTAAGTCGTACACGCTATTATTTACCAACTCTCTACCGCCAAACCAGACGATGAGCGCAATGGTAATAGAGATACCCAAATCGCCAATAGGGAAGAAAATAGAGTTATACCAAATGGTTTTCAGCCACGCTTGTTTGTGCTTTTCGTTTATCTTTTTGAAACGTTCGAGTTCTTCTTTCTCTTGAGCAAACAACTGCAATACCTTAATGCCCGAAATACGCTCTTGCACAAAGGAATTGAGGTTAGCAACCTCGTGACGGACTTCTACAAAAGCTGCTTTCATAGAGCGCTGAAACCAACGGGTGAAATAGAGTATCAGCGGCATAGTAGCATAGCTAATAAGGGCTAACTTCCAATCGATTACAAACATTACTATGGTAATGACCAACATTTTGAGCAGGTCGCTTGCCATCTCGAAGAGTCCTGAGCTGAATATCTCGCCGATACGCTCCATATCGTTTACGGCACGAGTAACGAGCACCCCTATAGACGACTTATCAAAATAGCGCATCTTTGCCCATAGCAGGTGGTTGAACAGGCGCTGACGGATGTCGCGTATTACTGTCTGTCCCAACCAGTTAGAGAAGTATGAAAAGAGGAATTGCATTAGTACCTCAGCCAATAGTAGCGCCACCAAAACGTAGGTAATGAGTACTAACCCATCGTAGTTTTTGGGTGTAATATAGCTATCGATAGCTACCTTGATAAGGTAAGGCTGAGCTGTAGAGAAGATAGACGATAGCACTGCAAAGAGTGCTACCGCTATAAAAGTACCTCTATAAGGTTTAACAAAATAAGAAAGTTGTCGGAAGGTATGTTTGGTACGAATATTGTGTTCTGCCATTGTTGTAGTGCGTTTGTACGGGGCAAAGATACGGATAATTAGTGAATTTTTTTGTGCCTTTCTATTTTTTTTACTATCTTTGTCGCCTTACAACGTAACACTTAAGAAAAACAATCTCTTTTAGAATATGCAATTTAGAAAATATACACTCGGAACATTTATGTGCTTTATGATGGGCGTACTTGCCCCTCAAGCCCAAAATACTACTCCTAAAGACACTATTAAAACAATATTGCCTGCTAATAAACACGAAGCCCTCAATAAGCTGAACGACAACCCTAAAGCTAAAAAATACGATGAGAAATGGCTGAAAGAGCTCTCTAATTCAGACCTTTTCTTTCAGATGAGCGAAGATATTGCTTCTGAACCTACTAACGTAGATTATGGCGAACTACCTACTGAAGTACTCAAAGAACGCCTTGAGAAACTCAATGAAAAAAGTCTCTTCAACATAGAGTACAACCCTGTATTAGAACAGGTTATCAAATCATTCCTCAAAAACCGCCGCTCGTCATTAGAACGCCTGATGAGCCTTAGCGATTACTACTTCCCGATGTTTGAGCAGGAAATGAGCAACCAGAAAATTCCTTTAGAAATTAAATATTTGGCTATAATTGAATCGGCATTAAACCCTAAAGCCCGTTCGCATGCAGGAGCTACCGGTTTATGGCAGTTTATGTACGCTACTGGCAAAAGCTATGGCTTAGAGGTCAATAACTACGTAGATGAACGCAGCGACCCCATTAGAGCTACTAAGGCTGCTGCTAAATACCTGAACGAACTCTACAAAATCTTTGGCGATTGGGATTTAGTGCTCGCCGCTTATAACTCTGGTCCTGGTAACGTAACTAAAGCGATACGTCGCTCAGGAGGCAAGACTAACTATTGGAATTTGCGTCCTTACTTGCCTAAAGAGACCGCCGGCTATGTGCCTGCTTTCTTGGCTACGCTCTATATATTTGAATATGCTAAAGAACACGGTTTCAAACCTCAAAAGCGTGCTAACCATTTATTTGAGACTGACACTATACGCGTAAAACAAGCGGTACCATTTAAAGATATAGCTGAGATTACCGGTATGGATGTGCAAGATATACAGTTTTTCAACCCTTCTTACCAGCTTGATATAGTGCCTTATGTAGAAGGACGCAACTATGCTGTACGCCTACCGATATCGGAGATAGGAAAATTTGTAGCCAACGAAGAGGCTATCTACTCTTACCTAAATGAAGAAAAAGCTAAACGCGAAAAACCACTGCCTGAAGTGATGAAAGGCGACCAATATTCAGCCAAAGCAGGTAAGAAAGTGCTCTATACCGTTAAGAAAGGTGATAATCTTGGTAAGATTGCTAGCCGCAACGGGGTGAGTATCTCTAACCTCAAACGATGGAACCGCATCAAAGGTAAAAACGTAAGAGTAGGACAACGACTTATTATCTATAAATAAAACTTTCATAAAGAGTCCGAAAGATTTTCGGGCTCTTTTTTTGTATAATGAAAAAAACTACTTTATTAAAACTTCTAAGCTTATTTTCAGCAGTGAGGGGCTATAATATTATGATGGTATGTTTAGCTCAGTATCTGGCGGCTATCTTTGTGCTATCGCAACGCCCTTATAAAGAGGTGCTTTTTGACGAATCGCTATTTATGCTCGTACTCTCAGGAGCTTTAGCCATAGCTGGTGGTTATATCATCAATGGGTTTTACGACCAAGAGAAAGACCTCATCAACAAACCTATGAAAACGATGATTGACCTCTTAGTAAGTCAAAACACACGGCTCACCCTTTATTTCTTGCTTAACCTCTTATCGGTGATAGTAGCCAGCTATGTATCTTTCAGGGCTGTACTCTTCTTTTCGCTCTATATCTTTGCTCTTTGGCTCTACTCACATCGCATAAAAAAAATAGCCTTCTGGGGCAACCTTAGTTCCGCCAGCTTGGCTATTATTCCCTTCTTTGCTGTATTTGTCTATTACCGCAATTTTGACCACAGTATCTTTCTACACGCTATCCTTATTTATTTGCTCGTACTTACCAAAGATTTCGTAAAGGACTTAGAAAATATCAAAGGCGATTTAGTGCACAATTACGCTACTATACCTGTAGTGTATGGCGAGCGATTTGCTAAATGGCTTATCACCCTTAGCGTATTGCTGTGTAGCCTACCTGTATACCTACTGCTCAATTATTTCAGTATTGGTTGGTTAGGATACTTCTTACAATTTATGATGGGCTACTTATGCCTCTTTCTCCTTTTCTTATGGCTAAGCCATACCCAACCTCGCTATGCCCTACTTCACAATATGATAAAACTCATCTTAGTAATAGGCGTATTAGCGACTGCTACCATTAATAATTGACAAATCGGCAAATCAACTAATTATCTCTTTCTTCACCGTTGAGTATTTGCAGATAGCTCTTATAGCGCGACCAAGCAATAGTACCCTCCTCTAAAGCCTCTTTAACAGCGCACTGGGGTTCATCAGTATGGAGGCAGTTATGAAACTTGCAATGGTGCTTAAGAGCAAAAAACTCAGGGAAGTAATCCGTCAGTTCTTCTTTCTCTATCTCTACCATACCAAACCCTCTAATACCAGGAGTATCGATGATACGCGCCCCATTGGGTAGGTCAAACATCTCAGCAAAGGTAGTAGTGTGCTGCCCTTGTAGGTGCTGCTCGCTTATAGCGGCTGTCTTAAGGTGCAACTCTGGGTCTATCGCATTGATAAGAGTCGACTTACCTGACCCCGAATGCCCCGATACCACACAGGTTTTGCCCTCCATTGCTGTCATTACCTTATCTATATTCTTACCTGTAGCAGCCGAAATACCGATACACTCATAGCCTGCTTGGCGGTATAGCTGGGCGAGGAACTTCACTTCATCAATCTCTTCTGCATTATAAGTATCTATCTTGTTAAAAAGCAGTATGGTCTTGATACCATACGCCTCAGCCGTCACTAAAAAACGGTCTATAAAGGTAGTAGAGGTCAGCGGATTATTGAGTGTTACTACTAAAAAAGCAAGGTCTATATTCGAGGCAATAATATGCGTCTGCTTCGATAGGTTTACCGAGCGGCGTATAATATAGTTATCGCGAGGCTTAATTTCGGTAATAATACCCTTAGTCCCCTCTTCTACCTCAAAAGTCACCCTATCGCCTACCGCTATCGGATTCGTATTTTTAATACCTTTCAGCCTAAAACGCCCTTTGATGCGGCAATCATACGCTACCCCTGTAGCTATATCTTTCACCACATACCAGCTACCTGTCGATTTATATACCAATCCTTCCATTTAATTATATACTACTGAAGTAGTTTCAGGCTTTTTCAAGTCGATGCGGAAAATATGTTTAGGGTCTTTAGCGTCTATTTTTCCGTTATTATTACTATCTAAGTAAGCGTATACAAATAGCAGGTCATTCACATAATCGTAATCAGAACCCACTACCCCGTAATTCTTCTCTATAAGCGCACGCACTAGCTTACCGTCTAAGCTAAAGAGGTAAAAGCGACGTAAATCATCGCGATTTATATAACCGTCTTTGTTAGTATCCTCATCATAGCAAGACACCATATAATATTGGCGTTTTACGGGTTTGTTAGCCAACACATCCGTTAGCGGTGAGGGGTAATAAAAGTTTTTTATCCTCACAGGTTGTTCAAACAGCATTTTGCGTTCGCCAGTGGTATTGTTGGTTATCAAGATATTCATCAGGTCATCACCATAGATAGCTTCAAAACCGGCTACTATATTGTTGTGCATATTATAGTAGTCTGCCTTATTGCGTAGTTCTTCATAATCGTTCTCATTTCTGTACGACAGCTCGTTATACTCTATATCGTTTGTATAGGGAGAGCCGTCATCATCATAGCGTACTTTTAGCATAGGCAGCAAAGCGTACTGAGGGTACCCCGTAAAAATCACTCTTAATGGTCGTAGAGTAAGCTCAGCGTTGTTAGCTTTTAGGATGCTGTCGTTCTCAGCAGGGTCTTGGCGATAGACATCGTGATAAGGTTTATCGTATACATCAGACGCTGTTTTTCTCTCGCAGCTTACCCACAAAAGACCTGATAATAATAAGAGAAATGTTCTTTTCATTGTATTTGATTTTTTATAGTTATATCGTTAAAAGGATTTTGACAAATTGACAAATTGACAAATTGACAAATTGACAAATCGACAAATCGACAAATTGACAAATCGACAAATTGACAAATTAAAACACATTAGCATACACTACGGCACTGATACTCTTCACAGGCTCGTACAAGACTGATTCGCTAAGAGCTGAGGGCGATAACCATTTTTCTGTCTGAAAAGTGCGCTCTAAAAATACAAAGAGCGACCCAACTATTACCGCTGCCTTTAGTACTCCGAAGAGAGCCCCTGCCAAGCGATTCAAAAATCCTAACTCAGCCGCCTTTAGCATTTTGGTAAGCACTTTAGCCAAAAACATCACTGCCAACATCAGCACTATCAGCGTGATTCCAAAAGCCACTACCTCTATCGTTTGTTGGCTGCTGGGCATCAGTTCACCCAACAGACGTGCCGTAAAAAACGAAAAGTGTATCGCCCCGTAGATACCTACTACTATGGCTAATAAAGATGCCATCTCAATAATGAGACCGCGCATAAAGCCTCGTACCAGTCCGAAGCCTAAGATTACTAATAATAGAATGTCTATCTTGTTCAATTTTGAATTGCGAATTATAAATTATAAATTATTTTACGGTTTTTCTAAAGTACTCACACTCGTTTAGCACCTCTTTGTAGTACTTAGTATGCGGATATTTCCGCAGTTCTTTAAAGCCTTTCCAGTCTTTAAACATAACATCATCATAGTTAGCCCCATCCTTATTTTTGTAAAAATAAGCTTGGTTGTAAAACTCATTGCGCTCTGTTTTGGCAAGCAGATAGGCTATTTTGGCTCTTTGCTCGTCGTTAGTAGCGTGTTTTTGAGCCAAAAGGTAATACTGCTTCGCCTTATCCATACCGAGTAGCAACACTCGGTTTTCGTCTTTTACTCCCAGCGAACCCGCTTCTCCCAGAATATTATTGTAGTAAAAAGCGCGCAAACTACCGTAGTAAGAAGCGTTGTAAAACGCATTCCCTACCAAGAGAGCATTGTTATATACGTCGTCATTTTGCGCTATTTTCGCCTCCATCTCCTTCACTTTTTCTAAGAAAGAGAGCTTAGTATAGGGGTTTCGCTGTTTTTTAGCGTGTTCGCAATCGTGACAGTCGGTTATAAAGCCATTAAACGGATTAGCAGGCAATAGCGCATCACTCTTTTTCAGCCTCTTAGTTACCATTCTGCCTGTCTCTTCATCATATACCTTTTCATTTACATAAGGCGTTTGCTTCATTTGGGCAATCGCCCCGTCTATAGCATCGCGATAAAACGCATAAATAGCGCGACTCTCATAAATATCACCTAAGTTAAAAGCGTAGTAGTTAGCCCAATGTTGTTCCCACTCACTTTTATCGGTTTTTAGCAAAAACTGCTCCATCGCTACCGACTGCTGCTCATTTTTGTAGTAATTAGGTTGAAAGTTGAGCAACTCGCTCATCAGTGTATTGCCTTTCTCGCGGTATAGTGCCGCCAAGTATTGCCTTACCAAAGCAAAAGCATTACCACTGCGCAACTTTCCTTTTTCGCTGTCGTTAGCATCCTCAAAATAGTGCCACAACCATTGCACACGCTTCAATAGTCGTTTTTCTACTTCTTTATCGATAGTCTTACAGCTTGTTACCTCATTTAGCACATCTATAATTCTTATTTGTGCTTGTTGTTCTGGCGTTTTAGTCTCTTTTTCTGCCTTTTGCAGGAATGCCTTAGCCCGTGCATTCTCGCCTTTATACATCAGCAGATAGCCCGCCGCTACATTCCATAAGTACTTGTTTTTCACCGCAGTATGCTCTGCCGCATTAACGAGCCAATCTATAGCAAAGCCACTCATCTCCTTCTTATTGTGCTGGTGATAGGTAGCTGTTTGCTTCAGCGGATTGTCTTCATTCCATACATTTACCTTGTATTCTACGCCATTCACATAGCGCGATAGCAAAAAGTCCACCTCTTCCGAAGCCGGATTTATAGCCAAAATACGCTGTATAGCCTCTGCCTCGTCTTTGTCATAATACCCTTGCATAGCCCACAGAGCGCATTGCTCTTGAGCGGACAGACTTGGCAAAATACTGTTCATTTGCGCATTGGTAAGCGGATGATAATCGTAAGTGAGTATCTGGGCTTTGTCAGGCATACCTACCCACACCTTGGCAAGCGTAGCATTGGCATTAGCGTATTGCTTTTGGGCTTTGTAGGCACCTGCCACATAGTACAAAGCGCGGTAATACAAACGGTTTTTAGGTTGTGCGTCTTGGGTTTTAGCAAAATAGTCTATCACACTGCTTCTATTAGCCGAATAGAAACGCAAACGCACCGACTGAAACCACATCCGATTAGCAAAGAAAGCATCTTTTTGCTTCAAGGCTTGCGCGTAGAGCTTATCTGCTTTGCTTATTTCAGTTTGTGCGATACGCTCTGCCTGCTTGCTTTCGTCGTAATTCCAAGGGTTGAAGTGAGTCGCCGTAATAGGCTCATTATTGCGAGCTATCTGTAAAAAAGCAAAAAAATTCTGCACTCGCTCATTTTTATTAGCTTTAAGGGTTTGCAAGGACGGACTCTCACCATACATCAGCACGTATATAGTATTAGTAGGGAGTTGAGTCCCCAAATAGGCATTCCAGTCAGCTACGTCATTTCGGCTGTAGTCACGGCTACTCGCATTGATGTACTGCCAGTTGTAGAAAGCGTTTTCAGTATCGAAGAAAAGAGGTTGGTAATTAGTATTATTCACCGTCACTTCAGGTGAAAACACCGAGCCGTACTCGCGCCATTCAGGCTCGAATATACAAGCGTAGAGGTACATCCCTGCACTAAGTACGCAGGCTACACAAGCCGTAATAATAATTGTTTTTTTTCTTAATAGTTTCATATCTTTATTTATCTTCATAATGCCCGTAAGCTGATAATATTATTTGTAAAGCATATTTATAAGTTCTTGTTTTGAAGCCTTTGTTTTTTACTAGCCCTTGCTTCGTCTATCATCTTAAAAAATTCTTCTTTTGCTATTAAAGTATAATCTTCTTTCTTCTCTAAAATAGTAATTGCTTGTATAGTTATCGCACTCATAATTCTTTTTATATTATTCTTGGGTCGTATGGTTTGATTAATCCTTGATCGTATAGCTCTGAACCTACTTTTTGGCATTCAGCTACTAATTTTTTCAACTCCTCCACTTCAGTTATTTCTTTAAGAGAGGCTTCCCTTTCAGGAAAAACAACTCCTAAATTTTTACTTATAAGCACTTTATCAACAGTCGTGCCTGTTAATCTGTTTATTTTTATAGCGGTTGCTGGCATAATATTTTTATTTTAGTTATAAAGGGTACTCTATAATTATCTTTTTCTCAAAGATATATAGAAGCTGTTTAAACTTTTTTAGAGAAATAAAAGTTCTCGAAAATTAGTAAATTTGTGTGTTGCAAAAAAAGAACACCAAAATTCAGCAACTTTGTGCAAAGATACAATAAATAATTGGATTATTACTTTTTTAAGTGTAAAAAAGAAGATTTAGCTTTCATAATGGAGAGCAACCAGATGTTTATTTTCTTGATATAACTTAGATTGGAATGCCCTTATTAGGGTTTATCTCCAAGTTCCTCAAAAAAAGTTTAAACAGGTTTTGTCACGTCCCACCTGTCTCACTCGTCCCACCTGTCTCACTCGTCCCTCCTGTCCCACTTGTCCCACCTGTCCCACTTGTCCCACCTGTCCCACTTGTCCCACCTGTCCCACCTGTCCCACCTGTCTCACTTGTCCCACCTGTCTCACTTGTCCCACAATTCAGAATTCAAAATTCATAATTTGCCAATTCCCTTCGCACTATTTAGAGCGCATTATAGGCTTAAAAAACGCTTATCTCTATGGTAGGTAAAGGTAAATAGTAGGGTAGTTCTTTTGTATTGTGTTGATTTTTAATGTGATAAAAATTTAACAACACATTTGATACATTACCTACTGCCAGTGCATATTATTCTTAGAGAGAAAATTCTTAAATAATGAATAAGGAACAGGTTGTAACTCAAAAAATAATTCTTCTTTATGATCTGTTTCTAAATCAAAAATATCTTCATTCTCAATATAGTATTTGTTTGCAAATTCTCTATCTATAATTGTTTTATATCTATCACCTAGAAAAGTAAAAGTTATAGCCATAATCTCCGAATCTTCTATTTCTATATTATTAATGATACATTCAGCAATTTTAGGAGATACAAAAAAAGCTAAATCTTTTCTATATAAAAAGTATGCCATACTAAAAACCTAATTCTTTTAAATATTTCATTTTCCCTAAAGGAGATTTAGGAATATTTACACCTTCTTCCCATTGGTGCAAGCTTGCTGCTTGTGCCTAATTCAGAATTCACAATTCTCTCCCCGTCCCACTCGTCTCACCAGTCCCAGCCCTCCCAATCCTCCCAGCCCTCCCAGCCTTCTCAACCCTCTCACCAGTCCCACTTGTCCCACAATTCAAAATCCCCTTCGCACTATTTAGAGCGTATTATAGGCTTAAAAAACGCTTATCTCTATAGTGGGTAAAGAGAAATAGTGGGGCAATTCTTTTGTATTGTGTTAATAGTTAGCCTTATGTTTTTAACAACACATCTGATACATTCCCCCCTTATCCCACTAATAGAACTCAACTTTACAATCTGATAAAGCATAGATTCTACCATCAGATATCTCTATATTTTCTCCAGATATTTTTGCTGTCAATAAACCTAAATGTTTAGCACCTAATGTTATACCTTTTCGCCATCCTTCAATATCTCCCTTATAAGATAATCCATGGAATAATTCGTTGGTAGGTAGCCAAATTTTACAATTCTCAGTGAGAGCTCCTCCTTCCTTAGCCATAAAAAATAAAGATGTAAGTTTAGAAAACAAAGTTTCTTTTTTAACCTTACTTCTTTTCTTTTTACGAAAAAAATCCTCTCCATCATCAGCAACATAGAGAAATTCTCTACCTTCTACCTTTATTGTTCCTGGTATATGTCTGTTAATATTATCCATTATATGATGTTTCAATAAATGTTATATTATTCAATCCTGCTTCTTTAAAAACTTTTCAATAGTGCTCTTTTAACTCCCCCCCGCTGGCGCAAGCTTGCCGCTTGTGCCCAATTCAAAATTCACAATTCTCTCACCTGTCCCACTTGTCCCACCAATCCCACTTGTCCCACAATTCAAAATTCCCCTCGCACTATTTAGAGCATCACAACACCTTACTCACTCAAATTTGCCCCTACAAACCATATAACCCTCCTAATAGGTTGAGAAGAGTGTTCTCTAAGGTCTGCTAACATTTCTTTGCGCTGAGCATCGCTCACTTCTTCTATTTTTATCAGGTCGCCAGCTTGCCAAACCCGCCCTTTGTAATAGGTTTGTTCAGCCACCTTATAAATATCCGAAGCATCTGTGCGTACTAAGGTGCTGATAGCCTGCGCCTCGGCGTGCGTAAGTCCCCCTACCAAATTAAGCACCTGACCATCAGCCGAATGCACACCCCAAGCGAACATCGGCAGAGCAATATCCAGAGGAAGCGGGTACTCTCTAAGTTTGCCCAGATATCGCAAGGCGGTCGAGCGGTCGTAGATAGAGTTAGCCCCTGTAGCGGTGATGCGCCCCATATTGTAGTACATCAGCACCCCATAATCTACCGGCGGCACGCCCGTTTCCTCTCTGTACTTCACTTGGTGTAAGCGTATAGTGGCAGAAAGCTGATAAGGATACTCCTTCTTAAACGCCTCCAACATACTGAAATAGGCTTGTTTAGTAGAAAGCGACCAATCACAATCAAACTGCACCTCACTAACCCTAAGGTGGTAATACCTATTGATTTGCTCAATATAGTCACCTAATTTATGCGCCAGCGTACTTATATAGGTAGAGTTTCCTTCGGTAAGTTCAGAGTTAAAAATCTCATTTTTAAGATAGACAACCGGTATAACCGTCTTGCCTTGTACGCTAAGGGTATCAATATCTACAGGGGCGATGGGGACGGGCGCATTGTCGCGCAACCCCACATCACAATAGCGAATATAAAAGCGTTCTATCCGGTTATTCTTCACAAAATCAGCTTCTTCAGCCGAAAATTGCACCTGTGTTTTCCAGCAATACAGAGCCTGCTCAGGCGGAGTATCCTCATAACTACAAGCCCCTAACAATACTAATAATAGGTATAGATATTTTTTCATAAGGGCAAAGATAGGTAAATTTTCCAATTTATAAAATTGCCAATTTATCAATTTTCTCATCATTTCATTGCTAAATCAGCAAATAGATTAAGAGTACAGAAAGAATATACATTGAATATAGGAAGAATATAGAATACCTAAGGAATCTCTTTTGTCAAATTAGCAACCAAAACAGCAAAACGCTGCAAATAATGCAAATCGACAAAATAACTAAAGTTTTTCGTGTATATTGACCGTCACATCTCCCCCTTTGAAGGAAGTTCGCGAGCTGGCGCAGCGGAGTATGTGCAAAGGGGGGATGTTTACAATTTTTTTTTGCTATTTAAAATAATTGTTGTACCTTTGCCGAACTTTAATGAAAATTATATATGGCAATTTACAAAAAGAACAACAACCGACCTAATAGACACAAAGACACCGAGCTCTTAGAAGAAGCTCACGAAGCTCATTTACACCAAGAAAGTACTACCGCCGAAGTGTTTGACGCCCTCGATGCTGGCGCTAACCGCACCGAAGATTGGGTACGCAAAAACCAAAAACCTATTATCATCACCCTTATAGCTATTGCGGTGGTAGGGTTAGGCTATTTGCTATACCAACAGTTCGTAAAGGCTCCTAATGAAAAGAACGCCGCTAACGAACTCTTCTTCGCTCAACAAGTCTTCGATGAGGCTATGGAAGCTACCGATGCTAAAGCTAAAGATTCACTCTTTAGAGTATCCATCAAAGGCGGTGGTGGTAAGTACGGATTTGAGCAAATAGTTCAAAACTACAGCGGTACCAAAGCGGCTAATTTGGCTGAGTACAGTATGGGTATGGCGTATATGCGTTTAGGCGATTACACCAATGCTATCAACCACCTAAAGCAATTCGATGCTTCTGACGACATCTTTGGCGCTTTAGCCTATGGCAATATCGGCGATGCTTACCTACAACAGAAAAACCCTGCCGAGGCGCTTAATTACTACGTGAAAGCCTTCGAATACAGCAAAAACGACTTTATCACGCCTATATACCTCAAAAAAGCTGGTATCGTAGCTACCCTTCAAGGCAAAAAAGACGATGCACTGAAGTATTATGAGCGTATCAAAGACGAATTTCCTACTTCAGAAGAAGCGCGCACCGTCGATATCCTTATCGGAAAAATAAGCTATTAATAATATACATCAGATAATAAGAAAGCAGGTAACAGGTAAGCAAACATTACTTGTTACCTGTTATTTCATAATTAAAAATTCAAAATTCATAATTAAAAAGTGGCTACAGAAAATAAAAACCTATCTCAGTACGACAAAAGTACCCTTCCTAACGCTAAAGATTTCAAAATAGGAATTATCACCTCAGAGTGGAATGAACAAGTAACGCACGGAATGCGCGATGGGGCTATCAACACCCTAAAGGACTGTGGTGTAGAGCCTGAAAACATCATTAATTGGTCTGTACCGGGCAGTTTCGAGCTCGTACACGCAGCCAAACGTATGCTCGATACTACTACTGCCGATGCTATCATCGTAATAGGTTGTGTCATACAAGGCGAAACAAAGCACTTCGACTTTGTATGTCAGGGGGTTACACAAGGCATCGCCCACCTCAATGCCGTACAGAGCGATGTCCCTGTTATCTTCTGTGTCCTAACCGACAACACCCTACAACAATCACTCGACCGTAGTGGTGGCAAATTAGGCAACAAAGGCGTTGAGGCGGCTGTCACAGCACTCAAAATGGTAGCCGTAGGAAGAGAATAAAACTATAGTAATATGAAACACTTATTGGTCATTTGTTTTTTATTCATTGCCTGCCCCCTACTACCGGCACAAATACGCGATACGCTGTTTATATTCGACAAAAAGTTCTACGCAGGCGATACTATCCAGCTTACCGAGATTAACCTCTTTGGTAAAGAGCGCTCATTTGCCGACCTCGAGGCTCAAAAGCGCTACCTCCTCTTGCGCAGTAGGGTCAAACGCGTTTATCCCTACGCCAAAATGGCAGCCGATCGCCTCAGCGCTATGCAGCACACTATGGATACTATGCAGAACAATCGCCAAAAAAGAGTGTACATCAAGCGCACCCAGCATTATATAGAAGAACACTTTACTGACGAGCTGAAAAAACTCTCTCGCTCACAAGGGCGTATCCTCATCAAACTCATTCACCGTCAAACAGGCAGAACTGCCTATAACCTTGTAAAGGAATTGCGCAATGGTTGGAATGCCTATTGGTATAACAAAACCGCTTGGTTGTACGACCTATCGCTCAAAAAAGAATACGACCCTCATAACGTAGAAGAAGATTATTGGATAGAGGAAATCATACTTCGCGCTATAAACAGAGGCGAACTCGAACCTCAAGTACCTGCCCTCCGATTTAACTTCACCGAGCTTACTGAAGAGCGCAAAAAACGCCTATCCGACAATTAGCCAATTTTCTAATTTGCTAATTTGCTAATTCATTTGGCATACTAATTGATTAAATACCCCCTAAAAACTAACACCTAACACTATGAAAAACCTAATTACAGTATTTTGTATATGCTTTAGCAGCTTACTGATAGGGCAAACAACCGATTTGCCCTTCAAAAACGGAGAGTGGTTGCGCTTCAAAGTGCGATATGGTATCTTCAATGCCAGTATGGCTACCCTATCGCTAAAAGAAGAGATGTACAATGGCGAAAAAGTATACCACGCTATTGGCAAAGGCTCTACTACGGGCTTGGCTCGTGTATTTTTCAGAGTAGATGATGTATACGAAAGTTACTTTGGTATCAATGATGGCAAACCGCGCTTGTTCATCCGCAATATCTACGAAGGCGGCTATACCAAATACCTCAAAATGTACTTCAATCACACCGAAAACAAGGTAAAAATTAACAATGTAGAGAACGGAAACAACACCGAAATCAGCTTTCAACCCGGGTTGCAAGATGTTATCTCGGCTTTTTATGCTTTGCGTCATTACCCCAACATCGACCAACTCAAAACAGGCGAGCAAATCTCCTTAGATATGATTTTTGACGATGATGAAGTGTATAAATTTAAGCTAAAGCTATTGGGTAGAGAGCAAGTAAAAACTAACTTCGGAACAGTTAATACACTGAAGTTCTGCCCTTTAGTGCAAGACGGACGTGTGTTTAAAGAAGAAGAAAGTATCACGATGTGGATAACTGACGACAAGAATAAAATACCCGTAAAACTAAAGGCTTCCTTACGCGTAGGCTCGTTAATAGCAGAGCTCGACGGCTTCAATTCTCTTAAGCACGAAACAAATTTAAAAAAATAATTTGCTTTTTCATAAATAGTTTAAAAATTTTACGTATATTTGTGGCCTAAACCGATAATAAAAAAAAGTAAAGAAACGACACTATGAAAAACTTATTTTTAGCACTTTCTATCTTTTTAGTAGCCAATGCATACGGGCAAGATAGCAATATGAGGAAAATTATGCGCCTTGCCGAGAAAGGCGACGCCCAAGCTCAAATGGAGCTGGCTGATGCTTATTTCAATGGCAAAGGCGGATTAAAACGTTCTTTCCAAGATGCCGTAGTATGGTTAGAAAAAGCGGCTGAAGCAGGCGATGTCAATGCTCAATACCAAATAGCCCAGTGCTATATGGAAGGAAAAGGTGTAGCTAAATCTGAAGAAAAAGGAGTAGAATGGCTCACCAAAGTAGCCGAAGGCGGCAATGCCGATGCGCAACGCCAGTTGGCATTATGCTACCGCGATGGGCGTGGTGTAGCACAATCTAACGAAAAATACTTCTTCTGGATTGAAAAAGTAGCCGATGGTGAAAAACCTGAAACTCAATTAGACCTCGCTAAA
Organism: Capnocytophaga leadbetteri; assembly: GCF_003054025.1. GTDB lineage: Bacteria > Bacteroidota > Bacteroidia > Flavobacteriales > Flavobacteriaceae > Capnocytophaga > Capnocytophaga leadbetteri. The sequence goes on from NZ_QBKG01000003.1 coordinate 100,776, forward strand.
GCTTACTACGTAGGCGATGGAGTGAAAAAAGACCTCAATAAAGCTCGATTCTGGGCTGAAAAATCTTCTGCTAAAGGCAACTTAGAAGCCGAATACCTTTTGGCTAAATGGGCTTACGAAGCTAGTCCTAATAGCCCAGACGCCCTACAAAAGCTAATGAAAGTCGCTGAAAAAGGCAATCCTGAGGCACAAAACGCTATTGGTCAGGCTTACCTCAATGGTAAAGGCGTAACCAAATCCGAAGAAAAAGCAATAGAATGGCTTGAAAAAGCAGCTGCCAAAGGTAGTGCTGAAGCCCAATACACTATGGGTAACTTCTATTTCTACGGCAATAGCCCTCTTATTGGCAAATTCTACAAAAAAGCGATTGAGTATTACACCAAAGCAGCTGCTAAAGGCGATGCTAATGCGCAACGCCAATTATCTGTTTGCTTGTACAACGGTATAGGAGGCACTCAGTCTTACCGCGATGCTTTCAACTGGTTGTCAAGATCTGTAAATGCTGACCCTACCCCTGTAACAGAAAATAATTTAGGGGTATGCTATACTACCGGAAACGGAACACGTGCATCTATACCTCAGGCTATGGAGCTTTTCCAAAAAGCAAGCGAAGCAGGCGATGCTATGGCACAGTATAACTTAGGTTCTCTCTTGTTAGAAGAAGGACAGTTAGACGTTAAGAAAGGCTTTGAATACCTCGAAAAATCAGCTGCTAAAAACAACCTTTTAGCACTAAAAAAATTAGGCGACTTATATTATAATGGTAAGTACACTAACCTAACACGCGAACGTGGTTTTGAGTATTATACCAAAGCAGCTCAACAAGTGCCTGCCACTGCTACTGAAACTTTAGATTACTTCTTCCAACAGCAAGACGAAGTCTATTCAGAGGTGCTTTACCTCCTTTCACAATGTTATGCTGAAGGCAAAGGGGTAAAAAAATCAGGTAAAGAAGCCGAAATGTGGGCTATCAAAGCCGCTGATTTATCTAATAAAGCTGCTTTCGACTACCTACTAAAAAGAGTAGAGGCTAACGACCCTAAAGACCCTGCTTCAGTAAATGCTATCTTAACTGTAGCCGATGGTTATTTCTATGGAAAAGGTGCTAAAAAAGATTATAACAAGGCTTTTGAACTGTACGAAAAATTAGCTAAACAAGAGAATTTAGTAGCTCAAAAACGTTTAGTAGAGTATTATTCTGATGCGAAAAACCCTAAAAAAGACGCTGAAAAAACACTCTCTTGGCAAGAGCGTATCGCTAAAAGAGGTGATGCTGAAACACAGTACCAAATCGGTAAGTACTACCTAACTTTGGTACCCGACACAGCTACTAATACAGCTTCAACCCCTGCTCAAACAGCTAAACCAGCACAAGCAGCAGTTACTGCTACAGCAACTACTCAGCAGAATAACAACCCTTCTATTCGTCACCGTTCGGCTATGAAAGCCAATGTTAAGTTTACAAGCAAAGAAAAGCCGATGAAATATATAAGCGAAACCAAAGGGGTACAATGGCTTACAAAGGCTGCAGAGCAAAACTACGTACAAGCACAAAACGAACTTGGTACGTATTACACTGCTAAGCAAGACTTTGGTCAGGCTCTAAATTACTACCAAAAGGCAGCACAACGCGATTTTGCTGAGGCACAATGCAACCTTGCTAACTGCTATTACAATGGTACAGGAGCAGAACGTTCTTACGAAAGAGCTGCCGAACTATACCGCCTATCAGCTCGCAATGGCTATCCACTTGCTCAATATCGCTTAGCTCACTGCTACTTTCACGGTGAAGGTATTGGTCAGTCAGACAACCGCGCTGCCGATTGGTTTGACCAAGCTTGCGAAAATGGCGAACAAAGAGGCTGCGAAATGCTAAGAGTAGTAATAGGAAAAAAATAAGTTTATCAATCTCATACTGATTTAAATATCGCCGGAGGTCATAGCTCAAAATATGACCTCCGGCATTTTTTTCTGTTAAAATCATAAGGCGGTTTTTGCCATTTACTATTATTTTTGTATTTTTGCCCGAAATAAAATTATTATGGAGTTATACTACGCTTTTTCTGTAATTATCGTTCTAGCAGCACTGTTCTCATACGTAAATGTACGTTATGTGAAACTGCCTATGACCATAGGTATTATGGTCATCGCTATGATGGTATCCGTAGGGGTTCGCCTCTTCGGAGGCGAGATATTTTCAGGATTATCGCATAAGTTAGAATCTCTATTACAAGGCTTTGACTTTACCGAAATACTGATGGGGGCAATGCTTAACTTCCTGCTTTTTGCCGGTGCTTTGCACATCAATATCTCTGACCTAAAAGAGTATAAACTTCCTATTTTCACTTATGCCACTATCAGCGTAGTGCTTTCGGCGTTCTTCGTGTCGCTTTTGTTGTACTACATAGCTCCGCTGGTAGGCATTCACATACCTTATGTGTACTGTCTGCTTTTTGGTACGCTCATTTCGCCTACCGACCCCATCGTAGTATTGGGAGTATTAAAACAGGCTAAAGTACCCAAACGCATCGAGACTAAAATAACAGGCGAATCGCTTTTTAATGATGGGGTAGCCGTAGTGATGTTTGCCGTAGTGCTCAAATTGGCTACCGATACCTCGTTTGTACCTTCGTTCAATACCATTACCAAGCTCTTTTTACTCGAAGCAGGAGGTGGTATTTTCTTAGGGGTACTATTAGGTTGGGTAGCTTCAGAAATGATGAAGAAAGCAGACGACTATCACGTTAGCGTGCTCCTTACCTTAGCGGTAGTAATGGGGGGCTTCTTAATAGCTAAGGCTTCGCACGTATCATCTCCTTTGGCAATGGTGATTGCTGGTTTATTTATAGGCAATGTGGGCAAGAAAGCCAATAGCGAGGAAAATAAAGACTACCTCGAAAGGTTTTGGGCAATAGTAGACGAGATTATGAATGCTATTCTATTCCTATTCATAGGTTTTGAGATGCTGCTAATCAAGAATTTAGACGGACAGTTTCTTTTAGGCGGAATAGCCATCATAGTGTGTTTATTAGCGCGTGGGCTTTCTATTTATATCCCTGCCAAAACGATACTTCGCAAAGTAACTACCTACTCACGCGGCTCACTTATCACTATGGTATGGGGCGGTATACGCGGTGGGGTATCTATCGCCTTAGTACTCTCAATTCCGGCAGATAAAGCTGGCATAAAAGAAACATTATTACAAATCACTTATATAGTAGTACTATTCTCTATACTGATACAAGGACTTTCGGTAGGCAAGGTAGCCAGCAAGGCACTGCACCGCGATGAGGTAATGGCAAGACTGAAGAGGATAAAGCAAATACAAAGAGCAAAACAATAATACTACTTTAAAACAGAAAGAAATGCAAAAAGATAAAGGTTTAGTGAGTGCCAAAGAAGTAGCTGCGGCCATTAATATAGATAAATTAGGATTTCTGGGTACCTTTGGGGGGTGGACGCTGATGAAGCTGCTACGCCTCTCAAAGCTCAATGATATTTATAACCGCACCAAACACCGCCAAGGGATAGACTTCCTCAATACACTATTAGATGAGTTTGAAATAAAATTCGAGATACCAGAGGAAGATTTCAGAAATATACCCAAAGAAGGGGCATTCATCACTATTTCTAACCACCCATTAGGGGGGATAGATGGTATTTTGCTACTTAAACTTTTAGTAGAAAAACGCCCTGACTTCAAGATTATTGCTAACTTTCTGCTACAGCGTATCGAGCCTTTAGCTCCTTATGTGCTGCCTGTCAATCCGTTTGAAGACCGCAAGAACGTAAAATCAAGCGTATTAGGCTTTAAACACGCTATTGAACATTTGCGACAAGGACAGCCTTTAGGCTTGTTCCCCGCAGGCGAAGTATCTGTTACCAAAGAAGGGCAGCTAATGGTAGACAAGCCTTGGGAAGAGGCTGCTATGAAATTGGCACAAAAGGCAAAAGTACCTATCATTCCTATCTATTTTCACGCTAAAAACAGCAAATTATTCTACTTTTTGGCTAACATCAGCGATACGCTACGCACCGCTAAGTTGCCGTCAGAACTACTCACTCAGAAGGAGCGCACTATCTATATACGTATCGGAAAGCCTATTTCACTTGCTATGCAAGAAGAGCATCCCGAATTAGACGACTATACCGAGTTTTTGCGCAAGAAAACATATATTTTGGCCAATACTTTTGAGCAAGACAAGAAGTTTTTACCTTTATCTAATGTACTGAGCATCAGCAAAGCTCAACCCAACCCTCAACAGATAGAAGCCCCTATACAGACTGACCTGATAGAGAAAGAAATAGATAACATCACCAAAAAAGATTACCGCCTACTAAAGAATAACAATTATGAGGTATTTCTTGCTCCTTATGAAGAGATACCCAACATAATGAAAGAAATAGGTAGGCTGCGCGAGATAACTTTCCGTGAGGTAGGCGAAGGTACTAATGCTTCGTCAGACTTAGATAAGTTTGACCTTTATTACCGTCACCTTTTCTTATGGGATACACAAGCAAAGAAATTAGTCGGGGCTTACCGAATGGGCTTAGGGGCTGAGATTTTCCCTAAATACGGCATTGAGGGCTTTTACACCCACGATTTATTCCGTTTTGAGCCCGAACTCTACGATATGATGAGCAAAACCATAGAAATGGGGCGTGCTTTTATCATTTCAGAATACCAACAGAAGCCTATGCCGCTATTTTTGCTCTGGAAAGGGATAGCTCATACCACTTTGCGCTATCCAGAGCACTCATATCTACTCGGCAGTGTGAGTATTAGCAATCAGTTTTCTAACTTCTCTAAGTCGCTAATGATTGAGTTTATGAAGTCGAATTTCTACGACCCTTATATAGCTCAATATGTGCGCCCTAAAAAGGAGTTTAAAGTAAAGCTGAAAGATGAAGATAAAGACTTTATTTTTGACGAAACCAAAGCCGACCTTAATAAGTTTGATAAGATTATTGACGAACTCGAGCCGGGCAACTTGCGCCTACCAGTGCTCATCAAAAAGTATATCAAGCAGAACGCTAAGGTTATCGCTTTCAACGTAGACCCTTTATTTAATAACTCGGTCGATGGGCTGATGTACATCAGAATAGCGGACCTACCTGATAGCACAATGAAGCCTGTAATTGAAGAATTTCAAGCAGAACTCGAGGCCAGAGACAATGCCAAGAATGAGAGTAAAGCAGAAAACAAACAATAGAAGTTTTTTAGATAGATGAAAAGAATCATATTATTTGCAACCATAGCACTGCTACAAATGGTAGCGGTAGCACAAACGGTAGTCGTACCTAATAAGTTTGCTTTCCTAAAGAGTGATAACGAATACCAGCTAAATATACTCACCAAATTCTTGATTGAAAAACAAGGGTTTAAAGCCTATATGGAAAACGAAGTGCCTGCGGAATTGCTAAACACCCCTTGCAATCTACTCAAAGCTGATGTGAAAAACGAATCAAATATGATGACTTCTAAACTCAGATTAGTGCTAACCGACTGTGCTAATAAAGAAGTTTTCAGTTCTGAAGTAGGTAAAAGTAGAGAAAAAGAGTACAAAAAATCATACCAAGAGGCACTGCGTAATGCTTTAGCCGGAAATGCTTTGGCTACTTTCAGAAAACAGTATCAGCAACCTCAATCGCCACAACCTTCTCAGTCATCAGTTAATGAAACTCCAGAAGAAGATTCTATTTACCAACTCAATGCTAAAAAAGTAGGCGATTTGTACGAGTTGCGCTGGCGACACAATGATGAGTTATTTTTAAAAGCTAGAAAGACTATTACCCCCGACCTATATGTAGCTTATGAGGTAGCCAACCATAAATTTGGTATAGTACAAAAAGATGGCTCAACTTTTTACAGAATCACCTTATACACAGAAATAGAGGGGAAAGACACTGTCGTTTTGGCAGCAATTAAATTTATTGAATAACTAAAAAACAATCTTACTTGTATTCTAAAGCTGAAGCAAAAAAACTACGCGAAGACTTCTGGACTTCCTTTGGCAAGTCGTTCCCCCGCAAATGGACGCTATACGACACTAAAATAAAGGATTTCAGTTTTAAGTTTTCATTCGACCTAAAAAAGGCACGAGTACTCATCGCTATAGAAGATAGCGATAAAGAAAAGCGCGCCTTGTATTATAACAAAATGCTTTCGCTAAAGAACATCTTGCAAACTGATTTTCTACCCGATGCTATCTACGAGGAGCATCTAATATTAGACAATCAGAAAGAAATAAGTGCTATATACATTGAAAAAACAGGTGTTAGCATTCATAACAAAGCCACTTGGCAAGAGGTAATGGTATTTTTGAATGATGGAATGGCACAAATAGAGGCTTTTTGGGCTGAATATAAAGATATTATTGTAGAGAATGACGAATTTTGATAAAATAAAATAGTTTTATGAAACGAAGAACCTTTTGGAATTTATTACTTATCCTTTTTGTGATTTCTTTTTTTGTAACACCATTAGGATATGAGAGTAAAATATTGCTGCAACGCATTTTTGCTAGTTCAGTAGATATTATACCCGAAAATCAAGCACGCACCATCGACTTTGATTGGCAACTGAAAGACCGCGATAATAAGCAGTTTAATTTTTCGCAAACCAAAGGAAAGAAGCCTGCTTTTGTGTATTTCTTTTCATCGTGGAGGGGTATCAGTATTGCCGACCTATATGCCGTAGAAAAACTATATGATACTTATAAGGATAAGGTAGATTTTTATATCATCACCAATGAGTTACCTACTCCTGTAGACGAAATGATGCAAAAACGCAACTTTCACTTCAAGGTTACCTATCTAATTATAGGTGAGAAAATGCCTTTCGACCCTGAAAAAATACCTTCAGGCTATATAGTTGATAAGAACGGAAAGGTACGTGCTGAGAAAGAAGGAATAGCGCGATGGAATAGCGATGCAGTACACCAACTGATAGAACAGCTCTTACAATAAGTGTTTTTTATTTGTAAGTTAAAAATAATTATAGCAATAGTATTTTAAATTCAATCTAAAATACTATCTTTGCGCGCTGTTTGAGAAATAGACAAAAAGGTCGGTTAAAATCAGATAGCTAACACACATAATTATTCAATAGATAAAAATGGCTAAATATACAGAAGAAGAACTTAAAGAAGAATTAGAAAATAGCGAATACAAGTATGGCTTTTACACTGATATCGAGTCGGATACATTTCCGAAAGGGCTCAATGAAGAGGTCGTAATAGCCTTGTCGAAAAAGAAAAACGAACCCGAATGGATGACTGAATGGCGATTAGAGGCTTTCAGAGCGTGGCAAGCTATGGAAGAGCCACCACACTGGGCTAACATACAGTTCGAAACTCCTAATTTTCAAGATATTGCTTACTATTCAGCACCTAAACAGAAACCCAAACTTAACAGCCTTGATGAGGTAGACCCTCAGCTTTTAGAGACTTTCGAGAAATTGGGCATCTCGCTCGAAGAGCAAAAACGCCTTGCGGGGGTAGAAGACAAACCCGCAGTAGCTATGGATGTAGTAATGGACTCGGTGTCAGTAGCTACTACCTTTCAAAAGACCTTAGCCGAGCGCGGTATTATCTTCTGCTCAATGTCTGAAGCTATACAAAAGCACCCCGACTTAGTACGCAAGTACCTCGGTACAGTGGTCCCTAAGACCGACAACTTCTATGCAGCTCTAAACTCCGCTGTCTTTTCTGATGGGTCTTTCTGCTATGTACCTAAAGGAGTGCGCTGCCCTATGGAGCTCTCTACCTATTTCCGTATCAATCAGGCAGGTACAGGGCAATTCGAGCGTACTCTCTTAATAGTAGATGAAGGCGCTTACGTATCGTACTTAGAGGGTTGTACCGCCCCCAGACGCGATGAAAACCAGCTACACGCAGCCGTTGTAGAGCTAATAGCAATGGAAGGTGGCGAGATAAAATACTCTACTGTTCAGAACTGGTTCCCTGGTGATAAAGACGGCAAAGGCGGTGTTTACAACTTTGTAACTAAGCGTGCTTTAGCAGAGAAGAATGCTAAGATATCATGGACGCAAGTAGAAACAGGGTCAGCTATCACTTGGAAATACCCTTCAGTAGTGCTAAAAGGTGATAATTCTATAGGCGAATTTTACTCTATAGCGGTTACTAACCACTTTCAGCAGGCTGATACGGGTACTAAGATGATACATTTGGGCAACAACACTAAATCAACAATTATTTCTAAAGGAATTTCAGCAGGAAAATCACAAAATAGCTACCGAGGATTAGTAAAAGTAGTACCTAAGGCTAAGAATGCCCGCAATTTCTCTCAATGCGACTCATTACTAATGGGCAATAACTGTGGGGCACATACTTTCCCTTATATAGAGGCTAAAAACCCTACGGCACAGATAGAGCACGAAGCAACTACTTCAAAAATCGGTGAAGACCAGATTTTCTACTGCAACCAGCGCGGTATTGATACCGAAAAAGCCATTTCACTCATCGTAAATGGTTTTGGCAAAGAGGTACTAAATAAACTCCCTATGGAGTTTGCCGTAGAAGCTCAAAAACTTTTAGAGATTTCATTAGAAGGAAGTGTAGGTTAATTCTCAATTATTAATTGAAAAAAATATGATTCTTTCACCTTCATTACTAGCAGCAGATTTTGGCAACCTGCAACAAGCGGTGCAGATGGTCAATGCCAGTGAAGCCGATTGGTTCCACATCGATATTATGGACGGGGTATTTGTACCTAATATCTCGTATGGTATGCCGGTACTCTCGGCTATCAATAAGCACGCTACCAAGCCATTAGATGTACACCTAATGATTATCGACCCCGACCGCTATATCAGTACCTTTGCAAAGCTGGGTAGCCACATACTCACGGTGCATTACGAGGCTTGTACCCACTTACACCGCACGCTGCAAGCTATCAAAGCCGAGGGTATGAAAGCAGGGGTTGCTCTCAATCCTCATACGCCTGTTGCTTTGTTAGAAGACATTATCAAAGATGTAGATCTTCTCTTACTGATGAGCGTAAACCCAGGTTTCGGAGGACAGTCATTTATAGAAAATACTTATAAAAAAGTACGACAAGCCAGGGCGCTTATCACACAAGCAGGAGCTAATACTCTCATCGAAATAGACGGAGGGGTAACCTTAAGCAATGCCAAAGCATTGGTAGAGGCAGGTGCCGATGCCTTAGTAGCAGGTAGCTTCGTGTTCAACGCTGCTAATCCTACCCAAACAATAGCAGAGCTAAAAGCAAAAGCCTAAAAAACAAAACAATATAATATAATAACTTTGTCAAAGTTTCAGGACTTTGACAAAGTTTTTTTATACCTTTTGTCTAACTACTTCAGCCCCAATAATCTCTATATCAAAAGACTCGTCAGGGCGTGCTTTAAGGTATTGCAATTTGCGTATATGCACAAGGTAACTCTGCTGGGCTACAGCTCGTTTCTCATCATCTTCTATTACCGAAACAATCTCACGCTCTGGGTAAGTAAGGAGCAACAAAAAGTCTAACTGCCCATAATCATCAGCTATGTGTAGTATACGCGCTTTAGCGGGCAGACTACGGCTCAGCTGATAGTACTTCGCTGCGTGAGCAGTATAATCAGCTTTTACCGCTCTTACTACCTCAATATCTTTATACAGATAGTTCAGCTGCAATTTCTGCTTCAGATAATCCACCCCCTCTAAGCGTTGTCGCAACTGAGCAAACTGCTCACGGAAGTACGCCCCCACCTGCTTAGCTTTCTCACGCGGGGTAGTACCAAATCGGGTATCATCAGGAGCGATAGGTTCAGCAGCTACTATAGTAACCGCCCCATCGTAGATGATAAAATCCCCTTTAGGCAGCACTTCTGAAGTACCGTGAATATACACCGGCACTATAGGCTTCTGCAAAGTATCCGCTATGTAGAACGCCCCCTGATGAAAACGATGAATGCGATTGCTCTCCGAGCGTTTCCCCTCCGGAAATATCACCACCGAAATCCCCTCTTGTAAGTGCTGTTGCAGCAAAGGCATTCCTTTTTCTATACCCTCTGATGCCGGATAAGCCCCCATAGCGCGAAGGTATCTACCAAAGATAACCGAGCGATACACCCAATCATTTACCACATAACTCAACCGATGGCTATATAGCTCCAACGCAAGCGTATCAAGCCACGAAGTGTGATTGGCTATCACTACCGAAGGCGTATCGGTATTGAGTAGCTGGCGATTCTCTATGCGCTTGCGCACCCGCCAATTAGAGAAAAGCACCGTAGCGGCTAAGACTGATGAGAGCCTGCGTAACCCACGCTTGCTGCTCGGAAAAACAGTAGCCAGCACCCAACCTACATTGCTGAGAATTACTGACGACAAGGCGTAGTAAGAAAGAGAGAATATAGAGTGCAACAACAAACGCAAACTAACCGGAGAAAGCCCTTTTTGAGGTCTTCGGAAGATAAAAAACTTAAATATAGTAGGATAAAACACAAAAGTAATAACCAAAGCAGTAAAAATACCCAGCACTGACACCGAAGCTATCGACCTGAGCGCAGGGTGTTTAGCAAAAATAAGCGTTCCTATCGCCAAAAAGGTCGTAATAGAGGCTAATAATACTGATACTTTATAAACCGGAAGCTCATTTTTGCCATTAGTATAGTCTTTTTGCAGAGCACAAGTCATAAAAATACTAAAATCAACGGAATGACCGAGCACTAAGGTACAGACTATCATACTAAATACATTAAATTCTATACCGAAAAAGTACATCAGCGCTGCCGTAACTACCCCCGTCACTCCAATAGGAATAAGAGTGAGCAGCACTAACTCTATACGCCTAAAAAAGAGCAATAAAATAAGAAAAATAGCTATAGAAGAATAATTTACCAATAGCAGTATATCGTCTTTAAGCTTACCCAAAAAAGTCTCGCTAAGGTTCTTGCGGTCTATCACTATAGCCCCTGTGCGCTGTTCTATCTGTTCAACAAAGCGCGTATGCTCGCTATCCGTCAGCTTCACAAGGTTAGCAAGGGTATAAAAACCGTCTTTTTCAGTGATAAAATCATCTAAAGGAAGCGCTGAAAGAGCCTTATAATCATCTAAAGAGCGTATAGGCTCAAAATCAGTGGTAAGAAAGTCGAAAAAAGGAGCATAAGTACTCTCTTTAAAGCCATATTGAACGCCCAACTGCTGTAATTGTGTTCGCAAAGCCTCCTGACGGGCTCCCGACCAGAACGTTTGCCAACGCTTAATGCGCTCTTGCTGCTCCGTTTGCGGCAAAATAATGGCTGCCACCGAACTAAACTGCCTAATACTATCGGTTGCCTTCAGATGCTGCAATTGCTGGTATAAGTGGTAGTTATGCGTTAAGGCTTCTTCTAAACTATTGCCATAGGCAGCTGCGTACACCGATTTATACTGACTATCAGTCAGTTGTTCCAACTGCTGTTGGGCTACCTGATAGCGCGGATTTACATAATTAATACTCGCTATATCGCCGTTAAACTTCACCTTCTGAAAGTAGAAAAAACTCACCCCTATCAGCAACAAGCAGGCACCTACTATCCACTTATTGCGGTGGAAAGGGTAGCCCCCTACCCTATCGAGAAACGTACGGCGCACCACCACCCCCTTATCAGCGCGGTAAAGATGCGGCACTAACACCAGAGAGAGCAAGGCTGAAACCATAATGCCAATAAAGGCAAAAATGCCCAAATCTTGCATCACTTCTGAATGCACAAACAGCAAACAGAGAAAAGAAATAGCCGTAGTAATACTGCTGAGCAGAATAGGCACCGTTACAGCGCGATACAATTCCGAGGCCGTTTTGGCTACCTTGTAATGAGTGAGTATATGCAGCGAATAATCGATAGTAACCCCCAATAACACCGCCCCTAAGCTGATAGAAATAGCCGAAATACTACCCTTAAGTACATACAGAAACGCCAAGGCAGAGAGCACCCCAAACACCGAGGGGATAAAGGCGATAAGCGGTATATACACACTGCGATAGAAGAAAATAAGCAGTAAGCAAAGTACTGATAATGAAATAAGTACAGTAGTGAGTATATCCGTTTTTATCTGAGTCGCATTGCTAACCGATATAAACGGAGCTCCAAAAAAATGTATTTGCAGCTTTGCCCCATAGTGCTGCTGTAGTTGCGCTTGCAGCTGTTCGAGCTGTTGCACCAAAGCCGTATTGTGCTCGGTATCATTGCCCTCAAAACGGGGAGTAACAAAAAAGAGCAAATGCTGCTCGTCTTTGGTAGTGAGAAAGCCATTCGTGAGCTTGAAATCCGTGCCTATATTGAGGGCTTGTAGCTTCTCTAATCCTCTGAAAGTGAGACCGAAAGGGTCAGTGCGTATAAACGATTGCGCTACCATACCCGCAGGGGTAAGCATTGCCTTGTAATGCGCCTGTATCAAAGCGTTAAGGCTGTCAGGCTGCATACGCGCTGCCAGGGAAGTGTAATCGTCTTCAGTGAGAAAGAGCGGCAAATGACTATTGACGAACTGCCACGCACTCTCTACCTCCTCATCAGCTACAACACCCTGTACCCCAGCTATATAGGGTTGCAATGCCTTAGTATTCAGACTATCAACTATAGCGGTTGCGGCTGCCTGCATATCGGCAAGCGCCCCCTCTTTAGCCGAGAGTATCACCGAAATCTTATCGGCAAAATTGAGCTGTTTCAGTACCTTCGAGGTCAGATTGGTCTTATCGTTCTGCGGAAGCACTTTGGTTATATCCTCTTCAAAGCGCAAGCCCCTACCCCCCCATAGCGCTATAAGCAGCCACGCCGCCAAAAAAGCAACTGCCGCGAGCTTATGCCGAACTATATATTGATAAATAATATTCAATTTCTATTTTTTATTTTTGAAACAAGTTTTTTAGCACTCTTACCCAAGCGAACGATGAGCGAAGGATAAGCGAAGGTTGAGCGAACAAACACCAACTACTCCTTAAACAAAAAACAACTTCGGAAACAACACCTCCATAGGCTTCTTAATTAAGAAAATCTTCAGAGTAGCCCACAGAAAACTAAACCCATAGCTAAAAAACTGCACTAATACTGCCCAAACGGACATCAATCCTATCTGAATACTGCCATTTTCGCGAGCGCTATCCCACGCTATAAGCACAAAATAACACAGATACACCAAAAGCGCCCCTATAGAGCCGCACAAAGCCAATAATATAGCCCCACAAAGCCCTAAAGCAAAGCAGGTAGGGAGCCAAAAAGTAATTTTACGCGTGTGCGGATGCCAATGATTCAGAATGGCACGCGTTTGCCCAAACTTACTGACTTGCTTCTGAAATTTTTGCCAAGAGATGCGCCGCTTGTGAAAGACAAATGCCTCGGGTATAAACGCCGTCTCAAAGCCCTTACCCCATAATCTAATCACCAAGTCGGGGTCTTCACCTGGGTGAATCTTACCAAAACCGCCAGTAGCCTCAAAAGCCGCCCTCGAAAGCCCCATATTGAAGCTGCGTGGCTCAAAACGCTGTACCCCACGCGCACTACCGCGTATGCCCCCCGTAGTGAAAAACGAAGTCATTGTATAATTGATAGCCTTTTGTACCTTAGTGAAATGCTCGTCAGCCGTATCAGCCCCTCCAAAACAATCTACATAATGCGCCTGCAAATAGTCGTCTACCGCCTCCAAATAATGAGGTGGCAAAAGGCAATCTGAGTCTAAAATGAGAAAATAATCGTACTTGGCGTGGCGCATACCATAATTGCGCGAGTCACCGGGACCTGTATTAGGTTTAGCCAAATAAGTGATTGAAAGTGAAGATTGGTATTGCTGACAAATTGATTCTGATGAAATGGTCGAACCATCTTCTATCACTACTACCTCAAAATCAGCAGTATAAGTCTGCCCTGCAAGGCTCCTCAGCAGTTCGTCTAACTCGTCAGGACGGTTATATACAGGAATGATAAAACTGTATTGCATCTGTTAAAGTATTGTTAAAGTTTAGTGCTTTTGTAACATCTTGATTTTCTTGTACGTATAATAGACTGAACAAGAAAAGACAAAATTAAGGATATTTTCTGAATGAGACAACTAAAAATTACCAAACAGGTTACGAACCGCGAAACGGCCTCTCTTGATAAGTACCTACAAGAGATAGGGCGCGTTGATTTAATCACCGCTGATGAAGAGGTAGAATTGGCACAACGTATCAAAGAGGGCGATGTAGCTGCCTTAGAAAAACTGACCAAAGCCAACCTGCGCTTCGTTGTATCAGTTGCCAAACAGTATCAAAACCAAGGGCTTACCCTACCCGACCTCATCAACGAGGGCAATTTAGGGCTTATAAAGGCTGCCCAACGTTTTGACGAAACACGAGGCTTTAAGTTTATATCATATGCCGTATGGTGGATTCGCCAGTCTATATTGCAAGCCTTAGCCGAACAGTCGCGTATAGTGCGCTTGCCTCTAAACAAAATTGGCTCTATCAATAAGATTAACAAGATGTACGCCTATTTAGAGCAAGCCAATGAGCGTGTACCATCGGCTGAAGAGATTGCCCGCGAGCTTGATATGTCAGTTAATGATGTGAAGGAATCGATGAAGAACTCAGGTCGCCATATATCTATGGACGCTCCTTTGGTAGAAGGCGAAGACTCTAACCTTTACGACGTAATCCGAAGCAACGAGTCGCCCAACCCCGACAAAGAGCTTATCCTTGCCTCATTGCGCACCGAGATTGAGCGTGCCCTCGAGACCCTCACCCCTCGCGAAGCCGACGTGATTAGACTGTACTTTGGCTTAGGCGACCAGCACGCAATGACCCTTGAGGAAATAGGCGAAACCTTCGACCTTACCCGCGAACGTGTACGCCAGATAAAAGAAAAAGCTATCCGACGCCTCAAACACACCTCGCGAAGCAAAATACTAAAAACATACTTAGGATAATAAGACAATTTGCCGATTTGACAATGAAACATTTGACAAATCGGCAAATTGGCAAATTGACAAATCGGCAAATTAAAAAATGAATTACATTTGGGAACCAAAACTACTACCTTCAGAAGCTATTATTGAAAAACTCAGACGAGAACTCCATTTGAGTCAAACCACCGCTACCCTATTAGCCCAGCGCGGTATCACTACTTATGATGAGGCAATGCACTTCTTCAGCCCCAGTTTAGCCTCTCTGCACGACCCTTTTCTGATGAAAGATATGCACAAGGCAGTCGCGCGTCTGAGCAAAGCTATCAATACTCAAGAAAAAATACTTATTTACGGCGATTATGATGTAGATGGCACCTCAGCCGTATCGCTGTTGTACCGCTACCTCAGAGGCCACACTTCTCTGCTTTACACCTACATACCCGACCGCTATACCGAAGGCTATGGCATTTCGTTTCAGGGGATAGACTACGCTGCCAGCAAGCGCTGTAGCCTTATTATTGCCCTCGACTGTGGCATTAAAGCTATCGACAAGGTGCAATACGCCACCGATAAAAGCATCGACTTTATTATCGGCGACCACCACCGCCCCGATGCGCAAGTACCTGACGCCGTGGCTATACTCAATCCCCAACAAGCTGATTGCCCCTATCCTTACAAAGAGCTCTGCGGCTGTGGTATAGGCTTTAAGTTAGTACAAGCCTACCAACAGCATCTATCACGTCCTTTTGAAGAAATACGCCCTTTGTTAGACTTGGTAGCTATTGCCACTGCTGCCGACATTGTAGCGATGAATGGCGAAAATCGCACCCTTACCTACTTCGGCTTAGAGGTGATAAACCAGCAACCTTCAGCGGGGGTTAGTGCTCTTTTAGGTGAAAATCAAAAAAGGGTAGGTATTGGTGATGTAGTGTTTAAGGCAGCTCCCCGCATCAATGCGGCAGGGCGGATAGAGCACGGCAAATACGCAGTAGCCTTACTGACCGAAACCGACAGCCGCAAGGCGAAAGAAAAAGCCTACGAGATTGAATTGCTAAATAGCGAACGAAAAGAATTAGACAGCAGTATTACCCAAGAGGCTTTGGCTCAAATAGAAGAAAACGGAGAGCAAAACCGCTATAGTACTGTAGTATTCAACCCCCATTGGCATAAGGGAGTCATTGGTATTGTAGCCTCGCGCCTGATAGAAACCTATTACCGCCCTACTTTAGTCTTTACCCAAAGTGGCGATAAGTATGCCGCATCGGCGCGCTCTATTACAGGGTTTGACATCTACGACGCTTTAGAGCAATGCAGCGAGTACCTAGAGCAGTTTGGCGGACACACCTATGCCGCAGGGCTCACGCTCTTACCTGAGCAATACTCAGACTTCAAAGAGGCTTTTGAGCAAGTAGTAGCGCAAAAGCTAGCTAATTTGCCTCACGACCCTAAAATCTGCTTTGATACCCAACTACCACTGAGCAAAATAACCGAAAAGCTAATAGGGGTGCTCAAACGCTTTGAGCCTTTTGGACCTAACAATTTACCTCCTCTTTTCTATGCAGAGAATGTAATCGATACAGGCTTTGCTAAAGCTATTGGGAAAGATGAAAAGCACCTAAAGCTCAACCTACGCGAGGTTGGCAGCCCTCACTACTTCGGGGCAGTAGCCTTTGATTTAGCTGACCGATTGCCCATAGTAGAATCGGGGCGACCTTTCAGCATTATCTACTCTATAGAAGAAAACATATGGAATGGTATTATACGCCCTCAGTTGCGCATACACGACATTAAGGGATAAGTGATGCTACTACTGCCTGTAGCACTCCGTCTACAGTAGGCTCTGTAGCGACTATTACTGATGCCCAATGCGGAGTAGCTGCCTGCGCCGTAGTAGTGCCTATGCAATACACCTGCTCTGCGGCTGCTGTATGAGTGGATAGGTAGCTCTGCACCCCTGAAGGACTGAAAAACAGAATCGCATCTACTGGTGCTGCAAGGGTTATAGGGGTAAAGACCGTATCATAGACGGTAATCTCTGCAACTTGTAGCTTTTCAGAGGCAAAGAAATCAGGGAGGGTGTTAAGGCGATGCGTACCTACAAAAAAAGCAATACGCCCCTCTTGATAGCGCGATAAGTCATTGCGCATATAGGCTACCAAATCGGTAGCATAGTCGGTGGCATAACATACCTTAAACCCCTTTGATTGTAGCAGTTGCTGTGTTTTGACGCCCACACAAAGCACAGGCGTAGAGAGCAGCTCTTGCCACTGCGGATGTGCTAATACACTCTGTACCCCATTCTGACTAGTGAAAATAAGCCATTCATAAGGCAACGAAAGCGCAAAAGGTAGCGGAGGCGTAGCGATAAAATTATGCTGCACCAGCGTAAAGCCCAATGCTTGTAGGCGCTGTTGCTGTGCAGAGGTAAGGCATTTGGTAGATAAGACTTTCATATATAAAAGATATAAAAGATATAAAAAAAAGAAATCGGTGTGCAACTATGAGGGTAGTAGCACACCGATTAAATTTTTAAAGAGGGGTTCCTTCATTAGTTTTGAAACGATATTCTAAGTAAGAATAGGCGTCGCGGGGCAGTATCTTTATCCACCGCTTGTATTTCAGAAACCATTTAAAACGAATAGAGTTTAGGAATCCTTTGGTCAAATAAGCTGCTATGAAAGGGTGTGCATTAAGCACAATACGCCCTTTGTAAGCATCCTCCTTAATAATGCTTTCAAGTTCTATGTTGATTTTATCAATAAGAACAATAGGGGCTTCAATTTCGCCCTCTTTGCTTGGGTTCTCTTCTTTAGTTTTGATGTTCAGCTCTTGGCGTACGCGTTGCCGAGTGATTTGTATAAGCCCAAACTTACTTGGGGGCAGTATTTTGTGTTTGGCGCGGTCTTCAGCCATTTCATCGCGAAGATGGTCAAACAATATACGGCGGTTATCGCTATTTGCCATATCAATAAAATCAACTACTATGATACCCCCCATATCGCGGAGGCGCAGTTGGCGTGCTATCTCGGTAGCAGCAATCAGGTTTACTGATAAGGCTGTAGTTTCTTGGTCGTTATTTTTGTTAGAGTGATTTCCACTATTTACGTCAATTACGTGTAAGGCTTCGGTGTGCTCTATGACTAAGTAAGCCCCCTTAGGCATTGATACGGTACGACCGAAAGCCGTCTTTATCTGACGTTCAATATGAAATTTCTCAAAAATAGGTACCGATGAGCGGTATAATTTTACGATGCTTTCTTTTTCAGGTGCTATCTCTTGCACATACTTCTTTATCTGCTCGTACAACTGTTCGTTATCTACGTGTATACCTGTAAAAGTATCGTTGAACAAGTCGCGGAGTATGGCACCTGTTCTGTTCACTTCGCTCATCACCTTAGAGGGATAAACCGCTTTTTGAATTTTTCTGCACATCAAAACCCAGCGATTGAAGAGAGACTGTAAATCCTTGTCTAATTCGGCTACTTTTTTCCCTTCGGCTACCGTGCGCACTATTACGCCAAAGCCTTTAGGCTTAATGCTTTGCAAGAGTTTTCGCAAACGTTCTTTCTCGGATTTGCTCTCTATCTTCTGCGAGATAGAAATACGGTCAGAAAAAGGTACGAGTACTAAATACCTACCCGCTATAGAGAGTTCGGAACTGATACGAGGGCCTTTGGTAGAGATAGGCTCTTTGACTATCTGCACCAATATAGGCTGATTAGGTTTGAGAGTATCGGCTACCGAGCCATTCTTATCGATATCTGGTTCAAGAGGGAAGTCTTTTAGGGAGAAATCTTTTAATTTCCCTGAGATAACCCACTTGATAAACTTAAGCAAAGAAGCTAACTGAGGTCCTAAGTCGTGGTAATGTAGGAAGGCATCTTTTTCGTGTCCTACATTAACGAAAGCCGCATTGAGCCCTTGTATAGGCTTGCGCACTTTGGCTAACATTATGTCGCCCACACCCAGACCGTTAGTATCTTCTTCTTTGTGAAGCTCTATCAGCCTACCGTCTCTGAGCAAAGCAAAATCTACGTAAGAGGAGCCAGAACGGATAATTAATTCTTTTTCCACTTTGTTGGATTTTTAGTTAATAATTCAATGAACAATTTAGGGTTGTTTTTAAGCAAGAAAAAGTAGTTAAAAACTACTTTTTCTTTTTGTGGCGATTAGCTCTCGCTCTTTTTTTGCGTTTGTGGTTAGCCACTTTATGTCTTTTTCTTTTTTTTCCGCTTGGCATAACTTTATTATTTTTATATGATTAATATTAATTTACTTTTACATTGTCTTTCACAGTGTCTACAAATACCTTAGCTGGCTTAAAGGCAGGAATGTTGTGAGCAGGTATTTTTAAGGTAGTATTTTTAGAAATATTACGCCCTGTTTTTTCGGCTCTTGTTTTGATTATAAAACTGCCGAAACCTCTCAAATACACGTTTTGTCCATCTTTTAAAGAGTTAATCACTTCATCCATAAAGTTTTCAACGATTAACTGAACTTCGTTTTTGTCAAGACCTGATTTGTCGGAAATCTTTGATACAATTTCTGCTTTTGTCATCTTTGTTATTTTTATATATGAATATTTATCTTCGTATTTGTGGGCGCAAAGATACAAATTAAATATTTAATAAACACTATGTTAGCAGATTTTTTTTAGCTTTTATTTATCACCTTTCTTTCAAAAAGATAACAAAATACTGATTATCAGCTTTTTATAACTTTTGTCACTTTTCTTCATCTTCTACTGTTAGCTGGGCTACATCTTGCCAAAAAGTTGGATATGACTTAGTTACCACCTCTTTATCGAGTATTACGAGTGGGGTGAGGAGCATCAGCGGGGCAAACGCCATCGCCATACGATGGTCATTATAAGTAGCTACTTGCACTCCGCTATTCAAACTACGGCAAGGGGGGAATTGCAGGCTGTCGGTAGTGATGGTTACCTCCGCGCCGAACTTGCTCAGCTCGGTTTGTAAGGCTGTGAGGCGGTCGGTTTCTTTTATACTTAGGGTATGTAAGCCTGACAACACACAACCTATCCCCAAGCCTAAGCAGGTAACTGCAAGGGTTTGTGCTATGTCGGGGGTGGCATTGAGGTCGGCCGTAAAGCAGTCTGTTTGAGGAGCTGACACCTTAGTAAGTGTGAGGGTCGTATCACTGAGGGTAGTGGTAACCCCCAGCGCGCGATACAGCTGCTGTAGTGCGCTGTCGCCTTGCAAACTCGGTTGCTTAAAGTCGCGGAGTGAGAGGGTTGTACCTATAGGCGAAAGGGCTACAAAACTATACCAATAGGAAGCGGAAGACCAATCTGACTCTACCTGCCAATGGTAGTTCTGTAGGCTATCGGCAGGGGTGATTCGTATCTCGTTGCCGCTGAACTGCACGTGCTCTTCACCAATGCAATAGGACAACAGGTCGAGGGTCATCTGTAGGTAGGGTAAAGAGGTGATACTACCGGTAAGCTCTAAATGAAGTCCGTTGGGGAGCGTAGGCGCAATGAGGAGCAAGGCAGAGCTGTACTGGCTGCTGACATTGCCCTGCAAGCTAACACGGCTGCCTTTTAGTTCTTTCCCTTTGATACGCAGGGGTGGAAAGCCTTCTTTTTCTGTATAGGTGATATCTGCCCCAAGCGAGCGCAGGGCATCGACTAATAGGGCTATAGGTCGCTGGTGCATACGCTCTGAGCCCATCAGCAGGACATCAGCCCCTAACTGCGCTGCAAAATAGGCTGTAAGGAAACGCATAGCCGTACCGGCGTGATGCACATCTATCAGCGGTGTGCAAGAGTACAATGCTTTTAGGAGTAAGCGGGTGTCATCGGCTGTAGAGAGGTTGCTAATAGAGAGTTCGGGGTACAACGCCTGCAAGAGTAACGCTCTATTGCTTTCGGATTTAGAACCTGACAGCTGTAGTGACTGCCCTGAACGCAGTGAAGATTTTGAAAGGGAAATGTCCATTTTTAGTCGTTAGTGATTAGTGGTTAGTAATTAGTCGCTAGTCGTTAGCCGTTAGTGTATGGCATAATCTCTACTTATTTTTGGCAAAGATACAAAATATTTTTGAATTTTGATGTTTTTCTGTGTTTGGAAGGTTCATTAGATGTTTATACTTCGCTAATCGTTCGCTAACTGTTCGCTCTTCCTGTATCCTTCCTATATCGATTGTATAGGGTAAGCGTAGAGAGAATAATTTTCTAAACATTCAAGAAAAAGCAAAAAATTAGGAATATGAGAAATGTAGTGTAACCTGTAACGTGTAATTACACGCACTTTACACATTTATTAACATAGTTATTAACAAGCTATCGACAAGTTATTAACGAATTATCTGTTTGACTATAAAGACATTAAAGTATTTATTAACAGGTAATGATAAGTTTGGCACAGTTTTTTCAATGTATATAGCGTAAGTTAGAAGATTAAACATTTATAATTTATTAGTGCATACTTATAATGTGAATGGTGGCTCTTTCAGCATATACAAAAAATTGGTTAAGAAATTAAATTACTGAGAAAAAATTGCTAAAAGAAACATTGTTAGATAAGAATCATTAAAACGAAGTTGTTGAAAAAAATTAAATTCATTTTGTTGTTGGGAAACAACTTTTCATTGAGAAACATTGCTAAAATTTAATTGCTAAACAGCTATCATTCATTGAGCTAACAAAATTGGGAGTTAGTAGTAGTATTTATATTATATGCATTGAAAAAAGTTTCCTTGTGATAAGGAAACTTTTTTTTTGGTAAAGAGTGTAATTATTTCAAAATAAAATTGTACCTTTGCACACTTTTTGAATTCTGAATTTTGAATTCTGAATTATTGTAACAAAAGCAAATATTAATTATATAGATTTTAGAAAACGTTATGAAAAACCCCATTCTTTTAGTAGAAGATGATGTAGTGTTTTCAAAAATGCTTAGTCGCTTTTTGGAACGCAACGGATATGATGTGATTGGGTGCTATAGTTTAGAAGAGGCCGAGAAAAACTTGACCCCTGCTATTAAAATGATATTTACCGACCTAAGGCTGCCCGATGGTGATGGTATCAACTTTCTAAAGCAGGTGAAAGATATTTTCCCTAACTTGCCCGTGGTGGTTATGACCAGCTACGCCGAGGTTTCGACTGCTGTAGAAGCGATGAAACTCGGTGCTTTTGACTATATCTCTAAACCCTTTCAGCAGGAAGATGTGCTTAATGTGATAAAAAATGCCCAAAATACGGTATTTTCTACCCCTAAGCCTGAAACTGTAGAGACTGCTGCTCCTTTGAGCAAAACTGACCATAGCAGTCCGGCGAAAATGGTGAAAGCCCCTAAGGTGACGGAAGAAAATCCGTATATAGAGGGGGTAAGTCCTGCGTCTAAAAAGCTGAGCAAGTTTATCAACTTGGTGGCTCCGACCGATATGTCGGTGCTCATTATGGGCGAAAGCGGTACTGGTAAAGAGGTGGTAGCAAAGCTGATACACCTGAAAAGCGAGCGCCGCAACAAGCCTTTTATAGCGGTAGACTGCGGAGCCATACCTAAAGAAATAGCCTCGAGTGAGTTTTTCGGACACGTAAAGGGTTCGTTTACAGGGGCTATCACCGATAAAAAAGGACACTTTGAAGAGGCTAATGGCGGTACAATCTTCCTTGATGAAGTGGGTAACCTTAGCTATGAAAACCAAATACAGCTGTTGCGTGCCCTACAAGAGCGCCGTATTAAGCCTATTGGTAGTTCAAAAGAAATAGAAGTAGACATCAGAGTATTGGCGGCTACTAATGAGGACTTATTGGAGGCGGTGAACAAAGGTGATTTTCGCGAGGATTTATACCACCGCTTGAATGAGTTTGCTATAAAAGTGCCATCGCTAAGCGAGCGCAAAGACGACTTGATGATATTTGCTTCGTATTTTTTGGAAAAAGCGAACGAAAAGCTGCACAAAAACGTGCAAGGCTTTACCGAAAGAGCTGTTCAGAAGATGCTCAACTACAACTGGGGCGGTAACCTACGCGAGTTATCGAACGTAGTGAAACGCGCTACACTGCTCACCACTACTGATTATATCAGCGAAAATGAGTTGCCTGACTTTGTGATGAGTGAGACTCGCCACTTCCCTACTGAACGTTTTTCATTTTCGACCAAAGAGAATGAGCGCGAACTGATTATCGGAGCGCTACACGAAACGAATAATAATAAGACTGAAGCGGCTAAACTGCTGGGCTTCACCCGTAAAACCCTTTATAACAAGCTAAAAGCGTATAACATAGAGGAGTTTTAGGCGATTTGCTGATTTGACAATTAGATAATTTGTCAATTTGACAATTAGACAATTTGTCGATTAGATGATTAAGAAAAGTTTTTAATTGTTAATATATTTTCTATGAGAGTTAGGGGCTGGACTCCTAACTCTCTATTAATTAAAGGCTTGTAAAACAAAAAGCGTATGGAGAAGAAACAAGAAGTAGTGGTGCTACGCCAATCGGAGAACGCGACACAAGTAATGATAAAAAACCCCAGTGAAAAACTATTAGCTTTTATGGAACAAATAGCTGAAAGGTCTAAAAAGCTAAAGGAGGAAATTATGCAAATGGAATTTAAAGAATACAAAAGAATCTTAGTAAAGAATTAGAAGAATATCAAAAATGAAAAAACAACACTTACTTATAGCGGTTTGTTGGGTATTAACCACGATTATCGGAAGGGCACAAAGTCCGCTGGTGATAACTAACAAAGCTAAAGAACAAGAACAATGGGTGGAAAACACTTATAAACAAATGACTTTAGATGAAAAAATAGGTCAGTTGTTTATGGTATCGCTGTTTTCGAGCCATATCGGTACTAAAAGAGCTGAAGAAGTAAAAGATTGGATTAAAAAATATTATATAGGTGGTATCATTTTCTCGAAAGGAGGTCCCAAAAGACAGGTGAAACTCACTAATGAGTATCAACCTCTCTCTAAAATTCCTCTTTTTATGGCTATGGATGCCGAATGGGGTCTGGCTATGCGCCTAGACTCTACTTTTGCCTACCCTTGGAATATGACAATGGGGGCAGTAAAAGACAATAGCCTAATAGAACGCGCGGGCAAGCGCATCGGGCAGCACTGCAAACAAATAGGTATGCAGTTTAACTTTGCCCCTGATATTGACATCAATACTAATCCGGCGAACCCCATTATAGGTAATCGTTCGTTTGGGGAAGACAAAGAGAATGTAGCCCAAAAAGGACTTGCTTTTACCCGAGGTATGCAGTCGGTAGGCGTGTTAGGCAGTGCTAAGCACTTCCCTGGACACGGCGATACTGCCAAAGACTCGCACAAAACGCTGCCTACTATCAACTTTACCGCTAAGCGTTTAGAAGAAGTAGAACTCTATCCTTTTAGAGCCCTTTCTAAAAGCGTGGCGAGCGTAATGGTAGGTCACCTAAACGTGCCTGCCTTAGAACCTAAAAATGGGTTGCCCTCATCGCTCTCTAAAACGATTATCACCGATTTGCTCAAGAAAAAAATGGGGTATGAGGGGCTTATCTTTACCGATGCACTTGGAATGAAAGGCGTATCGGAATACCTGCCTATAGGCGAGGTAGAAGTAGAGGCTTTTTTGGCTGGAAACGATATATTACTGATGCCGAGCAATCTGCCTAAAGGCTTTGAGGCGATGAAAAAAGCGTACCAAAGCAAGCGCATCAGCGAGGAGCGTTTAGCCCACTCGGTAAAGAAAATACTAATGGCTAAATACAAAGTAGGGCTAACCACCTTCACCCCTATAGATGAGGCAACTGTGAGCAAAGAGCTACACACGACTGAAGATGACCTACTGACTGAAGCTATCTTTGAAAATGCGCTAACAGTAGCCCAAAACAAGAGTCAGATTATACCGCTAAAGCAGTTAGACAAACAGAAAATAGCTTATGTGAAATTTGGCAATGACAGCGGTTGGACCTTCTACAGCACCCTAAAGAAATACGCTGATGTAGCCCTTATAGAACCTAAAAATGAAGCGCAACTATACGAGGCTATAGAACCCTACACCACTATAATCATTGGGTTGCACAAACCAGACAAAACTCCGTGGGACGCTTATAACTTCAGTGAAAATGAACTGAAATGGTTAGAGCATATCGCTAAGAAAAAGAAGACTATACTGACTGTATTTACGCGTCCTTACGCTATGCTAAACGTAAAGCACATACACCCATTGGAGGGTATTGTATTTGCGTATCAGAACCATAAAGTAGCCCAAGAAAAAGCGGCTCAGTTGCTCTTTGGGGCGATAGAAGGGAAAGGCGTGCTACCTGTGTCTGCCCACCCTGACCTGCCGGTAGGCACCTCGGTAGAAACCCCTAAAATAGGGCGTTTAGCCTACGGACTGCCTGAGAGTGTGGGACTTAGTTCGGACAAGCTCAAGACCATAGACAGCATAGCCCAAGAGGCCATTGACCAAAAGATGACCCCCGGTATGCAGATATTGGTAGCCAAAAAAGGGAAGGTAGTCTATCGGAAAAACTTCGGTACCTTAGACTACAACCCTGCACATAAAGTAAATGACCATACGATATACGACCTTGCTTCGCTGACGAAAATACTGGCTACCCTGCCCGAACTGATGCGGCTGTACACCAAAGGGAATTTTAAGCCTAATGACACTTTTGAGGATTTGCTGCCGAGGCTAAAAGATACTAACAAGGGAGGAATGACAATGAAGGAGGTGCTCTCGCATTACGCACAGTTTCAGTCGTGGATACCGTTTTTCAACCAAACCCTCGACAAGAACAAAAAGCCATTGCCAGAATTTTATAGTACTACCGCCAGCGATTCCTTCCCTACCCAAGTAGCGAAGGATTTGTATTTAAGAGAAGGGTTTACGGATAGTATTTACAAGCGTATAGACGACAGCAATCTGATAAAAGATAAGAAATATCTGTACAGCGACCTGCCATACTACTATTTTAAACTTTTTATAGAGAAGAAAACTAAAAAGCCCCTGCAAGAGGCGATACAAAAGCATTTTTACCGAGAATTGGGGGCTTATCAGCTGACTTACCTACCTTTGGAGCGCTTCCCGATAACAAATATAGCTCCTGCTGAAGATGAAAAGACTTTTAGAGGGCAGGAGTTACGCGGCTATGTGCACGACCAAGGAGCTGCCTTGCTCGGCGGTGTAGGTGGACACGCGGGACTCTTTGGCACTGCTGACGATGTGGCTAAGATGATGCAAATGTACCTACAAAAAGGGTATTATGGCGGCACGTGGTATTTGCAACCGCAAGCTATACAGCTATTTAACACTTGTAACTATTGCACGGAAGGGAACAGACGCGGCTTAGGTTTTGACAAACCTCAATTAGGCAAGGCTGGGCCTACCTGCGGCTGTGTGCCAATGGAAAGCTTTGGACATACAGGTTTTACGGGTACCTTTGCTTGGGCAGACCCTATAAACGAAATAGTAGTGGTCTTCCTCTCTAACCGGACTTACCCTTCGGCTGAAAACAAATTGCTGATAAACAAATTGATAAGACAGCGAGTACAAGAAGTGGTGTATAAAGCTGGGCTTTAGTTGCTAGTCGCTAGTCGTTAGTGGTTAGTCGCTAGTCGTTAGAAAGCGACTAAAGACTAATAACTAACGACTAACTAATATAAATCAAAAAATATTTGGAAAGTAATAAAAAGATTTTGTATATTTGCGGCGTTAAATTTTAATAAAAAAATTAGTATATATGGAATCTTGGATTATTGCCATCTTTTTTATTGGTTATTTTTGTATTACTACTGAACATCAGATTAGAGTAGACAAAACAATTTCGGCTTTGGCTATGGCCGTGATATGCTGGACGATACTAAAAGTATCAAACATTGATGTAATGCATATTATGAATGGCGAGCTCTTCCCTGTAAGTAGTACACCCGAAGGTAACGCCACTGCTATAGATGCTGCTCTACAACACAACTTGGCTGAAACAGCCGAAATCCTTTTCTTCTTAATTGGCGCGATGACCATCGTAGAGGTGATTGATATGCACCGCGGTTTTGAAATTATCAAACGTATTATCCGCACTAAAAGCAAGGTAAAACTGCTGTGGATTATCGGTGTTATCGCATTCTTCTTATCAGCTATCATTGATAACCTTACTACTACTATTATCCTTATAACTATCGTACGCAAACTTATCCCTGACCAAAAAGAGCGCATTTGGTATGCATCGCTTATCGTAATTGCGGCTAATGCGGGAGGTGCGTGGTCGCCTATTGGAGACGTAACTACGACTATGCTATGGGTGAAAAACAAAGTAAGTGCCGCTAAATTAGTAGAATATGTACTTATCCCTTCAACTATATGCTTAGTGGTACCGCTACTTATCGCTTCTTTCTTGCCTGTATTTAGAGGTCAATTAAATGCTGGCAACGACCAAGAAGGTATAACCTATAAAAGCAGTACTCCTGTTTTAGTGATAGGTATTATCGCTATTATCTTTGTGCCTATCTTCAAATCGATTACTCACCTTCCTCCTTATATGGGTATGCTTTTCGCTTTGGCTACTATGTGGTTTGTAGGTGAAAAACTTAAACCTAGAGAACTGAATGAAGAAGATGAAGAGAAATTTGGCATACACCGCGCCCTTAGCCGTATAGAGTTTTCGAGTATCTTATTCTTCTTAGGAATACTATTGGCTGTTGCCTCACTACAAACTATCGGTACGCTATTTAACTTTGCACAAAACCTTAATAGTGCTATCCCAAGCAAAAACATAGTAGTACTTCTGTTAGGATTTGCTTCGGCAGTGATTGACAACGTACCATTGGTGGCGGCAAGTATGGGTATGTTCCAAGAAGGATTGGACAACGGTATTTGGCACTTTATTGCTTACTCAGCTGGAACAGGAGGTAGCTTGCTGATTATCGGTTCGGCAGCAGGTGTAGTAGCAATGGGTATGGAAAAAATCAGTTTCTTCTGGTACGCTAAAAATATCCTTTGGATGGCATTATTAGGCTTTGTATTAGGTTACCTAACCTTAGTAGCCTTTGAAGCAATGCACGTGTTTGGATAAAAGACGAGAGACAAGAGACAAATAAAAAAAGTCGGTTAAGTTATGAGCTTAACCGACTTTTTATTTGTTATTGTTAGTATTAGTTTACTTTTACTAATTCGACATCGAAGATAAGAGGAGCGTGAGGAGGAATAACTCCGCCAGCACCAGAAGCCCCGTAAGCAAGCTCTGAAGGAATAACTAAGCGCGCTTTGTCGCCCTCGTGAAGGAGAAGGATACCTTCGTCCCAGCCCTCAATTACTTGTCCCACGCCCACTGTAAAACTAAGTGGCTGTTGGCGACGGTAAGAGCTATCGAAGACCGTTTTATCGAGTAGCATACCGGTATAGTGCACTGCTACCTTTTGTCCGGCTTGCGCTTTTTTGCCGTTGCCGTGTTGTGTGATTTGATAGTACAAACCGCTTTCGGTCTTATCGAATCCTGCTGTTTCTTTAGCGAAAGCCTCTTCGTTTTGGCGTTTTTGCTCTGCAAGGCGCGCTGCTTTTGTTTCTTCTAACGATTGGAAAGCACGAACGGCATCCCACTGTTGTGCCTCCTCGCCTACTCTGATGATTTCTATTTTTTCGATAGTATCGCCCTGTGCTACGGCATCGACTACTGATTGTCCTTCTATCACTTCACCAAAAACTGTATGCTTGCCGTCGAGCCAAGGCGTAGGTACGTGAGTGATAAAAAACTGACTGCCATTGGTACCAGGCCCTGCATTCGCCATTGAAATTACCCCTGGTTTATTGTGCTTAAGTTCAGGGTGAAACTCATCATCGAAGCGATAGCCAGGTTCGCCTGTGCCTGTGCCAAGAGGGCAACCCCCTTGAATCATAAAGTTAGGAATGACACGGTGAAAGGTAAGTCCGTCATAATAAGGTACTCCGAGTGGTTTTTGGCTGTTTTTCATCTTACCTTCAGCCAAGGCTACGAAGTTGCCCACCGTAGCAGGTGTTTTATCATACGTAAGGCGTAGTAAAATAACCCCTTTAGGAGTTGTTATTTTAGCATAAATTCCGTTTTGCATTTTGTTTTGAGTTAAAATTAAAGTGCAAAGATAATAATTATTAATTTATTAATTGCTAATTATCAATTGTTTTGTATCTTTGCACCCTAAAACTATTTATAAGAAATGTTGAGACTCAGAATCTTTTTAGTATGTTTGTTCATCGGGGTAGCAAGCCTTAACGCACAAGTAGGCAATACTAACAATGTAGATGTTACATCGGTGAATGTAGACAACCTGACTGATACCCAGCTACAAACTGCTTGGGCTCGCGCACAAGCACAAGGGTATAGCATTGACCAATTTGTGGCTATGGCACGTGCACGTGGTATGCAAGAAGCTCAAGCTATGAAGCTAAGACAACGCCTTATGCAGTTAGGTAGTGCTACCAAAAGCACCACTAAGGGAACTAGCAACACAGACAAAATGCGCAAACCTGCAGATGAAGAGGATATCTTCGGCTACAGCGGGAATGAACCTAAAGACAAAGCTCCTCAACCTGAGAAAAAGAATGAGATATTCGGGATGGATTTCTTCAAAAATCCGAAGATTTCATTTACTCCTAACCTGAATATGGCTACCCCTGAAAATTATCAAGTAGGCCCTGGTGACGAACTATTAGTAGAAGTATGGGGCGCTACTGAAGGGAATTTCAAACAAAAAGTAGATGCTGAAGGTAATATATTCTTAAACGGAGTAGGACGCATACACGTAGCAGGTCTCTCTTTTTCGGAAGTGAAAGCTAAAATAAATTCTTTCTTAAAGCGTATCTATTCGGGTATTTCTGCCCCTGATGGTAGTTATGCTAAAATATACACAGGAGTAACTATCACTCAAGTACGCACTGTGAAAGTGAATATTATAGGAGAAGTAATGGTACCAGGTACCTACTCGCTCAGTTCGCTCTCTACTGTACTTAACGCTCTCTACGCTTGTGGAGGCCCTTCAGAAAGTGGGTCATTTAGGGAAATTAGTTTAGTGCGTGGAGGTAAGAAAATAGCTAACTTTGATATTTATGATTTTCTTATCAATGGCTCTGAAAAAGGCAATTTAGGCTTGCAAGACCAAGACGTAATTATTGTACCCCCCTACAAAAACCGCGTATGGGTAGAAGGACAAGTGAAACGTAAAGGTTTTTACGAAATGTTAAACTCTGAGACTTTGGCTAATTTAGTGAGTTTCTTTGGAGGTTTTACCTCTGATGCTTTTACTAATACCTTAGTGCTTGAACGCATCAAAGAGGCTAAACGTGAGGTGAAAGAGATAAATTTTAGCGAAATATCGAAGCTGAAAATGCAAAACGGCGACCGGTTAAAAGTACACGCTATTACAAATGAATACCAAAACCGTCTAAGTATAGGAGGAGCTGTATATCAGCCTGGTGTGTACGAATACAAAGAAGGTATGACTGCCCTTGACCTGCTAAATCGTGCTAATGGGGTAAAAAAAGATGCTTCATTAAATAGAGGACTTATCTTTCGCACAGAGAACCGCGTAGATTATCAAACACTAAGCTTCTCAGTAAAAGATTTGATTGAAAACAAACATAATATTACGCTGAAAGACAACGATAGCCTGTATATATTCTACAAAGATTCGTTGCAATTTAAACGATTTGTAAAAGTAGAAGGGGCTGTAAACAAACCTCGAGAGCTGTCTTATATGGAAAATATGACAGTAGAAGACGCGATTTCGCTAGCTGGAGGTCTTTCTAATGGGGCTGACCCTTCAGTAATAGAAGTTTTTAGAGAAACAAATGATGGTAACTTTGAAAAACTAAGTCAAGCGTTTAAAGTTTCGTCTAACAATGAACTAAAATCTGAAGGAGAAGCAATGGTACTGCAACCTAACGATGTAGTATCTGTACGATATATCAAAGGTTTTACGCCCTTACAAACGGTATCAGTAATGGGTGAAGTACTATACCCAGGTGTATACAGCATTCAGTCTAAAAATGAACACATTTCGGATTTATTAGAGCGTGTAGGAGGATTTACACCTTTTGCCTATAAAGAAGGGGCTACCCTTGTGCGTAAAAAGACAGAAGAAGGAGAAATTCAACAAGAAGATTTCTTAGATGAGCTCATCTCTCAAGAAAGTACGAGTACTGAGAGTTCTAAGTCACTTAAAAAAGTAGCTAAGAAGACAAATGAATACCGTATAGGTATAGACGTAAGCAAAATACTAAAACACAAACACAGCAAATACGATCTATTACTCAACGAAGGCGATATGTTGCTTATACCTTCAGAGAAACAAACGGTAGAAATACGGGGTGAAGTATTAGCTCCGTCAATGGTACGCTTCCAGAAAGGACAGTCACTGCGCCAGTACATAGACCAAGCAGGAGGATTTTCTAATAGAGCTAAAAAGCGCTCAATATACGTACTATATGCTAATGGAAGTATCAAGTCTACACGCACCTCTCTTTTCTTTAAAAACTACCCTGAATTAGCTCCTGGAGCTATTATCATCGTGCCGTCAAAACCAGAAAAGAAAGAAATGAGCACCGGAGAAACCATAGGTATCATCTCGGCAATTACCACTATGGGAGTTCTAATTTATAATGTAATTACAAAATAATATATGGAAAACAATACTACCATAAAAGAAGACGAAATTGATTTAATAGCCCTCATACACAAAGTATGGAAGTCGCGAAAATCAATAGCTTTATTTACACTGATATTTCTAGTCATAGGAGTATTAGCAGCTATGTTTGCTTCTAAAGAATATACTGCTTCTACTATTATGATACCCCAAACCTCTGACAATAAAGCTGGTGGAGGACTTAGCGGGTTGGCTGCTATGGCAGGTATCAGCTTAGGAGGAGGAAGTAGCGATGCTCTACCGCTAACTACCTATACTAAAATCATTGAGAGCATTCCTTTTAAGAAGAAATTAATACAGACCCCTCTTACCTTTAAAGACCTTCCCAAAAATATTACTTATGAGGAATATATGAAGAAGTATACAAAACCTAGTCTTTTAGGTCGTATGATGGGCATATTCAAAAGTAGTACACCACCAGCAGAACCCCAAATGAGCGATAGTCTAACTGTGACTTCTATTAGTGATGAAGAGAGAGGCATACTAAATAGTATTGACAATAATATCAAGTTAAACCTTAATGAAAAAGAAGGGTATATTACTCTTTCGTATATTATGCCTGAAGCGGTACCTGCTGCCCAAATGCTGCAAAGTGCCCAAAAACTACTACAAGAGACTGTTACTGAATTTAAGCTACAAAAAGCTAAAGAAGAATATGACTTTGTACAAAAACGCTGTACTGAAGCCGAACAAGACTTCAAAGCTAAACAGTATGCAGTAGCTCAGTTTCAAGATCGCAACCGCGACCTATTTAGCAACTTACCCCAAACCCGTTTGCAACAATTACAAGCTGAATATAATCTCGCGGCTAATGTATATACCGAGTTAGCTAAACAATTAGAAGCTAAACGTATCAAGCTAAAAGAAGATCAGCCTATTTTCACTATCATTGAGCCAGTAAGTGTTCCAAATGAGCGATCTAAGCCTAAACGTATGATGATTATAGCTATCTGGACATTCGTAGGTTTGGTAATAGGTATTGGTAATGTCTTCTTAAAAGATTTTAGAAAACAACTAAAAGAAGCAGCTTAATGACACACATTATCTTTGATATGGACGGGGTGCTCTTAGATAGTGAGCCTATGCACCAACAGGTGATTTATGAAGTATTTCAGCTTAAAAATATCCCTTTGGATAGAGCTTATATACAGACCCTCACAGGTATGTCGGCTTTTCCTATGTGGCAAAAGATAAAACACGATGCTCAGAGAGTCGAAACCATCGAAGAATTAGTACAGTTTCATAAAGATTATTTCTTTCAGAAGCTACCTGAGTTACACGTAGCTCCAGTACCTCACGTCAAAGATGTATTAGCTCAGTTTAAGTCAGAGGGGAAACACCTGTCATTAGCTTCTTCTTCTGGTAGAAAACTTATAGAGATTTTCACTGAGCAGGTAGGTATTAAACACTATTTTGAAGTGATTATGAGTGGTGATGATGTGAAGTACAGCAAACCTAATCCCGAGATATTTCTAAAAGTAGCTGAATGGTATGCCCTACCCCCTACGCAATTTACAGTAATAGAAGATAGCACCAATGGTGTAAAGGCTGCTAAAAGTGCTGGTATGCATTGCATAGGCTTCCAAAATCCTCTCTCTGGAGGTCAAAACTTACAAGAAGCTGACCGTATAATCCACTCGATGAATGAACTTTTAACCCGATAATGACTCAAGAAATACAAATTATAGAATGCGCTTTTACAGCCAATAAAGATTACCTACAATCTTTGTTGGCTGTTGGCTTTTATGCCATTGCCGTACAAGAAGACATCCAACAAATAAGTAATCAATTAGACTTCAGCAATACTCAAACTAAAATAATCAGACTGAAGGAGGACGATGAGATAGCTATTAAAAAACTATACACCGAAAAGGATTGGCACTCTTCTCTACAAACAGACTACGAGGCTGGAAAACGACAGTTCTATAGTGCTATTAGGGGTATAGGCGGCTACTTACCTACCGAAAAACTCCTTACCTATTGCCAAGCCAAGCACCTCTTCACAGGGGTTAATCTTTTAGCTTTTGAGAGTGCTTACAACGTAGCCTTAGCACTATCTCGCTAAGATTTCTTCCGTAGCAAAGCTACCCCTATTGCACAATCTAAGCAACGCTTGCCTTTGCAATATTGCTTGTGTTGCTGCAACAATACCTGCGAATCAAAAGCCGTCTCTACCTTGGCGCCTAAGTGCTGAAAGGCATCTACCACTCCGTTGCTCTCTGCAGGTAGTCCCTTAATAGTTTTTATCAATGTTTCTGTTATGTCTTTACCCAAGGTCTTATAATAGAAATACTGAATAGGTATCACTACATTTATCAGCAGCAATTGTAGCAAAGTAGCACTTATAGGCTTCTTCACCTTAGGCGATACCTTATGAAAAGTGTAATGCGTCTCCCAAAAATCCGATACTCCTACCTTAAACAAGGCTAAAAGACTATGCCAATCTGTTATCTCTAAGATTTTAGAAAAGAGACTTTCGCGCTGCTCATACACTTGTGCCAACTGCGATAGCCGTATAGTGGGGAAACTCTGAGGGCGCAAGCCTTTGAAGTTAATTATTGCAGTGATATCTTGAAGATTGTATTTCTGCTTCAAATAAGCGTAATGCTGCTGCAAATCCTTTATATAAGTATGTTCCCCTTCTTCTGGTAGTAGATTAGCCCGCCCTAAAAACAATGCTTCTAAATGCAAAGGGTGACTACATTCCTTGCGTATAATTGAAAAATCTAACTGCCTACCTATCTCTAAAAAAGCCTCTCCATTTACAACCCCTCCAAAATACTTCAACAGAAGAAGAAATAACACTTTCTCCCAATCCCATTGGGCTTCTTGCCATACTTCTGCTATAAAAGCTGACTTTTCTTCCAATCTTTCTACAAAAAGCCGTTCATTCCAAGACAATAATGTCATCTCTGGGGTCGATTTATAGTCCTTTTCACACGGAATGAACTCATAAGGTACCCCTAATGATGTTTGATAACGACTGAGCAGCTCTGGTGCTATCACATTCTTGAGTTCTAAAGTAGGTATAGGCTGATTATTAGCGTCAAACACCTCTATATCGTGCTCCCAAACCACGTGTAGTATTACATTGCGATAGGCAGGATCTTGCTGATGTCCGTGCGCGTACCAATGCGAGGACTTCAGATGCATCTCTACATTACCCGCCCATTGTTGCCCGTCTATCAGCAACTTTGCATTGAAAAAGTCTGCTCCTGAAAGGGTATTATATTGCCCAAACGACAGTATTTCAAGCATTTCTCCTGTACTAAGCTGGCAGCTGAGAGGCACCTTTTTGTATTTCCAAAGATAATGCAAGAAATCTTCTTTCATAGCATTTTCTTTTCAAGCCAAAGAAAAAGTCGGTAGTATAACAAACTCAACAAAGCACCTATAGCCAGGCCTACCAACACATCTCCAGGGAAGTGCACCCCTAAGTAAATACGGCTATAGCTAACTACTAACGACCAGCATAGCAAAAAAGGAGTGATATACCTTAGGCGTTCTTTCAGCAGCTTACTGAAAAAGACCGCTACAGCCATTGTATTGCTAGCGTGCGCCGAGAAAAAACCATACTTACCTCCGCAAATTACCATTCGTATACGGTCTATAAGGGTCTCATCGTGGCAGGGGCGCAATCGCTGAAAGCTGTGCTTAAATATATTGGCTAATTGGTCGGTAGTAGCCACTACTAAGGCAATACACACCAATATCAGCAGTACCTTCTTCCAATGAAAATACTTACAGCACAAATACAACAGAAAAGCATAGAGCGGAATAGAGGCAAGTTCGTTGGTAATCACCAACCACACCGCATCGGCTTCTGTACTGCCCATCTGGTTCAGATAGCAAAGCCATTCTTTGTCTTTTTCAATGATATAATCTAACATCGCAATAGTTGGTTAGTAAGGTTTATTTTCGTTTTTTCTTTTTCTTGAAAGCCTGTTCAAAAGCCTCTACAGTCTTCTGCTTACGACTTTTCTTCTCGCCTTTCTTTTCACCTTTCTTCTTATCTTCTCCTCTTTTTCTGCCTTCGCCGCCTTTTTTATCACCCCGCGAACGTCCTGCCCCTTTGTCAGAAATTTCTACGTTGATAAACCTGCCGTCCATTTTAAAATCAGCAAAAGTACTCATCACCAAGTCCACTTGGTCAGCTTCGGTGTTAAAGAAAGAAAAGCTATTTTTTACATCTACTTTGAAGACATCATCTCTTCCTAAGTTGAGCGTAGCTTTCAAAAAGTCCTTAAGTGTCTTCCAATCATAACCGTCTCGCTCACCTATATTGATAAAGTAACGCACCTCACCGCTATTGCCTCCTTTCTTACTCTCTTTTGTATCTTCTACTGGCAAGACTTCGGCATTTTTATAATAATTAAAGAAGCGGGTAAACTCTACTGCAAAGATCTTTTTGATAAGCTCTTCGCGGTCTACGTGTTGCAATTCTTTGTAAATGGCAGGCAAATAATCATTTATAGCCGGATTAACCTCTACATTTTTCAGACTATTAGCCAAATGATATAGTTGTATTTCGCATATTTCGATACCCGTAGGCAAATCTTTCTGTTCAAAAGGTTGTTTGATAATCTTCTCTATCTCCTTTATCTTTCTAAGCTCGCTTTTAGGTACAATAACCATCGAAATACCCGACTTGCCTGCTCTACCCGTACGCCCACTGCGGTGGTTATAAGTCTCTATCTCGTCAGGAAGCTGGTAGTGTATCACGTGGGTAATGTCATCTACATCTATACCGCGAGCTGCCACATCAGTAGCTACTAACATCTGTATTTGGCGTGCCCTGAAGGATTTCATCACCAAATCGCGCTGATTCTGACTCAAATCGCCGTGTAAGGCTGCCGCATTATAGCCGTCTTCTATCAACTTTTCAGCTACAGCTTGCGTGTCTTTCTTAGTTCGACAGAAAACTACCGAGAAAATATCAGGATTGGCATCTGCTAATCGCTTGAGTGCCTGATATCTATGGCGACCATTTACTACGTAATACTCGTGCTGCACAGTGCTACTCGCCTGATTGCGCGTACCGACAGTTATCTCGATTGGCTTGCGCATAAACTGACGAGCTATCCGCGCAACCTCATTAGGCATCGTAGCCGAAAAAAGCCACGTACTTTTCTCTTTAGGGGTATGCGACAAAATAGCGGTTATATCCTCATAAAAGCCCATATTGAGCATCTCATCAGCCTCGTCTAACACACAGTGGTTGATATGGCTAATATCTACGAAGTTGCGGCGTATCATATCCTGCATACGTCCTGGGGTAGCAACTATTATTTGCGCCCCTTTTTTAAGGTTGCGTGCTTGTTCTTCTATACTCGCACCACCATATACCGCTACCACATTCACCTTAGGCAAATATTTAGCGTAATTTTTCAATTCTGAAGCGATTTGCAAACAAAGTTCGCGTGTAGGCGAAAGAATAAGCCCTTGTGTAAGCTTGCTATCAGTATCGATAAGCTGAAGAAGAGGGAAGCCGAAGGCAGCTGTTTTACCAGTACCTGTTTGGGCTAAAGCTACCATATCGGTATCATCTTCTAAGAGGGTAGGAATTGCTTTTTGTTGGATTTCTGAAGGAGTTTCAAAGCCCATATCTGTTATGGCTCTGAGGATAGGTTCATCAAGACCTAATTGTTCAAATAAATTCATTAATATGATGTGTCAATTAGACAACTTGCTGATTGTCTAATGGTTTTTAAGGCACAAAAGTACAACATTATTTCTAATTAGCAAATTGTTAATGAGAATTTTCTAAATAAAAAAGACTTTGCAAAGGTCGTAGCACGACAGACTACGACCTTTGCAAAGTCTTTTATTCATTTATTAATTCGCTAATTAGCTAATCACTAATTAACAAATTTGCTAATTTCTCTTCAAGTACAACCAGCCCACTTCTGTTTGCTTTTTATTAGCTTCATCGTGGTATTCGATGATGTAATAATAAGTTCCTTGTGGTAAGTTATCTGAGGCTTCTAAGGTAGCACGAGCATCCGATACTCCTTTGAACACTTTGGTTGTATTGTTATAACCACTTACTTCAAAGACTTTCACTCCCCAACGGTTGTAAATCCTTACTATATTGTTAGGATAGTTCTCTATACCTTCAATATGGAAGTGGTTATTCTTATCACCGCCTACTGATACCCCTGTGTAGATAACTAACTCATTAGTTACTCGTACACTTATAGTAGCCGTATGACAACCTGAAGCATTACACAATCTATACTCAAAGCTATCAATTCCCTTAAAGCCATTGTTTGGCGTATAGGTTATAGTACCATCTCCATTGTCTACAGCTGTTCCGTTAGCTGGTTGTGATGGGATACTTACCGTTACAGTAGTACTGCTAGTTACCCCTATATTTACAGGAGTATTTACTCTTGTATGAGCTGTTACATTAGTAGCTGATGGTACTACTGTCGGAGTTACATTACCTACTACTACTGTAGTTACTCCTGTAGTGCAGTTAGTAGGAGTAGCGGTTGTACATACTGTATAGCTGATAGTATACACACCACTTGGCGTTGTCGGTGGTACTGTTACTATACCTGTCGATGGATTAAGCGTTGGCACTGGGGCTCCTGGTGTTTGTGGCGTTGGGTTCGTTAC
>NZ_QBKG01000003.1:139141-203748 GCF_003054025.1 Capnocytophaga leadbetteri
ACCACCTACCGTTACATTTCCTGTCGATGGGTCTAATACCGGTGCG
Source organism: Capnocytophaga leadbetteri (assembly GCF_003054025.1). Lineage (GTDB taxonomy): Bacteria > Bacteroidota > Bacteroidia > Flavobacteriales > Flavobacteriaceae > Capnocytophaga > Capnocytophaga leadbetteri. The sequence continues at coordinate 139,188 of NZ_QBKG01000003.1, forward strand.
TTTGGCGTTGTAGGCGTATGGGTTACATTGATAGTTACATTACCGCCTACACCTACTGTAGCCGACTGAGTACCTACCCTATCGTTAGTAAGTACATTACCAACAACTCCTGGTACTACTGTAGCTGTAGTAGTGCTTGCTGTAAAGCCATCTGGTACTACTGTCGGAGTTACATTACCTACTACTACTGTTGTCACTCCTGTAGTGCAGTTAGTAGGAGTAGCGGTTGTACATACTGTATAGCTGATAGTATAAGTGCCACTTGGCGTTGTCGGTGGTACTGTTACTATACCTGTCGATGGATTAAGCGTTGGCACTGGGGCTCCTGGTGTTTGTGGCGTTGGGTTCGTTACATTAGTAATCGATACTGTTCCGCCCACTCCTACCGTTGCCGATTGAGTGCCGCCATTTACTGTAGCGCCATCTAATATATTACGAGTCGTAGTAGTCGTACCACTATGCGTGATAGTCGTATTAGGTACATATGGTTTAAGCTGTGGCACTGTTACTGTTGCTACACCTGGCACACAAGTACTTACTGCACTACATAGGTTATAAGTAATAGTATAAACTCCCGGAGGGGTATTACCACTTACTCTTACATTACCTGTCGATGGGTCTAATACCGGTGCGTTTGGCGTTGTTGGCGTATGGGTAAGCGTAATAGTTACATTACCGCCTACTCCTACTGTAGCCGATTGAGTGCCTACTGTTGCATTAGTAAGTATATTACCTATCACACCTGGTACTACTGTTGCTGTAGTAGTGCTCGCTGTAAAGGTTTCTGTACTTACAGTAGGGGTTGCTGCGCCTATTACCAAAGTAGTAGTTACTGTCTTGCAATTGTTATGACCTGCGGTTTCGCATACTCTATAAGTAATAGTATGAGTACCCGCTGGAGTGCCTGCTGGTATTACAAGCTGACCGTTAGTATTAGTGGTTACCCCTGTTGGTAGACCGCTAAAGGTTATCGTTACTGAGTTGGTACTTGGACTTGCCACACCGCCTAAAGTGATATTAGGCACTACACTGCTGGTGGTACCTCCTGTAGCTCCGTTAGGTACACTAAGCGCTGTTGGCGTAACTGTAAGGGTCATAGTACCAAAAGTAATCACTCTAGTACCGGTAGTTACATTACCAAAAGCATCTGTCGTAGTGAAAGTAACACTCACCGCATTACCGCTTACATTACATAGGTTAGACGGATAACTATAGTTATGCGTTACAGTAGCTGTACCACAAGTACTTGTAGTGGTAGCCGAAGCTATCCAGCTGCTGATAGTAGCCGAAGCCGTTGGCGCACTACATACTACTGTTAAGTTAGCAGGTAGCGTAAGCGTTGGTGTCGCTACATCTGCCTTAGTAAGAGTAGCGGTTACTGTAGTAGCACAAGCCGATAGCTTTTGAGTAATAACAATATTATCTACTGCCAAATCATGACCGCTATGTTGCAAATTATACATTTTTATAACTGCAAACAATTTAGTGCGATTACCTACTTCAGTACTGCTAAGTGTAAGGGTTTGTGTTTTCCAATCAGCTACTGTAGCAGTACTACCTGCAGGTACATGATAAATATTAGTTTGTTTCAAAGGTGCATTGCCATCTTTAAAAGCTTTTTCGCTTTCATACAATTGCAAACGTACTTGTGGTTGTACAATAGGATTATTTGCAAGAGCTGTTTTAGCTAGTGAAATAACATTGAAAAAGTCTGTTGTAAAAGTTAATGGTTGATTAGGCAATACTCCTATTTCACGCAAGTAAAGATTTGCTTCAGTAGTAAGTGTTGCATGACCATCTACAAAGAGTTTCCTACCATTGGCATTCCCTGATTTATCTACTGGTTTCATCCAGTCATTTGAGTTAGAATTCAAGATAAATTCTGGCGCAATAGTATACTCTTGATTATCTAAGTACTTATTAGCAGGGTGTACTTTAGATTGTCCTTTACCATTAGAGGTACTATAAGATTCTGTTGTATTCTTATTGAAATACCAATCTTCTCCTATATATGGGCTCTTCACTGCATCGGTAGCTGTTGTTCCTACACCAAAATCTTCATTCAGCAAGGTAACCGTGTTGCTTACCGCTTGGTAATTCACTGTTACAGTATAGGTTTGCTCTAAATTTAAACCTGTAAAGGTAGCGGTAGTACTTGTATAGGTAGTACTACCCAAAGTATAAGTATAAGTAAAGCCTGTAGTAGCTGTTGGCGTTACGGTTAGAACTCCTTTACCTGTTGCACAGTCATAAGTCTTACTTACTGTAAAGGCAGGTATATCTTGACTATTAGCTGTTACTATTTGTGTAGTACTTACTACCTGACCGCAAGCCTTTGGTACTTGGTATACAGTGATATCATCTATACAGAAATCATTTCCCCAAGCATGTGAAGATGAACCGTTAGAACGGAATTCAATAGTAAATTCGGTGTGAGTACCTGAGTTAAATGTTCCTTCATATTTATGCCAGTTATTAAGCCCTGCACCACAGATAGAGTTAGGTACTTCTCCTGTATTTTTAGAAGCTATCACAGTATTATCATTTGCTACTAATACTACGCGAATATTAGGCTTAATCGCATTTTGAGAACCTCCCATTTTTTCATCTTCACGGAATAAGTTCAAAATAAAGAACTCCCATTTTATTTCAGAATTAGGAGCTATTCCTGTAACTTTCTTTTTATAGAACACATCACCATCAGAAAGAACTGCTTGCGCATTTGTTAAGAAGAAGCGTCCTTGTGTATCTGTACCTCCTGAAGTATGATCAGGAACAGGTACCCATACATGATTTGGAGCGCAAGTTAATGACAACATACTTTTTCCATATCCAGCACCACCTGCCATAGGAGTATAAGTAGCATTATATTGAGTAGGATTAGTTACTTCATAAGCTCCCACTCCTAATCCAAAAGGCATCGGTGTTGTTGTTGCTGGTAAACTTGTTCTTGGCCCACTACCAAAAGTCTCTTTCAATAGCATCACTGGCGAAGGAGCATTTCTATACTCATATTGTACACTAACCGTATGAGTCCCTGTCGATATATTAGTATATAGATAAGTAGTTGTATAAGCAGCACCATCCAAACTGTACATATAAGTAAGTTCAGGGTCTGGGTTTTCTACTCCTACATTTAAGATAGCCTTACCATCGCAAGCATAAAATACCTCTGTTTTAATAGTAGGCTGAGCCAAAGCTGCAGGTACTGTTACACTCATATCGTATTGGCAGCTATTGCCTGTACCTGCTGCACGTACCGAAACTGTATGCGTGCCTGCCGGTAACCAACCTATATTAGTTGTTGTCCAAGTACCATCAAAATTATATTCATAAGCTGTACCTCCTTGTACATTAGCTATGGTTACCTCAGCTTTGTTTGTACTAGCCCCTGTACCACAACCTATTAGCTTAGTAACTCCCGCAAAGGCTTGCGTTACCTTAGGCGCTACTGTAGCGGTAATGGTGCTAGTACAAGTCTCATAAGCCTGCGTTACCAGTATATCGTCAATAACAAAGTCATTAGCACTTACATTGTTATTATCATTAATAAGTCTTAGCTGCAAGTCGCTAACATTTGGAGTAAAAGTAAAAGTAACTTCTTTCCAGTCTGTGTCACTCGTGTTAGCAGGAACATTATACGGAGTCGATGTATAAATAACAGCACTATTAGCTTTATTAACTAAAACTGCCTTTATTGTTGGTGGGGTTCCTCCTGTATTAAGGCTATACAAATAATATTTTACCGTTACAGGCTTATTAGCTTCTACCTTAATATCTTGTTGGTAGAAAACTTTACCTCCATTAGCCCCATAGTTAAAGGCTAAATAACGCCCTTTTGAATCCCCACTATTAGTATGGTCTTTAGGATTAACCCAACTCCATCCAGTATTCTTGGTAAGGTTTTCACGGTTAGCTACCTGATAATGCCCTTCCGGAAGTATGTCAGCTGGAAAACCATAAAGCACATCTTTACACACAAAGTCCTTAGGTACTACCGTTTCAGGTAATGAGTATGGAGCTCCCGAACCAAAATCTTCTTTAAAAATCTCCTTAACTGTAGCTCCAGTATACCTTGAGGTAACGGTTAGAGTATGTACCCCCACCGCTACGTTATTAAAGGTATTAACACTACCTGCTACCCCGTTGTCCAATTTATAAGTATAAGTATAGCCTGTAGTAACAGAAGGTGTTACTACCACAGTCGCATCATTGGCAGCACAGTTATAGGTTACAGTAGTAGAGTAAGCGTTGCCTGTTATATTTACAGGCACTGCAACTGTTTGTTCACAAGTTGTAGTAGGCTGTGTAACCAATATGTTATCAAGAGCTATATCATTACCAAGTCCTCCTCCTGAAGTACCATACATTCTTACTACGAATACCAATTCTGAATAACCTCCTCCTATATTGGCTGTAACATTCATCGGGTGCCATTCATTAGGGTTTGTACCTGCTGTAGGGACATCATAAGCGTACGAAGTAAAAAGACGATTAGTGCGTGCCTTAGCATCTGCTTCTGTAGCATAAATATCAAGGGTAACCCTTACTTTATAAGCAGCATTAAAAGAGGTTTTTACTGTATTGAAAAGGTAAGCCGAAAAATTAATAGGAGTATTAGGTGTTACTTTTGCTTTTCGGGTGTACAAATTCTGATCTGCTGTATGAGCATCATAATACAAATAACGCCCGTTAGCATTTCCGTCTTTATCATTAGGGTAAAGCCAAGTACCAGTACTACCTTCAGTATCTGCATCGGCTTTAGTCGCTACAGTATAACAAGCGTCATTAGTTAAATTTTTTCCTGTTAAAACAGTACCATCAGGCTTCACCTGTGTGTTGTTCAGAGGAGCAAAGTTCATAGTAGAAATAGCATACTTGCTGCGTACCGCTTTATCGCCTCCTGTAGGCTTTACTCCGAAATCATCATAGAAAACAATATCTCGTGTAGTAGTTGTAGCGGTGTATTTCACCGTTATAGTATGTTGTCCTACCGCTAAGCCCCTAAAATAAGGACTATTATGGGTACTGCCTCCATACGTATAGGTGTAATTATACGTACCTTGGTTATTGGTAAGACGTACATCAGCTGTACCATTACAATTATACGTAATAGTAGGTGTAAAACTAGGGGTAACCTTTGCAGGCACTGTGATAGGTAAGTTATAGGGTGTCCCCCCTTTACTTACCACTATCGTTCGAGCCCCCGCAGGCACCCAAGCCGTATTATTGCTAATGTCTGTCGCATTAGCTCCAAAATTATAGCTATAGCCTACTCCGTCGTGTATCACCTGTATTTGGGCTTTATCAGCCTTATTACCTGTGCCACAACCTATCTGCTTGATAATTCCTACTTTGGGCGTAGCTTCAGAATATGTATAACTCTGAGCGCCAACGGGCTTCGAAGCAAATAAGAAAATCGCCAATAGCCATAAAGGCAATAACTGCATTGTTACAATCTTTTTCATTGTCTTTTCTATTGTTTTACTTATGGTTCTTAAAATAAAATTACTACTCACTTTGAGCAGGCAAATATACAACCTTTTTTTGAAATGAGAAATTTTTCACCAAAAAAAATCACCCTTTCATTTCTTTAGTAAATTTACGTTCTTTTCTAAAACATTCTTTATGCCCACCTGTCCCACTCGTCCCACCTGTCCCACTCGTCCCACCTGTCCCACTCGTCCCAAACCTCCCAGCCTTCCCAGCCCTCTCAAACCTCCCATCAACAAATTAACAAATTATCCCTACCTTTGCGAAGTAATTAAAACCAGATCACATAGCCTCTCACCGAACGTTAAGCGAAGGATTAGCGAACAATTAGCGAAGAATAAACATCTTACAAACGCCCTTTCTGCTCGCCCTCCCACCTGTCTCACTCGTCCCACTCGTCTCAAACCTCCCAGCCTTCCCAGCCCTCTCAAATCGCCTCATCGGCAAATTAGCAAATTGACAAATTGACAAATTTGCTTGTTTGCTAATTAATTACTACCTTTGCATTAAATTCAATAAAAAGAAATGAACACCATAGACCAATATAACTCGGTAATCGACAGATGTCGCTCACTTTTTATCAATAAGATGAAGGACTACGGCAGTGCGTGGCGTATCTTGCGCTTGCCTTCGCTTACCGACCAGCTCTATATCAAAGCCCAGCGCATACGCGGGTTGCAAGAAAATACTGAACACAAAATAGACGAAGACGAAACGGCTGAGTTTATCGGCATTATCAACTATGCCCTAATGGCACTCATTCAAATAGAAAAAGGTATAGCGGCACAACCTGACCTAACCCTTGAGGAAGCAACTGCCCTATACGACCGGAAAGTAATGGAAGCCCGCAGCCTAATGGAAGCCAAAAACCACGACTATGGCGAGGCGTGGCGCGATATGCGCGTAAGTTCCCTCACCGACCTTATCCTACAGAAACTCCTACGCGTCAAGCAAATAGAAGACAACCAAGGCAAAACCCTCGTAAGTGAGGGGATAGAGGCTAACTACCAAGATATGGTCAATTATGCCGTTTTTTCCCTTATCCATCTGACAACTAATACCTAACATAATGGAAACCAAAATATCTGTAATAGGCGGAGGTAGTTGGGCTACTGCCCTTGTTAAGATCCTTACCGCCAATATCGACCAAGTGTGCTGGTATATGCGCAATGAGCAGTCCATCGAGCACATCAAAGCTACCAAGCACAACCCTAATTACTTAAGCGATGTACACCTAAACATCAATAAACTACACCTCACCAGCCACCTTGATGAGGCAGTAGCTTTTAGCGATTACATCATTTTTTGTATCCCTTCGGCTTTCTTAAGCGATGAGTTAAGCAAACTCACCCTACCGCTGACCGATAAAACTATCTTTTCAGCTATCAAAGGCATCGAACCTAAAAGCGGACTGATAGTAGGCGAGTATTTCAACAAAATACACCACGTACCCTATGCCCAGATAGGCATTATAGCAGGCCCTTGTCACGCCGAAGAGGTAGCCCTTGAGCGGTTGTCATACCTCACTATTGCCTGCCTCGACGAGGAGAAAGCGCGCTTTATGGCTGAGGCGATGAGTCGCCATTATGTAAAGACGAAAATATCAGACGACGTTATTGGCATAGAGTATGCTGCGATGCTAAAGAATATCTATGCCTTAGCAGCGGGTATAGCCCACGGATTAGGCTATGGCGACAACTTCCAGAGTGTGCTGATGAGCAATGCCATTCGCGAGATGCGTCGCTACATCAAGCACATTTACAAGATAAAGCGCAATATCAACAACTCGGCTTACTTAGGCGACCTATTAGTGACCTCGTACTCACTTTTCAGCCGCAATCGTATGTTTGGTACGATGATAGGCAAAGGTTACACCGTGAAGAGCACAATGGCCGAGATGAATATGGTAGCCGAGGGGTATTACGCCACTAAGAGTGCTTACCTTATCAACAAAAACCAAGAAAACCCCAGTCGTACCCCTATACTCGATGCCGTGTATAAGGTGCTATACGAAGGCAAAAGAGCCAAAGCCGTATTTGCTGAACTCACAGCAGAACTCGATTAATTTGTCAATTTGCCGATTTGCTAATTTGCCAATTAAAGAATATGAAGAACAATACTTACACACAATACAATGAAGCTCAACTCAATAAAATAGGGAATACCGCTATTTATTTGAGTGAAAGAATACCGAATTTGTCAAAAACAAAGTTTCTAAAATTACTGTATATTTTAGATGAGCTTTCTATTAAGCAATCAGGAATTCCATTCTTAAATTTAGATTATAAAGTATGGAAATTTGGTCCTGTAGCCGAACCTATTTTTATTGATTTATCATCAGAAATGAGCCTTTTAGCTCCATTTATAAAAAGTAATCAAAAAGGACATTTATCAGCTAAAAAAGCCTTTAAAGATGATGAATTTTCAGATAATGACATAGAATTATTAGACGAAGTTATTAAGAGCTTTGGCAATAAAACAGCCAAAGAATTAGTTGCTTATACACATAACGAAGAGTCTTTATGGAATAAGACTGCCAAAGAAAATAAGGTGTTAAACCTTTTAGAAAATGAAACCATAAACAGTACCAACCTTTATCTTAATTTAGCCGATTTAGTAGCCAATGACCCACGCAAAAAAGCTATTTATGAAGATTATATCGAACAGTTTTAAAAATGTTTACAGAAAGAACCATTATATATTTCACTCCTTTTTACTTTAAAAATGGGAATACAGCTAAGAACAAATATTTTGTAGTACTAAAAAATATTGATAACAAAAGTATTCTTGCTTCTTTACCTACTAGTAAAGATTATATCCCTGAGAAATTGGTAATTGAACAAGGTTGTATAGAATGCGAAAGTAGTAACCTCAATTGTTTTGTACTCTCTCCTTCTACTAAAATCACAGAAGACGGAAAATGTTTCAGTGTTTCTACTTATTTATACGGACATCTATTAGATGAGTACTCTATAGATACATTAACAGAACTTTACCCTTATGAAGCCTCTGATTACCAGATATGGGGACAAATGAAAATATCATTATTTAACGATCTTATTGAATGCTTAAAAAGCTCGAAATCAGTAAAGAGAAAATACAAAAAAATACTATAATCAATTAGCCGATTTGCTAATTTGCTAATTTGCTAATTTACTAATTAATTTTATGTTTACAGGAATTATAGAAGAAATAGGCGAGGTAGTACGCGTAGTGCGCGAGGGTGCTAATCTGCATCTTTTCGTAAAGTGTACTTTTACTAAAGAACTGAAGATTGACCAGAGTGTGGCACACAATGGCGTGTGCCTAACGGTGGTAGCTATTGACGACGATGTGTACCAAGTGACAGCCATAGCCGAGACTTTAGCCAAAACCCACTTAGGAAGTCTGCAAGCAGGCGATATTGTAAATTTAGAACGCGGTATGCTGCTAAACACGCGCTTAGACGGACATATAGTGCAAGGTCACATCGACCAGACCGCTACTTGTACTGCCATAAAAGAAGAAGGTGGCAGCAAGCGTTTTAGCTTTGCTTACGACCCCTCGACTGGCAATGTAGTGATAGAAAAAGGGTCAGTAACCGTTAATGGGGTAAGCCTAACAGTGGTAGATGCCACTCGCGATGGTTTTTCGGTAGCGGTTATCCCCTACACTTTAGCACATACCAATTTGCACCGCTTAGCTGTAGGCAGTGTCGTAAATTTAGAATTCGATGTTATCGGGAAGTATGTAGCGCGCTTGGTACAGCAGCGGTAAGTCGTTGTAGTATAAGGCTGCGCACCTCTTCGCGTAGCGCATCTTTATCATCAAGAGTTTTACCTTCGGTAGAAATAGGTGGCAGTATATCTACGCGCATTCGCCCTGTACTACCGGCAAAGAAACGAAACGGGAAACGCTTTTTAGTATCGTACAGCACCATAGGCACTATAGGTATCTGGCACTGAATAGCGATGCGAAAAGCTCCGTCTTTGAAGTTATCAAGTACTATACTCTCATCATCAGGCACACCTCCTTCGGGGAAGATGCAGATACTCAATCCGCTTTGTATGCGCTGTAGAGCGTGTTTATATACCTCACGCCTACTCTGCGGATTTTTGCGGTCTACTAATATAGCCGCGCGTTTGTAGAAATACCCAAACAGAGGTAGTTTAGCCAATTCCTTTTTGCCTACAAACACAAACGGATTTTTGCTGCAATAAAGCATCAGCATAATATCCATCATACTGTAGTGGTTAGCCACGAGCATATAGCTATGATGGTCGTTAGTTACGGCAAATGCCCTCCTGAGTCTGGGGTAAAAGCCCATAGCGTAGAGGATAGGGGTAGCCCATAGCTGTCGCGCTACCCAATAGAGTGCCGGATACCAACGCTGACGAGCGGTAAGCACCAAGAGTAGTGGCAGTAGTAAAAGAATCAAGCTGGTTACTACTACATAGAACCAGCTTTTCCATATTATCCAAAAAAAGTATTTAAGTACTTTCATTTCTTCATTATATTAGTCCCCACCACAATTTCCAAGGAAGACGCGAGAGCACCAACACCAAAGCAATACCGTAGAAAAGAGCTATTTTGGCGAACTTAGCACGAGGTGTATCTTGCTTTTTGTGTTTTGACCAGCCAATAGTAATAAGCACTACTGCAGTAATCATTATTAGAGGGTGTTCCAAAAGCAAAAGACGCAACAGACTGGTTTTCATTACCATCTTGCCCTCTTGCCACGATGCCAAAAGCGGCGTAAGCACATAGAGCAGTAAGCCTAATAGCAGCTGTATATGGGCAAAAATAAGAGCAAACAACCCTAAGCGTAGGTCTTTCACCTGATAAGTTTCTTTTTTAGTGAAATAGCCAATAAGTGCATTGGTTGTAGACAAAAATAGTACCACTAGCACTATGTAAGCACTCAGCGAGTGCACTTCTTTAATTAATTGATACATAACGTTTTTTATAAAATTGAGCGCAAAAATACAAATCTTTTTTATTTTATGCGGTATCTTCAAGTATTTTTCGTACTTTTGCCTCTGATTTTAGTCGTTAGTGATTAGTCGCTAGTCGTTAGAAAGCGACTCTATTCTAGCGACTAAAGACTAAAGACTAACACCATCTAGCGACTAAAGACTAGCGACTAAAGACTAAACACTAAGAACCAATATATGAAAGAACAAGTATTTGCCCTACACGTGGCAACCCGCAACAACCTACTAACCTATTTAGAAAATGTAACGCCTGAAAAATTGGCACAAATACCAGCAGGTTTCCACAATAGCATCTGGTGGAATATCGCCCATTGCGTAGCTACACAGCAGATATTGTGCTACAAACTCTCTGGGGTGAAACCCGTAGTACCTGAGGCTTTTATAGAAACTTACAAAAAAGGTACTTTCCCTGACGGGCACGTACCCACTGCTAACGAAATACAAGAGCTGCGCGCACTGCTTATCAGCACCCAAAAGCAGCTACAAGCCGACTATGAGCAAGGCGTATTTGCAAACTTTACTCCTTACACCACCAGCTACGGCTATGCGCTGACTTGTATAGAAGATGCTATCCATTTCAACAATACCCACGAGGGAATGCACCTTGGGGTAGTGATTGCTTTAAACTATTTTGCTAAATGATAGAAGACAAAACACCCCACCGCACCCAGCTAAGCGATTTGGGAGAATTCGGACTTATAGACCGCCTAACAGCAGGTTTTGAGGCAAAGCAGCCTTCTACCCTCAAAGGTGTAGGCGATGATGCTGCTGTAATCAATTTTAAGGATAAAAAAGCGGTCATCTCAACCGATTTGCTCATCGAGGGCGTCCATTTCGACCTCAGCTATGTACCGCTGAAACATTTGGGCTACAAGGCTGTAAGCGTAAATGTATCGGACATCTACGCGATGAATGCTCGTGCTACCCAAATCACCGTTTCGATAGCTGTTTCTAACCGCTTTCCGTTAGAAGCTTTAGAAGAGCTCTATGCAGGTATACACCTAGCTTGTAAGCGTTATGAGGTAGATTTGGTAGGAGGCGATACCACTTCTTCTACACGCGGACTCATCATCTCGGTTACTGCTATAGGCGAAGCAGATGAACAAGACCTCGTGTTCCGCAATGGTGCTAAAGAAAACGACCTTATCGTGCTAACAGGCGATATAGGAGGGGCTTATATGGGCTTGCAGATATTAGAGCGCGAGAAAGCGGTCTTTCAGGTAAATCCGAACTCGCAGCCCGATATAGAGATGTATTCGTACATCTTAGAGCGGCAGCTCAAACCCGAAGCCCGAAAAGACATTCCGCCATTGCTAAAAAAGTTAGGCGTAAAGCCTACTGCTATGATGGACGTAAGCGACGGACTGTCGTCTGAAATACTGCATATTTGCACCCAATCAGAGGTAGGTTGCAGGCTGTATGAAGACAAAATCCCTCTCGACCCACAAGTGATAAGCACCTGTGAGGAGTTTAATTTAGACAGTACCACTATTGCGCTAAGTGGCGGTGAGGACTACGAATTGCTTTTCACCATAAAGCAAGCCGATTACGACAAGATAAAAGGCAATCCGCACTTTAGCGTAATTGGTTACATCACCGATAAGAGCGAAGGAGTAAACCTCATCACCCGCTCAGGGCAGTCTATCCCTATCATTGCAAGAGGGTGGAATGCTTTAACTAATGACAATTAATATAAATTTAAAGAAAAAATACACGATGAAAAGAAGAGCATTTTTTAGAAACGGAACATTAGCTGCATTAGGAGGGTTAGTACTCCCTTCTTTTGATTTACAAGCCCAAACACTTGGTGAAGCCAACAGAGGCAAACGTACTAAGAACATCATTTTTTTGGTGAGTGATGGGATGAGCACCGGCACTATGGTAATGGCTGACTTATACCTAAAACGCAAATACGGTCGCCCTTCAAGCTGGATGGATTTATACGAAAGCAATCTGGGGCAGCGCGCGCTAATGGATATGGCCTCTGCAAGCTCGGTAGTAACCGACTCATCAGCAGCAAGTTCTTCGTGGGGAGGAGGCGTACGCGTGAACAACGGCAGTCTAAATATAAGCCCTAATGGCAAAGAGAATATGCCTATCTTGCAAAAGTTTAAAAAAGCAGGCAAGAAAGTAGGTTGTATAACGACCGTGATGATTAACCACGCTACTCCGGCAGGTTTCTGTACGTGGAGCAAGAGTCGCAATGCAATGGACGAAATTGCCCTCAACTACACCGAATTAGGTTTTGATGTGATGCTGGGGGGCGGTAGCAAATATTTCGACCCTGCCCATCGCAAAGATAAAAAAGATCTTTTTGACACTTTGAAGAAAAAAGGTTATACAGTAGCTCGCACCCGCAATGAGATGCTAAAAGCCCCAACTAACAAACCCTTATACGGTATGTTTGCTGAGGAAGCCCTACCCTACTCTATCGACCGCGCCCAAAGTAGTGAAGACCAAGCAGCTATCCCTACACTTGCCGAGATGACAACTAAGGCTATTGAGCAGCTAAAAAGTCACCCTAACGGCTTTGTGATACAAGTAGAAGGAGGAAAAGTAGACTGGGCAGCGCACGGCAACGATATAGGGGCATTGCTCTATGACCAAGTAGCTTTTGACGAGGCAGTGAAAGTAGCCTTAGAGTTTGCTAAAGCCGATGGCAACACCCTTGTAGTTATCACCTCAGACCACGGCAATGCTAACCCAGGGCTTATCTATGGCAAAGAGTGCAATAACAATTTTGATAGATTGCAAAACTTCACCCATTCTAACGACTGGATATTGCAACAAATCAACCCTAACGACTCTATAGACAAGGTAAGAGAACATATCGCTCAGCATTGTGGCGGAATGAATATCAATGAAGATCAGGCAAAAGAGCTATTAGCTTATTACGCCAAGACAGAAAGAAAAGAAGACGGACTTTACAACTATAAACACCTGCCTTATCGACTTTTTGCCGAAATTCAAAAAGCACATACCTCAGTAGGCTGGATTAGTATGGACCACTCGTCAGACTATACCGAATTAGGAATGTACGGACCTGGAAGTGAAAAGTTAAAGCCTTTTATGCGCAATACCGATATGCACAAATTCTTGTTAGAAGTAGCCGAAGTCAGTCTTTAGTGAGTAACAAATGAAGACGTTTCAGTTTCAGAAGCTCGTTACTTTTGTAGGGATAATACTCTTCATCGTGAAATTGATAGCGTGGCGCATCACCAATTCTAACGCTATCTTTTCAGACGCAATGGAGAGCATCGTGAATATTATTGCCGCATTTATGGGGTTGTACTCCCTCTATTTATGCAATAAGCCACGCGATACCGACCACCCTTATGGGCACGGCAAGGTAGAGTTTGTAACTGCAAGTATTGAGGGAATGCTCATTGCTATTGCGGGGATACTTATCCTTATCGAAGCCTTTTCATCACTTATAAAAGGAATACATCTCGACAAATTAGATTGGGGGATTGCCCTTTTTGGGTCGACTGCCATAGTCAATTACGCTATGGGGTATATTTCCTACCAAAAAGGGAAGAAAGAAAACTCTTTAGTACTGATGAGCGCAGGCAAGCACTTGCAGTCTGATACTTATGCCACCTCAGCTATTGTATTGAGCTTACTATTGGTGCATTTTACCGGCTGGCGATGGCTCGACCCTTTAATTGCCATCGGTTTTGGTAGTTACATTATAGTAATAGGCTGGAAGATAGTGCGCAAAGCCCTCAGTGGTATTATGGACGAGCGCAATGAAGCCCTCTTTGCCAACGTAGTGGAAATACTCCAAACCTACCGACATATCGAGTGGATTGACATACACAATATGCGCATACAGCAGTTTGGAGCGCATCTACACATTGATGCCCATATCACTCTGCCGTATTACTACCCCCTACAGCAGGCACACCAAGAAATGGAAAAGGTAATACACCTATTAGCAGAAAAAGTAGATCGCTCTATAGAGTTTAATTTTCACTTAGATTACTGCAAAGACTTTTCGTGCGAACTATGTAGCATAGACTGCCCCAACAGGCGCAAGCCCTTTGTAAAAACAATAGTGTGGAACAAAGAAAATATAGGAGGCATATCCAAACACAGAATTAACAATTAATACATAAAATGAAAAAGATATTGTTTTTATCGGGCTTAGCCCTTAGCACTCTACTCAGTGCGCAAGAAGCCCCTAAAGAAATTAAAACCACTGTTGATGCGGTAACCGTTTTTACTAACGGAGCACAAATTACGCGCAAAAAGACCATTATGCTACCTAAAGGGGTGAGCGAACTCAAATTCACCGACTTATCTCCTTATATAGCTCCTGAAAGTGTAAATGTAAAAGCTGTAAAAGGGATAACCATCCTTTCTGTAAGCCATAAAATCAACTTTTTAGACAAGTTAAAGCCTTCTGCAGAGGTAGAAACTCTTGACAAAGAAATAGAACAGCTGAAAAAGCAGATAGAAACAGAGCAAACCCACTTAGAAATTATCAGGGATAACATCGACCTATTGCAAAGGAACAAAGAGCTAAGCGGTAAAAATGCTCCTATACAATTGGCAAACTTACAGCAAATAGCCGATTACTATCACAAACGACTAACAGAGCTAAAGTTTGATGCTAACAACCGAATAGCAAAATTAGAAGATTTAAATGCTCAGCTCAAAAAATTAGAGAATCAGAAACGCACCGTTATAGGCAAAACCAACACTGAAAAAGGAGAAATATATGTGAAAGTAAATGCCGAAAGTGCTAAGAACTATCCGCTAGAGCTACAGTACATAGTTGATAATGCCCGCTGGACACCCTCATACGACCTCAGAGCCACTGACATTAGTCAGCCTATCAATCTCATCTACAAAGCTAATGTACAGCAAGATACTAAAGAAGAATGGAACCAAGTGAAGCTTACCTTCTCATCTGCTGACCCTAATATCTCGGGTGAAGCCCCTACCCTACAGACTTACTTCCTAAATTACAATACGATAGACCCTAATTTCGCTAAAAAACCTAAAATGAGAATAGGGTTAGGCAATAAAAATATACAAGGAGTAGTGGTAGACGAAAAAGGAGAGCCCCTGCCTGGTGCTAGTGTACTAATAAAAGGCACTGCCATAGGCACTTCTACTGATTTTGACGGTAATTTTCAGCTGAATATGACTAATTATGAAGATAGAATGCTCGAAATATCATATCTCGGTTATCAAACAGCCACCTTATCTCCACAAAAAACAATGACTGTAAGGTTAAAAGATGAATCTCAACAGTTAGAGGAAGTAGTGGTAGTAGGCTATGGTAATAAAAGAAAGAGTAGCGTAACAGGTAGCCTCAGTGGTCATAGTGCTGCTAAAATGAGAAGTGGCAGTAGCCCTGAAGCTGACCTCATCCCTGTAAAAGCAGCTGACATCCAAACTAATGTACAGTTTGAAATAGCTACCCCTTACACCGTAAAATCTGACAATCAAGTATATTCAGTAGATATGAAATCAATACAAGTACCTGCTGATTATAACTACTACGTAGTGCCAAAAGTAAAGCAAACGGCCTATTTAATAGGTTATGTGACCAACTGGCAACAGTACAACCTATTAGAAGGAGAAGCTAACATCTTTTTTGAAGATACTTTTGTAGGAAAAACTAATATACAACCCACCCAAACCGCTGACACCCTGAAACTCTCTTTAGGGCAAGACAAGAAAGTATCAGTAACTCGCGAAAAGGTAAAACAATTTGCCTCTCGCCAGTTTATGGGCAGCAAGAAAGAGGATGTTCGCCTATATAAAACCGTGATTCGCAATAACAAACAGCAACCTATACACCTCACCGTTCTCGACCAAATACCTATTCCTACCCTCAAAGAAATAGAAGTAAATGTATTAAACAGTTCAGAAGGGAAGTACAATAAAGAAACAGGAGAACTTAAATGGGAATTTGGGTTACAACCTACTGAAAAGAAGGAAATTAATGTAGAATTTTCAGTAAAATACCCAAAGAATAGGTCAATATGGTTAGAGTAATAACGTTAAAAAAACTATAAAAATGAGTTCAAAAGAAAGATAATAGTTGCTATTCAAAGTTTTTTTCTTACTTTTGCTGAAAATACCACACACAATAAGATGATATGATCACTAATTTATTTTCAGAGAACCTATGGTTTACGGTTGTTTTTGTGTTTTTACTATCGTTTTTTAAAAAGCTCACTTTCTTTTTGACAAAAATTAACATTCACTTAACATATAAGTAACTATGAAAATCTTTAACACACATAGAACTCCTTGTCTTTTTATAAATATAGGAGGAATCCTTCAGAAGTTATTAGAAGAATCTCATATATCAAAATCTTATAGGATTATTAAATATGATATTTCTATTAACAAAAGAAGCATTACGACTATTATCGAGAAACTAAAAATAGGTGTTATCGTTATAGAAACATCTAAAATTAAAGAATTTCCAGATGATATTATTCGTGAAATTATAGACTTAAGAACTAAAGGTGTAATCGTCTACGAAGCTGAAGAGTTCTATGAAGTTATCAATAAACGTATTCCAATAGTTAAGCTAGAAGCTAAAAAATATATTGGAGACGATATTTTCTCTATAAAACAACGTATCAGACATCGTTTGGTAAAACGTGCTTTCGATTTGGCTATTGTATTTTTTGCTTTCCCTTTTGCTCTTCCTCTCACTATCTTAGGAATAATACTTACTCTATTGAGTTCAAAAGGAGGTGCTTTCTTCTCTCAAGAACGTGTAGGAAGAAAAGGGAAACCTTTTAAAATATATAAAATACGAACTATGGTCATTAATAATGGTGGTTTCACCCAAGCTAATGACTCTCGAATTACCCCTATTGGGAAGATACTCAGATTTACAAAAATTGATGAGTTGCCCCAGTTATATAATGTTCTCATAGGTGATATGAGTATCATTGGACCTCGCCCTGAAATACCAGAATATGTAGAAAAATGTGCAGAACAAATGCCTTTCTTTAAGCTAAGACATATGATAAAACCTGGCGTTACAGGATGGGCACAAATTCACATACCCAAAGCAACTCCTGAAGATAATATCAAAAAATTAGAATATGATTTATACTATATCAAACGCTATTCATTATCTCTTGATATTAGAATAGTACTTCAAACAGCAAAAATCATATTAACCTTAAATAGTAACTAATTTTTTTCGTACCTTTGCGCCCTATATAATAAGAAATGCTAAAACAAAATTTACAACTTAAGCTCTCTCAAAAGCTCTCTCCTCAACAAATACAGCTAATGAAGCTCGTGCAGCTTCCTACTCTTGCTTTTGAGCAACGCGTAAAGCAGGAAATGGAAGAAAACCCTGCTTTAGAGTCAGGGCGTGAAGAAGAAACTCTTGACGACTTTCACGATGAATTCGACAACTCAGCTGATGAGTATAACGATAGTGATATCATTGATATGAATGACATCAATATAGATGAATACCTCAGCGATGATGAAATACCCGACTACCGATTACACGCTAATAACTACAGCGATGATGATGAAGAACGCGAAGTGCCTTTTAGCGCAGAGGTCTCTTTTCACCAATCGCTTATTAACCAATTAAACACTTTTACTATCTCAGACGAAGACTACCTTATAGCTGAGTTTCTCATAGGCAGTATAGATGATAGTGGCTACATACGTCGCTCTATACAAGATCTCACTGATGACTTGGCTTTCACCCAAAATATCTATACCGAAGAAAAACATGTAGAGCAAATACGTGAACAAATCATCTTTCAGCTCGACCCTGCAGGTGTAGGTGCTTTTGACCTACAAGAGTGTTTGCTCATACAACTACGCCGTAAAAAACAAACTCCAGCAGTAACCTTAGCTATAAAAATGCTTACCGAAGCTTTTGAGTCTTTCACCAAAAAACACTATAGCAAACTACAGCAACGCTTCTTAGTTAGTGAAGAGGAGCTAAAAGATGCTGTACAAGAGGTGGAGCGGCTAAACCCTAAACCTGGTAGCTCCTATGCAGGCAACAATGTACATATTGAGCAAATCATTCCTGACTTCACAGTAAAGGTTGTTGACAATGAATTAGAACTCTCGCTAAACGGACGTAATGCTCCTGAACTACACGTATCAAAAGAGTATAGTACGATGTTAGACACCTACAAGAAGAGTAAAGAGAAAAGCAACTCGCAGAAAGAAGCCGTACTATTTATTAAACAGAAATTAGATTCTGCTAAATGGTTTATTGATGCTATACGCCAGCGACAACAGACCCTGCTTATTACTATGGAGGCTATTATGGAGCACCAGCGCGAATACTTCCTCACAGGTGATGAACTGAAAATAAAACCGCTTATCCTTAAAGATATTGCTGATAAAGTAGGAATGGATATTTCTACCGTATCGCGTGTGGCTAGCAGCAAATATGTGACTACACCATACGGTACTAAACTCATCAAAGATTTCTTTTCAGAGGCAATGAAAAACGACCAAGGAGAAGATGTTTCAACCCGAGAAATCAAGCAGATACTGCAGCATATTATCGCTAAGGAGGACAAAAGCAAACCACTACCTGATGACGAACTTGCCCAACTGCTCAAAGAAAAAGGCTACCCTATAGCACGGCGTACTATCGCTAAATACCGCGAACAGTTAGATATTCCTGTAGCACGCTTGCGCAAAGAATTATAGCTTTTACCCCAATATATCAATAAGGAAATAATCTGAAGAGAATATAAAAAGAGGAACTACTCAATAGAGTGGTTCCTCTTTTTAGTTATAATCAATAACCTATGAAAACATTTCTTTTACTTTCTCGAAAAATGACTTGTCATTTTTGTCGGGTTGGGGCGTAAAACCATCGTTATCAAGCATTTCTTTGAAAAAGGCTTTCTGCTTGTCAGTTAGGTTTTTAGGCGTCCAAACGTTTACGTGGATAATAAGGTCGCCAGTGTAGTGCGTGCGAAGATTAGGTACCCCCTTGCCTCGCAAACGAAGTATCTTGCCTGACTGTATACCCTCATCTAACTTAATACGTACCTTTCCGGTAACCGTTTCTATCTCTTTAGTAGCCCCTAATACTGCTTCAGGGACACTAATATAAAGGTCATAATGCAGGTTATCACCCTCACGTTTAAGGGTGCTGTGCTCTTGCTCTTCAATAATAACCAATAAATCGCCTGCTACCCCATTTTTTACCGGAGCTTCGTTCCCTTTGCCATTGACTTGCAGTTGAATACCATCTACTACCCCTGCAGGAATATTGATTGGAATGGTTTCTTCTACCGTTTTAAGTCCTTGTGCATCGGTATCGGCAGCACGTTTGTCTATCACCTCGCCTGCCCCTCCACAAGTGCTACAAGTGGTGGCCGTCTGCATCATTCCGAGCATAGTATTCACTTGTCGCACAATCTGTCCTTGTCCGTTGCAGGTAGGACAAGTTTTATAGGTAGTGCCTTCAGCCTTTACTTTACGGCGTACTTTTATTTTCTTCTCTGTTCCTTTTACGATATCTTCGAGAGTGACTTTGACACGTATGCGCAGGTTATCACCTTTGACATACATTTGTTGCTGTCTGCCTCCTCCAAAACCACCAAATCCACCGCTAAAGCCAGAGAAATGTCCGCCGAATATGTCGCCGAATTGACTGAAAATATCGTCCATTGAGAAGCCTCCGCCACCCATACCGCCTTCGAAAGCTGCGTGACCAAATCGGTCGTATTGGGTGCGTTTGTTTTCGTCGCTTAGGACTTCGTAGGCTTCAGCTGCTTGTTTGAACTTTTCTTCTGCTTCCTTATCACCTGGGTTCTTATCGGGGTGATATTTCAAGGCTTGTTTGCGATAGGCTTTCTTTATTTCGGCTGCACTGGCCGTCTTGGATACTTCTAAAATTTCGTAGTAATCTTTTTTCATTTTTTAGTTAGTTATTGTGCTACCACTACTTTAGGAAAACGGATAATCTTATCGCCCAACTTATACCCTGTTTGTACTACATCGATGATTTTGCCTTTGGCATCGGGAGTAGGAGCAGGTATTTGGGTAACAGCATCGTGGTGCTCGCTGTCGAACACATCATTAGGTGCTACCTCCATTTTCTCTAATCCTTTCTGTTTGAGGGTAGTCATAAGTTTGTTATAGATAAGCTCAACCCCCATCAGTGTATTTTTGTCGCTTGACTTAGATAGTTCTGCCAAAGCGCGGTCGAAATCATCGACTACGGGCAGCATAGCTGACAAAATGTCTTGTCCGGCAGTTTTAAATAACTCAACACGCTCTTTAGCAGTGCGCTTTTTGTAGTTTTCGAACTCGGCAAAAAGTCGCAAGTATTTGTCTTTTTCTTTTGCTAATAGGTCTTCTGCCGTCTCTTCAGCAGGTGTGTTGGCTTCTGCTGTAGCTTCAGCAGTTGTTTTTTCTACTTCAGGAGTGTTCTTCACTTCCTCGTCTTTGATATCTTCGGTATTCATACTGTTTTTCTGTTATTGTCCCTTTTATTATAGCAAATTATTTGCCATAGTGTAAAAACTGACAAAATGACAGGGTTATTATTGAGAAATGGGAGGTTTTAGAGGGCTGAGAAGGCTGGGAAATAGGATTTTTTTCTGGTTTTGAGATGATAAGGAGACGTTTATACTTTGTTCATCTTTCGCTTATCGTTCGCTCTTCCTAAAGGGTAGCTATATCTAAAGTAAAGGGTAGGACTATAAGTAGGTTTTTTTTATAAAATTAGCAAATGGGAAGAATGGGAGGCTTGGGAGGGCTAGGAAGGCTGGGAAGATTGGGAAAGCTGGGAAGAATGGGAAGGCTGAGAGGATTGGGGGGCTAGGAAAACTGGGAAAGTTGGGAGGGCTGGGAGGTTTGGGAAATTGGGGGATTATTATTATCTTTGCGGCATAATTTTGTATTATAGGAAGTATGGGCGATTTTCTAAATATGTCGGAAGAAGATATAAAACTCAAATTCATAACTCCCAGCATAATGGATAAAGGATGGGGTTATGATAATATTTCTATGGAAAAAATGGTTAAATTTACCGATGGTAAGATTAACCTTCGAGGCAATCTTTTCTCTCGTAGTAAAGCAAAATATGCCGATTATATGCTTTACTATAATAAGGCTACCCCTATTGCTATTGTAGAAGCTAAAGATGCTACTCACTCTATAAGCTACGGAATGCAACAAGCAAAAGAATATGCTATGATGATGAATATCCCTTTTGCTTATAGTTCTAACGGACAAGGTTTTCAGGAATATGATTTCCTTACAGGAAAAGAAAGAACTCTCGCGATGGATGAATTCCCTACTAAAGAGGAGCTTTACAAACGTTTTACGGGTGAAAATCATAATGGAGAAGGATTATCGGAAAAAGAACTTAAAGTCATCAATCAACCGTTTTGTGTAGGTCAGGACATCTTCCCTCCTCGATACTACCAGCGCAATGCGGTTAATAATACGGTAAATGCCGTCGCTCAAGGCAAAAAACGACTTTTATTAGTAATGGCTACTGGTACTGGCAAAACTTATACGGCTTTCCAAATTGTTTACCGACTATTGAAAGCAGGATTGGTAAAGAAAGTATTGTATTTAGCTGACCGCAATGTATTAGTAGACCAATCTATTCAGCAGGATTTTAAACCTCTTCAGAAAACTATACACAAGGTTGATTATCAGAAAGATTTAAACAGCGGCATCACAGCGTATGAGGTTTATTTTTCACTTTACCAACAACTTATAGGACAAGGAGGAAAACAGCAGTACAAAGAGCTGTTCAGACCTGATTTTTTTGATTTGGTAATTGTAGATGAGTGTCACAGAGGAAGTGCCAAAGACGACAGCAACTGGCGTGAAATTTTAGAATATTTTGATAGCGCAATACAGTTAGGGATGACCGCAACTCCTAAAGAAACTAAATACCAATCCAGCATCAATTACTTTGGCGAGCCTGTTTATACCTATAGCTTAAAGCAGGGCATTGAAGACGGATTTTTAGCTCCTTTTAGAGTTGTAAATATCACCACTAACATTGGTGATGAGTGGAGACCTACTGTGGGGCAAGTAGATGTTTATGGCAATGAAATAGAAGATCGTATTTATAATAATTCGGACTACGACTATAAGATTATTATAGAAGACCGCATTAGGGAAGTAGCTGAACAAATTACTCATTACCTCAAGCATACTGACCGAATGGGAAAAACAATTGTTTTTTGTGCCGATGAAGATCACGCTGAGAGAATGCGCATAGCCCTTGTAAATGCCAATTCGGATATGTGTCAAAAAAATCCTGATTATGTAGTGCGCATTACGGGAAGCGACCCTTATGGACAATCAAAACTAGATTATTTTATTTCGGTAGCTGAAAAATATCCTGTTATTGCCACTACCAGTAAGCTTTTATCTACAGGAGTGGACTGTAAAATGGTGAAGCTGATAGTGCTTGACCAGCGTATCAGCTCTATGACTGAATTTAAGCAGATTGTAGGGCGTGGCACTCGTATTCGTGAAAAAGAGGGGAAAACGCACTTTACTATAATGGATTTTCGGAATGTTACCCGCCTATTTGCTGACCCTGATTGGGATGGTGAAGCAGAGATAGACCCTAACTATCCGCCTGATGACACGGTGATTCCTCCTGCTGAGCCCTGCCCTGTATGTGGGCAATTCCCTTGTGTATGTCCGTGTCCTATTTGTGGGCATTATCCTTGTGAATGTAAGGTTACAAATAAATCGCCTAAACCTATTGTAGATAAAAACGGTTGTTCTGTGACAGTGATTAACAAAGTTGTATCGGTGTATGATACGAATGGCAAACTTTTGCGAACTGAGAGTGTTACCGATTATACTAAGAAGAATATCAACGACAATTATACAAACCTTGATGACTTTATCCTGCATTGGAATAAAGCAGAAAAAAAAGCTGAGATAACTGATTTGCTGCGCGAAAGCGGTATTGATTTGCAAGCCCTAAAAGAAGACCAAGGAATGGCTGAGGTAGATGATTTTGATTTTATCTGCCATATAGCTTACGGCAAAAAGCCTCTTACACGCAAAGAACGTGCTGAAAATGTAAAAAAACGAGATGTTTTTAACAAGTATGGTGCTGAAGCCCGAAAAGTATTGGAGGCTCTGCTTGAAAAATATGCTACTGATGGTATCACACAATTAGAAAACACCACAGTTCTGAAACTTGACCCTTTCCGACAAATGGGAGCTCCTGCCCATATAGCCAAATTCTTTGGAGGTAAAGAACAGTATTTTTTGGCGGTGAAAGAATTAGAAAAATTGATATATAACATAGCTTAATATATGGCACTTAACAACTTTGTAAAAAGCATTCGGAATATTATGCGCAACGATGCGGGTATCAATGGTGATGCCCAACGCATTGAGCAAATTGCGTGGATGCTTTTCCTTAAAATATACGATGTAAAAGAGGAGGATTGGGAATTTAATGAGGATAGTTATCAATCGTTTATTCCTAAAAAATGTCGTTGGCGTTCGTGGGCAACAGACAAGGGTGATGGCAATGCCCTAACCGCTGACGCCTTGTTGGATTTTGTAAACAATACTCTCTTCCCTACCCTAAAAAGTTTGGAAGTTACCCCTGATACTCCTATACGCAGTAGCATTGTATTTACGACATTCCAAGATGCTAACCAATATATGAAAGATGGTGTATTACTTCGCCAAGTGGTGAATGTAATAGACCAGCTGAATTTTTCCGATTATGAAGAGAACCACGCTTTTGGAGAAATTTATGAAGCAATCTTGAAGGAAATGCAGTCAGCAGGTTCAGCGGGTGAGTTTTATACCCCAAGGGCACTTACGGATTTTATGGCAGAAATTATAGAGCCCCAAATAGGAGAAAAGATGGCTGATTTTGCCTGCGGGACAGGAGGCTTCATCACAAGTTGGCTAAACACTCTTGATAAAAAAGTTACCACGGCAGAGGCTAAAGAAGCTTGGGCTCAATCTATCTATGGAATAGAGAAAAAGCAATTCCCCTATATGCTTTGTGTAACTAATTTGTTACTACATAATATTGATGCCCCTGCGGTAGTACACGACAATTCACTTACAAAAGATGTACTTAACTATACCGATGACGACAAGTTTGATGTGGTGCTGATGAATCCGCCTTATGGGGGTAGTGAAAAGAACGATATCAAACAGCATTTTCCGTCAGACCTTTCTTCCAGCGAAACTGCTGACTTATTTATGGTACTGATAATGTATCGCTTAAAACAAAATGGACGTGCTGCGGTGATTCTTCCTGATGGGTTTCTCTTTGGTGCTGACAATGCTAAATTGGCTATAAAAGAAAGGCTTTTGAGAAAGTTCAACTTACACACTATTATCCGCTTGCCAGGTAGTGTATTTTCTCCTTACACAAGTATTGCTACTAATATCTTGTTTTTTGACAATGTGCAAGCAGAAGGAGCTGAAGAAGGTTTTTGCACCCATAAAACGTGGTTTTACCGCTTGGATATGCCCGAAGGGTATAAGCATTTTTCAAAAACCAAACCTATGCAAGCTGTACATTGTCAGCCTATTAAAGACTGGTGGCACAACCGTGTAGAAATTGTTAGCGAAGATGGTAAAGATGAGAAGTCGAGAGTATTTACCGCGCAAGAGCTCTTAGCGATGGATTGCAACCTCGACCAATGTAAATTCCCCAAAGATGAGGAGGAAATACTACCCCCAGCAGAGCTTTTGGACAACTACTACAAAAGACGTGCTGCCCTTGAGCACGAAATAGACAAAACTCTTTCGGAAATACAACAGATTTTAGGAATAGAAAGATGACAGCAGACCAATTACGCAAATCTATACTTCAGCAAGCTATACAGGGCAAACTTGTGCCACAAGACCCTAATGATGAGCCTACCTCTGTACTTCTTGAACGCATTCGGGAAGAGAAAGCTCGGCTTGTGGAAGAAAAGAAAATCAAGAAGGAAAAGAACCCTTCTGTTATTTTTAGAGGAGAGGATAATTCCTATTATGAGAAGTTAGGGGAGAAAATTATTGAAATAGAAAGTGATTACAACTTTCCAAATAGTTGGTCTGTAGTTAGATTATCATTTATTTGCATTCTCACTGACGGAGAGAAAAAAGAAGGACAGAATATATGTCTTGATGCTAAGTTTTTACGAGGAAAAACAGAAGGTAATTACTTAAAAAATGGGAGATTCATAACGAAAGGAGATAATATAATTTTGGTGGACGGAGAAAACTCTGGAGAGGTTTTTACAGTTCCATGCGATGGTTATATGGGAAGTACATTTAAAAAACTATGGGTAAGTTCTGTAATGAATTTACAATATGTACTTTACTTTATACAGTTCTATAAAGACCTACTTCGTAATTCAAAAAAAGGAGCTGCTATACCACATCTTAATAAGGAATTATTTTATTCACTTTTTATAGGTCTCCCTCCTTTAAAAGAGCAACAGCGTATTGTAGAAAAAATAGAGGAACTTATCCCTCATATTGAACATTATAGCAAAGCACAAGCAGAACTTGATTTGCTTAACAGAAACATTAAAGAACAGTTAAAAAAGTCTGTTCTGCAATATGCGATAGAGGGGAAACTTGTACCACAAGATGAAACAGAAGGCACGGCTGAAGAACTATTACTGCAAATACAGAAAGAGAAGCAAAAACTATATGAAGAAAATAAGCTAAAGAAAAAAGACCTTGAACACAGCATTATTTTTAAAGGTGAGGATAACAAGTACTATGAGAAGATAGGGAAAAATGTTACCTGTATAGATGAGGAAATACCTTTTGAAATACCTAATGGGTGGGTGTGGGCAAGAATGGGGCAGATAGGAGATTGGGGAGCTGGGTCAACTCCTTCTCGTAGTAATCCTAATTATTACAATGGCAAAATATTATGGTTAAAAACAGGAGAATTAAATAATGGAATTGTTTTTGATACCGAAGAAAAAATTACAGAAAAAGCTTTTCAAGAATGCTCTTTACGTATAAATAAAGTAGGTAATGTACTTATAGCAATGTATGGAGCTACAATTGGTAAATTAGCAATAGCAGGCAAAGAACTCACTACTAATCAAGCTTGTTGTGGATGTTCTCCCTATCTAATAAATAATTGGTATCTTTTTTATTTTTTAATGGCAAGTAGAGAACAATTCATAAAGAGAGGAGAAGGAGGTGCTCAACCAAATATATCTCGCGTTAAATTAGTCGAACATCTAATTCCTCTTCCACCCCTATCTGAACAGCAAAGAATAGTAAATACCATTCAAAATATTTTTCGTTGTATAGAAAAGAATTAGTTTTCTATACAACGAAAAATAGCATCAATAGATTCTACAATACGTTGTTGTTCAGCAAGTGGAGGAAGAGGAAATAATAATCGTTCCCAATTTCCCTTATTTATAATTGGAGTAGCGGTTCCTGTTGATTTTTCAATCATAGCAAGAAAAAAAGTATTAGAAAGTAAATAGTAATATAGAAATTTGGGTTCACATAAAATAGGAGTAATAGAGTTGATTTGTTGATTGAAAGTTACAGATTTATTAACAATAGCACATTTACCTATTGAGCCTCCTATACATACTTGGAGAATAGAATTACAGGGAACTACTCTACCATACAACATTCCTTCCTTAGATAACCATTGATTTTCATTAACAATCCTATTTTGTTGTATATTAGCTGGACTTAGAAAAGGAATATGATCACCAAAAAAATTAGGATTACTTTTTGGAGGAGTTGTACCTGTTTCTGTAAGTCCCAAATCTCTTACTCTACACCACCTCCAATTTTTAGGTATTTCAAAAGATATTTCCTCGTCTATACAGGTAACATTTTTCCCTATCTTCTCATAGTACTTGTTATCCTCATCTTTAAAGATAGTGCTGTGTTCTAGGTCTTTCTTCTTTAGCTTATTTTCTTCATATAGTTTTTGCTTTTCTTTCTGTATTTGTTCTAATAATACCTCAGCCGTGCCTTCTGTTTCATCTTGAGGTACAAGTTTCCCTTCAATAGCGTATTGCAGAACAGACTTTTTTAGCTGTTCTTTAATGTTTCTGTTGAGCAAATCAAGTTCTGTTTGTGCTTTGCTATAGTGCTCAATATGAGGGATAAGTTTCTCTATTTTTTCTACAATACGTTGCTGTTCAGCAAGTGGGGGAAGAGGAACGCGTGTTGTATGTAGAGTTTGAGATGAAAAACCTTGTATGCCTATTCCTTTACCCCCAATTAATCCAGAAAGATTATATAAATAAAAAATATAGTAAAAGTATCGTGTACATAAAGGAAGATATGCACGAAGTTTATGTATGTGATTTTGAAGCATTATGGGTTCATCGTTTTCCCAAATACAAGAACGTCCTATATCTCCTCCTTCACAAACCAACAAATCTCCTTTAATTGCTTGACAACGCTCAATCTCTTTAATCTCAAAAGGCATTTTTTTGAGATTGTTGAGTATAAAACCATTCCAATAAAGATTAGAAGTTGTAATATAACTCATTAACTCCCCTGAAGAATTACTTCTGTTTAACTGTTTCCCATTGTTGTGATTAAATAGATTTCCAATAATACACCACTCCCACCCGTTAGGTATCTCAAAAGGTATTTCCTCATCAATACATTTTACCTCGCCTGATAGGGTGAACTTCTCATAATAGGAAACTTAGGAAATATTATCTGCTGTTTCTTATATTGTACCCATTAATATATAAAAAAACAAAACGATATGGTTACAAACTTTGAAACTGCTCTGAAAGAGCGCAATATGGCAGAAAATACTATTACTGCTTATCTGTATGCTGTAAATGATTTTTATAGTAAATATTCCGTCTTGAATAAACGGCATTTGTTACTTTACAAAACTTACCTGATAGAGCATTTTAAACCTAAAACGGTGAACTTGCGCATTCAGGCTCTTAATAAATTCCTGGAACATATCGGTAAGCCTAAACTTCGACTTAAATCGGTAAAAGTACAACAACGCACTTATTTGGAAAACGTGATTAGTCAGGCGGATTACCTTTTCTTGAAAGAGCAGCTGCGACAGGAAGAGAACCCTATGTGGTACTTCGTGGTGCGCTTTTTGGCTGCTACTGGTGCAAGAGTTAGCGAGCTTATCCAAATAAAAGCTGAACACGTGCAGATTGGTTATTTTGACCTTTATACTAAGGGTGGCAAAGTGAGGCGGCTGTTTATTCCTGAACAACTGCGCAATGAGGCTACAGAATGGCTCAAAGCACAAGAGAAAACATCGGGCTATCTTTTCGTTAACCGCTTAGGAGAACGTATCACTACGCGTGGCATTGCTCAAAAACTTAAGTTTTTTGCTGAGAAATATGGTATGAATACTCAAGTGGTCTATCCGCATTCATTTAGGCATAGATATGCTAAGAATTTCTTGGAGGCTTTTAATGATATTTCGCTTCTGGCTGACCTTATGGGGCACGAGAGTATTGAGACTACTCGTATCTATTTGCGTAGAACGGCTTCGGAGCAGCAAGCTATAGTAGATAAAATTATCACTTGGTAAGACTGTAAGTTTTTAGATTTTATTTTGTACTTTTGTCCGCTGAAGCTAAAGCTCTTGCTACTAATTTGACTTAATTTATTAACACCTAACAACTATATGTTAAAAGATATTTTAAACTTCCGTAGGGCGGTGCGTTATTACGCTCCTACGCCCATTAGTGAGGAAAAGGTGCGTGAATGCCTTAGACTCGCTACACTAGCTCCTACTGGTTTCAATATGCAACTGTATGAGTTGTACCATATTACTGATAAGGCTTTGTTAGAAAAATTAGCACAAGCCTGCTTGGGGCAGCTTACAGCAAGCACGGCACAACAGATGGTGGTTTTCGTGACTCGACAAGACAAACACCGCCAGCACGCCAAGATGATTTTGGAATTTGAACGCGGTAATATACAGCGCAATAGTCCGCCTGAAAGGCAAGCTAAGCGCATTAAAGATAAAGAGAGCCTTTACGAGAAACTAATTCCTTTTGTATACAGTCGTTTTTTTGGCTTATTAGGTGCTTTTCGCAAACTCTCTGGGGTAATCGGTTGGTTTCGCCCTATGGTGCGAGAACTCTCTGAAAGTGATATACGCGTAGAAGTACATAAAAGCTGCGGGCTTGTAGCGCAAACTTTTATGCTTGCAATGGCAGAGGAAGGGTATGATACTTGTCCGTTAGGGGGATATGATAGCCATCGTATTAAGAAACTGCTACACCTACCTTATGGAGCTGAAGTGTGTATGGTGGTGACTTGTGGGCTTCGTGAAGAGCGTGGCATATGGGGAGAAAGATTTAGATTGCCTTTCGAGGAAGTTTATAGAAATAATTAGCAAATGGGAAAATTGGCAAATTAGCAAATTATTTGTATCTTTGCGGTGTTTAATTAACAAACCTTAATAAAAATGTATCCTATAAAATTTAAACCTATCCTCAAAGAACGTCTTTGGGGTGGTACTAAACTAAAAACTTTATTCAACAAACCTATTGAAAGCGACATTACTGGCGAAAGCTGGGAGGTATCGGGCGTTCCTGGTGATATTTCAGTAGTAGCCAACGGGGCTCTTGAGGGCAAGAGTCTGCAAGAACTGATTGATTTATATCCTAATGAGTTGCTTGGCAAGCACGTACACGAGCGTTTTGGTCGTGATTTTCCTATCCTTATTAAATTTATAGATGCACGCGAAGACCTTTCTATACAGGTGCATCCTAACGATAAATTGGCTAAAGAACGTCATAATTCTTTTGGCAAAACAGAAATGTGGTATGTGCTTCACGCTGATGCTGAGGCTGAACTGATTGTGGGTTTCAACAAAACGGTTAGCAAAGAAGAGTACCAACAGCACCTCAACAATGGTACACTTACTGATATTCTGAACTACGAAAAGGTGAAAGATGGCGATACTTTCTTCATCAATACGGGTAAAGTGCACGCTATTGGCAAGGGGATTATCATTGCTGAAATTCAGCAAACTAGCGATATTACTTATCGCGTGTATGACTTCGACAGAAGAGATAAAAATGGCAACCTGCGCGAATTGCACACCGAATTAGCGCTTGATGCTATTGATTACGAGAAGAAAGATGACTTCAAAGTAAAATACACTAATACGGCTAATGAGGTGAACAAAGTGGTGAATTGCCCTTATTTTATTACTAATTTGTTGCCTCTTACAGCTGGTTTTGAGAAATCTCTTGCTCAAGATGACTCTTTTCACATCTATATGTGCGTAAAAGGAGAGGGTACAATAGGTGATGGTACGACTGAGTTGCCTATCAAACAAGGTGAAACTGTGCTTTTCCCTGCCTCTTGTAACAAATTAGAGGTTAAAACTAAGGGAATGGACTTGTTAGAGGTGTTTATTTAGTCGTTAGTGATTAGTCCGTTAGAGGTTAGAAGGTGACTCTATGCTAAGACTAAGAAGCTGAAGAATAACAACTAAAAACTAAAAATATGTATATATCAAGAATTAAGGGATTAGGGTTTTACGTCCCTGACAATGTAGTAACTAACGATGATTTATCGAAGCTAATGGATACTAGCGACGAGTGGATACAAGAGCGTACTGGCATAAAAGAACGCCGACACGTGCTAAAAGGGACTGATACCACTACCTCGATGGGAGTGAAAGCCAGTCTTAAAGCCCTTGAAGCTGCGCAAGTGAGTAAAGATGAGATTGACTTTGTTATCTTTGCAACTCTTAGTCCGGATTATTACTTCCCTGGGTGTGGGGTATTAGTCCAAAAAGAATTAGGACTAAGAACAGTGGGTGCTTTAGACATTCGCAACCAGTGTTCGGGTTTTATCTATGCGCTATCGGTAGCTGACCAGTTTATCAAAACTGGTATGTACAAAAATATCCTTGTGATAGGTGCTGAAACGCAATCGCCTGCGCTGGATATGAGTACACGCGGACGCAATATGGCGGTACTTTTTGGCGATGGTGCTGGGGCTGCTGTGGTGTCTCGCTCTGATGACCCTGCTCGCGGTATTCTCTCTACACACTTGCACAGTCAAGGGGAACACGCTACTGAATTGGCGATGATTACTCCTGGTGTAGGTACTAAATGGGTGCCTCAGATTTTGGCTGAAAATGACCCTGACGATGTGAGTTATTACCCTTATATGAATGGTCAGTTTGTATTTAAGAATGCTGTAGTACGCTTTGCAGAGGTAATAGAAGAGGGATTGAAAGCTAATGGGCTTAGTCGTAAAGATATTAGTATATTGATTCCTCATCAAGCAAATTACCGTATATCGCAATTTGTTCAGCACCAATTTAAACTCTCTGATAAACAAATATTTAACAATATAATGAAGTATGGTAATACTACCGCTGCCTCTGTGCCTATTGCTCTTACTGAAGCAGTACAACAGGGCAGAATAAAAGAGGGCGACTTAGTGGTACTCGCTGCTTTTGGTAGTGGCTTTACGTGGGGTAGTGCTATCATTCGTTGGTAATCAAAGCGTTATAGCTGCTATAAATAATCATAAAAAGGCTGTTGAACAATTGGTTCAACAGCCTTTTTTTATTGATTTACTATTTATTATTTGTCACTAACCTCTAATACTATAGGGCAATGGTCGCTATGTTTTGCCTCAGGAAGGATAAGTGCGCGCTCCATACGGTTTTCTAAAGGAGCTGATACTAAGTGATAATCAATACGCCATCCTTTGTTGTTATTGCGGGCATTGGCTCGATAACTCCACCAAGAGTACTGATGAGGTTCTTTGTGAAAGTACCTAAAACTATCTATAAACCCACTCTTCATAAACTTATCTAACCATTCGCGCTCTATAGGTAAGAAGCCCGATACAGTAGCATTGCGCACAGGGTCGTGTATGTCTATCGCTTCGTGACAGATATTGTAGTCGCCACAGATAACAAGATTAGGTATTGTTTGTTTCAACTTGTCAATATATTTCTGAAAGTCTGCCATAAAGGTTAGCTTGAAGTCTAAACGGTCGGGATTGGTACCTGAAGGCAGATAAAGACTCATCACTGAGAGGGTATCGAAGTCCGCACGGAGTACTCGTCCTTCTTTATCCATATAGTCAATACCTGTACCTACCTCTACGTGTTTAGGCTTTATTTTAGAGAGAATAGCCACCCCACTATACCCTTTCTTTTCGGCACTGTGGTAATACTGGTAAGTATAGCCTAACTCTGTAAATACTTCAGTAGGTATTTGTGCTTCTAAAGCCTTAATCTCTTGCAGACAAAGCACATCGGGGTTAGCACTTTTCAACCACTCTGTAAAACCTTTAGTAAGAGCAGCACGAATGCCATTTACATTATAACTGATAATCTTCATTAGTAACCTGTTCCTTTTTCACCTTTTAAAATAGCGATACCATTAGAGGTGCCTATGCGCTCTACCCCAAGGGCTACATACTGCATAGCAGTCTCGTAATCGCGGATACCTCCGGAGGCTTTTACCTTTGCCTTGCCTTGTACGCACTCTTTCATCAGTTTTACATCAGCAAGAGTAGCTCCACCTGTGCCAAAACCAGTAGAGGTCTTTACGAAATCGGCGTGCGCCTCAAGGGCTAACTTGCAAACTAAGCGTTTTTCCTCGTCTGTGAGGTAGCAAGTCTCAAGTATTACCTTTAGCACGCGATTTTTGCCTACACACTGTTTTAAAGTAGCAATATCGTCTAATACCTTTTGTGTTTCCCCCGATTTAAGCCAACCTACATTGAGCACCATATCTATCTCATCGGCACCATCAGCAAGGGCTTCGCTCGTTTCAAAATACTTAGCTTTGGCTGACATTGCTCCTAAAGGGAAGCCTACCACACTGCAAACCTTGATATCAGTGTCTGCTAAGAATTTCTTAGCAGCAGCCACATAACAACTATTCACACATACCGAATAGAAATCGTACTCTACCGCTTCTTTGCAAAGGGTTTCTATCTCAGCAAGAGTAGCTGTTGCTTTTAGAAGCGTGTGGTCTATTAGTTTATTTAATTTCATATATTGTTTGGTTTTTAGTTCTTTGATAAATCAACTTTGGCGAAATACGTGCTATTTTACCAGCTTCATCTCGTCAATCAGATAGCCTGCCCCCGCATATTTATCAATAATAAAGAGTACATAGCGAATGTCTACCATTATATTGCGACAGATATTGGGGTCGTAATGTATGTCGCTCATAGTGCCTTCCCATACACGGTCGAAGTTAAGCCCTATCAGATTGCCTTTGGCGTCAATAGCGGGACTTCCTGAGTTACCTCCTGTTGTGTGGTTAGTAGCTACAAAGCACACAGGCATCTTTCCGTTTTTACCATAAATGCCATAATCTTTCTTCTCGTAGAGCTCGCGCAACTTAGCTGGTACATCAAACTCATAGTCATTAGGCACATATTTCTCCATTACCCCATCTAAATAAGTCATATAATCGTAAGTTACTGCATCGCTAGGTGAGTAACCTGCTACCTTGCCATAAGTTACGCGAAGAGTGCTATTAGCATCAGGGAAAAGACGATCTTCAGGTTTAGCAAACTCTAAAAGAGCTTTCATATAAGTTCGTTGCAGTGCAGTAATCTCATCATTTAAACGATAGTAATACGGACTTACCTTTTCGATATAGTGCAACACCAATTCGCGTACAAACTGTACTCCTGCATCTTGTTGCATACGCGCTTCAAAATCCTCTTGAGGTAGATTGAGCACCTTTTCTATTTCGCTATAAGAAGTTAAAAATGATTCGTTGTACAGTTTATCTGCTAAGGCTGAAGCATTAAGATTTTGCAAGTTAGCTGACAGTAAGTGTGCTGGCATCGCTTGGGCGTAGTAAGCTACCGCTTTCTCAAATACAGCTTTGTCTACCGCCTTATCATTGTTTTTAAATACCGTTTGAAGGCTGTTTAAAAGATTCTGACGGCGGTCAGCAAATGATTGTGCTCCTTTTTGATGTAGGGCATTTTGCAATTGTAATACCCTATAACCATTGCTCAAAAGGTCTATATTGCGCAATACTAACTCTGAAAAGAGATCATTAGCCAAAGCGTAATCTTGCATTTGTGCATATTTCTCAGCAAATTGTGGTAATAATTGTCCGTAAACAACTGTTTTACCATTCTTTTCAAGAGTTTTTTGGAATTTTTCTTCTTGTTTTCTCTTCAAAGCTACCGCTCCTGATTTCTTCAAACCTTGCGTTTCGCCTATCCATTTCTTCCAATAGTTAGCCACGCTAGCGTATTTAGAGGCATATTTTATTTTTATTTCAGGGTTGGTACGCATAAAACCATCTTGAGTTTTAAGTACCACATCGCGAATACCTATTTTAGCAGGATTCAACACATTTACAATTTGCTCCACAGCTACAGCAGGCAGATACTCCTGAGTGCGACCAGGATAACCGAATACCATCGTAAAATCGCCTGCTTTTACCCCTTTTAATGAAATAGGGAAAAAATGCTTAGGATGATATGGTACATTGTCTTTTGAATACTCTGCAGGACGATTGTTTTTATCAGCATATACACGGAAAAGAGAGAAGTCACCTGTATGGCGTGGCCATACCCAGTTATCAGTATCTGAGCCAAATTTGCCTATAGCTGAAGGAGGCGCCCCTACCAAACGTACATCTTTAAATGTTTCTACTACGAAGAGAATATACTGATTGCCTTCATAGAAAGCACGAATGCGATTCTCTTGCCAAGATTCTTTGGGTGAACTTTTCACTAACGAAGCTACATTGCGCTCTATCTTAGCCGCACGCTCATTCTCATCGCTAATGGAAGCCGTTCCTTCTAATACTTTCTGCGTAACATCTTCAATGCGTACGATAAAAGTGACTTCTAAGTGCTTGTTAGGCAACTCTTCGGATAAGTTTTTAGCCCAAAAACCATTCGTTAGGTAATCGTTTTGCAAAGACGAATGCGATTGTATTTGCGAATATCCGCAGTGATGATTGGTAAGCAAGAGCCCTCTGCTCGAAATCATCTCAGAAGTACAGCCTCCGTTGAAGTGCGGTACCGCATCTTTCAAACTCGATTTGTTCACGCTATAAATATCGCTTACCGACATTTTCATTCCCAAAGACTTCATCTCTTTGGCATTCATCCCTTCTAAAAGCGAAGGAATCCACATACCTCCTTGCTGCGCAGTTAAGCTCATAGGTAACCAACTGCAAATAAGCAATAAAAGAATAAATTTTACTTGTTTTTTAGTATTCATTATTTTAATAGTTTTAAAAATTCGGTTTCAACTGATGTTTATTATTATAGAACTCTTCAATAACCCTAATAACTTCATCTTCTGTATCTACCAAATGTACAAGATTCATATCTTCAGCATTGATATTGCCAAATTTCTCTAATAATACCGTCTTTATCCATTCTAATAGCCCTCCCCAATAGTCAGTCCCTACTAAAATAATAGGTATTTGATCTATTTTTCGGGTTTGTACGAGAGTTAGCGTCTCAAAAAGCTCATCAAGAGTACCAAAACCACCCGGCATAGCTACAAATGCCTTAGAATATTTTACGAACATCACCTTGCGGGCAAAGAAATAATTAAATTTTATATTCTTATCGTGGTCTATATAGCTATTATTAGTTTGTTCAAAAGGTAAGTCGATATTGAGGCCTGCCGATACACCTTTATTGAGGTGCGCCCCTTTGTTGCCTGCCTCCATAATACCAGGCCCCCCGCCTGTGATAATGCCAAACCCCTCATCTACAATCTTTTGGGCGATACGCACCGTCAGTTCGTAATAAGGCGTTTCGGGCTTGATACGTGCCGACCCAAAGATACACACACACGGACCTATAGAGCTCATTTGCTCATAGCCGTGTACAAATTCTCCCATTATTTTAAATATCGACCAAGAGTCATTCGTCTTGATTTCATTCCAAACTTTTGAATGTTTTTTCATCTTTTACAATTTATCATTTGTCATTTCCTTTAGGTAATAAAGGATTGCCTTTCAGCGCATTTTCGACGAGTTCAGGCAAACGGTCAGGCGTACAAGCAAAGCAGGCAATACCCAATTTGCTAATCTCTTTACCGAGTTTTTCATCATAATAAGGCTTACCGTTGTCCGAGAGAGCTAAGAGCACTATCACCTTTACCCCATCTTCGTGCATCTCGTTTAGGCGACGCAAGAGCCCCGCACGCACGCCTCCCTCATAAAGGTCAGAGATTAGAATAAACATCGTCTTACGCGGATTTTCTATCAAACTCTGGCAGTAAGCCACCGACTTATTAATGTCAGTCCCCCCACCCAACTGTACCCCAAAAAGCATATCCACAGGGTCTTGCCTACATAGCTCAGTTAGGTCTGTTACTTGGGTGTCAAATGCCACTACGTGCGTGTCGAGCGCAGGCATACTCGCAAAGATAGCCCCCATTACCGACGAATAGATAATAGAATCACACATCGAACCACTCTGGTCTATATCCAATATCACCGTCCAATTCTTCTGCTTTTGGGTACGTTCAAAGAAATAGAATTTCTCCGGAATAAGCCGCTTGGTAGCTGTGTCGTAGTTTTTAAGGTTGCGCTGAATAGTGCGTTTCCAGTCAGTAGACGAAAAATTAGCGATAGGCGTATGCGCTTTCTTGTTCAGTGCTCCCGTCACTGCTCTGCGCAAATTCTGTTCCATACGCTTCATAATCTCATCTACCACCTCTTTTACTAACTCTCGTGCTGTATCCTTCGATTTTGCAGGTATCTGGTCTTTCAGAGCCATCAGCGTACCTACCATCGAGAGGTCTGGCTTCACATTCTTGAGGGTTTCAGGCTCAAAGAGCAATTTAGTAAGCCCTTTGCGCTCTATCGCATCTGTTTGTATAACGCTCACCACATCTGGCGGAAAGAACGAGCGAACATCTGTCAGCCATTTAGCCAAGTTAGGAGCCGAGTTCCCCAATCCTGCTGAGCGCTTACCACCAGCATTACCCCCTTTCCCATCGGTATGGTCATACAGAGCAGCCAGCGTAGCGTCCATAAGCGACTGCTGTTCGTCTAAGGCAACCCCTTCCATAGCAGGAGCATCTTGCCCCAATATGAGGCGCCAACGTGTAAAATGAGCTTCCATTTATTTTATTTATTTGTTTATTATTTGGTTTACCTCTCAGAAAAATATTCTCTTAAAACACGTTCATTTTCTCTCATTTTGGAGGCAAAAATACCAAAACTTTCTGTATGTTGAGGAATTGTCATTCCTATTTTTTCTAAAATTCTATTTTCTGCATTCCCGTCTATATAGAGTTCTTCAGAAAAAAATGGTTTGTCGCTATCTTTTTTGCTACAAGGATAAAGTAGAAAACCTCTATTTGTTTCAAAACGGTACATATACGTAATCGTTTTGTAGTAGATGCTAATAGCTCTTTCTGAATCTTCTCCATAACTTTTATGCTCATCTAAAGGTATATATTTAGCATCTCCTACAAGTTTTGGAGAGCCACTTCTGCTGATAAAGTCGGGGTAGATAGGTTGTTTTCTTTTTTTAAAAAGGTATTTTCTTCCATTACCTTTGAGATTTTCAGGATGTTTAAAATCTTCATCTAAAAAAGTATTTAGGTATTCTTCCCACAGCCAAGCACCATCAAAAAGAAGTCCGTATATTTTATCTTTTTCTTCGCCAAATGTCAGTTTTTCGTGGTTTAGGATGTTCAAACATATTTTTTGCAGAGGAGCATATTCTGTAAAATAAGGATGTACAAAGGGTTTGGTGTTTGCCATTATCACTTTATACCGAGCATTTTTGTTATAGGTGTTTTGAGTGTGAAAAACAAATTGGCTAACCATAGTACGCATTTCGGAATCTGTATTCAGCAAGGCATTACCTATAGGATGTGTTCTTAGGTACTCAATAGTATGGCGGATGAGTTGTGATAAAGGATTATCGTAGCTATGTTCTTTGGTTGTATAAGCTATTTTGCCTGCAAAAGGTAGGTTTTTAAGTAGATGACGTTTTACATCTATAGTTCCTTTTACATTTGCATCATTATATTGCTTGCGTTGGTAAGCTTTATAAAGCCCTTGTGCATAAGCTTTTTTTAAGCAATAAGGAAATAAGTAGAGCCAAAAATCCCAAATAGTTTCTTTGTTATTAGGGCTCTGTTCAAAATTAAACACATTAGCAGCCAATACTTTTTGCAGCATATAGTGCAAAAAGAAATCATTCTCATCATCTTTTGCAAAACGAGAAGTGATAGTAACCTTACTTGTGTTGCGTCCTACAAATCCCATTATGTTGTTAGTGTACAACTTGCCTCCTTCAATCTTGAGAATAGGTTTGTTGAGATAATTCTCTAAAGATTGTGGAAAAACTAACAAATTAGGATTTTCATTTAGTAAGTGTGTTATACTATGATTGGCAATAGGGGTTAGGTCTGCTATATACTGAGAATTAAGTTTTTCACCGTTATAATTATTGTCCGTTATCCTCATTATCAAAGAAAGCATTTTTTAATTTTTCTAACTCATCTTTTCCATTAGGTATACTGCGTAAATATTCCTTTAATAAAGGTTCTATGCGATAATCCCATACATTTTCTAACTCTTCGTCTTGAATGCACTTACCTTTAGTATTCAGAAAATAAGCACCTCCTATATGGTAAGCACTGCTGAAACCTACTATATTCTCAATAGCCTCATTGAGTCTTTCCATAGCTTTTGTTATTGGTTCAGTTAGTCCCATATTTATAGCGCTTTCTTGAGCAGTAACTTCTATCCAAGTAAAGCGGCGTCGCATAGCAAAATCAAAACTTTCCACACTTCGGTCAATATCATTCATACAGCCGATGATATAGACGTTTTCGGGCACGTAGAAAGACTCGTCTTCACCTTGCATATTCGCATATTGAGTTTTGACGGCTCCTTTTACTCCTCTGTAAGTAGGGTCAATACTAAAAAAGAGCTCTCCAAAAATTTTAGAGATTTCACCTCTGTTGATTTCGTCGATTACAAAAACGTAGTTTTTATCATTTCCTATTTTTTCGGGTTTGAAATTATAAGTATTTTTGAAATACTCGGCTACCGATACTAAATAAGGTTTCCAATCTCTTATCACACCATTGTAAAGATAAGCTGCTATCATTTCTTTGGTGATTGATAGACGTGTACCAACTTCTGTTTGAGGAATAGCCACACAAGAGTTTTTACTATTAGCTTCTAAGGTAAAAGGCTTTTTCTGGGTTGGTGTTGAAAGTGTTATAGGATTTTGTAATAAATCGTCTATAAAGTTATTATACAATACATCAAAGTTATCTTTCTTTTTATTAGCTTGTTGGCAGAATTTTTTGAAAATGCCGTCTTTTAATTCAAAGCCAACATTTCCATTGTCGTTATTAGCAGGGCGAAGTCCTTCTACAAAATCAGTATAATCGTAAGAAGGGTGAAATTGTACAAAACCAAACTGAGGACTCTTTACGAAAATTTCATCGTCTTGTACACCTATCATTTGTTTAGCAATTTCTTTAGCTAAAAAAGTTTTACCAGTACCAGGAGCTCCTGTAAGAATAATGTTTTTAGAGTTTTTTAGCTTTTGAACGTACTGAAAAACATTCCCTTTTCCTTTTTCTTCCATAATTAACTCATTAAATTTATCAAAAAAATGTTGCAACTTATCATTGGGTTCTTGATCATCAAAGAGTCCTAACTTTTGTACACTAACAGTCAAAACTTCTTCTGCATTTGTAATAGGATATGAGTTTTTTACAATTCTTAGACATT
The DNA here is from genome assembly GCF_003054025.1 of Capnocytophaga leadbetteri. Taxonomy (GTDB): domain Bacteria; phylum Bacteroidota; class Bacteroidia; order Flavobacteriales; family Flavobacteriaceae; genus Capnocytophaga; species Capnocytophaga leadbetteri. The sequence continues at coordinate 179,341 of NZ_QBKG01000003.1, forward strand.
CAATACTATTAGCATCCTTTTGCCAAACAGCAATTACATTTATTGAAGTGTGTATCCAATTTAAATAACTACCTCTATTGGTGTAAGAAGAAGCTAATATATTTATAGTAATTCTACCATTTTGATAGTTTTCCCAATTCTTAACTTGGTTTTGTATTTTTTCTTCTTTACGACCAAAACCACTCCATTTAAAACTCCCTTTTTCTTCAAAAGGTTTGATGTATTTATCATAGCCTCTATTATTCTTGTTTTCGGTAACGCAATACTCCAAGTGCGCTACAAAATATTCTAATAAACATTTAAACTTTTCGTAATCGTTCATATTATTCTTCTTTTTATAATTCTATAGTATCATAGTCAATCAGAATTAGTTTGATTGACTTTTTTGACTGATTTCTTACATTTAGCCCCTCCCTCTAAAATACACAACATTTACATTTAAACTTTTTTGCACTTCTCTCTGTGAAAATCCAGCAGTGGAAGCTGCTACTCCGTACGTATCTCTCTTGTAACTCAAAGAACATCTGTGTTTTCAGTGTAATTAGTGTGAGATTTTAAACAAGCAACTTGCTGCCCTCTCCTTATAAAATATAAAACATCAGCCCTATCTGCAAGATATTCGATTTCAGGCTTGTACCATCGGTAGTCTCGGCATTTTTAAGTAGCGGAGTAAGGTTGTACTGTACAAAAAAGTTCAGCGCATTATAGCCAAACGCTATATAAGGTTTCAGCTGAAACTCCCTATTCAGCTGACTGTTAGCAAACGAAGTAGAAACATCATCGGCAGTGTACAAACTCTTACTGCTGAAGATATACGCCAATCGCACCCCCGCATACACACGCCAAAACTTATGCGAATAAGGCGTAGAGGTACGAAAACGAAACTCAGCCGGTATCTCTATCGTATGCGTCTCGAAGAAATTGCGCGACAGATTCAAATCTCTAAAATGCTCTACAATTTCATAGCTAATACCCGCACTAGTCTTTTTTGCTAACATATTATTATACACACGGTCATAAGCATAGCCAATCCCCAAACCGAACCCCAAATTGCGCTCCGCATTCAGAGGTAGGTCGCGTATATACCCCAAGTGCAAGCCCCTCGAAAGGTTGTGCTGCACCACATTAGACGCCTTCCCCGCCAGATAATCATAGGTAAAACCCAAATAAAATTGGTCTTCAAGGTAAAGCGAATCAACCACTGAAGTTGGCGCCACCCGCTCTTTTTCAGTGTCAATCATACCGTCATCAGTATCCTCTTGCGCCACTGACCACAGAGAGATATGAAAACAAAAAACTAACAGAAAAATATTTAGTTTATTCATTCTAATCGTGTATACTATATTTTGGGCAAAGATAAGAATAATTAATCAATTGGCAAACTGCTATCTTTACAAAAAAAACTTTGCCAAAGGGCGTAGCGTTGGTGCTATAACCTTTGGCAAAGTATCTTTTAAATCTGTAAATCTATAAATTAGCCAATTAACTAATTAACCAATATCCAATCACCTTCCAATAGCGGCATCGCTTGTTTGTATTTCATTTCTTTGCGTTCACCGGTACGGATGTGTTGTATCGTTACCTTTTCATTACGGTTTATTTTAGGTTGTTCGCGTATGATAGTCTCTACTGCCGAACGCCTTTGCGAAGCTTGTTGTCCTACCTCGCGTGCTTGGGCTGCCATTTCATCGCTGTTGAGCACTTCCTCTTTGTTTGTTTGGTAGTGTTCATTACTGCGCTGAGGGGCGTGAGCCTCTTGTACGGCAGGAGCTTGTGTAGGTAGCTCTGCTCTGAAAAGGAAAGACACTATATCTTTGTTTACCTTATCTATCATTGCTTTGAAGAGTTGGAAAGCCTCAAACTTATAGATAAGTAGCGGGTCTTTCTGTTCGTGTACCGCCAACTGTACCGATTGTTTAAGCTCATCCATTTGGCGCAAATGCGTTTTCCACTCATCATCAATAATCGCTAAGGTAATATTCTTTTCAAAATCACTAATAAGTTTCTTACCTCCACTTTCGTATGCTTCTTTTAGGTCTGTTACTATGTTGAGCATCTTCTGACCATCGGTGAAAGGCACTACTATACGCTCATAAGTATTCGAAGGGTTTTCATATACCTCTCTTATCACAGGGAAAGCTTGTGCAGCACTGCGCTCTGTCTTTTGCTGATAGTGGTCTAACACTTCGCGATAAAGTCTGAAAGTCAGTTCGTTATTAGTAGCTTTAGCAAATTCAGCTTCTGATATTTGAGTCTTGAGCGAGAAGTATTTTATCAATTCAAACTCAAAATTCTTATAGTTATTAGTGCTCTTATTGCTTTCTACTATCACCTCGCAGGTGTCGAATATCATATTTGCCAAATCCACTTTTAGGCGTTCTCCCTCAAGGGCGTGGCGGCGACGCTTGTATATCACCTCGCGCTGTGCGTTCATCACGTCATCATACTCTAACAGACGCTTACGGATACCGAAGTTATTCTCCTCTACTTTCTTCTGAGCGGTTTCTATACGTTTGGTCATTATAGAGTGCTCTATCACATCACCTTCTTTGTGTCCGAGTTTGTCCATTAAGCGCGCTATACGCTCTGAACCAAACAGACGCATTAGGTTATCTTCTAATGATACGTAGAAAAGCGAACTTCCTGGGTCTCCCTGACGTCCTGAACGACCACGTAACTGACGGTCTACACGACGCGAATCATGGCGCTCAGTACCTATGATAGCCAAACCTCCAGCAGCTTTCACTTCCGGACTTAGCTTAATGTCCGTACCACGTCCTGCCATATTGGTAGCGATAGTTACTACTCCCGATTGCCCTGCTTCAGCTACAATCTCTGCCTCTTTCTTGTGCAACTTAGCGTTCAATACATTGTGTTTTATCTTGCGCATCGTTAGCATACGGCTCAAAAGCTCCGATACCTCTACCGAAGTAGTACCTATAAGTACAGGACGTCCTGCTTCTGATAGTGATACTACTTTGTCAATCACCGCGTTGTACTTTTCACGCTTAGTTTTGTATATCAGGTCATTGTAGTCTTTACGAGCAATAGGACGGTTGGTAGGTATTTCCATCACATCCAATTTGTATATTTCCCAAAACTCTCCCGCCTCGGTAATAGCCGTACCGGTCATACCCGATAACTTGCTATACATACGGAAGTAGTTTTGCAGCGTGATAGTAGCATAGGTTTGCGTAGCGGCCTCTATCTTCACGTTCTCTTTAGCCTCAATCGCTTGGTGCAATCCGTCAGAATAACGGCGCCCGTCCATTATACGACCTGTTTGCTCATCTACTATCAACACTTTATTGTCTATAAGCACGTATTCCACATCTTTTTCAAAGAGTGTATAGGCTTTTAGCAACTGGTTAAGGGTGTGAATGCGTTCACTTTTTACGGTGAAGTCTTGCAATAGCTTTTCTTTTAGCTTAGCTTCCTCTTCTATCGGCAGATTTTGGCTCTCAATATTAGCAATTTCCACCCCTATATCAGGCAATACGAAGAAGTTTTTATCACCATCGTAAGAAGCTATATCAGCAAAACCTTTATCAGTAAGCTCTATTTGGTTGTTTTTCTCATCAATCACGAAGTAAAGTTCAGCATCTACCTTAGGCATTTCGCGATTGTTATCCTGCATATAGTAGTTTTCGGTCTTCTGTAGCAGTTGTTTTACCCCTTCTTCACTGAGGAATTTTATAAGAGCTTTGTTCTTTGGCAAGCCGCGATATACGCGCAATAGTTGAAAACCACCCTCTTTAGTATTGCCTTCTGCTATTAGTTTACGAGCATCGGCAAGTACTTTAGTTAAGTAAGTACGCTGTTTTTCTACCAAATCGGCTACTAAAGGTTTTAATTCGTTAAACTCGTGGCGGTCGCCTTTAGGAGTAGGTCCCGAGATGATAAGCGGTGTACGCGCATCGTCTATAAGCACTGAGTCCACCTCATCGACGATTGCGTAGTTATGTGCGCGTTGTACAAGGTCTTCAGAGGTGTGCGCCATATTGTCGCGCAGATAGTCAAAACCAAATTCGTTGTTAGTACCATAGGTAATATCAGCGTTATACGCATTGCGACGAGCCTGTGAGTTTGGCTGGTGGTTGTCTATACAGTCCACTCGCAAGCCGTGAAACTCAAACAGAGGCCCCATCCACGCACTATCTCGGCGTGCCAAATAGTCGTTCACGGTTACTAAGTGCACCCCGTTACCTGTTAGGGCATTCAGATATACAGGCAGTGTAGCCACAAGGGTCTTACCTTCACCGGTTTGCATCTCAGCTATCTTACCTTGGTGTAGGGCAATACCCCCGATAAGTTGCACATCATAGTGCACCATATCCCAAGTAACGTCTTTACCAGCCGCATCCCAATGGTTTTCCCATATTGCCTTATCCCCTTCTATGGTCACATAGTCGTGGGTAGCCGATAGCTCGCGGTCACGCGGAGTAGCTGTTACGCTGATAGTCTCGTTAGTAGCAAAACGTCTTGCGGTTTCCTTCATCGTAGCGAAGGCTTCAGGCAAAATATCGTTTAGCACTTTTTCAGAAGCCTGATAAGCCTCTGCACTGAGTTTATCAATTTCAGTATAAAGGTCTTCTTTCTTGTCTATATCTTCCGTAGCATTCGCTTGTGTTTGTAGGTCAGCTATTCGCGTGTCAAAAGCAGCCCGAGCCTCTTTTATTTTTTCTTTGAAGGCAATCGTCTTGCCGCGCAATTCGTCATTGCTAATATGCTCTAACTCTGCTGCATACGCCTTAATCTTTTCAACCAACGGCTGAATAGACTTCAAATCGTTTTTGGCTTTATCGCCCACGAATAGCTTAATAAGTGAATTGATAATACTCATTTATAATGGTCAATTATTAAATTATTAATATTTATTTTTCGTCTCTTGTTTTTAGTCAATAAATATACCAAACTGACAGTTCCTGCCAAATTGTCATATCAACAAATCAAAAAAAAGTCTCTGTTGAGACTTTTTCTAATACTCATCTTCATTCCAAAGATAGTCCTCTTCTGACGGATAATCAGGCCAGATTTCATCAATAGATTCATACATATCTCCTTCGTCTTCAATTTCCTGAAGGTTTTCTACCACCTCCATAGGAGCACCTGTACGAATGGCATAATCAATAAGCTCATCTTTAGTAGCAGGCCACGGTGCATCACTTAAATAAGATGCAAGTTCTAATGTCCAATACATAATTATAGGTATTATAATTTTTGCAAAAGTAATACTTTTTATTTATTATACAAAATAATTTGCCAATTTGCCCCAGCGTGTATAGCCTTTCTTCATTTTGTGCTACTCACAAAATATCAGAGCAGGTTCTTTCAGATATACATTTAGCACTACCGAATCTTTCTCTTTCATCTTTATATTATTTATATACACACCTTTATACCCTGAAAAAGTAGTGACTTGCACATCGTATTTTCTATTAGGAAGAAGATAAAAATTTTCTTTATAATTTGAAATAATAGGCAGTCCATTAATATGTAAATACAAATTACTAGTTGACAAAGAGCCGTCTCCTTCAAAAATTTTAATATTTAAAATACTTTTAACCGACGCCCTTTTACTTTTATAATAAGACAATGAGTAATCATCGCCTTTCTTGCCAATTTTCTCTTGATAAGGATCTATTTGCCTTTTCATAGAATTGCAACTACTAAGAAATATTAGAAGACTAATTACAAAGATTGTTAGGATTTGCTTCACGTTCATATTGCCAAATATACTAATTTGCTAATTTGCTAATTTACTAACTTTCTCATTATTCTTAAGAGTCTTAGATATCACATTATAAGGCCCTGTGATAATCTCTTCATCTTTAGCTACGCCCGAAAGAATTTCTATATTCAGATTATCCTGAATACCAGTAGTCACTGCTCTAAGCTCTGCCTTGCCATCTTTGTACACAAATACCGCCTCTTGTCGCTTATCAGCCTCTTCTTTAGGTGTCTTCTCGTCTATTTCCGACTTCTTTTTCACTATAATGGCACTAATAGGCACCACTACTATATCTTTTTTCGTTTGGGTAAGAATATCAACTGTAGCTGTCATCCCTGGGCGGAAAGGAGAATACCCTTCTTTTTTATCTTTCACAAGGTCAGTATACGAACTTTCTTCTATATGTATTTTCACTTTGAAGTTCGTTACTTGGTCAGCACTTGCGGTTGCATTAGCGGTGTTAGCTATGTTGGTCACGGTACCTTTAAAAGTGCGTTTAGGATAAGCATCAACTTCTACATTCACCTCTGCCCCATTGTTCACTTTCACTATATCGTTTTCATTCACATCTACTTCTACTTCCATACTGCCGAGGTTAGCCACGCGCATAATCTCTGTACCGGTCATTTGTATCGTACCCACCACGCGCTCGCCCAACTCTACGCTAAGCTTAGAGATAGTACCATCAGAGGGCGAATATATCTGTGTTTTCTTTAGGTTATCTTGCGCTTCTGATACGCTTGCCATTGCACTCTGCACATTATAGCGCGCCGACTCACGGGCTGCTTTAGCCATCTCGTAAGCCGAAACTATCTTATCCCATTCAGCCTTCGAAATCACCCCTTTGTCAAAAAGCAACTTATTGCGCTTGTAGTTCTCTTCAGCCTCTTTATAGCTTGCTTCTGATTGTTGTTGCGAAGCGCGTACCGTTTCAAGGCTTGCCAACACCCTATTGAGTCCTGACTGGTAAATATCAGGATTAATACGCACTAATAGGTCGCCCTTTTTCACCATTTGTCCCTCTTTTATAGGCAGTTCTATAATTTCACCCGATACCTCCGACGACAGTTTAATTTCCAACTCTGGTTGTATTTTACCAGTAGCCGATACTTTTTGCGTAAGGGTAGCCGCAGTAACCTTTTGAGTTTCAACTGATACCAATTCTTGGTCATCGCCAAACCATCCTGCTTTTTTACCAGCGATAAGCACGATGATAAACAGCAGTAGTGCTAAAATGATAATAATAGTCTTTCTTTTCATAATACATAATCCGTTTTATGCAGCAAAGATAAAAAATAACAAGCAATTATTAACAATGATTTATTATTTTTTTTGTATTTATTCCGCAAAATAAGGCTTTACTTGATGCTGAGTAAAATAATCTGCTATCATTCCTATATCCGAAAGCTCCACATAATGAAGCATTTTTGTTTTTCTCAGCTCACTCCAAAGACGGTGATTTTCTTTTAATCCTTTATCAGGCTCTTCACCTATAAGATAATACACTCCTTTACTTTTCTGATAGTCATCTATCACTTTTGAAAGAGATATAAAGCTATTGATATTATTACCTATATGCTGGATACTACGGTGCAGGTTCAGTATATTCCCAGCTGTTGGCACTTCATTTTTACCTATAAAGCTAACTTTAGTAGCAATAAGAAGATTTTCTAAATCAGCACTCGTTATTTCTCTCTCTATATTCACCCTTTCTGCTACTTTTTATAAAAAAATAATCTGAAAGACCTTTTAAGCCTATAAGTTCATTATTCATAAACAATATATGCTCTTGCAATTGTTTTCCTGAATCAAAGAACAAAAAGTTGTCTTTTATTGAAAAGTGTTGCTAAATCAGATTTTAACACACTATCATTTTCTGTGATCTCAACAATTCCCTGAGTATACGCCATCGAAGAGTTAAAAATATCTGTATTATCAATAATGTATAAAAGCATATAACCTCCTTTTACTGATTGCAATAAAAGATTATAATTTCCCGCGTTCCTATCTTCATTAGCTAACCATATATCAAAGAGAGCTATTTTTAGAAAGTCTTCTTTGTTCTTTATTCTTCGTATAATATTTTTATCTACAAATACCGACTGGTTAACATCTAAAGCATTATTTAAAAAGCGAGAGCCAAAACACTCTCTTTCAAAAAATCTGCGTTCTAAACCTTTTTTATCACCAAAAGGCACTATATGTCTGTCATAATCAATCTCTACTAAGGCACATTCAGGGATATTTATATGCCATAATTTAGCAAATTCTGAAGCTAACAACTCATTGAAAAGTTTATTCAAATCATTATACTTACACACCCATTGATTGAGGTCGTCCCCCATTACCAATATAGGGCTACTTCCTCTGGTATCATACTTTTCTATGATTGGTTGTATACTTCTTATTTGTTTCAAAAGATTGTTTTTTGTGGTTTGACACTGCAAAGTTAAAAACTTTTTATCTATCTAACAAACTTTAATCATCTATATAACCTAACGTCTATTCCACCATCAAGGAATGAGCGAAGGATTAGCGAAGGACGAGCGAAGGAAAGTCGGCGAGCTGGCGCAGCCGAGTATGTGACAAAGAATTAGCAAAGGATAATCGGCGTTTCTCTCTCAGTCGAGTATGTAACGAAGGATAAAGGTATAATAAACCAAAAAAAATCCGAACTACTGAATATCTCAATAGTTCGGAATTTTATCAACCATTAATTTTTAACAATTAATTCTTATTCTTCTAATCTTATATCTAATCCGAGACCTTTTAGCTCGTGCATCAATACGTTGAAAGACTCTGGCAATCCTGGTTCAGGCATTGTTTCACCTTTCACTATTGCCTCATAAGTCTTTGCACGACCTATTACGTCATCCGATTTTACAGTCAAGATTTCGCGTAGGGTACTCGAAGCACCATATGCCTCTAATGCCCATACCTCCATCTCTCCGAAACGTTGTCCACCGAATTGTGCTTTACCACCTAATGGCTGTTGGGTGATGAGTGAGTACGGACCGATAGAACGCGCGTGCATCTTATCGTCAATCATATGTCCGAGCTTAATCATATAAATCACCCCTACGGTAGCTTTTTGGTCAAAACGTTCACCAGTACCACCATCGTATAGGTAAGTGTGTCCAAAGCGTGGTACGCCTGCCTCATCAGTCAACTCATTGATTTGCTCTAACGAAGCCCCGTCAAAGATAGGAGTGGCAAACTTCTTACCGAGTTTTTGTCCTGCCCAGCCGAGTACGGTTTCGTATATCTGACCGATGTTCATACGCGAAGGCACCCCAAGAGGGTTCAACACTATGTCTACCGGAGTACCGTCTTCTAAGAATGGCATATCCTCATCGCGAACAATACGCGCTACGATACCCTTATTACCGTGGCGACCTGCCATCTTATCTCCCACTTTCAGCTTACGTTTCTTAGCGATGTATATCTTAGCCAATTTAAGGATACCTGCTGGCAACTCGTCTCCCACCGAAATGGTGAACTTGTCGCGGCGCAACATACCTTGCAAGTCGTTTTCGCGAATGCGGTAGTTGTGCAATAGGTCGTCTATTAAACTGTTGATGTGCTTATCATCTGTCCAGCCTGATGAGGTAAGGTGAGTGTAGTCTTCAATAGCCTCAAGCACTTTTTTGGTATATTTCTTACCTTTAGGTACAATTTCTTCGCCCAAATCATTCACTACTCCTTCTGAAGTCTTTTCGTTTACTAACGAGAAGATTTTGTCGAGCAATTTACCTCTAAGAGCTTCAAATTTAGCTTGGTAATCAGCCTCTAAAGTAGCGATATCTTCTTTGTCTTTATTGCGTTTACGTTTGTCTTTTACCGCACGCGAGAAGAGTTTCTTATCGATTACTACCCCATAGAGCGATGGAGAAGCTTTTAGCGAAGCATCTTTCACATCACCAGCCTTATCACCAAAGATAGCGCGTAGCAGTTTTTCTTCAGGGGTTGGGTCAGATTCTCCTTTTGGTGTGATTTTACCTATTAATATATCACCTGGGCGTACTTCAGCCCCGATGCGTATCATACCATTTTCGTCCAAATCTTTAGTAGCATCTTCTGATACGTTCGGAATGTCGTTGGTAAGCTCTTCAGCCCCTAACTTAGTATCGCGCACTTCCAATACATACTCGTCTATGTGAATAGAGGTGAATATATCATCGCGTACAGCACGTTCCGAAATTACAATCGCATCCTCGAAGTTATACCCTTTCCAAGGCATAAACGCTACTTTCATATTGCGTCCTAGAGCCAATTCACCGTTTTCGGTAGCATAACCTTCGCAGAGTACTTGTCCTTTTTTCACACGTTCACCTTTGTGTACGATAGGTTTTAGGTTGATACAAGTACCTTGGTTCGTTTTTCTAAATTTGATAAGGTTATACACCGTTTCATCAGGGTCAAAACTTACTAATTTTTGCTCGTCTGTACGGTCGTAAGTAATGATGATTTTTTCAGCATCTACATAATCTACTGTACCATCGCCTTCAGCATTCATCAGTACGCGAGCATCAGAAGCCACACGGCGTTCCAAACCAGTACCCACGATAGGTGCTTCAGGTTTCAATAATGGCACCGCTTGGCGCATCATATTCGAACCCATCAGCGCACGGTTCGCATCATCGTGCTCAAGGAACGGAATCAAAGAAGCTGAAATAGAAGCAATCTGGTTAGGCGCCACGTCTATATATTGTACCTCATTAGGTTCAATTACAGGGAAGTCCCCGTCTTCTTTTACTACCACTTTCTCCTCAGTGATGTTGCCATCAGCGTCTAAAGCGATATTTGCCATACCAATCTTAAGTCCTTCTTCATCTTCAGCAGTAAGGTAGGTCATATCTTTAAGATCTACATTACCATTGCTCACTTTGTGATAAGGCGTTTCGATAAAGCCCATACCATTTACTTTAGAGAACACCGCTAATGACGAAATAAGCCCGATGTTCGGCCCCTCAGGGGTTTCAATAGGACACAAACGACCGTAGTGGGTATAGTGTACGTCTCGCACCTCAAAGCCCGCACGCTCACGCGATAGACCTCCAGGGCCTAAGGCAGACAAACGGCGTTTGTGGGTAATCTCAGCCAATGGGTTAGTTTGATCCATAAACTGAGAAAGCTGGTTCGTACCAAAGAATGAGTTGATAACTGACGAAAGTGTCTTAGCGTTAATCAAGTCGATAGGCGTAAAGACCTCGTTATCGCGTACGTTCATACGCTCGCGGATAGTGCGTGCCATACGCGAAAGTCCTACACCAAATTGTGCTGCCAACTGCTCGCCTACCGTACGTACACGGCGGTTAGAAAGGTGGTCGATATCATCTACTTCAGCCTTAGAGTTGATAAGCTCGATAAGGTATTTTACGATAGTGATGATATCCTCTTTGGTAAGCACTTGCTTTTCCATAGGGGTATCAAGCCCTAATTTTTTATTGATACGATAACGCCCTACATCGCCCAAGTTATAACGTTGGTCTGAGAAGAACAGCTTATCAATGATACCGCGTGCCGTTTCTTCATCAGGTGGTTCAGCGTTACGCAGCTGTCGGTAGATGTGCTCTACCGCTTCTTTTTCAGAGTTGGTAGGGTCTTTTTGTAGGGTATTATGTATGATAGTATAATCGGTAGCCTGACTATCTTCTTTGTGTAGCAAGATAGTTTTTACATCGGCATCGAGTATTTCTTGAATATTGTCTTCATCAAGCACCGTATCACGGTCGAGGATAATCTCATTACGCTCAATTGATACTACCTCTCCTGTATCTTCGTCTACGAAGTCTTCGTGCCAAGTGTTAAGTACACGAGCTGCTAAACGTCTGCCAATGTACTTTTTAAGCCCTGTTTTAGAAACTTTTATCTCTTCAGCAAGGTCAAAAATCTCTAATATATCTTTATCGCGTTCAAAACCGATAGCGCGGAAAAGAGTAGTTACAGGCAATTTCTTTTTACGGTCGATATAGGCGTACATCACGTTATTGATGTCGGTAGCAAATTCTATCCACGAACCTTTGAAAGGGATAATACGGGCAGAGTACAATTTAGTACCATTAGCGTGAAATGACTGGCCAAAGAAAACCCCTGGAGAGCGGTGCAATTGCGAAACTACCACGCGTTCGGCACCGTTGATAACGAATGTACCGCTAGTAGTCATATAAGGCACCGTACCCAAGTAAACGTCTTGTACGATAGTTTCGAAGTCTTCGTGTTCGGGGTCAGTGCAATAGAGCTTCAACCGAGCTTTTAGAGGGACGCTATAAGTAAGGCCACGCTCAATACACTCTTCAATAGAGTATCTTGGGGGGTCTACGAAATAGTCGAGAAATTCCAGTACGAACTGGTTACGAGTATCGGTTATAGGAAAGTTTTCTTTAAAAGTCTGATACAATCCTTCGTGCACTCGGTCTTCCGACTTAGTTTCCATCTGAAAGAACTCTTGAAACGATTTGATTTGAATATCCAAAAAGTCAGGATATTCAGGGGTGTGTTTCACGGAAGCAAAATTCACTCTTGCGGTTTGATTCGTAAGCATTTTCTTTACTTTAAATTATTATTTAGTGCGTTAGTAGTAAGTCGTTATCATTAATTGTTAGTCGTTATCCTCCTGTATAAATATAGGCTATAGCTGTATTATCTTTATTTCTTGTTATTTCTACACCTTCATAAAAGTTATCATCGCCTAAATCTTTATTCAATGTTTGAATATGTACTTTCATCAGAAATTCATATCCTGAAAAACACTGTCCATTATTCGGCTCAATAGTAGCAGTAATCTCAGCGTAATAACGCCCATCATACTCTTCTGATTCACGTTCAAAAATAGTTTCATTATCTTCAAGCGTACTAACTTCATTACTCGCTAAACGCTCATTTGATAATAAGTCATCAGGAAATACATATGCTGTATAAGTTACTTCAATTTTAGGTTCTTCAATAACCACATCATCTAATTGCCATTCTTTTTCATTCTGAAGCTCTTCATTCATTAAAATGACATCTTTCTTAAACTCTTCTACACTTGCATATTGATGTAAATCTCTTTCACGGAAGTCCCAAAAAACATTATTTAAACGTTCAAGGTGTTTGCTCATTTTGTTTTATGTTCATTTGGCAGAAGTATATTCTACCTAATATTGTTATTGTATTGTTTTCTAAAATAAAGGTTCTTGATAACAGCTTCTAAAATCCCTTATTTCTATTACACCAAGTTCTTCATAAACCTTATAGTACACTATAAATCTTTTGTTTAAAAAATACTTTCTATATAAATCTAATTGCTCACTATATTTAGCTAAAAAATAGGGGGCTTCGGCTAACTCATCCTCTAAGGTTTCAACAGCTTGTATTATCTTAAATGAATAATCAAAAGAACCATTATGCTCTTCCCAATAGTCGAGAGTATCATAATACTTCTTTTTAGCTTCTAATACCCAATTTACTCGCATATCTCTCTCTCACTTCTCTGCGTACCTCTTCACTACTCATTACCAGCCCTAATCTTGATTGCTCTTCAGCAATAGCTAAACTCTTTAGCTCATCGGGTGTTAATTGGTAGTAAAAATCATCTCTTTCAATAGAAAGCTGACATTCGTCTATTTCTGTTTTCAATAGCATTGGCTCCATATCCTCAGTATTTTTTCTAATAAAAAAACAAAGATATATCAGTACCTTTTATTTAAATTACAAAATGGTTTAGGTCTAATTCCTACTGAAAAAGACCTAAACCTTATAGGGTTTACTTAGTAAAATTATTTCAACTCTACTTCAGCTCCAGCTTCTTCTAAAGATTTTTTAAGCCCTTCAGCTTCTTCTTTAGAAACACCTTCTTTTACTTTTGAAGGAGCACCATCAACTACTTCTTTAGCTTCTTTTAGTCCAAGACCAGTAAGATCTTTTACTAATTTAACTACTGCTAGTTTGTTAGCACCTGCTGATTTAAGAATTACGTCAAATTCAGTTTTTTCAGCTGCTGCTTCACCAGCACCTGCTGCTGGACCTGCTGCTACTGCTACTGCTGCTGCTGCTGGCTCGATACCATATTCGTCTTTAAGGATTTGAGCAAGCTCGTTTACTTCTTTAACGGTTAAGTTTACTAATTGTTCTGCGAAATTTTTTAAATCTGCCATTTTTCTATCGTTTTTGTTTAATTGTTTATAAATAATTTTTGTGCGTTCTGTTTATTATTTTTCAGATAAAGTCTTGATGATACCGGCCAATTTGCCACCTCCTGACTTAAGAGCTGATACCACATTCTTAGCAGGTGATTGAAGCAATCCGATGATATCGCCAATAACTTCATTCTTAGACTTGATAGCTACTAACGCATCTAATTGGTTATCGCCTACATATACTGCTGAATCAATATAAGCTCCTTTTAAGATAGGTTTATCTGACTTTTTGCGAAACTCTTTAATAAGCTTAGCAGGTGCATTACCTACTTCGGCATACATAAGTGAAGAGTTTCCTTTTAGGATATTAGGTAGTTCACCAAATTCCTTTTCTGAGGCTTCCATTGCTTTGGCAAGCAAGGTATTTTTAACTACTGCTAACTTGATATTCGCTTTGAAGCAAGCACGGCGTAAAGCACTTGTTTCTTGAGCGTTCAAACCAGTTAGGTCTGCTACATAAATAACACTATTTTCAGCTAACTGAGCAGTTAAATTGTCTATTACTAATGATTTTTCTTCTCTTGTCATAATTTCGTTTTTTAACTAATCAATTAAACTGTTTTAGTATCTACAGCTACACTAGGGCTCATAGTTGATGATAAGTATATCGATTTCATATAAGTACCCTTAGCAGCAGTAGGTTTCATTTTTATCAACGTTTGCAATAGTTCATTGGCGTTGTCTACTAATTTCTCGGCAGAGAAAGACACTTTGCCAATAGAAGCGTGTACGATACCGGTTTTATCTACGCGGAAGTCAATCTTACCAGCTTTTACCTCTTGTACAGCTTTACCTATTTCCATAGTAACAGTACCTGTTTTAGGGTTTGGCATCAAGCCACGCGGACCAAGCACACGCCCTAAAGGACCTAATTTACCCATTACGGCAGGCATAGTTACGATTACGTCTACGTCTGTCCAACCGTCTTTTATCTTTTGTAGATATTCGTCTAACCCTACATAGTCAGCTCCAGCTGCTTTAGCTTCAGCCTCTTTATCTGGGGTTACCAAGGCGAGCACTCGCACATCTTTACCTGTTCCGTGAGGTAGCGTAACTACGCCACGCACCATTTGGTTTGCTTTACGAGGGTCTACCCCTAAACGCACTGCAATATCCACAGAAGCATCAAATTTAGTGTAAGTGATTTCTTTGAGTAATGCAGAAGCCTCTTTAAGCGTGTAGAGCTTGTTTCTGTCTACTTTAGCAAGCGCTTCTTTGTGTTTCTTTGTCAATTTTGCCATAATGCTTTCCGATTAAAAAGGTTTTTCACCAGTTACTGTTATACCCATTGAGCGTGCCGTACCAGCAATCATACTCATTGCAGATTCGAGTGTAAATGCACTTAGGTCAGGCATTTTGTCTTCTGCAATCGCTTTCACTTGATCCCAAGTGATACTTGCTACTTTTTTACGGTTTGGCTCTCCGGAACCTCCTTTAACCTTAGCGGCTTCCAATAGCTGAACGGCAGCAGGCGCTGTTTTGATAATAAAGTCGAATGACTTATCTTTGTACACGGTGATAACTACAGGAATTACTTTTCCTTGTTTGTCCTGCGTACGAGCGTTGAACTGCTTGCAGAACTCCATAATATTAACACCGGCAGCACCTAATGCGGGTCCAATTGGTGGCGATGGGTTCGCTTGACCTCCCCGAGCTTGTAGTTTAACTACTTTACTAATTTCTTTTGCCATTGTTTATTATTAATAAATTATTTAAAATATACCCCTTTAAAGAATTACCTTTTCAGGGACTTATAAGTTACAATTTTTCAACTTGGGTATAGTTGAGCTCTAAAGGTGTTTTTCTACCGAAAATCTTCACCATTACTTCCAATTTTCGCTTCTCTTCATTCACACGCTCTATCGTACCGTTAAAGCCGTTGAAAGGCCCCTCGATAAGTTTTACTACCTCACCTACTTCAAAAGGTATTGCTACCGTTTCAACAGTTTCTGATAGCTCATCTACTTGCCCTAACATACGGTTTACATCGGCTTTGCGCAAAGGCAGCGGGTCGCCACCTTTAGTCTCGCTTAAGAAGCCCACTACCCCTGGTATTGATTTGATGATATGCACCACCTCACCTGCTAAATGAGCTTTCACCATTACGTAGCCAGGCATATGCACTCTATCTTTGGTAGTTTTTTTACCATTGCGCACTTGCACCACTTTCTCGGTAGGCACCAACACCTCTTCTACATAGTCGGCATAGCCCAAGCGAGCAGATTCCGTTTCTACGTAGTTCTTAATCTTGTTTTCCTGACCGGTAACGGTTTTGATTACATACCATTTTTTTTCTAACAATCCAGACATTCTCCGTTGTTTTTATTGCATAAATTTAAAATACTCAGCTATTATCCATTCAAAGAACGAATCCATTCCCCAGATAACTAATGAGAATAAGATAGAGAATACCACTACTACCACCATTTCGCGTTGCGAATCGGCAAGAGTAGGCCACGTAACGTGGTTCTTTAGTTCTTCGTAAGATTCTTTAACATACTGAACCATAATGTATTAATTTATTTGGTGAGTTATTAAGCGCCCTATTATGTACGCTTTTGGGTGGCAAAAGTACTGCAAATATTTTAATCTGCAAAACTTTTTTTAATATTTTTTTATTCTAAGGCACAATCTTGCCAACCTATCGCCGCTTTGTAGGCGTCTAACGAACGGAAAGGCACTACTACTTTCCCCTTATATCCAAAACTTCTGTTCACCTCTGGCGGTGCGGTGGCTTTGCAGTGCAATTCGGTAAGTCCCGTATTTTCAAAGGCTCCTAAATCAATCTTTTCTACTGAAGGGGGAAGGCGTAAGTCTTTTAGATTCGTACAGCCGTAAAAAGCCTGTACCCCTATAGTAGCGGTGAATTTAGAGAGCTTCACCTCGCTAAGACTTGTACAGTTATAAAACACTTTGGCAGCTATATCGACCACCGCACGGGGCAGCTCTATATACGCTAAACTCTCGCATTCAGCAAAAGCAAACATACCTATATATTTTACCTCGTCGGGCAGGGTAACTTCTTGCAACTTTTTGCAACCGTAAAAAGCGGCATAGAGTATGTCGGTTAGTGCCAAAGGGAACTGTACCGCCTCTAACGAACTACAGTTGCGAAACACCTGCATATCAATCTTTTCTACCGTATCGGGTATGAGAATAGCCTTAAGCGAAGTGCAATCTAAAAAAGTATCGTTGAGCAAATGGCGCAAGCCGTAGGGCAACTTCACATCGGTTAGCGAACTACAACTATGAAAGGCACTCGCCCCTATAAACACCACACTATCAGGAATATCGATAGCGCGCAGACTCTTGCAGTACTCAAAACTATCATCGCCTATAGCCTCTAACTGTTCCGGCAGCACTACCCTACCGAGGCTTTCGCAATAAGCAAATGCACTGCTTTTGATGCGCCGCACACTGGCAGGCAGCAACGCCTCTTTGAGCTGCTTGCATTGGTAAAAAATTCCTGAAGGAAGTATCGACAATTGGTTAGTGAGAAAAGTAACCTGCTGTAGCGAACTGCAATCTAAAAAAGCATTATCACCTATATTAGTAGTACTTTCGGGGATAGTGATAGCGTTAAGAGCAAAACAAGCGCGAAACGCCTCAGTGCCAATAGTAGCCACCGAGTTGGGCAAGTTAGCACTGCTGAGCTTCCCACAAAAAGCAAAGGCTTGTTCGCCTATAGCGGTAACCGTATTGGGCAGGAACTCAGCTTTAGTAAGGGTATTACATCCGTAGAAAGCACGGTCGCCTATGAGAGTCACGCTCCCCCCTATGTTGATAGATTTGAGTCGGGAGCAATCCTTAAACGCCTCAGGGGCAATGATTTTAACTGTACGTGGTAACTCTATACGACCGTCAGCAGGAATGCGGCTGTTCTCACATTTGAGTAGCGTACCTTCTTTGATAAACAGTGCCTCCTCCCCTTTTTGGGCAAAGCAGAGTTGTAGCGCAAAGAAAAGGATACATACATAAGTTTTATAGATAGTGGTAGGCATTTTTTAGATATTTCAAAGCGCAAAGGTAGTAAAAATTTGATAATTAGCAAACTTTATTGATTTGGCAATTTGCCGATTTGTCAATTTGCCAATGAACACATAACGCTCAAATCTCCCAGAGCTCCATTAATTAGATTTTTTTTCTTCTATACTTTCCCTTTACTTTAGATATACCTACCCTTTAGCTTGAGCGAAGGATTATCGAAAGAGGAGCAAAGAATAAACAACTAATCATCACGCAAAAAGCAGCAAAACATTCTACACTCCATCTCGCTTGCTTTTTTCCTCCTCCATTAATCATCTCATTGGCAAATTGGCAAATTGACAAATCGGCAAATTAACCAATCAATATTTTTTTTGCTAATTATTTTTGTATTTCAATAAAAAAGATTACTTTTGCCGTTTGATTAATAACACCAAACAAATTTATACTTTTTATAAACGATTATAAACAATGGCAGTACTTGAAAAAATCAGAAGTAAAACCGTATTCTTGATTGCAATTATCGGGCTCGCTCTCTTTGCTTTTATCATCTCAGACTTTATTGGCAAAGGGCGCTTTAGTAACCATCAACCTACCGAAATAGGTACGGTAAACGGTGAAGATGTACCTATCGACGCTTTCCGTCTACAGGTAGAAAATGCCGTGCATCAGGCTAACGGTCAGGCAAGTAGCATAGAAGCTGCAAAGTATGTGTGGGAGCAAAACGTTCAGCAAATACTTCTCAATCAGCAAATTGAGAAATTAGGACTCAGCGTGGAGAAAGACCAAATCATCTCTATACTCGCTAAAACCCCTCTTGCTCAAAACCCTCAGTTCGTAAACGAATACGGTGTATTTGACCCTTCTAAATTTACCGCTTACCTCAATACCCTTAAAAGCAACAATCCGCAAGCCTATGCTCAGTGGAAAATGCAAGAAGACGCTATCATAGAAGGGGCTAAACAGCAAATGTACTTCAGCCTTATACGCGCTGGCTTAGGAGTAACCAACGCTGAAGCTGAAATAGCTTATCATCAAGAAAAAGATATGGCTGACATTAGCTATGTTGCGCTACAATATAGCAGTATTGACGATAAAAACATAAATGTTAGCGACAGCGAAATAAAAGATTATATCAAAAAACACGAAAAACAATTCAAACAAGAGGCTTACCGCAATATACAATATATAGTGGTGAACGAAAAACCTTCGGCTGCCGATACGCAAGCTGAAAAAGAAGCTATCAACAAATTGCTTCAGCCAGAAATCGTGTTTAACAACCAAACACACGCCAACGATACTATCGCTGGTTTCGCTCAAACTAAAAACATAAAAGAGTTCGTAGACCGCCACTCTGATACTCCTTACGATACCCTTTTCGTAAGCAAAGAAGATTTGCGTTCTGCTTATGCTGATACTCTTTTCGCCCTACCTGTAGGCAAAGTATTTGGTCCTTATGAAGAAGACGGCAACCTAAAACTAAGTCGTATGGTAGCTAAAGACCCTAACGGAGCTGTAAAAGCAAGCCACATACTTATTGCTTACAAAGGTAGCCAAGCCGCTACTCCTAATACTACTCGTACTAAAGAGGAAGCTAAAGCAAAAGCTGAGTCGCTTTTGGCTGAGGCTAAAGCAGCAGGTGCTGACTTTGCCGCTTTGGCAAGTGAAAATTCTGACGAACCAGGAGCGAACTATCGCGGAGGCGACCTCGGATTCTTCAAACGCGGGGCTATGGTAAAACCTTTCGAGCAATTCGTTTTTGCTAACCCTGTAGGTACTATAGGTATTGTAGAAACTGATTTTGGTTACCACGTAGTAAAAGTAACTGATAAAGCCCCTACTGTGCAGTTGGCTACTATCACTCGCAAGGTTGAGCCTTCTGAAGCTACCCTTAACGAACTTTTCTCTAAAGTGAGCAACTTCGAGATGAAAGCGAGTCAAAATCCTAAAGATTTTTCTAACATCGCTAAATCATCAGACTTGACTGTGCTTCGTGCAGATAACCTACACAAAAACGACGACCAAATTATCGGACTTGGTGCTAATCGCCAAATAGTACAATGGTTGTTCAACCAAGAAACAAAAGTAGGAGACCTTAAGAAATTCACTAACGGAGGTAACTATATAGTAGCTCAATTAGTGAAACAAGGAGAAGAAGGACTTAGCGACGTACAAGACGTAGCGCCATTTGTAAAACCTATTCTTATACGCGAGAAAAAAGCCGCTATACTAAAAGAGAAAGCTAAAGGCAACAGTTTAGCAGCAATTGCTTCGGCTAACAAAACAGAAGTAAAAACCGCTACCGGACTAACAATGAACAACCCTATCCTTATAGGAGAAGGACGTGAGCCTAAAGTAATCGGGGCTGCTTTCGGACTTAAGCAAGGTGCTATCTCTAAACCTATAGATGGAGAAAATGCTGTATATGTGATACAAGTATCGTCAGTATCAGTAGCACCTGCTACTAATGATTACAAAACGTATGCAGAGACTATCGAGAAGCTACGCACAGAGCGTGCTGGACAAGGCATACTCAAATCGCTTGAAAATAGCGCTATTATCAAAGAAAACATAAGTGCTTTCTATTAATAGAAACAACTGATAAATGATAAAATAAGAGGTAATAAGTGAGTGCTTATTGCCTCTTATTTTTATTTTATTAGTTGCCGATTTATAAATTATTAGTATATTTGCGAAAAAAAGAAGATATGCCTTATACACTTACTATCACCGATAATAACCCTCAGGCATTAGCCTTTGTGCAATATGCCAAAAAACTCGACTTTGTGAAAGTTACTAAAAATAAAGATTTTAAAGAAACAGTAACTCCGATAGACGATTTAGAGGAAGATGAATATGGTATTCCTGTGAAATACCGCGATAAGATTATGGCAATGTCTAAAGAATCTAACAAGAATATTGCAAGGCGCTGGAGAGAAGATTTAGCTAAAAAGAGAGAGAAAGAAGCGATATGATAGTTATTTCTGACACCAACATTATTTATAGCTGTTTTTACAGCAGAAAAGGGGTAATTGCTACTATCTTAAATGATAAAAAGAAAAGTATCCAGTTCATAGCTCCTGATTATCTTTTGAATGAAGTAAAAGAGCATTTACCTGAAATTATGGAAGACAATAACCTAACTAAAACAGAAGCTAATGCTCTTCTGAAAGAATTTACTAAAAACATTACTTTTTTCAAAGTAGATGATATTCCTCAGAAATATGTAGACAAAGCAGAAGAAATAGCGCAATCTATAGACCCTGATGACTTTCCTTTTATAGCGCTTCATTTAGAAAAAGGACATAAAATTTGGACTTGCGACCTCAAACTCATTAATGGGTTGAAAGAGATGGGATATGATATATGTGTAACAACTAAAGATATTAAAGAAAAACGCTATAAGAAAACAAATGGACTTAAGTAATTATCGAAAAACCTATAATAAACGAGAGCTTTTAGAGAAAGATGCTCCTGAAAACCCAATGCAACTTTTTCAGACGTGGTTTTACGAAGCAGATGAAACGGATAGCATAGACGAAGCTAATGCTATGTCAGTTAGCACTATCGGACTTGACGGTTTTCCTAAAACGCGCGTAGTACTGCTCAAACAATACACTTACGAAGGGTTTATCTTCTACACCAACTACCACAGCGAAAAGGGCAGAGCAATAGAAGCTAATCCGCACCTTTGTTTATCATTTTTCTGGCCTTCTATTGAGCGGCAAGTCATCATAAAAGGGATAGCAGAGCGAGTGCCTGCCAACACCTCTGACGGTTATTTTGAGTCCCGCCCTTTGGGGAGCCGATTAGGTGCTATAGTATCGCCACAGAGCGAGGTAATACCCACGCGCGAGTACTTAGAAGAGCGACTACACGCCTTAGAAGCGCAATACGAAGGCAAGGAAGTACCGCGTCCTGCGCATTGGGGAGGCTACTTAGTGCGCCCTCAGAATATAGAGTTCTGGCAAGGACGCCCCAACCGCCTACACGACCGTCTGCGCTACACCCTTACCGAAAACTACGATTGGAAAATAGAGCGCTTAGCACCGTAATAATTAGTTGATTATCTCGCTATGAAAAATAATATAATATTTGAAGCGTTTAGTGCCTTATACCATATATTTTCAGGTTGTTTGTCTTGGATAATATTTCTGGCAATCATTTGGGCACTCGCAATGATTTTATATCCTTAGCTTATGGATTATCAATGGGAAAACAAAGTTAAAAGAAATATATAAACCTCTTAAAAACAAACATATAAAAAGTAATAATAAGTTTTTCTTATGTCTTATAGTTAAAAAGTATTATTGAAAATAAAATCCTTCAAAGTTTATTTGTACCTTTGCATCAAAGTTAATTTATATAACTAATTTAATAACATTAAATTTGAACACTATGTCAAAAACAACAAATGCCGTATTAGGCTTAGCAGTAGGTACTGCTATAGGAGTAGGTTTGGGCATTCTTTTTGCACCAGACGAAGGTAAAAACACACGTAAAAAAATTAAAGACTCTCTTAAAGACAAGTCTGATGAATTTAAGGAACAATTAGATAATCTTACAGAGAGCGTGCGTGAGAAATCTTTGGAACTAAAAGGTTCATTAGAAGAAAAAGTAGATAGACTTTTCTCAAAAGCAAGTAATAAATCTGAAGATATGATTGCTATTCTAGAAAAGAAATTGGCATCATTGAAAGAAGAAGCCGCTAAAATTAAGAAGTAATTTTATGGCAATTTATTCTATTAAAGAAACGTTTGTAGAAGTCCCTACAAAAGCAAACACAGCCTTTAATTCGCAATTTGCTTACTATAAAATGATACTTTTCAGGTTTATAGCTAAGTCTTCGTATGGGCTTATAACTTTTTTTGTTTATGCTTTTGCCTGCTTATTAATATTATTTTTCCTATCACTTGCCGCTGCTTATGCTATAGGTGAAGCTTTAGGTAGTAATGGTTTAGGGTTTGCTATTGTAGGAGCGTTCTATATATTGTTATCGTTAGTAGTTTTATTGTTTCGCAAGAAACTAATTGAGAGGTCGCTATTGCAAAAACTATCAGAAATCTATTTTAAATCTGACCCAGAAGACGAAGAAGAAAATGAACAATAAGACTTATTCATCATTTGAAGAAATTGATAATGAGATTAGACTACTTCGATTAGAAAAAGAGATTGATAGGCTATCTCTATCGCAACAAGTATCAGCTTCAGCAGAGAGTTTAACTCCAAAGAATTTATTAGCTAACACTTGGACATCTCTTTTATTTAGTAACAAAAGATGGATAAATATAGCTTTGGGCTATGGTATGCAATTTTTAGCAAAAAGATATTTAAACAAAAATAGATAAATAAAAATGTTTGTTAAAAGGTGTGTTTTCTATAATATCAAAGAAATCTAACTTTTAAAATGTTAAAAATATCATTAAGTATTCCAATGGTATATTTTTTGCATCTAACTTTAATATTAATTTTTAAATTCAACCAAAAATGAAAAAAATCTTTGCTTTAGTAACAGTGATTTGTTTATCACTAGTAGCTTTTTCTTGCATATCTTGCAGCAAGAATGATGACCCAGCAGACAATGACCTTTTTGTAGGAACCTATAAAGGTGAAATTTCTTTCTTAAAAGGAAAAGAAAAAAAATCTGTTGAAAATGGTTCAGTAACAGTTGTGAAAACAGGAAATGATTATTATTTCCGTTTTTCAGATGGTATTGAAGACCTAAAAGGTGTTAGTTTCAAAAAACAAGGAGATAACACTTTAGTAAATGTAGATTTGCAAGATGGTTTAAAAGTAATTAGAATAAACGCATCTTCACTGTACATTCTGTATACTACAGACGGAAAGACCTGGATTGCTAACGCAAAAAGGTAATTAAGAGAAAAAGTATACTAAAAAAAAAGCCCCGAAATATATAATATTTCGGGGCTTTTCATTTTCAACATCTAGACTTTGTCCCTTGTTACTTCTTTTTAAATATTAGATTTATCAAAAATAAAATAACAATAGCTCCAATAGCTCCTGTTAAGATAGAACCAATCAATCCTTCTCCAAGAGAGATGTGTAATACACTTCCTAGAAGCCAATACCCCACGCTACTCCCAAGAATACCAATAATGATATTCCCTATTAGTCCTAATCCACTACCTTTGTAGATAGTTCCTCCTAACCATCCTGCGATGGCACCAATAATAAGTGTTGCAATAATTCCCATAAATTAAAAATTTAAATTAAAGTACAAAGATAAGAATTATTATATAATAAAACAAATAAAAAGAGGGAGAAGATACTCTTTTATGCAAAAAAAGTTGTGAATTGCTTTCAAATTTTGTAGTTTTGTGATTGATAACAACTCGGCGGTGTGGTGTAAGCGTAGCCAGTCGGTTGTGAATTACTTTCAAATTTTGTAGTTTTGTGACACGGCGTTCGCATTTAAAAATAACTTAGTATCTTTGCTGTCAAAAAGATATTATGGATAGTTGTTTTACAGAATCATTTAAAGATTTAGAAGAT
>NZ_QBKG01000004.1 GCF_003054025.1 Capnocytophaga leadbetteri
GTTTGAAAAGTACAACATCAAAAAAGCAAATGATACTGCCGAAGATTTTGTTGTTCAAGATAATCTATTGTACTTTTATCTTGCTGAACAACTAAGATTTGGTGTTTTAGACATCAATACCAAGGAAATTATCTATGTTTCAGAACCTATTGCAGTAGTGGAAAGAGATGATAGTTTTACCCAGCTTAAAGATTTAAAAGTCTCAGAAAATAAGGTCTATATATTAGATAGTAATCATACGTTGCATATTTTTGAACGTGAAGAATAGTTCTTGTTTTATCATACTAATTTCATTTCTATTACTTTTACTTTCATTTAGTAAGCATAGAAAAACCCTAAGAAATATACGCCTGAAAACATTGAGCATATAGATATGAAGTTTGAAAAAGCTTTAGATGATATCTGTGCCAACTGCCGTTATGACGTGAAGTTTAACACTAACCGAAATGAAGGTCTACCTTTATTTGAAGAGTTCAAGAGTTATAATAGCGAAACGTGGAGTAAAATAGCTAATGATAAAGGATTTATTCAACAGTTTAAAAGCTACTTGAACACAGAAGGTATCGAAAAAATAGAAGATTTAGCTTATGTGATCAACAGTAATAAAGCTAATATAAATGAGGTAAAACAAGCTTTTAAAGAAGTGTTTAAGCGTAATAGTGATGAAATTTTAGAGATTATGAGCCCTGAATTGAAGAAAAGTTTAGGACTTATAAATAAAAATAGAGAAGAAGTATTTAAACTACTAATAAAAGACACCAATTCTCCACTTTATAACTTTATAAAATCACAATAAAATGTTTAAACTAAATTCTAAAATAGATAATGTAAGAGATTATGTTATTTATAAAGGCAAACCTTATTACATCAATACATCACGTGAAATTCAATGTGGTGAAAAGAAACAGATGCTTTATAGAACACCACTAAGCCCGCTTGTTATGTTTAATAATAAGTTCTATTGTTCTGAATGGAATAATAATTACAAAATTTTTGACGAAAATTTGGAGTTGGTAGAAGAAGGCGAAGATAAAGTTTTTTTATATTTATCTAACGATTATTTAGAAACACAATATTCAAATGAATATCTAGAGGATATTACTGCTATTATAGATAGAAAAGAAAACCTCATAGTATTAGGTGAAATTGACAAATTTTCTATAAGTTTTTTCCAAATGGATATATATATATATATATATATATACAAAAAGAATAAAATATATGATGATGTAATGTCTGTCAGAGCTTTTTCTATTCAAGAGAAAGAGCATCTATGGGAGTTTTCTCTTGCTTCATTTGGAAAGTGGAAAAATTCGTGGGATGAAGAAAGATTTTTTGAAGTATATAAACTTATTGGTATATACAACAATATTTTTTGGGCTTTTATAGAGTTGGGAGGCTTTGTAGGCTTAGATATTGAAAGAGGAGAATTAAAATATCATATTACTGAATATGATCAATCTATAGGAAGAACTATTTGCAAAGGCAAAAATTTTTTTAGAAGTGATTATCTCTTAGACAATGAAAAAGGGAAAATTATTGGTATGGCTATAGATGTCTTTATTGAAATAGATTTAACCCAAGAGCCTCCTTTTGTTACTCAATATGGCTTACAGGAAGAGTTTGAAAAGTATAACATCAAAAAAGCAAATGATACTGCAGGAAGTTATGTTGTTCAAGATAATCTATTGTACTTTTATCTTGCTGAAAAACTAAGATTTGGTATTTTAGACATCAACACCAAGGAAATTATCTATGTTTCAGAGCCTATTGCAGTAGTGGAAAGAGATGATAGTTTTACTCGCCTTAGAGATTTAAAAGTCTCAGAAAATAAGGTGTATATCTTAGATAGTAATCATACGTTGCATATTTTTGAAAGAGAAGAAAATGCCTAGACTATTGCTTTTAGTTATAAAAGCAGAATTATATATTTATATGAAAAAATCAGATATAACACCTCAATTAAAATCAGAGTAGTTAGAAAAATTAAATAAGGATTATCCTCAAATAAAATTTGAAATAAATTCTCTTGATGATTTTATTAACTAAAGAATATTAGAAATGAAAAAGATAAAAGACCTTTATATTGCTAAAGAAAAATTTAGTAATATAAATAAAATCGAAAAAAAAATAGACTATGAAAAATGGAAAAAATTCATTGACACACATAAGGATTATTTTATTTGGAATGAGGATACAGAAGATGGTATTTTTAGAAAAGACAATATAGATAAAATTCCTGATTGGGCAAAGGAGGGAATCTTAAGAAGTTTAAATAAAACAGAGTCTTATGCCGAGTTCAATAGTGAAAAAAAATACTATGAAATTCGCATCTGTTTTATCGAAGAATTAAATGTTATATCAATAACTTCGCAGAAAAGAATAACTTTAAAACATCTTAAAATGCTTTTAAATATGGCAAATTACTTAGATGCACTATTGTTAATAGATGGAAAAACAGTAATTGACCAGCAATTTATTGAAGAATTGGAGAGAAAACAATAAAAGCTATTTATATGTCTAAGGAAATATAACTAATGATTTGTTAACATTTTGGCAAAAAGAACTCTCTAAGAAAACAAGAGAAACAAAAATTAAATTTGAAATTAGAGCATTAGAAGATTTTATAAAGTAGAAAATATGAAAGAAGTAGAAAAATTAAGAGAGTTATACATAGTAAAAGAAAAAAATGATTTTCTAATAAAAAATACAAATAGAGTAGACTATCAAAAATGGGCTGAATTTGTTGAAAAAAATAAAGAAACCTATACGTGGTTTGAAGATACAGAAAAAGGGAAAAATATCTTAAGGAATATAGATTCTATCCCAAATGATTTTAGAGATAGTTTCGTTAGCCTATTGAAAAAAGTTCGTTGTTTCTATAATTATAGAAATACAGAATATGACTATTCTATAGGGTTTTCTGAGCAAAGTGATAAAGTTATGATATCTTTTGAAAAAGAAATTACTCATAAAGAACTAAAGTCTTTTTTGGATATGGCAAATTACTTAGATGCTCTATTATTAATAGATGGAAAAACAGTAATTGACCAGCAATTTATTGAAGAATTGGAGAGAAAACAATAAAAGCTATTTGTATGTCTGGGGAAAATATAACGAATCTGTTAACATTTTGGCAAAAAGAACTCTCTAAAAAACAAGAGAAACAGGAATCAAATTTGAAATTAAATCATTAGAAGATTTTATAAAGTAGAAAATATGAAAGAAGTAGAAAAATTAAGAGAGTTATACATAGTAAAAGAAAAAATGATTTTCCCCTGAAAATAAAAATTGTTTTAGTATATATATGGATGTGTGGAAAACGACTTTTGATTTTGTTCTGAAGAAACAAAATGGGAAATATAAAGTAGCTGTTGAAATTCCTACTGCATAGTTAGATAACAAATAAATATGATAAATTAAAAATAAAATAGATTCTATACCTTTTGAAGCTAGGATGGAAATCACTGAAAAGTACCATTTATCAAGAGCAGGTAGATATGCGTATAGGAAAAGTAAAAAAGGAAATGCTTTATTTGAAGTTAGAAGTCGTTGCTCATTTGCTAATTATATAGTATCTTTGCTACGAAAATGGAGAGGTATGTATCGCTGAAATCGCTACTCAATAAAGGCAATAAGCGTATATTGCTGAATGGATAACGGCACTTGAGCAGAGATATCTCTGTTTCAAGTGCCGTTCGTTTATTGGTAAGTTTTTGCGTTTAACCATTTTTCTATTCTTCGGTAAACTGTTGTCCTTTATATTCTTCTTTAAACTCCGTAACCGTCTGTCCTGTTTGTTTTTTGAAGAAACGCATTAAATGTCCTGGCTCTGAGAAATTAAATTCGTATGCCAATTCACTGGTGGTTTTGTCAGTGAAGAGTATTTCATTCTTGATTTCTGCAAGCAGACGTTGTTTGAGCAGATGTATGGCCGTTTGCCCATATTGTGCTTGTACAGAAGCATTCAATGTAATGCGGCTGATGTTCAGCATGGCTGCATAGTCGGCCACTTGCTGGTATTGGCGAATATGTTTCTCTAAGAGTTGCTTGAACATAAAGGCATGGTGGTTCTTGGGAGCATCAAAAGGCAGATGGTATTGAGCAGAATACCTACGATTAAGGGTCATAAGCAGATAATGAAGCAAGGATACGATGATGTGATAGCTATCGGCAAGAGGATGGTTGAGTTCTTCTTTTATCCGCACAAGCAAACGCTCGTATTCTTGTTGTTCTATAGCAGTAGCCAACAGATAGGGTGGGAAATCTGTTTGGTAGCAATAAAGCAAACGATAAGTAAAGAAAGGATCGGCAAGATAGGTTGAAAGAAAGTCATCACGAAAAACAAGGAAACGATAATCGGTTTGGCTTTCATTAATATGCCACTCTTGATGGATGTGCGGCGAAAGTATCAGCACCGTATTGTCTTTCAACGCGATATGTTGAAAGCCATAACGCAGCCACCCAGATGCTTTCCTGAAGAAAAACAACTCGAAAAAGTTAGTTTTGAAACACGGATACTCCATCAATACACCACGCAACCGCTGGTGTGTATCAGTATTGAGGTTGAAGTCTACACCACATTCCGTTTTGCTGAAGGGAACATATGTAAGTTCTTTGGGACTAATCGCTAATTTCATAGGACAAATGTATGAAAAATAAACGAGTTATCAAAATGGTAGAACATATATTGTTAATGGTAGAATGCGTCTTTGTTTTATGCCCTACCTTTGCACCCGTAATCAAAAACAAATATTATCATGAAAGAAATTCAAATTGTAGAAAAAGGTGAGAACTTCACCACGGTGAACGTAGGTAAGTTGAATGAAATTAAGGAATATGAGTTGGCTATGGGCAATTTCTCTATCCCGGGAAAGATGTTTGCTGGTCATGCATTGCAAGCGACAGGCGCAGAATTGTCTTTCCAAAGTCTTGCCGCTGGGCAGGATTATGGCACACGCCATGCCCATAAAACCCACGAAGAGCTTTATTTCATTCTTAAAGGTGAAGGCATTTTCGATGTAGATGGCAAACGATTTCCCATTTCGGAGGGAAGCATCGTGAGAATTGCGCCCAATGGCAAACGCGCTTTCAAGAACACAGGTAGCAGCGAAATGCTCGTGCTTTGTGTACAATATAAAGCAAATTCGTTCTCTGATGATGATGAACCACTGAAAGATGCTATTATGCTGGAAGCCAATGTTAAACTTTAATTTTAATAAACAATGAATATCCAGCAAATAAGAAATGCAACGATAATCGTTGAATATGGGGGAAAGAAAATTCTGATAGACCCTATGTTGGGAAAGAAAGGCTGCATGCAGCCTTTCCCCTTTAGTAGAAATCAACACCTGCGCAACCCACTTCATGAACTACCTTTTCCTGTAGAAGAGATATTAAAAGGTGTAGATGCGGTGTTGCTTACCCATCTACACGATGACCATATTGATGAGGCGGCCTATGAAATGATGCCTAAAGATATACGATTTTTTGTGCAAGACAAAAACGATCGGCAGGTGGTGATGTCGCATGGATTTAATCATGTGGAAGTTGTTGGCAACAATACAAGGGTCGGGGAAGTGAGCATACAAAAAGCCGAAAGCCAGCATGGTAATTTCATTATGAAGTATCCTGCCGGACATACAACGGGTTATGTATTCACTCATCCACAAGAAAAAACGCTCTATCACGCCGGAGATACCATTTGGTATGCTGGTGTGAAACGCAATTTGAAGCGTTTTCGCCCCGAGGTTATCACTCTTAATGCAGGTGGCAATGGCTTTCGCTTGGGTGGACGCGTTATTATGAACGATGAAGATGTGGTAAAAGTTGCTGCAGCTGCACCTAATGCAAAGATATTTGTGACGCATCTTGAAGGCGTAAACCATAATAGTGTGACGCGTGAAATGGTGAGAAAGTGTGCTGAAGCGGCTGGAATATTAAATCGTGTCTTTATTCCTGAAGATGGAGAAAAGGTAGAAAATTTATAAAAAATAAAAGAATAAATATGACAGAAACACTCATTGGAACGAAAGAGGTGCGCAGCATCATAACCAAGTCGAACCTCCCTGTTGGTGGTTATTCGGTGAATCCATATGTGGGTTGCACCCATGCTTGCAAGTATTGTTACGCCTCATTTATGAAGCGCTTCACAGGACATAAAGAAGAATGGGGCAGTTTCTTAGACGTGAAATATTGGCCTGCAATCAAGAATCCGAAGGAATATGCCGGACAACGGGTGGTTATTGGATCGGTGACCGATGGGTACAATCCCGAAGAAGCAACTTTCGGCAGGACACGTAAACTGCTTGAAGAGTTCAAAGACAGCGATGCAGAAATACTCATTTGTACAAAGAGTGACCTCGTGTTGCGTGATCTTGACCTGTTGAAACAAATGAAGAAAGTTACCGTATCGTGGTCAATCAACACGCTTGATGAGACATTTCGTGCCGACATGGACAAGGCCGTGAGCATAGAGCGGCGCATCGCAGCCATGCGAAAAGTCTACGAGGCGGGCATCCGAACAGTTTGTTTTGTGTCGCCTATCTTTCCCGGTATCACCAATTTCAAAGCTATTTTTCAGGAAGTGAAAGATATTTGCGACCTCTTTTGGCTTGAGAACCTCAATCTGCGGGGTAGTTTTAAGGCTAACATTATGGGTTATATCAAATCACAATATCCCCATTTGTTCCCACTTTATGAAGAAATCTATCTGCATAAAGACCGAACATATTGGAAGCAATTGGAGCAAGAAGCCGCGAAAATGGCGCAGGAGGCTCAATGTAAGTATGTGGATAATGAATTGCCTTACGAACGAAGTCCGAAAGGACATCCCTCGATAGTGAATTATCTTTATCACGAAGAAATCAGAGGGTCAGAAAATACGGGTAAAAGGAATGTTATACAATAAAACAGATGTGTATCTCTACTGTTGTTTGAAAAAGCCTGTCCAAATCATCTAAGAGTCTATCTTCTCTTATCTTCTTGTCAAAAAATTAATCTCCTTTGTATGAGCTAATTACATTATTTTTTGTAGTTTTGCTTTTTATTCATAATTTTGCGCCAAAATAAACTTTCTTATGGACGCTAATACCCATACGCTCGGCGAAATGGTGCGCCTGTATATTCAGCAAAATAACCTCAGCTACGGGCTCTATCGCGCGCAGCTGCCCACCCTTTGGGCTGAACTAATGGGGGCTCCGGTAGCTAAGTACACCTCGTCGGTAGCGCTGAAAGGAACTACCCTTTTCGTACAACTGACCTCGCCTGCCCTTGCCCAAGAGCTTAGCTATGGGAAAAGCAAAATAATAAGTACCCTCAACGAAGCCCTCGGCAGTGAGGTTATACAAAAACTGGTTTTCTTACACTAATACTATGATACGTAACGCTACTCCCTCCGATGCCCTTGCCGTTGCCCCACTGATGTTTCAGGCAATGGAGGAAATCGTCTATAAAATGATTGGCAAACCTCATAAAGAAGAGGCTATCGCTCTACTAGCACAGCTATTCGCCCAAAAAAATAACCAATATTCGTACGAAAACGCTTGGGTATATGAGGAAGCGGGTAACGTAGTAGGGTCGGTTATAGCTTACGATGGGGCGCAATTGCACGCCTTGCGCACTCCGGTGTTGGCACTCATTCGCAGTAGCTATGGTATAGATATTGTACTTGAAGATGAGACCGCCGCTGGTGAACTGTACATCGATACGCTAAGCGTATTGCCCAGAGCCCAAGGGCGCGGGATAGGGTCGAAGCTCATACGCCACCTATGCGAGGTGAGCTCGCAGCCCATAGGGTTATTAGTAGATGTAAATAACCCTGAAGCTGAACGCCTCTACACTCGGTTAGGTTTTGAATACGCTAATCATCAGGAACTTGCTGGAGGAAGGTATAAACATTTGATACTAAAAATATAACGCCTTATGAAAACCCTAATAAAAAACGCAACGCTCGTGAATGAAAACGAGCTACAAGTGGCTGACCTCTTGATAGAGGATGAGCGCATCAGTAGGATAGGTGCTAACCTTCATCCGAAGGGAGATTATCAGGTAATTGACGCTACTGGGAAGTATCTGCTGCCTGGGGTGATTGACGACCAAGTACACTTTCGCGAACCTGGTCTTACCCACAAGGCTACTATCGCTACCGAAAGTAAGGCGGCTGTGGCTGGAGGGGTTACTACTTTCTTTGAACAACCCAACACCGTACCCCAAACGGTAACCCTTGAACGCCTCGAAGAAAAATTTGCTATCGCTCAGAAGAGTTCGTTTGCTAACTATTCGTTTTTCCTTGGGGGTACTAACGATAACCTTGAGGAACTAAAACGCTTAGACCCTAAGGCTTGTGCAGGGGTGAAGCTCTTCTTGGGTTCGTCGACCGGCAATATGTTGGTAGATAACGAGAAGACCATAGAGGCGATTTTTAGCAATGTGGATTTGGTAATTGCTGCCCATTGCGAAGATGAGGCAACTATTAGAAAAAATCTGGCTCACTATCAGGCGCTATACGGCAATGATATTCCGATAGACCTGCACCCACATATACGCAGTGCAGAGGCTTGCTATCTGTCGTCGTCGCGGGCTATCGCTTTGGCTAAAAAAACAGGAGCCCGCTTGCACGTGTTCCACCTTTCGACCGCTGCCGAAACAGAGCTTTTCGGCAATAATATTCCGCTAAAAGACAAGAAGATAACCGCTGAGGTATGTGTGCATCACCTTTGGTTTTCAGAAGACGATTATACTACTCGCGGGGCGTTCATCAAATGGAACCCTGCAGTGAAGACTGCCGAAGACCGCGCCGCCCTATGGCAAGCACTCTTAGACGACCGCCTTGATGTTATCGCTACTGACCACGCCCCTCATACGCTAGAAGAAAAGCAGCAAAAAGGCTATACGAATATCCCTTCTGGCGCTCCGCTAGTGCAGCACTCGCTGGTAGCGATGCTCGAAAAGGCACACAAGGGGGTTATTTCACTTAAAAAAATAGTAGAAAAGATGTGTCATAACCCTGCTATCCTCTTTGATATAGAAGACAGAGGTTACCTACGCGAGGGCTATTACGCTGACTTGGTGCTGGTGGATATGAACGCTCTGTGGACGGTGCAAAAGCAAAACTTGCTGTACAAGTGCGGCTGGAGTCCGCTGGAAGGACAGCAGTTTCACGTGCGAGTAGTGAGCACTTTCGTAAACGGGCAATTGGCTTATAACAACGGGCAGGTATGCCCTACCCCCTACGGAAAACGTGTAACCTTTAACCGATAATATGAAGAAAATCATTTATATAACAGGGCTGCTGAGCCTTGTGGCCTGCAAAAAGAATATAGTGCCTAAACCTGACCATTTTTTAGATGAGCATCAGATGGAATCGTTATTGTACGATTTGGCGCTATTAGAGTCGATGAAAGCAACAGAATCGCATACCTTGGACTCGCTACAGTTTGATGCTAAAGCGTTTATCTATCGGAAATATGAATGCGACAGTACGGCACTGGCGCAAAATATGGTGTATTACGCTTCTTTTCCGAAGCAATACGACCAAATAGTGCACAGGGTAGATGAACGGCTGAAAGCACAACGCGACAGCCTTAATAAGGAGATGCAGAGCGCTCCGCCCATTGAGCCTAACATACCCAAAAGACCTCCCCTACCGCCTTTGGATAGTATTCACCCCTAAAAAAACAAAAACGATTGGAACCTATTACGCTACATCATTCGTACCTGACGTGGGTATTCCCCGCCTTCCTGCTTATATTTGGGTTGGTGGCTTTCTTGCGTGCGTTTTACCCCAAGCATTTTGCCGACTATGAGCGACTGTTAGTAAACAATAAATACATAGCTATTTACGGCAAAAAGGAGCGCAAGTTGCATCTTTTTACGGTGGTACTCTACCTAATGCAGTGCGTGTGTTTGGCACTGCTCATCTACGTAGGGATGAAATACTTTGGTATCAAGAGGCTCTTTAGTGAGCGTTTTATGTTTTTGGAGCTAACCCTATCGGTAATAGGAGTGCTGCTACTGAAGCTAATGATACAGCGTTGGATCAGTAGTCTTTTTGATCTTTCGGAGTTTTATAAAGACTATGTATTTGTGCGCATAGCCTACTCATCGTATGCAGTTATAGGGGCGAGTTTGGTGCTTTTTGTAGGAATTTACAGTTCATTAGTAGGAGTAACACTATTGACAGTGTTATTTATTACACTACTGATTATTAACGCTTTAGGATGGATAAAAATTATTAAAAACAATCTAAAAGAAATAAAACCCTATATTTTCTATTTTATTTTGTATCTTTGCGCCCTTGAAATCGCACCCTACGTCTTCCTTATCTACGGGGCAAGGCTGGTGATAGCTCATCAATAATAGTGTGCTTTTTTAAGTAAATTAAGAAGACTTATAGAGTGTAAAGAAAGAAATTTATGAAGGTAAAATCAATTTTAGTATCGCAGCCTGAGCCCAAAGCGGAGAACTCTCCATACTCTCAGATTATCGAAAATCATAATGTAAAAGTAGACTTTGTACCCTTTATAAAAGTAGAAGGAATGACAGCAAAAGATATTCGTATGCAGAAAATAGACCTTACTAAGTTTTCAGCAGTTATTCTAACGAGCCGGAAGTCAGTAGATCATTATTTTCGAATAGCAGAAGAGATGCGATTTAAAGTGCCCGATACGATGAAATACTTTTGTCAGTCAGAAGCTATAGCTTATTATTTGCAGAAATATATCACTTATAGGAAGCGGAAGATATATGTAGGCAAAAAAGAGTTCTCGGAATTATTGCCTATACTGAAGAAATACAAAGATGAGAACTTTCTTTTCCCAGGGTCTGACTCGCCTAAGCCTGAGGCTACCGCAGCGCTGAACGACCTGAAAATAAAATGGGAACGCGTGGTATTCTACCGCACCGTATATTGCGATATTTCGGCTATCAAAAACAATAAATACGATATACTTACATTCTTCTCGCCTGCGGGTATTGAGGCTCTTTTTAAGAGTTTCCCTGACTTCTCGCAGAAGAAAACCAAAATAGCTGTGTATGGTGACGCTACCCTGAAAGCGGCTGAAGAGGCAGGGCTTGTAATAGACATTAAAGCCCCCTCACCTGAAAGCCCTTCGATGACCGTAGCACTTGACCACTACATCAATAAGATGAATGGGAAGAAGTAATTGGATAATTAGCAAATTTGGAAATTAGCAAATTAGCAAATGAAAAAATTAATAACATTGCTGGCGTTTAGGTGCTGGCAATGTTTTTTTTATTATTTTTGCAGCTGATTTATTATAAAAAGTGATGAAACTAAAAGCGTATTTGTTTGAAATCTTACTACTCCTGTTTTCGGTAGCTATCCCATTTGCCCTTGATATGAATCTGGCGGTCTATGGTATGCTGGCTACCTTTCTGCTGTTTTTGGCATTAAGACGTACTTACTACGGGTTGTTTTTAGTGGCTTTTGGCTTTATTGCGATTACTTGCGTGCTGTTTTTGCCTCAGATTATATGGTTTGGTCACCCCCCTGCTACTATGATAGGGGCTTTCTTTGAAACAGACTTTCGCGAAAGCAAGGAGTTTATGCAATCGCTGCCCCTATATGCCTATGGGGTATCGGTGCTGACGCTATTCTTCAGCATCTATATACTATACTTAGGAAAGAAAAAACGCTATGTGCGCTCGCGTAAGCATTGGCTCATCACAGGGGTAATGGCATTGGTAGGAATAGGGCTAACGGTATATCGCCCTTTAAAAAAGATAGAGGAAATAGGTAGTTTTAGCTGGGAAACCTCGCGCACTGCCCCTATCGCTTTTTACGCCTCGATTTACAATAATATAGAGCGCTATCAGCAGTTGCGCAGAGAGCTGAACGAACAGCTAGCAGGTGAGCCTACGTGGCAGATAGAAAGCAGTGCGCCTGCCTATCGCAACTACGTGTTGGTAATAGGCGAGAGTGTGCGCCGCGACTATATGTCGGTGTATGGGTTTCCGATAGAAAACTCGCCTTTTCTGGAGCAAGTGAAAGGCACCATATTAGAAGGCTATACCGGAGCAGCCCCTAACACTACTACGGCACTGCTACGTATGTTTTTACAGCGCAAAGGCGAAGAGGAGTTCGTGTATGAAAATAACCTCATCAGCTTAGCTAAAAGGGCGGGATTTGAGACCTACTGGCTCTCGAATCAGGGTTCGGTAGGTACGTGGGATACGCCTATCAGCAAGATAGCCTCGCTGTCTGACCATCGCACTTTTACTAAAATGGGCGAGTACGACTCGATGAACATCTATGACTCTGCCCTACTGCCGGTGCTGAAGCGCTATTTGCAGCAAAAGAGCCATAAGCCACGCCTGCTAGTGGTGCATATTATGGGGTCGCATCTGTACTTCCCTGAGCGTTTAGAAAACCCCATACACTACGATTATTACAACCGCAACTTTTCGGCTTATCTGCAGACTATTGAGCAGACTGACCATTTGTTATCGGCGATATACGCAGCGCTGCAAGCCCAGCAAGAGCCTTTTTCGCTGCTCTACTTTGCTGACCACGGGCTGATGACCAAAGATAGAGGCTCTTATTCCGCTACCCTTACCCACGGCGATACTCACCCCAACAAAGCGTGCTACCGCGTGCCTTTTGCACTTATAAACAGCGATGACACTGAGCACAAGCAAGTGAAGGTAAATAAGTCGGCTTTTCAGTTCTTAAGTGGGTATGCGCATTGGTTGGGCATTAGAGAGTGCAGCTTAGACAGCCATTACGATTTCTTGTCGCCTACCCCTGACACTCTACAGGTATTTGACCAATACAAGAATGTACCTTTTGCCGATTTGGCAGAAGATGAGGTAATAAAGTAATGGGCATTTGGTTATTTAGACGGAAATATATATCTTTGTAGCCGCAAATCATCGATACTCAGGTAAAAGATAATTAACTAACACATTATCAGCAATAATAAGATGCCATTAGCACTATTTAATTCTATCACATCGTGGTTCCTCAAACGCCGCATAGACCAAATTCAGGAGTTTGTACAACACCCCCATAGGGTGCAAGAGCGCGTATTGCTCGAGCTGACTAATGCCGCTAAAAACACTGAATTAGGCAAGGCTTATAACTTCGGAGAGGTAACCAACTATCAGCAGTTTATACGCAATACCCCCCTTACTACTTACGAATCATTTGAGCCTTTTGTAGAGCGTGCAAGGCGTGGCGAACGCAATATCTTTTGGCATACCCCTATCAAATGGTTTGCTAAGAGTAGCGGTACTACCAACGCCAAGAGCAAATTCATACCCGTAAGCGAAGAGGCACTACAGCAGTGCCATTACAAATCGGGTAAAGATATGCTGTGTTTGTACCTCAATAACAACGAGGATTCTAATCTTTTTAAAGGGAAAAGTTTGCGCTTGGGTGGTAGCAAAGAACTATATGAGCAAAATGGCACTTATTTTGGCGACCTATCGGCTATACTGATTGAAAATTTACCTTTTTGGGCTGAACTTAGTTGTACCCCCAGCAATAAGGTGTCGCTAATGAGCGAGTGGGAAAGCAAGCTAAAAGCTATCATCAGAGAAGCTAAAAACGAAAACGTTACGAGCATAGCAGGGGTACCATCGTGGATGCTCGTACTGCTCAATAGGATATTAGAGGAAACGAAAAAAGAGCATCTGTTAGAACTGTGGAAGAACTTAGAGGTGTATTTTCACGGAGGCGTGAGCTTCACCCCTTATAGGGAACAGTACAAGCACATTATCCCTTCTGATACCTTCCGTTACTACGAAATATACAATGCTTCTGAAGGCTTCTTTGCTATACAAGACCGAAATAATTCTGACGAGATGTTGCTGATGTTAGACTATGGTATTTTTTACGAGTTTATTCCGATGGATACCTTTGGCACTCCTGAGCAAACTATAATCCCTCTTAGCGAGGTAGCAATAGGCAAAAACTACGCAATGGTGATTACTACGAATGCTGGCTTATGGCGCTATCTGATAGGTGACACGGTGCGCTTTACCTCTGTGAGTCCTTATAGGATAAAGATTACAGGACGCACGAAGCACTTTATAAATGTATTTGGGGAAGAACTTATCATAGAGAACGCCGAGCGCGCCCTTGAGAAAGCCTGCGAGCAGACGGGTAGCCATCTGATAGAGTACACCGTAGCCCCTATCTTTATGCAAGATAAGCTAAAAGGCGGACACGAATGGGTGATAGAATTTGACGCCCCTCCGGCAAATCTGGAGCATTTTACTGAGGTATTGGACACTGAACTTAAGAAACTCAACTCGGATTATGAGGCCAAACGCTATAACAATATGACCCTAAATATGCCTAAAGTGCACCAAGCGCGCACAGGGCTCTTCCACGATTGGCTAAAAGACAAAGACAAACTAGGCGGGCAGAACAAAGTTCCGCGTTTATCTAACAGCAGGGAATATGTAGAGGAACTGCTGAAGCTATTATAAAATTATTTAGTTTTTCAAAAAAGGATTGCCAGCACATACAAGTACTGGCAATCCTTTTTTGTTGTTTTGTGAACTATTATTAATTGCTACATCTTCACCTTTAAGCCTACGAATACTGTACGAGGCAAAGCAGGCCCATAGATATAGTCGGCATCGCGTTTAGCTCCTTTATCGAAGTCGTTTTGGTACTGATTAAAGAGGTTTTTCACTCCGCAGCTCACTTCTAAAGGGAAGAAGTTGCTAGCGTTGATTTGATATGAGGTGTTTAGCCCTATATCTACCAATCCTTTAGTAGTTTCTAAGCGGTTTTCAGCTATATAACCCGCTAAGTGCACTACTTTCATACTTCCGGTATACACGGTTACAAGATTGATGTCCCAGTTAGGGCGTGGCTTGTAGGTAGCTAGCAAGTTACCATATACATTAGGGGTTTTGAGTAGCTGGTCGGTGAAAATATTGTCTTCAGGATTTTGGGTGCTGTTGTACTTAGCACTTTGTATAGTAGTAGCTAACTGAAAGATAAATTGCTTATTAGGGCTATACTTCAACTCGATATTAAGTCCTTTTACGATTGCCCCATCGGTATTAAACTTCTCTTTTACTTTCAAGCCATTTTCTTCACCTATATCGCGATAGTCGAAACGGTCGTGTAGAGCCGTATAAAAACCTTCTATCATCGCTACAAACTGATGTGCCTCGTGGGTATGGTTGTACTCGAATGAAGCGGTAAAGCTATCGGAAGTTTCTTTTTTAAGGTCGTCAGAGAGTTTTACACGGCGTACCTCGCCACTAGGCAATTCGCTATGTACATCTTCAGAATAGAAGAAAGGAGCACGGAAGCCACGCCCATAAGAAGCACGTGCTATGAAGTTCTCATCAATATTATACAACACACTTGCACGTGGGTTTAGCACTGTGATGCTGCTCTTGAGAATATCAGAAGTTACATTGTCTAAACGAAGACCTCCTAATACCTTTACTTTAGGCGAAATACGCCAGTCGGCTTGAGTGAAAGCACCGAAAATATTAGCTTTTTGGTTTACTGCCAAAATAAGAGGATTTACGCGTTTTTCGGATATTTTATCGTATTGATACTCTAACCCTGAAGTCCATTGTAGGTTGCCTTTGGCTATAGGCACATAAGCGGTGTGCTGCCCTCCGAACGCCCAGATGTGCTCTTTGGTAAGTCCGTAGTTGCCGGTTGAAGCCTCGATATCATTTCCTTCTAAACCACCGTAATAGTTATCGGCACGAGTGCGTTCGCCACTGGCATAAGCTGTAAACTTATGATTATAAGCAGGCGAGAAATACTCATAGTTAGCAGTACCTCCTACCATTTGAGTACGGATACTCTCGGCTATATCAGCAAGGTGTTCAGGTTCGTCTAACTTGTTACCCCCGCGTCTGTTTTCATTGCTCATATTCACTTCACCGGTGAGCTTATGGCGGTCAGTAAAATCGTTGAAGAGTTTAGCTCCTACGTTTAGGTTGCGCAAGCGAGTTATCTCGGTAAAATCATCGCCGTTAGCATCATAGCTCTGACGAGCGCGGTGTAGTGCGTGAAATGAAATCCCTCTGGTGTAATTGTCGCTTATTAGTGACCCATTTAGCGAACTTACCACATCGGCAGCTTTGCCCGCGATAAGGCTGCTAACTATCCCTGCTTGGGCTTCGTTTTTGATAGGGTTTTTAGTGATAACATTTATAGTACCCGCAATGGCATTAGAGCCGAAGAGCGCTGAGCCCCCACCGCGTATTACCTCAATACGCTCAATCATATTAGCAGGAATCTGGTCTAAACCATACACCCCATTAAGCGACCCAAATATAGGGCGACCATCGATGAGTATTTGCGAGTAAGGCCCGTCTAAGCCATTGATACGCACTTGGGTAGTACCACAGTTCTGACAGTTTACCTCAGTGCGCAACCCTGGCTGAAATACCAAGCCCTCTACTAAGGTATGTGCCTTGGCAGAAGCGAGTTCTTTAGTGCCTGTTACACTTACCAATACGGGAGCCTCTTTGCGATTCTCTTTGGTTTTAGTAGCGGTTATCACCACCTCGTCAATACCTAAGACGTCTTCTTTTAGATTAATAGGGAGTTGAACTGTTTGGTCGGCATTGATGATTATTTTATCGTTATGAGGTATATAGCCCAATGATTGTACTTTTAGGCGATACTCACCAGCAGGCAAGCTAAGCGTATATTGCCCGTTGCGGTCGGTAGTCGTCCATTTTTTGATGGTTTTGTTTTCAAGCTGAATAGAAACAGCCTCTAAAGGTAAGTCTGAAGAAGTAACCTTACCGGTAATAGTGCCATTCTGCGCAAAGCCAATAGCACCAATAAACATAGCAATTGCTACTAAATACGTTTTCATATATCTTATCTAAATTGAATTATTCGGGGCAAAGATAAAACGTTTTTAGATAACACGAAAATTTTTAACATATTATTTTTAGACAAATTGAATTTATATATTTTAGACATACAAAAAAGGACTACCTATAGGCAGCCCTTTTATCTTTAAATTTCCTTTTTTAATTGCTAATTATCAATTCAACATTCATAATTATTTAATGTGTAGGCAATAGCTCAGCACGAAGTCGCTTATAAAATGAAAGAACACTTCATATACTGTTTTCTCTACTTTTATCTCGGTACGTGTATCTGTAGGAAAAAAATCGCGTACTTTGATATCGTTGAGTGTAAGAGCTGGATTGCCGTGTACTTTGAAGCCCACCTCTTTAGCGCACCAAATCATAGTAAGTTTCTGTATGATATTTTCGAATGAAAACGCTGCAGCACGATAGTCCCAATGAGTAAACTTTGGGGCTATACGTATGATTTTATCTCTCTTTTTCTCTATATCTACTCCTACGCCTCTGTTGCTGATAATCACAGCTACTTTGTCAAACGAATGACTAATAGAAATCTGTTTGCCATCGCTTAGGAAAGGTTTCCCATTAGGGTCATAAAACAGCGCATTTGGAGCGTAACCTAAATTCTTAAGTAAGACCCTTGTTGCTAAAAAATTCTTCTTACCTTTTTCGTTGTGTATTGCCTGAAACATCTCATTTTGCTGAGGTGTAAGGCTCACTCCCTCTTGCAAAGTAGCAAGAGGTTCTTGAACATCCCAGACGTATAATCGGGATTTCTGATCAATGTCTATTGTTTTAATTAAAGCCATATTATTATTTCTTTCATCTGAATTTCACTACAAAAGTAGAGATTTTTTGATTTCTACACAAATGTACAAGAGGTAGGGTTCTTTATTTAACATAAAAATTTTACTAACAAATGTATTAATTATATTAAAATTTGGCTGTTTATTAATATTTTATATACGTTTATTTATTAAATCAATGCAAAATAGTTCGTTGTAAATTTAACATTGAAAAGTTACAAGTTTAACATCGTATTAACAGTCATACTGACAAAAAAAGTCCTTGTGGAAGAGAGACCACAAGGACTAAAAAAATAAAATATAACTTTAAAAAAATAAAAATGATATGCTAATTCTTATTTGTAAAGTACTTTTTTCACTGCTTTTACTACATCGTCAACGTTAGGCAACCATTCTTTTAGTAATTCTGAAGAGAAAGGTGCTGGGGTATCAGCTGTAGTAATACGCTGTACAGGTGCGTCTAAGTAATCAAAAATGTTCTCTTGTACTTGGTAAGTGATTTCAGAAGAAACACTGCTGAAAGGCCAAGCCTCTTCGAGGATTACTAAACGATTTGTTTTCTTCACTGAGTTGAAGATAGTTTCAAAGTCCATTGGGCGGATGGTACGTAGGTCGATAACTTCGCACTCTATACCTTCTTGAGCCAAAATATCAGCTGCCTTGTAGGCTTCTTTAATGATCTTACCAAATGACACTACGGTTACGTCTTTACCTTCGCGTTTGATATCAGCTACTCCTAATGGAATAGTGTACTCTTCTTCAGGCACTTCACCTTTATCACCATACATTTGCTCTGACTCCATAAAGATAACAGGGTCATTATCGCGTATAGCTGATTTTAGTAGCCCCTTAGCATCATAAGGGTTAGAAGGAACTACTACTTTTAGCCCTGGGCAGTTAGCATACCAATTCTCAAAAGCTTGAGAGTGGGTAGCAGCCAGCTGACCTGCAGAAGCGGTAGGGCCTCTAAATACTATCGGAATATTAAACTGACCGCCAGACATTTGGCGCATTTTTGCTGCGTTATTGATAATTTGGTCAATAGCTACAAGCGAAAAGTTGAAGGTCATAAATTCTACTATAGGACGGCAACCATTCATAGCAGCCCCTACTGAAATACCTGCGAAACCGCCTTCAGCTATAGGGGTATCGATAACGCGCTTAGGTCCGAACTCATCGAGCATTCCTTTAGAGGCTTTGTAGGCTCCGTTATACTCGGCTACCTCTTCGCCCATTAGATAAATAGACTCATCGCGACGCATCTCTTCACTCATCGCTTCGCAAACAGCTTCTCTAAATTGTATCGTTCTCATTTATATGAAAATTATAAAATTAAAGTATATAACTAAAATTGTCTGTTATTTTTCTTTTTGAAAGCACAAAAGTAATAATAATTATTGAATATCCTACATTTTTGCGACTTTTATTTCGCATTTTTTTTTTAATATATTGTTTTATAGCTATTTATATGATTTAGTTATTTTTCATTTGCCATTACCAAATAATACGCCTCTACTGAAATAGAAGAAGCCCCAAAAGTTATCACCTCTACTCGTTTCACCGTATAAGCAGCTGTTTGATAAAGCGTAACCTTTTCGCTCTTTCCGTCTTCTAAAGGCAAAGAGGTAGTTTCAGGCTGCTTTAGCACAGGTGTTCTATGTATAAAATCGTAGGTATAGCTACCCTCATAAAGGGCAATGCCGTGTGATGAAATGAGCAAACGCTCTTGTAGCTGATCGTTCTTAAATAGATGCCCCTCTATCACCAAAGGGCGGTCGGGAAGCTCATCCTCAGCAGCGACCTCCCACGTGGGACTGATACGCTTCAGCGCTTTGAGCACCTCAGCAGGAGAGGTAGCAAACAGTGTATTGAGGTCTTGCAGCCGTAGCTTTCGGTTTTGCCGCTCTTGGTATCGCTCTATGTTTTCCCCTGCCATAAGTCTGAAGACAGTAGGCTGCTTAGGCAGGTATAGCACCTTTAGGCGCTGCCCTTTGTAAATCATACTAAAGAGCTCTTTGGGGACAGCCGTGCTAAAAGTATACTGCTTAGCGGTCTTAGCATCAGCAAACGACACTTGCACCTTGTAGTTTTCTGACGTGCTACCTATACGCTTTATGGTTTCTCTCTGTCCTTGCTCGATAGTAGCCTCAGCATATAGCCCTTCGGTCTTCAGCAGGTAGTCTATGCGGTAGTTTATCAGCTGATAGATAACAAAGCCGGCAACGATAAGCACCATCACTGGTATAAAGGCATTCATTGGGGTATTAGTAGGCGCTTCTTTGTCGAGCATAGCCTTGCGCAACCCGCTAAAAGTTGTAATTTCGGCTATGGCTAAGAAAGAGAGCAGCCCTATCAGCACCCCCATCAGCAAAGCGTAGTATATACCTCTTTTTTCAAATGCC
The DNA here is from genome assembly GCF_003054025.1 of Capnocytophaga leadbetteri. GTDB lineage: Bacteria > Bacteroidota > Bacteroidia > Flavobacteriales > Flavobacteriaceae > Capnocytophaga > Capnocytophaga leadbetteri. The sequence continues at coordinate 20,045 of NZ_QBKG01000004.1, forward strand.
TCTATGGGAAAAAAGACCACTGCAGCGGCAATTGTCAGCAGCGAGGCTATTATCCAGAAAAGACGGGTACGGCTCATCTATTTGTTACTTTGCAAATTATCTAATTGTGCTTTCAGCGGTTTGATATACTCTAAGTAAGGGGCTTTTAGCTTATCGTCTATAGGCACGGCATCGGGTAGCTTTTCTTTCAGTGGGTCTACTTGCACGCCATTCTTCCAAAAACGATAGCACACGTGGGGACCGGTAGCCAAGCCGGTGCTGCCCACTAACCCAATCACCTCGCCTTGCGATACGTGCTGCCCCTTGCGGGCTATAATTCTCGACATATGTAGGTACTGGGTAGTATAGGTGTTGTTATGGCGTACCTTTACGTAATTGCCATTGCCTGAGGTATGTCCTGCCTCTATCACTGTGCCGGCTGCCGTTACGCGTATAGGGGTGCCGGTAGGAGCAGCGTAGTCAGTACCAAAATGCCCTTTCATACGGTGTAGCACGGGGTGAAAACGCATCCCGAATTTAGAGGTAATACGAAAGATATCTAATGGCGATTTTAGGAACATACGCTTCATCATATTTCCGTTTTCGTCGTAAAAGCCATTTGTGCCTTTGATAGTGTCAGTAGTGTAGTTGAAAGCGTAATACTTTTTGCCTTCCCACTCGAAGTAAGCTGCTTTAACCTTTTCGACTCCTGCAAAGATAGTATCTTCTACATAGCGCTCGTCATAAATAATCTTGAAAACATCGCCTTTTTGTAGGCGGAAGAAGTCGATAGTGTAGTCAAAAATCTGTCCTAACTGATAGGTAGCGTTTTGGCTGATACCTGCAGCTTGTGCATCGACGGTTAGGTTGTTTTCTATGCTGCCCGCAAAGGCTTTTTCTACCACCGACACTTTGCGCTGAGCGGTATAAGCATAGATAGAGTCGGTTAGGTGTACCACTATATAATCTACCACATTAGGCTGATATACAAAACTATGGGGCGTGTTGGGTTTCTTTTTGTCGTACAGAAAGGCGTACATTTTGCCTACGTGAAAGTTCTTAGGGTTAATGAGCTCTTTGGTTTGGGTGGTTATGTTATAGATGTCGCCCACAGCTACGCCCTTCTCTTCCAAAAGCTTGCCAAAAGTATCGCCCTGCCTTAGGGTATCTTTGTTAATATTGTAATCATTGAGGTTAAAACCGAATTCATATACAGGTGCAGGGGTAGCTACTTGGGTAGTAGCACTAGTAGTGCCTGTGCTAATAGTATACTGCTCGCACGAGGTTAGTGCAAGGGCACTAAGAGCCATATAAAACGCTTTCTTTATCATTTTCTCTCTGTGTTAATATTCGGGCAAAGATACTATTTATTATTGATAATTTGGTCATTATCAAAAAAAATATTAATTTTGCTCATCTAAAAATATTTTTAATACTAATAGAACTTATATGATAACGCTTACTTTAGCCTCTCTTGAGAAAGGACAATCAGCAGTGATTACGGGTTTTGCCCCTGACTGCCGACAAGAGGTGCGCCAACGCTTGTTAGACTTGGGGTTCGTGCGTGGCACTACCATTAGGGTAGAGAACGTAAGTCCGCTATCCGACCCTGTGGCGTACAATATCCACAACACCCAGATAGCCTTGCGAAAAAGCGATGCTTTATGTGTACTGATAAACTTAGAAGAAAATGAAAAATGTATGTGATACTTGCGAACTAAACCCTGCTGCCTCGCTCAAACGATTGGGCGAAGAGCAAGGTGACTATAGCTATACTATCGCCTTAGCAGGCAACCCTAATACGGGCAAAAGTACCGTGTTCAACGCTCTTACAGGGCTACACCAACACACGGGCAACTGGACGGGCAAGACCGTAACACGTGCCGAGGGGAGTTTTTCTTTCGGCGGTACGCGCTATAAGATGATAGACCTCCCCGGTACCTACTCGCTGCTTTCTACCTCTGAAGACGAAGAGGTAGCCCGCGATTTTATCCTCTTCGGAAAGCCCGATGTTACAGTAGTGGTGGTAGATGCCAGCCGATTAGAGCGCAACCTCAGCCTTGCGCTACAGATATTAGAAATAACTGACAAGGTAGTGCTATGCCTGAACCTGATGGACGAGGCGCGCCGCCACCACATCAGCATCGATACGCGCACCCTTTCGCGCGATTTGGGCATACCGGTAGTAGCCACCAGCGCGCGCACTAAAGAGGGCATAACCGACCTATTACAAGCTATAGAAGCCGTAGTAAGTGGGGCTTTTCAGACTAAAAAACAAACTTTTATCGACCTACCTAAGCAGAATGCTGAAGCTATTGCTCAGCTTAGTCAGCTGCTCAGCGAGCTAAACCCTGCGCTACCCAATACGCGCTGGTTAGCGATGCGCCTTATTGAGGGCGATGAAAGCGTAAAGAAAGGCGTTGCTGAAGGGGTATTTTCTGAAGTCAATTCTCCAGAGAAGCAAACACGAGTGCTACGGATAGCCGATGAGTATCACCGCTTATTGGGCGACAGCTATCGCAACGATTTGGTAGAGGCTATTTATGCCAAAGCAAATGCTTTGTGTCGTGCTTCAGTAAGCACTGACTTTTCGGCGCGTTCTTTCCGCATCGACCGCGCTATCGACCGCATCGTTACCCACCGACTATGGGGCTTCCCTATTATGTTGCTATTGCTTTCGGCTGTACTGTGGATTACCATTATTGGGGCTAACTACCCTTCGCAATGGCTCTCCGATTTGTTTATAGGATGGCTATACCCTTTGCTAAAAGAAGGCGCTACAACTTTGCACTTCCCTTGGTGGCTCAGTGGCTTCCTTATCGATGGCGTCTATCTAGCTACGGTATGGGTAGTATCGGTAATGCTACCCCCTATGAGTATCTTCTTTCCGCTCTTCACCCTACTCGAAGACTTTGGTTACCTACCGCGTGTGGCCTTCAACCTCGACCGTATGTTTCGCACCGCTGGCGCACACGGCAAGCAAGCCCTAACGATGAGTATGGGCTTTGGCTGCAATGCCGCTGGCGTGGTAGCTACCCGCATTATCAACAGTCCGCGCGAGAAGCTCATCGCTATCATCACCAATAACTTTTCGCTATGCAATGGACGCTGGCCTACCCAAATACTTATTGCTACACTCTTTATAGGGGCATTAGTACCCAAAGAGTGGTCGGGCACCGTATCGATGTTGGCAGTGATAAGCATAGCCGTATTGGGGATTGCCTTTTCGCTTTTCACCTCGTGGCTGCTGTCTAAAACACTGCTGAAAGGGGAATCATCTTTCTTTGTGCTTGAGTTGCCCCCTTACCGCCCGCCGCGTTTCTTTCAGACGCTCTACACTTCGCTTATCGACCGCACCCTTATCGTGCTATGGCGAGCTGTCGTTTTTGCCGCTCCCGCAGGGGCTGTTATCTGGCTTATTTGCCATATACCGGTGGGCAGTCAGCCGTTAGCTCTTTGGCTCATACAGGGGCTCGACCCTATAGGTATGTTCATCGGTCTTAACGGAGTGATACTCCTCGCCTACGTGGTGGCAATACCGGCTAACGAGATTGTTATCCCTACGATACTGATGCTCACCACTATGGTATTAGGACAAGCTACCGCAGCCGAAGCAGGGGTACTAATGGAGGCTACCAACAGCGAAGTTGGCAACCTACTACACGCTGGTGGCTGGACGCTCCTCACGGCTGTGAATCTGATGCTTTTTAGCCTTTTGCACAACCCTTGTAGCACTACCATCTACACCATCTACAAAGAGACTAACAGCAAGAAATGGACGCTCATCGCTACTTTTCTGCCTATACTATACGGCATAATAGTTTGCTTTTTAGTAAAAACGATTTTTTAAAGACAAAAGACGAAATGCGAGTAACACCCGTATTTCGTCTTTTGTATTTCGTATTTCGTCTCTATTTTTTAGAACTGATAGCCTACACCACCTAATACGCTAATAGTAGCTGCTGGCATAATACCTCCCCAAGCATTGTGGCGCGTAGTGAAGTATTTGCGATTGAGCAAGTTAAGGGCATTGAGGTTGAAGTTCCATTGTTTGTAGCTATAGCTAGCCGTTGCATTGAGCAAGAAGAACTTAGGTATTAACCCTACATTGCCATTAGCAGAGCCTTCTAAAGTATTGGCAAGGTCTGAAAATTGTGAGCTCACAAAGTTGCCATATACGTTGGTAGTAAGGGTGCCCTCGCCTACCCCACATTGGTATTTAGCCCCTGCAGTTGCAGTATAACGCGGTGCATAAGGTACGCGATTGCCTTTGTTCATTCCGTACTCTATAGTAGCTCTTTGTATAGCACCACTACCGTAGAGTTTTAATCCTTCTACCGGATAAATAGCACCACTTACTTCTATCCCTCTGTGTAGGGCTTTTCCTCCGTTATTAAGCAAGCCACTTTCGCGGAATATTTTATGATTGAAGTCTAATATATAGGCGGCTAACTCCACTTCTAACCATTGGGTAGGGCGTGTGCGTAGTCCTATTTCGTAGTTGTCAGAAGTTTCGGCATCAAGGTCGCCATTGGTTTCGAATGCTGAACGTATCTGCGGCATCTTATACCCTTTAGAATAAGTAGCATAAGCGCGATACTGCTCAGAGAATTTGTAGAACAACCCTAATGAGTAAACAAAAGCATCTTCGTTGCGGTTATCCCAACTATTTTTGTAGTAGTCTTCTTTGTCGTAATTTACAAAAGTATAGCGCACCCCTGGGTTGATGTTTAGCTTATCGGTGATGTGAAACTCATCGAACACATACCCCTCTACCACCGCTACGGTATTAGCCGAGTTGGCAGTAGTCTTGCCTGCTTTCTTGCCCATTTCATCGCCAGCTACTGATACCTCGTGGGTAACGTCGGTATGTAGGCGGATACCTGCTAACAGCTTGTTTTCTTTGTCGAATAGGGTATTGGTGCGCTCGTAGTCTGAGAATAAGCCCACTGTAGGCACATCGCGTAGGGCTGCTGTAAACTTGCGCTTGCTAGCAGTAGCGTTGCGGTTGTCTAACCACCAGTCCCTTTTTAGGTAACTACCATATACCGAAGTGGTTAGGCTATTGGTTTCATCAAAACTGCGTTTGTATGAAATAGCGGTACTGAAGCGTCTTGCCTCGAAGAAGTCGTGCGGATTAACAGACTGCTCAGGGTCTTGCTCCCATTGCGCTTGACTGAGTCCGCCTGGGGTTTCAGAATATTCAGTAAAGCCGTTTAAGAAGAAACGCCATTCGTTTTTGTCGCCTACCTTAGCTGTTACGTTGGCAGTAAGGTCGTTCACATTATAGCGGCTGCGCGACTTTCTAAAGCCATCGCCTTGGCGGCGGTGAAAACCAGCGTAGTACTTCATACCCCCCTCATTAGTATTGCCTACCGTTTCCACCCCTATATTTAGGGCATTGTGGTTGCCGTATTGTAGGTTGATGCCTGTATAAGGGCGAGCAGCTCCTTTTTTAGTGATGATGTTTACCACCCCACCTATACTACCACTTCCGTAGAGGGCAGGCGAAGCACCTTTTATCACTTCTACACTTTCTATAGCTCCTACGGGCATCATATAGTAACCACCCATATCAGAATAACTCTGTCCGATAGGTATTTTACCGTCTATTACCACTAAAGTATTGCTATTGCGGTTGGGCTCTATACCGCGCAAGCCTATACCTGGGCGCAAGCCACGACCGTCTTCATCTATGTAGTTCACCCCTGGCATAAAGCGCACCGCATCGCCCACTGCTGGGATAGCTAATTCTTTTATTTGCGAAGCTGAAATAACATTTACAGTACCTGCAAAGTCTTTTATTTGGCGTTTGATACCGGTAGAAGTAACGGTTACCTCGCCTAACTCTTGTGTAGAGGCTTTCATCTGTACGCTGATAGATGAGCGCCCATTTAGGGCAATCTCTTGGGTTTGGTAGCCCAAAAATCGGAAAACGAGTACCGCATTAGCATCAGCCTTGAGGGTAAAACGCCCCTCTTCATCGGTGATAACGCCTCGGTGAGTGCCTTTTACTACCACACTAACCCCTAACATAGGAGAGCCATCGGTATCGAACACTTGTCCTTCTACCTCTATCTCTTCTTGTTGAAAGCGCGTTACGCTTGTGTTTTCGAGGGCTGAAGACTTAGCTTCGGCTACCTCAGAGGCTATCATAGCTAACAGCAGACTGCCCAAAAATAGTGATTTGTTTTTCATAAAAACATTTATTTATTACTTTTCGGGCGCAAAAATAAAAACTTTCTAAATAACTGCAAGCATTTATGTAGAAAATTTTTAAATAATATGTGTTTAAATACAAAAGACGAAATACGGGTGTTACTCGCATTTCGTCTTTTCGTATTTTCTATTTCGCCTTTATTTCAGTAAGTTATAGAGCTTGCGAAACTTAAATTAAATCATTATTTTTTCTTTTGAGAAGGGAGTATTATGTTTTTTTCCTTAGCCAGACGACGGGCTACATTTCTATTGGCTTCTTTAGAAAGTGCCATAATAAATTCATAATCTTCAGGGCTTTCTTCTTCAAAAGCAGCCTCTACAAGGGCTGCTTTTTCCTTTGTAGCAGTCTTTTTTGTCTTCGTTTTGGTCTCCTTAAAGGAAACAAAACTGAATGTTTTAAGAAGTTCCACAAGGGCAGAGGCTTGTGGGTGACTCTCATTAATGGTAAAGGTCATAGACATAAGATTCTTATTCTGTAAGGCAAAGATACAAAAATTATTCCAATGTAGGGATTAGTGATCGTTTTTGCTTTTGCCGAAAAGCAGAAACATCCAGTAGCTTTAAAGTGAAGTAATAAAAGTTAAGAATCCTAAAACTACCCCTACCAAATTGGGGATAATGAGAATATAATCTGGCTTAGGCTCTTTTGTCCAGCCATACACCACCCAGATAAGACAAGACCCAGCTGCAAACAAAGGTTGCCAAGGTTGTGCTTTGTGCCCCTCTAAGTTGGCCATAATTTGAGGAATATAGGCTACAAATACCGCCACTCCTATAAAGGCTCCTATGGAACCTATAAACAAATTAATTTTTTGCTTGATATTTCTTTTTTCGTTCACAATAATATGGTTTTCTGCAAAGATAGTAATTCGTATTTTCTATTTCGTCTTTATTTTAGTATTCGATTTCTTCTATATAATTAAGAGTTTTTGTTTCACTACCTCTTTGTCTAAAGGTTTTTTTCATAGTAGGATATCCCTTGCTGTTATAGGTAAGCTCAATAGACTTAATATTCTTAACCAATTTTCCTTGATAATCAGTATAGCTCTCCACCTCTTCTATCAGGTTATTTTTACTATAATCCTCATTTAAAAAGTAATCAGGAACTGTTGTTCTCAATAATGCATTCAGTGGCATAGGGTTTATATTGCTATCGTATTTATACTCAGTAATATGCGTTCCTTCTACCTTCTTTATTAGGTTGCCCCCTGCTACAGTATAAGTAGTAGTTTCTGTATAAGTACTTGTACCTGTTACTACCGCTCCATTCCCATCGCGATAGGTAACAGTTTCGTTTACGATAATATCACTACCGCTATAGGCTAACACTTTCTCAGAATGTCTATTTACTTTTTTGCGCTCTCCGTTAATCCAATTAGTTGTAGGGTTTTGTCTGATAATTTTTGTTAGCTGCCCTCCTTCATAGCGGTATTCTTGGGTATAAGAATCTCCGTTTTCTGTTGTTCTATGAGGCTCTACACGTGTTTCTTTTATCACTCGTCCTTGCCCGTCATAGGTATAATCTTTGATTGCATAATTTTCTGTAGAAGGTTGACCATATTTTGTTTGGGTTATACGGTCTCCCAAGTATTCTGCTTTGATAATATGAGCCGTACCTGTTTGAACGCCATTTTCGTATTCAGTAATAGTAGCTGACAACAGCTTGCCGTTCTGAATATTATAGGTTGTTACACTACTCCTATTCCTATTAGGATAAGTAGATGTTATTTTCTTAGGGAAAGCTCCCTCTTGTATGCCTGTATCGTTGTTGTCATCTTTACCACAACCCACTAAGGCTACGCTTGCCATTAAGGCGATAAAAAACTTTTTCATATGGTTATTATTTTTAAATTCGGGGCAAAAGTACAAATAAATTAGCTAATTAGCAAAGGATTACTACTTTTTCTTGTCAAACAAATCGGTATGAGAGCCCAAGCGCGATAGGTCTGATTCTATTTTAAAGATTTCAAAAGCTCTTCGGTAGAGTCAAAAAACTTAGTATTTTTATCTCTCCTCATTTGCTCTACTTCTTTCATAGCCTGAAGCGTTACTTCATTAGGCACATAGGTTTCCTCTTCAAAAACTACCTTTTTAGCTTTGAACTTCTCTAATAATACTCTAATTATGGGAATATCAATTGTATTTATCTCTGCGTGTAATATAGCTGTACTCATATCTTTCTATTTTAGAGGGCAAAGATACAGATTAATTAGCTAATTAACAAATTTGCCGATTAGCAAATTTTTCTGGGTTTTGAGCGGTAATTAAATGTTTATACTTTGCTCATCTTTCGCTTATCCTTCGCTCTTCCTATATGGTTCCTATATCGTTTGTATAGGGAAGGTGGCTGTAGTGCTTTTTTCTGCCGAATTAGCAAACAAGAGAATAAAGTGTATTTGACCTAAATAATTAGTCGTTAAACATTCATAATTGATATTTATTTTATATCTTTGCATTTTGAAAAGTTATAGAGCCTCTATGAGTAGATATATCAAAAATATACATATCAATAAAGTACGACATCTGAGCAACATAAATATTCCTTTGGAAAAGGAAGATTATCCTCATTTGATGATTACTGGTAAGAATGGTAGTGGGAAAACTTCTCTACTCAATGCCATTGCTAATCATATTGAAAGAATAGCAAATGATCGCTGTAAGCTTTTTGAAAATGTTGGTGAGGTAACCGTTGCTTTTGAAGATGTTGATAACCTTATTAGAAAATATCAAGATGGCAATTTTATTATTGCTTTTTATGAAGCGCATAGAACTATAAAAAAACTCCAAGAACCTAAAACCCCTACTAAACCTGAACTTCAAGATAAATGGGGAATAAAGCAAACCTCTACTCAAGAATTCTTAAAATTCCTTGCTGACCTTAAAATACAAGAGGCTTTAGCACGAAATGAAAAATTAGAGAAAGATGCTAACCAAATCAGAGAATGGTTTGTGAATTTTGAAAGGCTTTTGGGTGAGATTTTTCAAGATAAAGACTTACAATTATATTTTAATTATAAAGATTATTCTTTTAAGATATTAACCAAAGGAAAAGAATTTAAGTTTACAGAGTTATCAGATGGTTTTGCTGCGGTTTTGGATATAGTAGTAGACCTTATACTGAAAATGCAGCATAAAAACCAACTTACAAGGGCTTATGAGTGCGAAGGCATCGTGTTAGTAGATGAAATTGAAACCCACTTGCACTTGGAATTGCAAAAGGTCATTATGCCACTACTGACAGAGATTTTCCCTAATATACAGTTTATTGTTACTACCCACTCGCCTTTTGTGTTGAGTTCGCTCAGCAATGCCGTAGCGTTTGACTTAGAACACCAAGAAATAATAGAAGATTTAACCGAGTATTCATACGAATCATTAGCTGAAGGATATTTTGGGGTAAAAACTGCTTCCAGCTATATGGGAATGCAATTGGGTAGATTAGAGGAACTTTTGAAAAAAGAAATGCTTCCTCTTTCTGAAAAGACTGAACTAAAAGACCTTATCTGTGATTTTGATAAAATACCAGAGGTAGTCTCACCCAAAATTATAGGGAGGTACTTACAACTGAAGAACCAACATTTTGCAAAAATCAATGCGCTATGATACAATTGCAAAAAACTACCACCGCTCCTGCTTCTTTGGCTACTAAAAACAAATATGACGGCGAGGATGTGAAAGCCTTATTAGCTAAAGACCATTATGATAAATGCTATATCTGTGAGCGCCAACTAACTACTGATTTTCAAGTAGAACATTTGCACAGCCAAGAGCACTACCCTGATGAAAAGTATAATTGGGATAATCTTTTCTTTGTATGTAGCTATTGTAATGGAAAAAAGTCGGCTAATTTTGACGGTATTGTAAATCCTACTAAAGAAGCTATTGAAGAGAAAATTGTGCAAACCCTTAATTATGACAAAGCAGATTTTGCTACTAATGATACTTCGGAGGCTATACAACAAACGATTGTGCTACTGAATCGTATTTTCAATGGGAAAAATGCCATAAGAAAGGTTAAGGAAGAGCGTTTTTTTGAGGAGTTTCTCTCAAAAATGAATCATTTTGAAAAAGCTGTTAATGATTATCTCTCTGCACCTACCCCAGAAACCAAAGAGGTAATAAGAGAGTTACTCTCTATAGAACAAGAATTTTTAGGGTTTAAGTATTGGATAATCAAGAATAACCCTACTCTTTTTCGAGAGTTTTCGAATAATATTATATGGAACAAGTGAAATATTCAACATATATGAAAAAAATACAAATGGTAGACCTACAAGGTCAGTATGAAAGAATTAGAAGTGAGGTGCAGGCTTCTTTTGAAGAAGTGCTTAGTACTACTGCCTTTATCAATGGCCCTCAGGTACAGCAGTTTCAGAAAGAATTAGAAGCCTATATGGGCGTGAAACACGTAATCCCTTGTGCTAATGGTACCGATGCGCTGCAAATAGCAATGATGGGACTCGGTCTGAAAGAAGGCGATGAGGTGATAACCGCCGACTTTACCTTTGCCGCTACCGTAGAGGTGATTGCCCTACTGAAACTAACCCCCGTACTAGTAGATGTGTATGACGATACTTTTAATATCAATATCGAAGCCATAGAAAAAGCTATTACTAAGCGTACTAAAGCTATCGTGCCTGTACATCTTTTTGGGCAACCGGCTAATATGGAGGCGGTTATGGCATTGGCTAAAAAGCATAACCTCTTCGTAATTGAAGATAACGCCCAAGCGATAGGGGCTGACTATACCTTTGCCGACGGACGCCAACAGAAAGTGGGTACTATCGGACACGTAGGGGCTACCTCTTTCTTCCCTTCTAAAAACTTAGGTTGCTATGGCGACGGAGGGGCTATCTTCACCAATGACGATGAGCTGGCTTACACCCTTAGAGGTATCGTAAACCACGGTATGTATGTGCGCTATCACCACGATGTGGTAGGGGTAAACTCGCGTTTAGACTCGCTACAAGCGGCTGTGCTACGCGCTAAACTGCCTCACTTAGACGAGTATAACAACTGCCGTCGCGAAGCTGCCCGCAAATATACCGAAGCCCTACAAGGCAACGCTAACGTTATCACCCCTGTAATCGCTAAAGGCTACGACCACGTATTCCACCAATACACCTTGCGCATCACCAACGGCAAACGCGATGCCTTGGCTAAAGTTTTTGCTGATAATGGGGTACCTTTTGGCATCTACTACCCTATACCGCTACACGCTCAGAAAGCTTATACTCGTAGCTCTTATAACGAGGCTGACTTCGGTGTAACCAATCAGTTAGTGCAAGAGGTCATTTCGCTACCGATGCACACCGAGCTGGAAGAGGAGCAAATAGCTTTTATAACAGACCTTATCAATAAAACCGTATAATCAGAGATTAAAAAAATGGATCAAAGAAAGAAAGAAGAAGCATTACACTATCACGAGTTTCCGCAACCCGGTAAGATAGCTATTGTACCTACCAAAAAACACGCTACCCAACACGACCTCTCTTTGGCTTACTCGCCTGGTGTGGCTGAGCCTTGTTTGGCTATCGCTGAAGACAAAAGCAACGCTTATAAATATACCGCTAAAAGTAACCTTGTAGCCGTTATCTCGAACGGTACGGCAGTGCTCGGTTTGGGCGATATAGGCGCTGACGCTTCGAAGCCTGTAATGGAAGGGAAAGGATTGCTCTTCAAAATATTCGCAGGTATAGATGTATTTGATATTGAGGTAGATGCTACCGATGTAGATAAGTTTGTAGAAACCGTAAAGGCTATCGCTCCTACTTTTGGGGGGATTAACCTCGAGGACATCAAAGCGCCTGAGGCTTTCGAAATAGAACGTCGTCTGAAAGAAGAATTGGATATACCGGTGATGCACGACGACCAACACGGTACGGCTATCATCTCGGCAGCTGCCCTTATCAACGCGTTAGAAATCGTAGGCAAAGACATCAGCAAAGCACAGATAGTAGTAAACGGAGCTGGTGCGGCTGCTATCTCTTGTACTCGCTTATACGTAGCCCTCGGTGCTGACCCTAAGAACATAGTAATGTGCGATAGCAAAGGGGTTATACGCAAAGATGCGCCTAACCTAACAGAACAAAAAGCTGAATTTGCTACCGACCGCGACCTTCGCACGCTGGAAGAAGCTGTAAAGGGTTCTGATGTATTTATCGGGCTTTCTAAAGGTAATGTACTTACCCCCGAAATGCTGCTTTCGATGAACAAAGACGCTATCGTATTTGCGATGGCGAACCCTACCCCTGAGATTGACTACGACTTGGCAGTGAAAACTCGTCAGGATATTATAATGGCTACCGGTCGCTCAGATTATCCTAACCAAGTAAACAACGTGCTTGGCTTCCCTTATATCTTCCGCGGAGCGTTAGACGTTCGCGCTACTAAGATTAACGAGGAAATGAAATTGGCTGCGGTACGCGCTATAGCTGAATTGGCTAAAAAACCTGTCCCTCAGCAAGTGAGTTTGGTATACGGAGGCGAGAACTTAACCTTTGGCAGAAACTACATCATACCTAAACCTTTTGACCCTCGACTTATATACGAAGTACCCCCTGCTATCGCCAAAGCGGCTATCGCTACAGGAGTAGCCCAACACCCTATCAGCGATTGGGAAGCCTACAAAGGCGAACTAATGGACAGAATAGGGGTAGGTAGCAAAGAAATACGCCTATTGCAAGACCGTGCTAAACGCGCTCCTAAGCGAGTAGTATTTGCAGAAGGTGACCAGAAAGAAGTGCTAAAAGCGGCACAACGCATTTACGAAGACGGTATCGGTATACCAGTGCTTTTGGGTAACAAAGATGTTATTAAAGCCTTGAAGCACGAAATAGGTTTTACTGCCCGCGTAGATGTAATAGACCCTAAGAGCGATGCCGAACGCGCCCGCCGCGAACGCTTCATCGAGCTATACTGGAAACAACGCGAACGCCGTGGGGTAACCTACGAGGCGGCTGACCGACTAATGCGCGAGCGCAACTACTTCGGTACTATGCTGGTAGAAACCGGTCAGGCAGATGCTATGATTACTGGTTACTCGCACGCTTATCCTAACGCTATACGTCCGGTGCTAGAAATCATCAAAAAAGAAGAAGGCGTAACACGCATAGCGGCTGCAAGTATAATGCTTAGCAAGCAAGGGCCTATTTTCTTATCGGATGCCACTATCAACATAGACCCATCGGCTGCTGACCTTGCTAATATAGCGCTGCTAACGGCTAAAGCGGTAAAATTCTTCGGCTTAGAACCTTCAGTAGCGATGCTATCGTATTCTAACTTTGGGTCGGCTACCTCTGAAAGTACGCTAAAGGTACGCGAGGCTGTGGCTTACTTACACAAGCATTATCCTGACTTAGTGGTAGATGGCGAGATACAAGCGGACTTTGCCCTTAACCCTGACAAGATAGCCAAGACCTATCCGTTCTCTAAACTGAACAATGGCAAGGGGGCTAATGCGCTGATATTCCCTAACTTAGAGGCTGCTAACATCAGCTATAAGCTACTAAAGGAAACGCAGCACTTAGACACCATAGGCCCTGTGATTATGGGTCTTACTAAGCCTATACACATTACCACTATCGGTTCGACCGTAGATGAGATGGTAAACTTAGCGACTCTGGCTGTGATAGAAGCACAGGGTAAATAATTAACCTAAAAAAATAAAATAATAAAAATATAATGAGTCATAAAATTCCTTGGCAAGAACGCCCTGCAGGTTGTACCGATGTGATGTGGCGTTACTCTGAAAACCCTATTATCGGTAGATATGATATTCCTACTTCTAACAGTATTTTCAACTCGGCTGTAGTGCCTTTTGGCGATGGTTTTGCAGGGGTATTCCGCTGCGACAATAAAGCCGTGCAAATGAACATTTTTGCTGGCTTCAGTAAAGATGCTATTCACTGGGAAATCAACCACGAACCTATCGTGATGAAAGGGGGTAATACCGATTTCTTACACTCTGAGTACAAATACGACCCTCGCGTAACCTTTATAGAAGACCGCTATTGGGTGACTTGGTGCAACGGCTATTGTGGCCCTACTATCGGTATTGCTTACACTTTCGACTTTAAAGAGTTCTTCCAATGCGAGAATGCCTTTTTGCCATTCAACCGCAATGGAGTGCTTTTCCCTGAGAAAATCAATGGTAAATACGCGATGTTAAGTCGCCCAAGTGATAACGGACATACTCCTTTTGGTGATATTTTCATCAGCTACAGTCCGGATATGAAGTACTGGGGCGAGCACCGCTGTGTGATGAAAGTAACGCCTTTCGTTGATAGCGCTTGGCAATGTACTAAGATAGGAGCTGGTGCCGTGCCTATCAAAACTAAAGACGGTTGGTTATTATTCTATCACGGGGTGATTAATACTTGCAACGGCTTCCGTTACTCTATGGGGGCTGCCCTATTAGACCTAAACGACCCAAGCAAGGTAATCGCTCGTACACAGCCTTACCTTTTGGCGCCTGCCACTCTTTATGAAACTACTGGCGATGTGCCTAATGTAGTATTCCCTTGCGCTGCCCTACATTCTATTGAAGAGGACAAAGTAGCGGTATACTACGGCGCTGCTGATACAGTAGTAGGCGTAGCTTTCGGACGTATCTCTGAAATCGTGAAGTTTACTAAAGAAAATTCGCTTTAATTTTAAGAGAAGAGCAACATAATAAAAATTGCGTGATTTGTGGAAAATCACGCAATTTTTATTATTTTTGCATTTTAAAACTCATCTACCTATGATAGAAACTCCCCCTACTTTTGCACCTACTGCTGATACTTATAACCTTATAAAACCTTTATTATCAGAGGGTTTTCTGCAGAAAATACAGAATGAATACCTATATTGGTCGCAGTTGAAGTACAAGGCTAAAGATACCGCTCCTGAGCAATTATGGCAAGCGGTGAAACTCTATCGCCGCTTAAATGAGCGTACGCTACAGTTTGGCAAATATCAGTTTAGCTACGTGCTTACCGACTATATACAGCAAGCCCTACACACCTTTGATATGCATATAGGCGGTACACTAACGAGCAATATGGGGATTGCTGAAGTAGATACGCATAAATTTATGGTGAGTTCTATCATTGAGGAGTCTATCGCAAGCAGTCAGATAGAGGGGGCTAATACTACTCGTAAGAAGGCTAAAGAGATGATACAGAAGGGCACCAAGCCCAAAAGCAAGTCGGAGCAGATGATTATGAATAACTACAACACTATGCAGCACATAGTGCAACACAAGCACGAGCCTCTGACACCTGAGAGTTTGCAATATATACATCAGCTTATAGCCTATAAAACCCTCGACCTACCTGAAGAAGAAGGTGCTTTTAGAACCCATAACGATATTTATGTAGTTGATTTTACCAATAGCGAGGTAGTACACACGCCGCCCGATGCGGCTGAAATACCTGTGCTTATAGCGCAACTCTGCACTTTCTTCAACACTGATAGCCATACCTTTATACACCCTCTTATCAAAGCCTGTGTATTGCACTTTATGATAGGTTTTATACACCCTTTTGCCGATGGCAATGGGCGCACAGCACGGGCGGTATTCTATTGGTATATGCTTAAGTCGGGCTATTGGCTTACCGAATACCTCTCTATTTCGCGTATTATAAAAGAAACGAAAAAGCAGTACAAAAAAGCCTTTCTGTACACTGAAGCTGATGACAACGACCTCAGTTATTTCATTACTTATCAACTCAAGGCAATGGAAAAGGCTTTTGAGGCGCTGAAAACGTACATCAACAGAAAGCAAAAAGAGATATTTCAAGCCTCGCAGTTTATGAAAATAGCAGGGGTAAACGACCGTATGGCACAAATTATCAAGATCATTTATGACGACCCCGAACGAGTGCTCAGCATCAAAGAGATAGAAAACCGTTTTCTCATCACTAACCACACCGCCCGCACTGACCTGAAACAATTAGTAGATTTAGGATTTTTAGAGGTAATACCCGTGAATAAGAAGAAACAGAGCTTTATAAAGTCGGCTTCGTTTTATAAGTTATTGCAGAGGGGGTAACGAGAGGGGGAATTATACATTAAAATTAAAAATTTTGTACTTTCTTTAGAACTCCTTATCTTTGTACTCTATAATCATTTGATGAAAGATGAAAATCGCTATTTATATACGCCAATATACTGCTGAAAACGAAAGCATCTTACAGCAGCTTTTCTCGCTCTTTACCCCTGATGACCAAGTGTATATAGAGCAGGAAATACTATCGGAATTGCAGCTGAGGTCTGATAAATTTAACAGCGCTAAATCTTTTGCTTCATTCGAAGACCTAAACACCTCTTACGACGTGATGCTGACTATAGGGGGCGATGGCACGCTGCTAAAAGGCATTACCTATGTACGCAGTTTGCAGATACCTATTTTGGGCATCAATGCAGGGCGATTAGGCTTCTTGGCAACCGCCCATAAAGACGACTTGCCTAATGTATTAGAACAACTGCGCAAAGGCGATTATCAGGTGGTAGAACGTTCGGTTATAGAGGCTGTGTTTGCCGATACAGGCGAACCGGTAGATACGGTAAACTTCGCCCTCAACGAGATAACCGTTACTCGCAAAAATACCGCCTCGATGATAACGGTCGATACGGAACTAAACGGCGACTACCTGTGCTCTTATTGGGCTGACGGACTTATCATCGCTACCCCTACAGGCTCTACGGGCTACTCGCTAAGCTGTGCTGGGCCGGTAATATTGCCCACCGCTAAGAACTTTGTGCTTACCCCTATCGCTCCTCATAATCTGAGCGCTCGTCCTGTTATCATTCCGGAAGATGCAGAGGTGAAACTGAGCATTTCGGGGCGCGAAAAGAAGTTCCTGATGTCGCTTGACTCGCATATCAAATCGATACCCAACAAACAGAGTATCATAGTTAGGAAAGCCCCTTTCGTAGTGAAGATGATTCGTTTAGAGGGCGATAGCTTTATCAAAACCCTTCGCTCCAAGCTACTTTGGGGTGAAGATAAACGAAATAAATAAGATGTTGCACGTATCACTAACTGAAAATAAGAAAATATACTTTGCCTCAGACAATCACTTGGGCGCTCCTACCCCTGAGGCGAGCAAAGAACGCGAAGCTAAATTCGTGCGCTGGCTCGACACTATAAAAGCCGATGCAGGGGCTATCTTCCTCTTAGGCGACTTATTCGACTTCTGGTTTGAGTACCGCACGGTAGTGCCTAAAGGCTTCGTACGCACCTTAGGTAAGCTGGCCGAACTGCACGATAGCGGCATTGCTATCTACTTTTTCGTAGGCAACCACGACCTATGGATGGACGATTATTTTGAAAAAGAACTCAATATACCTGTCTTTCACCGTCCGCAAGAGGTAGAGAGCTGCGGCAAACGCTTCCTGATAGGGCACGGCGATGGTTTAGGGCCAGGTGATAAGGGCTACAAGCGAATGAAGAAAGTATTTACCAATCCTTTTTGCAAGTGGCTTTTCCGCTGGTTGCACCCCGATATAGGCGTGCGTTTAGCGCAATATTTATCGGTGAAAAACAAGATGATTTCGGGCGATGAAGACGTGCATTTCTTAGGTGAAGACAAAGAGTGGTTAGTGCAGTACTGCAAGCGCAAATTAGAGACTACCCATTATGATTACTTCCTTTTTGGGCATCGGCACCTACCAATGACCATCGATTTGGGCGGCAAAGCTACCTATATAAATACCGGTGACTGGATACACTACTACACTTATGCTGTATTTGATGGCAAAGAAACAAAGCTGATGAATTTTGAATTATAAATTATGAATTTTTGAATTAACGATTAGAAAATGATTCGTATTACAAAGAAATTTGATTTTGAGGCAGGTCACGCCCTCTATGGTTATGACGGCAAGTGCAAAAACCTGCACGGACATAGCTATAAACTTTTAGTAACCGTTATTGGTACGCCCATCAATGACCCTCATAACGTTAAAAACGGTATGGTTATCGATTTTGGCGACCTAAAACACATCGTACAAGAACAGATTATCACCCCTTTTGACCACGCTATGGTGTTCAACTCTAACTCACCTCATCAAGAGCTAGCAGAAAGCCTACGCGCCAAAGGACACAATATTATCAGTGTACCCTATCAGCCTACGAGCGAAAATCTGGTAATTGACTTTGCACAGCGCATTCAGCAGCAGTTGCCCCCAAATGTGCAACTTCACTCTATACGCCTATGCGAAACCGAAAGTTCGTATGCTGAATGGTTTGCTTCTGACAATCCGCAGCCTGTATGCACCTTACCTGATGTTGATGGGTATATTTTCGACCTCGATGGGGTGTTAGTAGATACGGCTAAATATCATTATTTAGCTTGGAAAGAAATCGCTAAAGAGTTTGGTTTTGAGCTTACTCCCGAGCATAATGAGCAACTGAAAGGCATAGGACGAGAGGTATCGCTGCACAAAATATTATCGTGGGCTGGCAAGAGCCTTAGCGAGGAAGTTTTTGCGCAGACCGCTCTTAGAAAGAATGAAAGTTATCTGCAGAAAATAAGTCATATAGACCATAAGGAACTATTACCAGGGGTATTGCCACTGCTTCAGCAACTGAAAAGCAAAGGCAAAAAGATAGCTCTTGGTTCTGCTAGTAGAAATGCGCGCTTAGTATTAGAACGCACCGGCATACTGCCTTATTTTGATGCTATAGTTGATGGAACGATGGTCAGCAAAGCTAAACCTGACCCAGAAGTTTTCTTGAAAGCAGCCGAAGCCCTACACCTCAATGCCGACCGCTGCTGTGTATTAGAAGATGCTCCTGCGGGTATACAGGCTGCTAAAGCTGCTGGAATGACTGCTATAGGAGTAGGAAGTCCGGAAATTCTGAAAGGAGCTGATAAAGTAATCAATTCTTTAGCTAATGGTTAAAATGTTGATAATGAGCTACCTAAAAAAGTGATATGCGTTAATTTTTTGTTAAAGTCTGATTTTATTTTGGTATTTCAAAAAAACGCCGTACCTTTGCCAACGCAATGAGGGTGGTAGCTCATTGTAAAACTTCAAATAATAGTTTTCATAATTTAAAGTTTTGGTTGGTTAATGGAAAAGTCCGATAATTGTTTATCGGACTTTTTTTTTTATTTTATATCTTAAAAAGACTTGCATTTATCAAATATAAATGTTACCTTTGTGGCATCTTTTTGATAACCACTCAAAAGGAACTACACCTATTATGCAAACTGAACTAATTATTACCCTTGTAGTGCTACAAGTCGCTTTTGCTATATGGGCACTCACTGACCTATTTAAAAGGTACAAGAACGAAAAGAAACAAGATGTTATCTTATGGGCGCTGATGATTGTAGGTACTCCTATATTAGGGGTATGGCTCTATTTTAATACAATTAATAGACGAAAGAGACAGTTTAGTCTGCGTCGCCTAAACAGCTTAGAGCAAGATTTTAGCTTTACTAAAGTCTACCCTGCCCTTTTATTATTAGGTATCTGTCTGATGACTGTTAGCGCTCTCTACAAAGAAGTAAATACACTGCACCTGCAAGACTTAGGCATTTTCGCCATCGGATTAGGCATCGGACTATTTGTAGTGAGAGTAGAACAAAGCAAACGGCAGGCACTTTAATGCATAAGCCCATCAGTAAATATTTGTAGCTTACTGATTTTATTACTATTTTTGCACCTTATTAAAGTAAACACTAATGGCAAAGAACAAAGAACTCAGTGTAGAAGAACAAAAAAGAGAAGCCCTCAAGCTAACCTTAGCCAAGCTGGATAAGGCTTACGGCAAAGGAACCGTACGCGCTTTAGGCGATAGCCCTGTAGAAGATGTAGAAGTATACTCTACAGGTTCTATAGGCTTAGATGCAGCCCTCGGTGTAGGTGGCTACCCTAAAGGGCGCGTAATTGAGATATACGGACCAGAATCATCTGGTAAGACCACTCTTACCCTACACGCTATAGCTGAGGTACAAAAAGCTAAAGGTACAGCAGCTTTTATAGATGCTGAGCACGCTTTTGACCCTGTATACGCACAGCGTTTAGGAGTAGATGTTAAAAATCTATTGGTTACACAACCCGATAGTGGTGAGCAGGCTCTTGAAATAGCAGATGCCCTTATACGCTCTGGTGCAGTAGACCTTATCGTTATCGACTCGGTAGCTGCCTTAACCCCTAAAGGAGAAATTGAAGGCGATATGGGTGACTCTAAAATGGGGCTTCACGCTCGCCTAATGTCACAAGCTCTGCGCAAGATAACAGCCAGCATAAGCAAAGCTAACTGTATAGTGATATTCATCAACCAGCTACGCGATAAGATAGGCGTATCATTTGGCTCTCCTGAAACTACTACAGGAGGTAATGCATTAAAATTCTATTCATCAGTGCGTTTAGATATCCGCAAGGCTGGAGGTCCTCAAGGTAGTGCTGCTATCAAAGATGGAAATGGTGAAATTATTGGTAACCGTACTAAGGTAAAAGTTGTGAAAAATAAAGTAGCCTCTCCATTTAAGGCTACTGAATTTGATATTATCTTTGGGTTAGGAATCTCTAAGATTGGTGAAATATTAGATATAGGTGTAGATGCCGATATTATAACCAAAAGCGGTTCGTGGTTTAGCTATAAAGAAAGTAAGCTCGGACAAGGTCGCGATGCTGTAATAAAAGTATTAAAAGACAACCCTGAGCTAACTGAAGAATTAGAAGCTGCTATAAGAGAATGGCTTAAGAGTAACGAGTTGCCAAGCAAAGGCAAGAAAAAAGGTAAGAAAGCAGTTAGCAAAAAAGCTAAAGAAGAAGACCTTGATGATGAGGTAGAAGATGAGGACTTTGATGATGATGAAGAACTATTTGAAGATGAAGAATAGATAATTTTTCGCATAAAAAATAGGGGATACCTAAATAGGTATCCCCTATTTTTTATTTTAACTTCTCGTTATTATGATGGCGATTGTGATCTCGCTCAGTTTTTTTAAGCATCTTCTTATCAAAGGCTTGCTGCAAATCAATGCCTGTTTGGTTAGCTAAGCAGAGTACTACAAATACTACATCTGCAAGCTCTTCGCCCAAGTCTTTGTTCTTATCGCTTTCTTTCTCTGATTGCTCCCCATAGCGACGTGCTATAATACGAGCCACCTCACCTACTTCTTCAGTAAGTTGTGCCATATTGGTAAGCTCATTGAAGTATCTCACTCCATGCTCCTTAATCCAATTATCTACTTCTAATTGTGCATTCTTAATGTCCATTTTTTTTCTTGATTTATATCTAAAACAAAAGCATTGTCATTACAACAATGCTTTTTTTTAACAGTTAAAAGAATATTTCTGTGAATTTAAATTCTAATTAGCCCACATATCTTGCTCTCTGTCGCGAATCTTCTCTTTTATCTTATCAGACTCTAAGAGCTGGAAGAGTGCGTTGTTTTGAATGTAGTCCTTTATCTTTCTATCGCCATATACGTTAGCTTCTTGATAGATAACAGAACTAAACATTCGGGCATTGAGCAAGTGGTCGAATGACATCGGGCGGGCATCGTTCTTTCTATTGAACGTTTTAGCCTCGTGCAAAATTTCTCGCACCTGCGGATAGAACACCCAGAATAAAGGTACTAATGCCGACATCGTAGAGTCGTCTGAGTCTATAAAGTTTACATCAGGTGCTACAGGAGCCAATGCCAATAAACGGTATTTAAGCTCTCCTTGGCGTTTGTCGAAGTACCATATACCACGTATGTGATACTGAGCAATATCCGATGACTCTAAGTTACGACGAGTAACGTACTCAGGCGAAAGTTTCTCTCCAGCATTTAATTGCTCATACCCTATATCAAGCGTATCAATCTTAGACATAGAAGCTTGGATAGCCTCAGCTGTCTTAGTCTGTGTAAAATATGAATCTACATACAGATCTTTTATCTTACCATTTTTGATATTCTTGATAAGCACATCGTATAGAGAGCGGCGATAAGCGTCTACCTCAAGTGTATCAGTAGGGAAAAGAAGCGGAAAGTTTACCCTTTCGTTTAGGTCAATTACTTCCCATACTTCTACAGACCATAGGATATCTCGGTCATCTACATAGCCGTAAGGTAGGGGCTTATCATTGTCAGCCTCTATCTGTGCAGCTGTTTTCACACCGATATCCGATGCTACCTTAGCATTGAGAATGTTCACCTGTGCTGATGAAAGCTGAAAAGTAAACACTAAAATTAATAGTACTATTATATTTTTTAGTTGTAACATAAAAATTCTTCTTAGTTTATTTCGATAACGATAGGTGAAACAGGAGGTAATTTCAATGTGCTATTGCCTACTATATTCGCTTTTACATCGAATATCTGTACTTTATCACCTCGTTTAGCTCGTGATAAAGCTGAGCGTGCTTGCTCATTAAATTTATTTCCTTTCACTACCACACTAGGTTGTCCTGGTATAAATACTTTAAACTCATTTACTTGTAGTTTCAAGTCAAAGTCAAAGTCTTCAAGTACAGCGTTGATTGGTAATACACCGATATTATCTTTTGGCAATTTGCCATCACCTATAATTCCTGCTATACTAGTTACCGCACGAGGAATACTCTTAATTCGGAAAAGTTTAGAAGAACTAAAGCGTTGTCCGTCTAACTCACCTGTTACAGTGATGGTTACATCTTTACCTTGTCCTGGTCTCATCACCCAAGCTCCTGTTCCAGAGGCTTTAGAGAGTCCTTGTCCTGAAGCCATAATTTTGTTATCAGGTACACCAGGCATTGAGATGGTGATAGGGTTATCTACCCCACGATATACTACGTTCATCTTATCAGCCGAGATAACAGCTGAATTTGGTTTAGGAATAGTAGAGAAACTTTGTGATACAGGCACTGCTATACGCTCACCTTGTTGGTCAAAGTAAAGGTTACCTGTAATTTTGTGCTCACCAGTATTACCTGCTGAGATGTTAAGTTTCACACGTCCATCTTCAATGGTAAATTCACTTTGTGAAAGCTTTCTTCCGTCTAATGAAATATCTACTGCATTAGGGCGCGTAAAAGCATCTTTACGACCTAATACTATCGAACCATCAAATTTCTCACCTTGATAGTAAGCTCCTTTACCTTGTTCAAGCAAAGTAGTATAGTTAGTCATCGATACTTGCGTATTCAAACTACTTTCAAGTGCTTTAGCAAAGAAATCTTGTTGTACTGATAAGATGTCTGACTGCATCATAGAGAACTTCGCCAAAGAAGCGATATAAGGGAATCCTTCAAAGTTGAAGTGCAACCATTTTACGGTATTACCGTCTTTATCTTTGCGGTCATTAGTACTAAAATTTTCTTTTACTTTAGTAGCTAACTCAGCGTAAGCCTTGTCTTCACCCAATATTTTTAGAATTCCTTCGCGATACGCATTAATCTTCTCTACAAATTCTGTGCCTTTTGTAGCACCTTCAGCAAAAAATAAGTGGTCTGTATAGTCAGATTTATCCATTGCTTGATAATCTTTCTCCTCTACCTTCTTATCTTTCTGTCCAATAGCATCTTCCAATCCGGTTTTAATCTCTTGGATATAGCTATACAAATCTGAAGAGAGTGATTTTATTTGCTTCGATTGTTCTAAAATCGCAGCATACAGTTTTGGGTTTTCACTCGCTTTAGTTTCCAGATCAGCAAAAGTAGCCTCGATGGTACCGTTGGCCCTTGTATTTGCTGATTCAAATTTTGCATTAACTAACCCAAATGCATCCAATACTTGTTTCCCCATATTAAGCGCTATCATCGCAAGGAAAACCAGATACATCAGGTTAATCATTTTCTGTCTAGGACTTGCCTTTCCACCTGCCATAAGCTAAATTTTTAAATTAGTTAAGTTAATAAATTCTTCTTATCGTGCACCTCCCATTGCTGACAACATACCTCCATAAATTGTGTTCAAAGATTTTAGATTGTCTTTAAATGAAAGCATTTGTTTGTTCAATGAGTCTAGGTTATCGGCAATACCTGCTTGAGCAGAAACCTGACGTTCAGTTCTTTCTAATTGTAATTTGTAAAGGCTGTTTAGTGATTCTAAGTTAGAGGCTGCCTCTGATAGCTCTTCACCATATTTGTGAGTAGCAACCATAGTACCTGCTACAGGAGCGATTTCTTTGCTTGCTTCTGCAAAGTTTTCTATCGATTTACCTAATGAACGCATTAGGTTAGCGTCAATCTTAGCTTCTGCCAAAATACCATCTAATTTTTCAGAAAGAGATTCTTTTAGCGCTTTCTCTTCTGCTGGATTTACTTGTTGGGCTACAGCTTGCACTTGGCGTGATACTGGCTGTCCACCTTTTAGCTCTGGGTATACTAATGACCAATCTAGTTCTTCTTCAATAGGCTCAAATGCCGACATAAAGAAGATAACGGCCTCAGTACCCATACCTACTGCCAATAGCACACTACCACTAATACCCATAATATCTGCGTGCAAAATCTTAGCCAAGGCACCGACAATTACCACAGAGGCACCTATACCATAAGCATAATTAAAAATTCTCTTTGTTACTTTACTTCCTGCCATAATACTCTGAAATTAAAAATGTTGTTAGTTTATTTGTTTTTGGTTTTTTTGATTATTTGTTTACTATTCTATCTATAGCCTCGTGCTGATTTAGCTTGTTGTTTTTCGCTGATACCCATAAAGTCTTGTACTGTGCGGAAGCCAATGTAGCTACGCGCAGAGTCTTGATACTCATAGTCACGGGTATTTACTTGCAGCATAAAGGCTACGTCTTTCCAAGAACCACCGCGTATTACCTTACGTCTGTTGTTGTCGTCCAATACGTTAGGGTTCATTGTCGACATATATTCATAAGAGTTAGGGTCGTATGAAGTATTCGTCCATTCCGATACGTTACCAGCCATATTATATAGGTTGTATCCGTTGGGCTCGTACGATTTTGCTTCTACAGTATAAAGGGCGTTGTCTGAGGCGTAGTCACCACGTAATGGTTTAAAGTTCGCCAAAAAGCACGCTTTATCATCATAGGTATAAGGACCTCCCCAAGGATAAGTACCTCCTGGTAGCCCACCACGTGCTGCATATTCCCACTCCGATTCAATCGGTAGGCGGAAAGCATTCACCGTATAATCACCTTTTGATTTCTGATAAGCATTCTTATTAAGAGTACGCCACTCGCAGAAAGCCTTCGCTTGTATCCAGCTTACACCTACTACAGGGTAGTCGCCATAGGCTTCGTGCCAGAAATAGTCATTGTGCATAGGCTCATTATATGAGTAGTTAAAGTCTCTAATCCATACAGTAGTATCAGGATAAACTTTCACTATTTCTTCTTTAATGAAGTCTTTACGTTTACCTCTTGCACGAGCAGCTTTTTCCATATCAAGCCATTGATATTTAAACTCAAACTTTTGTACGTCCATAATGCGCTTGCCGTTATAAGCTTCCTCTTCGGGCAAGTACATTTTGTCCATTACTTCAGAATAGTACTCATCAGGATATTTATTTGTATCCCAAATAAGTGCTTTCTTCTTATTGAGTTTACGCGCTTTTTGGTCACCGTAAGTATTTTGAAGATACTGTTGGTAAGCGTTCATCTTCTCTGTATTAGTGTCTAAGTATGCAAAGTCACCAATACCACCGCTACCTGAGGTTTGGCCTGTTTGTTCAGCCATATCGGCTAACTGAGTACGGATAATAGAGTCGCGTACCCAATTCACAAATTGGCGGTATTCACTATTTGTAATTTCAGTTTCGTCCATATAAAACGAACCAACACTCACAGTTTTGACTGGAGCGTTTAAACTCGCGGTTTTATCATCATCAGAACTACCCATAATGAAAGAACCACTCGGGATAAGCGTCATACCATACGGAGTAGGCTGCTTCCAGCTCTTACCCCCTACACCTACAAGCTCTCCTTTGTTATCGCCACCTCCACGTCTACACGCTGTCATTACAAAGAATGATAGTAGCACTACAAATATTCTTCTTGCCATAAACATTGTTTAAATTCACATTTAATTAGGGCGCAAACGTACGCATTTTATTTTACACCAGCAAAATTTATTTACTTTTATTTTTTGTGAAAGGCAAATTTTAACAATTTATTTACAATTCACCGCGTTTCGTCACACCTATTTGTAAAAAAAGATTAAAAGAAAATCGTTTTTATTATACTTGCTTCGTTACTTTTTAATACCCATATTCCACAAGGTAAACGCTTGCAAATCGGCATTTTGCTCTATGGTTTTGCTCACAGGGGTACCCGCTCCGTGTCCTGCATTGGTTTCTATCCTGATAAGTATAGGCAAATTACCCTCTTGCTTGCTCTGTAGCTCTGCCGCAAATTTAAAACTGTGGGCAGGCACTACCCTATCATCGTGGTCACCAGTGGTAATGAGGGTCGCTGGGTAGCTGACACCTTTTTTCACATTATGCAGAGGCGAATAACCTTTTAGGTATTTAAACATCTCAGCGCTGTCGTCAGCAGTACCATAGTCATACGCCCAGCCAGCACCTGCTGTAAAGGTGTGGTAACGTAGCATATCAAGCACACCCACTGCCGGAAGTGCCACCCTAAAGAGGTCAGGGCGTTGTAGCATAGTAGCGCCTACTAACAGCCCACCATTAGAACCTCCTTTGATAGCCAAATAAGCAGGCGAAGTGTATTTCTCTTTGATAAGGTACTCAGCCGCTGCTATAAAATCGTCAAACACATTCTGTTTCTGCATCTTAGTACCCGCATCGTGCCATTTTTTACCATATTCGCCTCCACCGCGTAAGTTAGGTACAGCATATACACCGCCTTGCTCCATCCATACAGCATTTACAACGCTGAAAGCAGGAGTCAAACTCACGTTGAAACCTCCGTAACCATATAATAAGGTAGGATTTTTACCATCTAACTTCAAGCCTTTCTTATAGGTAATCATCATTGGCACTTTAGTTCCATCTTTAGAAGTGTAAAATACTTGCTTCGACTCATATTGAGTAGCATCAAAAGCAATCGCAGGTTTCCAATATTGCTCAATAGCCCCTGAAGCTAAGTCCATTTTATAGATACTGCTGGGGGTAGCATAGTTAGTAAAAGTGAAATAAGTATGCGCTTCTTTCTTCTTAGCGTGAAAGCCACTCGCAGTACCTATATTAGGCAACTGCACCTCGCGCACGAGCTTGCCTGTATAGTCGTACTGTTTTACTTTTGAAAGCGCATCTACCATATAGTGAGCGAAAAGATACTCGCCAGCGGTACTGATACTCAATACATTATCCGTTTCTGCAATCACATCTTGCCAGTGAGCAGGTTGCGGATTTTTAGCCTCTACCTTCACCAATCTACCGTTAGGAGCATTCAGATTTGTCTCTAAGAAGAAGGTCGTACCTTGGTTGCTCACAAAGCTTGTGTCGCCGTCAAAGCTATCAGTAATGGTTACAAGAGGAGCGTTAGCTTTGGTCAAATCTTTCACAAATAACTTGTTGCCTGAAGTCGCATTGGCAGCCGAAATGAAGAGGTAAGCACCATCGTCCGACACGCTGCCCGATACATAGCGGTATTTTTCGGCAGGAGTACCACCAAATACCAATACATCTTGACTTTGTGGGGTGCCGAGTTTATGGTAGTATAGCTTATGTTGGTCAGTCTTAGCCGATAGCTCACTACCTTTGGGTTTGTCATAGCTTGAGTAGTAAAAACCTTCGTTGCCTTTCCACGCTATGCCACTAAATTTTATATCTACTAAGGTCTCGCCTATTTGTTTTTTGGTTTTAGCATCTAATACGATACCCTTGCGCCAGTCGCTACCCCCCTCCGAGATGAGGTACGCCACAAGCGAGCCGTCTTCGGTGAAAGCCACTGTAGCTAATGAGGTGGTACCATCAGCCGAAAAAGTATTAGGATTCAAAAATACTTCTTCTTTACCGTCTTTATCTTTGCGGTACAACACCGACTGATTTTGCAGTCCATCGTTCTTATAATAATAGGTGTAATCGCCTTCTACAAAAGGTGAACCTATTTTTTCGTAGTTCCACAGCTTTTCTAATTTCTCTTTAATAGTTTGCCTATAAGGAATTTTAGAGAGATAGTCAAAAGTGAAAGCATTCTGAGCCTTCACCCACGCAGCAGTTTCAGCCGAGCGGTCATCTTCTAACCATCTATAAGGGTCAGCCACTTGAGTGCCGAAGTAAGTATCTACCGTACTGTCTTTGCGTGTTTGTGGATAATTCATTTTCTCTTCATTAGTAGAGGAAGGAGTTTGATTTTGCTGGCAAGCTACTAATAGCAGCAGCCCTACCGGTAATACAAAGTGTTTCATATTTTTTCAATTATTATGATAAGTGGTTGATAGTTAGCAAATAAACCTTGCCAAAGGATTTACATTAATTCCTTTGGCAAAGTTATTATTGTTTTTTTCGTATTTCTCTTTATATTAGAAGAATAAAGCAACCCCTACGCCTACACCTAAGGTTCCTTTTTGGGTTTCAGCTTTGCTATCTGCTTTATTTTTAAGAGAATAGCTATCATAGCCTACATAACCAGTGATAGCCGCTCCTTGGTTTACAAAATAAGCAATCCCTGCTTTACCACCAAATACTAATCCGTTATACTTATTAGCATCAGAACTTCCTGCTGACGCCATAGCATAACCTACTTTAGCCCCTACAAATGGTGCCAAATTAGCACTTAGCGGGAAGAAATAAGTAGCATTAGGTGCTATAGTAAAAATATTTTCACTATCTGATGCACCTTTTGTTTTAGAGTTAGTATACTCTAAACCTAAACCTACCGCCAAATTATCTATCACAAAATAGTTAACATTAGGTGTGAATTTGAAAGTAGATGTTGTTGAGTTGCTCAATTCTCTACCGTCGTATTTTTCTTTAACAGTTTCAGAAGAGAATGAAAGTCCTAAGTCAGAACCTGCAAACCAATTTCCTTTTTCAGTTTGTGCGTAAGAAGCACTGGCAAAAGCAACTGCTGCCAATAAAAACAATTTTTTCATAGTTTTTTTAATTTTTTTTACGTTTATTATCGCAAAGGTAATTCTTTTTTTTGAATAGACAAGTTTTTTCTGATATTAATTCTTATATTTTTTCGTGGCATTGTTTTTGTGGGAAGTGCCAATGTATTAATAAACAATTTATTATATTATGAAAAAGAAAGTATGCATAGCTACTATAGCCCTTCTTTTTTTAGGAGTGCTACCCAGCTTAGCACAATCGCTACAGCGCCATAGTCCTGTACCTGCTATAGAATTGGTACAGCCTAGTGGCGAAAAGTTCAACCTTTCCTCTCTGAAAGGCAAATATGTACTGATAGACTTTTGGGCATCGTGGTGTGGCCCTTGCCGACAAGAGAGTCGCCACCTGCGCAAGGCCTATAATACCTACAAAAATCAGAACTTCACTATTGTATCAGTATCAGTAGACAAACCCCGCGACCGCGAAAAATGGTTAGACGCCATCAAGGCCGATGGTTTAGTCTGGACGCAACTTTTAGACGACAAAAAGACTTCTGACAGTTATGGAGTAGAGAGCCTGCCTTCAGCATTCCTCATCGACCCTGAGGGCAACCTATTAAGTCAAGGCGAAACCCTACGCGGACAAGACCTAATGAAAACATTAGCAAAATACATAAAGAATTAACCCCTAAGTTAATTTGCCCTTACTTTCACCGAACAATGAGCGAACGATGAGCGAACGATGAGCGAACAATAAGCGAAGGAAAGTCGGCAAGTTAGTATAAAAAAAGCTGTCACAAAATAAGATTTGCGACAGCTTTTTTACTTTTCATTTTTTGTTAATGACAAAAAGCCACCATATCTAATTCGTTTTCAAGACAAAAAGCGATGTTCTCTTTTAGTCCCATAATATGTTCATAGCTATAGCCTTTGTCTTCTTCTTCATCAGTTTCACCTTCAATTAAGTCTTCTATTTCCTCAGGGGTTTTATGCACTTTTGATAATAAATCCGAAAGGGCTTGCAGGTGCTTTTTATCAAGTAGACTTATCATAGGGAAATCATCTATCTCTGGGATAGAAAATGGGTGAAAATGGTCAGCAGGGAAGAGTTCGGTATCTATTTCAGTCTTTATATTCCATTCTTCTGAAAGCACTTGATTGATAAGTTCTGTTTCGTACCAAAACTTAATCTCCTGTGTATAAGGTAATTCTACACCCAAAGTAGCGCAAATACCGATAAAGGCATAGCCATAGATATACCCATCTTGTTCATTATACTGATTACCCATAATGATGTCGGTAAGGGCCTTAATAGTCTGATTGTCATCATCTTCATCGGCATAGTTCTGAAAAGTATCATTAGCTTTTACCTTTTGCAAAAGGGCTTCATCTTTAGAGCCAAAAACAGCTTTGATTTCAGGAGTTTTCACTCCGTAAGCAAACATATAGTATCCCATAAGTAAAATATTTTTTATTGAAAGGACAAAGATAGCATTTTTATGGAGAGAAACAAAAAAAGCTGTCGCAAATCTTATTTTGCGACAGCCTTTTATTTACTAATTGACAAATTTTCTAATTTGCTAATTGAATGCTGAGTTCTTTGAGTTGTGCCTCATCAATAGGCGAAGGGGCATCAATCATCACATCACGACCGCTATTGTTTTTAGGGAAAGCGATAAAGTCGCGGATAGTTTCTTGTCCACCGAGCAGTGCCACCAATCGGTCGAAACCAAAAGCCAAACCACCGTGAGGAGGAGCGCCGTATCGGAAGGCGTTCATCAAGAAGCCAAATTGTGCTTGTGCCTGCTCTGGGGTAAAGCCTAACAGCTCAAACATTTTGGCTTGCAACTCTTGGTTGAAGATACGTATAGAACCACCGCCTACTTCATTGCCGTTGAGTACGAGGTCGTAAGCATTGGCACGTACAGCACCTGGGTTGCTATCGAGTAACGGAATATCTTCAGGTTTAGGCGAGGTGAAAGGGTGGTGCATCGCAAAGAAACGTTCTTCCTCTTCGCTCCACTCCAAAAGAGGGAAATCTACTACCCACAATGGCGCATACTCATCAGGTTTGCGCAAACCAAGACGCTCAGCGAGTTCCATACGGAGGGCGCTGAGTTGTCCACGTACTTTATTTGCCTTGCCTGAAAGGATACAGATAAGGTCACCTGCTTTAGCGCCAGTGCGTTCTGCCCACGCCTTAAGGTCGTCCTCGTTATAGAATTTATCTACTGACGATTTGAAACTACCGTCTTCATTGCATTTTACATATACCATTCCCGAAGCGCCTACTTGCGGACGTTTCACCCATTCTATCAAAGCATCAATCTCTTTGCGAGTATAGCTGTTGGCACCAGGTACGGCAATACCAACTACTAATTCGGCTTCGTTGAATACCTTGAAATCACGGTGCTGTGCAAGGTCATTGAGCTCGCCGAATTTCATACCGAAGCGGATATCAGGTTTGTCGTTACCGTAAGTTTTCATCGCCTCGGCATAGGTCATACGAGGGAAAGCCCCGAACTCTAAGCCTTTAAGTTCTTTAAGAAGGTGTTTTGCCAATCCTTCAAAGGTCTGGATAATATCCTCTTGTTCTACAAACGACATTTCGCAGTCTATTTGGGTAAATTCAGGCTGACGGTCGGCGCGGAGGTCTTCATCGCGGAAGCACTTTACAATTTGGAAATACTTGTCTAATCCACCTACCATAAGCAACTGCTTAAAGGTTTGTGGCGATTGAGGGAGTGCGTAGAACTCACCTGGGTTCATACGGCTAGGCACCACGAAGTCGCGTGCCCCTTCAGGTGTCGATTTGATAAGTACAGGCGTTTCTACCTCTATAAAACCTTGTTCAGAAAGGTAGTTGCGCACCATTATCCCCACTTTGTGGCGGAAAATAAGATTATCGCGCACAGGAGTACGGCGTATATCGAGGTAGCGGTACTTCATACGGAGGTCTTCACCGCCATCGGTATTATCTTCAATGGTAAAAGGAGGAAGTTCAGAATGGTTGAGCAAAGTGAGTGCTGTAACGAGTATTTCTACTTCTCCGGTAGGGATATTTGTGTTAGCTGCCTCACGCTTGATAACAATACCTTGTATCTGGATAACATCTTCGCGCGAAAGGGTTTTCGCTTTCTCGAATACTGCTTTGTCAGTGCGTTCTTCATCAAAAATAAGCTGGGTGATACCGTAGCGGTCACGTAGGTCTACCCAAATCATAAATCCCTTGTTGCGGACGCGTTGTACCCATCCGCTGAGGGTTACTTGTTGGTTTTCGTGCGAGAGACGTAGCTCTCCACAAGTATGCGTTCTGTACATTTCTTTTAATTATGAATTTTGAATTACTTTTGATATTCTTCTAATTCCTCAGTAAGAATATCTACATAGGGTTGATGTTTTTGTTTATAGATAAAAGAGATATAATGGTTGCCTACTAAAGGATTAGAAATAACAGAGTTTTTAATAAATAGTGTTTTCGAATTTACTCTTAGGAATAAAGCCTGAAACAACTCACTTCTAAAATGTTGAGGCGATTGGAATCTACGTTTATTGTTATTTCTGTAATATATACCCGCACTATCACAATAATAGTATAGGATAACCTCTCTTTCTGCTATATATTTTTCTATCTTTGAGATTATATAAGAGAAAACTTTTAGAGGATTAGGTGATAGAGGATATTTTTCTAATTCTAAAACTATTTCAACTACAGTTATTGGAATATCAGTATTAGGTTGATATTCTGATAAGGCTAAAGTATATAGTCCTTCCTCTATTTCGAAAGATATTCTAAGATCAAAGTCCAAAATTAAATTTTTATATATTCTTTGTGTTTCATTTCCCTTATTTCTTTTTTAAGTCTCTTCTTTCGTTCCTCAAGTTCTTCCATAAAAGCTAATAGCTTTTCACTGGGGTTTCTAATCTCTATAGTCTCTGCATTATGGGTTTTGTGCAGCACTACTCTCTCGTTTACTTTTTCTTTTTCCATTAGTATCTCTTTTTTATGTTTCTAACTTTGCTAAAGTATGCGAAAACTCCGGCAAATCACAATAAAAACTCGTCCTCTTCATCGCTTTCAATGCCTAAGGCTTCGTATATGTATTTGAAGGTGGAAAGCAATCGGGGTTTGCCGTCGATGAGGGCTACATCGTGTTCGAAGTGAGCTGAAGGTTTGCCGTCGGCAGTGAGGATTGTCCAGCCGTCTTTGAGTTGGCGTATGCTCTTAGTGCCCATATTAATCATTGGCTCTATAGCCACTACCATTCCGTCTTTGAACTTCTTACCATTACCGCGCTTGCCGTAGTTAGGCATCTCAGGGTCTTCGTGCATCTTGCGTCCTACACCGTGCCCTACGAGTTCGCGCACTACTCCATAGCCGTGAGCCTCGCAGTGCTGCTGTATAGCGTGTCCCACATCGCCTACACGGTTGCCCGCACGAAACTGACGAATGCCTATGTACAACGATTCTTTGGTTACACGTAATAGTTCTTTTACTTCGGGAGCTACTTCGCCTACCTCGAAAGTATAAGCGTGGTCGCCGTAATAACCGTTTTTCAGTGCTCCACAGTCTATTGAAATGATGTCGCCCTCTTGTAGCGGACGGTCGTTAGGGATACCGTGTACTACTTGTGCATTAGGGCTCATACACAATGTGTTAGGGAAACCATACAAGCCCAAAAATCCTGGGATTGCCCCCTGACTGCGAATGTACTCCTCTGCTATCTTATCTAAGTAGAGAGTGGTTACCCCTGGTTTTACTTCTTTTGCCATTAACCCCAAAGTGCGAGATACCACTTGGGCTGCCTGATGTAGTAGTTCTATTTCTTCGGTTGTTCTAATATGAATCATTTTTAGCAATTAGCTGTTAGTCGTTAGTCGTTAGTCGTTAGAATACTACGATTTCTAACCACTAACGACTGATAACTAACGCCTTTATTTATTTTTTAAATTGTTTCAGTAAATTGGTGGTTGAGCTGTCGTGAGCTGAGATTTCAGTAGCTGCAATGTCTTTAAGGATTTTGCTTGCTAACTGTTTGCCAAGCTCTACGCCCCATTGATCGTAGCTGTAGATGTTCCAAATAACACCCTCTACGAATATCTTATGCTCGTACATAGCGATAAGGCTACCCAAACTCTCTGGGGTAAGCTTATTGATAAGGAAAGAAGTAGTAGGACGATTGCCTGTAAACACTTTGAAAGGCACTAAAGCTTCGTTTACCTTATCGCCCATTTCTTTGCGCACCTCAGCTTCAGTCTTACCTTTAAGAAGCGCTTCAGTTTGAGCAAAGAAGTTGGCCATTAGCTTGTTGTGGTGGTCAGTATTACCGTGCAAAGAGTGCTTAAAGCCAATGAAATCAGTAGGTATTAACTTAGTACCTTGGTGAATAAGCTGGAAGAATGCGTGTTGAGAGTTGGTTCCTGGTTCGCCCCAGATGATTACCCCTGTTTGGTAAGGGATAGGGTTGCCATCGCGGTCGGTTTGCTTGCCGTTACTTTCCATAATACCCTGTTGTAGGTATGCCGCTAAGCGGTGCAAATACTGAGTGTAAGGAATGATAGCTTGGCTTTCGGCTCCGTAGAAGTTGTTATACCATACGCTAAGCAATGCCAAGACTACCGGAATGTTCTGGCCAAAAGCAGCGGTACGGAAATGCTCGTCCATAGCGTGAGCACCTTTGAGCAACTTATCAAAATTGTCATAGCCTACTGATAGAGCGATGCTCAAGCCTACGGCACTCCACAATGAGAAGCGTCCGCCTACCCAATCCCACATAGGGAATACGTTATCGGGGTCGATGCCAAATTTGTCAATCTCTTGGAGGTTAGTAGACACCGCTACAAAGTGTTTAGCAATATCTTTCTCGCTACCTGATTTGAGGAACCATTCTTTTACAGTAAGTGCGTTAGAAAGGGTTTCTAATGTTGTGAAAGTTTTAGATACAATCACTATCAGGGTAGTTTCTGGATTGAGGTGCTTAATGGTTTCGAGCACGTGGTCGCCATCTACATTGCTAATGAAATGCACATTGAGGTGATTTTTGTAGAACTTAAGCGCCTCAGTTACCATTGCTGGACCTAAATCAGAACCACCAATACCAATATTTACTACATCGGTAAAGGCTTTACCGCTATAACCTTTGCGTTTGCCACTGATGACTTCCTCGCTAAACTGTTTGATTTTATGCTTTACAGCGGCTACTTCGGGCATTACATTCTTGCCATCTACATTCACTACACTGTTTTCGGGCGCACGAAGAGCAGTGTGCAAAACCGCACGTTTTTCGGTGTTGTTGATAAGGTCGCCACCAAAGTACTTTTCGATAGCCTCTTTAAGGTGACACTCGTCCGCTAATTGTACGAGGAGCTTCATTGTTTCCTCATCAATGCGGTTTTTAGAATAATCTACATAGAAATCGTGCCACTGAATGCTGAATTTATCAGCGCGAGCAGCATCTTTCTCGAAAAGAGAAAGAGTATGGCGGTCTTTTACTTCCGCGAAATGTTTTTGCAA
This sequence comes from Capnocytophaga leadbetteri, assembly GCF_003054025.1. Classification (GTDB taxonomy): domain Bacteria; phylum Bacteroidota; class Bacteroidia; order Flavobacteriales; family Flavobacteriaceae; genus Capnocytophaga; species Capnocytophaga leadbetteri. Next base: position 55,672 of record NZ_QBKG01000004.1, read on the forward strand.
TGCTTTCCAAGCATTGGTTTGTGTTGGGTTACTATTTTTTAACATTTTTAGTATAATTATTTTTTAGTTGTAATTTTTAGTCGTTAGTTATTAGCCGTTAGTCGTTAGAAGGGAGTTAATTTTATTTTCTAAATAAAGCTTGTTAAATCAAGGAACATTAGTCGGGTTTCTTCTTCTTCATCTAATTTTGTTAAGAATTCAAACCCTATTTTATGATAAAAATTTACAGCTTGAGCATAGGCATCTACTGTAATAACACGGCAGGCTTGATCTTCATTCAAATCTATACAATGATTTATAATTGTATCAATGATAACTCTTCCTAATCCCTTGCCTTTAAAGGTCTTATCAATAGCTAAACGCCCTATTTTTACTGACGGGATATTGCTTAAATGCCGTTTTGGATAAGGTAATAAATCTCTGCGAAATTTATTATATTGACTTTTACTGCTAAACATTTCTTCTTTTAGCTGTAAGCTATCATTTAGCAAGCTGTAATACCCTAAAGTGCGTTCCTTATTTTCTATTATAAAAGTAGTAGCAAGTTTTTCTTTTCGGTAAGGTATGGCTTCCTGAAAAAGAAACTCATTCAAATCATCATCTTCACAATCAAAAGGTTTGATAATATGTCCCTCTCTGAGCCTGAAAAAAGACATATCTTGCAATGTGTTGGTTAAATTACTTGTTTGCATTCTTCTCTATCGTCTTTAAATATCGATTTTAAAATCATAGCATTCTTACGAACACTCTCACGTGTAATTCCTTTTTCAGCTAAACTTTGCTTGAAGTTTGCCATTTTTTTATAGAACTCTATTACGTCTTGTCCCTCTAATACAGGGGTTGGTTTTATCTCTCTTGCCATAGTTTTCAGATTTTAATTGTTTTCAAAATGCAAATGTACAAAATAATCGTAAAACACGAAAATTGTTATCTCTTCTCTATCAAATAACTTATCAAAATACCACAAACTCATCTTTCAACTTTTTAGTTATTTGTAACGTGTGATGTTATCCTCTGTCATCAATCGGAAAATGGAGGGGTGTTTAGGTAAATAAAGCACTTCTATTTCTTGACCTTGATAGAGATTTTCATAGACATCTTTAGCTATTTTGCCATTGACCTTATAAGATTGTCCGCTTTGTTTATCATTATATGCTATCCTTATGGTGCAAGTAGTATAAGTGCTGCCTCTTCTGCGACTGGTGTCTTTTTGCCGCTCTTCAATAGTTGCTTGGGTATAAACTCCTTCTGTTTTAAGTAAATTCTCAATACGATGACTTATCAATTGGTAAAACAAAATACTTGACCCCACCATTATGGCATACGTAATGGCCACATTAATAAAGTTATTTGACTTAGCCTCTTTATCGTACATAGCGGTGTAGAGTTCGCTAAAATTTTTAACCTTGACCATAGCCAAATAGGAGAGCATCCCTACCGATATGCCTAAGGCTATTGCGCAGGGAATGCCATAAGTTTCAAAGCTATCTATAGGGAAAAACACAAGAGCAAGAGCCATTACTGAAACCGCTGTGATTGTCCAAAAGATTCGAATTGAAGGCATATTGTTATATTATCTAAAAATGCAAATATACAAAATTATTGCCTATTTAGCAAACTTAGGTTATCGCTTTAGTAGATAGTTTATTACGGTGGCAGCCGCGTGGAGTCCGAAGGCAGCTGGGAGAAAACTGATGGTACCATAATACGACTTCTTATAATCTAAGCCATCGGTGCGCTGCATACTGTCCTTAGAAACTATCTCTGCCGAAAAGACCGCCTTTACTCCGGAATCGATGTGTTCGTTTTTGAGTCGTTTGCGGATGAACTTCGCCAATGGACAGTTATAGGTCTTCATCAAATCGACGACCTTTATTTGCGAAACATCGGTTGCCCCTCCTGCCCCCATACAACTGACTATCTTTACGCGTTTGCGCTTTGAGGACAAAATAAGATTGAGCTTCGGGGTGATGCTATCGATGCAGTCTATCACATAATCGTAGTCGGGGGTGACAATATCCCACGCGCGCTCAGGCGATAAAAACTCGTTTATGACCGTGAGATTAAGAGCGGGGTTGATGTCTAAAAGGCGCTCTGCTACCACCTCTGTTTTGGGTTTGCCTATGGTGCTATGCAAAGCGGGCAGCTGTCGGTTGATATTAGTGATTGATACTACATCGCCATCTACTATAGTGAGGTTGCCTATGCCTGCACGAGTGATAAACTCTGCCGCAGACCCCCCTACTCCGCCTAAACCTACTATTAGCACACGGGCATTTTGCAATTTTTGTATCCCTTCTTCTTTAATGAGGAGTTCTGTTCGTTCTAACCAGTTCACTTTTTCTCTTTTAAGGGGCTTAGATTTTGCATACTCTTTTTTGGTGTCGCCCTCCTTCAAAAGGGGTCGCGAGGAAAGTCTCGACAATGGCTACTGCCTGCTCTATAGCGGTGAAGCGGGCTGGGATACTCACTACATTAGCGTCGTTATGGGCGCGAGCGAGGGCTGCGATTTCCTTTGTCCAGCAGAGGGCGCAGCGCATTTGGGGGTGCTTATTGACGGTCATAGCAATACCGTTGCCGCTGCCGCAAATGACAATGCCCACTTGTGCTTTGCCTTCTTCGATAGCGCGAGCAACCGCGTGCCCAAAGTCGGGGTAATCTACACTCTCGGGAGTGTCGGTTCCGCAATTAAGTACTTGATGCCCTTGTGCTTGGAGGGCTGTTATGATGGCCTGTTTGTAGGCTACTCCGGCGTGGTCATTACCTATAGCAATATTCATTTTTTGTATGGTGTTTTAAATATTTTTGCAAAACTAATAAATAATTGGTAATTAAGAGGAGAAAAGTATGAAATTATTAAGTGCGAGCCGCACGGGCAGAGATGTGGGAGTGCGAGCCAAAGCCAGCGAATGCATGGAGCTGGGTATGTGGGGGCGATTGTGAGACAGGTGGGACGGGTGAGACGAGTGGGAAGGCTGGGAGGGCTGGGGTTGCGGTAGGATATTTTTCTGGGGTTTAGTGGGGAATTAGATGTTTATACTTTGGCGGTCTTTCGAAATTTGTTCGGTGATCCTAAAGGGAAGCTATATCCAAAGTAAAGGGAAAGCATAGGGGGAAAATTTTTCTTATAAAACGTGTTTAAACTTTTTTGAGGAACTTGAACGCAAGACATATATAGTTTTCTTTTTTACTTTCCTACACTTAAAAAGGGAATAATCCAATTATTTATTGTATCTTTGCCCAAAGTTCCTGAATTTTAGTGTTCTTTTTTTTTCAAACACAAAATTACTAATTTTCGGGAACTTTTACTTTATTATAGAAATAAGTTTAAACAGCTTCAAGGATATAAACCAAATATTATAACAAAATGAACAAACTTATCATATTTTTTTGTTGCTCAATTACTCTATTACGCAGTTGTATAACATTAGATAAAGAAGATACTAATATTATAAAGGTAGATAATTACAAAACTGAAAAAATTAAAATAAAAACTATTAATTCCCGAAATGAAAAAATAGAATGGCAAGATATTACTAAAGATCATAATGAGGATAAAATGTTTAGTAATTATGTAGAGATAGACTCTCTAAGTATATTGCTAAGATTTGATAATAATACAAAAACAATTTTAAAAGATAATATAGGAGAACCTTATGATGAAGATAGAGTTCATTATACTTACAAGGGTTATTCAAAAAATATTAATTCTTTTATTGTAGAGTCTGATGCTTATGAAGATCATAGTTTTTTTCTCTATAGTAAAGAAACTGGAGTACAAAAAGAAATAGATAATATTCCTCATATCTCTACCAAAGGGCAACTTTTATTTACCTATGTTCATACTCCCTTTGCTGAGAATGACTCACTTCCTAATGTATATCTTTATCTTGTAAACAAGAATATAGAACTAATAGCAAAAATTACCACAAAAAAAGAAATAAAAGAATATTTTTGGAAAGACAAACATACCATATTTTTTAAATTTTTTGATCATCAAGTTAATGGAATAAAAATAATAACACAAAGGTAAATTCTATTTTATATTGCATAAATATCAAACGTGTTTAAACTTTTTTGAGGAACTTGAACGCAAGACATATATAGTTTTCTTTTTTACTTTCCTACACTTAAAAAGGGAATAATCCAATTATTTATTGTATCTTTGCACAAAGTTCCTGAATTTTGGTGTTCTTTTTTTTTCAAACACAAAATTACTAATTTTCGGGAACTTTTACTTATTATAGGAAAAAGTTTAAACAGCTTCAAAAAGAGAAAAGAAGAAAAAAGAGAAATTAATTTTAAAATATTCAGATGGTAAAGATTTATTATTTTATTTCAGCGTGTTTATTGTTGTTTTCTTGCAATAATAACAATAATAAAGAGGGCAATGTCAATGATACAATAAATGACACAATAGTAGAGAGACTAAATAATCCTCTTGCAGGTAAAAAGTTTTATTACTTAGAAAAAGATAAAACAGGAACGCTAATATTAAAAAAATATCCTCAATTTGAAGATGATTTTGAAATGCAAAAAATTATATTTACAGATTCAATGCTCATTGATGGTTGGAATGTTATGGAACCTAGTGAATGGTATGTTTCAAAAATAATTCAAAAAGATACAATACTTTCGTATTATGTAAATATGGAACCTTTTGGAAGTGCTAAGGATACATTTCGTCTTCAATATGATAAGGAAAAAGGAACTTTTATTTTATTGTAAGGAAAAGTTTAAACAGCTTCATTGTTAAAAACAATACAAAGTCCACAATTAAAAGTTAAAATAATCTTAAACTTTATTAACTTACTTGACAGAGAAGAGAATATCTTATAACTTTGTCGCAAATTCTAAAATATTTAATCATTAGAACACTTTTTTCAATTTTAATGGCGTCCTTATTAGTAGTTATAGGGTGCCACAAAGGCAAAGAAAATGAGAATATTGTTGAAAAACAAGGAGAACAAGAGTTTTATCAACAGAGTGTTGATCAGCCAAATACTGATCAGCAGCAAGATTTACGAAAGGCTTTTTTAGCTAATAAAAATACCGAAGAGATTAGAACCTCTTTCGTAAATCTTCCTACATCTGAAAAACAAAAGCTATGGATAAGTAAGATGGAGCAATTAGAGAAGCAGAATTTTTCTCCAAAAATCAAAAAGGATATAATTGCAATAAAAGACTTTCTAAAAAACATGGAAGACCGTATTCTCTTTGACAAATTTAAAGAAGCAAGTATTGAGCTAAGCAAGTTAATACCAAAAGAGGACCTTGCTAAAATGTTTGCCACGCTAGAAGACTATAACTATAAGGGAGCATTTAAAGGTAAAGAATACTTACCAGAATTCACAGTTCAACTGAAAGAAAAGTTAGAATTTAAGAATAACTCGATAACAGCAAGGCAACCTTGTTCTTGTAGGTGGTGTCTCTTTACAGATAGAAGTCTATTAAAAAGTGACTGTACAGAAACCAGAGATGGATGTGGATTCCTAGGGATGCAATCTTGTGACAAATGTTTATTCTGCCAAATAGCTCCATCTCCACTTGAACCTGTTCCATCTATACCATTAGACAGTCTTCAAATAGTAGAGTAGAGAAGAAGGAGAAGAACTAATACTCCCATAATTAATCATTTTTATTATGAAAAAATCAGTACAAATCTTTTTAGAACTTATCTCAGCTATTGCACTTTACTTGTTTATAAATTCAATAGCCTATGGAGATCATTTGGTAACCCTACCCCTATACTTAACAGGGGTAGTGATTATGAGTTATCTCTTTGTAAGAGAGAGACCCCAAGAATGCCTACAAAGTGCCTTACGCATTGTTCTTCCGTTTACGGGGTTAATGCTTATTGCAGGGAGTCTGCCTGATGCACATTTCAGTTTAGCTCTGATTTATATTGTGAGCACAGGGGCAGCTTTTTTATTAGGAATGCTCATTGCCACCGTGAGCAAGACGTACCAGAAGATAGGCTTATCGGTATTGACTTTTCTGCTGGTAGTTGCCGTACGGTTGTCGTTTTCAGCGGAGTTTCAATATTTGATAGGCGTACATTGGTATACCTTAGGAAGTTAATCATCTAATAGAATATAGAAAGAGGTTGCTCAGAAGTCTGGGCAACCTTTTTTATGCTTTGTTACTTATAAAATATTTTTGTGCTTTATTGTTGAACTATGAAGCTGTTTAAACTTTTTCTTATAATAAAATAAAAGTTCCCGAAAATTAGTAATTTTGTGTTTGAAAAAAAAGAACACCAAAATTCAGGAACTTTGGGCAAAGATACAATAAATAATTGGATTATTCCCTTTTACTCCAAGTTCATTACTAAAAGCGATAAGTTTTGTTATAAAATCAGCAAAACTTATTGCTTTATAAATTCTTTCAATTAGAAAACTATTTCTTCAATAAAAAATGATAGTAATTTTGCCGCCAGAAAAATAAACCATAAAACATCATAAATATGTCATTCGTAGGAAAAAAATTCCCTAACATTGAGGTTAACGCTATGAGCGACCTTGGGGACACATTCAAAATAAACGTGCTTAACGAAGCCGTAAACAACAAAAAGAAAGTACTCCTTTTCTGGTATCCTAAAGACTTTACTTTCGTATGCCCTACTGAGCTACACGCTTTCCAAGAGGCTTTGGCTGAATTTGAAAAACGCAACGTGAAGGTTATAGGCGCTTCTTGCGATACTGCTGAAGTACACTTCGCTTGGCTAAATACCCCTAAAAACAATGGTGGTATTGAGGGTGTTACTTACCCTATCTTAGCTGATAGCAACCGCAACCTTGCTCGTACACTTGGTATCCTTGACTCTAACGAGGTATATGACGAAGTAGCTGACGCTTACCTTTTAGAAGGTGATGATGTTACTTTCCGCGCTACTTACCTTATAGACGAAACTGGTAAAGTTTTTCACGAAAGCATCAACGATATGCCTCTAGGACGTAACGTAAAAGAATACCTTAGATTAGTAGATGCTTACACCCACGTACAACAACACGGTGAAGTATGCCCTGCTAACTGGGAAGAAGGTAAAGATGCAATGAATGCTGACCGCAAAGGAGTTGCTAGCTATTTAGCATCGCACTAATTATTTATTCATAATAACTTAATCATTGTAAACCTATCTATTTGCACTGACTAAAAGACTCACTCACTTAAAATTTATCACTATGACAGAACTAACCCAAGATAACTTGCAAGAAGTAGTAGCTGCTAATCCGCTTGTATTCGTACAATTCGGCGCAGGATGGTGCGGCAATTGCAAAATAATGAAACCGAAATTTAAGAAGTACGCTAGCGAAACTCCTAACGCTACTTTCGTATATGTAGATGCTGAAGCGTTTACAGAATCGCGCAAACTGGCTAAAGTGGATAACCTACCTACTTTTGCGGCTTTCAAAAACGGTGCTTTGGTAAACCAAGTGCAAACTAATAAAGCCGAAATTTTAAAGCAATTTATAGATGAGATTACCGGTAATTAAACACATCGTTCAGTTTATAGAAACCAACGATCAGGATTATGTGAATGAGACGGTAGAGACTCTCGAAAATCTCATAGAATGTGAGCAACTCAAAGACGAGGAGCTTGACGTAATAGGTGAATTGCTCTCTAATTTCTACGGAGCCATTGAGGTGGATAATATGATAAAAGCCGGCACTCCGCAGAAAGAAGCCCTAAACAGCTTTATGAAGCGCGTAGTAGGGTCGATTGACAAGTAAAATTATTATTATTTCTTTCACTAACTAAGAACGAAAAAGCCATAGCCTAAAGCTGTGGCTTTTTTAATTACATTTTAAACTCCTTTACTACCTCTGCTAAAGGTAAGCGAGATTTAGGACGCAAATGCAACTGATTGCTATCCTCAGGGTCGCGATAACCTATAGCCACCGCAAAAAGAGTGGTATAATCAGCATCGCCAAGGAGATTGTCGTATTCAGCACCGAGAATGCCTTCCATAGGAGTGCTATCGATACCCATAGAAGCACAAGCACTGAGGAAAAAGCCTAACGATATATATACCTGATTGTTTATCCACGTATAAAGGGCTACATCTCCTTTAGGTTTCTGTACTTTCTGATAAAAGCCAACACGTGCCATTTCGGTAGTGGCTTTCACCAGCTTTTCTTCAAAAGAAGTCAGCGACCTATTGGCCATAAACACTACTAAATGACTGGCATTGCGCACTCGGTCTTCGTTATTAAGCGACACTTTGGCAAATGCTTCTTTGGTAGCAGCATCGTCTATAAAAACGAATTGCCAAGGCTGCGAATTGATAGACGAGGGGGCAAGGCGCAAAATCTCTTTGAGTTGTGCAATATCCTCATCGCTAATGCGTTTGGTACTGTAATACTTAGTAGTATAGCGGTTTTTTGCTAATTCTAAAAAATTCATAGTAATTGCTTTTTTAATTTTCGGCAAAGATAAGAATTTTTTTCTTTTATACTTACCCTTTACTTTGGATATACAAACGATATAGACAGAGCGAAGGATGGGCGAAAGATAAGCGAAGGATAAACGTCTAATCATCCTACAAAAACCAGAAAAATTTACTAAACAATAAATCGACAAATTGGTTAATTAAAGTTACAAATATAACAAAACACCTCTGATTTAGCAAGTATAACCTGCTTTACCGTCGTTTTTGGCATAGTTTTAGATTGCTAATTCGGCATAAATTATTATCTTTGCACCCTTAAAATAAAATTTATCTTATTAATTTGTATTATGAAAAAAATTGTATTTGCATTATTTCTCGCTAGTACCGTAGCTTTCGGTCAGCAAAACAAAAAAACTGACTTGCAAAAAGCAGGCTTACAAGGGAAAGTGAAAAGCTATCGTATGATAGGCTATGAGTTCGATGAAAATGGTAAAGAACAGTTGATGAACTCTGAATTTTATGCTGAATTTGACAAAAAAGGTATGAATACCAAAATGCAGGCTAAAAACGGCGGAACGGTTATCAACTACGTAGATAAACGCGATGAAAAAGGAAACCTTATAGAGTCAGACTCAAGAGATGCCAGCAACACTTCTATGTCTAAAAATACATACGAATATGATGAGCACGGCAACCGTGTACGCCAAGATGTGATTACCCCTGATGGCAGCGTGTTTATGAGTCGCGTAAGTGCTTACGATGGTCACGACCGCCTAATAGAGGTAAGCGAGTGTTTAGCAGGATTGTGCGATAACAAAACCGTATATGTATATGACAATAACGACAAGGTTTCAGAAGAAAGAAAACTTGGCAAAGGCGATGTACTAAAGAGCAAAACTGTATTCACCTACGATGCTCAAGGCAATGCTGTAGAGAAAAAAGTATATGATGGCGAAGGAAATCTTAAACAAAGAATAGTAAGTGAGTTCGACGCTCATAACAACGCTGTAGAAGTAAGTTATTACGATGCCGATGGCACTATAGCTAAGAAAGAAAACTACACTTTCGTATACGACAAGAAAAAGAACTGGACAAAGAAAACTACTATCATAGACGGCAAACCTACTATGATAATGGTACAAAAAATAAAATACTTTTAAGAAAAGCAAATAAAAAAGCAATAGCGCGATTTAGAAATTAAATCGCGCTATTATTTTTTATAATCGACTAATATTTATTACTTTTGCCCTACAAAAACCATTGTTTTATGAAAACATTCAATTTCTATTGCGATGAAAGTTGCCATTTAGAGAATGACCACTTGCCATTTATGCTCATTGGCTATGTAAGTAGTGCTTACAACCAAGTAAAACTACACACTGAAAAAATTAAGCAACTAAAAAAGGAATATCATATACCATACGAATTGAAATGGAATCACCTTTCAAAATCGGCAATGGAGCTCTACAAAGACCTTATAGACTATTTTTTTGCTACTGACCTACAGTACAGAGCCATTGTGATAGACAAAAGTAAGCTAAAGCACACACAATTTAGGCAAACACACGATGATTTTTACTACAAAATGTACTACCAGCTTATTCACAAGAAACTTTCGCCTGAATATAATTACAATATCTACTTAGATATTAAAGATACACGCAGTGCCCAAAAGGTAAACGGACTAAAAGAATACCTAAATAGCCATTTTGTTTCAGTACGCCATTTGCAAAATATACGTTCGCACGAAAGCGAACTAATGCAACTTACCGACATTATTACTGGTGCTTTGTCTTATTATTTGCGAAAAGAAAACAAAGTAATTGCTAAAAACAAAATAGTAAAGAGGATAGCACAACACGCAGGACAAGTACTCAACCAATCTACAGCAAGAAGCGAACAGAAGTTTAACCTATTTTTTGTAGACTTAAAATAATGCCACTCAACCAAACTAAAAAATACCCAGAATTATTAGATATTCTCTCATTGTCAGAAAAAGAGAGAACACTATCACTACAGATGATTTTCAAAAGAGATATAGAAGAAAACCCTGATTTGAACTTCAGAAGTAAAAAAATACGCCCAATAAAAGGTGAAGAGCCCGAAATGCAACTGCTCTTTAGGCACTTAACAACAGAAGAAATTGAAGTAAGCGAACAAGGCAGTACCTATTGCAAAAGAGTTTTTGAAAAAGAACGCTCGCAACGGCTGCATTGGATACGATATCATTTAGAAGAACACAAAAAGGATAACATAGAAATATTTAGTGTAAAAACACGCGACCAGAAGAAACGACAAGACATCATTAGGACGTATATCTATGATAAAGAGCAGAAATATGTAATAGTGCTCGACCCTCATAGAAGTAGACGTGATTATTACCTACTAACGGCCTACCATCTAAACAAAGGGTATGGAGAAAAGCAACTTCTTAAAAAACTTAAAAACAAACTACCTGATATTCAATAAAAACCGCAGGGCTCGATAAACTTCTTGGTTTACCGAGCCCCGAAACTCCTTCGTCCTTCTTGGTACGATGAGCGGTGCAAAAGTAATCATAAATTCTTAGATATAAAAGAAATTTCTACTATTATTTTTTTACTCATCAGCTAATAGGCTAATTTACAATTCGTTCTGCTAACTGTTGAAAACTGTGTTGATAAGTATTTTAAAAGAACGGAGAAGCTATCTCTTTATTGGCTAACTTTGCGGCAGAAATGAAGAAATAATAATAAAACAAAAAACTATGTCTAAGTTTACAAAACTCACTGAGGAACAGTTGCATACCAAACGCAACTTTATAGAAAATTACCTCACTTCGCACAACGCCGCTACAGGTTCTCTCTTTGATGCCAATGCCAACGTAGCTCATAAAAACATCGCTACTATGGAGGCTGAACTCAATAAAGACATCAATATTCAGGTGAACCGCTCTTTAGTCTCTCATAAGATTGAGCAACTCTTTGGCAAAGCACTTGCCGAGGAATACATACGCCAAATTGAGAGTCACGAAATCTATGTACACGATGAAACAAGCCTCAAACCTTACTGCGTGAGCGTATCGATGTACCCACTGCTATTAGACGGGCTGTTAAAGCTCGGAGGCGAAAGCAAAGCCCCTAAACATTTGGCAAGCTATTGCGGTTCATTCGTCAATTTCCTATTCTCGGTATCTTCGCAATTTGCAGGAGCAGTCGCTACAGTAGAGTTTTTGATGTATTTCGACTATTTTGCCCGCAAAGACTTTGGCGATAATTACCTCAGCACTCACCGCGAGGTAATAGAGAACGAACTCCAACACGTGGTATATGCTATCAATCAGCCAGCTGCTGCACGTGGCTATCAGTCGGTGTTCTGGAATATATCGCTCTACGACCGCCCTTATTTCGATTCGATGTTCGGCACCTTTGTTTTCCCTGATGGCAGCAAACCTCTATACGAGAGCCTCGACAGGCTACAACAATTTTTTATGCATTGGTTTAACATCGAGCGCACTAAGGCAATACTCACTTTCCCTGTAGTAACCGCTGCAATGCTCACCAAAGACAAGCGTGTGTATGACGAGCATTTTGCTCAATTTTGTGCTAAAGAACTCAGCGAAGGGAATGCGTTCTTTGTATACCAATCTGACAACGCCGACTCCTTAGCCAGCTGCTGCCGTCTGCGTAATGAGATTTCTGATAATACTTTTAGCTATTCACTTGGCGCAGGAGGGGTTTCGACCGGAAGTATCAATGTGATAACTATCAATATGAACCGCCTTTACCAAAAAGGCCTTTCGTTAGAAGAAACAGTAGATAAGATACAGAAGTACCAAGTGGCCTACCGCGCAATAGTGCAAGAGTACAAAGATGCGGGTATGCTACCGGTATATGATGCGGGCTTTATATCGCTTGATAAACAATTCCTAACCATTGGTATCAACGGAATGGTAGAAGCTGCCGAGTATATAGGCATCAAAATATCTGACAACCCCGACTATAAGGCGTTTATCAACAAAAATCTAAAGGTAATTTACGACAAGAACAAGGAAGCTAAAGCTAAATATGGCTTTATGTTCAACACTGAGTTCGTGCCAGCCGAGAATTTAGGGGTGAAGAATGCGGCGTGGGACAAAGCCGATGGCTTGCAAGTGCCCCGCGACTGCTACAACTCGTATTTTTACATAGTAGAAGACGACTCGCAGAACCTTATTGATAAGTTCTACCTACACGGCAACGACTATATACAGTACTTAGATGGTGGGTCGGCCTACCATTGCAACCTCGAGGAGTATCCTACCCAAGAAGGATTCTACAAACTGCTGAATGTAGCGGCTAAGACAGGTTGTAATTATTTCTGTTTCAATATCCGCGTAACCGTTTGCAACGATTGTGGATATATCAACAAACACACCATCGACCACTGCACGCACTGCCATTCGCACGATGTAGATTACGCTACCCGTGTGATAGGCTATCTGAAGCGCATCAGCAATTTCTCTAAAGACCGACAAAAAGAAGCTAAAATACGTTACTATGGGCATACTACGGTATAGTAGTTACGACATTGTCTTGCAAGAAGTACCCAACGAGATATCCCTGTGTTTCACCATCACAGGGTGTCCGTTGGCTTGCGAGGGTTGCCATTCCGAATATACGTGGGACGGTAGCAAAGGTTGTGTGCTCAGCAATGAACTATTAGAAAAACTCTTAGATCGTTATGAAGATACTATCAGCTGTGTACTCTTTATGGGGGGCGAGTGGCAGGCGGATAGCTTGCTCTCGCTTATCCTTACTGTCAAGTACAAACAGCTAAAGACGGCTCTCTACACAGGGCTGAATATGAAGCAAGTACAGCGTCAGTACCCCGAACTACTCGCCTGCTTAGACTACATCAAGACTGGCAAATGGCTGCCCCACCTCGGAGGGTTGGACAGCCCAATCACTAACCAAGAGTTTTTGAATTTGCAAACAGGAGAGATGTTAAATAAGTTGTTTTGGAAATGACATATTAAAAATTGGTACAAGTTTTGCGGGGTATTTGTTTCTAACTTTTTAATACTCAAAACACTAAAACAATGAATACCGTATGGATTTTTACCGTTCTCGGTTATATCTTCTTCAGAATACCTGGCGCTATTATAGGTTTCTTACTCGGTTTAGCTTCTCGAATGTTCAGTTCAAAAAATGAAAACGGAGGCTTCTCGTCTTTCTCCAACTCTCGTCAGGAAGATATTTCACCCGCCAGCTTCGAACTTAATCTATTATCCCTCTGTACTTTAGTAATCAGAGCCAACGGACAGGTAACGCAAGCCGAACTCGATTTCGTGCGCCACCAGTTCGTCTCTCTCTACGGAAAAGAGCGCGCTAATGCTGTATTTCGCACTTTTAACGAACTGAAAGGACGCCAAATATCTGCCGAACGCGTGGCCACTTACGTGCGTATGCGCACCACCTACGAAACCCGCCTACAGATATTATACTTCCTCTTTGGCATTGCCCAAGCCGATGGTTATGTAAGCAGCGATGAAGTCAATCAGATAGAACAGATAGCCTATTATCTCCGTTTAGAAAGAAGCGATTACGAAAGCATCAAAGCTATGTTTACCACTGCCAGTGGCAGCCGCTACCAGCAGCAAAACACTCAGCGCAATGCTCCTGATGCTTATAATATATTGGGTATCAGCAGAAGTGCTACCAATGCCGAAGTAAAACAAGCCTATAGAAATATGGCAAAAAAATATCACCCTGATAAGGTGATTACTGATGATGAAGCGATAAAGAAAGGCGCTGAAGAAAAGTTCAAACAAGTGCAACAAGCCTACAAACAAATAGCCAATGAGCGCGGTATGAACTGATAGCCCTGAGTTAAGGGCAAAAAAAAGTGGCAAGCTACCTACATCGCACCGCTACAACCGAATACCTTTGCTGTGTTCCCACCCTGGAGGATTTTTCAGGAGCTGGTCGTGTAGGACTTGCCGCTGCAAATGTACAACTTTTTTATTACATACCAAATTTTTTGAGAGAAATGTTAAAAAAAAATAGCAATACCCCCTCTCCTACCCCCCTCTATTTAGACCTGCATTCGCATACCCAGTACGCCTCTGCCGATACCTTGGTTATCCGCAACCAATACCCCCTAACGGCAGACCCTACCCTACCCTTTTCGGTAGGTATACATCCTTGGTTTTTAGACAATTGGCAAGCACAATTAGACGCTGTAGCCACCTTAGCTTCGCACCCCAACTGCTGGGCTATAGGCGAATGCGGCATCGACAAAAACACCTCTACTCCCCTACCCTTGCAACAACAGATTTTTACCAAACAAATAGCCATAGCCGAAACAGTCCAAAAACCCCTTATCATTCACTGCGTGAAAGCCTATAGCGAGATCATAGCCTTACGCCAACGCACGCACGCACGCCAGTTATGGGTGCTACACGGCTTTCGCAAAAACCTTCCTACCGCGCAAGCTCTCCTCTCTCACGGTATTGCCCTATCTTTCGGAGCCGCCCTGCTGCACGACCCAAAACTGCAACAAGTCTTTCAAACCCTCTACCCCCATTACTGCGATTATTTCTTCTTTGAAACTGATGATGCCGAACTGAACGTAAAGACCCTTTACCAATTTGCTGAGCATCTTAAAGCTACCCAAAAATAGAAAAATACACTAATTTACTAAAATTTCTATTCTAATACTTTGCCAATTAATAATTATTTCCTACTTTTGCACCCTAAAAAATAAAAGGAGGTGTATCAGCTATGTTAATAATACCTATTAAAGACGGAGAAAGCATTGATAAGGCTTTAAAGCGCTACAAACGCAAATTCGACCGTACAGGAGTAGTACGCGAGCTACGTGATAGACAACATTTCACTAAAGCCTCTGTGCGCCGCCGTGCACAAATTCAGAAAGCTCAATATATTCAACATTTGAGAGATCAAGAAGAAATATAAGGAGTATTCTTTAGTAAAAAACAAAAAAGGGATTTTTTAGGAATCCCTTTTTTTGTTATCTGACTACCAACTACTTACAAACTCTTGTTATAAAAAAAACAATTTATTCTACACTTATTTACTCCCATTTTTGTATATCTCAAAAATTTGTATTACCTTTGTAGCGAATTGGAAATAATATATAATGTAAAAAAAAAATTAGTAACAATGAAAACTGCAACCCTTATCCTAACAACTGCTGTGGTAGCTGCTACTCTCTTTAGCTGTGGCAAAAAAGATGACAGCGGTGATCAAGCGTCTATAACGCTTAGTCAAAGTGCAATAACAATAACAACAGGTGAAGAAAAGATTGTTAAAGCGGCAGCGGCTACAGGTATAAAAAGTGCCATTCCTTCTAATGATAAAGTACAAACTAGGTTACAAAGCAATAAACCTGTAGAAATTATAATTAAAGGTAAAGAAGAAGGTAGTGATGATATAATTGTAACTGATCATAGAGGTAACTCTGCCACTATAAAAGTAACTGTAAACAAAAAAACTTCTACAGTTACACCAAAAGGCTTTGAAGTGAAGAGCGATATCATCTTCCTTAAGAAAAATGAAGAAACTGATGTAACTGGCTGGGTAAAGAAAGGTTCAGGCAATTATACCGTTTCTACTCCTAACACCTCAGTAGTAAAAGAGGCTGGTAAGAAAAACGGAAGATTGTATGCTATAGGTTTAGCAGAAGGCACTAATGGCGAAATCATTTTCAAAGATATAGATAAAGGCGAAGAGGTTAGAGTACCCGTATATGTGATAGCTCCTTTTACCGCTACAAATGTACCTGCTTCTATGGCTGCTAATGATGTGCAAACATTTAACCTTACAGGGGTTTACTCTACTACTCTTGAAAATAGTCGTTACGACAGAGTAACTATCACTACTAACAATGGCAAAGCAGAAGCTACCCTTGTAACTAACGATGTAAAAAACAATGTTGGACAAAAAACAGGCGAAATAACTACAGCTATCAAAATTACTGCTAAACAAGCAGGAGAAGCAGTAATACAACTTACTAATGGCGACGGACAGTCACTAGAAATCAAATTTACTGTAACAGCTTACGTAGCTAATAACTATTTCAACGTAGATGCTGATGGAGTGCTAACCATAAAATCAGGCGTAAGACTACCTGCTGAAGTAGTACTACCAAGCAACGCTAAAAAAGTAGCAAGAGGAGTATTTGAAGGACAAACACAAGTACAAAAAATAGATTTCTATAACGTAACTGAAATAGAAGGACCTCTATATACTACAGATAGAAATGGCTTTGTACAAGAAGTAGGTAGCCTTAATAAAGTAATTCTACGCAAAGTAGAAAAAATAGGTTATAATGCTTTTGCTCAGGCTACTAATTTAAAGTCAATAGATTTTCCAGCAACCCTTAAATTCTTAGGCCAATCTGCATTTTTAAGATGTAACCAATTAAAAGCAGTAGCTTTCAGAGGTACAACTCCTCCTGTTGGAATAAACAATAATGGAAATGTAAGTGGAAATGCAGGTGCTGCTTTTGATACTGACGGCGGTAATAGAGTAAGATTATTCATTCCTATTAGTAGTACAGCCGCTTATCAAACAGCCTTAAATACCGATAGCAAATTCAGATATTTAAAAGGTGCTCAACCAGTAGATTGGTATTCAGGAGATACTCACCAAGCTATCGTAGATATAGCTAACTTTGATAAAGTAGATTTTAGTAAGTTATAATAATTTAAATACAAAATGAGAAAGACGAGGGGCAAAATTTGTTTCTCGTCTTTTTTATTCTCTCTCGTATTTCATCTTTTGTATTTATCCTTTGTTCATAATTAGTGAATAACTCACTGATTTATTTCAATTAAAAAATTTGCTATTCTCAAGCCCGCGTATATACAAAAACTAAAAGCAGCTATGCAAATTTATTTCTTATTAAATATCCACTGCTATAATACAGTTATCAACTATCAACCATCTAAAAAAATATCAACAAAAAGTAGGGGAGAAGCCTAAAAAGTTATTAACAACAAGCTATAGTAAGTCTTAAAATCAGCAGCTTAACAAATACCCCATTGTTAATAAACTACCATAAGTCAAAAAAGCAAATTTTCAAGGTAAAAGTTATCCTACTTATTCACAGCCTAATAATAATAACCCTCTTTTTTTTTAAAAAAAAGTTTTTCAATTTATAATTAAAAGATTGTTGATAACTCAAAAAAATGTAATTTTGCAATTATGAAAAAGACAACTAAAAATCAGAAACAAGGAAAACCGGGAAAATCTAAGAAAAATAGAAGTTTAGCCAAACGCAACCGACAAGAGCAGCACAAAGGTAAACACCAAGAAACATCTGCTGCACATTACTATATAGGTACGCTTGATGTCAATTCGCGTGGCAATGGCTATGTGGTCGTAGAAGGGCTTGAGCAAGACATTTTTGTAGCTTCTAATTTCTTAAATAAAGCCCTACACGGCGATAGGGTAGAGGTATATGTATTTCCTCGCTTCCGCAATCGCAACAAGATGGAGGGCGAAGTGACGAAAATAATAGAGCGAAAGAAACAACGCTTTGTAGGTACAGTGCAGCTACATAAGAATTTTGCTTTTGTAGTCCCTACCGACCCTCGTATGTACACCGATTTCTTTGTTCAAAAAGATAAACTTGGCGGAGCGCAAGACGGCGACCGCGTAATAGTCCGTATCGATGATTGGAAAGATCACCACGATTCGCCTATAGGGGTAGTAGAGCAAGTGCTCGGCATACCAGGGCACCAAACTACCGAAATGCACTCTATCTTAGCAGAATATGGTTTGCCTTATACCTATCCCGAAGAGGTTGAGGCTTTTGCTAAAGCCTTAGATCTCAGTATTAAAGAAGAAGAGATAAGCCACCGCCGCGATATGCGCGATACACTTACCTTCACTATCGACCCTCGTGATGCCAAAGACTTCGATGATGCTCTGTCTTTCAAGCAGTTAGATAATGGTAATTACGAAATAGGGGTACATATTGCCGATGTATCGCACTACGTGAAAGAGGGTACTATTTTAGATGAAGAGGCTTATAACCGTGCTACCTCTGTTTATTTAGTAGATAGGGTAGTGCCTATGTTGCCCGAAGTATTGTGCAATTTTGCCTGCTCATTGCGTCCTGATGAAGATAAATACACCTTTTCAGCAGTGTTTGAGATGAATCAGAGAGCAGAAGTACTAAATGTATGGTTGGGCAGAACTGCTACACATTCGTCTTTTAGGTTTGCTTACGAAGAGGCACAATCAGTGATAGAAGAAGCCAAAGTAGGAGAGGGGCACACCATTCCTGCTGATATTTCTATTACTGATGCTGAGCGTTCTATTCCTGCAAATGTAGTAGAGGCTATACTGACACTCAATACTTTAGCACAACGTTTGAGAAGTAAGCGTATGCGTTTAGGGGCTATTACTTTTGATAAAGTAGAGGTGAAGTTCGACCTCGATGATAATGGCAATCCTACAGGTGTTTATTTCAAAGAAAGTAAGGAAGCTAATAAGCTAATAGAAGAATTTATGCTATTGGCTAACCGCAAGGTAGCTGAATATGTAGCTAAGATGAAGAAAACTTTCGTGTATCGCATTCACGATGAACCTGATGCTGACAAACTCCAGCAGTTTAACGGTGTAATAGCGCGTTTTGGTTATAGTTTGAATTTGAACAACAAGAAAACGATTACCGATTCGCTCAATAACCTGTTAGAAGAGGTAAAAGGTAAGAAAGAACAGAATTTAGTCGATACTTTAGCCATACGTTCTATGGCAAAAGCCTCTTATTCTACTAAGAACATAGGGCATTACGGTTTAGCGTTTGATTATTATACCCATTTTACATCGCCTATACGCCGTTATCCTGACGTGATGGTGCACCGTTTGTTGCAATTGTATTTAGATAATGCTCCTTCTCAGAGTGAAGCTGAGTACGAAACCAAATGCAAACACTCATCACAGATGGAGAGTTTAGCAGCTTCAGCAGAACGCGATTCTATCAAATATATGCAGGTGAAATATATGGAAGGTAATAAGAATCAGATATTTGCGGGAGTTATATCAGGGGTAACCGAGTGGGGTATTTATGTAGAGTTAAATGTAAATAAGTGTGAGGGCTTAGTGCGCGCACGCGACATTAAGGACGATTACTATACTTTTGACGAGCAGCAATACGCCTTGGTAGGGGAGGCTACTGGTAGGACTTACCAACTTGGCGATGAAGTGATGATACGTGTTAAGAATACCGATCTGTTAAAGAAGCAGTTAGATTTTGAGCTCGTAGAGTCTAATTAATTGCTAACAACTGAAAATCAATAGAGTAGGGGAGAGGTTTAAAAACTTCTCCCTTTATTTTTTGTGAAATTATTAGTTTTTCATTACTTTTGTAAAATATTATAACTATTAGAGTACAACGATGTTTGCAGATGTATTATTAGCATTACCTTTGGGCACTTTACTGGCTTTTACTATAGGTCCAGTATTTTTTGTATTGCTCGAAACAGCTATTACTAAAGGTTTTAGGGCAGCAGTAGCTTTTGATGCAGGGGTGCTATTAGCCGATGCTACTTTTATTCTAATAGTTTATTTCACTACTAGCAGTTTGCTGCGCGAAATTAAGGACGACCCTAAACTATTCTTTGTAGGCGGACTAATAATGATGGCGTATGGTATTATTTCCTTTATAAAGTTGAAGAAAGATTTCAAGAAAACAATTGACAATAAGGAGAATGCTCATTTAGTAGTACCTGAGAAAGTAAATTATATAGCCCTGTTTATCAAAGGGTTTCTACTGAATTTTATCAATATAGGCGTATTAGGTTTCTGGTTAGGCATCATCATTGTTTTCGGACCTAAGCTCGATATGAATGCCAATAGAATACTCATATTTTTTACTTCTATTATTCTAGTTTATTTTGCTATTGATGTTATTAAGATACTGATAGCAAAGAAGTTAAAGAACCGACTTACAGCTTTTCACATTTATAAGATTAAGCGCAGCATTAGTATTATATTGCTTGTTTTTGGGGTATTTCTCATATTGCAAGCCTTCTTTCCTAATATGCTAAAGTCGATTAGTTAATATAATAATATAAAAAAATAAGGCTGCTCAGTTATGCTGGGCAGCCTTATTTTTTTATTTATTATTTTGTAGTTCCTTTGTATTGTTGGTTTAGATATTCAGTTACTTCTTTAGTAATATCTTTTTTCTCAGCACCGTATAATACGCTACCGCCGTCGTTAGCTCCAAGTATAAAAGTATATCCTTTTTGTTTGCCGTATTCTCTTATATTTTTCTTCACTTTATTGATAAGCGAATCGAGTTCTTTTTGACTTTCAGCTTGTAGAGTTTGTTCCTGTTGCATAAGGTGCTGCTGTAGTATTTGGCTTTTCTGCATCAGTTCGTTATATTTTTTTTGAGCCACGTTAGCAGGCAATTCTTTAGCCTGTTTATCAAAAGCCATAGCTTCAGCTTGGAAAGCTTGCGATATACTATCGCGTTTTTTCTGGTAAGACTCTACTTGCTTATCTAGTTTAGCTTTGATGTCTTTTTTTTCTTGATAGTTGTCTAAAAGTTTAGCGTTGTCAACAAAGGCAATTTTGTCTTGACAAGCGGTAAGGCTTAGGAGGGCAACTCCTGCTATTAATATTTTTTTCATCTCTATAGATTTTATTTTGATTAGACTGCAAAAGTAATAAAATAATTATGAATGACAAACAACAAATGATGATTAATATTTGTTCCACGTGAAACTTTTTATTTTTCTCTTCTTCATTACTATTTTATAACTATAAACTATTTCTATCATTATTATTATCACTATAAAAATACTTTATTAAAAACTACTTCAATACAGCCATTTTAAAGCATTATTTTTTAAAAGTGATATAAGTATACCACTCACTTACTGAAACGCTCTAAATGAGCCTTATTTTAATTTTTTACTATTTTAAGGCTAAAAATAATCAAAAAAAGTTCCACGTGGAACAATTTATACTTCTCCCTTGATAATTACCAATTAATTATTATCTTTGCAGCTGAAAATAAAACCTTATTATGTATACTGATATTACCACCAGAGACTATAGTGTATCGCAAGAAACTTTTAAGCTGTGCTACGACCCGCAGCTGCAACTCTATCGCACTACACCCGTACCCTCTCAACTTGGTAGATACTACGAGAGTGAAAATTATATATCGCATACTGACGGACGTAAAACCTTATTCGAGAAACTATACCAGTGGGTAAAGCACTATAATCTAAAACATAAAATAAAACTCATTAGTCAATATAAAAAAGATAATATCAATCTGTTAGATATAGGAGCAGGCACAGGCGACTTTATAAAAGCCTGCCAGCAGTATGCTCATTGGCAAGCAGTAGGAGTAGAGCCTAACGATAAAGCACGTATTAAAGCTAGCGATAAGCAACTTACACTCTATCCTAACTACGAGGCACTTACCCTACATTCCTTTGATGTGATAACTCTATGGCACGTCTTAGAGCATATACCCGACACAGTTCAAGAGATTAAAATTCTTAAGAACCTACTGAAAGACAATGGATTATTAGTAATAGCAGTTCCTAATTATCGCTCTTTTGATGCTAAGCATTACCAGCAATATTGGGCAGCTTTCGATGTACCGCGACACCTTTGGCACTTTTCTAAGGACAGTATCAAACAGCTATTTGCTGCCGAAGGCTTCGAGCTTATAGCTACTTATCCTATGCTTTTTGATGCTTTTTATGTAAGTATGCTTTCAGAACAGTACAAAACCGGTAAGAAAAGCTTTCTAAAAGGTATCTATAACGGTCTCCGTTCTAACTATTATGGCTACCGCAAAGGCGAATATTCATCGCATATTTACCTACTCCGACTAGCCAATTAGCATCAATTTTTTAATATAAAAATAAAATGTTTGTAGTCAATAAATTCTTTGTACCTAAAGGTTTTTCAGGTATTACTTTATATCCTTTTGTATTTACAAATGATGCTAAGTATCTGAAAGATAGTAGGTTTAAAAATCACGAACGCATTCATTTAGCCCAGCAACGCGAACTGTTAGTAGTGTTTTTCTACCTTTGGTATATAGCCGATTTTCTGCTGAAATACCTAAAGTATAAAGATAAATACCTTGCTTACCGCCATATTATTTTTGAAAAAGAAGCCTACGATAACGACCATAACCTCGATTACCTGAAGCATAGAAAGTGCTTCGCCTTTATAAGATAAATGTTCCACGTGGAACATTTTTAATACCACTATACGATGAAAAGAATACTTTTATTTGCCCTGCTCCCTCTTATAGGGTCAGCCCAGATTATGAATCTGCCCGCTACACGCACAGAAAAAGAAGTAACCGATAATGTTAGCACGCTTACCGAGCGCACTTACGATGTCTATCGCGGCAATCTTACCCAGAAACGCCTTGCTACCGAGAATACCTACGTGTTCAACCCCGCAGGTAATGCTGTTTCGTTAGAACAAAAATACGGCAATATTCGTCTGTATTACCAATATACTTACGCCGATGATAAGCTTCAACAGGTCATACTTACCAAAGAAACCCATCACTATGTAGAGGTTACCATAGGTACTTATAAGTATGATGATAAAGGACGTATGCTTAGCTATACCTCTATACCTCAGCAAAATAACACCGCTACGGCTACCCCTACGCAGGTTTATACTTTCACTAAGTGGGACGCTAATGGTAACGCCATAGAGGGCACGCTCACTACGCCTCATTCCGAAGCCTTAGTGTATCAAGAGTTTGATAAGCAAAACCGCCGCACGTTGCTAAAGATGCTCACTAAAGCCGACTCACCTATTCAAATATACGTAGCTTTGCGTTACGACCGCGAGGGTAGGGTAGTGGAGCGCAGTATTCGCGAGGGTTACACTCCTCCACAAATCTTGCGCTATACCTACGATAAAAAAGGCAATAATACAGGTATCAACGACCAAAAATTTGAACATACCTTCGATAAACAAGGCAACTGGCTTACCCGCACTATCTTTCTAAAAGGCAATATAGTAGGCTACGTAGAGCGAGAAATTAATTACTAAAATATGAAAACTCTAAAATTACCATTAACTATCCATCATTACTTTCATTAGTAGCTTCAAAAGCTGATATACAGTTATTTGACTATTTTGTAAGGCAAGGAGCTATTATTAATTATGTAATAAAAAGAACTGATAGAGTAGGAGAGGAGTACTGTACTTGTTTAGATTTTCTTTTAGAAATATATACTGATAAATTTGATAGTTATGATGCTACCCCCTTTGATACCGAATTTGAAGATATAGACTTAGACGAAGAAGGAAGTATACAGATTTCTAAATCAGAATACAATATTCTGAAATGGCACTCATATTGTCTTTATAAGATTATCTACTTAGATAGGTTAATTACTCATATCAAAGCAAGAGGAGGTAAAACCTATTTACAAACAAGCTATTTACACTAAACGATGAGCGAAGGATAAGCGAAGGATAAGCGAAGGATAAGCGAAGGATAAGCGAAGGATAAGCGAAGGATAAGCGAAGGATAAGCGAAGGATAAGCGAACGATGACCGAACAATAAACAAAAAATCAGAATTCAAAATTCAAAATTATTTACTACCTTTGCCCCATAATTGGCAAATTTGCTAATCGACAAATTAAGAATGATGCTTTCATCTTCCCATTGCGTACGGCACAATACAAGGAGTATTACGTATTATTAAAATACCTGTTCAAAAATGAAAAGAATCTTTTTTTTATTAGTCTTGTTAGGGTCTCTTGCTAAAAGCTATGCAGGTCCTATAATTACTTTCTATGAAGACTTCAGTTTGAAAATAGAAGGTAAAAAAGTGTATTTAGTAAAAAAATACTATAGTAATGGCAATAAAATTGCAATTACTTCTTATGAAAAATACTTATTGCCTTTTGATAGTAAAGAGGCTCATATTGTTATGACAGGTGAGGAGGATGAAAATGAATTAATCATTGCTAATGCCAATAATTACTATTTTGTGGAGTATTTTAGAGATTATACAAAAAATATGAAACAGTGTGTAAGAGCTGTCAAAATGTTTCCTACTAATAGTGTTACTCAAACTTTCAGGAATAATTGCTTTTATGTAAATGGTAAGTGGGTGAGGGTAGCTATGGAAGATGGTGAGCTTACTCCAATGCCTGATTTTCCCAAGCACCCTACTGTTATCGCTGAATTGGAACATACTACTTTGTTAAAAGATAAAAACTTTGTGTATGAGTATGATAACCGAACATATACTTTAAAAAAGATAGAGGGACTTAATGCTAAAACCGTACAATTTCAAAAAACCAATAGTTATTACAAAAATCTGTTATATGACGATAATGCTTTTTATGTAATGGATTACAATGGGACTGATCTTATGGAAATCACTAAAGATCTGAGAGCAAAAGGCTGTAACAGAAAATTTACTGAGGCTACTTTTATCAGATACCGAAGTGAGGGGGAACTTTATGAACAGTATTTGTTGGATTTTAAAGATGGTAATTTGTGGAGTTGTGATAAATATGCTAACTATAGATTTGTACTACCTGTTAAGAATGCTACTTATGTAAAAGCTCTTGAAATGGTAAAAACAAGCGAAGGATATTATATTTCATTGCGATATGATGATCAACCTATTGATATGAGTGCTGTGCGAAATATCAATAAATTAAACAGGGTAAAGTATGCTTTTCATTACTTAAATCAGAGCTATGATTTGTATACTGATGGAGAGCAACAATATATTTGTCTATCTAAAAAATTATATCCTCTGCAGATAGAAAAGCACGTTTGGGAAGCCTTCACCTCTAAACAAAAGTATTATCACTATGAAAAAACGTTAGGAGATGACTTAAGCACCACACAAATAGCTGTAGTAGACAACCAATTGGTAATATATAAAATTACCTCCCTATTTAGTAAAAACTATTTAGAAACACACCATACGCTCCCCATTGAGATTGTAAGAGAAATACCCCTTACATCAGAAGTCAAAGACCTAAAAATGTGTTATGCTACAAGAGATAAACTCATTATTGACAATATCATCATAGATAATATAGCTGATTTTGATACGCTTACTTTTGTAGGAGCTATTTACACTTATGAATATGGTTACAAGAGCTATTTTAAAGATAAAAACAGTGTGTATTCTTATAGTAGAAAGGTTCAGAAAATAACCAAGGAAAACTACGACCCTAAAACCTTTGATGAAGAAGCAATGTGGAAACTCAGAGTTAGGCAACCCAACAATTAAAAACAGACCTTGATATACAACTTCCATAGTTTTCACCACTTCCATTATTACTCCCCCGCGCTTGTGCTTGTAGCTCGTGCCTACTATAAATAGAGCTTGTAGCTCGCACCAAATTTGCTCATTTGCGAATTATACTCTACTTTTGCCCTATAATTAGCTAATTAGTAAATCAACTATGAAATATATCACTTCTTTGTTTTTGCTCTTAAGCCTTACCACACAAGCACAAAATGATTGGTTGCGCTATAGTACTTTGAGTGCTAAAGGTGGGATAAACTTTGCTAACCTTTCTTTCAGAGGTGATGGTGATTACGATCCCGTTCAAAAACCTTACTTCGGATTTGTCTATACCGACTATGTATACGAATTTCTTGCAGGTAAATTTGAGCTCACCTACTCAGGTCAAGGTAGTAAATACAAATACTCCGAAAAAGGTATCAACACTTCCTACTCTATCCCTTATCTATCAGTGGGGTATGTAATGAGTTTTAGATTCTTTAAAGGAATGCGCTTAGATTGCGGAGGATCTCTTGATTTTGCTCTAAGCAAGGATGCTCAAATCCCCGACCAACGTATGATGGACATCGCTGGATTTATGGGACTTGAAATATACCTCAATCCACAACTTTCTCTTGAAGCACGTATCAAAGGTGGACGATGGAGTGTTACAAAAGATGATTATACGCGTGAATACCCTTTCCGCTACGAACCTAAAAATGTAGTCTACCAAGTAGGACTTACTTACTACTTCAATCCCGATGTTTGGAAAGATAAGAAAAATTAGCAAATTAATCCTATGGCAATATCTATAAAACTCAAAAAACGTTGGGATGTTTATCCCACTTTGCAAGAGGTGCTTACAGCAACTCAAAACCTTAGTGTGTCTCCTTTTGGTACTACAATAGACGATGACTTACAAGATTTTCGCGGTATCAAACTCATTGGTAAAGGTGAATGTATCAACGTTTCTCTTAGTAATTCTGATTTCTCAGGTTCGCTATGGCAAAATTTTCAAATTGCAGAAACCGAAACTTTTACTCCTCTAATAAACCGCGTAATTTTTGATGAAAGCTCTTTTCAGCAGAGTGAATATACTCCCCTTTGTGGACGAGGGGCTACATTCCTATCGTGTTGTTTTATCAATTGCAAATACAAAGGTGTTGGCTTCCTCCAAGCAGTCATTAAAGACTGCCTCTTTTCTGATATCAAAAAGAATGTACGCTTAGATTTTAACTGTAAGCTGATAGAAGATTGCTTATTCATTGGTGATATTTACAAAACTAAATTTTGGTATTCGTCCTTAAAAAATTGTACCTTTGAAGGTGTACTTTATGATACTTCTTTCTGGGGAGTAAGAGACTTTACTTCGCAAAAAGAACCTATTTTACCTGAAAAAGTAGATAACCGAATGGAAAATATAGATTTCTCTCAAGCAGAAATGATACAGTGTAATTTCTGGGCTTATTGCTATTTAGATAAAGTGAAACCTTCTGAAAGGAATTGTGTTTTTAAGGTAACCGATGAATTTTATGAATGTTTACTAACCCAAATTCAAAGTAGTGAAAGTCCCTTAAAAGAGAAATTAATAAAATGGGTAAAATTATTCTACGCTCCACATATTACAGCCCCTTACAGAGTGGCTCATCCCAATGACGTTTCATTTAATCGTCCAGAAGATACTGAATTTAGCCAAACACTCTACAATTTCATCTGCGAGGCAGCAGAAGCCACCAATTGCAGAATTAAGTAAGGTTTGTAATAAGCTTTGTCAAAGTCCCAAAACTTCGACAAAGCCTATTTTCTTATCTCTTACCTCTCTCTTATCTTAAAATGCCCCAAATTTGCATATCTATCAATTATACACTATCTTTGCCCCATAATTGGCAAATCGACAAATCGACAAATTAAGAATTATGCTTTATAATCACAAAGAAATAGAAGCCTTTTGGCAAGAATATTGGGCAAAACATCAAACTTTCAAAGCCCAAAATAACAGCACTAAACCTAAGTACTATGTCCTCGATATGTTCCCTTATCCCTCAGGAGCGGGCTTACACGTAGGGCATCCGCTGGGCTATATTGCCAGCGACATCGTGGCGCGCTACAAGCGTCACAAAGGCTTTAACGTATTGCACCCTCAGGGATACGACAGTTTCGGTTTGCCTGCCGAGCAATACGCTATCCAAACAGGTCAGCACCCAGCGGTTACTACGGCGCAGAACATCGCCCGCTACCGCGAGCAGCTCGATAAAATAGGCTTTTCATTCGATTGGAGTCGCGAGGTGAAAACCTCTGACCCCGACTACTATCGCCATACCCAGTGGATATTCATACAGTTGTTTAACTCGTGGTATAACAACGAAACTGACAAAGCAGAGCCTATCGAAACCCTTATAGCGCTCTTTGAAAAACAAGGCAATAGCAAGGTAAATGCTCCTTGCGACGACGATACCCCTACCTTCACTGCGGAAGAGTGGCGCGCTTTTTCATCAGAAGAGCAGCAACAAATCCTCCTCAAATACCGACTTACCTATTTGGCAGAAACTGAAGTAAACTGGTGTCCTGCTTTAGGTACTGTACTCGCCAACGATGAAATCGTCAATGGCGTATCTGAGCGTGGGGGTCACCCTGTTATCAGAAAGAAGATGACTCAATGGAGTATGCGCATCACGGCTTATGCTGAACGCCTTTTGCAAGGCTTAGACACCATCGATTGGAGTGAGAGCATCAAAGAAAGCCAACGCAACTGGATAGGAAAATCAGTAGGAGCTGAAGTTGTTTTTCCTCTAGCCCAAGTAGAGGGGCAGGGGGTGAGGACACCTTTCTTTATGACAGGAGGAAATAATGCATACAGACTTATAGAAGAAGCCAAACGTATGCGAAAAGAACCTACTGATGCAGAAGCAGCATTGTGGGAACTTTTGCGTGATAAAAAATTAGGAGATAAGTTTAGAAGACAACATTTGATTGATGATTTTATTGTTGATTTTGTTTGCCTTTCTAAGAATTTAGTTATTGAAGTAGATGGAGGTTATCATAATGACCCTACTCAAAAAGAATACGATCAGCAGCGTACGTTGTATCTCAATGAAAAAGGATTTAAAGTAATCCGCTTTACTAATGAAGAAGTTCTTGGTAATACAGAAGCTGTTTTAACAAAAATAAAAGATATACTTGTTAATACCCCTAATTTCTCAAAACAAAATAAGGCTTTTGAGAATAATGAACTCTCTTTTGCGGATTCTCCCCTCTCCTTGGGAGAGGGGCAGGGGGTGAGGATATTCACTACTCGCCCCGACACCCTTTTCGGGGTTACTTACCTTACTTTGGCTCCTGAGCACGCCTTAGTGCCTCTTATCACTACTGAGGAGCAACGTGCTGAGGTAGAGGCTTATATCGCAGCTACTGCCAAGCGTTCAGAGCGCGACCGTATGGCGGATACCAAAACCGTATCGGGGGCTTTTACAGGGGCGTATGCCGTGCACCCACTTACCGGCAAGCAGCTTCCTATCTGGATAGGCGATTATGTATTGGCAAGCTATGGTACGGGGGCTGTTATGGCAGTGCCTGCTGGCGACGACCGCGATTATGCCTTTGCTAAACACTTCAAGGGCGCCAAAGGAATGCCTGAACCTATCAACATTTTCGATAAAGATATTTCAGAAAACGCCTTTACTGACAAAGAGGGAATGACTTACCAAAACTCTGATATTCTCAATGGTTGCAATAATTTTAGCGAGGCAGTTGCTAAAGTGTTGGCAGCCTTAGAAGCCAAGGGTGCAGGCAAAGCCAAGGTGAATTACCGCCTCCGCGATGCTGTTTTCTCACGTCAGCGTTATTGGGGCGAACCTTTCCCAGTATATTATAAAAACGGCTTGCCACAGATGATAGGCGAGGAGCACCTACCTATTCACCTACCCGAAGTAGAAAAATACCTTCCTACCGAAGAGGGAAATCCACCGTTGGGCAATGCTACCACTTGGGCGTGGGATACCACAAATCACAAGGTAGTAAGCAACGAACTCATTGATAATCAAACGATATTCCCGTTAGAATTGAATACTATGCCAGGTTGGGCGGGCTCTTCTTGGTATTGGTTAGAGTATATGATGGAAAAAGACGCACGTGGAACCTTCCCTACCAAACCCGTAGTAGATTACTGGCAAAACGTAGACCTTTACGTAGGGGGTAGCGAACACGCCACAGGACACCTCTTGTACTCACGTTTCTGGAACAAATTCCTCAAAGACCGCGGTTTTGCCCCTACTGAAGAACCTTTCAAAAAACTGATTAATCAGGGTATGATACTGGGAATGAGTGCCTTTGCGTATCGCTTAGAAGGTACGAACACTTTTGTATCTAAGAACCAAATAAAAGGGCAATCGGTACAACCTATTCACGTAGATGTTTCTCTCCTCAAAGATACTTCTGATGAGTTAGACATTCAGAAATTCAAAGCGTGGCGTAAAGAATTTGCCAATGCCGAGTTTATTTTAGAAAATGGTGCACTCTACACCCCCTCCTTGGGAGGGGGACAGGGGGAGGATTTCCTCACAGGTCGCGAAGTCGAAAAAATGTCGAAATCTAAATACAATGTGGTAAATCCTGATGATATTTGCGAGCAGTACGGAGCTGATACATTACGCCTCTACGAAATGTTCTTAGGTCCTTTGGAACAAGCCAAACCTTGGAACACAGCAGGTATTTCGGGGGTATATAACTTCTTGCGTAAGCTATGGCGTTTGTATTTCAATGACAATGGCTGGCAAGTAACCGACGAAGCCCCTACACCCGAGATGCTCAAAGCACTGCATAAAACCATCAAAAAGGTAAATGAAGATATCGAGAATTTCTCATTCAATACCTCGGTGAGTCAGTTTATGATATGTGTGAATGAGCTATCATCGCTAAAATGCCACCATAGAGACATTTTAGCGCCTCTTTCGGTACTGGTAGCACCCTTTGCTCCACATATTGCTGAAGAGCTCTGGAAAAGGCTCGGAAATACCGAAAGCGTAACTTATGCACCTTATCCTGTACACGAGGATAAGTATTTGCAAGAGGACAGCAAGGAATATCCTGTATCGTTCAATGGCAAAGTACGCTTCAAACGTGCTTTTGCAACCAGTATGACCCCTGCCGAGATAGAGCAAGCCATCCTTGCCGACCCTCAAACA
This sequence comes from Capnocytophaga leadbetteri, assembly GCF_003054025.1. Classification (GTDB taxonomy): domain Bacteria; phylum Bacteroidota; class Bacteroidia; order Flavobacteriales; family Flavobacteriaceae; genus Capnocytophaga; species Capnocytophaga leadbetteri. The sequence continues at coordinate 86,506 of NZ_QBKG01000004.1, forward strand.
GCAGAACAGCTACAAGGTAACACCCCTAAAAAGGTCATTGTTGTGCCTAATAGAATTATCAATATAGTGAGTTAATAATGAATTTTAGGGGTTAGTTCTTAGAATAAGAATTAACCCCTAATTATATGTCAGAAAATTTAAATGAATTACAACTATGAATACCTCGATGATTTTACTTATAGTACCTATACTTATAGTTATTTTTGTATTATACATCTTTATAAATCGAAAAGGTAATTTCGAAAAACATTTAACCTACCATACTCCTCGATTACTTTCTAGCCAACGACAAGAATATATTAATGGGGCAGAAAGATATACCAAAAAAGCAAGCATAATTATAGGTTTATTTGTGAGTTTCCCATTGATGATTATGTTTGTCTCTCTATTATCTCAAGATGTGAGCAATAGTCTTATTATCTTTCTTTTTATAATTTTCATAATACTAATAGAATGCTTGTGCACCTATCTAATGTATCGTTTTTTAATGAAAAATATAAAAAAACAGCGACTACTCTTAGAACAGATGAGTGATAGTGACTTTGAGCTATTGTTAGATATACAAAAAAATACATATCTCTTTAAATATTTTCCTCCTTTTATACTTTGTAAAGATAGATTGTATTTTTTTAGTTTTAAATTAAAAGAAATTGATCCTGCAAGTATAAAAAAAGTAAGCTTTAGTTATGCTAGAGGAGGAAATATACTTGTACATATCAAATCTGCAACATCTACAACAATTTCCTTGTATAAGAATGTATATCCTATTTTGGTGGAAATTATCAAGAGATATAGTCCTGATGCTCAAATAGAAAGATAGAACAATATTGTTAATAAACTATGGATTCACTTCCCTTTACATATTTTCTACCTTTATTGTTTTTCGAACTATTCTTTCTCTATTTAGCAATAGTACGCAAAAATGCCTTTGAAAAGCGCTTAGCTCTCTTTAACCCTACTCGCCAACTCTCACAGGAGCGCCAAGCCTATATGCAGAAGGTATACAAGTATTGCAAGTATTTCAATAGTATACTCTTAATAATATTCTACCTCCCTCTGTGTTTTTTTATAACCTTGATAATCAAAGAAAGATATGAGGAAACAGGCAAACTAGTTATACCAATCTCTAATAATATGATGATGATCTTACTAGTTCTTTTCTTGGCGCATTACCTCATCATTTACCTAAAAAAACGCAAAGCAAAAGCCCTGCGTATGTTTTTAGAACAAATGAGCGATAATGATTTTGAGCTGCTCCTCAAAGTAAAAGACAGTTTGTCGTTCACGAACAAATATAACCCTCCCTTTGTGTTGTGCAATCATCAGTTGTATGTTTTTTCTTTTTTTTCCATCAACGAAATTGACCCCTCCAAAGTAACCGAAGTAAATTGGAGCTATGGTAAACATAGTATTTTTGTGCTACTGAAAACTCCTAAAAGAATATCCGTTATCCTACCTCAAGGAGGATTTTGTTATTTCTTGCAAATCATTGAACAATACACAGAACTCAAATTTTATTACAAATAGATAACGAAGAAATTATTTTCTCTTAACTATTTTAAAAAAACAATATCTCAATTTTTAGTAACTATGGACATAATTTACATGATCTGGTTCTTACCCTTATTTCTTTTTCTCTTTGCACTTTTCTACTTTGCAGTAATGCGCAAAAATGAGTTTGAAAAACACCTCACTAATTTTTACCCTTACCGCCAGCTACCACAAAAACGTGAAGCCTATATGCAAAAGGTTGGTAAATATAACCATATAATGTTCGCCCTGTTTTTACTGCCTTTCTTCATTTTAGTCTATGTATTGTTCAAAGAAAACTATCAAGAAATAAGCGAAGCTAATACCCCATTTTCTGATGAGAACTTGATGTTAATGTTAGCTATTTTCCTGCCCCTTTTCGTGTGCTATTATATCATTTTTTATATACAGCAGCGCAGTAAAAAAGCCAAACGCATGCTTTTAGAGAAAATGAGCGATATCGATTTTGAACTGCTCCTCAAATTAAGAGACAATTTATCTTTTCCTTACAAATATGACCCACCATTTGTGTTGTGTAACAATCACTTATATATTTTTCTTTTTCATACAATTAAAGAAATTGACCCTACTCAAATCACCTCAGTAAAATGGTATAGTAATAGACATGGGTTTATAGTACGTATTAAAGACTCTAAAGCTAAAGTTACCGTCCTTAGTATATCTAAAAGTGCATTGGATATCTTTTTGCAAATTGTAGAACAATATACAAAACTCAATTTATTAACAGACCAAAAAAATAAATAACTATGGACTCATTTTATATTATTTGTTTTGCACTTTTTTTTCTTCCTACCATTGTCTTTTTGTACTTTACAGTAGTGCGCAAAAATGCCTTTGAAGAGCGCTTAGCTCTCTTTAGCCCTACTCGCCACCTCTCACAAAAGCGGGAAGCCTATAGGCAGCAAGTATGCAAATACAGCAAGTACACAAAAATCATACTCTTAGTTATTTTCTACCTCCCTCTATGTGTTTTTATAGCAATATTGCTCAAAGAAGAATATGAGGGAATAGGAATACTCAATATATTATCAATCTATGATGATGATATATTTGTCTATGTGCCTATTTTGTTACTGAATTATCTTCTTTTCTACGTAATAAAGCGCAATGAAAAAGCCCAGCATATGCTTTTAGAACAAATGAGCGATGCCGACTTTGAGCTCCTCCTTAAAGTAAAAGATAGTTTGTTGTTCACAACCAAATATAATCCGCCGTTTGTGCTTTGCAACGATAAGTTGTACATTTTTATTTTCTTTGTTATTAAAGAAATTGACCCCACCCAAATAACCGATCTAGATTGGAGCTATCGTAGAAATGGTATTTATGTAGAATTCAAAGCTCCTAAAAAAATAATATTTACCCTACCTAAAAAAGTACTCCCTCATTTCTTGCAAGTCATTGAAAAATATACAAATCAAAAATTTTATTATTAACTAAATACAAAAAAAATGAATCACACAATTATCCCATTTAGCAAAAAGAAAATGCTTAAACTCACAGGCTTATATATCCTTATAATGCTTGGTATTGCTGCCATTATTGTCTTTATTCTATCAGCTGATAGAATAAAAATATTCTATCTCGTGCTATTTGTAGTCCTTTTTATAGCAGGAGCGTATCTTTTTTATAAGCACATACAAGAATTATGGGGCTCGAAGAAGAACGAAGGCGTAATACTCACTTCTGAGTACCTCAAAAGCAATGTAACTCCTCTGGGTAAAAGGGTAGGAGAAATCGCTTGGAGTGAAATAGCTTCTATAGGGAGAGCAAATTATTATGGACAACATATCTATATTAAACTCAAACATCCTGAAAAATATCTAAATCGGCTCAAGGGTATGTGCATAGACTTCACGGGTATTTATCTAAACGATAGCGAACTGGAAATCAGTTTTGAGGAATTAGAAAAATTAATTATTGATTATTTCCTCAAATATGGTAAAAAGGCATAACAAAATAGGAATAACCCTATGATGAACATAGATATTTTTCTTTTGATAAGTTTTCTTCTTCCTTTTGTTATGATGGGAGGTCTCTTCTACTTTATAGTAGTGAGAAAAAATAATTTTGAAGAACGTGTAGCGCACTACATACCCTACCATTCTTTAGATAGCGAACGAAGGCAATATATAGAGAAAGTAGAAAAGTACAAACGATATATTTGTATAGGACTGAAGGTATTCTTCTCATTTTCACTCATTCTCTCTGTTAGCCTTCTTCTCTTTGCCATAAACTCTAAACAAGGGAGTGCACCTGAGATAATGCCACAAAGGTTGTTGGCACTCATATCGATACCTGTTGTTTTCACTTTTTTGTTGTATTACATATTTAGCTATGTAGTGCGGAAAAATGCTAAAGCCCAACGCCTGCTTTTGGAAGAGATGGAAAAGAGTGATTTTCAGCATTTACTGGAAGTACAGAAGGATTTGCCCTTACTAAGGAAATACTTTCCTTTTTTTATAGTAAGCAAAGAAAAACTGTATTTCTTCACTTTCTTTACTATTCGAGAACTTGACCCTAAGAGAATAGTCAAAGTGCGTTGGTGGCGCTCTAAAGGCGGTAATAGAACTGTTTTTATAAAACATTCTGGGTGGTCAGTTATTGGACTTCCACAAATGGTATATGGTCATTTACAAACCTCTATTAGAAAATATAACCCAAAAGCTGATATAGAACCTTAAGGTAAGATACACATATAGAAATGCTCAATGGCAAGTTATATCATTTAATTCAACTACCCCAAATATAAAGTAAGTTAGCTAATGTATCAAAAGAACATTGTTTTTGCTATTAATTCTTAATGATGTAAGTTCTACCTCTATCATTAAACAGTTTATAGTGCAAATTTTTGTTACTATAGAGTTTCAGGTGAGCAAAAACCTCCATAGTTTCTGTAGGAGTACTGAAATAAGTAGTAGGCAAATGTAGGTTCGTTTCCCTTTCTCTATAATCACTTATTTTCTGGTTCTTTCCGGTATATATAGCCTTCATTATCAATAAAAAAAGCATCTGTTGTTTGTTTCATTTCTTCAAAAAAAGCTTCACTTTCACTGTCACTCCACTCTGCTGATTCTTTTAAAAAAGTTATAGGTTTTGGTACAGTATCACCATCAATAGCTCAAGTAAGGTATTTGTTATTACGCGAGTCAAAGTAACAACTCTTCATCACATCATTCAAAAATAAACATTAGGGAGGCAATTAGCATTATAGCAAATATAACAAAAAATACTACTATACCTAGTTTTTCAGGATTTGGTTTTGCGTTCATATGATTGATAAAGTGTTTTGCACCACAAAAGTAGCTATTAATTTGTTAATAAGCAAATTATGGGTTACATATTAGGCTTTCATCTGAGTGTGGCTGGTACTAAAAAACAGTTTTCTCTCTTTTATGAGTATATAGCCCATTAGTAGGGCGAATAAGCCTGTTTGTATTACCTTGCTATCGGGGTGGGTGGCAAAGATTTCGTTGGAAACATTGGCTACCAAATGAAATAATATAGCTATTAGTACATTGCGCCCTGATTTGTAATACAACCAGTTGATGATAAATACAAAAGCAAACAAACTTACAAAAAAGTTTATAGTATAGAGCAGCCCTTCGGCGTGTATGTTGCTTTGGTAATAGTCCTTTACAAAGAAAAGAGGTAAATGCCACAACCCCCAATAGACCGTGAAAATAACCGATGAGGTGAATAAACTCCACTTACTGCGCAAGGCATCAGTGCCATAGGTGTGCCAAGCTAACTCTTCCACTACAGGTGCTAAACAAAGTACAAACCAAGTATTGAAAGGCGCTGAACTAAAGCTGGGTTGCCCTGAAATGTAAAACTGGTCGAGACTGTGTCCTAAATCGAGGGAAATGAGTTGTGCCACAATAATGGAAATAGGCGGAAATAAGATGGTAATCCAGAAATAGCGGTTGCTAAGTAGGTTCTTGCCTATAAAACGCGCTTTTAGGTCGGATAAAAGGGCTTTATCGCGGGCAAATAAGTAGGCTGCTACCCCCACAGGTGCTAATAGACCTGCTAACTCAAAAAAACCTGCCCAAAAAGCATTAGGTGCTTTTGGCTGGTGACTCCAATAAGCCACCACAAACCACAATGCCCAAGGAATAACAAGGGAAAGGGTAAAAAACAATACGGGGTGTTGATATTTCTTCATAATTAACTTTGCCTATACGGCTGCCTTAAAATTCAATTTTATAACTGATGTTTGGAATGACCAAAGTGGCTTTGCTAAGCTCTATTTGACCGGTTTGGTAATTGTAATTATGGTCGATGTAGATAGGGGCACCGAGTACGTTTTTCATTTGAAAAGAGAATACACTCGAGCACTTGTGGTGATTGATGCGATAATTTACCGTTAGGTCAGCGTAGGTGAGGGGGCGCAATTGCTCGCTAAAAGCGCGACTTTCATCAAATATCACTCGTTTGGCAGCCAGCGACTGACTCTGTAAAATAGGACTATAACGCTCGCCACCTGTAACAGTTACCCGTGCATTTACATCTAAGACTTTGCGGTTATTAGCAAAATAGAATTCCTTGCCAAAGAGGGCATTTAACACAAAACCTTTGTTATAACGGGTGTTGCGCCATATATTGTCGCCTGCTTTGTATTTTGAGGTGAGTACTGAACCGGTAATCAGATAGTAATAATTATCGGCTAAAAAGCGCTCTAAAGTAAGGTCGATGCCATAATTGCGCCCCTCGGTATTATTCACAAGCTTTTTGTTGAGGTACAACGCACGGCGTAGGTTGATAAGCGAATAGCTGGTACCTTCTTCGCCAGCAATATTCCACAGATACTGAAAATACCCCTCTGCCTTGAAGCGCAATTTATCGGTAAGTTGCCAATCGTAGCCTAATACAAAATGATGTGCCTCGCTGATTTTCAAATCTTTATTTACGGCAACTCCACCCAATTCAACCATATATACGCTGAGGTCTTCGGGGCGACTATGCTTGCCATAGCCGAAACTCAAACTATGTTGATTGTTGAGCGTCCAGAGTAAGCCTGCTCTGTTTTCTAACATTATCTCTTTTCTCAGACCAAAGTGGTGAGCGCACAAGCCCAGATTAACCAAAAGAGAAGGCGATAGCTGGTATTTGACCTGCCCGTAGGTTTCGGTAAAATTGGTATTGCCTGCTGAATTGACAATACGCGCATAGGTGCTTGGCACATAGTCTTGTGCTGCACTGAGGTCGTAGTTATAGAAAAGCTGTTTGTGGGTAATCCCTGCTTTGAAAGTAGCTGAGGAAGAAAGTTTATGGGTAAGCGAAGTAGCCAGCGTAAGGGTTCCGTTTTGCTTTTTCAGGCGACTGTCGGGGGTGAACACTGAAGCGTCATTTGAAAGGTAATCGGTAGTAATGCGGTCGTCAGTGCTTGAAAAAGCAGCGTGCGACTCTACAAAACTCTTTTCGCCCGCAGTGATTTGGTGGCGTAACCCTATCGTACCTACGTAGGTATCCCAGCTGTTAGTTACACGGTCGATGTCAGTCTTCCAATCGCTGGGGGTTTTAATAGCTTCTTTATGGGTATCATCGATGCCTGCAATGCCCCAAAGAGAGAAAGTACCTGTTTTTTCGGTAGGGAAATTCAATTTAAAGGAAAGGTCTTGGTACTTGATGCGTTGCCCTGTATTGTTGAGCTTCAAATCATTAAGCAAACCCAAAGTAGAATAGCGATAGTTGAAAAGATAAGAAGAGCCTTTGGCGCGCGAAATAGGACCTTCGGAAGCAAAATCGAGTCCTAAGACGCCTACTTGAGCGGTGTGTTCGTAGCGAGAAGTGTTGCCGGTGCGCATTTTTACATCGAAAACAGCTGCCATAGCATTGCCGTATTCAGCAGGAAAAGCGCCTGTAAGGAAATCGGAATTGCTAATCACTTGATTGCTAAAGAGCGTTACCAGTCCGCCGCCAATGACATTGCCGCCAGAGAAGTGCTGAGGTGAGGGGATTTCCACCCCTTCTAATCGCCATTGTACGCCTTGTGGAGCATTGCCACGCACGATAATGGAGTTGTCTTGCAAGTTGCCTGTAGAGACCCCAGCAAAGGCTGATGCCAAGCGGGCAGGGTCGCTAAGTCCGCCGGCGTAACGCTGCGTCTCTTCTACCGAAAAGGTGCGCGCGCTGACGGTTGCCATTGCGTTGAGGGCTTTTTCTTTACGTATTCCTGCTACTAACTCGACTCCCTCGAGCTCGGTAAAGGCTTCTCTGAGGGCAATGCTTAGCACGACTTCTTTGGCTGAGGTAAGGAGTATTTCGGGAATTGTCCGGCTATCATAGCCTATATAAGAAACCTCTAAAGTGACTCTTCCTAAACGAAGATTTGGGAGGGTGAAATGACCGTTTTCATCGGTAGTTGTTCCTATAACAGGGTCGGAGTTTTGCACCACTACGGTAGCCCATATTAGGGGTTCGTGTGTGCTTTGGTCGTAAACAGTACCTCTGAGGGTTTGGGTAATATCTTGTGCTTGTGCGGTAAGAGGTAGCACTAAAAGCAAGAAGATATGAAAAAAGGTTTTCATTGCGTAATACTTTTAAAATTCTGGGGCAAAAGTACGGTGCAAAAAGAAGTGCATCGCCCAAGCGTGAGGGTTTGGACGCCTTTTTTTGATTTAAAAATGAGCTAATTTGGCAATTATTAAATCGGAATATTGTTTTTTCATTTCAGCAGGAAGAAAACTACGTTCAATCCACTGTTGCCAAGTGGGGAGTATTTTGGCAAATCGCTGGTAAATGGCAGCTACTGTTTTTTCGTTTATTTGTAAGGATTTTGCTAGACTATCGAAATCAGTACGTTTGAGGCGGTTTTTCTTACCATTGATAGTAAGGGCACTTTCTTCTTCATCAGAAAGTACTAAAAGAGTGCTAAGCAAATCGTAAGCAGGACTGAGTTCATACTGCCCTAAGGCGTTTTCAATAAGTGCATAATTCTTAAGGTGCATATCGGTATTCCCTGTGAGATAGCAAAAGAGTATCAACTCAAAAAGGCGTTGCTGTTCATAGCCTTTGTTGGTGGTGAATTGTCGCACTAATTTGCCTATTTTCTCTACTGACCCTCTGTACTTGTGCTCAGTAAGCGTTTCGGTTAGCTGACAGAAATCTTCAACAGCTATTTTTTGTCCGTTCTGTCTATCAAATCGGCGTGTAATATAGGCTAATTCACCTGAAGAAAGACGAATAAGTGAATGTGCTGCGGTGCGTATACCTGCTACTTCAGCTAAGTGCATTGTAAGGTCTTCATTTTCGGGTAGGCAAGGATATTGCTCTGAAGGAGGCTTCAGTATATAATCGCCATAAAGACCTACTAAAGTAAGGCGCGGGGTTTCATTCCTTGTTTTTTCTAACTGTAATGATAATTTTGGTTGTACCCCCGTAACAGCTATACTCTTTAAGATGATTTCTTTGGCAAGGGTTTCTAATTGTTCTTTGTTTAAAGACAATAGTGGGGGGGTAGCACTTGCAAAAAACTGTCTGCTACAAGCCTTATGAAAGTCAGTTTCATTGGCATTTAATTCTTTATAACAATATAAACACTTAAACATTATTTTCTGTTTTTGGTATTACTGATACGCATCCTATACAATCTTTGCACATAGCCAAAAGTAGCGCAAATCGGTCGCGAGGATCGAGTTTCCAATTGTCAGTAGCAATTTGCAGCAGCCAGCCTTCGGGTATGAGTCCGTCAAAAAAAGGGAAAAGTATACTGCTGTGGTAAGGTGCTGTCTGTAAGGGTAGGGTAAGGCTGATAGGCTTGGCTTGTGGCTGTGCTAAATAGTGCTCATCATACGCAAAGTGATACCCCTCCTCATCTTCAGTAAGGAGTCCTGCTAATTGATTTTTGTAATATATAACAGCTTGTTTCATTTCTCAACAAGGGTTATTACCCCTACTTCGGCACCGAAGAGGGCTAATACTTGATTTACTTTATCTAAACGCAAGGTGCTTTTGCCTTGCTCTAATTCGCGTACAAAACGCAAACCTACTCCTGCACGCATTGCTAGTTCGGTCTGTGTGAGTTTTAGCTGCTTACGTCTTTCTTTTACAAAAGAAGCTATGTTCATAATGGGAAAATTACTAATGAGTATACCTTTTCGGGTACAAAGATACGTATTTTTATTAAATATATACCTTTTCGGGTATAAAAATTTATTTCTTTATCCCTCATTTACGAATTGGCTTGGGGTCTGTCCTTTTATCTTCTTGAAAACTTGGTTGAATGATGATTTGGAGTTGAAGCCCGCTTCGAAAGCAAGTCCTAATAGATTGAAGTTTTTATCAGTATCTTTTTTGGCTAAAGCTATAAATTCGTCTACACGATAGCTATTGACAAAATCATAGAAATTCTTACCCTCATACTGGTTGATGATTTGCGACAAATGGTTGGGTAGAACTCCTAAACTCTCCGCTAATTGGGACAAAGAGAGTTTGGGTTCGAGGTAAGGTTTTTCAGTAGCCATTAGCGTAAGTAGTTGCTGATGTAGGTTTTTCGCCTCTTCTGGCTTGAGTCCTGATTTGCAGTACTCTGGCATTTTAAGCGGCTCTTCAGTTTCTTCTGCCTCAGCTGGCTTTTCTGAAGAGTACAATACTTTGGGTTTTTCAGCAGTAAAAATGCCTTGATAGCGTATGCCCCAGAAACCAATAAGTGCTATAAGCAATACAAAAAGACCTAAGAAAATGAGTTCTATATTGACTGCCAACTCTATTTCTAACAGAAACTGGAGTACATATCCGACTATCATCACTGAGAAAATGATTCCGAACCCGATGAGTAAGAGTCGTAGCCATTGTAGGCTAATACCCTCATTATAGGCAAACTGCTCGCCTATAATTTGTTCGTATTGGTTGATTTTATGATAGGTTGCTACTGAATAGGCTACGCATACGATTACAAAAGCTATAAATGAAATAGTAAATAGCCATTGGTAGGGGCTGTGGTAATCGGCTTGGTCTATCATTGCCTTTTCGGCAGCAGAATAACCAAATAAAAAGGGGAACATTAGCACATAGGTAACTGCAAAAGGGAGAAAGTGAAGACTGTCTCGCCAATAGAGTCGCTGTGGCTGGCGTAGGTTAGTAATGACATAAAGATAGACAAAAGGCGCAAACAGCAAAGGGAATGGATGAGTAGCCCCTACTAAATGCGGGTATTTTTCCCAATACCCTAAATAGTGCAGGTAGTAGTTGAGCAAGTAGACTGCAATGCATAACAACCAGACCCCCAGTATATTGTCGGGCAGCCTTTTAGCGGCTTTGCTAAAGAGCAATACCGAGAGAAAGCAACACAGAAAAATACCAATAACAAAAATACTACTCATAACCCTCTATATAAATTTACAATTTTCAAGGCAAAAATAAGTATATTTTTTGATTATAAAAAAATATTATATAAGATATAAACGTATTTTTTATTATCTTTGTCCCAATATTCACTTTTAAAATAAAAACAAATATGAAAAAACGTATCTTATCGGCACTTGTTGCCACAGCTTTATGTCTTTTCTCTTGCGGAAAAGATGATGACAATGGTAGTAGTACTTCGCTTAAAGGTGATTGGTATATCCATACTATGTACAACCTAAAACAAAGTATAAACGAATACAATTGGTATACTCCCAATCAATGTTCAAAACGAACTGTATTTGAAATCTCTGACAACCAGCTGAAGCACAAACGGGTATATGAAGATAATTCTACTTGTGAAGAAGACTTTAAGTATTACGATTACACCGCTTCTAACAGTGCTTTTCATTTGACTATAATGGCTGATTCTCCTAAAGGCTACAAAGGACAAACAGCTACTATCAATTATGAAATGAAAAACAAAGAGCTCATACTGCGTTTCCTAAATGATAAAGGTAATGATGAAACATTGATTCTTCATAAGCGGGGCGTAGATTATAGTCACTTAGACCCCTTTGTAGGTTATTGGAGACTTACCAAAGTACAATTGAAGAGCGGTAAGACTATAAAAGAATTTAAGGCGGGTATTCCTGCTTGCTTTAGAGGTGATATTGTAGCAAGTACAATTGGTTTTACCATATACTACAGGTTATCAGATGACGGTGTGAAATGTGGTGATGAAGAAAGAAAAACCTTTGCTTGGGCAAGAGAAGGCAATACGTATTACAACGTTTCTAACGGACAAAAAGTACCTATTCCGTTTAGCTTTAGCGATGATAAACAAACTCTTTTCTTTGGCAACACAAATACTATTTTGGTATTTCAAAAACAATGGTAATAAAAAAACGTGGGATATCCCACGTTTTTTTATACATTAACTAGCAACTTGTAGGTTGATTTATTCTCTTTCAGACATATTATCGCTGTCGAACCAAATACGGGTACCCCCTACTGGCATTAGGGTATTCAGAGGGTCATTCTTTTCTAATAAATAAAAAGCATACTTGAAGTTCTTAATACCTTGTGCGGTGATTTCTCCTGAAATGACAGCTAACTGTTTGTAGCTGGCACTTATAGAGTTATCTTCACCTTCAAAAGCCATATAAGCAGTGAATTTATTCTCACTGCCCGAAATAATAGTACCTTTGCCTATCGCTTTATCATTACTTAAGAAATCGAGGTTTTCGTAGTCCGTTTTTATTTTTACGCCCTGTTGGTCGTAGAAACGATAGGTATAACCTGTTATTTTATAACCTACAACATACTGATTATCGGGCACATCAGTAAAAGCTAACTCAAACGGAGTTATATTGAAAGTACCTTCGATATTAGGAGGGGTAGTACCGGTATGTATGACCATACCGCTCGCTTCTAATTTTCTTAGAATTTTATCAGAAATGATGCTTTTGACCTCTTGAGGTAGGTTCTGATATTTTGCGCTTTCTTCGCTCTCTGATTTAGAGCAAGAGGCTGTAGCCAATAGGGCAAAAACGCCCATAACAAAGTAATAAATGTTCTTTTTCATAGTTTTTATTTTTTAATCTTCGGCGGCAAAAGTACAAAACAATAAGTAAATGGCAAGGAAAAATCTTTGATGTAGTATATTTTTCTGGTTTTGGTTAGGTTATTAGACGTTCGTACTTCGCTAATTGTACGCTTATCCTTCGCTCTTTGTGTATCGTTTGTATATCCTTTGTATAGGGTAAATGGCTTTAGAAATTTTTTCTGCTTATTGCTTATTTGCTAATTATATAGTATTTTTGCCGTTAGTAATGGGTGATAATAAGGAATTATAAGTTCGGCGATGTGCTTTTTCACTGGGAAGATAATTATTAAACCAACATATTATGGATAAAAACAGTATTTTGCAGTATAAAAACCAATTTGATGGTATCACTCGTCATATAGAGGGTGAAGATGCCAAAGAGCAAATAGAGGTTTGGTTTGCTCGTGAATTGCAAACCATATTAGGCTATGCCCGATGGGAGAACTTTTTGGTAGCGATACATAGGGCAGTGGCTTCGTGTAAGTCGCAGCAAATCAATGTAGATGACCATTTTCGTGAGGTCACGAAAATGGTCGAATTAGGTAGTGGTTCGAAGCGTGAAATTATGGATTTTATGCTTACTCGTTATGCTTGCTATCTCATTGCTCAGAATGGCGACCCTAAAAAGGAGGAAGTTGCTTTTGCTCAGAGTTATTTTGCTGTGCAAACCCGCAAGGCAGAACTTATAGAAGAACGTCTTAACTTGCTTTCTCGTTTAGAAACGCGCGATAAACTCAGAAGTGCTGAAAAGCAACTTTCGCAAAACATTTATGAGCGTGGCGTTGATGATAAAGGCTTTGCGCGTATCCGTTCTAAAGGTGATACCGCTCTTTTTGGCGGACATACTACTGAGGATATGAAGCTGCGGTTGGGAGTAAAAGCTAACAGACCTTTGGCTGATTTCTTGCCAACGCTTACGATTGCTGCTAAAAACCTCGCTACTGAAATGACCAATTACAATGTGGAAAGTAATGATTTGCACGGAGAATCTGCTATTACGCAGGAACACGTACAGAATAATCAAAGTGTGCGACAAATGTTAGGTCAGCGTGGTATCAAGCCAGAAGAATTGCCTCCCGCTGAAGATATTAAGAAATTAGAACGCAAAGTCGCACACGATGAGAAAACAATTGCTGAAAACTCTCAAAAATTACCTAAAATATGATATAAATTCATATAACTGGGATTGCACCTAACACCTAAAAAAAATAGCTATGAAACATATTTTAATAACTTTGTTACTATGTGCGTCTTCAATGTATGCACAAAATCCCTTAAAAGGCGAATGGATAACCAACACTCTGTTGGGTAACTTCAAAGAAGAAGACTGCAACTTATTTGAACTTACAAAAGACGAAGATGAAGTATCAGGTATTGCAACGGTATTTGAAAAGAACAACAAAAATCAATATAAATCATCTTACTTTGCCCCTTGTGGCAACGACTGTTTCCCCTCTATAACAGGAACATTTGAGCTTATTGCCCCCTCGTATGTACGCCTCAATGCCCTAACTTTTGAGCAATATGGCGATTGCGAAAAGAAAAACGAAACGTTGCATAACGATACCGCCGTTTATTACATATACAAAGTCTCAGATAAGAAAATCTTCTTGGTAAAAAGCACTTCAAGAAATGAAAAAGAAGACGTAGAAAAGGCTAAAAACTATCTGTTGGTAACCGGTATAAAGGACAATCTAGTGTATAACCGAAATTACAAAATGAAAGTCAAGACTAAGGGTATAGCACCATTACCTGCACAAATAGAGGAATATGCTACCAATATACTTCACTTGAAAAAATTCAAAATACTTGTTTATAACCAATTAAGAGGGGCAGCGGTTTGGGTATTCGCTGTAAAAGATCTCACCACAGGGGCTATAACCTATGTAACACAAGAAAATTATATTGATGCAAAGGGTAAAGAAGTCGTTGGCTTTTTTGATTGTACCGAAGCCGAAATGGAAAAGTTCAGAGAGTAACACTAGAGATTTGAGAAATTGTAGGTTTGAGGAGGGGATTTTTTTATTTGGGATTGTAGCTAAAACATTATGGATAAGAATAGAGTGCAAAAAAAGTTTTAATATATTGATAGAAAATTTGAGATTATTTTCTACTTTTGCCGTGTGTTAGTATTAACCTTTTAACACTTGACCTTTATGTTACGATTTAACGCCCTTAATAGTGTACAAAATAAGAAGCCCTTACAAGTGGCTGAAAATGGCAAACGCTCTGAATTGTTTGCCATTAATGTGTTTAACGAGGTGGCAATGCGTCAGTTGATGACACGTGAAGCTTTTGATGCGGTGATGAACGCTATTCAATACGGCACCAAAATAGACCGGCGTGTGGCTGACCAAGTGGCCGCAGCTATGCGCGACTGGGCTATCTCTAAAGGGGCTACCCATTATACGCACTGGTTCCAGCCTCTGACGGGTGGTACTGCCGAAAAACACGATGCTTTCTTTGAGCCCGTAACGCGTGATAGTGCTATAGAACGTTTTTCGGGTAATCAGCTGGTGCAACAAGAGTCCGATGCGTCTAGCTTTCCTAACGGGGGTATTCGCAATACTTTTGAAGCACGAGGCTATACGGCTTGGGACCCTTCGTCGCCACCTTTCGTATATGGTACGGTGCTTTGTATTCCTACTATTTTCATCGCTTATACGGGTGAGGCCTTGGATAACAAAACGCCCCTACTTAAAGCGTTGAGTGCCATAGACCAAGCTGCTACTGAGGTGGCTCGTTATTTTGATAAGAACGTTAGCAAGGTGACTTGTACGTTAGGGTGTGAACAAGAGTATTTTCTGATTGACAGAACGCTTGCTACTACACGTCCGGATTTGATGATTACCGGCAGAACGCTCTTAGGACACGAAGCGGCTAAAGGGCAACAGCTTGACGACCATTATTTGGGGGCTATCCCGAGCAGGGTGCTTGCCTATATGCGCGATTTGGAACAAGAGTGTTTGTTGCTTGGTATTCCGGTAAAAACGCGTCATAATGAGGTAGCGCCTAATCAGTTTGAGTTGGCGCCTATCTTTGGGGAAGCTAACTTGGCAGTAGACCAAAATTCGCTACTGATGGACGTGATGCGCAAGGTGGCTGAACGTCACGACTTTGTGGTGCTATTTCACGAAAAACCTTTTGCAGGCGTAAACGGTTCGGGTAAGCACAATAACTGGTCGCTGGTGACAGATACTGGGGTGAATCTCTTTGCCCCGAGCAAGACTCCTCAGAAAAACTTACAATTCCTCACTTTCTTTATATGCACAATTAAGGCAGTACACGAGTATGAGCCTTTGTTGCGTGCTTCGGTAGCCTCGGCAACTAATGATTATCGTCTGGGAGCAAATGAAGCTCCGCCTGCTATCGTATCGGTATTTATAGGCGAACAGCTGAACAAGGTACTCGATGCGCTGGAGAATATGTCGGGTGAGGAGGTTTCGGGTAAAGATAAGACCGAACTGAAGCTGAATGTAGTAGGCAAGATACCAGACCTTTTCCTTGATACTACTGACCGCAATCGCACGTCGCCTTTTGCTTTCACCGGTAATAAATTTGAGTTTCGCGCGGTAGGTTCTAAAGCCAATTGCGGCAAGCCTATGATGGTGCTTAACACTATAGTGGCCAAACAGCTTATCGATTTCAAAAAAGAAGTAGATGGCCTAATTGAGGGCGGAATGAAGAAAGAAGATGCTATCTTT
Source organism: Capnocytophaga leadbetteri (assembly GCF_003054025.1). Classification (GTDB taxonomy): domain Bacteria; phylum Bacteroidota; class Bacteroidia; order Flavobacteriales; family Flavobacteriaceae; genus Capnocytophaga; species Capnocytophaga leadbetteri. Next base: position 102,715 of record NZ_QBKG01000004.1, read on the forward strand.
AGGGTATTGCGCGCTTATGTGAAGAGCTCTAAGGCTATCCGTTTTGAAGGCGATGGCTACAGCAAGGCGTGGGAAGAAGAGGCTGCGCGTAGAGGGCTTTCTAATCATAAGACTACCCCTGAAGCGCTTAGAGAAAACATCACTGATAAAGCGATTGCTCTCTTTGAAGAAATGGGGGTACTGAGCAAAGTAGAACTTATTGCCCGTTATGAAATTGCCCTTGAAGAGTACGTAAAGACAGTGCAGATAGAGTCGCGTGTATTGGGCGATATTGCGCGTAACCACGTGGTACCTACGGCAGTGCGCTACCAAAATACGCTGATAGAAAACGTGCGCGGGCTTAAAGAGATTTTCGGTGATGCTTATCAGGAAGTGGCTTCGGAGCAAATAGAGCTTATTAGGCATATTTCTGAGCACATTAAGGTAATACACAGCACTGTGGAGGCAATGATTGAAGCGAGAAAACGCGCTAACCATCTGGCTACCTTCGTAGAAAGAGCCGATGCTTATTGCAATGAGGTAAAACCATTCTTTGCCGATATACGTTACCACTGCGATAAACTAGAACTAATGATTGATGATGAGCTGTGGACTCTGACTAAATATCGCGAACTTTTATTTAACTAATAGCTAACTAAGTATGACAGAAATTACTACTTCAGACCTTCAAATACTTTTGAAGACTTGGACTACAGACCTTATTAAATACGTGCCTACCTTGCTCGGTACTATTGCGCTTTATTACGCTGGTAAGTATATCATTCGCTTTATAACTAAATTGATAAAGCGCATAATGGAGCGTCGTCAGGTAGACCTTGCCCTACAAAACTTCTTATTGCAGGTAGTGCGCTGGGTACTACACATTGCGCTCTTCCTGACCATAGTACAGGTGATAGGACTGCCCGCTACCCAGTTTATTGCTATCATTACCAGTGGTTTCGTAGCAATTGGCTTAGCATTGCAAGGTTCTCTTTCTAACTTTGCTAGCGGTATAATGATATTGATATTCAAGCCTTTCCGCGTGAGCGATACCATAGAAGCTAACGGACAAAAAGGAACGGTTAAAAATATAGGGCTATTTGCTACAACGCTCAATAAACCTGATAACGAAGAGGCTATCATACCTAATACACAGCTATTTGGTAATAGTATTATCAACTACAGTCGAGAAGAGAAAAGAAGGGTGTATGTGTTAGTAGGTATAGGCTATAGCTCTAGCATACAGAAAGCACGCGAGATACTACTAGAGATAGCCAGCCAAGAGCCTTTAGCCCTTAAAGACCCTGAGCCTGTAGTGTATGTAGAAGCCCTTGCTGATAGCTCGGTAAACCTATCATTGCGCTATTGGTGTATGAACGCTAACTATAACGAGTGCTATTTTCGTACGTTAGAGACCATTAAAGAGCGTTTTGATGCTGCTGGGGTAGAAATACCTTTCCCACAAGTACAAGTGCATCAATAAGCCGATATATTAATAAATTGACACATTAACTTTATAATAATATGAAATTGCAAGATTTTACTACCGCACGCGAGCATTTGCAAAAAGTGCTCTTACCTACGCATCTTATTTACAGTCCGATTTTTAGTGAAGAATCAGGAAATCAGATTTATATAAAGCCTGAAAACCTACAGAAGACAGGCGCCTTTAAGATACGTGGGGCTTATAACAAGATTAATAAACTTACAGAAGAAGAGAAGAAGCGCGGAGTGATAGCTTCGTCAGCAGGCAATCATGCGCAAGGGGTAGCCTATGCTGCCCGAGAGCTAGGCATCAAAGCAGTGATAGTAATGCCTAAAACTACACCCTTGATAAAAGTACAATCGACTAAGAAGTATGGGGCTGAGGTAGTGCTTTACGGCGATGTGTATGACGATGCTTACCAGAAAGCTAAAGAGCTTGAAGCGCAAGAAGGATATGTATTTGTTCACCCTTTTGACGATATTGATGTATTAGAAGGACAAGGTACTATCGCCCTCGAAATACTTGAAGAAATGCCCGATACTGAGGTGATAGTAGTGCCTATAGGCGGCGGCGGACTTATATCGGGTATTGCCGCAGCGGCTAAGATGATTAAACCTGATATTAAGATAATAGGGGTAGAGCCTAGCGGAGCGGCATCAGCTACTGAAGCCCTTAAGAAGAACAAGGTCGTTACCCTACCCGAAGCTAATACTATAGCCGATGGTACTGCCGTAAAACGCATTGGCGACCTTACTTTTAACTGTATCAAGCAGTACGTAGATGAGGTGGTAACCGTAGATGACTATGAACTGACTGAAGCCTTTCTACTCTTGGCCGAAAAGCACAAGATTATAGCCGAGAACTCAGGTATATTGCCTTTAGCAGCCCTTAAGAAGCTCACTGAACGCGGCAAGAAAGTAGTACCTGTAGTGAGTGGCGGTAATATAGATGTACTGATGATATCATCGATGATAGGCAAGGGCTTAATAAGCCGTGATCGTATCTTTAACTTTGCAGTAAGCATACCTGACCGCCCTGGTGAATTGGCTAAGATTACCCATATCATTGCCGATGTAGGGGCTAATATAGTGAAGTTGGCACACAACCAATTTAAGAACCTATCGCGCTTCCGCGACAAAGAGGTACTCATCACGGTAGAGACTAATGGCACTGACCACATACAAGCGCTTGTCGAAGCCTTTGCAGCTAAAGGCTATGAAGTAACCGCCAAGTAGAAATAAGATAAAATAAAAGCAAAAAAATAACGGCAAATAGCCGTTATTTTTTTGCTTTATAGGTGCTTATAATTCCATTGTTACTCTTGTGAGTGCTTTGATGGTCTTATCTAAATCTTCATAAGTGATAGCATCATTAAGGAAATAGCTCTCGAAAGCGCTCGGCGGTAGGTAGATACCCTCGCGTAGCATTCCGTGGAAATACTTCCTAAAACGCGCTGTATCGCTCTTTGATGATGAAGCAAAATCGGTTACAGGCTCTTCAGTAAAGAAGAGAGTAAACATCGAGCCAAAACTGTTGATTTGGTGCGGTATGCCCGACTTCTCAAGTACCGTATGGAAGCCTTCGTGCAGGTAGGCAGTCTTCTTAGCAAGACTTTCAAATACCTCTGGTTGCTCATTAAGAGCAGTGAGCATTGCCAGTCCGGCGCTCATTGCCAGAGGGTTACCGCTTAGAGTACCCGCCTGATATACAGGTCCTTCAGGTGCTAAATAGCTCATCACCTCTTTGCTACCTGCAAAAGCCCCTACCGGTAGTCCGCCACCAATTACCTTCCCAAAGGTAACAATATCAGCCTTAATACCAAACACTTCTTGCGCTCCCCCTTTAGCTAAGCGGAAGCCCGTCATCACTTCATCGAATATCAATAAAGCCCCATTGTCAGTACATAGCTGTCTTAATCCTTCTAGAAAACCTTCAGCAGGAGGTACGCAACCCATATTACCCGCTACAGGCTCGATAATCACGCAGGCTATCTGCTGCGGATTGGCTTCAAAAAGGGCTTTTACTGAACTCAAATCGTTATAATTTGCCAAAAGTGTATCTTTGGCAGTGCCTTGCGTTACCCCAGGGCTGTTAGGCGTACCAAAAGTAGCACCACCACTACCAGCTTCTATCAGAAAAGCATCAGAATGCCCGTGATAACAACCTACGAACTTGATAATCTTCTCTCTACCAGTATAACCACGCGCTAAGCGTATAGCACTCATACAAGCCTCAGTACCGCTATTTACAAAGCGAATTTTGTCGATATTAGGCACCATAGAGACAGCCAGCTCGGCTATTTGTACTTCTACTTCGGTAGGAATACCAAATGAAGTACCTTTTTTAGCACGCTCGGTTACAGCCTCAATCACAGGCGGATAAGCGTGTCCTAAGATAAGAGGGCCCCAAGAGGCGATATAATCAATATATTTGCGGTTATCTTCATCGGTCAGATAAGCCCCGCTGGCTTCTTTGATGAAAATAGGATTGCCCCCTACAGCGTTAAAAGCGCGTACAGGCGAATTAACCCCCCCAGGGAGTACTTGTTGTGCGGCTGCGAATAACTCGCTACTTCTTTTGTAAATCATATCGTTTAGTCTTTAGTTGTTAGTATGTTTTAGTTGTTAGTCCTTAGTCTTTAGTCGCTAGTATGTTTTAGTCGTTAGTATGTTTTAGTCGTTAGTCCTTAGTCTTTAGTCTTTAGCATCAAAAAAGCGTCTCTTTCTAGCGACTAGCGACTAACCACTAACGACTAGCTTCAGCGTCTCTTTCTAGCGACTAACGACTAACCACTAACGACTAGCATCTAGCGACTAGCATCTAGCGACTAACAACTATATCAAACTGTGTTAAGTCTTTAAACTGCTGCAATCGTTCCTGCATTTCTTCTTCCGTAAGACTTAGCATACGCTCAGTACCGAACTTTTCGATGCAAAACGAGGCTAAATTAGACCCGTGTATAAGGGCATTCTTAAGATTTTCGAAACTATAATCGGCTGTTTTGGCCAAATACCCCGCTATACCACCGGCAAACACATCGCCAGCCCCTGTAGGGTCGAACACTTCAGCCAAAGGTAGGGCAGGGGCAAAGAACACCTTATCGGCGTGGAAAAGCAACGCCCCGTGTTCGCCTTTCTTAATGATAACGTACTTCACACCCATTGCCATAATGCGTTCGGCAGCCTTTACTAAAGCGTACTCACCCGTTAGTTGGCGAGCTTCCTCATCGTTGATAGTCAGCACATCTATGCGGGCAATAACCTCCAAAAGTTCTTTGTGGGTATGGGTCATCCAGTAGTTCATCGTGTCCATTATCACCAATTTCGGAGGGGTACTCATCTGGTCGAGTACTTTCATTTGCACGCAAGGGTGTAGGTTGCCGAGCATCACTACTTCGGCATCGGTGAATTGGGTAGGCACAACAGGACAGAAGTCCGCCAAAACATTAAGCTGGGTATCGAGTGTATCGCGTAAGTTCATATCGTTGTGATACTTACCGCTCCAGAAGAAAGTTTTACCGCCAGCTACTACCTCTATGCCCGAGGTATCGATATGCCTCTGAGAGAGCGCATCGATAAAAGCGGAAGGATAATCATCGCCTACCACCGATACTACGGCAGAGGGAGCGTGAAACATAGCGGCTGATAAACTGATATAGTTAGCCGAGCCGCCCATAGTTTTATGGCTTTTTCCGAAAGGAGTTTCAATCTGGTCAAAAGCCATACTCCCTACGATTAGTAATTTACTCATTGGTGTTATAATTTCGGGGCAAAGGTAGGGTATAATTTGCAAATTAGCAAATGAGAAAATTAGCAAATTAGCAAATTTTGGGTGGCAGTAGAATATTTTTCTGGTTTTGGGAGGGTTGGTAGATGGTTGTCCTTTTGGTGATGCTATAGTGTTCCTCCAGTGTTCTTATATCCTTCCTATATCTGAAGTAAAGGGGAGGTATGGGGGAATATTTTTCTGATTTGACGATTTGCTAATTTGCTAATTATTCTGTAGCTTTGCGGTATCAAAATCTTACCCCTATGAAAATGAACACTCCACAAAACTCTTATACCTCTGCTGCTCAGTAGATAAAAGAAGCCATTCTTAGCAGTCAGTATACTGCGGCTAAACAAGTGAATGCTGCACAACTCTCCTTGTATTACGGTGTAGGACGCTATGTCTCTCAGAATACCCGTAAAGGGGTATGGGGCACAGGAGCCATAAAAGCTATTTCCGAACAGCTCCATAAAGAACTACCAGGGCTTCGTGGCTTTAGTGAACGCAATATTAAAAATATGCGTGCCTTTTATGAGGCTTGGAAGGAGCTGGATACTAATTCGGCAGTTGTAACTGCCGAATTGCAAGTTGTTGAAAAAAAAGAGATTGGTGATTTGGAAATTACAATTTCTAAATTGCAGAATGTATTAACGCCACATTTTGATACTTTTTCAGCCTCTTCTTTTTTATCACTGCCTTTTACTCATCATCTTGAAATTCTAAAAGAAGTAAAAGATATCAAACAACGTCTGTATTATATTCATTGGGCGATTGAAAATAAAGCATCCGTTATTTCTTTAAAACGAGCGCTTTCTGCAAATATTTATAGCACACAACCTCTCCCAAATAACTTTGCTCAAACGCTTCCCTCTAAGTATTTAGCGCGTAAAGCAGTAGAGATGTTCAAAGATGAGTATTTACTTGATTTTATCAATGTAGAAGAAATAGGAGAGCGAGACCTTGCTGATATAGACGAACGGGTAGTAGAACAGCAAATTATCCATAATGTTAAAAACTTTATTATGACTTTTGGTAAAGACTTTACTTTTGTAGGAAATCAATATCATTTAGAAGTATTTGAGGTAGAACAATATCCTGATTTGCTTTTCTTCAACCGCGAACTTAACTGTTTAGTATGTGTAGAACTCAAAAAAGGGGATTTTAAACCCTCTTATCTCGGACAGCTAACTACCTATTTGCGAATTTTAGACGATACAGTAAAGAAACCACATGAAAATCCTACTATTGGCATTATTCTTTGCAAAGATTTTAATAAAGATTTTGTAGAATACGTTATTCAAGATTATCATAAACCAATGGGAGTAGCACGCTATACCACCACTGCTGAAATGCCAGAACAGCTTCGGCGTGTATTACCCGATATAGAAGAGTTACGCAAAGTATTAGCAAAATAATTTATATTGAAGGAGAAAAATAGGACAATTATCAAGAGGCAGCATTTTGGGTTTTATCATTGACGCAGCTTACTTTTCAGGACTAAAACATACTACTTTGCCATAATAGGTAATAAACCCTCAGAAATATTTTCAACAAATAGAATCAAATTAAAATGACAGAAGAAGCGCGAACAGAAGCATTAAGTCAGCTTATCTATAAGTGTGCTAAAGAAGCATTCTTGGAATTGTTTAAGAACAAGGAACATTATTACAATTGTGTATTACTTGCTCCTGCCGAGGGGTATGCACCTATTCTATCGGCTTGGTCTTATGAAGCCTTGGACAGAGAGATACCTAAACACCCTAAAGAAGAAATTTGGTTATACAAATGGAACTTTGCCGATTCGCCTTATTACGCTTTTGGTGAAGAGTATTTCAAGCCTGTTCAAAGTTTATTAAATACATATCCTAGTATTTTTGATATGGAAGATGAAGATGAAATAGTGCGAGAGTTTGAACTAAGAGTCTCGGCAATGGTACAAGCGATGCAAAAAATGGATCAAGAGGGTATTTTCTCAATCAATCAGCCGAGAGAGCAAGTCTATATCAACGTTGAGTGTATTCCTAACGATAATTCCGATGTAGATAGAGCCCTTTTACTCAATGAAGCAAAGAACATTCAAGAATGGTTAAAAGATAATCCTAAAGTAGAGGAATAATTCTAGTTATTATAAAACACAAAGATTAGAATAAATTATGTGGTATTTTTTAATTTCAAATAGTGACTCATATATTGAGATACAAGGTTCTTATGATAGGGTTAGGAATATATTTTTCTCTAATCAACGAGAACCTATTGAAAATTTAGAACTAATAGCAATAGCTCAAGAAGGACTGACTAAAGAAATCCTTCTCGAAGTAGATTATTTGGAAGATGTAATAATGGGAGGTATTCCTGTTTTTAGTGCAAGATTCAAAGAAGTAATTCAACCTCATTTGAATGGAGAAATGGATTTTGTACCTTGTAAAGTACTGGTAAAGAATGATTCCTATCTATTCTACGCCGTGAGAATTAATACTATAATGCCTATAATAGACTATGAAAAATCAGGTCATAGAGAATTAGCAAGAGGTGGCACAATCATAGATGATCCTATCATTATAAAAGAAGATATCGACCCTAATCTTTTAATAGTTAGAGATGCCAAATATATGTCTAATTTCGTTGTAAGTAATACTTTAAAGAAATTAATAGAGAAAGAAAACTTAAAAGTAGGTTTTTATAGAGATTAAAGTTGCTTTTATGTCGCATTTTCCCTTTGGAGAATGCCAGTAAGAGTATGTTTATAATCAGTAAGATAATTTAACTTTCGTATTTAGTAAGAAAAAAATAGCTAAAATAACAGAAGATGACTAATTATGAATTATTAAGGAAAGATTTTACAATAGAAATTGAGCGATGCCATTTTTGTAATAAGAAACTAACTTCACAAAAAGTGTATGTAGTTAAAAATACTAATACAGGAGAAGTATTTTCTTCTGGATATTATTGTGCTGAAAAGAATGTAAATGTAGATTTAAAATCAATACCTGATTTTACAAGATACATTAGAGAAAATTTGAAAGATGAAGAAAGTGAGAATCAAGAAAGAAATCATCTTAGAAATCATCAAAATATTTGTAGGGATGATGATAATAAGAAAAAGGCAATAGAATACATTGAGCTTAGAGAAAATAAACTTATAAAAGAATTTGAAGGAGTTTCATATAAACCTCTAAAAGATTATTATACAGTTTTTCTTGATAAAAAAGACTTGACGAATGATGAAGTTAAACATATTTTAAATATAGAGAATGCTGCTCCAGAAATTTTTAAGTTAAATAATTTGCATAAGTGTTATTCATATTCTTTTTGGATTAAAAAAGCTATTAAAAAGGGTTATTCAGTAGATTTCTTAAACTCTATACTAAAATATCTATATAAAAATTTTAAAATCACCAATAAGCAAAAAGAATCTGTTAATAATGTTTTTAGAAAAATTGAAAATTTTCCTTGTTTAGATTAAAGTTATACTATAAAAAATGATAGAAAAATATTCTATGCCAGGCAGATTCAATTCAAAAATTAAAAATCATTTCTAAATTTAATAATTAGCGAAATAATTTATATATCAATATGCAACATTACAAAACAATAAAAGAGCTTATCAAAGATTATAAGCAATTGCCTTACCCTGGTATAATTTATATCGAAGGAGAAAAAAAGGACAATTATCAAGAGGCAGCATTTTGGGTTTTATCAAGTAATGAGGATAAAGAACAAAATTCTGTTGAAACTAAGTATGGAGAAGTTCCCGAATCATTAGCCCAATTTGAAGTAGCTTACTTTTCAGGAGTAGGAATTTTTCAAGACATTATTGACAATAAGTTTGATCATAATGAATTGCTAACTACCGAGGATACAGACGTCCTTTTAGGAGCTATTGAGCATTACTTTGAGTATGATGATTTTCAGGACTAAAAGTTTTCAACGCTTTACCGATTGATAAAACAAGTATTTTACAAGTATGAAAATAGAAGCAATAAATAAAGATAGTGAAGCAAAAGCCCTTGCTTTTCAGGAGTTTTTAGGCTTCCAATAGCGATTGTAATACTTACTTTATATGCGATACATTCAGCGAGTTTATAACTATTTTAGAGCATACTACTTTGCCATAATAGGTAATAAGCACACAGTTGCGTTTCTCATAGTGTATTAGCAAACACAAAGTTTAAAAACACTCTATGTATAAAAAATTAATTATTAGAGAACGAGATAAATATCTATTTGATATAGGAAGGTCTTGGCTAAATACAGACGACAGTACTAACAGAGGAGATTTGTTTAATATAAGAAAATCTTGGGGGGATTTTCCTTTTGAGGAAGATGAGGTTGCTTTTCTATCTTTTATATTAGAGAAGCCGTCATTAGCTCATTTTCCTAATGAGATAGCAAGGCTTTCATCTCTTAAAGCCTTACAAATTCCCGTTCAGTTTCTGCCTTTATCGGAGGAACAGCTACCTAACCATCTTATATCATTAACCCTTGATAACTTGTCAAGAGAGGAAGAGCAGGCAGGCAAACATTATTCTTGGAATCCCCTTGTAAAAATGGAGAATTTGGAGTGCCTTAGAATACTAGGAGATGATAACGGAGATTTGTTGGGTATTTCTCGAGAGGTAGTCTCTAACTTAAAATGGATAGAGGTAGAACTCTTTAATCCTAATACCATTCATACTATTAAAGAATTTAAGGACTTGGAGGCTGTCGTGCTTGATGAAGTAGGGAATGTAGATATTTTTGAACATCTTAAACATTTAAACTTGAAAATAGTCAGCGCCAAATCTCCTAAAAAGGGCTTTGATTATACTAAAATTTCCTACTTTAAAGCCTTAGAAATAGTCAGATTGTTTTCTATAAAAGAGGAAATAGATTGCGCTATGTTTTTAGATTTTCCTTATCTAAAGGAACTTTTGTTGTATAATTGTAAAAAACTGAAAAATGTAGAGACCTTTTTAGAAATGCCTGTACTAAAAAGTTTAAACATTGAAGATGCTAAAGGTATATCAAAGGAGCTAAAAGCATCTTTAAAAGAACATATTCCACAATGTGAGGTATAAAATAGGGTCAACTAAAAATGAGTGGAATGTTAATTTATGGAATATAAAGAATATAAGGAATATATACAACGTGAATTTCAGTATATTACTAAGGATAATATACTGTTTTGGAATTTGTGGAATATATCCTATCCGTTTGATGTGTTAGCCACTTATAAAGAGGCGTATCCAGAGGAATACGCCCTATTTAGTGAAATGTATTTTTCTTGTTCAGAAATGTTATATCAAGTAGATGAAAAAAGAGAAGTGTTAGTGTCTATTTTTGAACAAACCTATCCTTTTGTAATAGATGAACAAGGGGAAATTATAAATCCTAAGAATGTTCTACAGCAAAAATACGAAAGTTATGATGATGAAATATTGCCTGAACTGTGTATTCTTCTCTTGATAGGTCGCTTTGATGCAATTTACAAAGGGATAAAACAAAAGGTAGAAAGGTATGGAGAGCGTGCTATCAATGCGCCTATGGAAGTTATTTCGTATATCATCGCCTCGTATAAATGGGGGTATCTTTTTGATAATATGGATAAGAGTATTGTCAGAGATGAAGTTAATGCACAAATGAAATTAGTAAAAACGCTACAAACACCCCGTCTTTTTTCCTTAGAAGATAGGAATATTTTTAGAAATAAGTAACAATCAACAAACACCAATTTATCTAAATAAAAATGGATATATCTGTTAATCCAACTTCAACTAAAAAAGCAAAAAGATTATGCAAAGAGTGAAATTAACGATAAAACAATATTATTTTTTGCAAGATTTAATAAAACAATCTATAATTACTAACGTTTTTTATAAGGATAATCATATAGTCATTATTGAGTTATCTGAAGATGATATGGATAAAATAAGAGATTTAGCATTAGATTATCTTGATATATATGGCTTTGATAAAGATTATAAACTGACAGAATCAGGAAAATTGGCAGAGGAACTGGTAGACAAATTGTATACTTAGTCTTCATGATGACATCAATTTTAATGAGCTGACAGAAGAATAGAAGAAAAGCTGGACAAGTGTATGTAACTAAAAGTAAAGCAAGAGGGTTCTATTGTACTAAAATAGTATTACAGAGGCTGTGCAAAAAGTTTTTCGTGTATACTGACCGTTACATCTCTCCCTTTGAAGTTGGCAGGAGGAATATTAATAATCAATGAATTACAAGAAACTTTTTTGTGTTAATAAATTTTCAAATTTGCTCATTTACTAATTATTTTGTACTTTTGCACTTTCAAATTACAACTACACTAAAAATCAAATAGCAAAAATGATTAAAATTACTCTACCTGATGGCTCTGTAAAAGAGTTTAACAGTGGGATTACCCCTGCTGAAGTAGCGCTAAGCATTAGTGAAGGTTTGGCGCGCAATGTGTTATCTGCCGCTTTCAACGGCAAAACTATAGAAACGGTAACCCCTCTGACCACTGACGGTAGCTTGGTATTATATACGTGGGATAGCCCCGAAGGCAAAAAAGCTTTCTGGCACTCATCTGCCCACATTCTGGCACAAGCCCTCGAAGAGCTATACCCAGGTATTAAGCTCACCATAGGCCCTGCGATTGCCAATGGGTTCTATTACGACGTAGATTTCAATGGCAAACCTATTTCCGAAAAAGATTTCCCTGCTATCGAAGCTAAATTCTTAGAGATAGCCCGCGGTAAGCACCTCTTCAAGATGCGCGCCGTTAGCAAAGCTGAAGCGCTATCATACTACGCAGGCAAAAACGAATATAAAACTGAACTTATTGAGGCGCTCGAAGACGGTACTATCACTTTCTGCGACCATAGCACCTTTACCGACCTTTGTCGCGGGGGGCATATCCCTAACACAGGTTTTGTAAAGGCAGTGAAAGTACTCAGCGCCGCAGGGGCTTACTGGCGTGGTGATGAGCACAACCCTCAGCTAACACGCGTGTATGGTATTTCTTTCCCGAAACAGAAAGACCTTACCGAATATCTAACCCTCTTAGAAGAGGCCAAAAAACGCGACCACCGTAAGCTGGGCAAAGAACTCGAACTCTTTACTTTCTCTAACAAAGTAGGTCAAGGGTTGCCACTGTGGTTGCCAAAAGGAGCTGCCCTACGCGAGCGCTTGGAGGCTTTCCTTAGAAAAGCACAAAAAGAAGCAGGCTACGAACAAGTGGTTACCCCTCATATAGGGCATAAAAACCTATACGTTACCTCAGGTCACTGGGATAAATATGGCAAAGATAGCTTTCAGCCGATAGCTACCCCTAATGAGGGTGAAGAGTACCTATTGAAACCTATGAACTGTCCGCACCACTGCGAGATATACAACTCACACCCTTGGAGTTATAAAGATTTGCCTAAGCGTTTTGCTGAGTTTGGTACGGTATACCGCTACGAGCAGAGTGGTGAGCTACACGGACTTACCCGCGTGCGTTGCTTTACCCAAGACGATGCCCACATCTTCTGTACTCCAGAGCAGTTAGATGCTGAGTTTAAGCACGTTATCGACTTGGTATTGTACGTATTCGGTTCGCTTGGGTTCGACAACTTTACCGCTCAGGTATCATTGCGCGACCCTGATAATCCAACCAAATACATCGGTACTGACGAGAATTGGGCAAAAGCGGAAAATGCGATTATCAATGCTGCTAAAGAAAAAGGGTTGAATTATGTGATTGAAACAGGCGAAGCGGCGTTCTATGGTCCTAAACTCGACTTTATGGTGAAAGATGCCTTGGGCAGGAGCTGGCAGCTGGGCACTATTCAGGTAGATTACAACCTGCCAGAGCGTTTCGACCTATGGTATAAAGGTGCTGATAATGAGATGCATAGACCGGTGATGATACATCGTGCGCCTTTCGGAAGTATGGAGCGCTTCGTAGCTATTTTGCTCGAGCACACTGCTGGAAACTTCCCATTATGGCTTAATCCAACACAAGCGATTGTACTATCGTTGAGCGAAAAATATGAAAATTATGCTCAAAAAGTTTTGAGATTGCTAGAAAATTCCGATATTCGCACCCTGATAGACAATCGTGCCGAAACAATGGGCAAAAAAATACGCGAAGCAGAGACCCAAAAAGTGCCTTATATGCTAATTGTAGGCGAGAACGAAGAGAAAGAAGGTACCGTATCGGTACGCAAGCGCGGAGGTGAAGATTTGGGCAGTATGAGCGTAGAGGCTTTTGCTAAGCTCATCAATGATGAAGTAGCCAAATCAATTAGCAAATTTGCTAATTAGTCAATACAAAATTGGCAAATCGTCAAATTGGCAAATTGACAAATCGGCAAATCAGAATACTGAAAGTAATTTAAAATTTAGATAGCCATTATTAAGAAAACTAACACACCGGGCAGAGACGACAAAAACCCTCATCGCATCAATCGCGAGATTAGAGTGCCAGAGGTTCGTCTGGTAGGAGAAAACATCGAAGGCGGCGTTTATCCTACACGAAAAGCATTAGAAATCGCTGAAGAGCTAGAACTCGACTTAGTAGAGATTTCGCCTAACGCGACCCCTCCAGTTTGTAAAGTAATTGATTACAAGAAATTTCTTTACGAACAGAAGAAGCGTGACAAAGAAATGAAGGCTAAGGCTACCAAAGTAGTCATCAAAGAGATACGCTTTGGCCCTCAGACCGATGACCACGACTATGAGTTTAAAAAGAAACACGGCGAAAAGTTCCTCAAAGAAGGCTCGAAAGTGAAGGCATACGTGTTCTTCAAAGGGCGTTCTATCATCTATAAAGACCAAGGCGAAATACTATTATTGCGCTTGGCTACCGACCTTGAGGACTATGGTAAGGTGGAGCAAATGCCTAAGCTCGAAGGCAAACGTATGACGATGTTCTTAGCCCCGCTGCCAAAAAAGAAATAGTTCTGAATTCTAAATTCTGAATTGAAAAGAAACGTACTAATATCGACATAAAATTCAAGAAGCAAATGCCAAAAATTAAAACCAAATCTGGAGCTAAAAAGCGTTTCAAGCTTACCGGCTCTGGAAAAATCAAGAGAAAACACGCGTTTAAGAGCCATATCTTAACTAAGAAAGCTAAAAAACGCAAGTTAGCGCTCACCCACGCTACCCTTGTACATACTAATGACGAGGCAAGCGTGAAGAAACAATTAGGCTTAAAATAATTGTTTATTAGTAGGACATTTAATAACCGTGGAGCAGGTACCCCTAAGTGTTTAATTTAAGCTAAACCACCTGCTACAAAAAATTAAAAAAAGAATTTATGCCAAGATCAGTAAATGCTGTAGCTCGCAGAGCTCGTAGAAAAAAGATAATGAAGCAAGCCAAAGGTTTCTTTGGCCGCAGAAAAAACGTTTGGACAGTAGCCAAGAACGCTGTTGAAAAAGCGATGCAGTACGCTTACCGCGACCGCCGTAATAAGAAGAGAACTTTCCGTGCGCTTTGGATCGTGCGTATCAACGCAGGTGCTCGCCTACACGGACTTTCATACTCTCAATTTATGGGGAAACTAAAAGCTGCTAACATAGAGCTTAACCGTAAAGTTCTTGCCGATTTAGCAATGAACCACGCAGAAGCGTTCAAAGCTATAGTAGAAAAAGTAAAATAAACGTTTAACAAAAGATATTAGTACGAATTAAAAAAGGCTCTCTTACCATAAAAAAGAGAGCCTTTTTTTAATTTGATAATTTATAATGAATGTTATAACAAAAAAAGATCCTAAAAAGCAATTGATTTTTGCCGAAAAGCTACTGAAAATAGCGCGTATAATTTTAATTATAGCGTTGATTGTCAATTTATTATATGCTTTATGGCAGAAACCTTTACCAGACTTTAGCGATAAAGATTTTATAAATGAGCTGATAAGTTTATTCTCTCCGTTAGGCTTTTTTGTATTATTATATTTATTTGCTTATTTATGGGTGGTCGATAGGCGTATCAGATATAATCAATATGCAAAAGGAGAATTGCCTTCTGTTATTAAAGTGAAAGCCATTAATGATAGAATTATGCAGGCTGTCTTGCTTGTTTTCTTTTGTGTTTTTTTTGTGAGGATGTTGTTTTGGGAGGCAGTACAAGATTTTATGGAGAAACAGAAAGGTGAAAATACTCCTTTTATAGAGTATGTAGAAATAGTTATTTTAATGGCTATTATAGTAGCTTTTGCTTATGATTTTATAAGGAATTATAAGGCTAGTTTCTACGCTTTAGAAATACGAAATGAGTCACTTTATATTTTTAATAAAGAACAGCTTACTAATACTATTCCCTTAAATAGTATTCATCACATTCACTTTTTTGCCAAAAAGCAAGGAAAGTCTACGAGAATACATCCTCGTATGCAGGTTTATACCTCGAAAATAGATTATTTGCTATACATTAAACTGAGCATTGAAGACTATCATTTACTAAAGACTTTTTTCTCTCGTAAGCGCATAAAAGTAATAGATGAATATAGCTTTTTTAGGGAGAAAATAAAAAGGAAGGTTTAATTTGCTAATTATTAAATTATCCGTACCTTTGCGTCTTGATATTAATTTTGTTATGATGACGGATAAACTCTTTAAGAAATACAACCTTATCGTAGGGTGGGCAGTGTTTGCTATTGCTTTAGTTACCTATAGCCTTACCGTAGAACCTACAGTAAGTTTTTGGGATTGTGGCGAATATATTGCTACTTCAGCTAAATTAGAGGTAGGTCACCCACCCGGAGCGCCTTTCTTTCAGATGATGGGGGCTTTTATTGCTGCTTTTGCGCCTAATACCGACAAAATTGCCTTGCTGGTGAACTATATGTCGGTGCTATCAAGTGCATTTACAGTTTTCTTCCTCTACTTTATCATCGTCAATCTTGCAAAAAAGATAGCCTTGCGCAGTGCCAATACCCTATCAGTAGCTCATACAATAGCTGTAATGGGTAGTGGGGTAGTAGGGGCGTTGGCTTATACGTTCTCTGATAGCTTCTGGTTCAATGCTGTAGAGGCTGAGGTATATGCTATGGCTATGCTCTTTATGTCGGTGATGTTTTGGTTGGGCATCAAGTGGACGGATAGTCTGCACGAGCCACGCGGCGACCGCTGGTTGTTGCTTATCTCGTTGGTAGTAGGGTTGTCGTTTGGGGTGCACTTTATGGCGCTGCTTACTATTCCTGCTATCGGTATGCTGTATTTCTTCAACAGTCATTATAAGAAAAATGTATGGAACTTCCTTCTGGCTAATGTAGTTTCAATAGCAGTCTTATTGCTTATCTTCAAACTGATATTGCCATATACCTTGGCTTACTTTGGTTATTTGGAAGTGTATTTTGTCAATTCGTTTGGTATGCCGTTTAACTCGGGAACTATTATCGCAGGGCTTACCTTAGTGGCGTTTTTCTTTTTCGCACTCAGATATGCTTCTCAGAAGAAGAAAGTGCGCTTACAGACAGCTACCTTGTGTCTGCTTTTTGTATTTATAGGCTTTTCGTCTTGGCTGATGATACCTATTCGCTCTAATGCCGATACAGTTATCAACGAAAATAGTCCAACCGATGCCCGTTTGCTGTTGGCGTACTACAACTTAGAGCAATACCCCGAAACGCACTTGTTTTATGGACCTATGTACTCTGATAAATACGCTGGTATAGACGAGGATTACCCTTACCAAGATGCCAAACCTAAGTACGAACGCGATTATACTACAGGGCGTTATATTATCGTAAACCAATATAAGAATGCACAAGTAGCTTCTAACAGAAAGCAAATGGGCTTTTTGCCGCGTATGTGGAGTCCGCAGCACGCTGCCAACTATATGAAGCTAACAGGGCAGTTAGACTTCAAGATTAGCGAAGAAGCCTACCAAGAGCCTAAGCTATATCAGTTTTTACAACAAATACAGCGTCAGCAGTCGATAACTCCGATGCCAGCAGAGCGTTATGACCAGTTCCTTTCTGACTACCGCGATTATATAGAGGTAGAAAAACCGAGTTTTTGGAAGAATATGGCTTACTTATTCGACTATCAGTTCGGGTATATGTATTTCCGCTACTTTGCGTGGAACTTTATCGGCAGGCAAGATGACGTACAAGGCAAACTCGAAAACGACCACGGCAACTGGCTTTCGGGTATCAACTTTATTGACAGTGCCCACTTAGACTCGCAAAAACATCTCCCTTCCGATGTGCTTAATAACAAGGCGCGCAATACCTATTATTTCCTTCCTTTCCTCTTAGGGCTTTTAGGGTTTGTATTCCTATCAATGAAGAGCGAACGACAAACGTGGGTGATATTAGTGCTTTTCCTCTTTACGGGCTTGGCACTTAAGATATACCTAAACGAACGTCCGTTTGAGCCACGCGAGCGTGATTATGCTCTTGTAGGGTCGTTTTATGCCTTTACTATTTGGATAGGGTTGGGTGTGTATGCCCTCTTTAGTGCTGCGCGCAAGTATATACACCCCAACATAGCAGCTACAGCAGCCACAGTGCTTAGCCTTGTAGCGGTACCTGCTGTAATGGCGTATCAAAACTGGGACGACCACGACCGCTCTCAGAAATACTCAGCCGAGTTTATAGCCGATGCTTACCTCGAATCGGTAGCCGAAAACAAAGACGCTATGATTTTCACCATAGGTGATAATGATACCTTCCTACTGTGGTACGCACAAGAGATAGAGGGCTATCGCACCGATGTACGTGTGATAAATACTAGCTTATTACAAACTGATTGGTACATCGACCAAATGAAGCGACAAGCCTACCAAAGTACCCCTATACCAGGGCAGTTGGTACACAAACAGTACGCTCACGGAGTAAGAGAGGCTATTTACTACCAAAAGCGCACTGATAACCGTTGGAATATTAAAGACTTTGTAAACTGGATTACCAGTGACGACCCTTCTACACGTAGTTCGCGTGGAGCAGGCGAATATAAGCAAGATTTCTATTACTATCCTACCAATAAGTTGCGTATACCGGTGAATAAGGAAAACGTGCTGAAGAGTGGTATCGTAAAACCAGAAGATGCTGATAAGATAGTAGATTATATCGATATTACCCTACCGGGAGCTATAGATAAAGCCCGCATAGTGATGCTCGATATTTTGGCAAACAACGATTGGAAGCGTCCTATCTACTTCACAGGTGGTAGTATGGATTCCGCTGAATATCTGTGGATGAAAGACTACTTACAGTTAGACGGACTTGTATACAAGTTAGTGCCTATCAAAACGCCTATCGATAAGAATAATCCTTATGATATGGGTCGCATAGACTCTGAGCTGATGTACAATATCGTAAAACGATGGACGTGGGGCAATATGGGCAAAGAGGGTATTTACTTAGACCCTGAAACACGCAAAAACAGTATTATTTTCCGCGGCAATCTCGCTCGCCTTACCGAACAGCTTATAGCAGAAGGAAAAACCGCTAAAGCCTCTGAAATCATCGATATAGCGATGAAAAATATGCCGATAGATGCTTATGGGTATTACTTTACTCTCGATCCTTTTATCCAAGGTTCTTATAAAGTAGGCAAGAAAGAGCAAGCACGCGCTATCGCTCTACAGGTGATAAAGAAATATCAAGAAGAGCTTAATTATTACACTCACCTGCCTGCAAGTGAGCTAAACAGCAATGCTAAACGCATACAGTATTGCATAGACCGCTATGGCGAAGTAGTGATGCTAAGCGAAACTTTGGATAAGGAGTTTTATGCTGCCCAATGGGCGATATTCAAAGATAAAGCAGGTTTATTTATGGGTGAAAAAGAGCTTGAAGAATACTTCAAAGGGGCTGCGAGCCAAGCAGCTTTAGACTCTTTGCGCAACACTCTGATTGATACCACGGCTACTTCTGATAGTACTGAAGAATAATATACTATGCGCTTTAGCTACGTCATATCTTTTTTCTCGCACCCTATTTGGTTGCCTATTTACGGCGCGATGATAGTGCTGTTTAATATCCCGTTTTTCTTACCTTTTGAGATGGTGAGATTTACGTGGTTGTTACTGCTATTGGTTACCATAGCGCTGCCTTCACTCATATATCTTATTTTGTTTGTGAGAGGCTGGCTACAACACCCTTTCATCATAACAGCCGAAAAGCAGAAATGGTTACTTTGCGGCTATATAGTTATGCTGTTGGTAGTAGCTTTTAGCATAACTACTATCGACCACTATCCCATACTATGGGTATATCTGATGAACTTAGCAGTGTCGTGTCTGATACTGCTTCTTCTGCTTTTCTTTAAGTTCACCCCTAATGTATTTGTAATGGGAATGGGAGCTCTGATGGTATTCACCCTACTGCTGAGTCTTTCGTTTGAGAAAGATATGACATATCTTATAGCAGCTTTCATCTTTATGAGTGGGGCGAGTATCACTGCGCAGTATTATCTTACCGCTCAACCACTACGTTGGCTACTACTTAGTTGGGTTATTGGGGCACTACCTCAGCTCTCGCTAATGCTACTGCTGAAAAATCTGCTCTTTGGGTTTCACTAATTATAAAATCTGAGTCAATGAAAATATCTGTAGTTATCAATACCTATAATGCCGAAAAGCATTTGCGCACTGTGTTAGACACCGTTAAAGATTTTGACGAGGTGGTAATTTGCGATATGCACAGTACTGATAGCACTATAGCAATAGCTGAACAATACGGCTGCAAAATAGTGTATTGCGAGCGTGCCCCTTATGTAGAGCCTGCGCGCAATTATGCTATTGCACAAGCTACCCACCCTTGGCTATTAGTCATTGATGCAGATGAAACAGTACCCGAAAAACTAAAAGAATACCTTTATAAAATAGCCGAAACCCCTAATCTTGGGGGAGTGTATATCCCTTTTAAAAACTATTTTATGGGCGAGTATATGCGCTCTGCTTTTCCTGACTTCAAACTGCGCTTTTTTAAGAAAGAAGGAGCTTATTGGTCGCCCGAAATACATTCTACCGTAAAGGTACAAGGGCAGGTGATTAAAATGCCCAGAAACCGCCCCGATTTAGCTTCAGAACACTTAGCTAACGACTCGGTAACGACTATTTTAAGCAAAAATAACAACTATAGCACGCAAGCAGCTGACCAGCGTAAAGGAAAGAAGATAGGCTGGGTAAAACTATTGTTTTCGCCTTTGTTTTGGTTTATTAAATACTATTTTATCAAAAAGGGCTGTTTAGACGGCAAAAAGGGCTTTATTTTTGCAGTACTGAAAGCCCAGTATAAATTCTCTTGTTTAGCAAAAGTGTATGAATATCAACAAAATAACAGATAATACTCCTGATGTAAGCGATAAGAAAATCATCTTGATAATGCCTCCTGACTTCGGCGTTTATCAGGTGATTGAGCAAAACCTTCGCTATATGGGTTTTGAGCAAGTAACAGTTATATCGCCCCTATTTCGCTATAAAACTAAAGATAGAATACTCAACTTTATACAGAAGACTTTTCTGGGCAATAAAGACTACAAGAAGCAGCTTATAGACGACTATTATACCGCCGAAGTAAGCCAAACCTTGAGTAGTTTTGCCCCTAAAAGTATCGATTACGCTATCGTGATTCGTCCAGATAAGTTAGACCTAAAAACGATAGAGAAAATACATAATACCGCCCATAAAGTAGTTGCCTATCAGTGGGACGGACTTGCTCGTTTCCCCAAAGTATTCAAGATTATAAACCAATTCGAACGCTTCTTTGTCTTTGACCTTGAAGACTATCACCTATACAAAGACCGCTATCCTAATCTCTTGCCTTGCACTAACTTCTATTTTGATATTCCTGAAGAAGAGGTAACTCTCAATAGCAAAGAGGTTTTGTATGTAGGTGCTTATATGAAAGACAGAATACAATCACTTATCAGAGTAGTAGATGCGCTCTCCCAATACGATTTAAAACTAAATATCAATTTGTTTTACGGTAGAAAAACACCTCCTTTTTCTCACCCTCATCTTTCTTTCTTCTCAAAGGGGATAAGTTATGCAGAGAACCTAAAAACTACCAAAAAAGCAGCTATACTTTTAGATATAAAAACCGTAGAACACAATGGCTTATCGTTTAGGATATTTGAAGCTATAAAATACCAAAAGAAGCTAATTACCGATAATAAAAGCATAAAACTACATGATTTTTATCATCCTAATAACTTCTATGTAGTAGAAAATGACAGCTTTGAAGGGTTAGCAGACTTTTTAGAGAGCGATTTTGTGCCATTATCTGAAGAAATTAAGCAAAAATATAGCTTCTCTAATTGGGTAAAGTATGCTTTACAGATTTAAATCGGGGCGCAAGTAATATAAATATCAAAAGAACACTTACGATATAAGTATATTCAAAAAAGTAAAAGAGTACATCAGTATTCATTATAGGTAGAGAAACAACTACTAAAAACTGTTTTAGAATATCTTTTGAAAGTAATAAGCACAAAATCCATACTACAAAAATACTTAGCCCTAAAATACCAGTATCAACAAGTGTAGCTACAAAGTCATTATGTACATAAAAAGGGTAACTGCCAATAATATACCGATGATATCCTGTCCCATTGCCAATCCAAATATTCCCCTCTCTGATAGCAGCAAAAGCCTTATTATATATTTTATTGCGAATAGGGTCAGAAAAATAAGCTGTATGAGTGATAAGATACGATACAGTACCAATACCAATTAATACCAATAGCCCTAAAATACTGTATTTCAATGACTTTTTTATATGCTTTTCTACTGAAAGAAAAACAAAGAAAGCTACTACTATAAAATAACTGATGATTACTACCCTTGCTTGCACCATCAGAGCCACACACAAAACTAATACAGCATAAATAATAAGCTCAGAAATAGAAATCAGAGTTTTACCTTTCTTCCATAAAATAAAACTCAAACCTCCTATTGCCAAGATAATCCACGAAATAAAGCTAGGGTGCTTGAAATGCGACCAAAACAAAATTTCATAATAAGAAAAATATCCTTTGTTTAAAGTAATAAAGCTAAAAACACTTCTGCCTAGCGAACTGATAGCAAATAAGTAAAACACTACATTGGCTACTAATAGCATTAAAAATCCTTTAAAACATATTTGAATAAGACTTTGTTGTTGCCTTTCGCTAACCGAAAAACCTAATAGAATAATAGGCACAAGTACAAAAAAGATAATATTTTCTTCCTTAATAAGCACATTTATACCCCATTCCAAATGTTCAGCCCACAAAAGCCCTACTATTCTTATTGCGATAAACGCAAAGAAAGCAATAGTAAGGGCAGTAGGTTTTATATACTTCCGATAGATAACACCGTATAAAGCACATAAGAAGAGCAGTAGAATATCCAATCTAAAGGTTATTTTGTGCTTATACGTCCACAGTAGTACTACTCCGCAGCCTACTATCGTGATACTATTGCGCAACCACTCGCCTTTTTCAAATAAAAAACGGTGATTTCGGTATATAAACAGCAAAATAATCGCTATATCATAAAGAAATACACTATAAAACACCGTTCTTTGTACACTTTCGTTCCAATTAGGGGTAATAAACTGTAGTAACACTGCCGTAAAAAGAAGGGGTAGTAAGCTCAGTAATAAGAACCATTCGTTCTTGATAAAAGTTTTGAGGGCAAGTGTTTTATTTTCCATTTTTATTCAGATAATCCAATTTGTTTAGTATTTCTATATCTATGTCAGTGTCAAACTTCCTCGCAAAGAGTTTTCCCTTAGCCGAGCTGAGTTTTTCAAAATCTTCTGTTACAAATACGTTGTTTTTCCTAAAGTAGTTCACGTATGTTATGGGGTCTTTTAGTTTTATGGTAGAGTCTTTAGCCACTAAGTCCATCAACACAGAGTGAAAGTATATCTCATCAGGCGAAGAAGTATATTTATAATACCCCTCTAACACTGCTTTGTGCTCGCGTATATAGTTCAGCATAGTGTAAAAGGTTCGTTCAGAAAAAGCCCAAAACTGACTGCCAGCATACTGACGCTCAAACGGAGCTACGCGTTTAGGCAGCGAACAAAGCAACCTAAAATTCTTCCGCGATAGCCTCCCTTTTAGCAGGTGCGTCAGTGTTCTTAGCTTCTGAAAAACAGAGCAATGCGCAAACGGAGCGTAACAGTTGCTATGCCCTCGTTCTTCCGAATGCAAAATATGATAATGCTCAAGTTTATCTTTTACCATTTTTGGCTTCCATTTTTCTTCTAGGGGTTCAATCTCTATAAAATCAAAACCTTTGTTACTCTCTAAGAAGGCATTAATATACCTCTGCGATTGTATCGGATAATCTTGCCCGCTCATCAAAATGAAAACCCCTTGTTCTTTGCTAGCTGCCTCCATAAGGTGAATAGTAGCCCGCACTATAGAAAAATCACCCCATACGCAACGCTCGCGAGGCTCTATAAAACGAATGTGCCCCCCCTCAAGGCAAGCAGCAAAAGGCTCAATAGGTGTTTTAGCATCAAGGTGAATAAAGAATTTTGAAGCACCGTCGTCCAAACGCTCTATCATTCTGCCGAGCTGAAGAGGGTTTTTATGAGCTAATATCAGATAATTTTTCTGCATAAAAGATGATATTTTCGAGGCAAAAATATAAATTCTTCTTTAGACTACCAAATAAAAATTCCCCTCTGCCCATTCCTCCCAGCCTTCCCAATCCTCCCAATCTTACTATACCTTAGATACACTTACACCGAAGGATAAGCGAAGGATGAGCGAAGGATAACCGAACGATGACCCCACATTTGCTAATCTGCTAATTATATACTACCTTTGCAGCTAATATCACAAATCACCAATAAACAATGAAAAACTGGAGTATTATAGCAGAGGGCTTCTACAAAGAAGACGTTACCAAGCACGAAAGCATCTACAGCCTCGGCAATGGGGCTATGGGTATGCGCGCCAACTTCGAAGAAGATTATACGGGCAACACCCTACAGGGCAGCTACATAGGCGGTGTTTATTACCCCGATAAAACCAAAGTAGGCTGGTGGAAAAACGGCTACCCTGAGTATTTTGCCAAAGTGCTCAATGCCCCCAGTTGGATAGGACTTCACATCAAAATCAATGGCGAGGTGTTGGACTTAAACACCTGCACAGAAGTCAAAAACTTCCGCCGCGAACTCAATATGAAAGAAGGCTGGTACGAGCGCCAGTTCACCGCTACCCTGCCTAATCAGCAAGAAATACAAGTCAAAGCCCTGCGCTTGCTCTCTTTGCGTTATGACGAGCTCGGTGCCTTGCGCTACGAAATCACCCCCCTTACTACCGATGCTACTATCGAAATAGAAAGCTATTTAGATAGCGGCGTAAAAAATAACGATGCCAATTGGGACGAGCTTTTCTGGAATACCTTGGAAGTAGAAGCCGCTACCAATAACGCTCACATACTCGCCGCTACCAAAAAAACGGACTTCAAAGTGCTTACCTTTATGCAGAATAAACTCTTTGTAGAGGGCAAAGCCTTAGAAGTCTCTTCAAAACAAAACAAAAAGGATAGCTACATAGGCCTGCAATACCAAGTCGCTCTTAAGAAGAATCAAACC
Source organism: Capnocytophaga leadbetteri (assembly GCF_003054025.1). GTDB lineage: Bacteria > Bacteroidota > Bacteroidia > Flavobacteriales > Flavobacteriaceae > Capnocytophaga > Capnocytophaga leadbetteri. Next base: position 127,453 of record NZ_QBKG01000004.1, read on the forward strand.
TTCAGGATAGAAAAATACGGAGGATATAAAACCTTATCTTCTCCTGATGCTCCACAACCCTCTTATGCTGCTTTGTTAAGCACTACAGACGCTTTCGAGGAGTTATTAAGAATGCAAAAAGAAGACTGGGCAGCCATTTGGGAGCTTTCTGACATCGAGATTGAGGGCGATGACAAAGCCCAACAGGCTATTCGCTTCAATATCTTCCAGCTCAACCAGACCTATTCCGGCAAACACGCCCATCTCAATATAGGCCCCAAGGGCTTCACGGGCGAGAAGTACGGAGGCAGCACCTATTGGGATACCGAAGCCTACTGCCTGCCCTTCTATATGGCAACCAAAGGCGCTGAGGTAGCCCGCAATTTGCTCTTGTACCGCTACAACCAGTTAGATAAAGCGATTGAAAACGCCAAAAAACTCGGTTTTACGGGTGGCGCAGCGCTCTATCCTATGGTCACAATGAATGGCGAGGAGTGCCATAACGAGTGGGAAATCACTTTTGAAGAGATACACCGCAACGGGGCAATTGTCTTTGCTATCTATAATTACGTCCGCTACACCGGCGATGAAGCCTATATAAAGGATTACGGCTTAGAGGTGCTGGTGGCAATAGCGCGTTTTTGGGCACAAAGAGCCTCTTTTTCTGCGGAAAAACAAAAATATGTAATATTAGACGTAACAGGCCCTAATGAGTACGAAAATAACGTTAATAACAATTTCTACACTAACTACATCGCCCAATGGTGCTTGCGTTATGCTGCCGAGCAGGTAGAGGTGTTTAAAAGAGAAGCTATTGCCCAAGAAGAGCTACAGCAATGGCTGCATATAGCCCAAAATATGTATTTCCCTTACAGCGAAAAATACGGAGTATATTTGCAACAAGACGGCTTCCTTGATAAGGAACTAAAGCCAGCGAGTGCTATTCCTGCTGAAGAGCGCCCGCTCAACCAGCATTGGTCGTGGGATAGAATCCTCCGTTCCCCTTACATCAAGCAAGCCGATACGCTACAGGGCTTTTATTTCTTCCGGAATCACTTTACCCACGAGGAGTTGCGTAAGCACTACGAGTTTTATGAACCCTTTACGGTGCACGAGTCTTCATTGTCGCCTTGTGTGCATAGTGTTTTGGCGGCAGCTTTAGATAAGAAGGAGGAGGCTTATGCGCTTTACTTGCGCACCTCTCGCCTCGACTTAGACGATTATAACAAAGAGGTTCACGAGGGGCTCCATATCACCTCTATGGCAGGCACTTGGCTCAGCATAGTCGAGGGCTTTGGCGGAATGCACGTAGTCGATAACCAGCTGCATTTCAAGTCTTGCTTACCGGCGCATTGGCGCTCCCTTAGCTTTAAGGTCATCTTCAGAGGGCAGCTCCACGTATGCAAATTTGTCAATTAGCTTAAAAAGCCTAAAATAGATTAACATTTTATTCACAAATTATTTGGTTTTTATTTTTTTTCTTTTTACCTTTGACACCTCATTCAGAGGAAAGAAAAAGAATAAAAACCAACATATTATGAGTCAATTAACAGAAAAAGACCGACAACTACTCATCAAAAAAGGCATCACCGAAGCAATGCTCGATGCCCAAGTAGCTCAATTCAAGCAAGGTGTACCCCCTATTCAGCTCCACAAAGCCGCTGTCATAGACGATGGTATCCTGCCACTACCCAAAGAAGAAGCCGCCAAATATGCCGCTATCTACCAACACCGCAAGAAGGGCAATACCATACTCAAGTTCGTACCCGCCTCGGGCGCGGCTACGCGTATGTTCAAATCGTTGTTTGCTTTTCGCGATGCTTTCGAACCCGACCGCGAGTCGTTTACCGCCTATGTCAATCGTACCGGCAATAAAGAAATACGCGCTTTCTTCGATAGCCTCGAGCACTTTGCTTTCTATCCTCTTCTCAAAGCCTATATCGATAAGCACCACCCCGACTTTGCCTCATTAAACGAAGATATTCAGAAACACATCATCGTCAATAGCCTTCTCAACGAAGAGGGACTTAATTATGGCAATATGCCTAAAGGATTGCTACCCTTCCACCGCCATTCAGAAAAGATAGCAACCCCTTTTGAAGAGCACTTCCGCGAGGCAGTACTCTATGCTTCAGACGATGAGGAAGCCGATTTGCATTTCACTATCACCGAGCAGCATACCGAGGCTTTCTACAAAGAGCTAAACCTTATCAAACCCGTCCTCGAGGAGCGCTACGGCATCCGCTTCAATGTTAGTTTCTCTTACCAAAAACCGAGTACCGACACTGTTTCGGTAACCGAGGATAATGAGTACTTCCGCGACGAAGACGGCAACCTGCTTTTCCGCCCTGCCGGACACGGAGCCCTACTAAGCAACCTAAACGATATAGATGCTGATATTATCTTCATCAAAAATATCGATAACGTAGTAGTGAAAAAGTACACCGATGAAACGGTTTTCTACAAAGAAGCCTTAGCGGGCAAGTTGTGCGAGGTGCAAGACGAAGTGTTCAAAATATTGCATCGTATTGATAATAACAAAGTGAAGAAAAAAGAGGTAAAACGTATATTGAACTTCCTCAAAGAGATAAATATCAACGTCCCTGATTACTTGTACAAGTTCCGCCGCCAATATGCTCTTGAGTTCATCAAAGAGCAACTACACCGCCCTATACGCGTTTGTGGTATGGTGAAGAATGAAGGCGAACCCGGTGGAGGTCCTTTCTGGATAAAAGAAGCTGATGGCAGTTACAGCCTACAGATTATCGAATCGGCGCAAGTAGATATGAGCAACGCTAAGCAAAAGGAAATCTTCCAACAGTCTACCCACTTCAATCCGGTAGATTTAGTATGCGGCATTAAGGACTACAAAGGCCAAAAATTCGACCTACAGCAGTACGTAGACCCTCAACAGGCATTTATCACCAGCAAAACCTATATGGGAAGACCGCTGAAAGCCCTTGAGCTCCCTGGTTTGTGGAATGGCTCTATGGCAAAATGGATAACCCTATTTGTCGAAGTGCCTATCATCACCTTCAACCCAGTAAAAGTAGTAAACGACCTATTGAAGAAAACACACCAAGGATAATTTAATAATCTTGCTAATTTGTCGATTTGCCAATGAAATGAGCTGATTAGTTCATTGACAAATCGACAAATCGACAAATCGACAAATTGACAAATTGACAAATCGACAAATGAAGTATCTATTCTTTTTTCTACTAACCTGTCCCATTTGGGCGCAGCAATACACCACCGAATACCTAAAGATGACAGGCTGGCAACAACTTCACCTCAAAGGAAAGGTGAAGAGCCTCAAAATAACCTCTTACGAGGCAGAAACTACCGATAACAAACAACTAAAAGCCTTGCGACTTGCCGAAGAAGAACCCATCGTGCAATACCTTTTCGATAGTGAGGGCAAGCTAATGCAGCGCGAAGTATATACAGCTGAAAATGCGCTTAGTTATACCAGCCACTATAGTTATAACGATGCCGGTATGCTTACCCTAATACGCACCCCTAATATTTTCGGAGCTACTGACACTACCCGCGAAGAGACGTTCGAGTACGGTGCACATAACGAACTATTGTGCTATAAAGACGCTTATAACGGACAGGTATTAGAAAAGCGCAATTATGAGTACCCTGCAAAGGGGCAACAGCTTACGGTGTATTACTCAGGTGGCGATTTCCCTTTCGACCGTATCACTTACACCTATTCCGCCCACCGACTTACCAAAGAACAGCGATGCGAGGGCAGTAACTGCTACCGCCACGATACCTATACCTATTCGGCTAATGGCAATATGATAGGCAAGGAGATTAAAAACGAGAGTGTGGACTACAATTATTGGTGCCGCTACACTTACCAATACAATTCCCAAGGCGACTGCACAAGCGAGAGAGTAGCCGATGCTCTTGGCGAGGGCAGTTACATACGCTACACTTACACCTACGATTCACAAAAGAATGTACGCGAAAAGCAAATACACAACACCAACGCCCCTAAAATCATCAAATACGACATTGTGTATTACTAATAATTAGTTTTCAATTATCAATTGTTAATTGTCAATTAATTATTACCTTTGCCAAAAAAATAAAGATATTATGAATGCAACAATTATACAAGCAACTATCAATAATGCCGACTTTCCTATAATTCAACATTTGTTTGAAAGGCTCAAGATAAAGACTACTATTTTAGATACTATTGATGATAAGAAAAAATCTATTCCAGTAGAAAAATCTATCCCTAATGAGGAAACACATAAGGCTTTTATGGAGATGAGAGAAAACAGACACTCTATGAAAGGATATACTGATGTAAACCTAATGATTAAAGATATTTTAGAAGAAGATGACTAATAACGAGACTGAAAAAGAAAAAAAGTCTTTTTCATTGAAATATTCAACTTCTTTCAAAAAAGACTTAAAGGTTATCTCTAATAACACCCAAAAGCTCCAAAAGACAGTTGAAGTTTTAGGTATGCTACAAGAATGTGGTGTAGAGGGTATTCCACGAAAAATGAAACCTCATAAATTAATAGGTCAATACAAAGGAGCTTTAGAGTGTCATATAGAACCAGACTTGCTTATTATATGGGAAGAATACCTTGACGAAAGAGAAATATCTTTATTACGTTTAGGTAGTCATTCTGAGTTATTTAAGAAATAACTATACAAGTTGTATTTAAGTATTATATAATAAGGTTTTTTGGCTGAAACCTAATTTGGAGAGCCAAGAGATACACCAAAACTTTGACAAAGTTGTCACATTATGAGACAACTATTTTTTTACTTCACCCTAATGTCTGAACTTTGCGCCGTAAAAGTTTTAAAACTTTCAGCGCGTTCTTTGACATATTGTAATTATAAACCTAGCACACTTTCCGTGCAATCTGCGAGAGGTTTTTAAGGTAGCTTGCTACCTATTTTGGCAAATAAAAATCTTCAGTAAGAGCTTTATAAGCAGGGGTATAAATACCTCTGCTTTCTTCTATAATAAGCTCAGTAGGGGAGTAAGGCTGTTCTGTCCGGCAAAAGCTGATAAGGCTGCGTTTTAGAGGGGTTGTGGCAGTCCCCTTAGTGCGCAACAATGCGTGAGGGTAAAGCCCTTGAGCGGCTGCCAAACGGATAAAAGAAGCCTCTTCCTGATAAGGAATGATAACTGCAAAGCGCCCTCTATCCGATAACAATTGGGCTACTCCTTCTATAAGGGTTTCAAAAGGGAGCGCAGCTGCCGAACGGGCAGTACTGCGTGCTGTCTCAGGAGCTTGAGTGTCAGCAGTGTAGAAAGGAGGGTTAGAGATGATAAAGTCGTAAAGAGTGTCTATTTCAGCCACTAACTCCTCAAATGAAGCGTGGTAACAGAACAGGCGGTCGCCCCACGGACTGTTTTCGAAGTTGTCGGTGCATTCTATATAAGCCGCTTCATCTATTTCTACGGCATCTATTAGGGGGGCATCACAGCGTTGGGCTATCATAAGGCTCAATAACCCTGTACCGGCTCCTATATCTAATACTGATGCGGCGTCTTCTACCGGTGCCCACGCCCCGAGCAATACCCCATCGGTGCTGATTTTCATCGCACTATGTTCTTGCTTTACACTAAATTCTTTAAATTGAAACGTCATATATAATTGGTAAATTAGCAAATTGGCAAATCGTCTAATTGAGTAGCTTCTTCATTTCGTTGAGCTTCATTAGTGCTTCTACGGGCGTTAGACTGTTGATATCTAAGCTCAGTAGGTCGTTTTTGAGTTCATCAAGACGAGGGTCGCTCATATCGAAGAAAGAGAGCTGCATTTCCTTCTGAGCAGCTTTTACCGCTTCGGTAGTATTTACATTGTGCATCTGCTCGAGTTTCTGCAGCATCTTATTTGCTTTCTGAACTACATATTGCGGCATTCCAGCCATTTTAGCCACGTGTATCCCAAAACTGTGTGCTGAACCTCCTGCAGCCAATTTGCGCAAGAAAAGCACGCTATCTTGGGTTTCTTTTACCGTTACGTTGTAGTTTTTGATGCGCTCAAACTGCTCAGTCATTTCGTTCAGTTCGTGGTAATGGGTTGCAAAGAGTGTTTTGGCGCGCGAGGGGTGCTCGTGTAGGTACTCGGCTATTGCCCACGCTATCGAGATGCCGTCATAGGTGCTGGTGCCGCGTCCTATCTCGTCTAATAGTATAAGGCTGCGGTCAGAAAGGTTGTTGAGTATCAGGGCAGCTTCGTTCATTTCTACCATAAAAGTCGATTCTCCTACTGATATATTATCGCTTGCTCCTACGCGGGTGAAAATCTTATCTACTATGCCTATATGGGCTGAGGTAGCAGGCACAAAGCTACCTATCTGGGCGAGTAGTACGATGAGAGCCGTTTGGCGCAGTATAGCCGATTTACCCGACATATTAGGTCCGGTAATCATCATCAGCTGCTGGGTGTCGCGGTCTAAATACACATCGTTAGCTATGTAGGGGGTGCCTACAGGCAGTTGTTTTTCTATCACAGGGTGTCGCCCTTCTTTGATGTCTATTACATAGCTTTCGCTCATTTCAGGGCGATTGTAGTGGTTCTCAAGGGCGAGGGTAGCAAAACCGCAGAGAGTGTCTAATTGCCCTATTAGGGTAGCGTTAGTCTGCACCTGTGCTATGTATTCGCTTATGTAGCCTATCAGCTCAGCATACAACGATTGCTCTAATTGACTGATACGCTCTTCAGCCCCTACTATTTTAGCCTCGTATTCTTTCAGCTCATCGGTGATGTAGCGTTCAGCATTCACAAGGGTTTGCTTGCGCACCCAGTCGGCAGGCACTTTGTCTTTATGAGTATTGCGTACCTCTATGTAGTAGCCGAAAACGTTGTTGTTGTCTATTTTTAGCGAGGGGATACCCGTACGCTGGGTTTCTCGTAGTAGCAGGTCGTCTAAGTACGATTTGCCTGTATGCGAAAGGTTGCGCAGTTCGTCTAATTCTGCCGAAAAGCCTGCTGCTATAGCGTTGCCTTTAGCTATGTTTACGGGGGCTTCGTCAGTAAGGGTTTGGCGTATGCGCGTGCAGAGTTGCTGACAGTCGTGCAGCTTATCGCCTAATAAGCTCAGCGACTCTTTGCCCGATTGTAAGCATTGTTGTTTTATAGGCATTATATGTTCTAACGAAGCGCACAATTGCACTACTTCCCTCGGATTGATTTTCAGTGTTGCCACTTTGGAGATAAGCCGCTCTATATCGCCCATACGGCTGATATTCTCTTTTATTAGGCTAAGAGTGTCTGTATGGTCGAGCAGGTAAGCTACCACCTCGTGTCGCTGTTCTATTTTTTCTATTTTCTTTAGCGGAAGGGCTAACCAACGCTTTAGGGTACGGCTACCCATAGGCGATAGAGTCTTGTCAATCACATCTATAAGCGTAACCGACTGAGCTGAGCTGCCCGCATAGAGCTCCAGATTCCGAATGGTGAATCTGTCGAGCCACACGTATGCGTCTTCAGCTATGCGCTGTAGGGTAGTGATATGTTGTAATTGGTGGTGCTGGGTTTCCGAAAGGTAGTAGAGTATCGCCCCTGCTGTTAGTATTGCTTCGGTTAGTTCGTCTACACCAAAGCCTTTTAGCGAGTTGGTTTGGAAGTGCTTAGTAAGTGCTTGACGGGCGTAATCGTCTTTGAAGACCCAATCTTCTAAGAAGAAACAGTGAAAATCCTCGCCAAAACTTTCAGCAAAGGCTTTTTTCTGTTGTTTAGCGATGAGTATTTCGCTGGGTTTGAAGTTCTGTAGTAGTTTGTCTATATAAGGTTTATCGCCTTGGGCTACCAAAAACTCACCTGTTGAGATGTCGAGAAAAGCAATACCGCACAGCTGTTTTCCGAGCCATACCGAGGCAAGGAAGTTGTTGTTTTTGCTTTGTAGGATATCGTCATTAAGGGCGACACCAGGGGTTACGAGTTCCGTAACGCCGCGTTTTACAATGCCTTTTACTAGTTTAGGGTCTTCTAGTTGGTCGCAGATAGCCACGCGGTATCCTGCCTTTACCAGTTTAGGCAGATATGTATTGATAGAGTGATAAGGGAAGCCCGCTAATTCCGAACGTTCGCTACCGTTATTGCGGTTAGTAAGTACTATGTCGAGGGTATGAGCAGCTTTTACGGCATCTTCGCCAAAGGTTTCGTAGAAATCGCCAACGCGAAAAAGGAGGAGAGCATCAGGGTATTTACTCTTTATCTGATTGTATTGCTTCATCAGAGGGGTTTCTTTTGCCATAGCTGTATTTAGTTAAGAATAAAGGGCAAAGGTACATATTATTTGATAATTAGCAAATTGAAGGATAAAAAAACAAGGTGCCAATGACACCTTGTTTCTTATAAAATTCAATTGATTTTTATTTTTTTGTTTCAATCACTTTCCAAATACCTGCAGCACCACAAGCACCGATAAATGGCCCTACAATGAAAATCCAAAGATGTTCTAAAGCAGACCCTCCTGCAAAGAGTGCCGGAGCTATACTACGCGCAGGATTCACTGAAGTTCCTGTATAACGAATACAAGCCAAATGAACAAGTACCAAACCTAAACCAATAGCCAAGCCAGCAAATTTGTTAGTTTCCCCATTTTCTTTTGACGTTGCTCCTAAAACGATGAGCACAAATACGCAAGTGAAAATGATTTCTGCCAACAGACCGCCTAAAACAGTCACATTTGCATCTTGCAAATCATTAGCGCCAGTGCCTGTCAAACCTGCATTAGAGGTTAAAACAAACAAAAGCGTTGAACCAATTAGCGCTCCAATAACCTGTGAGATCATATACCCCACAGCGTCCTTGCCATTCATTCTTCCTGAAAGGAATACCCCCAACGTAATCGCTGGATTGATATGGCAGCCTGAAACGCCACCTATGGTATAAGCCATCGCTACAACCGATAAGCCAAATGCTAAGGCTGTACCAATTACTGTTGAAGGAATGTCATTTGTGCAGCCTAAGCTCACAGCTACACCACATCCCATTAAAACTAGCACCATAGTGCCAAACATTTCTGCTAAATACTTTTTCATATTCTTTTTTTTAATTAAACGTATTTATTATCAGAGGCAAAGGTATAAAAAATATATGGAAAAACAATTTTTGCTACAAAAAATAGTCGCCAATATTCACTACTGACGACTAAATTATTAATTTCTAAATTAAGGTAGATACAGCGAACTGTCTATGAGGCTTTCATCAGCCTCATATTTGGCACCTTTCTGCCTGTCCTTAGGAGGATTTGCGTAGAAAAACTCTTCCGAGTCTAACGCTTTCACCTTACGTTCCGCATCAACGGTTTTTCTTGCAAATCTATTAGATACAGACATTTCGACGGCGTCATTGCTGACAATCTCTTCGTAGAGATGATTGATTTTGGGTTTAGCATTTTCTAATTTCATTTTGTCTGTTTTTTAAAATTATTATTAAACTTTCTATAAACTCGTAACTAATTTAGCCTTTCACCCGCTCGATGAAGTCGCTTAGCACGTTCATATAGTTGATAAACGCTTCATACGGCGATTCGTAAGGCAAAATGTACTTGTGATAATCAGCACCTGAGAATAGCTTAGTGCGCATAAAATAGAAATGCTCACTGGCTTGCAGCCTACTATAGTCTTCGTTTAGCTCTGCATTCTTTTTCTTCTTCACCAAAGGTTGTATTTTGAATAGCTCGGTAAAGGCTTCTTTTTGTAGTTCGTTTCCTAACCACGAAGTGATATCGCGCTCTTCGTCTGTCCACGAAATAGGGTAAGGCACAGGTAGTATATCTTTAGCCGTATGCTTTTTAGTAACTTCCTTAGGCAATAAGAACTGATAATTAGGGTTTTCGGCTATCTGCTGTATGAAATATCTCACAAAATCGAAAATACCACTTTCAGCGCGGTTGTAGTGCCCTATTACTTCGTAGTTCATAAACAGGTTGAGCACTTCAGTATCTTGTAGGCTGTGCGATACCCAATCAACGTATTTTTCTGAAGTAAGTGGGTATTCACTCCAGTTTTTGTCAAAAAAGCGTATTGCTATATCATCACTCAGCTTACTGTTCTTTAGCAAGAGGTTGAGGTTTTCGTCTAAAGCATTTTTATAGACGAAGTTAGGACTCTTCCACCCTAATACGTGCTTAGCTCCATCGGTAAGCATCGTCTTGAAGCCCAAGTCGGCTACTCTTTTGCCTATTTTATCAGAATAGATCAGAGATGTATTGCGGAAGGTTACCGGCTTTTTGCCAAAAAGCTCTTTGATAGCGGCACTATGGCGTTTTACCTGCAATTCAAACTCATCAGTGTCTTCAGATAGCGATGCCAATGAGTGCGAATAGGTTTCAGCTAAGAACTCCACTTGTCCTGTTTGGGCGAGTTCCTGAAAAGAGCGTATTACCTCTGGGGTGTGCATTTCGAGCTGGTCAATAGCTGAGCCCGAAATAGAGAAAGCAACTTTGAATTTGCCTTCGTATTTCTTGATAAGGTCTAACAATAAAGCGTTAGCAGGCAAGTAGCAGTTTTCGGCTAAATCTTCTAATTCTGAGCGGTTAGCGTAGTTGTCAAAATAGTTGTGTTTCTTTCCTATGTCGAAGAATTGATATTTTCTAAGACGTTCGGGGTGATGGATTTGAAAATAAATACAAATTGACTTTTTCATAATGGTGGTTTTACATTAAAGATTCGTAGATTTTTTTGAGTTTCAGCGAGGCGGTTTCCCATTTCAATTGGTTTACCTCTTCATAACCTTCGCGTTGCATAAAGTTAGATAGGGTGGGGTAAGCCAGTACGCCGTATATCGCATCGGCGAGGGCGTTGATATCCCAATAATCTACTTTTATAGCGTGGTGGAGCACTTCGGCTACTCCCGATTGTTTAGAGATGATGGTGGGCACCCCAGAGCGCATTGCCTCTAAAGGTGAAATACCAAAGGGTTCAGATACAGAGGGCATCACATACACATCGCTATAGCGGAACATACGTTGTACATCGTTGCCGCGCAAGAAACCTGTGAAGTGGAAGCGAGTGCCTAAGCCCAATTGGGCTACACGGCGTACTAAAGGGTTCATCTTCTCGCCACTACCAGCCATCACAAAGCGGACATTAGGCAGGCGTTTCATCACTTTGGCAGCGGCTTCTACAAAGTACTCAGGACCTTTTTGTAGAGTGATGCGCCCTAAGAAAGTTACGATTTTATCTTTGATGCCGCGTTCCTCACGGTCTTCGGTATCGGTTTTAAAGTCTACGGCATTATGCACTGTGATAACTTTTTCAGCAGGGATACCATATTTTTCTATAACGATATTGCGCGTCCAGTTACTTACCGTTACTACCCTGTCGGCAGCCTCCATACCTCGTTTTTCGATGTCGTACACTAAGGTATTGCGGTTAAACTCACCTCCGCGGTCGTATTCGGTAGCGTGTACGTGTACTATTAGCGGTTTTCCTGATATTTTTTTAGCGATGATACCTGCACTATAGGTTAGCCAGTCGTGGGCGTGAATTACATCAAAATCGTGGTTTTTGGCTATTGTACCAGCTACTAAGGCATAACGATATACCTCTTCCATTAGGTTAGCCCCATATTTGCCCGAAAACTGAAATTTATTATGGTAGCTGATGCGTTCACGGTTTTCGCCTTCTTTGAGGTATCGGTCGCGCTCGCGAGCAAAGGTTTCGGGGTCGAGATAAGGCACAAGGTTAGAGCCTATCTCCATAAAATTGATATGTTTCCAGAACTCTTCTATCTTCTCGGTGTTCTGAAGCATTTCTACATCGCTGGCATTGATAATCTTTGCCACACTACTATCCTCATCACCTGAGGCTTTGGGCATTACAAATAGTACTTGTACGCCATTTTTGGCTAACCCCTGAGCTATACCGAGGCAAGCCGTTCCTAACCCTCCACTGATGTGTGGGGGGAATTCCCAACCAAACATTAATACTCTTGCATTCTTCATACGCTTTTATTGATTTTTCTAAACCCCTCGATTTTGAAGGGTTTAAATTCTGAGTTATTTATTACCTTTTAGCAGCCATTGTGCCCTTAAAATCTCTGATACATTCTTGGCTTTAGAGATACATCCTCTTGATTGGAATGGTGGATTGCCGTCATAGATAGCCGAAATGCAGCCTACTCCGTGGTCGTTGAGTTCTTCTTCGAAGTCAGCGAGGATACTTTCAGCATCAGGTATGTAGGCATCGCCGTAGAGCTTTAAGTTAGCTTCTATGTAGAAACCTATCAACCAAGGGTGTGCCGACCCGTTGAAAGTTGCCTTATCGCGTACGTATACGGGGCCTACACCTTCGCCTTCATAACGAGGGCTCTCAGGTGATAGCGTGCGCAAACCACGTGGGGTAAGGAGCTCTTGGGTGATAATCTTTAACACCTTGCGTTGTCTTTTTTCAGTAAGAGGTGAGTAGTTAAGCGCACAAGCCAATAGCTGGTTAGGACGTACTTCAGTGTTTTGATGAGTGTGGTTAGCATAGTCAGCTAAGTAAGATTCGGCTTCATACCAGAAAGTCTGATTGAAGCTCTCGGCTATAGTAGCAGGCAGAGTAGCCCATTCGCTCAAAAATGCTTTATCTTTAGCCTCATCAGCCATTGCAATAGCATAGCATACAGCATTATACCATAGCGCGTTTACTTCTACCACATATCCATTTCTAGGTACGATAGCTCCGTAATTGCCCTCAGCGTCAAACCACGTAAGGGGGCGACTTAGGTTATCACTCCATATCAGTCCGTTGTCGTCCATACACATTGTTTTGTGCTTACGGCTGCGGTAGGTTTGTAGGATAGCTTTCAGCAGCTCGCCATATTCTTTCCACAGTTGTTTTTTGCTCTTGTTGGTTTCTTTTTCGTATTGCTGAAGCGTCCAGAAGAACCACAATGAGGTATCGGCATCAAACACAGGATTGGTGACGTGGGTACTAATGTCGCGGGCAAAAAGTCCCTCATAAAAATACTTGCAAGCAGAGGTAAGCACCTCATCGAATATCTTGGCTGTATTGCCGGAAAGAGCAATACCCGGTAGAGAGATAAAGGTATCGCGGGTGTTGCTGTCAAACCAGTGATATCCTGCTTTGATGCGTGTTTCGCCTGCCTTGTGTATCAAGAATTGGGCAGCACTGTACTGTAGGCACTCTTGAGCAGAGTTGCGCTCAGTGCGTTCTTTTAGGTATTTGTTGAAATTCTTTTCGAGGGTTTTGCTTTCAGCCTCTTCAATGCTAGCAGAAAAGACGATGCTTTCGCCCTTCTTTAGGCTCACTTCAAAATAACCAATGCTTAGCAAATCTTCCTGATAGTCATAGCCGCGTTCTTTTTCTTTAGTGTAATAGATATTGTTATTCCAATACGCATTGTTTATAAAGTCAACTTTTTTGCTAAACTGCATATATAGGTATGGAAACTCAGGGTACAGGCGAGCACGTATGCCATTATCAGCAGCTTCGGGTTGAGTGCTAGCTACAGGGTTTTGTTTGCTAAGCGAATGTATATCGCGGAAAGCCAATAGAGGGTTTAAGCGCAATTTAGTAGCTGAGTGCGCTTCGAGTAGTGTATAGCGCACCAATACTTGTGGAGCGTTGTGCATCATTAGTATTTCTTTCTTTAGCAATACCCCGCCTACTTGGTAGGTAACGGTAAAAGCTTTTTCGTAAGAAATATCTACGATATACTTATGTCCGCGTGGCTCATAAGTGCCCTCGTACTTATGTACCCCAAAGTTGAAATCGCGTCCGTGCTGTATGATAGTTTCATCGAGTGATGAAAGCATTACATAGTTTTTGCCTCTAAATTTTTCGATAGGCACTACTAATAACCCGTGGTATTTACGGGTATTGCAAAATACAAGGGTAGAGGAGCAGTAGCCTCCTCCGCGGTTGGTACCTAAGAACTCTCTGTTAAGAGAGTACTCTAGATTGATAAGTTGGTCTTTTTTGAATGATAAATACATAACAATTGATAATTAATAATAATTAGGTTGTAGTATAATACGCGTTATTATGTTTTAGAGATAGTTAAAGTTTTAAACTTTTGACTAAGTTTATAACTTATTATTTCTTTCATACTCCCATCGACCTAATTCTTTTCGTTTCTCAAGCTGGTGTAAGGCTAATTTTTTTATTTCTACATCGTTAGTCTGAGAAACTAATTGCTCTAAAGCTAAAAAACTCTCAGGTTGTGGCTGGGCACCTATAGCATAAATGATTTTTCTTACATAAGGGTATTTAAAATCTTCAGGCTCTAAATATTTGGGAACGTTGTCTATTGCTTTTAGTAAGATAGGAATGTTTTCTATATTATTGTTAAAAGTCGACTGAAAAGCACTTGCCATATCCTCGTGTTCAGAGTGAAAATCACATAACAAAAACTCTTGAAATAAAGCTTCATCTTCTTCTTTACTCATACTATTAGGTAATTTCCAAAGAATGGTATCAAAATACTGATTATAATCATTTTCGTCTAGATAATCCTTAACACTAACACTCAACAATAAATATCTTAACTGCTCATAATTAGCTTTAAAAGCAGTTTTTTCTATAAACTTTTCTCTATTGATTTTCCAATCACATAAATCTTTGATGAGTTGTTGGTTTTTTGAACTTATGATTTCCATTTTCTTGTTTTTTGCTTACTTAGATCTGTGAAAAAAATATATAAAATATTAGAGCTCTTGTCTAAAAAACTGTTACTCACTTGTTAATTGATTAGATGGTAAATCAATGATTTCAAATCTTTCATCTGTTATCATTTTGATAATGCCTTTTTGTTCAAGAGTAGGTAGAAAAATTTTCATTACTTCTTTTCGAACTTCATTTTGAGAAAAATCACAAATAGACCATTCACTTCCAAAATTTCTATAGTATACCTCTATTTTTTGTATGAAATCATCAATAATTTCTTCTTTTTTTACAAGAACACTCTCTGATCGCAAATCTTCTTTTAAAGGTAGTTTTTCAGGGTGAAAAATAAAAATAATATCATCATCATTTACTAAAGAGATATACCCTTTTTCCTGCCATTTTAATAAGGTTGGTAATACTTTGTTGTAATTATCTCTAAAGTGCCTATTTACCCCATCGATTAATGTCCAATTAATTATAGGGCTTATCAAGTAAATATTATCACGATAAATAGTATCTAACAATATGCCGATGAGTCTTTTAAGTTTCATAATGTTTTTTTCAAAATGTGAGGTACTATTTATATAACCTTTGTCAATTGTCAAATTTTAAAACCATTGCAATTCTCGCGGGTATATACAGCGATAAAAGGTTCTTCTTCTCTAAGTACTGGGTAAAGTGTTCGATGCTCTCATCTATGCGGTTAGCTCCTGCAAAAGCGGGGTTGTCAGTACTTAGTACGGTTAGGTACTTGCCGGCACGCACCTCAAACGGATAGTCGCTATATGAGGTGGTAGGGTTAAAACTGAATACGAATAGATAGTTGCCACGCTCGAATACGAGTATTTGCCGCTCGATGTCGCGTACTAATACACGAGGCTCGTAGGTCAATAATCGGCTGCGTGCTATTAGGTGTATCATTGCGCGGTCGAAAGCGTTCAGATATTTGAATTTTAAGTTAGGGTCATCAACCAAACTCCAGAGGCGGCGTGCGTGGGCGTAACTCCAGCCGTTGCCCTCGCGAGGGAAGTCAATCCACTCGGGGTGCCCCCATTCATTACCCATAAAGTTTAAATAGCCTCCGCCGGCAGTGCCTAACGTTACGAGGCGTATCATTTTATGTAGAGCCATTGCGCGGTCGATGATGAGATTGTGGTCGAACACGCTCATACCGGTGTAGACCTCTTTATCGGTCATACGGAAAAATATGGTCTTATCGCCTACGAGAGCTTGATCGTGACTTTCGGCGTAGCTTATGGTGCGTTCCTCGGCGCGTTTGTTGGTCAGTTCATAATAAATATCGCCTACGTGCCACTGTTCATCGGGTACTTCTTTTAGCAACTTAATCCAATAGTCGGGTATGCCCATACTCATCTTGAAATCGAAACCCATACCCCCTTCAGTTATAGGCGAAGCTAAGCCCGGCATACCACTCATCTCTTCGGCTATAGTAATAGCTTGAGGATAGAGCTGATGTGTGACTAAGTTGGCAAGCGTTAGGTAGGTTATTGCCTCTACATCTTCATTGCCGTCATAATAAAAACTATAGTTAGTAAACGCTTTGCCAAGTCCGTGGTCGTAATAGAGCATACTGGTTACTCCATCGAAGCGGAAGCCGTCAAACTGGTATTCTTCGAGCCAATACTTGCAGTTAGAGAGCAAGAAGTTGAGTACTTGGGGCTTGCCATAGTCGAAGCAGCGAGAGTCCCACACAGGGTGCTTGCCGCGCTCACCACTATGGAAGTACAAATAATCAGTACCGTCAAAATAACTGAGCCCTTCTGCCTCATTGCTTATCGAATGCGAATGCACAAGGTCTAAAATTACGCGTATGCCTAGGCCGTGTGCTGTGTCGATGAGCTCTTTGAGCTCTTCGGGGGTGCCGAAGCGTGAACTCACCGCAAAGAAATTAGCTACCTGATAGCCAAACGACCCATAGTAAGGGTGCTCTTGTATAGCCATTAGCTGTATGGTATTATAGCCCAAATCAGCGATGCGAGGCAGTACGTATAGACGAAACTCTACAAAGGTGCTCACGCGCTGATGCTCGGTACTCATACCTATATGCGCCTCATAGATAAGGGGCGGTTCGGCAGTATTGGGGCGAGAGTGCTTCCATTGGTAGGGCACAAGGGGTTGCCATACTTGCGCAGTAAATACTTTAGTATAATCGTCTTGTACTGCGCGTAGGGTATGTGAAGGCAACCGCTCACCGCTACCGCCGTCCCACTCTACTAACAGTTTGTAGAGCATTTGGTGGTGCAAAAGATGTGTGGGGAGCCGTAGTTCCCAATTTTCCTTGTTGAGTTTTTTAAATGAGAAGTGATTGTTTTTTTGCCAGTCATTACCTTCAAAAAGGAGGTATATAGCCGTTGCGTTAGGAGCCCACTCGCGCAACACCCATTCGTTAGCTTCAAAATGTAAGCCGTAGTACAGGTGAGAGTTGCAGTTATCTGCCAATCGGGCGGCATCGCCTTGCATAGTGCGTGCGGTGGCAGTAAAGTGTTTTTTTCTATCCTCTATAATGCTGAGGTAGGGTAATAAAAGTGGGTCGATCATAGTGGTGGTATTTTTTTGGCTTATGGAAAAGTCATTGAGTAAGGCTTTTGAGTAAGTCAAACTTAATTTCGCCGTAAAATTAAAATAATTTTTTGATATTCGCAAAAGTTTTTTACGAAAAAATAATATATTATTAAGGATTGCTTACTTATTTGTCAGTATATTAACAAATTAGCCCATTAACAGACAATCACGTCTGTTAATGGGCTAATTTATTAATTATTAAATTTACTAAATGTTTAGAATTTGTAAGTTACTCCTAAACCTAATACTTCGCGTATTTGGAAGGCTTTAGCGGCATTATCATCATAGATAGCTTGGAAAGTGAAGTTTGCTGTTAGATACTTGTTGATAGTCATCACTAAGTTGGCAGTGTAGTCAATATCTATGTTTTGAGGTTTATCAAGGTAGTTGCTATACAATGATAGTATGTTTTCAAATGAAACATTGTCCATTACATTGAATTTAGCATAGCCACTAAGTGAGAAACCGAGCTCATAGCGTATTGTTTTACCTTTCTCTACTCCGTAGAAACTACCAGCTTGTGTCCATCTGCTTCTGGCAGTAGTAATTTTAGAAGTTGCAGGAGCGATATTCACTTTTAGGTTGTCGCTTTTCTTCCACAAGATACCAGGACCAAATTGTACATACCCAGGTGAAAGCAATTGGTTTATAAGGTCGCGCTGAGTGCCAGAAGTGTACTTATAACCATCGGTCATTTGGGTTTTGAAGTTGAAGAAGAATGAGTAGAACCACTCTGGATTGGTCATCTGATAACCAAGGACAGAGTTTACTTCGAAACGGTCTGTTGTTTTGCGAGTGAATTCATCGCCTTCTAACTTAGTAAGACCGTAATCGATATATAGGTTGTTATCCCAAGCTAAACGGTCTTTCTTATAGTTGAATGCATAGCTAACAGCAAGGCTTGCTGCTACGTTGTTAGTACCCCCTCCTGTCCAATCGTTATTGAAGGCAGCTTGCGAAAACATTAATGAGGCATTGCCTCCTTTTGTCCAACGAGGGGTAGCAGGAGCTTCTTGCTCAGGGGCTACAGTAGGGTCTTGAGCAACTCCATCGGTGCTCTCTTCTTGGGCAAAACCCATTGATACAGCAGAAAGTAATAATGCTGAGAATAAAAGTTTTTTCATAAGTGATTTATTAATTAGTTTACAAAAATCCGAGTTCGAGTTTCGCTACCTCGCTCATCATATCCTGATGCCAAGGCGGGTCGAAAGTGAGTTCAACAATGGTTTCGTGAACATCATCAATGCTCTGTACCTTTTCTTTTACTTCCATAGGGAGGGCGTCGGCTACAGGGCAGTTAGGCGAGGTGAGGGTCATAAGTATCTTCACATCGCAGTCTTCATTTACGAATACATCATATACTAAGCCTAATTCGTAGATATCTACAGGTATTTCGGGGTCGTATATTGTTTTAAGCACTTCTACGATTTTCTCGCCGAGTACTTCAGTGTCTATTATTTTTTGAGTATTTGTGGTCTCTTCAGCCATTTGTTTATAGATTTATGTCCTTATTTTTTTGCTTGTAGCAGGGCGTATCGCTTCATCTGCTCGAGCATACTCACCAATCCGTTAGCACGGGTGGGCGATAAGTGTTCTTTGAGTCCTATTTGGTCGATAAAGTCAGTTTTGGCCGCTAAAATCTCTTCGGGGGTGTGGCCTGAATACATGCGCACCAATAAGGCTACAATACCTTTGGTGATAATGGCATCGCTATCAGCTGTAAAGAATATCTTACCCTCTTGGTAGTCAGCGTGTAGCCATACTTGACTTTGGCACCCTTTGATAAGGTAATCGTCAGTTTTGTACTGTTCTGCTATTAGGGGCAGCGACTTGCCCAACTCAATCATATATTCATATCGCTGCATCCAATCTTCAAAGAGTGAAAACTCTTCTATTATCTCGTTTTGTATTGCTTCTATAGTCATTAGAGTGTGTGTTTTTGGGCGGCAAAGATACAAATAATTAGCTAATTAGCAAATCGATAAAATTTACGGATTAAAAAATTGAGGTATGGGTTTGGGCAGTAAATTCCTCTAAAAATAGCATTCCGCGGTATGAGTTGCCTTTGTTATTTAGCTTAGGGCTCCACACGGCAATGCTGTAGTGGTTAGGCAATAAGGCTACGATGCCTCCGCCCACACCACTCTTGCCCGGTAAGCCTACCTTGAAAGCAAATTCACCTGACTCATCATAAAAACCACAGGTTTGCATAATTGCATTTACCCGCTTAGTACAAGTGTCGGTGAGTATTTGTACGCGGTCGTGCATACGAATACCATCATTGGCTAAAAATGAAAATATATAGGCTAAAGACTTGCAACTGAGTTCTAACGAACAGAGTTTGAAGTAGAAGTTAAGCACCTCTATAGGGTCGTTTTCTATATTTCCTAACGATTTGATGTAATAGCATAGCGCAAAATTTCTATACCCTACTGATTTTTCAGACTCGGCTACTCTGATAGAATAGTTTACTGACTCATCATTTGCCAAATCGCGGACGAAAGTAAGGAAATCGGCTTCGGCATCTTCTAAAATAGATAGCAAAATGTCGCATACAACTATGGCTCCTGCATTGATAAGCGGATTGCGTGGAATACCATTGTCAG
The DNA here is from genome assembly GCF_003054025.1 of Capnocytophaga leadbetteri. Classification (GTDB taxonomy): domain Bacteria; phylum Bacteroidota; class Bacteroidia; order Flavobacteriales; family Flavobacteriaceae; genus Capnocytophaga; species Capnocytophaga leadbetteri. Next base: position 147,241 of record NZ_QBKG01000004.1, read on the forward strand.
CCTCTAATTGCACAAGCGAGTTAAACGAAGTGCCCGAAGGTTCTACATCTACGCGTTTCCAGAGTTTGTCGCCTATGATGCTGTAGGCTAAGCACAACGCTAATACTTTTGAGATACTTTGGCACGAAAACTTCTCGTCGCAATCGCCTATGCCAAAGGATTGCTTGTTGAGGCTATAGAAATACACCCCAAACTTATTAGGGTCTACTTGTGCCAATTCGGGGATATAAGTAGGTACTGTGCCTACATTCTCAGCTTCCATTACTGTTTTATAGGCTGCTTCTATAATTTTTGAATACTTCACGTCAATTAACTGTTAATTTTTACTTTAATTTCCTTTATTCGGTGTTTGTCGAAGGCTTCTACGGTGAAACTATAGTTGTGAAACACAATAGGTTTGCCTTTTTGAGGGAAGTTGCCTGATATTTCGAGCAAAAAGCCTGCTAAGGTCTCTGCTTCTCCTCTTTTTTCATCAAAAAGCAAGATGTTTTCATCGTTCATCTTTACGATGCGGTAAAAATCTTTTAACACAGTCTTGCCTTCAAAAATATAGGTGTGATCATTAATCTTAGAGTATGTAACATCATCATCGTCAAACTCATCATTGATGCTACCTACTATTTCCTCCATAATATCTTCTAAAGTGATGATACCGCAAGTGCCGCCATACTCGTCTACCACTACGGCTAAGTGTATTTTCTTTTCTTGGAACTCGCTGAGCAAATCGTCTAACTTCTTATTTTCAGGCACGAAGAAAGCTTTTCGCATTACCTTAGTCCATTCAAAATCAGTCTTTTCGATATAAGGCAACAGGTCTTTGATATAGATAACCCCTGTAATATTGTCTAAATTTTCGCGGTATACGGGTATGCGCGAGTAGCCTATTTTTACTATCTCGCTCAACACTTCGCTAAAAGGGGTATCCTCGCTGAGAGCAAAAATATCTACGCGGGGCACCATCACTTCGCAGGTTTCGGTATTACCAAATGATACGATACTCTCTAATAACTTCTTTTCTTCATTGGTAGTATCCTCTTCTGATGCCAATTCTAAGGCTTGCGAAAGTTGCCCAACTGATATATTGCTCTTAGTTTTGCCTAATCGCTTTTGAATCCATACGGTGAAAGACTTCATCGGTAGGCTGATAGGGGTGAAAATGGTATCGAGTATATAGATGAAGTAGGCCACTCTCTTAGCGAAAGCTAAATTATTTCTGTTAGCGTAAATTTTGGGCAATATCTCGCCGCATAGCAAGAGCACAAAGGTTACCAACCCAATATCCATCACATCGCGCAATATAGGGTTTTTGATGCCTCCGAAGGCAAAGTTGGTCAGCTCTGGTGAGATAAGCACTATAGAGATATTGACCAAGTTATTAGCGATGAGTACGGTAGCCAACAGCTTTTTAGGGTTTTCTACCATTTTGGCTATCAGGTTATTGGCAGAATTATGGTCTTCTTTCAGCTCGTCTATTTCAGTAGGCGAGAGCGAAAATAAGGACACTTCGGAGCCAGAGATGATAGCAGAGCAGAGCAGCAGTAAGCAAAAAATAGCAAATTGTACTATCAGCGCAATATCTACGGTTAAAAAGGGCATCAGCAACGATGCCGAGAGGGGTTCTGTTTCCAAAATAAAAGAATTTCGTTATACATTAAAACGGCACTCCATTAGCATCTAACTCAGGCGACGATTGAGTAGTAGGGGTGCCAGCTACCGGCGGTGGGGTAGCAGCTTTAGGGGCGCGCATATTGGGCAGCAGATTCATATCGCTTACTACTACCTCGGTAATATAGCGAGGACTGCCGTCTTCAGCCTGCCAAGAGCGTGTGCGCAACTGTCCTTCTAAATAGATAAGGTCGCCTTTTTGGGTGTACTTTTCTATGGCTTCAGCCAGCTTATTGCGTACCACTATATTGTGCCACTCGGTGTGCTCTACGCGCTCATTAGTATTGCGGTTAGTATACTCTTCGTGGGTAGCGAGTCTGAACTGACCTACGCAATTGCCTTCGCTGAAATAGGTTAGCTTTATTGCCTCGCCTATGCGTCCGACAAGGATAACTTTATTTACATATCCGTTCATTGGTAAATTGGGTTATGGGGTTAAAAGATGTTACAAAAGTACGATTTTTTTTATAACTTCCAAAAGTTTTTGATAAAGTTTGCGGTAAGAGCCGATACAGGATAGCGCTCTAACTGGCTGATAGATATGCCTTTTTCGAGTGGAGAGTGGGTGGTAAGTACCCAAAACGAGGTGTGTATGTGCTGGTGCGTGAGCTTATGCACAACAGGGCTTTCGTTATACAAATAAGGAGTGATGAGGGGGTGTTGCTCTCTTAGCAGCTCAGTAAGGGCAGCAGCAGAGAGGAGCGTAGAGGTTTCGATAAGCGGAAATTCGTAGAGTCCGTGCCATATATCTTTGCCTTCCCTCTTCTGAAGGAGGGTTTGCTGATCGGCACTCAGCCATACGAGGTAGTTGAAGTAACGCTGCTTTATCTTGATTTTCTTGAGTTTGGCAGGCAAAACACCTACCTGATTATGAGCCCAAGCCCAACAGCTGTCGCGCAATACGCAGTTAGCACAGTCGGGAGACTGAGGGGTGCAGACGATTGCGCCAAACTCCATTATGGCTTGGTTGTATTCGCCTGCCCGAGGCTTGTCTAACAACTCATTGGCTAAGGCTTTGAATTCTTTGGCAGCAGCAGGGGTATTGATAGGCGTCTGCACCCCAAAGAGGCGTGATAATACGCGATATACATTGCCATCGACTACTGCACAAGGCTCGTTATAGCAGAAAGAAGCAATGGCACTGGCAGTGTAATCGCCTATGCCTTTGAGTTTTACAAGTTCTTGATAACTTTTAGGGAAAACACCCCCCAACACTGTGGCTATGTGCTGAGCGGTATGATGTAGATTCTTAGCGCGTGAGTAGTAGCCCAAGCCCTGCCATAACTTTAGCACCTCTTCTTCTGAAGCCTTTGCTAAATCGGATACGGTAGGGAAATGAGTGATAAATCGCTCGTAATAAGGGAGCCCTTGTACTACGCGCGTTTGCTGGAGGATAACCTCGGAGAGCCAGACTTTATAGGGGTCGGCTGTGCCACGCCACGGCAAGTCGCGTTTAGCCGTAGCGTACCAAGAGAGCAATTTGCTGGTTAGCCAATTTGCCGATTTGCCGATTTGTTGATTTGCCAATTCGCAGATGAGCTAATTATACTTGTACGGCTGTGCCACTAGCGGTTACCATTAGCATACCCCCATTAGCCCCTACGGTTTCGTAATCGAGGTCGATGCCGACCACTGCATTAGCACCGAGGGCTGCAGCGCGCTGTTGTAATTCTTTTAAAGCAGTTTCTTTGCCTTCGATAAGTACTTTTTCGTAGGTAGTAGAGCGCCCACCGAAAAAGTCGGTAAGCCCCGCCATAAAATCCTTAATAGCATTCGCCCCGATGATGGTCTCGCCAGTAACGATGCCTAAATATTGCTTAATAGGATGTCCTTCGATTGTAGGTGTTGTTGTTAAAAGCATAATATCAATTTGTCGATTTGTCAATCTGTTAATTTGCAGATTTGTTGATTTGTTCGTTGTCTGATTTGCTAATTTGCTCGTTGTCTTTAGCAGGGTCTTTAGTGGCGTCCTTAAACTCGCGGATGCCTGTGCCTAAACCACGCATTAATTCAGGGATTTTCTTGCCCCCAAAAAGCAATAATATAAGGGCTACAATAATTACTACTTGCCAAGGCCCTACCATTCCTAAAAAAATATTCATATATTTTATGTTGTTAATTGTTGTATTTCTTAATTTTTATAACTGAGTAAAGGTGTTAGCTACCTATTCCTCAGAAAAGGTTATCTTTTTTAGTTCGTCTATTTTACTTTCTAAAGAGAGTACTACACTAAACATATTTGTTTTAATATCTTCATTTGAGAAATGAATAAAAGTTATTCCCCATTGCTCTATTTGCTCTTGTCGAACTTTATCTTCTACATATCTGAAATCGTGTATATGACCATCTACTTCAATAGCTAACTTCAATTCTTGGCAATAAAAATCAACTATATACTCTAATATAGGTACTTGTCGCTTAAATTCTACTCCTAAAGCTTTGTTTTTGATTTCTTTCCATAAAAGTACTTCAGATAAAGTACTGTTATTGCGTAAATATCGAGCAAACTCTCTGAGTTTAGGGTTATAAGGTATAATGTTTGGCATTGGTGGTTCTTTTTTGACCTCCCCCTGCCCCCTCCAAAGGGGGAATGGGTAGCTATAATTTTTGTTGGTTTGTCTTTTGACCTCCCCCTGCCCCCTCCAAAGGGGGAATGGGTAGCTATAATTTTTGTTGGTTTGTCTTTTGACCTCCCCCTGCCCCCTCCAAAGGGGGAATGGGTAGCTATAATTTTTGTTGGTTTGTCTTTTGACCTCCCCCTGCCCCCTCCAAAGGGGGAATGGGTAGCTATAATTTTTGTTGGTTTGTCTTTTGACCTCCCCCTGCCCCCTCCAAAGGGGGAATGAGGGAGTTATAACTTTTATTGGTTGTATGTCAAAATCATTTTATAGTGCAAAAGTACATTATTTTTTTTAATTACCAAATAGCTGTTAATCATTAAAGCTAATTGATTTGATAATAGCTTCGAGTTCAAATAGTACATCGCGTTTTGATACGCCTGGCGCATACAGAAAGCCCTCGGCAACTAATAGGCGGTTCTTGGCTTTGTCCTCAATAATGTAGTTGATATAAGGGCCACCTAAAGCAAAACCTTTTACCTCCCACAAGCCTTTGCTCTCTAAAGCAAAATGGTTTTTTATCTTTACTTCGCTTACACTGGGTGCTAGATAGGTTTCGGTAACCATATACATTCCTTTTTCAGGTCCGGGAATGTACTTTTCGCCTATCGAGTCGCGCATTTTTACAATCGCTTTAGCACGTCCCTCTTCGTCAGTGGGAATGCTCTTAAGCGGCATTTCGTAAAGGATAACACTTGCACGACCCCCTTTGATAGGGCGCTCTATCCAGAAGAAATTGTTTTCGTGTTTTACTATTTTATAGAAAGAAGGCATCTGTAGCTTTACCCCCAGAGCCTGTGTGTATTCGGTTTCGGTATTGAGCGATTTCTGAAAACGATGACGCGTTTCGGCTAATTCGTTTTCTTTGAAAGCATTGATAAATAGGCGGTGATATTCCTCTATTTTGCAAGCAATGTCGCGCACTTTCTTAGCCTCGATAATGGCTACTACCTGAGGTTTAGCATACACATTCTCTTTAATAGCGCCTTGTGGCTGATTGCCACGGCTGACTATCAGCACATTGCGGCTGTTGCGTGTGTTGCCCTCGAATACTTGGGGAGGCACTTGGTGAAGGGAGAAAGTGGGTTCTTCATTAGGAAGTCCGTCGATAGGGGCAGCGAAGTAGCGGCGTATAGTATCGCCTACTGACCCTTCCCACAGGTCGTTATCAATTACTACAGCTAAGCTGTTAATAGGGCCTACCGAGGCAGGCAGATAGGTTTCGCCCCCCTTGCTATCAGAACAAGCGGTAACAAAAACCGAAAGTAGCAAACTTACTAATAATAAGCGTTTCATAAAAAAGATACATTAAGATTCTTATGCGTAAAAATACACAGCCAAAATCGTTCCAAATTTTATAAAACGGAGAAGAAAATTTTGAATTAGTAGTTAGTAACGAGTCGTTAGTCATTAGAATGCTGACTGCTAACGACTAACGATTCATCACTAAAGACCTTATTAAATCATATTTTTGGGGTCTAAGATTTGGTCGAGTTCTTCTTTAGATAGCAGTTTGTGCTCAAGGACTAAGTCGTAGACTGACTTGCCGCTCTCTAACGCTTCTTTGGCTATCTTGCTGCTGTTCTTATACCCAATATGTGGGTTGAGCGCGGTAACAATACCTATACTGTGTTTCACCATATTGAGACAAACTTCGCGGTTGGCTGTGATGCCCTCTATACACTTAGTGCGCAAGGTGTCGATAGCACGTTCTAAGAATACGATTGACTCGATAATACATTGGCAAAGCACTGGCTCCATTACGTTTAGCTGTAACTGTCCTGCTTCGGCTGCAAAGGTAACCGTTAGGTCGTTGCCTATCACCTTGAAGCACACTTGGTTTACTACCTCGGGAATCACTGGATTTACCTTGCCTGGCATAATTGATGACCCTGGCTGCATCTTAGGTAGGTTGATTTCGTTTAAACCTGCACGAGGGCCTGAAGAGAGCAAACGCAAGTCGTTGCATATTTTTGATAGTTTTACCGCCATACGTTTTAGGGCAGAAGAGTAGATTACATACGAACCTGTGTCGGGGGTTGCCTCTACAAGGTTGGCTGCTGTAACGAAGGCTTCGCCTGTGAGAGCCGCTAACTTCTGAGCGCATAGCTGAGCATAGCCCTTAGGAGCATTAAGCCCTGTACCAATAGCTGTACCGCCCATATTGATTTCTAAGAAAAGTTTGGCGTTGCTTTGTAGGCGTGCGATTTCCTCTTCGAGGTTGGCTGCAAAGGCTTCAAACTCTTGACCTAAAGTCATAGGTACGGCATCTTGTAGCTGGGTGCGCCCCATCTTTATAACATCAGAAAACTCTTTTCCTTTTTGACGGAATGCCTCGATGAGCAATGATAGGCGTTCGATGAGCTTTTTGTTCATCTTAATAACAGCCAACTTCACGGTAGTAGGGTAGGCATCGTTAGTAGATTGAGACTGGTTTACGTGGTCGTTAGGCGAGCAGTGTTGGTATTCGCCACGTCCATAGCCCATAATCTCTAACGCGCGGTTGGCAATGACCTCATTAGCGTTCATATTCACTGAGGTACCTGCGCCCCCTTGAATCATATCAACCAAAAACTGGTTGTCGAACTTGCCGCTTATCACTTCTTCGCAGGCTTGGCTGATAGGCTTTAGCAGGGTGTCGGGTAGAAGCCCAAGTTCGTGATTGGTTTGTGCTGCCGCTAACTTCACGTAGCCGATGGCTTTTACGAACTCAGGATAGTCGCCCATTTTAGTTCCGGTAATGCGGAAGTTTTCGATAGCACGTTGGGTTTGCACTCCGTAGTATGCCTCTGCAGGCACTTGTAAGTCGCCAATAAGGTCGGACTCAGTTCTAAATTTTGTCATAATTCTTACTATTTTTTTAATTTAATTTGTCGGTTTGTAACATCCCCCCAGCCCCCTTCAAAGGGGGAGATGTGATGGTCAGCATACACGAAAAACTTTTTAGCAATCTTATTTTAAAGTCTTTCATAAATTAGACCGATAGGGTTAAATGTGAGCTGTACTAAAATTTCGGTAAAGGTACGAACTTTTTTTTAATTACAAAAAATAATTTGTCGATTTGTCAATTTGTCGATTTGTCAATTTGTCGATTTGCCAATTTGTCGATTTCTAAATTTCGCGGTTGAGTATTCTGTATAAAGTCTGTCGGGAGATGAAAAATTTGGGGTGAATGAATTCGCGCCATATCACGGTGATGGGGATGTAGCGGGCATCGTGACGATTAAATTCTTCTATCACCGCTCTGTCCCGCAGCGCTAAGTTCTGCTGACGCGAATGGTGACTCTCTATCAACATCCTCTCGACTTGATAGCTCTTGCTTGTTTTCTTTGTTGATTTCATTGTTGTTTATCTTATTTAGTTGTTAATTATCAATTGTTTTGTATTTTTGTCGCAACTTTTTGTCCCCTCTTTTTTACAAGGCAAAAGTATAGAGATATTCTCTATTGTGCAAATTTTTATAAAAGAAATTCTCTAAAAATTTTGCTTTTGGTATTTAAGTGTTTGTATATGAATGTAAAAGAAAGAATAAAACAATTTATAGAAGCCCAAAACCTTACTATTTCGGCTTTTGAGAAGGAAATAAACGCCTCGAATGGCTACATCAATAGTATCTCGAAGAATATTGGCATTGACAAACTCAATACGATTTTAGAGAAATACCCTAAACTGAATGTGGAGTGGCTTATCACCGGAAAAGGCGAAATGCTAAAGTCGGGGGGTGCATTGCCGTCGTTGCCCCGAGTGGAGATTATTAAACCTATAAAGGTGGAAGGGCGCAGTTTGGTGCCTAAGGTGATAGTGGTAGATGACCGCGATAATGACCGCATTCCGTTAGTGCCTGTGCGTGCGCAAGCGGGGTACCTGAATGGATATGACGATGAGCGCTTCATAGAGCAGCTACCTACCTATAGTCTGCCTACTATGCAAAATGGTACTTACCGTATGTTTCAGGTGAGCGGTCTGTCGATGTACCCTACTTTGCAAGACAGTAGTTATGTGGTGGGGAAGTTTGTTGAAGATTGGGATACGCTCTCTAACAACCGCGTGTGTGTGGTGGTGACGGCTAATGATGGGGTGATAGTGAAGCGCGTGGTGAATAGCATCAGTAAGTATGGTACGCTGTATTGCAAGTCGGACAACCGCGACTATCCGCACCTATCTATACATATAGAAGATGTGAAGGAGATATGGGAGTGTAAGATGCATCTTTCGTTTGAGTTCCTCGACCCTGTGACGAACTACCAAAAAATAGCTGAGCTGGAAGCCGATGTAGCGCACCTGAAAGAAGAACTTGCAGAAATTAGGAAATTAGCAAATTGAAAAAGGTTGCTTGCAGACGCAAGCAACCTTAATTTTTGAATTGGCAAAATTTTGCTAAAGCCATTAGCGTATCCTACCTTTGCAGCACCTTTGAAAGCCAAAGGTGCCAATGCAAGACGGGCAGGTGTTTTGCGATATAAAATGAGAAAAATGAAGGTAAACCTCAACTTTAGCTTCAAGCTCATTAAGATTTTGATAAGAATTTCTAAAAAGAAATTCCTCATTAAAATTACTTATTAATGGGTAGGCAGTGGGAGCGGTAACTCCTGCTGCCTTTCTCTTTTTATATCGGTGCAAAGGTACTACTATTTTTTGAATTGGCAAAATTTAATTTGGAGTGCGAGCCGCACGGGCAGAAATGTGGGACGGGTGAGACGAGTGGGACAGGTGGGACGAGTGGGACAGGTGGGACGAGTGGGACGGGTGGGACGGGTGGGACGAGTGGGAGAATTATTCGGTTATCGTTCGCTTATTGTTCGCTTATTGTTCGCTCATTGTTCGCTCATTGTTCGCTCATTGTTTACTCTTCTTATATTGTTCTCTTCGTTTTTTTAATTTTTACATCTTCTAAATTCTTTATTTTACTTTCGGATTTTGATTGTATTTCAATTTGTTAAGAATTTATTTTGTTAAATGAAATAAAATAATTAACAAAATATTTGCTTATATAAAAAAAGGGCTGTACTTTTACCGCCGTAATTTCATTTTAATAAAACCAAACTTATGAAAGTAAAATTTTTAACAGTCATTTGGTTTGTGTTAGGTTGCTGTTTTAGTGCAGCTTTAGCGCAAACCATATCAGTAAAAGGGACAGTTACTGATGAAAGCAAACTACCGATGCCAGGGGTTTCAGTAGTGGTGAAAGGCACTACCCACGGTACTTCGACTGACATTGATGGTAAGTATGAATTGCAGGCTAAAGCCGGTGATGTACTTGAATTTAGTTCAGTAGGCTATACTACCCAAACTAAAAAAGTGGCAGGAAGTGGTAAAAGCCTTTCGCTTAGTGTAGTACTAAAAGAAAGTACCCAAGAACTTACTGAAGTAGTGGTTGTAGGGTATGGTACTCAGAAAAAGGAAAACTTAACAGGAGCTATAGCGACAGTAGATGCTAAAGTACTTGAAAGCCGTCCGCTTACTACTATAGGACAAGGACTACAAGGGGTTATTCCGAACTTGAACATCAGCACCTCTAACGGTCGCCCAGGGGCTGGCTCTTCATTTAACATTAGGGGTTTTACCTCTATTAACGGTGGTTCGCCATTAGTGTTAGTAGATGGAGTACAAATGGACCCTAACCAAATCAACCCTAATGATGTAGAGAACGTAACTGTACTAAAAGATGCTGCTTCAGCTGCTATTTACGGGGGACGTGCTGCTTTTGGGGTGGTGCTTATCACTACTAAAAAAGGTAAAAAGAGTACTCCTATGCAGATAAATATCTCTACCGACTACTCTATCACAAGACCTACTAGATTACCTGACTTAGTAAACTCTGTAGACTATCTAAAAATGTATATGGAGGCAGATAATACAGGAAGAATATCAGGTGGTAGAACAGGGTCTCAAAACTTCACTCAAACAGACCTTGAAAAAGCACAAGAATATTTGAACAATCCGACTCCTGCCAATTCAGTATATCCTGACCCTAATGACCCTAAAAAATACAGATATGTGGGCAATACCAATTGGGTGAAAGAGATGTTCCCAGGTTGGGCTCCGCAAGCACAGCACAACGTATCTCTTTCAGGAGGTAGTGAAAAGACTACTTACTTGGCTTCAGTAGGTATGTTTAGCCAAGATGGGCTATTTAAAGCCGCTAAACAAAAATTTGAACGTTATAACGTAACCCTTAGCTTAAATACTGATATTACTAAGTGGTTATCACTTCACTTAAAATCTGCCATCAATCACAAAGATAACAACCAGCCTTCAGATGTTGGTTTAGGTTTCTCGCCAGAACGTTTTGCTACAGACGTAAAACCATTGATGCCTGTATATCACCCTGATGGACACTTCTCAGGACAAGGAAACTTTACTAACCCTTTTGCGGTAATAGCAACAGGAGGTAGAAGTACTTATAAATCAGATGATATTTGGATAACTAGCGGCTTTACCCTTACCCCTATTAAACACGTGAAAATAGTAGGTGATTACACTTGGAATCCGTATCACTACAATGGTAAGAGCTTTGTAAAGCAATTTAAAGAATACGGAGCTCCTACTGATGGCACAAGCATTTACGACCCTCTGAAAGCAACTGATTTGGGTTATTACCCACACAATAACCCTTCGAGAGTGTCAGAAAACAATAGTCACGATTTGTATCAGGCAGCTAATATTTACGCTCAGTACGAAAATACTTTTGCTGAAAAACATTATGTAAAGGCAATGGTGGGGTACAACCAAGAAGAAAAACACAATGAATCATTCAGTGTATCGACTAAAAACTTAGTAAACCAAGACTATCCGTTTTTGAAACTTAACAACGATGAAAAACCATCAGTAGGTAGCGGCATAAGCGATTGGGCATTGATAGGTTCTTTCTTCAGATTGAACTATGTGTTTGACCAAAAATATTTGGTAGAGGTAAATGGTAGATATGATGGTTCATCACGCTTTAGCCGTGAAAGCCGTTATGTATTTAGTCCGTCAGCTTCTTTGGGTTGGCGTATTTCTAAAGAGAAATTCTTTGAACCTATCAATACTATTGTAAGCGATTTGAAACTAAGAGCTTCATACGGTAAACTGCCTAACCAACAAGTATCTGCACTTTACCCTTATCTACCTACAATGGGATATGGTACTAAAACAGGTTATATATTTGGTACCCAACAATTGCCATACGTTTCAGCTCCTGGCTTAGTAAGTAATAACTTTACTTGGGAAGAGGTAGCGACTCGCAACTTTGGGGTAGACTTTGGTTTCTTTGACAACCGCTTTACAGGGTCATTTGACTACTATATTCGTAATACTAATGGAATGTTAGTAAGTGGTATACCTCTACCAGCGGTATTGGGTACAGGAGCTCCTCAACGTAACGCAGCTGACCTAGAAACTAAAGGTTTTGAGTTGGTATTAGGTTGGAAAGACAAGATAGGAGAAGACTTTAAATATAACGTATCTTTCAACTTAGCAGATAGCCGTTCGTTTATCACCAAATACGACCTTAACCCTACTAACGATTTGGGTCATTACTACGTAGGTAGAGAGATAGGAGAAATTTGGGGTTATGAAACAGAAGGTTTGTATCAAACAGATGCTGAAGCTGCTGCTGTAGACAATTCGAGATTAGGGAACTACAGATGGTTAGCGGGAGACGTGAAGTATAAAGACCAAGATGGTAACAACAGAATTGACTGGGGTAATAATACGTTAGACAACCCTGGTGATAGAAAAATTATCGGTAATTCGCAAGCTCGTTATACATTTGGTTTGAACTTAGGAGGTGAGTATAAGAACATCGACTTTACAGTCTTCTTCCAAGGAGTAGGCAAACGCGATGCGGTACTTGGAGGTGCTTATTTCTGGGGCTTTACTAACGAATGGGATGTACCTGCTACTAATCAGTTAGACCACTGGACACCTGATAACAGAGATGCTTATTACCCACGTTTACGTTTTGGTGGAGGTAATATGAATACTCAAACACGCTATATGCAAGATGCTTCGTACATACGCCTTAAACAAATAACTATAGGTTATACATTACCAAAAGATGTAATGGGACGCGTAGGAATACAAAATTTGCGTTTGTTTGTGACAGGTCAGAACCTTTGCGAATGGACTAAGCTACTTAAATCATACGACCCAGAGTTGCTATCGCAAGATTATCCTATCAACCGTATCGTAACGTTAGGCTTACAAGCACGTTTTTAGTACTAAACATAAAAAACATAAACAATGAAAAATCTATATAAACACATAGTATTTGCGGGTATTTTGTTGGCGAGCTTAAGCCAAACCGCTTGCAAGAATGACGATTTTTTGGATAAGTATCCACCTGATTCATTTAACGAAAAGGGGTACTTCAACACAGATAATGACTTGAAGATTTTTGCTAATCGTTTTTACGGTAGTTTGCCAGTGCAAATTCTTATCTATAACGATGGCGACTCTGACAATATGGTGCCCCGAAATGTGAATACCTTTTTGGCAGGGAACTATACAGTGCCTGCTTCAGGAGGAGGTTGGTCTACAGGAGATTGGAATGGTATTTATAACTGTAACTTTTTCTTAGACAACTACAGCCGCTCAACAGGTTTGCACAAAGAACAATTTGCTGCAGAAGTGCGTTTCTTCAGAGCATTGTACTATTGGGATAAAGTAAAGACCTTTGGTGATGTGCCTTTGGTTTTGACTAAGGTAAACGACGCTTCGCCTATTATCTACGGTCCTAGAGTACCACATAAGCAAGTGATGGAGAAAGTATTAGAAGACTTGGACTTTGCGGTACAACATTTGCCTGCAAAAGCATCGGCAGAAGCTGGACGCCTACATAAGGATGCTGCCTTAGCACTAAAATCGAGAATAGCGCTATGGGAAGGTACTTTTAGGAAATATCACGGATTAGGTGATGAGACAAGCTGGCTACAAGCAGCAGCAGATGCTTCGCAAGCTCTTATAAACTCAGGCAGATATAGAGTGTATAGCACAGGAAATCCGACAAAGGATTACCGCAATTTGTTTATACAAAAAGACCTTTCTACCAATAGTGAGGCTATAATGGCACGCACCTATATACAAGGGATAGGTACCCACGGTTATACTCGTACTGCGGGTGAAAATAGTACCGGCTGTAGCAAAGACTTTATGGAAAACTACCTATTTACTGATGGTAAGCCTATTAGTGGTACTTCATTTACCTATGACGATACCACTCCTGCAGGAGAAGCTGCTAACCGCGACCCTCGCTATGCACAGACAGTTGCTACCCCAGGATTTGTATGGACAGAAAATCCTGACCCTACAAGACAACAAGTAGTAACCCTGCCTGCTGTAGGTAGTGGACAAACAAGCTCTGGTTATTGGTTTATAAAAGGACGCTCAAGCGACCCAGAACAATGGATAGCTCAGCAAAGTGATTTGGATTTATTCATATTCCGTTACGCAGAAATACTGTTAAACTACGCAGAAGCTAAATATGAATTAGGAACTTTGAGTCAAGGTGATTTGGATATCAGCATCAACAAGCTAAGAGACCGTGTGGGTATGCCACACCTAACCACTACAGTGAGTGCTGATGCTAATGCCGATAACTACGGCTATACAGTAACCCCTCTACTATACGAAATTCGCAGAGAACGCCGTATTGAATTAATAGGAGAAGGTTTCCGTTTTGATGATATAGTACGTTGGAAAGCAGGAAAATTGATAGAAAATCCTAAAACTATCAGAGGTATGAAACTTACCGCTGCCCTAAAAGCACTATACCCTGCCAGATCGGGAGTAGCTAATCTACCTGTAGATAGCAATAACTATTTGATAATGTATCCTTCACTTCCTCTAACTGGCCGTGTTTGGAATGATAAACAATATTTATATCCGCTACCTACCGACCAACTTCAGTTAGTAGGCTACAGACAAAACCCTGGATGGTAGAAGTTTAGAGAATTATAAAAACAATAGAAATTAGCAGGTTAGCAATTTTGTTAACCTGCTAATTTATTTGTTTTATCTTTTCACCTTTCATTTTCTTGTTTAGTACCTTTCTAATTTCTTTATTTTCTTTTTTATTTTCGATTGTATTTCAATTTATTAAGAATTTATTTTGTTAAATGAAATAAAATAATTAACAAAATATTTGCTTATATAAAAAAAGGGGTGTACTTTTACCGCCGTAATTTCATTTTAATAAAACCAAACTTATGAAAGTAAAATTTTTAACAGTCATTTGGTTTGTGTTAGGTTGCTGTTTTAGTGCAGCCTTAGCGCAGACCATATCAGTAAAAGGGACAGTTACTGATGAAAGCAAACTACCGATGCCAGGGGTTTCAGTAGTGGTGAAAGGCACTACACACGGTACCTCGACTGACATTGATGGTAAGTATGAATTGCAGGCTAAAGCCGGCGATGTACTTGAATTTAGTTCAGTAGGCTATACCACCCAATCTAAAAAAGTCGTAGGGGGGGGTAAAAGTTACTCGCTTAGTGTGGTACTAAAAGAGAACACCCAACAACTAAGTGAGGTAGTAGTAGTGGGTTTTGGTACCCAAAAGAAAGTGAACTTAACCGGTTCGGTTAGTTCAGTAGACTCTAAAGCTATTGAGTCGCGCCCAGTAGCTACCGTTACTGAGGCTTTGCAAGGCTTGGTACCTGGTCTTAATATCTCTACATCGGGAGCTGGAGGTCAGCTTGATGCTACCAAAGGATTCAACATTCGTGGGGCAGGTACTATAGGTGCAGGTTCTACTTCTAGTCCGTTAGTACTTATTGACGGTATGGAAGGGAATATGAATGCTATCAACCCTAATGATATAGAAAATATATCAGTACTAAAAGACGCAGCCGCCGCTTCTATCTATGGTTCGCGTGCTCCTTTCGGGGTGATACTTATCACTACTAAAAAAGGTAAATCAGGAAAAGTAACCGTACACTACAGTTCTAATCTACGTGCTGATTCGCCTATCATTCGTCCTAAAAATGCGGACTCTTACTCTTGGGCAACTTACTTTAATGATGCCGATGTAGGAGGAACTCAGTTTCAAGATTGGAAATTACAACAAATAAAAGACTACCAAGACGGTAAAATAGGTCAGGCGATGTTTAAAAACTCATCTGGTAAATGGGAAGCGTGGGATAACCACGACCTACTACCTATCGCCAATACTGACTGGTTAGAAGAGCACTACAAAAAAACTTACTACTCTTACGAACACAACCTAAGTGTGAGTGGAGGTAGCGATAAGAGTCAATACTACTTATCTACTAACTATCTAAACCGCGATGGTCTTTTTAAATACGCACCTGAAAACTTAGACCGCTATACCTTAAGTGGTAAAGTTAATACTAAGGTTAACGATAAGTTATCAGTTGGTTATAATGTGCGTTTTATTCGTCAGAATTACGAAGCACCTTCTTATTTAGGACACAATGCAGTTTTCTTCCACGATATTATACGTTATTGGCCTATCATTCCGCTAAAAGACCCTAATGGTAACTTTACTCGTGAAAGTAAAGTGCCTTATTTGCGCGATGGAGGTAGAAAGAAATCAGAGAAAGATTGGATGTATACTCAACTATCGTTGAACTACAACTTTACTAAAAACTGGGATTTGCACGCAGAGTTTAACTACCGTATCTATAGCGAATTTTATCATCAAGATAATTTGACTACTTATGCTAAAGACGCGCAAAATCAGCCTTACATTGTTGATAATGAAACTTCATCAGTATATGAATCAGGTTCTAAAGAAAACTTCTTAAACCCTAACATTTATTCTAATTATCATTTGAATTTAGAGAGTGGGCATAACTTTAAGTTTATGGCAGGTTTTCAGTCAGAGTTGTTGAAGAGTAGAGCCTTAAGCGGTAATAAGCAAAACCTTATCAACTCATCAGTGCCTACCCTTAACACAGCTTCGGGTAAGGAAACTACTAATGGAGGTTATAACCACTGGGCTACTGCAGGTTTCTTTGGACGTGTGAACTACGACTACCAAGGTCGTTACCTTTTGGAAATAAACGGTCGTTATGATGGTACTAGCCGTTTCTTGCGCGACCAACGTTGGAGCTTCTTCCCATCTTTCTCAGCAGGTTGGAACGTAGCACAAGAGAAATTCTGGGAGCCTTATCGCGACTATGTAAGTACTCTTAAATTTAGAGGTTCTTGGGGTGAATTGGGTAACCAAAATACGCAAAACTGGTATCCACTATATACCGTTATGGGCTATGCTACTAGTGCAGGAGGCTGGATATTGGGAGATAAGAAACCTAATGTGGCTTGGATGCCAGGGCTAATCAGTAGTAGTTATGGATGGGAAAACGTTCGCTCTTGGAATGCAGGACTTGACGTTACCGCTTTGAAAGGCCGTTTGAACCTTAATTTTGACTACTTCGTACGTACTACTATAGGTATGATAGGGCCTGCACGCGAATTGCCTCATACACTTGGAGCTGCTGTGCCTAAAACTAATAATGCCGATATGGAAAGTAGAGGTTTTGAATTGATAGTAAACTGGCGTGATAAGATAGGTGAAGACTTCCACTACGGTATAGGATTGACTCTTGCAGACTCTCGCCAAAAGATATTGAAATACCCTAACCCTTCAGGTAGTTTAAGTACTTGGTATGAAGGTAGATATGATGGTGAAATATGGGGATATACCACTAAAGGTATAGCTAAAACCCAAGAAGAGATGAACGAACACTTGGCTAAAGTAAACCAAACACAATTAGGTAGTAACTGGAGTGCTGGTGATATAATGTATGAAGACCTTAATGGCGATGGTAAAATATCAGCTGGTAAGAATACTTTAGAAGACCACGGCGACCTTTCTATCATAGGTAACCAAACTCCTCGTTATAACTATGGTATTACATTAGATGCTGCTTACAAAGGTTTTGACTTCAAAATCTTCTTGCAAGGGGTAGGAAAACGTGACTATGCTGTAGGAGGTTCATACTTCTGGGGAGCTAATGGAGGAAAATGGCAAACAGTAGTGTTTAAAGAACACTTAGACTATTTCCGTAACGACCCTAATCACCCTCTTGGGCTTAACTTAGACTCTTACTATCCACGTCCTGACTGGGGTTCTGGTAGAAACCGTCAAACCCAAACACGCTATTTACAAAATGCAGCTTATATGAGGGTTAAAAACATACAATTAGGCTATACACTTCCTCAAGAAGTATCACAAAAGGTAGGTATTAGCAATCTACGTGTGTATATTTCTGGTGAAAACATTTTCACTTTCACTAAGCTCAGCAAACTATACGACCCAGAAATGTTGGGTATAGGTTATGGAGGCGAAGGCTCTAAAACCTATCCACTATCAAAAACATGGGCTCTTGGGCTAAGTCTAACCTTATAATTTGACAAAACGATGAAAAGATATTTTAAATATATAGCACTATCAGCAGGAGTACTATTAAGCTCTTGTAATGATTTCTTAGACAGAGAACCTTTGGACAAGGTAACCCCTGAGGCGTTCTTTGAAAACGAAGGAGATTTGGCAGCCTATGCTATCAATTTATACCCTAATGTAGGATTTTCGACTATACCTCCTGGTGTGTATGGACTTTCTGTGTTCAGATACGACGACGCTACCGATAACCAAGCAGCCCCTGGGGGAAGTGCACGCTTTTTGCCTGGTGAATGGCGGGTAAGTGCTAATGGTGCGGGCTGGGATTTCGGTATGATACGCGAGTGTAACTACTTCTTTGAGAAAGTATTGCCTAAATACGAAGCTGGCAAAATACAAGGTAATCCTGCTAATATTAAGCAATACATAGGTGAAATGTACACTCTACGTGCTTTTACCTACTTTAACAAGTTGCAAAACTTTGGTGACTTTCCTATCATCACTGAGGTGTTGCCTGATGAAAAAGCAGTTCTTACTGAGCAAAGTAAACGCCGCCCTCAGAACGAAGTAGCACGCTTTATACTTTCAGACCTTGATAAGGCGATTGCTCTTTTGAGCGAAAGCACTCCAAATGGCAAGAACCGTATTAGCAAAGATGCGGCTTACTTACTAAAATCGCGTGTAGCTCTATACGAAGGTACTTGGCTAAAATATCACAAAGGTACTGCCCAAGTGCCTGGTGGTAACGGTTGGCCTGGTGCACAAGCTAGCTATTTGAGTGGCTTTAGCATCAATATAGATGATGAAATTAGATTCTTCTTAACAGAAGCTAAAGCAGCTGCTAAAGTAGTAGCTGATAAAATGGTGGGTAATCTGACCCCTAATACAGGGAAACGCCTAGCTAGAGATGCTAATATGGCAACTAAAAACCCTTATTTTATGATGTTTGCTGATGATAATATGGAAGCTTATAAAGAAGTAATATTCTGGAGAAGATATTCAAAAACAGAGCAACAACATAATATACAAATGGAATTAGCACGCAACGGTGGGGGTTCAGGTTATACCAAAGGTTTGGTAGATTCATACCTAATGAAAAACGGTCTGCCTATCTATGATGGAGCTTCAGGCTACTTAGGTGATGAAACCCTTACTAGCACTATAGAGAAACGCGATGACCGCTTACGCATCTTTACTAAATTAGAAAACGATACGCTTTACTATCACGAAGGCACTCCAGTAAAAGCTCCAGTACCTGAAATACTTAATCCAGCAGAAACCCGAGCTACCACAGGTTATCGTATAAAGAAAGGTTTGAACTACTCTGAAACCGATGCGACTACTCACTATAAGGGTACTACCGGTTCGATAGTATTTCGCGGAGCAGAGGCTTTGCTAAACTATATGGAAGCTAACTATGTACTTGATGGTACTTTAGATGGTTCGTCAATCAGTTATTGGCAAGCACTACGCCGCCGTGCAGGTGTAGATACTAACTACCAAAATACTATCAACCATACCGATATGAACAAAGAAAAACTCGGTGACTGGGGAGCTTATTCAGCAGGAGTTTTAGTAGATGCTACTCTTTATAACATCCGTCGCGAACGCCGTTGCGAGTTTATAGCAGAAGGTATGCGTTGGGCTGACCTAAAACGTTGGCGTGCCTTAGACCAAATGAAAACTACTCCTTACATTATAGAAGGTTTTAGAATTTGGGGACCAATGAAAGATTGGTATAAGAAACAAGATGGAACTTCAAAATTGGTAGTAAGCGATGCTACTAATGGTAATGTAAACCCACAAGCCAATAGCGTGTATCTACGTCCTTACCAACGCAATAAGGTGAACAACCTATACTACGATGGTTATAAATGGAATGATGCCCACTATCTAAATCCTATACCAATGGATGCCTTCCGCCTAACTTCGCCTGATGAAACTAACTTAGATAATTCGGTGATTTACCAAAACCCAGGTTGGAGTAAAGTGGCAAACGAAGCCCTTAAATAATTATCCAATTAGTATATTTTAACTTTGCCAAAGGTTATAGCATATAATGTTATAGCCTTTGGCAAAGTTTTTTTGGTAGGAGGATTGAGAGGGCTGAAAGGGCTGGGAGTGCCAGCCGCAGCGGCGATTGTGAGACAGGTGGGACGAGTGGGACGGGTGGGACAGGTGAGACAGGTGAGACAGGTGGGACGAGTGAGACAGGTGGGACGAGTGGGACAGGTGAGACGAGTGGGACAGGTGGGACGAGTGGGACGAGTGGGACAGGTGGGACGAGTGGGACAGGTGGGACGAGTGGGACAGGTGGGATAAAAAAATTGAGGAAATAGGCCGTTGTATCGAAAAAAATACTAACTTTGTGCTCTATAATAACAAACTAAAAACAAAATAATGACAACTTTTTTGAAATTGAAAGGAGGCTACAGATCTTTGTATGCTTACCAAAAAGCAGAGGTAATTTATGATATTACTTTTTACTTTACTCAACATTTTCTTACTAAAGGTGACCGTACTATAGACCAAATGCTCCAAGCGGCTCGCTCTGGTAAACAAAATATTGCTGAGGGAAGTAAGGCTTCGACTACTTCGATTGAAACTGAAATAAAACTTACTAACGTGGCTAAAGCAAGTCTTGAGGAACTACTCATAGATTATGAAGACTATTTGAGAGTTAGAAATAAAGAACAATGGCATATAGGACACCCTCGCTATGATAAGGTTCGCACTTTTGCTTCGAGTAAGGAAATCTTTGAACTTTATCCGTCTTTGCTGCCTAAATATGATGATGCGTCTTTAGCAAATCTTTGCATTACTCTTATTAACCAAACTACTTTTTTACTTCGGCGATTAATAGAAAAACAACAAGAGGTGTTTTTGCAAAAAGGTGGCGTAAGAGAGCAAATGAGTGCTGCCAGAAGAAGAATATCAACAAATCATAATAAATCCTTTTGTTAAGCCTTTCGACAAGCCTGTGGCTATGTATATCGATTGGGTACGATACTATCAATTAGCTGATTAGTCGATTAGCAAATTTGCTAATTAGCAAATTATGTTGTAGTTTTGCCGAAATTATTATCTACAATGAAAATACAATTTTTTATAGCTCTTTCGGCGGCGGCACTTATAGGGTGCAAAAATAATCCGCAAGAAATAACCGTAGCTGAAGATGCTATGGCTAATACTCAGTTGGCTGAAGAACAACGCGATAAAACAAATGATGCTAATCCGTTTGCCCAAGGGACAGCACTTTCAACTCCTGCTACCCAGCAAGGAGGTGGGGTGACACTCAATCCGCCACACGGACAACCTGGTCACCGTTGCGATATAGCAGTAGGAGCCCCTCTGCCTAATGACGGCAACGTGATAGCTCAAGCCCAAAATGTAAGTCACCCCGTAGGTCAGGGAGAAGCGATGCCGGTAGTATCGAACGGTATGGAGCAGCCGCAAGTGATACAAGTGTCGCAGCCTCAGAATTATGTAGGGGTTAATGGCGAAAAGCTCAATCCACCACACGGACAACCTGGTCACCGTTGTGATATACCGGTAGGAGCCCCCCTCAACAGCAAGCCCGCAGCGGCTACTACAGCAGCGCCAGCCCAACAACCACAAGTAGTACAACAGCAGGTGGTGATAGACCCTCAGCAGGCACAACAACATACGGGAACAACAGAACCAGGCTTCTCAGGAAAACCTAATCCGCCACACGGACAACCCGGTCACCGTTGCGATATAGCAGTGGGGGCTACTTTGCCGTAGGGATTAGGAAGTTTGCTGGTTTCTAAAAAAATGATTACTTTTGCACTAAAATTCTAAGACAATGAATAGCGCTGTACAATATATTAAAGATTTTCAAGGAAATGATGTTTGGGCTGTATTGCCTATTGAAGAATATCGTTTTTTGAGAGATAGAGCCTATTGCGAAGAAATAGACGACATCCCTGAAGAACACAAGCGAATATTAGACCAACGTATTGAAAAATACAAAAACCACCCAGAAGATGTTATATCATATGAAGAACTAAAAAGAAGTATTAAAAGTGAATTTGGAATATAATTTAATTTTTCTTACAGAAGCTGAACTAGAGCTTAAAGCCCTTATTACAAGGTATAATATAATACAAGAAGGTTTAGGAGATAAAGTATATGAAGAAATTCTGAAAAATCTTGATTACCTAAAAACAATGCCTTTTATATCTCCTAAAAAATATAAAAATACTAGGATATTATACACAAAAAAATATAAGATGGCTGTCTATTATATTGTATTTGAAGAAGAGATGGCTGTATTAGTTTATTCTTTCTTGCATCAAAAAGAAGACCCTAAAAAAGTATTTAACAGAATTAGTTTTTAACCATTTACAAATAACCATTAATAATTATATAATGGAACTTATAAAAATACACGATAAAACTTTTGAGCCGTATATCAGTGCTCAGCAACTTGATGAGATTAATGCCCGTATGGCAGCTGAGGTCTATCAGGACTTAGGAGAGTCGCGACCTGTGTTTGTTGCTGTCCTTAATGGTTCGTTTATGTTCGCTGCCGACTTCGTGAGACATTACAAAGGCGAATGCGAGATTTCTTTCGTAAAAATGTCTTCTTATGAAGGCACTCAATCCACCGGAAAGGTACACGAACTTATCGGGCTATCAGGTTCGGTAGAAGGGCGCGACGTGGTAATACTAGAAGATATTGTAGATACTGGTAATACATTGGAAGAGATATACCGTATCTTCAAAGATAAAAAAGTGAAATCGTTTAGAATTGCTACCCTATTTTTCAAACCTGATGCCTACAAAAAAGACTTCAAAATAGACTACGTAGGCAAGCCTATTCCTAACCGTTTCATCGTAGGTTATGGCTTAGATTTTGACGAGGTAGGGCGCAACTTACCGCAAGTATATCAATTAAACACCTCTATAACAATGACAAATTTAGTACTTTTTGGCAAACCAGGTGCTGGCAAAGGCACGCAAGCCGCTTTTTTGAAAGACAAATACAACTTAGTGCATATCTCTACCGGTGATATTTTCCGTTTCAACATCAAAAACGAGACGAAATTAGGTAAATTAGCACAATCATACATCGAAAAAGGCGATCTTGTGCCTGATGAGGTGACTATACAGATGCTTCAAGAGGAAGTAGAAAAAAATCCTAATGCTGAAGGCTTCCTTTTTGATGGTTTCCCACGTACGATAGCACAGGCTGAGGCTCTTGATGCTTTCTTGTCGTCTAAAGGAATGCGCATACACGGTACTCTTGCCTTAGAAGCTGATGATGAGGTGCTTATAAAACGTATCGTAGAGCGTGGTAAAGTGAGCGGACGCGCTGATGACCAAGATGAAGAAAAGATAAAAAATCGTTTTGTAGAATACAACGAAAAGACTGCTCCGCTTATCGCTTATTACAAAGCACAAGGTAAATATCACGCTGTAGATGGTATCGGTACAGTAGAAGAGATTACGGTACGCTTATCTAAGGCTATCGACCAAATAAAAGCCCAATAATGACGGAAGGTAATTTTACAGATTACGTAAAGATATACGCGGCATCGGGCAACGGGGGAGCAGGCTCTATGCACCTGCACCGCGAGAAGTTCGTACCCAAAGGCGGTCCTGATGGAGGCGATGGGGGTCGTGGGGGGCATATTATCCTAAAGGGTAATAAGCACCTATGGACGCTCATACACTTCAAATTTCAGAAGCACTTTCGCGCTGAACACGGTGAGGCAGGAGGGGCTAACCGCAGTTTCGGGGCTGATGGCAAGGATATTTACTTAGAAGTGCCGCTGGGCACCATCGTAAAAGATGCAGAGACAGAAGAAGTCCTTTTTGAAATCACCGAAGATGGGCAAGAGGTTATCGCTCTACGCGGCGGCAAAGGAGGCTTAGGCAACTGGCATTTTCGGACAGCTACTAACCAGACGCCACGCTACGCACAACCGGGGTTACCGGGGGAGGAGCGCGAGCTGTTGTTAGAGCTGAAAGTGCTTGCCGATGTAGGATTGGTAGGCTTCCCTAATGCAGGTAAATCGACCCTACTATCAGTTATCACTTCTGCTAAGCCTAAAATTGGCGATTATCCTTTTACTACCCTCAAACCTAACTTGGGCATTGTAGAGAACCGTGACTTTCAATCGTTTGTAATGGCTGATATTCCTGGTATTATAGAAGGGGCAGCTGAAGGGAAAGGATTAGGGCATTTCTTTTTGAGACATATTGAGCGCAACTCGCTATTGCTATTTCTCATTCCCGCAGACGCTAATGATATAGTGGCAGAGTATGAGATACTGCTCAATGAGCTCAAGAAGTACAATCCTGAACTTTTGGACAAACAGCGGTTGGTGGCAATCTCTAAATCGGATATGCTTGATGAGGAACTGACCGCTGCTATAGATAAGGAATTGGCTGCTAAGCTGAAAGTGCCTTATCTGTTTATTTCGTCAGTTTCGGGCAAAGGCATACAAAAACTAAAAGATGAGCTAATGAAGCGATTAGACAATTAGGAAATTAGCAAATTAAAAATATGAACAAGATACTTACACTTTGTGCATTATTCCCTTTGGTGGCAGTAGCACAGCCGTCTGACATTATCGGGGTATACAAATCAAAAGAAGCGCGACAGTTTCAGCTTCGCATCAATGCTGATAATACGGTAGATGCGCTGATGGCTACGGGTACTTATACCGCAAAAGATAAGAATATT
The DNA here is from genome assembly GCF_003054025.1 of Capnocytophaga leadbetteri. Taxonomy (GTDB): domain Bacteria; phylum Bacteroidota; class Bacteroidia; order Flavobacteriales; family Flavobacteriaceae; genus Capnocytophaga; species Capnocytophaga leadbetteri. The sequence goes on from NZ_QBKG01000004.1 coordinate 171,585, forward strand.
AGTTTGCAGTTTGGTACCGGTAATAGCTTTAGGGTAGTGAAAACGCAAGGTACAACAGACCAGCTGACCCTTACGTTTAAAGAGGCTGATATAAATATGTTCGACCCTCGTTTCTTGTATATAGGCTATGAAAACAGCAAAGGAGAAATCGTGTACGAAAGCGCGTATAATAAACTGCAAGGGCAAGATGATTACACTATAGAAATACCGCGCACGGATAATCTTTACCTTGTGAATGCTTATGGTGTAGCTATTACAGGCGATAAAAAGACAGCTGTAATTATTGAAGAATATTTTATTGGTAAAAATACTAGCGGAGTAGAAATTACTTTTGATACAGAAAATTCGGTTAGAAATGAGTTGCAAGCAACCTATAACCCTGAAAAGCAAACGCTTACACTTAATGATAAATCACTCTCGTCTAATCCTATAGTATTTAGTAAAGTGTTGGCTAATGATGCGCAGGCATTGCAACCTGTAGCTACCGAAAAGGTAAAGCAGTGGAAGCATCTTATCGCTTTTGACGAAGAGAAAGATATACCTGAATTTAACCCAGAGAAGAAAGCCCTTAGTACCTTAAAACAGGCTAATAGCCTTAGTGCAGCCCTTGCAGCTGCTAAGAAAAATAATCGATTGGTAGCGCTGCTTTATCAGCCTAACAACAAGAATGCTACTAAGGAATTTAAAGAGCTATTTGAATGGTATGAGCAGAACGGGGAGACAGTGCTGACAGACCCTTACCTCTTTGAACTTTACTTAGCGACGGCTAAAGAGCTGAAAAGTCTGAAAGCTAAAGGGCTCACTAACGAAGACCAGCTTATCATTCTGACCTCTGAAGGAGAGGTGATTTACCACGAACCGGCTACCATCGCACAAGTATTAGCTGATGAAACATTGGAGTATAACCATACCGGTCTGTTGCGCACAGCTGCTAAAGCAAGTTTAGCCGATAGAGTACTCAGCAATCCTAAAGCGCCGCTGAAAGAGGTTGTAAAGGTCTTAATAGCGCTCTCTAACTACACTCAAGACCCTGATGTGCAATTACTCTTAGCCGCACGCCCTAAAACTGGCGATGCAGAAACCGATGAAGATAAACAGGCTACGATAGACTACCAATTAGAAAACCTTATCACTTACTATAAAAAACCTGAAAACTTATATCGTTTGCAGCTTACTCCAGAGCAGCTTATCGCCCAATGGAAGCGAGTAGTCGCTGCACATAAGGCAGACGCTAAGCTCGATACTGATTTCGCGCTATTGGCATCGCTTAATGTAGAGATAAATGATAATTTTTTCACTAAAACTTTCTACTTAAATTATGAGCCTACTATAGCTGACCTTGAAGCAGGTGCTTACCTCTTAAGGTTTTTCAAAGAGATAAAAGCTCATAATGATGCCCTTAAAGATATTGGTGATTATACCTATATACAGCGCATTGATAAGGGGTACATAGCTTTTAATACGGCTGCGGTAGAACGTACCCTAAAGGCTTGCTACGACCTCGACAAGGCTACCCTGCCAGAGGTGAAAAAAGCCTATGCTGAAGGGATTAAAAATGGTGCTCTTTCGTCTTTAGATTATATCGACTTTCTTTATAATCAGGATTTGACCACGGATGCCGCTATGGCTTTTGATACTTATTTCAAAAACCTAATGGCTACGGACTCTAACCTAATAGCTGCTCTCGACAACGATTTCACCAATAATAATCCAGAGAATAGTTGGCGTTATTATAAGATGCTCTTTGCCAATCGCGCTAATAATATAGCGTGGAAGGTGTATGAAGACCAGCCTAATAATAAAGCCCTTATGGCAGAGGCTTATCGATGGGCAAAGGCAGCTGTGCAGTTAGAGCCTAAGAGTCCTTATTACCTTGATACCCTTGCTCACTTGATGTTTGCTCACGGCGATAAGAAAGAGGCTGTTGCTACTGAAGAGAAGGCGGTAAGTCTGCTGAGCCAAGATGAAGATGGCAATGCTGAGCAGAAAGAGGAGATAAAGAAGAATCTTATAAAGATGAAGCAAGGGCTTTAGTTGCTCGTGCTTAAAAACGACAAACAAATACCAACACATATAAAAATGAAAAAGATAGTAGTAACGGGTGGGTTGGGCTTTATAGGCTCGCACACCGTAGTAGAATTGCAAAATGCAGGTTTTGAGGTGGTTATCATCGACAACCTATCTAATGCACAAGAGAGTGTATTAGAGCACATCACTAAAATAACAGGTAAAAAACCGCTGTTTGAGAAGTTTGACCTCAGAGATAAGGCAGATGTACAAGATTTCTTCCGTCGCCATACTGATGTAGAGGGGCTTATACACTTTGCAGCCTCTAAAGCTGTGGGCGAGAGCGTAGAAAAACCTTTGCTTTATTACAACAACAACCTCACCAGCCTTATTTATCTGTTAGAGGAGCTCAGCAAGCTGAAAAAAGCACACTTTATTTTTAGTTCGTCTTGTACCGTATATGGGCAAGCTGATAAGTTGCCTATCACCGAAGATGCTCCTGTGAAAAAAGCAGAGTCGCCTTATGGCAATACTAAGCAGATTTCAGAAGAGATTATTAGCGACACCTGCCGCGTAACGCCTCAGCTAAACGCTATTGCTTTGCGTTATTTCAACCCCATAGGGGCGCACCCTTCAGCCGAGATAGGTGAGTTGCCTTTGGGTGTACCTCAGAACTTAGTGCCTTATATTACCCAGACAGCTATTGGCTTGCGCGAAAAACTATCGGTATTTGGTAATGATTATCCAACCCCTGACGGCACTTGTATTCGCGACTATATACACGTAGTTGATTTGGCAAAAGCACACGTTATTGCGCTACAACGCCTCTTAAACGATAAGAATGCTGAGAATTACGAGGTATTCAACATCGGTACAGGCAAAGGCAGCAGCGTGTTAGAGGTAATACAAAGTTTTGAGCGCGTGTCAGGCAAAAAGCTAAACTACCAAATAGTAGCACGCCGCGCTGGTGATATTACAGCTGCTTATGCTAATACTGATAGAGCAAACCACGTATTAGGTTGGGAAGCTAAATCAACCTTAGACGATGCAATGCTTTCCGCTTGGAAATGGGAACAAAAAGTTAGAAGCAAATAGTCTTAAACGATTAATAAAAAACTGCCTGAGAGCTGAAACCTCTTAGGCAGTTTTTTTATTGCCAAATTAATCATTCACAATTAAATTATTACCTTTGCACTCAAAAAGAAAGAAGATGTTTGATTTTATAATTGTAGGGGCAGGATTGGCAGGCGTTAGCTTTGCTCATTTGCTTGAGCAGCACGGCAAAAGCTTCTGCCTACTATCCGACCGCTCTCAGGTAGCGAGCTTAATAGCTGGAGGGGTCTATAATCCGGTAGTGTTAAAGCGTTTTACCCCTATTTGGAAAGCTGAAGAGATTATGGCGTGCGCCAATCGTTTTTATGACAATATAGAGGCTACAATGGGGCAACCTTTGCGCATTAGTCTGCCGGTACTGCGCAAGTTTGCTTCTGTAGAAGAGCAAAATAATTGGTTTGCTGCTTCCGATACGCCTATACTCCAACACTACCTGAGCACTACCTTACGCACTACCCCTTCTGAGGCGTTGCCTGCTCCTTATTTATTAGGTGAGGTACTACATACGGGGCGTTTAGATATAGAGCGCTATATACAGCTCAGTCTGCGCTCTTGGCAAGAGGCGGGGGTATATCACTTTCATTCTTTCGACTATTCAGCTCTCGATATACAGCCTGACTTCGTGGCTTATCAAGGAGTGACCGCTCAGCATATTGTCTTCTGCGAGGGCTGTGGTATTAGCAAAAATCCGTATTTTAACTCTTTGCCTATGCGCCCCTGCAAAGGTGAGAGCCTTACTATCAAAGCCCCCGACCTACAGCTACAGGCTATCTTCAAAAGCGACGGGTCTATCATCAGTATGGGGGGCGATATTTACCGCATAGGAGCTACTTACGACCCCGAAGACCTTACTGACACTATTACCGAGGCAGGACGTGCAGAACTGCTCGAAAAACTGCATAAAATGACGAGTTGTCCTTATGAAATCATATCGCACCAAGCGGCTATACGCCCTACAGTAGGCGATAGACGCCCTTTGGTGGGGGCACACCCACTTTATCCGCACTTATGGGTATTAAATGGCTTGGGCACACGCGGCGTGCTCAATGCGCCTCTGTGTGCCCAAGTATTATATAAAGCGGTATTTGAAGGGGAGGAAATACCGTCAGAAATGAATGTCAATCGCTTTAACAAACGGTTGCGCCGCAAGGGCTAATCTTCGTCAGCTGTTTGCGGTCTTTTAGCTATCTTATCTACTATCAGAGCTACAGCCCCGTCACCTGTTACGTTGCAAGCGGTGCCAAAGCTATCCATAGCTATATATAGAGCTACCATTAGCGCCTGTTGGTTCTCGTCGAAGCCTAACATAGAGTGTAGTACGCCCAATGCCGCCATAATAGCACCCCCAGGTACCCCAGGTGCGGCTACCATAATAATACCGAGCATCATTATAAAGCCCGCAAACATACTAAAATCGTACGGAGTGCCTTGCAGCATCATTAGCGCAAGAGCACAAGCGGTTATTTTCATTGTGCTACCCGATAGGTGAATAGTAGCGCAGAGCGGAATAACAAAGCCCGCAATGCGTTGCGATATGCCTAATTTAAGCGACTGGCGCAAGGTAACCGGTATAGTAGCTGCCGACGATTGCGTACCCAATGCCGTAGCGTAAGCAGGTAGCATAGTGCCTAATGATTTAATCGGATTTTTACCAGAAATAAGCCCTGCGAAAATGTATTGCAATAGCAGCAGCACTATGTGCATAATAAAGAGGATAATAATCAGCTTAAAGAACACTACCATTACTGAAGCTACTTGTCCGCTAAAAGTTATTTCCGCAAAAATCGTCATAATATAGTAGGGTAGTACGGGTATGATAGCTTTAGTAATAAGCCACTTCACTATATCGCCAAATTCTTTAACTACATTAGTAAGTACGGGAGCTTCGCGTACTGAGAGTCCAATTCCTACGATAAAAGAGAGTAAGAGTGCCGTCATTACATCAAAGATAGGCGGCATATCGATTGTAAAATAGGGGGGAGTGACCGGCTGTGGTCTTCCAAAGTGCCTATTTGTTCGTTTTCTAATAGAGAGCTGAAGAAAGAATCTCCTACGAAATAAGTAGAGAACCCCGAAAAGAGGGTAAACCCATAGGCAATCACTACTGTGATGGCGAGTAGTTTACCAGCATTCTTTTCTAAATCGCCAATAGAGGGCATAATAAGCCCTATCATAATCAGCGGAATAGAGAAGTTCAGAAAGTTTGCAAATAATGATTTAAAAGTAATGAGAATGCGATATAGCCAATCAGGCGCATAGTTGCCTAATAATATACCCAATGCGATACCGCAAAACACTTTAAATAATAAACTGTTAAAGATTTTTTCCATTTGTATTTTTATTTTTAGCTATAAGTTCGAGGCAAAAGTAACAATTAATTGCTAAATTAGCAAATTAGTCACTAAAAATTAGTCGTTAGCCGTTAGAAGGGTGTCGCTTACTTAACGACTCATTTCTAACGGCTAACGACTAACTACTTAGCGACTAATCTCTATTCTGCTATCAATCCAAACTCAGCACCACTGGCAAAGTCTTGTCCGTACTGCTCGCTTAGGGCGGTAAAACGCACATAGCGTGCCTTTACAGGGCTTTTGAAGAGTACTTGCTGTGGCGTGCCTCTGTTCTGAGAAAAACTGCCTTTATGCACCTCTTTCCACGTTTTAGCGTCATCGCTTATAGAGATGCTAAAGTCTTTTACATCACCGTTGCCTGCTTCGTCTGTGCGAGGTAGGTAGCTAATACCTTTGAAAGATACTTCTTTGCTAAGGTCGAAATCTACCCAGTGAGGGTGTTTAGCAACCGTTACCGAGTAAGCAGAGTGCCATATTGTATTAGGGTTGCCATCTACTAAGTGAGTGGCATTGCCTGCCCCTACTTCTTCGCTGCTGGCAAAGATAACCTTCATCGGTATAGTACTGCGGTTGATAAGCCCTGATACAAAAGCAGGAGCTTCAGTGCTAGCACTTACATTCGCAGCCTCGGCTAGTTTTGCCTGTGCCGGACGAATGATAAAGCCAAAGCGATGTTGAGTAGCCATTACGCGGTCTCTTTGTAGAGGGGTAGGACCACAGCTGTTACCACCTACTCCTGTAGTAGCAATGTTTAGCTGTAGATAGGTAGCCGAAGGATTTGGCAACTCAAAAGGGTGTCCCGCGAGGGTCATTTCTTGGGCGGTATAAGGCAGAGCAGCTACGTCCATCGGTTGGGTGCCTACGAATATAGCACCAGCGCCACGCATATTGGTTAGGGCTGCCCAGCGGCTATCTTGGTGGTGACCCACATCTTGTGGTTTAGGGAAGTTCCCTGCTTCTTTCAGTACATCGCTTTCGTAGATACCCAAAAAGGCACCTGTTTTGCGGTCAGGATAGTTGTCTTGTTTGCCTCTTCCGTAATAAGTGAAACGGAAGTAAGTTTTAGGCATAGTCACAAGGTATCCTAACTGCGGAAGATTTACAAAATCATCATTGCTGCCGATGCTCGCTTGCACTTCTATAGACCCGTCAGGATATACGGTAAATACTTGGTTCGTAACAAAGCGGAAGTCAGCATCAGTAAAAGGGCGGTCAGTAAGTTCTACTATCTTGTTGCGTCCGCTGGCAGTACCGCCTTCTATTTTTGCTCCATTAGGCGCTTGCGATTGTACCGTGAAGCTATAGCTGTAGCTGCCATCAGCATTAGCTTTTACGCTCTTAGCCAACGCTTTGTGCTGTAGGTTGTGTAGCCCTTTGGCAAACCATTGTTGGTATGCCCAGCGGTCGTTGTTAGTAAAGGCGCGGAAAGCGTTAAGTGCCAAACCGCTGTTTTCTATGATGGTGTTATTGCCATATCTAAGAGTTTCGATAGTACCTTTGTCAAAGTCAAACATTACACTGAAGTCCTTGCCTACTATCATTTTTTGGTCAGGCGATAACTCTAATGCACTACCTTTGGCTACAGTCGCGATTGCAGGTTTTTGTCCTGCTTCTTGTATCACGAACTGTTCGCGTGCTTGCACAAAACCTTTTTTAGCCCAAGGTTTATCAGCCGCTTGTCTGAATTCTATTACCACTATGTATTCGCTCTTGCTATCCATACGTTTAGGGGCAATGGTAACGACACCTTTAAGCTGTGGTTTTAGTGGCGATACATCAAAAGAGCGTTCTTCTACTAACTCGCCATTGCGGTAGAGTTTCCACACCCCTTCGTAACCTTCCATAGGCTCAAAATAGCTTTTGTTGGTAATTTGGAAGGTATCAAACGACAGTTTCTTCACTTTTATATTCTGATATACCTTTTGCACTTCATAGTACTGAGGTTTTACAGTGCGGTCTGCAAAGATAATACCATTCATCACGAACTGCCCATCGTTAGGGAAATCTCCAAAATCACCTCCGTAGGCAGCATAAGGCTTGCCATCAGGGGTATAGTTAGTTAGCGCTTGGTCTACCCAGTCCCAGATAGCACCACCACAGATATAGTTACTGCTTTCTATAGCTTCCCAATAATCAGCGAGGTTACCTACGGCATTCCCCATAGAGTGTGCGTATTCCGAGATGTGGAACGGATATTTAATATCGTATTTACCTGTAGCAGCGCCTTTTACCCACGCCACTGAAGGGTATTGGTTAGAGCCCATATCTACGATGTCGTTATTGCGCTCGTATTGCACTGGGCGACTAGTGTCTAAGGTTTTTAGGTGATTGTAGGCTGTTACGAAGTTCTGACCAGGTCCTGCTTCATTACCTAATGACCATATTACGATAGAAGGCGAGTTATAAGCTGCTTCTACCATTTCTACTACTCGTGCGGTATGCGCTTTTTCCCATTCTTTAGGGTGTGAAAGCGATTCTTTGCCGTAGTAATATTGGTGCGACTCTATATTAGCTTCATCTTCTAAATAGATACCATATTTGTCGCTAAGGTAGAACCAGTAAGGGTCAGGAGGATAGTGAGAGCAACGCACGTGGTTGATGTTAGCGCGCTTCATCAGCATTAGCTCCTCTTTCATCTGTTCGTGGGTTACTACGTGCCCTTGGTCAGGGTGTGTTTCGTGGCGGTTTACCCCTTTTAGTTTGATAGGTTTGCCGTTTACATAGAAATATCTACCTGCATTACCAAAACTGTCATCTGCTGCTTTAGTATCTTTTATCTCTACTTTTCTAAAACCAAAGTAAGTAGAGATGGTCTCTATCACTTTGCCTTTTTTATCTACTAATTGTGCTACGAGCACATAGCGATTAGGAGCTTCAGCCGACCACATATCGGGTTGCTTCACATCGATAGCTGCACTTACTTTTTCTATAGCGTTAGGAGCAACCGCCTGCACTTCGCTAGTGGCTTGTAGGGCATCTACTTTCTGAGCATCGTCTTTGTAAAGTATATTTTTGTATACAGCATACTGTAGGCGATAGTCTTTAGCCTCTTTTTTGCTGAGGTTGCGCACCTCGGCAGTTACTTTTAGCTGCCAATCGGTTAGGTTGTCAGTGTCAGTTAGTACATTTAGGTTGCGTATTTGCACTTTTGGGGTAGAGCGTAGCGCTACTGTTCTGAAGATACCTGGCAGGCGGAACATATCTTGCGACTCTAAGAAAGAACCGTCAGAGTTTCGATACACCTCTACCGCCAATTTATTCTGACCTTTTTTCAGGTATTTGCTTATGTTGAAAGAAGCTGCGTTGCGCGAGTTTTTAGAGAAGCCCACGTATTTACCGTTTATCCAGAGGTAGAAGAAAGAATCCACTCCGTCAAAATCGATATATACCTCTCTACCTTTCCATTCGCGAGGCACTTCGAAGTAGCGGATATACGAGCCCACCTCATTGCGGTACTCATAGGTAGTCCACGTTTGCGGCGGGGTACGCATTACCCCTTGTCGCCAGTCATCTACTTTGCGCTCGTGATAGAAAATCACAGGTTGGTTTACGTAGATAGGCAAACCGTATTTCAGTTTACCGTCTTTTTGTATCCCTTGTACGTTCCAGTTCGAGGGTACGGGGGTCATATCCCAGCCAGAGGCGTCGTAGTTGGTTTTGTAGAAGTCTTTGGGGCGCTCATCAGGAGTCTTGCACCAGTGGAAACGCCATTGACCGTTAAGCGACAGCCAATAAGGCGATTTTTCGGGGCGTACTTGGGCAGCCTGCGCTTCATTGTCGAACGAGAAGAAATAAGCGCGTGGATACTCCTTATTTAGAGCGAGTTCCTCTACTGATTCCCATTCTTTACCAGTAGGAGCTTCTTTGTCGCCGTAGGCAAAACCCCCTAAAGGAGTATGCTGTGCCCACGCACACGGCCAGAGTGCCATTAGTAAGCAGGCACTGCTAATTTTCAAATAATTTTTCATTCTATTTATCTAATTTATCTTAGGTATCAGGTTATAAGGCAAATTGCCTCTTCAATTTTCTCGCAAAGGTAAGAATTATTACCAAATTAGCAAATATCATTCTCAAAAAATAACCATTAGTCGCCAGAGGTATCAGCTTCAGCTGTCCTCTGACGACTAATGGTTTTAGGTACTAACTACAAATCCTTACTCTACAAGTATTACGGCCTTGTTGTTATTAAACTCTATAGTACCGCCAGTGATAGCGATAGACTTCAGTTCTTTTTTACCTTCGTATAGTTTTATTTCGCCCGAAGTAAGTATAGAGATAATAGGGGCGTGGTGGTCTAACAGCTGAAAGGGCGCTTTTGCCCCTGGCACTGTCACCCCTGTTACCTCTCCTTTAAAAAGCAATGCTTCTGGCGTTAAAATTTCTACTGTCATAAAATCTTTTTTTTATATATCAACCTGCTAATCGGCAAATCGTCAAATTGACAAATTAGCTCGCTTCTGCTAGCATCTTTTCACCAGCTTCTATAACCTCTTCGATAGTACCTTTAAGGTTGAAAGCCGCTTCTGGCAGATGGTCTAATTCACCGTCTAATATCATATTAAAGCCTTTGATAGTATCTTTGATATCTACATAAGCCCCTGGCAATCCGGTAAACTGTTCTGCTACGTGGAAAGGTTGCGATAAGAAACGCTGTACACGGCGCGCACGAGCCACCGCTACTTTGTCGTCTTCCGATAACTCTTCCATACCGAGGATAGCGATAATATCTTGCAGCTCTTTGTAGCGTTGCAATAGCTGTTTCACGCGTTGTGCGCACTCGTAGTGCTCTTTACCCAAAATCTCAGGGGTAAGGATACGCGAGGTAGAGTCAAGAGGGTCTACCGCAGGATAGATACCTAGCTCAGCTATCTTACGCGATAATACCGTTGTAGCGTCGAGGTGCGCAAAGGTAGTCGCAGGCGCAGGGTCGGTAAGGTCGTCCGCAGGCACGTATACCGCTTGTACTGAGGTGATAGAACCGTGTTTAGTAGAGGTAATACGCTCTTGCATAGCTCCCATCTCGGTAGCTAGTGTAGGTTGGTAACCCACCGCCGAAGGCATACGTCCTAATAGCGCAGATACCTCCGAACCCGCTTGGGTGAAACGGAAGATATTATCAACGAAGAAAAGTACGTCTTTACCTTGACCATCACCAGCCCCATCGCGGAAGTACTCAGCTACGGTAAGACCCGAAAGTGCCACACGCGCACGCGCCCCTGGTGGCTCGTTCATCTGTCCGAACACAAAGGTAGCTTTCGATTCTTTCAGCGCATTTTTGTCTACTTTGCTCAAGTCCCAACCGCCTTTTTCCATTGATTCCATAAAGGCATCGCCGTATTTGATAATGCCCGATTCAAGCATCTCGCGCAGTAGGTCATTCCCTTCGCGGGTGCGTTCGCCTACCCCAGCGAATACCGAAAGACCGCCGTGCCCTTTAGCGATATTGTTGATAAGCTCTTGTATAAGAACCGTTTTACCCACACCGGCACCACCGAACAAACCGATTTTACCCCCTTTGGCGTAAGGTTCGATAAGGTCGATTACTTTAATACCGGTGAAGAGCACTTCGGTAGTAGTCGATAAGTCCTCAAATTTAGGAGCGGGACGGTGAATAGGCAGACCGTTATCGCCTTCTTTAGGCAGGTTGCCCAGACCGTCAACCCCATCGCCGATTACGTTGAAGAGCCTACCGTATATATCGTGCCCTACCGGCATTTTTATAGGGCTACCCGTAGCGATTACTTCAGTATCGCGACTAAGCCCCTCGGTAGAGTCCATCGAAATGGCTCTTACCACGTCTTCGCCTATGTGCGATTGCACTTCTAGGATAAGTTTAGTGCCGTCAGGCCTTACAATTTCCAATGAGTCATAGATGCGAGGCAACTCTTTATCAGAGGCAAATTGCACATCTACTACCGGTCCAATTACTTGGGATACTTTACCTTTTTGTAACATATTTTAGTGTTTAGGTGTTAGTTGTTAGGTTTGCTATGTTAAAACCCAAACCTAATTACCGCGCAAATGTAGGGACTTTTTTTGAAAAAGCAAAATTTAATTTTAAAAATGCAATTATTAGAGGGACGTGCACTTTTTTTTATTCGTCTTCGTCGTCGTAGTCTTCGTCTTCATAGCGCTCTATAAACACATCGCTTACCTCGTTGAATTTATCAGTAAATTTTTGTATGAAAGCATTGTTTTTCTTAAGTTGAGCTTGCTCTTCAGGAGTACCTCTTAAACCTTTTAGACGCATTTGGATAAGAGTTTTGTAACCATCTTTCATCAGAGCATCGTAATTATCGAAGAATTTGATGGCTGCATCAAGTAATAAAGTATCACCTTTGTAAGCACCGAGTTTGTGCACTTCTTCTTTGAAAGCTACAATATCTTCAATCCACTGCAAACGCACTTCTTCAGCACGATTGAAGTCATTATCATCCATAGCGTCATTCATTTCATCCATTTCATCTAAACAACCATTGGTAATACACACAATTTCATTGTTGTATTCTACGGCATTGTCGTACTCGCCTTTAGCATAGTACACACCTTCATCAGGTTGCCAACCTCTTTTTTCGTTGCCACCCATAGCAGCATCTATTTGTTGTTGCATTTGCTCCATTTGCTTTTGCATATCTTCAGCAGATCCTCCCATCATATTCTGAAGATTCTTTAGAAAATTCATCATAGTTTAGTTATTTTAATATGTTTTTAATAGAGTGCAAATGTAATACAAATCCCATAAAAGACTATTCTGCCTTTTAAACATTAACAAATTTTTAACACATAACTCTTACAGTTTGTGTAGAAATTTTGAAGAAAGTTAGGCTGCAAGTTGGTAGCTTAAGCCTTGCACGGATAGCACAGAAAACACAAGTGTGGCGGGAGAGGTGAGTAGGTAAAACAGAATATTTTTCTAGTTTCGGCAGAAGCATTAGATATTTAATCTTCGGTAATTGTTTGACTATCCTTCGGTCTTCCTATATCGTTTGTATATCGTTTGTATAGGGTAAATAAGGAAAGAAATTTTTTCTGGATTTTCACGGAATGAAATGAATCTGCTACAGTAAGGAGAGATTTTTAGATTGCGCATCGCCAAATTATTTACTATCTTTGCTCCCAAATACTATTTTTGAGGTGTCTAAATAATTTCATATATTTGCACTCTGAAAAAAATATCTAATCCACGAAGGATTTTCGTATGAATTTAAATTATAACTTATGAAAAAAATATATTTATTAACTATAATTATTTTAACATTTTTAAATTGTAAAGAAAGAATAAAAATGGAAAAAATAGCAAATTTATATAAAGAAGTTAAATATCATGAGCAAGCT